>NZ_CP149798.1:1422500-2622500 GCF_037940415.1 Streptomyces sp. f51 | reverse complement strand
TGGGGACCTTCGCCTCCAGGTCGCGCACGCGGCCCTTCGCCTTGACCATCTTCAGGCCGGCCGACTTGGGCGAGGTCACGACTATGCCCGCCGAGTCGTAGCCGCGGTACTCCAGGCGCTGAAGGCCTTCGAGGAGCAGCGGGGTCACATCACGCCTGCCGATGTATCCGACGATTCCACACATACAGGTGATTTCCCTCAGCCGTAAACGATGCGCCGCAGCTGCCTGAGCGTGAGCTCCGGCGGCGCGACCGCGCGATATTTCAGGTCCGCCTCGATCCGCTCGAAGATCGACGCGTTCACCAGGCCCTGGGCCTGGAGCTCGCGGTGGCGGCGGCGGACGAACTCCTGGGCGGTCTCGTCGAAGTAGGCGAGAACGTCCTGGACCACCCGCAGCGCCTCGCCCCTGTTCAGAGGGGTCGACCGCGTCAAATGATCAACGAGTTCGTCGTGCACTCGTCGATCCTGGAGCACGCCAAGACGATTCGCAAGAATCCTGCCCGATATCGGGCAAGGGGGTGTTGAAACTCTTATGGGCCGCTGTTTACAGGCTGTCCATACTGCGTCTTGCGTCGCGTCGATCGCCCAGAGCAACTTTTGGGTCCATGGACACTCCACGCATGGGCGTACCCGAGCAGCTCGCCGAGAAGATGACCATGGCCGAGCAGCATGAGTACCTTCGCGCCAGATTCTCGCGGCGCAACATGATCAGAGGCGGCGCCGTGACCATCGGCGCCGTCGCGGGCGGGGCCTTCGTGCCCGGCGTCGCACAGGCCGCCGCGCCGGCACAGCGGACGGCCGCCCCGGTCTCCGCCGAGAAGGTCGACGGCGCGCTCGTCGCCCCCTTCGGCCGCCACCTCGCCTTCGGCAACGACCCGCGCACCGAGATGACCGTCTCGTGGCAGGTGCCGACCGCGGTCGGCAAGCCCTACATCCGCATCGGCGCCCACCCCTGGGACCTCTCGCGCAAGATCGAGGCCGAGGTGCGCACCCTGTACACCCCGGCCGGCGTGGGCGCGAGCGGCGACCACACCCAGTACTACCTGCACGCCAAGCTCACCCACCTGCGCCCCGGCAGGACCTACTACTACGGCGTCGGCCACGCCGGCTTCGACCCGGCCGAGCCCCGCCTGCTCGGCACACTCGGCACCTTCACCACCGCGCCCGCGCACGCCGAGCCCTTCACCTTCACCGCCTTCGGCGACGAGGGCGTCGGCTACCACGGCCTCGCCAACGACGCCCTGCTGCTCGCCCAGAACCCGTCCTTCCACCTGCACGCGGGCGACATCGCGTACGCCGACCCGGCGGGCCAGGGCAAGACCGCCGACACCGGCTTCGACTCGCGCATCTGGGACCAGTTCCTCGCCCAGACCGAGACGGTCGCCAAGCAGGTGCCGTGGATGCCGGCGTACGGCAACCACGACATGGAGGCCTGGTACTCGCCCAACGGCTACGGCGGCGAGGAGGCCCGCTGGACGCTTCCGGACAACGGCCCCGACAAGGCCAACCTGCCCGGCGTCTACTCCTTCGTCCACGGCAACACGGCGATCATCTCGCTCGACGCCAACGACATCTCCTTCGAGATCCCGGCCAACCTCGGCATCTCCGGCGGCACCCAGACCAAGTGGCTGGAGACGCAGCTCAAGAAGTACCGGGCCTCGAAGGACATCGACTTCGTGGTGATCTTCTTCCACCACTGCGCGTACTGCACCTCCACGGCGCACGCCTCGGAGGGGGGCGTGCGACAGGAGTGGGTGCCGCTGTTCGAGAAGTACAACGTCGACCTGGTGATCAACGGCCACAACCACCAGTACGAGCGCACGGACGTCATCAAGGGCAACGCGGTCACCAAGAAGCTGCCGATCGGCGGCACGGCGTACACCGAGACCGAGGGTGTCGTGTACGTGACCGCGGGCGCGGCCGGCCGCAGCCTCTACGCGTTCACCGCCCCGGAGTCCTACGAGGGCAAGGAGAACGAGGTCGAGTCCGTCGCCTCCTTCGTCAACCTCAAGGACGGCAAGCAGAACGAGACCGTCACCTGGTCGCGCGTGCGCTACCTGAACTACTCGTTCCTGCGCGTCGACGTCCAGCCCGCCCCGAAGGGACGCCTGGCCACGCTGACGGTCCGCGGCATCGCCGAGACCGGTGCGGAGGTCGACCGCTTCACGATCGCCCGCCGGGCCAGGTAACCCCGCCCGGTCTAAAGGCGTTTGAGGACCGCCTGTTTGGCCAGGGCGAACTCCTCGTCCGTCAGGACGCCCTCCTTGTGCAGCTCGCCCAGTTCGCGCAGCCTGCGCAGGAGGGCGTCGTGGTCGGCCTCGGGACCCGGCGCGGCGGCCGCCGCCTCACCGGCGGGCAGCTCGTCGGGCCGCGTCCCGCCGGGCGCGGCCGGATGCGGCAGCCTCGCCTGCACGGCCGCCGCGACCAGCGCCATCAGCGGATCCCTCTTGAAGCCCCACAGCTCAACGGAGTTGGGGTCGTACTTCGGCGGCGCCTTCGTGTCGCCGCCGCGCACGGTGAAGCGGAGACAGCCGTTCTCCAGACCGGCCGCGGGCCGCCACTCCACGCCCGTGATGTCACCGAGGGCGAGGGTCCTGGCACCCGACGCCGACTTCGCGTCCTCCGTCTTCCAGTTCCACTCCAGCCGTACGCGGTCGCCGTCGAAGCTCGCCGTGCCGTCCCCCGCCGACGCCGACAGCGGCACCGCGGGGCCGGGCAGCAGATAGCCGTCCACCGGGCCCGAGGAGACCTCGTCGAGGAGCAGCGCCCCGCGGACCTCGTCCACGAAGTACTCGGCGACGCCGAGCCGGTCGGCCTCCACGGCGAGCTGGTACGGGTCGTTCGGCTCCGCGAGCTTTCCGCCGGTCGCCTGGAGCAGTGGGTCGGCGCCGTCGCGCAGCCGCAGTCTGAGCCGCCCGGCCTTCCTGCCCTGCTCCAGCGAGACGCCCGCCAACGCGCCCAGCGGCACGGTGAGTTCACCCAGCGTCCGACGCAACAGGCTGACGTTCTTGTCCCGCCCGGGGGTCAGCCGCAGCGTGTCCCCGTCGAAGATCCACGTGCCGTCCCGCTGGATGATTTCCGCCATGGGGAGGATTGTTCCACCGCGGGTGCGGCAGAGTGGTCTCGACCAATCAGGCGTATCCGTCGGACGCAACCGCCGGACGCCCTGACCGGAAGGGAGCGCATGTGAGACAGCACCACAGAACGCCCCGCCTTCTCGGCACGCTGCTGCTCGTGGCGGCGGCCGGCATCTCCCTCGTCGGCGCGGCACCGCAGGGGAGGGCGACCGCCGCTCCGCTGGGCCGGGTCGTCCCCGCCCCCGCCTCCGTCGACCCCGGCGGAGCCCCGTACCGCATCACCCCCGGCACCGGCATCCGCGTCGAGGACTCGCCCGAGGTCCGCGCGGTCGGCGCCTACCTCGCGGAGATCCTGCGGCCCTCCACCGGCTACCGGCTGCCCGTCACCTCGCACGGCTCCGGAGCGATCCGGCTCCGGCTCGGCGGCAAGGGACTGGGCGAGGAGGGCTACCGCCTCCACAGCGGGGCCTCGGGCGTCACCATCACGGCCGGCCGGCCCGCGGGCCTCTTCCACGGTGTGCAGACCCTGCGTCAGCTGCTGCCCGCCGCCGTCGAGAAGAGGTCCGTCCAGCGCGGCCCCTGGCTGATCGCCGGCGGGACCATCGCGGACACCCCGCGCTACGCCTACCGCGGCGCCATGCTCGACGTCTCCCGGCACTTCTTCACCGTCGCCCAGGTGAAGCGTTACATCGACGAACTGGCCCTGTACAAGGTCAACAAGCTGCATCTGCACCTGAGCGACGACCAGGGCTGGCGCATCGCCGTCGGCTCCTGGCCGAGGCTGGCGGCCCACGGCGGCTCCACCGAGGTCGGCGGCGGCCAGGGCGGCTTCTACACCGAGGCCGACTACCGCGCGATCGTCCGGTACGCCGCCTCGCGCTATCTGGAGGTCGTCCCGGAGATCGACATGCCGGGGCACACCAACGCGGCCCTGTCCTCGTACGCGGATCTGAACTGCGACGGGACCGCGCCGCCGCTCTACACCGGCACCGATGTCGGTTTCAGCTCGCTGTGCGTCGGCAAGCCGCTGACGTACGCCTTCGTGGACGACGTGATCCGCGAGCTGGCCGCGCTCACCCCCGGCCCGTACCTCCACATCGGCGGCGACGAGGCGCACTCCACCAGCCACGCCGACTACGTCGCCTTCATGGACAAGGTCCAGCCGATCGTCGCGAAGTACGGCAAGAAGGTGATGGGCTGGCACCAGCTGACCGGGGCCACCCCGGCCAAGGGCGCCATCGCGCAGTACTGGGGGCTCGACGACACCAGTGCCGAGGAGAAGGCGCAGGTCGCCGCGGCCGCGCGGAACGGGACCGGGCTCGTGCTGTCGCCCGCGGACCGGCTCTACCTCGACATGAAGTACACCGCCGACACCCCGCTCGGCCAGGACTGGGCCGGTCTCGTGGAGGTGCGGCGTGCCTACGACTGGGACCCGGGCGGCTACCTTCCCGGTGTGCCGGCCTCGGCCGTCAAGGGCGTCGAGGCGCCGCTGTGGACGGAGACGATCGTGACCTCCGCCGACATCGACGTCATGGCCTTCCCGAGGCTGCCCGGGGCCGCCGAGCTCGGCTGGTCCCCGGCCTCGACGCACGACTGGGACACGTACAAGGTGCGGCTCGCCGCCCAGGCGCCCCGCTGGGACGCTCTCGGCATCGCGTACTACCGCTCGCCCCAGGTCCCCTGGCCCGCGCGCTAGCGCGTCGGGCGGAAGGCCGACGGGCGCCCCGGAGGACCGTCTCCGGGGCGCCCGCCCGTCCTGGGGGCTCCTTGGCGGAGCCCGCCGCCTAGAACCCGGCGAGCGGGTTCTTCAGGGTGCCGACCAGCTGAAGGGCTCCCGAGGGATCCGCCAGGTCGACCATCTGCCGGTTGTCGCGCAGCTGGAGCCGGTTGAGGCAGGACAGCGCGAACTCGGGCGCGAACAGGTCGTACTGCCGGAACCTGTCCTCCAGTTCGGGTGTCGCCTCCTGGTAGGCGCGCACCGACCCGGCGACCGTCCGCCAGAAGTCGTCCTCGCCCAGGATCCCCTCCTCGGCCAGCTGGGCCGCGAGGAACCGGAAGAAGCAGTCGAAGACGTCCGTGAAGACCGACAGCAGCTTCGTGTCCTCGGGGACGTCGACCCGGATCCGCTCGACCGCGGGCGGCAGCACCGCCTGCGGGTCCATCACCACGATCTCCTCGGCGATGTCCTTGTAGACCGCCCGCTGCACCGCCCCGTCCTTCAGGACCAGGATGACGTTCTCGCCGTGCGGCATGTAGGCCAGGTCGTAGGCGTAGAAGCTGTGCAGGAGCGGGGTGAGGTAGGCGTGCAGATAGCGGCGCAGCCACTCCACCGGCGTCAGGCCCGACCGCTCGATCAGCGCGCCGGTGAACGAGGCGCCCTCGTGGTCGACATGGACGAGGGAGGCCATCGTCGCCAGGGACTCGCCGTCCCGCAGCGCGGGGACCGGGCTCTCGCGCCACAGGGCGGCCAGCATCTTGCGGTACGGGGAGTAGCGGTCGGTGGCCGCCTCGTACTCCAGATGCCGGTAGCCGACGGCCGCCCGCTCGCGGATGACCGACAGGCCGGTGGACTTGAGCACCGGGTCGTTCTCGACGAGCTGGGCCAGCCAGTCGTTGATGGCCGGGGTCGCCTCCATGTAGGCGGCGGACAGACCGCGCATGAAGCCCATGTTGAGGACGCTCAGCGCCGTCTTCACATAGTGCTTGTGCGGGCTGCTGGTGTTGAAGAACGTCCGGATGGACTGCTGGGCCAGGTACTCGTCGTCGCCCTCGCCGAGACAGACCAGGCGCCGCTGGGCGATCTCGGCGGCGAACGTCACGGAGAGCTTGTTCCACCACTGCCAGGGGTGGACGGGTATCAGGAGGTAGTCCCCGGGGTCGAGGCCCTGCTCGCGCAGGACCGCGTCGAACCGTTCGACCGTCCCGGCACCCAGCTCGTCCCGCACGAAGGACTCGTAGTCGATCCCGACGCCCGCGGTGAACGCGGCCCGTGAGCGGTGCGCGGCCAGCCACATCAGCCGGACCGGGGCCGCGGTCTCCGGGGCGTACGACAGGTACTCGTGCACGCCGAAGCCGAGCCGCCCGTTGTTGGCGACGAAGCAGGGGTGCCCCTCGGTCATCCCGGTCTCGACGGCCTGGAACCCGGCGCCGGCGAGTTCGCGGGCCGTGACCTTGGGCTTGGCGAGCTTGTAGCAGGTGCTCGCCAGGGTCGAGGAGATCTCCTCCAGATAGACGGGCAGGATCTCGTCGCTCAGGCCGAGCGACTCCTTCAGCTCGATGAAGAAGTCCAGTGCGGACAACGGGAGTTCCGTGCCGTCACGGTGGCGGGTGATGGACTCCGCGGACACCTGCCAGTGGTCGAGCAGGTGCCGGGTCGCGGTGAAGCGGTAGCCCGTCAGCCCGTCGTCGCCGGTGACCTCGTAACGGCCGTCCGGCAGTTCGCGCGGGGTGATCAGCCGCTCGTGGGCGAACTCGGCGAGCGCCTTGCGCAGCAGGAGCCGGTTGGCGACGGCCCAGCGCTCGGGGGAGAGATGGTCGGTGGTCTCGACGGGGTTCACGCGGCCACCGCCTTCTCGAACATCTCCCGGGTGCAGAAGCTCAGCAGCGCCTTCTTCTCGGGCTTCTGGATCTCCCGCACGGGCACGAAGCCGACGGCCTCGTTGAGGGCGTGCACGGCCGTGTTGGCCACGTCGGGCTCGACGACGACCCGGCGCACGGCCGGATCGGCGAAGAGCTCCTCCATCACCGCGGTGATCACGGCCCGGGTGAAGCCGTGCACGGGAGTGTCGCTCGGCGCGACCAGGAAGTGCATGCCGACATCGCCCGGCTCCGGCTCGTACAGGCCCACGAGTTCGACGTACCGGGGGTCGTAGCGCTCCATCAGGAAGACGGGCTCGCCGTCCAGGAGCCCGAGAAGGGCCTCGTGGTGCTCACTGGCCGCGATGGCCATGTACTCACGCTCCACGTCGTGCAGTCTCGCCCCCTGCATCATCCAGAACGCGGCCTTGGGATGCGTCACCCACCGGTGCAGCAGCGGGGCGTCCCCGACGGGGTCGAGGGGGCGGACGGCGAAGGTGCCGAGGGCGGTCTTGAGGGTCATACGGAGAACTCCTGGAACGCGATGGTCTTCTCGACCGGGTAGTACTCGGTGCCGAGCAGCTCGCGGATGATGGACGCGTTGCGGTACGGACCCATGCCGAGGTCCGGTGAGGTGATCGAGTGGGTGTGGACGCCCGCGTTCTGGAGGAAGATGCCGCCGCCCGTGACGTCGATGGCGTAGTTGCGGGCCACGTCGAAGTTGCCCTGGGTGTCGTAGCGGAGCCGGTCGCGGACCGGTGCGAGGAACGCGGGCTCGGCGTAGCGGTAGCCGGTGGCCAGGACCAGGCCCGTCGAGCGCAGTTCGTAGTCCTTGCCCTGCTCCTGCTGGCGCAGGCCCAGGGTGTACGTGCCCTGGTCGTGACGGGCGCTCTCCAGCGAGGAGTTGGTCAGCAGCCGGGCGGGGACCGGACCGCCGAGGTTCTTCTGGTAGAGCAGGTCGAAGATCGCGTCGATCAGCTCCCCGTCGATGCCCTTGAACAGGCCCTTCTGCTCCGACTGGAGGCGGTAGCGGGTCGCCTCGGGCAGCGCGTGGAAGTAGTCGATGTACTCCGGGGAGGTCATCTCCAGGGTGAGCTTGGTGTATTCGAGGGGGAAGAAGCGCGGTGAGCGGGTCACCCAGTTCAGCCGGTAGCCGTGGACGTCGATCTCGGCGAGGAGGTCGTGGAAGATCTCGGCGGCCGACTGGCCGCTGCCGACCAGGGTGATCGAGTCCTTGGCCTGGAGCTCCCGCTTGTGCTGCATGTAGCGGGAGTTGTGGATGTAGTCGCCGCCGAGCCCCGCGCAGGCGTCGGGGACGTGCGGGGAGGTGCCGGTGCCGAGGACCAGGCGCCGGGCCCGGAACACCTCGCCCGCGCCGGTGCGCACGACGTACAGCTCGTCCTCGTACGTCACCTCCGTGACCGTGGTCCCGAAGCGGACGCTGCTCAGCTTGCCGGCGGCCCAGCGGCAGTAGTCGTCGTACTCGACCCGCAGCGGGTAGAAGTTCTCGCGGATGTAGAACGCGTACAGACGGCCCGATTCCTTCAGGTAGTTGAGGAAGGAGTACGGGGACGTGGGGTCGGCGAGGGTGACCAGGTCCGACATGAACGGGGTCTGGAGGTGTGCCCCGTCCAGGAACATGCCGGAGTGCCACTCGAAGTGGGGCTTCGACTCCAGGAAGACACCGCTGAGTTCGGCGATCGGCTCGGTCAGGCAGGCGAGGCCGAGGTTGAAGGGCCCGAGCCCGATGCCCACGAAGTCGTAGGTGGTGCCCGTGGATTCAGCAAGCGCGGTCAAGGGACTCTCCCAGGTACTGCTCGGCGTGGCCAGCGATCAGGTCGAGGACGGCGGCGATGTCGTCCTTGGTGGTCTCGGGGTTGAGCAGGGTGAACTTCAGGTAGTGGCGTCCGCCGACCTTGGTGCCCGCGACGACGGCGTCGCCGGAGGCGAACAGGGCCTTGCGGGCGTAGAGGTTGGCGCGGTCGATCTCGGCCGGGTCGGTGACGGCGGCCGGGATGTAGCGGTAGACGAGGGTGGAGAGCGAGGGCTGCACGACGACGTCGAAGCGCGGGTCGGCGGCGAGCAGTTTCCAGCCCTCGACGGCCAGTTCGCAGACCTCGTCGAAGAGTTCGCCGATGCCGTCGGCGCCCATGGTGCGCAGCGTCATCCACAGCTTGAGGGCGTCGAAGCGGCGCGTGGTCTGGAGGGACTTGTCGACCTGGTTGGGGATGCGCTCGGTGACCATGCGGCGCGGGTTGAGGTACTCCGCGTGGTAGGTGGCGTGGCGCAGGGTCGCGGCGTCCCGGACCAGCACGGCCGATGAACTCACGGGCTGGAAGAAGGACTTGTGGTAGTCGACGGTGACGGAGTCGGCCCGCTCGATGCCCTCGATCCGGTCCCGGTTCTTCAGCGAGGCGAGCAGTCCGCAGCCGTAGGCGGCGTCGACGTGCATCCAGACCCCGAACTGGGAGCAGAGCGCGGCGATCTCGGGCAGCGGGTCGATGGAGCCGAAGTCGGTGGTTCCCGCGGTGGCGACGACGGCCATGGGGACGAGGCCGTCCTGCCGGCAGCGCTCCAGTTCGTGGGCGAGGGCCACCGTCTGCATGCGCTTGTCGTGGTCGACGGGGATCGTCACGACGGCGTCGGGGGCGAGGCCGAGGAGTTTGGCCGACTTCTTGACGCTGAAGTGGCTGACCTCGGAGGCGAAGACGCGCAGTCTGCCGAGTCCCTCCGCCGCCTCCCCCTGCCGTCCGCCGGGCTTCGCCTCCTCGCGGGCCAGCAGCAGGGCCTGGAGGTTGGACTGGCTGCCGCCGCTGGTGAACACGCCGTCGGCGGCCGGGCCGAGGCCGATCCGCTCGTTGGTCCAGTCGATGAGCCTGCGCTCGATGAGGGTGCCGCCCGCCGACTGGTCCCAGGTGTCGAGCGAGGAGTTGACGGCGGACAGGACGGCCTCGCCGAGCACGGCGGGGATGACGACCGGGCAGTTGAGGTGGGCGAGATAGCGGGGGTGGTGGAAGTAGATCGCGTCCTGGAGATAGACCTCTTCCAGCTCGTCGAGAACGGCCGTGGTGTCGTGCAGGGGCTTGTCGAGGTCGATCCGCTCGATGCGGGGAGCGAGGTCGTCGACCGTGACACCCGTGAACGGGCGGTCGGTGGTGGCGAGTCTGGCCGCCACCCGCTCGACGCCTTCGGTCACGGAGCGGCGATACCGGTCCGCGGTGGTGTCGTTGAGCAGGTGCGAGCGCATGTGAGGGTCCTCCGTGCGGGGGGAGAGTCCGAGCGGGACAGGAGAAGGGGCGAAGTCGCGACGTTCAACTTAGGTTAGCCTAACCTAAGTCGAGCTGCGACCCCGCCCCACCTGTGCCTTCCGTCGTGCGGCCCGGTCCGGAGGATGTCCCGAGGCCGCGTCAGGTCTTCGCGAACTACTCGCCGCGCTCCCGGAGTTGTTCCTCGCTCAGTCCGCGCCGCCAGTAGCCCACGAAGGTGACCCGGCGGCGGTCGATGCCCCGGTCGCGCACGAGATGGCGGCGCAGCTCCTTCACGCAGCCGGACTCGCCCGCGATCCAGGCGTACGGCGCCTCGTGGGCCGGGAGCCGGGCGGCCCTCAGCGCTTCGAGGGCCAGGGGAGTGCCCGGAGGGTTCGCCTCGGATCGCTCGTCCCGCACGAGCCAGGTGATCTCGGCGTCGGCCGCGGTCACCAGGTCCTGGATGTCGGCGGCGTGATGGACCTCCAGCCAGGCCCGGACGCGCAGACCGGCGGGCAGCGACTCGAGGACGGCGGAGGCCGCGGGGACGGCCGTCTCGTCGCCCCACAGGAGGACGAGGTCGGTGTCCGCGGGCGGCCGGAAGCGGATGGCGCGGTTGTCCTCGACGGCCGGTCCGAGCAGTACGACACGGTCGCCGGGCCGGGCCGCGGACGCCCAGCGCGAGGCGGGCCCCGCGGGGGAGGCCGCGTCCGGCTCCGTGCCGTGCAGCGCGAAGTCGATGTCGATCTCGTCGGGGTCCCGGCGCAGCGCGCGCAGGGTGTACGAGCGCATCACCGCCCGTACGTCGTCCGGCAGTTCGCGCCAGCCCTGCCACCACGCGTCGCCGAGTTCGAAGGGCACGGCGGGTTCGCTCTGGCCGGGGTGCGGCAGGAACAGGGAGAGGGACTGGTCGCGCCCGTGCGAGTGGAAGGCGCGCAGGTCGGGCCCCGCGAAGGTCACCCGGACCAGAGACGGACCGAGCCGCCTCGTCCGCACGACCCTGAGGGAGAAGAAGCGGAACGGGGCGGCCACGGCCGTCGTCATGAGTGCTCCTGAAGTGGCGTCAGGCGGTCACGGGGGTGGTCAGGCGACCTTCTTCGCGTTCTCGATGGCCTCGGCGAGCCGGTCGAGGATCGGGGCGCACTTGTCGTACGACAGGATCGGCTCGGGCGTCCGGGCGATGACCTGGCCGGCCTTGACGGCGGGCAGCTTCTTCCAGGTGGCCTCGGTGATGTCGGCCGGCTGGATGGTCGAGGTGCGGTCGTCCATGATGATGATGTCGGCCGGGTACTTGTCGACGTTCTCCCAGCTCAGGTTCTCGAACCAGCCGCCGCTGGCCTTCAGGGCCTTGGCGGAGGGCTCGACGATGTTCACGCCGAGCGCCTTGAAGTACTCCAGGTCGATGGAGAGGTTCGAGCCGGAGACGTAGAAGATGTCCTGGCTGGCGCTGCCGGCGAGCACCTTGATCTCGGGGCGGGCCTTGGCGGCCTTGCGCAGCCGCTCGGCGGCCGTCTCGAACTTCTTCTTCGCCTCGGTGATCTTCGCGGACTTCACGTCGGCGCCGAGGGACTCGGCCAGTGCGAGCATGCGCTGGAGCGGCTGCGGCATCTGGACGTCGTAGACGGAGACGCCGACGCTCGGGGCCAGCTTGAGGATCTTGTCCTTGGACTCCTCGGGGACGTACCAGAGGGTGCCGGCGGTGTCGAACATCGTCGAGACGAGGACGTCGGGGGCCAGGCCCGCGTACTTCTCGATGTTGAACTGGCCCCACTCGTTGCCGAGGATCGTCAGCTTGCTGATGTCCATGTCGCCGGCCTGGACGTCGGGCTTGCCGTCCTTGGTCTTCGTCGGGCCGAACACGCCCTTGACCTCGACGCCGTAGTCGAACAGGGCGGCGGCGACACCCGTGAAGGCGACGATGTTCGCCGGCTTCTTGTCCAGCTTCACGGTCGTGCCGCGGTCGTCCTTGAACGTCCAGGGGCCGGACTTCGCGGCGGCCTTCGTCGCGTCCGAGCCACCGCTCTTCGCGTCGTTGTCGTCGCCGCACGCAGCGAGGACGGCGCCGAGGCCGAGGGCGCCGCCCGCGGCGAGGACGCCGCGACGGGTGAGGTGGGTGGCACGGGCGTTGGGCATGAGTGTGGCTGCTTTCGGCACGGGGCGGCAGATACCCGCCGGACGAGTTCGAAGGTAGGTTAGCCTAACCTCACCACTTGTCCAGAGGGCGGGTCCCGCGAGAGCCCGACTCGGTTGCCCGTCCCGGGAGTTGGCCCTCACGGAGGCGCGGGACGTGCCGCGGCCACCGGCGGGCGGGTGCCCGGCCGGTGGCCGCGGTTCTGCGTGTCGTGCGCGAGGCTCAGCCCGTGAGCCCCAGCTCGCGGGCGATCAGCATGCGCTGGACCTCGCTCGTGCCCTCGCCGATCTCCAGGATCTTCGAGTCGCGCCACATGCGGGCGACCGGGTACTCGTTCATGAAGCCGTAGCCGCCGTGGACCTGGGTGGCGTCACGGGCGTTGTCGACGGCGATCGTGGAGGAGTACAGCTTGGCGACCGCCGCCTCCTTCTTGAAGGGCTCGCCCGCGACCAGACGGGACGCGGCGTCGCGCCAGCCCACCCGGGCCATGTGCGCCTTCATCTCCATGTCGGCGATCTTGAACTGGATCGCCTGGTTGGCGCCGATCGGCCGTCCGAACGCGTGCCGCTCCTTGGCGTACTTGACCGACTCGTCGACACAGCCCTGCGCCAGACCCGTGGCCAGCGCCGCGATGGCGATGCGGCCCTCGTCCAGGATGCGCAGGAACTGCGCGTAGCCCCGGCCCTCCTGGCCGAGCAGGTTGGCCGCGGGGACGCGCACGTCCGCGAAGGACAGCTCACGGGTGTCGGAGGCGTTCCAGCCGACCTTCGAGTACGGGGCCGCGACCGTGAACCCGGGGGTGCCGGAGGGCACGATGATCGCCGAGATCAGCGGCTTGCCGTCGGGCTTGCGGCCGGTGACCGCGGTGACCGTCACCAGGCCGGTGATGTCCGTGCCGGAGTTGGTGATGAAGCACTTGCTGCCGTTGATGACCCACTCGTCCGTCTCGGGGTCGAGGCGGGCCGTCGTGCGGGTCGCGCCCGCGTCCGAGCCGCCGTCCGGCTCGGTCAGGCCGAACGCGCCCAGGATCTCGCCCGAGCACAGCCGCGGGAGCCACTCCCGCTTCTGCTCCTCGGTGCCGAACAGATGGATCGGCATGGCGCCCAGCGAGACGCCCGCCTCCAGGGTGATGGCCACGGACGAGTCGACCCGGGCCAGCTCCTCCAGCGCGATGCCGAGGGCGAGGTAGTCGCCGCCCATGCCGCCGTACTCCTCGGGGAACGGCAGCCCGAACAGGCCCATGCGGCCCATCTCCCGCACGATCTCGTACGGGAACTCGTGCCGCTCGTAGAAGTCGCCGATCTTCGGCGCCACGACGTCGTGCGCGAACTCCTCCACCGTACGGCGGAGTTCTTCGAGCTCGGGGGAGAGACGGTGGTCCAGGGACATGCTGTTCACTCCTGGTGGGAGAGGGCTTTGACGGTGCGGGACGGGCTGGGTCGGCCCAGTTGTCCGGCCATCCACACGCTCGTGGCGGTGAGGCGGCCGAGGTCGACCCCGGTGTCGATACCGAGGCCCTGGAGCATCCACACGAGGTCTTCCGTGGCGAGGTTGCCCGTGGCGGACTTCGCGTACGGGCAGCCGCCGAGGCCGCCCGCGGAGGCGTCGACGGTGGCGACGCCGTGCTGGAGGGCGGCCAGGGTGTTGGACAGCGCCTGGCCGTAGGTGTCGTGGAAGTGCACACCGAGCGCGCTGGTCGGCACGCCCTCCTCGTTCAGTTCGGCGAGCAGCGACTGCACATGGCCCGGTGTCGCCACGCCGATCGTGTCGCCGAGGCTCAGCTCGTCACAGCCCATGTCCATCAGCGCCCGGCAGACGCGGACGACCTGATGGACCGGGACGGGCCCTTCCCACGGGTCGCCGAAGCACATCGAGACATAGCCGCGGACCGTGCCGCCGGCGTCCTTCGCGCGGCTCACCACCGGTTCGAACATGGCGAGCGCCTCATCGACCGTCCGGTTGAGGTTGGCCTTCGCGAAGGACTCCGTGGCGCTGGCGAAGACGGCCAGGTGCCGGGCGCCGAGCGCGAGCGCCCGCTCCAGCCCGCGTTCGTTCGGCACCAGGACCGGAAGCGCCACCGGGAGCTCGGCGACCTGCGGGAACAGCTGTTCCGCGTCGGCCAGTTGGGGAACCCACTTCGGGTGGACGAAGCTGGTCGCCTCGATCGTGGTCAGGCCCGCGTCCGCGAGGCGCCGGATGAACTCCGCCTTCACCCCGGTCGGTACGGTCGCCTTCTCGTTCTGGAGCCCGTCGCGCGCGCCGACCTCGTAGATCCGCACCCGGGCGGGCAGGTCCTGGGTCGGCACGGCCATCGGCAGGCCGAGCTCGGAGGTGTTCACGCCGTCTCCTCCTCGGCGGGGGTGATGACCGCGAGGACCTGGTCCATCGCGACCGTCGTGCCCGGGGTGACGTCCAGTTCGCTGACCGTCCCGGCGTGCGGCGCGGAGATGACGTGCTCCATCTTCATCGCCTCGACCACGAGCAGGCTCTGCCCGGCCGCCACCTCGTCGCCGACGGCGACCTTCACGACCGTCACCGTGCCGGGCATGGGCGCGGTCAGCGAGTCGGCACCGGCGTGCGCGGAACCGGTGAGCGACGCGGCCACGGGGTCGTGGTCGCGCACGTGCCAGGCGTCGCCGTCGCGGCCGATCCAGTCGGCGGCGCGGTGGAAGGTGTGCCGCACCCCGTCGAGCGTCACCGCGACATGGTCGGCGGTGACCGTGTGGGTGCCGCGCGGGGTGTACTCCACGGGGTCGAGGACCCGCAGACCGAAGCCCACCGGCTTCGGGGTGCCGCCGAGCCGCCAGCCGCTCGGCACCGAGAACGGGTCTCTCCAGCCCTCGTCCGCCGGGGCCAGGGCGGCGAGCCGGACGGCCGCCGCCGCCTCGTACACCTCCTCGGGAACCCCGTCCGGGACCAGGCCGTCCGCCTCCCGCTCGACCAGTCCGGTGTCCAGGTCGCCCGCCACCACGTCCGGGTGGGCCAGCAGCCGGCGCAGGAAGCCCGCGTTCGTCTGGACCCCGAGCGTGACCGTGTCGGCGAGGGCGGCCCGCAGTCTGCGCAGCGCCGTCGGGCGGTCGGGGCCGTAGGCGATGACCTTGGAGAGCATCGGGTCGTAGAGGCTGCCGACCTCGGTGCCCTCCGACAGACCCGAGTCGGTGCGCACCCCGTCGCCCTGCGGCTCGCGCAGCGCGAGCACCGTGCCGCCGGAGGGCAGGAAGCCGCGCGCCGGGTCCTCGGCGCAGATACGGGCCTCCACCGCGTGGCCGGTGAGCGTGATGTCCCCCTGCCCGTACGGCAGGTGCTCGCCCGCGGCGACCCGCAGCTGCCACTCGACCAGGTCGAGGCCGGTGACCAGTTCGGTGACCGGGTGCTCCACCTGGAGGCGGGTGTTCATCTCCATGAAGTAGTACGAGGACGGGTCGCCGCCGGGGACGATGAACTCCACCGTGCCCGCGCCGCGGTAGCCGCAGGAGCGGGCCGCCTGGACCGCCGCCTCGCCCATCGCGGCCCGGGTGGCCTCGTCCAGGAGCACGCTGGGCGCCTCCTCGATGATCTTCTGGTGGCGGCGCTGGAGGGAGCACTCGCGCTCGCCCAGGTGCACGACGTTGCCGTGCCCGTCCGCCAGGACCTGGATCTCGATGTGCCGGGGCCGGTCGACCCAGCGCTCGACGAGCAGCGTGTCGTCGCCGAAGGAGGCCCGCGCCTCGCGCCGGGCGGCGGCGATCTCGTCGGCCAGGACCTCGGTGTCCCGCACCAGGCGCATGCCCTTGCCGCCACCGCCCGCGCTCGGCTTCAGGAGCACCGGGACGCCGATCTCCCGGGCGGCCGCGATCAGTTCGGCGTCCGTCAGACCGCTGCCCGAGGAGCCGGGGACGACCGGGACGCCGGCCGCCTTCACCGTCTCCTTGGCCCGGATCTTGTCGCCCATCAGGGAGATCGCCTCGGCGGACGGGCCGATGAAGACCAGTCCGGCCTCGGCGCAGGCCCGCGCGAAGGCGGCGTTCTCGGCGAGGAAGCCGTACCCGGGGTGGACCGCCTGGGCGCCGGTGCGGGCCGCCGCCTCCAGCAGCGCCGCCACCGACAGATAGCTCTCCGACGCGGGCGCCGGTCCGATCCGCACCGCGGTGTCGGCCTCCCGGACGTGCCGGGCGTCCGCGTCGGCGTCCGAGAAGACGGCCACCGAGCGCACGCCGAGCGCGCGCAGCGTACGGATGACCCGTACGGCGATCTCGCCCCGGTTGGCCACAAGCACCGTGTCAAACATGGGTCCCCTCACATCCGGAAGACGCCGAACTGGGGGTCACCCAGGGGCGCGTTGGCGCAGGCGGTCAGGGCGAGTCCGAGGACCTGCCGGGTCTCCGTCGGGTCGATCACACCGTCGTCCCACAGCCGGGCGCTCGCGTAGTAGGCGCTGCCCTGCTGTTCGTACTGGCGGCGGATCGGGTCCTTGAAGTCCTCCTCGTCCGCGGCCGGCCAGGACTCGCCGCGCGCCTCGATCTGGTCGCGCTTGACCGTGGCGAGGACGGACGCGGCCTGCTCGCCGCCCATCACGGAGATCTTGGCCCCGGGCCACATCCACAGGAAGCGCGGCGAATAGGCGCGGCCGCACATCGAGTAGTTGCCCGCGCCGTACGAGCCGCCGATCACGACGGTCAGCTTCGGCACGCGGGTGCAGGCGACGGCGGTCACCATCTTCGCGCCGTGCTTGGCGATGCCGCCCGCTTCGTACTGGCGGCCCACCATGAACCCGGAGATGTTCTGGAGGAACACCAGCGGGATGCCGCGCTGGTCGCACAGCTCGATGAAGTGGGCGCCCTTCTGGGCCGACTCGGAGAACAGGATGCCGTTGTTGGCGACGATCCCGACCGGGTGGCCGTGGATCCGCGCGAAGCCGGTGACCAGGGTCTGTCCGAACTCGGCCTTGAACTCGGAGAAGCGCGAGCCGTCGACCACGCGCGCGATGACCTCGCGCACGTCGTACGGGGTGCGGGAGTCGACCGGCACCGCGCCGTACAGCCCGAGCGGGTCGACCTTGGGCTCGGTGGCCGCGGTGACCTCCCAGGGGAGCTTTCCGCGCGCGGGGAGCGTGGCGACGATGTTCCGCACGATCCGCAGCGCGTGCGCGTCGTCCTCGGCGAGGTGGTCGGTGACACCCGACACGCGCGAGTGGACCTCGCCGCCGCCCAGCTCCTCGGCCGTGACGACCTCGCCGGTGGCCGCCTTCACCAGCGGCGGACCGCCGAGGAAGATCGTGCCCTGGTTCCGGACGATCACGGCCTCGTCGCTCATCGCCGGGACGTACGCGCCGCCGGCCGTGCAGGAGCCGAGGACGGCCGCGATCTGGGGGATGCCGGCGCCGGACATCCGCGCCTGGTTGTAGAAGATCCGCCCGAAGTGCTCGCGGTCGGGGAACACCTCGTCCTGCATGGGCAGGAAGGCGCCCCCGGAGTCCACGAGGTACAGGCACGGCAGACGGTTCTCCAGCGCCACCTCCTGGGCGCGCAGGTGCTTCTTCACCGTCATCGGGTAGTACGTGCCGCCCTTGACGGTGGCGTCGTTCGCGACGATCACGCACTCGCGCCCGCTCACCCGGCCGATCCCGGCGATGACGCCGGCGGCCGGGGCCGCTCCGTCGTACATCCCGTCGGCCGCCAGCGGTGCCAGTTCCAGGAACGGGGAGCCGGGGTCCAGCAGGGTGTCCACCCGGTCACGGGGCAGCAGCTTGCCGCGCGCGGTGTGCCGCGCGCGTGCCTTCTCGCCGCCGCCGAGCCGCGCCGCGGCCAGCTTGCGGCGCAGCTCCTCGCCGAGCGCGAGGTGTGCCGCCTCGTTGGCCCTCCAGGCCTCCGACGCGGGGTCTGCCGCGCTCGTCAGCTCCGGTGCCTCTTGCATCCTGCGGTCCCCTCACCAGTGGTCGACCAGTTAATGAGCGTTAACGCAACTCCTTCAGGTTAACGACCGCTAACCGCGATGTCTAGAATTGTTTTCATGGCCACCAGAACCGACGCCCCCACCCGGCGCGAGCAGATCCTCAGGGAGGCCGCGCGGCTCTTCGCCGAGCGTGGCTTCCACGGCGTGGGAGTGGATGAGATAGGAGCGGCGGTCGGAATCAGCGGCCCCGGTCTCTACCGGCACTTCGCCGGCAAGGACGCGATGCTCGCCGAGCTGCTGGTGGGGATCAGCGGGCAGCTGCTCACGGGCGGCCGGCGCAGGGTCGCGGAGGCCGAGGGCGGCGCCGAGTGCCTCCTCGACTCGCTCATCGAGGGGCACATCGACTTCGCGCTCGACGACCGCCCCCTGATCACCCTGCACGACCGGGAGCTGGACCGCCTGCGGGACAGCGACCGCAAGCTGGTGCGCCAGCTCCAGCGCCAGTACGTCGAGCTGTGGGTTGAGGTGGTCCGTGAGGTGTATCCGGAGCTGGGTGAACCGGCCGCCCGTTCGGCCGTGCACTCGGTCTTCGGTCTGCTGAACTCGACCCCGCACCTCGGGCGGCCGGGCGCGCTTCCCGGGCGCGCGGGCACGGCGGAGCTGCTGCACCGGATGGCGAGGGGGGCGTTCGGGGCGGCGGCCGTGACTCCCGGTGCGTGACGAGCGTCTCGGGGGGTGACCCCTGGACGGCGCTCGTGACCGGCGGGTAACCTCGTATCTGAGCAAGCGCTTAGACATGACACCAGGTATCCAGGCGGAGGTGGCGGCGGTGCGCCGTACTGTGTTCAACGAGGACCACGAGGCGTTCCGGGAGACCCTGCGCGCCTTCATCGAGGCCGAGGTCGTCCCGGTCTACGACGAGTGGTTCGCCGCCGGCCAGGCGCCGCGCGACTTCTACTACAAGCTCGCCGAGCTCGGCGTCTTCGGTATCCGCGTGGACGAGGAGTTCGGCGGCGCCGGCATCGACTCGTACAAGTTCGAAGCCGTGATGTACGAGGAGACCGCGCGCGCCGGTGTCCAGTTCGGCGGCTCCGGTGTGCACGTGCTGCTGGGCCTGCCGTACATCAAGATGCTCGCCACCGACGAGCAGAAGAAGCGCTTCCTGCCGAAGTTCGTCAGCGCCGAGGAGATGTGGGCCCTCGCGATGACCGAGCCGGGCACCGGCTCCGACCTCGCGGGCATGAAGACCACCGCCAAGCTCTCCGAGGACGGCACGCACTACGTCCTCAACGGCTCCAAGACCTTCATCACCGGTGGCGTCCACGCCGACCGCGTGATCGTCTGCGCCCGCACCTCCGCGCCCACCGCCGAGGACCGCCGCTTCGGCATCTCCCTGTTCGCCGTGGACACCAAGTCCGAGGGCTACTCCATCGGCCGCAAGCTCGACAAGCTCGGCCTGAAGACCTCCGACACCGCCGAGCTGGCGTTCGTCGACGTGAAGGTGCCCGTCGAGGACCTGCTCGGCGAGGAGAACAAGGGCTTCTACTACCTCGGCCACAACCTCGCCTCCGAGCGCTGGGGCATCGCCTTCGGCGCCTACGCGCAGGCCAAGGCCGCCATCCGGTTCGCCAAGGAGTACGTCCAGGAGCGGACCGTCTTCGGCAAGTCGGTCGCCTCGTTCCAGAACACCAAGTTCGAGCTGGCCGCCTGCCAGGCCGAGGTGGACGCGGCCGAGGCCGTCGCCGACCGCGCCCTGGAGGCCCTCGACGCCGGTGAGCTGACCCCGGCCGAGGCCGCCAGCGCCAAGCTGTTCTGCACCGAGGTCGCGCACCGCGTCATCGACCGCTGCCTCCAGCTGCACGGCGGCTACGGCTTCATGAACGAGTACCCGATCGCCCGCCTGTACGCGGACAACCGGGTCAACCGCATCTACGGCGGCACCAGCGAGATCATGAAGACGATCATCGCCAAGGACATGGGCCTGTAAGGTCCGAGAAAAGACTGCGCGGTACAACTGCCTTATGAGCGAGGCACTTCAGGATCTCCTCGATCTGCTCGATCTCGAGCGGATCGAGGAGAACATCTTCCGCGGCCGTTCCCGGTCCGCCGTCGTCCCACGGGTCTTCGGCGGACAGGTCGCGGCGCAGGCCCTCGTGGCCGCCGGGCGCACGGTCCCCGAGGACCGGCTCGCCCACTCCCTGCACGCGTACTTCCTGCGCATCGGCGACCCCGGGGCGCCCATCGTGTACTCCGTGGACCGCATCCGCGACGGCCGCTCCTTCACCACCCGCAGGGTGGTCGCGGTCCAGCACGGACAGCCGATCTTCCACCTCTCCGCGTCCTTCCAGGCGTACGAGGAGGGCATGGAGCACCAGGCCCCGATGCCGCCCGCGCCCGACCCGGAGACGCTGCCCACGGCCGCCGAGCTGCTTCCGCTGTACGCCGACGCCTTCACCGACGCCGAGGTGGTGGAGCGCATCCTGGAGGCCCGCGAGTCCGTCGACCTGCGCTATGTCGACCCGCCGCCGTACGGCACCGTCGGCGAGCCCCGCGAGCCGCGCTCGCAGGTCTGGTTCCGCACCAACGGCAAGCTCGCGGACGACCCGCTGCTGCACGTCGTCCTCGCCACCTACGTCTCGGACATGACGCTCCTCGACTCCATCCTGCTCGCCCACGGGCGCGGCGGCTGGGTCACCGGCGACGTCGTCGGCGCCTCCCTGGACCACGCGATGTGGTTCCACCGGCCCTTCCGCGCCGACGAATGGCTGCTCTACGACCAGGAGTCGCCGTCCGCGTCGGGCGGCCGGGGCCTGGGCCAGGCCCGGATCTACACCCAGGACGGCCGGCTGGCCATCTCGGTGATCCAGGAGGGCGTGGTCCGCGTTCCCCGGTAGCCGTTCCCGGTAAGACTGGGGCATGACCGACGCAGCGCAGGACAGCGGCAGCGGCAGCGGCGAGAGCGTCTCCACGGTGATCGTCGCCGCCGCGGCCAACCTCGGGATCGCCCTCGCCAAGGCGGTCGCCGGTGTCATCAGCGGCTCCAGCGCGATGCTGTCGGAGGCCGCCCACTCCGTCGCCGACACCGTCACCGAACTGCTGCTGCTCACCGCCCTCAAACGCAGCGAGAAACCGGCCGACGAGGACCACCCCCTCGGCTACGGCCCCGAGCGCTACATCTGGGCGCTGCTCGCCGCCGTCGCCACCTTCGTCGGCGGAGCGGTCTTCTCGATCTACGACGGCATCCACTCCCTGGTCGCGGGGGAGGAGCCCGGCGACCCGCTGGTGTCGTACATCGTGCTGGCCGTCGCGTTCTGCCTGGAGGGCTTCTCCCTGCGGACGGGACTGCGGCAGGCGCGCGGCGAGGCCGCCCGGGTCGACGCCCCCTTCCGGACCTACCTCCGGCGCACCCCCGACACCGCGGTCAAGGCCGTCGTCATGGAGGACTCGGCCGCGCTCGTCGGCCTGGTGCTCGCCGCGGGCGGTCTGCTCGGCGGCCAGCTCACCGGATCGGGCGTCTACGACGGCGTCGCCTCGCTGCTCATCGGACTGCTCCTGCTCTACGTCGCCTGGGTGCTCGGCCGTTCCAACGCCGAGCTGCTGATCGGACGGCCGCTGCCCAGGACCGTGCGCGAGCGGATCCGGGCGGAACTGCTGGAGCTGGAGCACGTGGAGGCCGTACTGGAACTCATCACGCTCGTGCAGGGGCCGCGCGAGGCGCTCGTCGCCGCCAAGGTCGACTTCCGGGACGCCTCGACCGCCGCGCAGATCGAGTGGGCCTGCGAACGGGCCGAGGACCGGATCCGGGAGGTGTTCCCCGTGGTGAGCCGGGTGTACCTGGACCCGACACCGGGATACGCGCAGCGGCGGTCCGAGGGGCTGAACCCCTGGCCGTGAACCGGCCGCCGGGTCGCCCGGGGCGACGGTCGCGGTCCGGGGGCCGCTCGCGCGGAACGTGCCCCCGGGGCGGTCGCCGGGACGGCCCCGGACCGCGGGCCGGGTCTCAGACCAGGCCCGCCGCTCCGAGCAGGTAGGCCGTCATCGGGTCGTAGTGGCGCGGGCTGAGGACGTGGTCGTCGAGCGGGACCACGACCTGGAGCGTGCCCTCCGACTCCGCGAGGAAGAGCGCGGGGTCGTTGCTGTCGGCGTAGCCCACGGAGTCCACCCCGTGCTGCCCCGCGAAGCCGGCCCAGCCGTGGTCGGCGACGACCAGATCCGGCAGCGGGCGGCCCTCGCGTTCCAGCGCCGTCAGGATCGCGCGCATAGGCTCGCCCGAATGGGTGTGCCACAGCGTGGCGCCGTGCTCCAGGACCGCCACGTCCGCGAACTGCATGACGTATCCCTCGTCCGTCTGGAGCCCGTCCGGGATCACCACGATCTCGCAGCCGGCGGAGCGCAGGGCGGCGGCCGTGGCCCGGTGCACGTCCAGCAGCCCGCCGGGGTGACCGGTCGCGAACAGCACCCGCTGCCGGTCCTCGGCCGCCTTGCGCAGCCGCGCCGCGAGCCGGTCGAGGGCGTCCACGGTCAGCTCGGGGTCGATGGTGTCCTGGCCGTAGCGGTACTCGGGGTCGTCGTTCACCCCGACCCGCTCCGCCATCACCGCGAGCACGTCCTGCTCGTCGTTCCACCGGTCGCCGAGTTCAAGACCGAGCCACCAGTTGCGCTCGCCGTTCGCCAGCTTGCGGTAGTGGGAGAGGTTGTTCTCGCGGGGCGTGGCGACATCGCCCGCGATACGGGTCTTCACGAGATGGGCGACGAGTTCGGCGCGGCTGGGCGTCCCGGGTATCGGCATGGGTCCATTGTGCCGGTGCGCCCGGGCCCGCGGCGCGGCTGTCCCGGTCGCTGGGACGTGCGTCACTCGGTCCCGCGAAGCCCCGTGCCTGTCCTGGCGCCGCGCGGTCAGTTCTCCCGGAGCGCGAACCACAACTCCATGCGTACGTCGGGGTCGTCGAGGTCCGTGTCCAGCAACGCGGCGCAGCGGGAGATGCGTTGGCGGACGGTGTTGCGGTGGACCGAGAGCGCCACCGCCGTGCGGTCCCAACTGCCGTGCAGGGAGAGCCAGGTGCGCAGGGTCTCGGTCAGGGCGGGGGTCCCGGCGACGGGGGCGAGGAGGGCCTGGGCGTGCGCCTCGGCGTCCGCCGGGGGGACGAGGTCGGTGAGCGCGGAACGGTCGCCGTGCCGGACCAGGGCCGCCCGGGTGGCGCGGGCGCGGGCCAGCGCGCGGGCCGCCTGGGTGTCGGCGGCGGTCCACTCGTGCGGGCTCGCGGGCGCGCTGACCCCGAGGGTCCAGCCGGGCTGCGCGGCGGGCACCCGGTCGCCGGGGACAAGGACGCGGACGACGTCCCCTTCCACGTCCACCAGCGCGGAGCCCAGCGCGGCCGCCAGCGCGGACACGGAGACGGCGTCCGGGGCGGGGCCGTCCCCGGCGGGGCGCGCGTGCACGACCGTCCACCGCTCGCCGCCGAGCAGCGGCGCCACCGCCTCCGGCGCCGCCCCGAGCAGCAGCCGCACCAGGGCCGCCGCGTGCGCGGCCCCCGCGGCGCTCCGGTGCTCCCCGGTGAGGAGCGAGAGCAGTACGGAGGCGACGGAGGCGATGGTGTGGTCGCCGGGGTCGCGGCGCGGTGCGGCGACCCCCAGGACGAAGCCCTGGCCGCTGCCGAGGGCGTAGGCGGTGAGCTGGACACCGCCCACGGTGTCGGTGGCGGAGGCCGGGGCGGGCCCCTGGGCCTCACGGGGCCGCACGACCCAGGCGAGCTCGGCGAGCACCGCCTCGGGGGTGGCCGGCGCGGCGGGGGTGTGGGGGTCGGTGCGCGGTGGGCCGGCCGGAGCTTGGGCGGTCGTCTGCGGCGGACCGGCCGGTGCGCGGTGCTCCGTCCGCGGTGGGCCGGCCGGTGCGCGGCGGGCGGAGGTCTCCGCGGTTCCCGCAGCCGTCGAGGTCTCCGGTCCCGTTCCGGTACCCGGAGCCGTCGAGGTCCCCGGAGCCGTCGAGGTCTCTGGTCCCGTTCCGGTTCCCGGAGCCGCCAGGGTGTCCGGGGCCGGGCGGGGCGCGGGTGCCGGGGTGGCGGACCGGTCCGCTCCACGGGGTGGTTCCGGCGGGGCCGGGAGGCGGCCCGCGTGGGCCAGTTCCGTGCCCTCCGGGCCGTACAGCGCGGCCCAGCCGTTCACCCGGCGGGCCAGCTGCCGCAGGACCGCCGGGACCGGATCGGGGCGGGCCGCGGCCGCGGCGAGGCTCTGCTGGGCCTCGGTCACCCGGCGCAGCTCGGCGAGCCGCGCCTGGGCCATGAGCTGCCACACCGCGCGGGCCACCCCGGAGAACGTCGTCCGGGGCGGGACCTCCAGGAGCGGCAGCCCCTGGGCGTCGCAGGCCGCGACGAGCGAGGCCGGGACCGTGTCGTGGACCGGCGCGAGGCCGAAGCCCAGGGCCGCGCCGCCCGCCGCGACGATCCGCGCGACATAGCCGTCGAAGTAGCCGGGCGGGCCGTCGGCGCGGTCCGCGCCGGGGGTGCCGTCGGCGGACCCTTCGGCCGCGTCGGGCACATGGACCCCGGCGGTGAGCAGCAGCTCGCCCCCGAGGAGGTACGGGTAGGGGTCGGCCATCTCCGAGGTGTGGGCCCAGTGGATCACCGTGTCGGGCTCCGCGGGCCCGGCGATCAGCCGCAGACCCAGGTCCTCGCGGGCCAGCAGGGCCGACAGCGGCACCGGAGGGGTCGGCGGCACGGCCGGCGCGGAGACGGCGGAGACGGACGCGGTGGGGGCGGACGGTGACGGTGAGTCCGGCATGGTGGACGGTTCCTCCATCCCGTACGGATCGAATGGATGAAACGTACACTTCGCAGTCGCTTTCCGGCCACCTAGTGTCGTCCCGACCGGCAGTCACGGGTACGGGCGGATGTCCCCGCGATCAGATGCCGGCTCGTCCCCCACATCCCCGCACGACACGCCACCGAACGCCTGGAGGAGACCCATGGCCGTCGACTACACAGTGATCGTCGTCTATCTGGCCGGCATGCTGGGCATGGGCTGGTGGGGCATGCGCCGTGCCAAGTCCAAGAGCGACTTCCTCGTCGCCGGGCGGCGGCTCGGGCCCGTCATGTACTCCGGCACCATGGCCGCGATCGTCCTCGGCGGAGCGTCCACCATCGGCGGAGTCGGCCTCGGCTACCAGTACGGCCTCTCGGGCGCCTGGATGGTCTTCACCATCGGCCTCGGCCTGCTGGCCCTGTCCGTGTTCTTCTCTGCCCGCATCGCGCGCCTCAAGGTCTACACGGTCTCCGAGATGCTCGACCTCCGCTACGGCGGCCGGGCCGGACTCATCTCCGGTGTCGTCATGTGGGCGTACACCCTCATGCTCGCGGTCACCTCGACCATCGCGTACGCCACGATCTTCGACGTCCTCTTCGACATGAACCGCACGCTCGCGATCATCCTCGGCGGCTCGATCGTCGTCGCGTACTCGACGCTCGGCGGCATGTGGTCGATCACGCTCACCGACATGGTGCAGTTCGTCGTCAAGACGATCGGCGTGCTGCTCCTGCTGCTGCCCATCGCGGTGGTCAAGGCGGGCGGCTTCTCCGCGATGAAGGCCAAGCTGCCCACCGAGTACTTCGACCCGCTGGGCATCGGCGGCGAGACGATCTTCACCTATGTGCTGATCTACACGTTCGGCATGCTGATCGGGCAGGACATCTGGCAGCGCGTCTTCACCGCGCGCAACGACCGCACCGCCCGGTGGGGCGGCACCGTCGCCGGCACCTACTGCCTGGTGTACGCCCTCGCGGGCGCCGTCATCGGCACCGCGGCCAAGGTCATGTACCCGAAGCTGCCCAGCGCCGACACCGCCTTCGCGACCATCGTCAAGGACGAACTCCCGGTCGGTGTGCGCGGACTGGTGCTCGCCGCGGCCCTCGCCGCCGTGATGTCCACCTCCTCCGGCGCGCTGATCGCCTGCGCCACCGTCGCCAACAACGACATCTGGTCGCGGCTGCGCGGCGCCGTGAAGCGCGACGCGGGCGACGAGCACGACGAGGTCAAGGGCAACCGCCTCTTCATCCTGGTCATGGGCATCGCCGTGATCTGCACGGCGATCGCGATCGACAACGTCGTCGAGGCGCTGACCGTCGCGTACAACCTGCTCGTCGCCGGCCTGCTCGTCCCGATCCTCGGCGGACTGCTGTGGAAGCGCGGCACGGTCCACGGCGCGCTCGCCTCCGTCGTCGTCGGCGGTGTCGCGGTCATCGGCCTGATGGCGGCCTACGGCATCCTCGCGAACGAGCCCGTCTACTACGGACTGCTCCTCTCCCTGGCCGCGTACGTGATCGTCTCGCTGGCCACGCCGGCGACCGACGCCGCGGTCCTGGCCACCTGGCGGGAGCGGCTCGCGGGCCGTGACGCCGAACCCCTGTCCGAACCGGTCCCGGTTCACCAGTAGAGTCGTGTTACTTGTACTTAGTTGTACATACGCGACGAAGCGTAGGAAAGAAGGCAACCCCCCATGAGCAGCAACGAGACGCCCCGCGGCCCCGTCGACTCGTCCCGCGTCCCGCGGTACGCGGGCCCCGCGACCTTCGCCCGGCTGCCCCGCCTCGACGAGGTCGGCACCGCCGATGTCGCCGTCGTCGGCGTGCCGTTCGACTCCGGCGTCTCGTACCGGCCGGGCGCCCGCTTCGGCGGCAACGCGATCCGCGAGGCGTCCCGGCTGCTGCGCCCCTACAACCCGGCGCAGGACGCCTCCCCGTTCGCCCTCGCGCAGGTCGCGGACGCCGGTGACATCGCGGCGAACCCGTTCAACATCAACGAGGCCGTCGAGACGGTGGAGGCCGCCGCCGACGAACTGCTCGGCACCGGCGCCCGCCTGATGACCCTGGGCGGCGACCACACCATCGCGCTGCCCCTGCTGCGCTCCGTCGCCAAGAAGCACGGCCCGGTCGCGCTGCTCCACTTCGACGCGCACCTGGACACCTGGGACACCTACTTCGGTGCCGAGTACACGCACGGCACCCCGTTCCGCCGTGCCGTCGAGGAAGGCATCCTCGACACCTCGGCGCTCTCCCACGTCGGCACCCGCGGCCCGCTGTACGGCAAGCAGGACCTCACCGACGACGAGAAGATGGGCTTCGGCATCGTCACCTCGGCGGACATCTACCGCCGCGGCGCCGACGAGGTCGCCGACCAGCTGCGCCAGCGCATCGGCAACCGCCCGCTCTACATCTCCATCGACATCGACTGCCTCGACCCGGCGCACGCGCCCGGCACGGGCACCCCGGAGGCGGGCGGCATGACCTCCCGCGAGCTCCTGGAGATCCTGCGCGGACTGTCGTCCTGCAACCTGGTCTCCGCCGACGTCGTCGAGGTCGCCCCGGCCTACGACCACGCCGAGATCACCGCGGTGGCGGCGTCCCACACCGCGTACGAACTGACCACCATCATGTCCCGCCAGATCGCGGAGGCCCGAAGCAAGTGACCCACGACCACGACCTGGTTCTCCGCCCGACGGCGGCACAGACGGAGGCCGCGCTCAACCCGCCCCCCGGCCGCAATGGCGGAGACCTGGTCGTGGAGACCCTCTCCGGTCTCGGCGCGACGACCGTCTTCGGACTGCCCGGCCAGCACGCGCTCGGCATGTTCGACGCGCTGCGCCGTTCCTCGCTGCGCTACGTCGGTCTGCGCGTCGAGAACAACGCGGGATTCGCGGCGGACGCCTACGGCCGGATCACCGGCGAGGCGGCCCCGCTGCTGCTCTCCACCGGCCCCGGGGCGCTGACCTCGCTCGCCGCGCTCCAGGAGGCCAGGGCCGC
Source organism: Streptomyces sp. f51 (assembly GCF_037940415.1). NCBI lineage: Bacteria > Bacillati > Actinomycetota > Actinomycetes > Kitasatosporales > Streptomycetaceae > Streptomyces > Streptomyces sp. f51. The sequence goes on along the minus strand of NZ_CP149798.1, from coordinate 2,594,809 downwards.
CTCGGCGCCCGTCCTCGCCATCAGCAGCCAGATCCCGACCGCGGGACTCGGCGGCGGCCGGCACGGCTATCTGCACGAACTCCCCGACCAGCAGGCGTCGTTCAGGGGCGTCGTCAAGTCCGTCCACACGGTCCGTACGCAGTCGCAGATCCCCTCCGCCATCGCGGAGGCCTGGGAGTCGGCGCTCACCGCCCCGCACGGGCCGGTCTGGGTGGAGATCCCGCAGGACGTCCTGCTCGCGGAGACTCACCTGCCGCAGGTCACGGCGATGGACGCGACCCCCGAGGACGTCGTCCCGCGCCCCGAACTGACCGCGCTGGCCGCCCACTTGCTGTCCTCGGCGGCCCGTCCCGCGATCATCGCGGGCGGCGGGGTCGTACGGGCGGACGCGTCGGGCAAGCTGAGGTCGCTCGCGGAGACGCTGAACGCGCCGGTCGTCACCACCTTCGGCGGCAAGGGTGCCTTCCCCTGGACCCACCCGCTCTCGCTCCAGTCCTGGCTGGAGGACCGGCACACCACGGACTTCCTGGAGGACGCCGACGTCCTGCTGGTCGTCGGCTCCGGTCTCGGTGAACTGTCCTCGAACTACCACACGTTCAAGCCCCGCGGCCGGGTCATCCAGATCGAGGCGGACCTCGGCAAGCTGGAGTCCAACCATCCGGCCATCGGCATCCACGCGGACGCGCGCCTCGCGCTGTCCGCGCTCCTGGAGACGGTGGAGGAGCGCCCCGACCCGTCGGCGGCGGAGCGCGTGAGCACCCTTCTCGCGAAGGTGGCGGAGCGCATCGCAGCCCAGGAACTCACCCTGGAACAGGACGTGCTGGCGTCCGTGCGCCGGGCCCTGCCGGCCACCTCGCCGTCCTTCTGGGACATGACGATCCTGGCGTACTGGGCGTGGTCGGCCTTCGACCCGCGCGGGACGAACACCATGCACTCAGCCCAGGGCGCGGGCGGCCTCGGCTACGGCTTCCCCGCGGCCCTCGGCGCGGCGGCGGCCGACCCCACCCGCCCCGTTCTCGCGGTGTCGGGCGACGGAGGCGCGCTGTACTCCATCGCCGAACTGGCCACGGCGAAGCAGTGCGATCTCCCGGTCACCTGGCTCATCGTCGACGACGGCGGCTACGGCATCCTGCGCGAGTACATGACCGGCGCCTTCGGCCAGGCCACGGCGACGGAGCTGTCCCGCCCCGACTACGTGGCGCTGGCCGAGTCCTTCGGCGTCCCGGCGGTCCGTACGACCCCCGGGACACTGGAGAAGGACCTCGCCGAGGCCCTGGCCACGCCGGGCCCCTCGGTGGTCGTCCTGCCGGCCCTGCTGCGGATGTTCGCGCCGACGCACCTGGACTGAGGGCGCACCCACCCGGACTGGTGGCCGGACCCGACCGGACCGGCTACCAGATCGCGTCGACCCACTCCGGGTGGTCGATGAACGGGTTGCGGTTGTGCTGGTAGGTGTCGTAGATGACCTGGTTGCGCTTCTCCTCGAAGGCGCTCGGCGGGTCCTCGTCGCTCCACGCCTTGAGCACGGAGAGCTTGCCGATGTACGGGGCGCTGCCGTTGTTGACCTTCTCGTCGGGCTCCAGGTCGGCGAAGCCGTCGCCGCCGTCGTAGCGGACGGCCATGTAGAGGATCATGCGGGCCACGTCGCCCTTGTCGGCGTCGCGCGGCTCGAAGGAGTCGGAGTCGACCTTGCTGCCGCCGCCGTTGGTGACGGCGCTGCCGCCGTTGTCGAAGTCCAGGTTGCCGCGGATGCTGTTGACCTGCACGTCCGCCGGACGCAGATGGTGCAGGTCGGTGCCGGGACCCGTCACCTCGCCGAAGTCGCCGTGGGACTTGGCCCAGACGTGTTCACGGTTCCAGTCGCCGACGTCGCCGCCGTTGAGGGACTTGGCGCGCGAGACGCCGCTGTACAGCAGGATCACGTTGTTGCTGTTGTTCGGGTCCTGGTCGGTGACCATCAGCGCGTTCCAGACGGCGGAGTACGAGATCTTGGTCTGGCTGCTGATGATGGCGTGCAGCGAGGACTTCAGGCTCGTGCCGGTCTTGCCGATCGCGTTCTTGTAGTACGTGCTGTCGTACGCGGTCGTGGTCGCGCTCGCGGGGGACGCGGTCATCGTCGGCAGGGTGAGGCCGATGAGCACCGCGGAGGTGCTCAGCGCCAGGGTCTTCCAGCGGCGTATGTGCGTGGCGGGCATCGTGGGGTGTCCGTTCTACGCGGGTTGAATGGAGCGGGTAATCGGGAGGGTGACATGGACATGAGGTTCGGCGGGTTAAGGAGAGGTGTTGGTTCTGTGTCGGGATTCAACAACTCGGCCGTTCTTCGCGGGACATGACGGAACGGACGGTCCCCGGCCGAAAGGGTCGGGGACCGTCCGTCGGGATCGTGCGATCAGCCGAGGTCGGAGGGGTCCAGTCGGTAGAGCGTCGAGGACTGGCCGCCCCCCTGCGCGGAGGACCCGGAACCGGTGGTGGAGCCGGACGCCGAAGGGGAGCCGGACGAGGCCGACGTGTCGTAGGCGCTCTGCTTCACCGCCGTGCCGTGCTTCTCCACCCAGGCGGTGATCTGCGTGTTGAGCGTGTTGTTCCCGCCCATGCCGCCGCCCGTCCCGTCGCCTGTTTGGATGTAGTGCAACTCGCCCTTGCGTACGAGGTTCTTGAGCCTGGCGAGGGTCATGGCCTTGTCGGAACCGGTGAAGCCGAACATGGAGATGACCGGTTTGCCGGTGCTGACGATCAGCTGGGCCGCACTCTGCGAAGTGGACACCGCCAGCAGCCACTCGGCGCCGTCCTGGTGCTTCTCCAGATAGGAGACCAGGGCACCGCTGGTGGCACCACCCATGCCGCCCCCGCCCGTCCCGCCTCCGCCGAATCCGCCCGCACCGCCCGGCCGGTCGCCGGTACCGCCCGGCGCCTGCCCGCCACCGGGGAACTCCCCGTTCGCGCCACCGGGTTCGCCCGTGCCCTGGCCGCCACCGGGGAACTCCCCGTTCGCGCCGCCCGGTTCGCCCGTGCCCGGGCCGCCACCGGGGATGCTCCCTTCAGGCGCCTCGCCGTTGCCGCCGGGTGCCTGGCCGCCGGGGAGGCCGTCGGTCCCATCGCCCGCCTCGGCGGCAGGACCGCCCTGTCGGGTGCCGCCGGGGAAGCCGCCCCGGCCGCCGCCGGGGCCGCCACCGAAACCGCCGCCGGTGGTCGGCCCCGCCGTCGGGTTGCTGCCGCCCATGCCACCGCCGCCGCCACCGGCGGACGCGGGCTCCGAGACGGCGTACGCCGCCGGACCGGCGAGCGCCGCGACGACCGCCGCGGCCACGGAGGCGGCGAACAGCCGGGCACGGTTGCCGGAGCGGAAGAGGAACAGGCCCGCGACGGCCAGTGCCATGACCACCGCGACGGCCGGCCACAGCCAGCCGTTCCAGTCGGCGGCCCGGCGCAGCAGGACGACCGCCCAGATCGCGGTGACCGCGAGCCCGGCGGGCAGCACCCACACCCAGCGGGCGGCACCGCCGCGGAAGGCGCGCAGCAGCAGGACACCGCCCGCGCCGGTCAGCGCCGCGATGCCGGGGGCGAGCGCGGTCGTGTAGTAGGGGTGCATGGTGCCCTCGGCCATGCTGAACGTCAGGTAGTGCAGGACGGTCCAGCCGCCCCACAGCAGCAGCGCGGCACGCGTCGGATCGGTGCGCGGCGCACGTCCGCACAGCACCAGAGCGCCCACGAACGCGATGCCGGCGAAGGGCAGCAGCCAGGAGATCTGGCCGCCGAGGATGTCGTTGAACATCCGGCCGAGGCCCGCGGTTCCGGAGAAGCCACCGCCGCCCATGCCGCCCCCGCCGCCGTTGCCCTCACCGCCCAGCACCCGGCCGAGACCGTTGTAGCCCATGATCAGATCCCAGGCGGAGCCGTCCGTCGAGCCGCCGATGTACGGCCGGTCGGCGGCCGGTACGAGGGAGACGGCGGCCGCCCACCAGAGGCTCGCGACGGCCAGCGCCACGGTGGCGAGCAGCAGATCGCGGACCTTGCGGGTCCAGGGCGGCCGGGAGGCGTACACGTAGACGGCGAAGACGGCGGGCAGGGCGATGTATCCCTGGAGCATCTTGGTGTTGAACGCGAGTCCGAAGCACACCGCCGAGCCGAGCAGCGGGAGCAGCCGGCCCTCGCGCGTGGCCCGCAGGCCCAGCGCCGCGCCCGCGACCATCAGCAGGACGAGGGTGGTGTCCGGGTTGTTGTCGCGGTCGATGGCGACCGTGATCGGGGTGAGGGCGAGGACGAGCGCGGCGACGGCGGCGGCCGCGTGTCCGAAGTACCGCTTCACGCTCGCGTGCAGGATCCAGAGGGTGCCGAGCGCGGCGGCGACCATCGGCGCCATCATCTGCCAGGTGCCGAAGCCGAACACCCGGCAGGACAGACCCATGATCATGAGCGCGAACGGCGGCTTGTCGACGGTGATGAAGTTGCCCGCGTCGAGCGAGCCGAAGAACCAGGCCTTCCAGCTCTGGGTGCCGCTGAGCACCGCGGCGCTGTAGAAGCCGTTGAGGTCGGCGGCCGACAGGCTCCAGGAGTAGAGGACCGCGGCCAGGACGAGGATCGCGAGCAGGGCGGGAAGCGACCAGCGGGGGGCGCCCGGCGTCCGCTCTGGAGACCCCGCCGGCACGGGGACCGGCGGCGGTGCGGAGGGGGTCGCGGGGGCGTCGGGCGGGGGGTCGGTGGCAGACGTCACCGTCGCACCCTGCCGCGCGCCGATGGGCGCCCACTGTGGCCCGCCTGGGGGTGAGCTGTGCGTTCGGGCTCCACGCCCGCGGTGTCAGGGCTTCCGTGCCCGGGGCGTTCGGGCTTCCGTGCCCGGGGTGTCAGGGCTTCCGTGCCCGAGCCGTTCGGGCTCCCGCGTCCGAACCCCCGTACCCCAGAACATCCGTACAACTTTCGTACGCGGTTGTGAGTCATTCGATGCGAGCGCGCCCTTGGCGCGTTCGTATCGCTTCAAGGGGATGGGAAGCCTCCATGACTCACCGGATATCCCGGGCTGCCCGTGTGCTCGCGACGAGCCTCGGCGCCGCGGTGATCCTGCCGATCGCGCTCGCCGCGGCCCCGGCCGGCGCCGCCGCGGCGCCGACGGTCAGCTGCACGTCGGGCAAGGCGGGTCTGGCCGCCAAACTCAAGACGGACATCACCGCGGCGCTCGCCAACCGCAGGGGCACCGTCGCGATCGGCCTGTACGACCGCTCCACCAACACCACCTGCACACTCCGCGCCACCACCTTGTTCGACTCGGCCAGCACGGTGAAGGTCACCGTGCTCGCCACGCTGCTGTGGGACGCGAAGAAGCACAACCGCTATCTGACGAGCACCGAGACCTCGCTCGCCACCAAGATGATCACCCAGTCGGACAACGCCTCGACCACGAAGCTCTGGAACCAGCTCGGTCTGACGAAGATCAAGGGCTTCCTGACCGCGGCGGGGATGACGAAGACGACGCCGGGCACCGGCGGCTACTGGGGTCTGACGCAGATCAACGTCACCGACGAGCAGAAGCTGCTCAAGCTCGTCACCGCCAAGAACACGGTGCTGAGCGACAACTCCCGCGCCTACATCCTGAAGCTCATGGGCCAGGTCATCTCCTCGCAGCGCTGGGGGACACCGGCCGGAGCCCCCTCGACGGTCGCCGTGCACGTCAAGAACGGCTGGCTCTCGCGCTCCACGAACGCGTGGCGGGTGCACAGCCTCGGCACCTTCAACGGCGGCGGCCACGACTACATGATGTCGGTGCTCACCGTCGGGAGCAGCACCATGGACTACGGCGTGGCCACCATCCAGGGGGTCGCCAAGGCCATCCACAAGGACCTCGTGCCGACCGCGGTCGCCCCTCAGCGGTTCACGCCGACCTCGCAGCCGGCGGAGGCGTTCCCGGCCGTTCCCGCGGGCTGACCGGGACCTTCCTCCCGCGCAGCGACGCCCGCGCTCTCCCGTCCGCCCGCCCGGCCACCGTGCCGGGCGGGCGGACCGCTGTCGTGGGGCTGGGCGGACGAATTGTTGCGGAGGGATGAAATCCGCTTCCCTCGGTGTTGGAGCCTTCCGGCGGAGTGAGATCTACGGAAGGTGCCGGAGTGGCGACGGAACGGGGATGGGCGCGGCGGCTCGCCGGGTACGCCTGGCGGTACCCGAAGGACGTGGTGCTCGCGCTCGGCTCCTCACTGGGCGGCATGGCCCTGATGGCGGTGGTCCCGCTGATCACCAAGGTGATCATCGACGACGTCATCGGCGACCACAGCCGGGGCATGGCCCCCTGGGCGGGCGCGCTGCTCGGCGCCGCCGTCCTCGTCTACGCCCTCACCTTCGTCCGGCGCTACTACGGCGGCAGGCTCGCCCTCGACGTCCAGCACGATCTGCGGACCGACATGTACGGGACGATCACCCGGCTCGACGGGCGGCGCCAGGACGAGCTGTCCACGGGCCAGGTCGTGGGCCGTGCGACCAGCGACCTCCAGCTGATCCAGGGCCTGCTCTTCATGCTCCCGATGACCATCGGGAACGTCCTGCTCTTCCTGATCTCCCTCGCGATCATGGCCGCGCTGTCGCTGCCGCTCACCCTGGTCGCGCTGGCCGTCGCCCCCGCCCTGTGGTTCGTCGCCAAGCGCAGCCGCTCCCGGCTGCACCCCGCCACCTGGTACGCGCAGGCGCAGGCCGCCGCCGTGGCCGGTGTCGTCGACGGCGCCGTCAGCGGGGTGCGCGTGGTGAAGGGCTTCGGCCAGGAGGAGCAGGAGACCGGCAAACTGCGCGAGGTCGGCCGACGGCTCTTCGCCGGCCGGCTGCGGACCATCCGGCTCAACGCCCGGTACACCCCGGCCCTCCAGGCCGTGCCCGCCCTCGGCCAGGTCGCGATGCTCGCGCTCGGCGGCTGGCTCGCCGTGCGCGGCCAGATCACGCTGGGCACCTTCGTAGCGTTCTCCACCTACCTCGCGCAGCTCGTGGGACCCGTGCGGATGCTGGCCGTCGTGCTGACCGTCGGGCAGCAGGCCCGCGCGGGCGCCGAACGCGTGCTGGAGCTCATCGACACCGAACCGTCGATCAAGGACGGCACCAAGACCCTCCCGGCCGACGCGCCCGCCACCGTCGAGTTCGACGACGTGTCCTTCGGCTACACCGAGGACCGGCCCGTCCTGGACGGGCTGAGCTTCGAGATCCGGCCCGGCGAGACCCTCGCCGTCGTCGGTTCCTCCGGCTCGGGCAAGTCGACGGTCTCGCTGCTGCTGCCCCGCTTCTACGACGTGACCCACGGCGCCGTCCTCATCGGCGGGCACGACGTCCGCGAGCTGACGACCGAGTCCCTGCGCGCCGCGATCGGGCTCGTCCCCGAGGACTCCTTCCTCTTCTCCGACACCGTGCGCGCCAACATCGCCTACGGCCGCCCGGACGCCACCCAGGACGAGATAGAGACCGCCGCCCGCGCGGCCCAGGCGCACCGCTTCATCGCCGAGCTGCCCGGCGGCTACGACACCAAGGTCGGCGAGCACGGCCTCACCCTCTCCGGAGGCCAGCGCCAGCGCGTCGCGCTCGCCCGCGCCATCCTCACCGACCCGCGGCTGCTCGTCCTCGACGACGCCACCTCCGCCGTCGACGCCCAGGTCGAGCACGAGATCCACGAGGCGCTCGCCCAGGTCATGCGGGGCCGTACGACCCTGCTGATCGCGCACCGCCGCTCCACGCTCAACCTCGCCGACCGCATCGCCGTCCTGGACGGCGGACGGCTCGCCGACATCGGCACCCACGACGAGCTCCAGGCCCGCTCCGCGCTCTACCGGCGGCTGCTCACCGACCCCGACGAGCTGGGCGGGGTCTCGCCCGGACACCTCCCGCCGGCCGCGCCGCGCGAGGACAGCTCCGTGCGCGAGGAACTGGACGCCGAGTTCGACGCCGAGCGCGGGGTGACACCGCGTCTGTGGAGCGGCGACCGCGAGCCCCGCGACAACGCGCTCGAAGGCATGCCCGCCACCCCGGGGCTCCTCGCCCAGGTCGAGGCGCTGCCCCCGGCCACCGACGTCCCGGACGTCGACGAGGTCCGCGCGGTCACGCCCGAGGACTCCTACGGACTGCGCCGGCTCCTGCGCGGCTTCGGCGCCCCGCTGCTCGTCAGCCTCGCGCTGGTCGCCGTCGACGCGGTCATGACGCTGCTGCTGCCCATCCTGATCCGGCACGGCATCGACCAGGGCGTCACCCGGCTCGCGCTCGGCGCGGTCTGGGCCGCCGCCGCGCTCGCGCTGATCACCGTGCTCGTGCAGTGGGCCGCGCAGATCGGCGAGACCCGCAAGACCGGCCGCACCGGCGAGCGGGTCCTGTACAGCCTGCGCCTGAAGATCTTCGCGCAGCTCCAGCGCCTGGGACTCGACTACTACGAGCGCGAGCTCACCGGCCGGATCATGACCCGGATGACGACGGACGTCGACGCCCTGTCGACGTTCCTCCAGACCGGGCTCGTCACCGCGTTCGTCTCCGTCGTCACCTTCTTCGGCATCATGGCCGCCCTGCTGGTGATCGACGTGCAGCTCGCGCTGGTCGTCTTCGTGACGCTGCCGCCGCTGGTCGTCGGCACGTTCTTCTTCCGCCGGGCGAGCGTGAAGGCGTACGAACTGGCCCGAGAGCGGGTGTCGGTGGTCAACGCCGACCTCCAGGAGTCGGTGTCCGGGCTGCGGATCCTCCAGGCGTTCCGGCGCGAGGACGCGAGCGCGCGGCGGTTCGCGGAGGGCAGCGACAGCTACCGCCGGGCCCGTATCCGCGGACAGTGGCTGATCTCCGTCTACTTCCCCTTCGTCCAGCTGCTGGCCTCGGGGGCCGCGGCCGCCGTCCTGGTCGTGGGCGCCCACCGGATCGACTCCGGCACCCTCACGACCGGCGCCCTGGTCGCCTACCTCCTCTACATCGACCTGTTCTTCGCGCCCGTGCAGCAGCTGTCCCAGGTGTTCGACGGCTACCAGCAGGCCACCGTCTCGCTCGGCCGCATCCAGGAACTGCTCCGCGAACCGGCCTCGACGAAGTCCGCCGCCGAGCCGCTGCGGGTCGCGTCGCTGCGCGGCGAGATCGCCTTCGAGGACGTCGGCTTCGCGTACGGTGGCGAGGGCGACGCCGAGGAGGCGCTCAGCGGCGTGTCGCTGCGCATCCCCGCCGGGCAGACGGTCGCCTTCGTCGGCGAGACCGGCGCGGGCAAGTCGACGCTCGTGAAGCTGGTCGCCCGGTTCTACGACCCGACGGCCGGGCGCGTGACGGCCGACGGCATGGACCTGCGCGACCTGGACATCACCTCCTACCGGCACCGGCTCGGAGTGGTCCCGCAGGAGGCCTATCTCTTCCAGGGGACCGTCCGCGACGCCATCGCCTACGGGCGTCCGGGCGCCGGCGACGCCGAGGTGGAGGCCGCCGCCCGCGCGGTCGGGGCGCACGACATGATCGCCACGCTGGACGGCGGCTACCTCCACGAGGTCGCCGAACGCGGCCGCAACCTCTCCGCGGGGCAGCGCCAGCTGATCGCACTGGCCCGCGCCGAACTGGTCGACCCGGACGTCCTGCTCCTGGACGAGGCGACGGCGGCACTGGACCTGGCGACCGAGGCCCTGGTCAACCAGGCCACCGACCGGCTGGCGGGCCGCCGTACGACGCTGGTGGTCGCCCACCGGCTGACGACGGCCGCCCGCGCGGACCGGGTCGTCGTGATGGACCACGGCCGGGTCGCCGAGGACGGCACCCACGAGGAACTGCTCCGCCTGGACGGTCGTTACGCGGCGCTCTGGCGGACCTTCGTGGGCGCCCCGGAACCCGAGGAGCCGGTCGGCTCCTCGGCCTGAGCCGTCAGCTCCTCGGCTTGATGCCGGAGATCTTCTTGGTGGCCAGATCCGACTGCACCGTCAGATACGTGTACGTCGGGTGCGCGGCGGAGCCCCAGGTGAGCCGGACCGTCGACCAGGTGTGCCCGGCGCCGCTGTCACCCGCCGTCACCCGCCAGGCGCTCGGCACGTCCTGGGCGCGCAGCACCCCGTCCGCGTGCTGCCGGTGCTCCCAGCCGGTCAGCTGGGTGCGCAGGGCCGGGGTCAGATAGAAGGTCCGCAGCCGGGTGCTCAGGGTGCCGGAGTCCCCGTCGGTCACGGCGTCGATGTAGGCGCCGTAGAAGTCGGCCACGCGGTCGTAGGCGGGACCGTTGCTGCCGCCGCGCGCGGGCGGCGCCGCGGTGGAGCTCGCGACGGCGGGCACCGAGGCGCCCACGGCGATCAGAAGGGCCGCGGCGACGAGCGCGCGACCGGTCGTGAGAGATGACTTGAGGCCGGACATGAGTAACCGCCTTTCGTTTCCTGCTCCGTTGGACCAAGGAGAAACGGGCACGGTTGTGTCCGAAAAGGAAAAAACCTCGCACGGGTGACGCGGGCCGTGCCGCGAAAGTCGTAGCGGTACGCAACCGTCCGCCGCGTGTTCCGCGTCCGTACACCAGTACGCTGATTGCTGCGGGAGGGACGACAGTGGACAGTGGTGCGATACGCCGACGCCTGGCGCTCGGCCTGGCCGTGCTGGCCGCGGCCGGACTGCTCGCCTTCATGAGTCCGGGCAGCGCACAGGCCGCCCCCGGCTTCTGCTCGGGACGCAAGGTCCGCACCCTGCCCTTCACGACCGGTTCCGTCCAGGTGTTCAAGCGCAGCGGTTACGTCTGCGCCGTGACCTTCCCCGAGGGGCGGGGCTCGCGCAAGCGGATGTCCGTCAGCGTGCAGGCGCGCGGCGGCCGACCGGTGATGGACGCCGGGCACTTCGCGCATCACGCGGGCCCGGTGACCCTGTACGCGGGCCACCGCTGCGTGCGGATCAAGGGCTCGGTCGGCTCGGGATCGGTGAGTTCCGGCTGGATCCTGTGCTGACCCACGTATGACCCAAGACCCCCTGGTGTCACGGGAGTTGCTCCGTTAGGTTCCGGCGGAAAGCTGCGTATTCCCAGGGGAGGGTGCATGCGCAAGGCGCTCAGAGGGCTGCTCGTGCTCACGGTGCTCATCGGCACGCTGAGCACGGCCGGGACGGCCACCGCCGGCCCGCCGGAGGCCCACGGCACCACAGGAACGACCGGCGCGGCGACCACGGCCGACGACGACAGGGACATCCTGGACCGGCTTCTCGCGATACCGGGCATGAGCCTCGTCCAGGAGAAGCCCTACACCGGCTACCGGTTCTTCGTCCTGAACTACACCCAGCCCGTCGACCACCGGCACCCGTCCCGGGGCACGTTCCAGCAGCGGATCACCGTGCTGCACAAGGACACCGCGCGGCCGACGGTGTTCTACACCGGCGGCTACAACGTCTCCACCACCCCGAGCCGGCGCGAGCCGACCCAGATCGTGGACGGCAACCAGGTCTCGATGGAGTACCGCTTCTTCACGCCCTCCCGGCCCGACCCGGCCGACTGGTCCACGCTCGACATCTGGCAGGCGGCCAGTGACCAGCACCGGATCTTCCAGGCGCTCAAGCCGATCTACGGCCGGAAGTGGATCTCCACCGGAGGCTCCAAGGGCGGCATGACCGCCACGTACTACGAGCGCTTCTACCCGCGGGACATGGACGGCGTCGTCGCCTATGTCGCGCCGAACGACGTCGTGAACGACGAGGACTCGGCCTACGACCGCTTCTTCGCGCGGGTCGGCACCAAGGAGTGCCGCGACCGGCTCGACGCGGTGCAGCGCGAGGCCCTGGTGCGCCGGGAGCCCCTGGAGCGGAAGTACGCCGCGTACGCCGCGGACAACGGCTACACCTTCACCACGATCGGCGGCCTCGACAGGGCGTACGAGGCGGTCGTGCTCGACTACGTCTGGGGCTTCTGGCAGTACAGCCTGCTGAAGGACTGCGACACGATCCCGGCCGACGCCGCCCACGCGAGCGACGACGACATCTGGAACACCGTCGACACCATCTCCGGCTTCTCCGCCTACACCGACCAGGGCCTGGAGACGTACACCCCGTACTACTACCAGGCAGGCACCCAACTGGGCGCGCCCACCATCCACTTCCCCTCCATCGAGAAGAAGTACATCCGCTACGGCTACCAGCCCCCGCGCAACTTCGTGCCGCGCTCCATCCCGATGCGGTTCCAGCCCTCGGCGATGCGTGACGTGGACGGCTGGGTCCGCCGGCACGCGCACCACATGCTGTTCGTCTACGGCCAGAACGACCCCTGGGGGGCCGAACGGTTCCGCCTGGGCTCCGGGGCGCGCGACTCCTACGTCTTCACGGCACCCGGGCTGAACCACGGAGCGAACGTCGCCGGGCTGGTCGCCGACGAGAAGGCGCTCGCCACCGCCCGCGTCCTCGACTGGGCCGGGGTCGCCTCCGCCGCGGTCCGGGCGAACCCGTCCGCGGCCCGGCCGCTCGCGCGGTTCGACGCGAGGCTGGACCGCCGGGACACCGAACGGGACACGCCCGGGCGCCCGTAGCCGGCGACGGCCCTGCTCCGGGCGCCCGGAGCAGGGCCGTCGGACCGTGTGCCGCTAGTACCTCAGCCCGTACCCGATCGGATACAGCACCTGCGCCGGATCGTCCGCCCGCTGCACCGCCACCGGGAGGCGGCCGCGCGGGTGGACCCGGCCGGCGATCACCCGCGCGGCGGCGCGCACCTCGACATCGGTCCAGGAGTAGGAGGCCAGGAAGGCTCCGGCCCCGGGGATCTGGGCGATGTCGTACGGGTTGCGGATGGCGACCGCGATCACCGGGACCCCCGTGGCGACAAGCCGTTCGACCAGGGTCTTCTGGGACCCGGTGGCCGTCAGGTTGTACGTCAGGGCGACCACCGCGTCGGCTCCGGCCGCGGCGGCGACGGCCTTGTCGATCGTGGCGGCCGACGGCGCCGTCCCCGTGGACAGGGCGGTCGCCGTGAAGCCGAGACCGGTCAGCGTGGCGGCGGCGACGGTGGTGGGCGGCCCGTCGGACAGCGAGGGCGAGGCCGGATCGGCGCCCACCACCAGCACCCTCGGCGTGCGCCGCCTGGAGAGCGGGAGCAGCCCCTCCTCGTTGACCAGCAGCGTGGTGGTCCGCTCGGCGATCCGGTCGGCCGCCCTCAGGTGCTCGGGGATGCCGACCACCCGGTCGACGTCCGCGTCGGAGACGTACGGATCGCGCAGCAGCCCGTGCTTCGCCTTGAGTCGCAGGACGCGCAGGATCGACTCGTCGAGCCGGGCCTCGGTCAGCTCGCCGCCTCGCACGGCGTTCAGCACCGCGTTCCACGCGACGCCCAGGTCCGGCGGGTTGAGGAGCTGGTCGACACCCGCCTTGAGCGCGAGGACGGGGACGCGGTCGTCGCCGTACTTCGTCCGCACGCCCTCCATGCCCAGCGCGTCCGTCACCACGACGCCGTCGTAGCCCAGTTCGCCGCGCACGACGCCGGTGACGATCGGATGGGAGAGGGTGGCGGGGTCACCGGCGGGGTCGAGTGCCGGGACCATGATGTGCGCGGTCATGATCGAGTCGATCCCGGCGCGGATCGCCGCCCTGAAGGGCACCGCGTCGAGTTCCGACCACAGCTCGCGGCTGTGGGTGATCACGGGGAAGCCGAAGTGGCTGTCCACGGCGGTGTCGCCGTGGCCGGGGAAGTGCTTGGCCGTGGCCGCGACCCCCGAACCCTGGTACCCCTTCACCTCGGCCGCCACCAGGCCCGCCACGGCCTCCGGATCGGCGCCGAAGGAGCGGACGCCGATCACCGGGTTGGCCGGGTTGACGTTCACGTCGGCGTCGGGGGAGTAGTCCTGGGTGATGCCGATGGCGCGCAGTTCGGCGCCGCCGATGCGGCCCACCGTCCGGGCGTCGGCCCGTGAACCGCCGGCGCCCAGCGCCATCGCGCCCGGGAACAGCGTCGCGGGCTTGCCCACCCTGGCCACTATCCCGTGTTCCTGGTCGGTGGAGATCAGCACCGGAAGCCCGCGCGGCTGTGCGAGCGAGGCCCGCTGGATCCCGTTCGACAGCGCGGCGATCTGGTGCGGATCACGGGTGTTGTGCGCCCAGGCGAAGTAGATGATCCCGCCGACGCGGTACTTGGCGATCAGCTCGGCGGCCGTTCGGACGCCGATCTCGCTGAGGTTGGCGTCGATGTCGGCCTGGTCGGGCGCGGTGGCCGAATGGCCGTACACCCGCATGACGAAGAGCTGGCCGACCTTCTCCTCCAGTGTCATACGGGAGATCAGGGCGCGCAGGGCCTTGTCGTCGCCCGGGCGGGCGCCGGCCCCGGCCGCGTGGGCGCGGGGGGCCGCGGCCAGCGCGGCGGTGATGCCCGCCGTGGCGGCGAGAACCGTACGCCTGGAGGGTGCTGACGGTCTGTCCGGTTCGGCCGGCCCGTTCGGTCTTGCGGTGCTTCCCGTGCTGGAGTCGCGCACAAGCGCCCCTTCCCTCGTGAAGGAAACTTCCGAGGAGTCACGATTATCCGGGAAGTTTCTTCCAGTCAAGGGTGTGCACAGTATCGGGGAAGGGGTGTCACCGGCGCGGTCCGGCTCCGGTTCGGTGGGTGGGTCGGGGCCGTGCCGGTGCATCAGCCCGTCGCCGTTGGATGAGGAGTGACCGTCGGTGGCGACGGGCATCGATGTACCGGCCCGGCCCCTCGCGTCGGATCCCGGCTGCGGGTGATGCGTGGTGACGGCGGGCCACGATGTACCGGCCCGGCACGGCCCCTCGCGTCGGATCCCGGCCGCGGGAGGGAAGTGGCTGGGCGCCATTCCAGCCCCGGCCGGGCAAAGCCCCAGCCCTGGCCGGGCGAAGCTCCAGCCCTGGCCGGGCGAGGCTCCAGTCCCGGCCGGGCGAAGCCCCAGCCCCGGCCGGGGACAGTTCAGCCCCTCCGGCGTTTGAGGAGCGGGGTCTGGGGCGGAGCCCCAGGGGTGGGACGGGTAGGGGCGGAGGGGGCGAAAGGTCCGTCCGGACCTGGGGTTGGGGCGCCGGGGGGGGGGTGGGGCTGCCGGCGGGGCACCTCGCGTGTGTCCCGGCCGCGGGGGTCAGGGGCGTTCGGTCACCTTGGGCCAGTGGGAACGGAGGGTTCGGACCGTTTCGGCGATGGCCGGTCTGCGTGCGGCTCCCGAGCGCCACAGCGCGTACAGCCGCCGGACGGGCAGCGGGTCGAGCGGCACCTCCACCACGCCCCCGGGAAGCGGGCCGCGCCCCAGGCGCGGGATGAGGGCGACGCCCAGACCGGCGGCGACGAGGGCGATGAGCGTCGGGTTCTCCTCGGCCTGGTGGACGATGTCCGGCTCGCTGCCCGCGGCGCGCAGCGTACGCACCAGCCAGTCGTGGCAGACCCGTCCGGGCGGCTGGCAGATCCACCGCTGACCGCCCAGGTCCTCGCGCCGCACCGAGGCCCGCCCCGCGAAGGGGTGCCCGGCGGGGACGAGCAGATCGCACAGGTCGTCCCCGATCACCGCCTGCTCCACCCCTGGCGGGGCGGGCAGCGGGGAGATGTCCCAGTCGTGCGCGACGGCCAGGTCGACCGCGCCCCGGGCGACCAGGTCGACGGACAGATGCGGGTCGATCTCCGTCAGCCGGGTGTCGAGGGCCGGGTGACGGACGGCCAGATCGGCCAGTACGGAGGGCATCAGACCGCGGGCGGCCGAGGCGAACGCGGCCACCGTCAGCCGCCCCGCCGGCATCCCCCTGCGCTCCTCGAGATCGGTCTCGGCCCGCTCCACGATCGCCAGCAACTCCTGCGCGGTGGAGGCGAGTTGTTCGGCCTGCTCGGTGAGCCGGACCCCGCGTCCGCGCCGTTCGAGCAGGACCGTCCTGGTCTCCCGCTCCAGCTTCGCGATCTGCTGGGACACGGCGGAGGGGGTGTAGCCGAGCGCGGCCGCGGCGGCGCCGACCGTGCCGTGCACCGAGACGGCGTGCAGGGCCCGCAGGCGCTGGAGATCGAGCATGGAGGCCTCCCGGTCCGCGATGTCGCTCCCTCCAGCTTACGTAAGCGTTGCTTCATCCATCCATGCAGACATTCGCGCTGGTGCTACACGGTGGTGGCGTCGGATGCTCGACGCATGCGACCCGCACACATCAGCCTCGCCGTCCTCGTCGCCGCCGTCTGGGGCGTCAACTTCACCGTCATCGAGGTCGGACTCGGCCACTTCCCGCCGCTCCTCTTCTCCGCCCTGCGCTTCCTTGTGGCGGCCCTGCCCGCCGTGTTCTTCGTGGGCCGCCCCAAGGTGGCGTGGAAGTGGATCGTGGCGGTGGGACTCGTCCTCGGGGTCGCCAAGTTCGGGCTGCTGTTCATCGGCATGGACGCGGGGATGCCCGCGGGACTGTCCTCCCTCGTGCTCCAGATCCAGGCCGTCTTCACGGCGGTCGCCGCCTTCGTCTTCCTCGGCGAACGCCCCGGCCGCGTCCGGGTGGCGGGCATGGCCGTCGCCCTGTGCGGAGTGGGCCTGGCCGCCGTCGACGAGGGCACGTCCGGCCCGCTCGGCGCCTTCGCCCTGGTCGTCGCGGCGGCGGCCTGCTGGGGAGTGTCCAACGTCCTCACCCGCAAGGCGTCCCCGCCCGACCCGCTCAACTTCATGGTCTGGGTGAGCACCGTCCCCGTCCTGCCGCTGCTCGGCCTGTCCCTGCTCACCGAGGGCCCGTCCCGCGATCTGGACGCGCTCGGGGACCTGGACTGGCAGGGCGCCGGAGTCGTCGTCTACGTCGCCTGGATCACGACCGTCCTCGGCTTCGGCGCCTGGGGCTGGCTCCTGCACCGGCATCCCGCCTCCACCGTCGCGCCCTTCTCGCTGCTCGTCCCCGTCTTCGGGATGTCCTCGGCCGCGCTGTTCCTGCACGAGTCGGTCGCCCCGCTGCGCTGGGCGGCGGCGGCCCTGCTGGTGGGCGGGGTGGCGCTCACCTCGCGGACGCCACGGACGGTCCAGTCGGCGGACGTTCCGGCGCCGGAACGCGCCGGGGCGCCAGCATGACCCCATGGCCGTCGTCGACATCCCCGGTTCCAAGTCCATCACCGCCCGCGCGCTCTTCCTGGCCGCGGCGGCCGACGGGGTCACCCGGCTCGTCCGCCCGCTGCGCTCGGACGACACCGAGGGCTTCGCGGAGGGCCTGACCCGGCTCGGCTACCGCGTCGGCCGGACCCCGGACAGCTGGCACATCGACGGCCGTCCGCAGGGCCCGGCCGTGGCGCGGGCCGACGTGTACTGCCGGGACGGCGCGACCACGGCCCGCTTCCTGCCGACCCTGGCCGCCGCCGGCCACGGCACCTACCGCTTCGACGCCTCCGCCCAGATGCGCAGGCGCCCCCTCGGCCCGCTGTCGCGGGCGCTGCGCGACCTGGGCGTGGACCTGCGGCACGAGGAGGCGGAGGGCCACCACCCGCTGACCGTCACGGCCCGCGGGGTGGAGGGCGGCACGGTGACCCTCGACGCGGGGCAGTCGTCGCAGTACCTCACCGCCCTGCTCCTGCTCGGCCCGCTGACCCGCACGGGCCTGCGCATCGAGGTCACCGACCTGGTCTCCGCCCCGTACGTCGGCATCACGCTCGCGATGATGCGCGCGTTCGGGGCGCGGGTGACGGTGGAAGGGGACGTCTTCGAGGTGGCGCCCGGCGGCTACCGTGCCACCACCTACCCCGTCGAACCGGACGCCTCCACCGCGAGCTACTTCTTCGCCGCGGCCGCCCTGACCGGCCGCGAGGTCACCGTCCACGGCCTCGGCTCGAACGCGCTCCAGGGCGACCTCGCCTTCGTGGACGTACTGCGCCGGATGGGCGCGCGGGTGGAGACCGGGCCCGGGAGCACGACCGTGCGCGGCAGTGGCGAACTGCGCGGCCTCACCGTCAACATGCGGGACATCTCCGACACCATGCCGACGCTCGCCGCGATCGCGCCCTTCGCCTCGGGACCGGTCCGCATCGAGGACGTCGCCAACACCCGGGTCAAGGAGTGCGACCGGCTGGACGCCTGCGCGGAGAACCTCCGGGCGCTCGGCGTCCGGGTGGAGACCGGCCCCGACTGGATCGAGGTGCACCCGGGCGTCCCCGCCGCCACCGGGATCAGGACGTACGGCGACCACCGCATCGCCATGGCCTTCGCGGTCACGTCGCTGCGCGCCCCCGGCATCGTCTTCGACGACCCCGGGTGCGTGCGCAAGACGTTCCCCGACTTCCACGAGGTGTTCGGGGCCTGGGCTGCGGCGGGCGGGGACCATTGAGCGGGCCGTTCGTCCGGCGCAGGCGTCTTGTCGGGAAGATCCCGGGCGGCTAGCTTCGCGACGGACGGCGCCGACCGCGCCGGAGACCCGACCGGGAAAGCGGTGAACAGATGTCCTCCGTCGCCTCCGTTGTCACACTCGCAGTCGTCGGCGCCGGGGACCGGGGGACCGGTCACGCGCGCTGGGCCCTGAGGAACCCGGAGCGGGCCCGGGTGGTGGCCGTGGCCGAACCCCGGGAGACCCGGCGCGAGAGGTTCGCGGCCGCCCACGGCCTGGAACCGGACGCCGCGGTGGACGACTGGCGGGTCCTGGCGGCCCGCGGCCGGATCGCCGACGCCGTGCTGATCTGCACCCTCGACCGCGAACACCTCGAACCCGTCCTGGAGTTCGCGGCCCTCGGCTACCACATCCTGCTGGAGAAGCCGATGGCCCTGACCGAGGACGAGTGCCGGCGGATCGTCGAGGCGGTGGAGAAGGCCGGGGTGATCCTCGCGGTCGGACACGTCCTGCGCTACACCCCGTACACCCGGGCCGTGAAGGAGGTGGTGGACTCCGGCCGGATCGGTGACGTGGTCAACGTCCAGCACCTGGAGCCCGTCGGCTTCTGGCACCAGGCCCACTCCTTCGTACGCGGCAACTGGGGCCGTACGGACCGGGCCACGACGATGCTGATGGCCAAGTCCTGCCATGACATCGACTGGTTGCAGTACGTCCTCGGGCAACCGCCGGTCCGCGTCTCCAGTTTCGGGCGCCTCTCGCACTTCCGGCCCGAGAACCGGCCCGAGGGCGCCGCCGACCGCTGCCTCGACTGCGCGGTGGAGAACGCCTGTCCCTATTCCGCCCGGCGCGAGTACGGCGACCGGCTCGCCCGCGGCGAACACCACTGGCCGCTCAGCGTGGTGGTCGACGACTTCACCCCCGAGGCCCTGGAGAGCGCCCTGCGCGAGGGCCCGTACGGGCGGTGCGTGTACGCCTGCGACAACGACGTGGTCGACCACCAGGTCGTGTCGATGGAGTTCGCCTCGGGGGCCACCGCCACCTTCACCATGACCGCCTTCACCGAACAGGCCGACCGCCGGACCCGCATCTTCGGGACCCGCGGCGAACTGCGCGGCGACGGCGCGCAGCTGAGCGTCTACGACTTCCTGACCCGGACCGAGGAGGCCGTCGGCCTCACCGCCCTCGGCGCCATGGACGCGGCCGGCGGTCACGGCGGGGGCGACGCCGGCCTGATGGACGCGTTCGTCGCCGCCGTCGCCACCGGCGAGGCCGCCCTCGTGAAGTCCGGCCCGAGGGAGTCCCTCACCAGCCATCTCACCGTCCTGGCCGCCGAACGCGCCCGCCACGCGGGCACCGTGGAGGCTGTATAACCGCTGGACACCCGCCGCACCCACCGCGTAGGAATCGCTGCGGACGCGATCACGACGGCGAAGGGACGCGGAGCGTTGGGTTTCGAGATGAAGGGCCCCGTCCTCGAAGGCGGCCTGGTACGGCTGGAGCCGCTGGGCCACCGGCACGCGGCCGACCTCGCCGTGGCCGCGGAGGAACACCGGGACTCGTACGCGTTCACCTGGGTGCCCCGGGCCGGCGAGGTCGGGGACTACATCGACGCGCAGCTCGCCCGCGCCGCGACGGGCATGCTCTCGCCCTACGCGCAGGTGTCCCTCGCCTCCGGACGGGCCGTCGGTGCCACGGCGTACTGGGAACCGCGCTCCTGGCGGTCGGACGACCGGCTCGACGCCGTCGAGGTCGGGTTCACCTGGCTCGCGTCCTCGGCGCAGGGCACCGGCCTGAACGCCGAGTCCAAGCTCCTGCTCTTCGGCCACGCCTTCGAGGAGTGGGGAGTGGCACGCGTGGACCTGAAGACCGACGCCCGCAACGCCCGTTCCCGCGCGGCGATCGCGGGCACCGGCGCCCGTCTGGAGGGTGTCCTGCGCAACTGGTCCCGCTCCTGGGCGCCCGGTGAGGAAGGCCTCCTGCGTGATTCCGCCGTCTTCTCGGTGACGGCGGCGGAGTGGCCCGGGTGCCGGGAGCGACTGGTCGCGCGGGTGGCCGCGGCGGCGTCCCGGGCGGCTGGCCGGCGGGCCGGGTGACGGGTGTCGGGGACGCCGCCGTACGGCCGGCGGTCCCCGCGGACACGGGCCGGGCCGCCGCGGCGCGCGATCGGCCGTCGTCGACCGCCGCAGCCTCTGGACCGGGGAGCCCCGCATCGGAAACGATCACGCCATGAGCACGCACGACACCGACAGTCCCGCGAACGACCGTCCCGCGAACGAGGGCCTCGCGAACGGCGGCCTCGCGAACGGCGAACCCGCGCCGGGCGCGCGGTCCTTCCTGATCCTGCACGGCTGGCAGAACCACCGCCCGCCGGGCCACTGGCAGCACTGGCTCGCCGGGCGGCTCGCGGAGCTGGGGCAGCACGTCGTCTATCCCCAGCTCCCCGATCCCGACGACCCGGACCCGGAGGTGTGGCTGGCGGAGCTGGCCCGCCATCTCGACGCCCTGCGCGGGCCCGAACGCGTGGTCCTCGCCCACAGCCTCTCGGCCGTGCTGTGGCTGCACGCCGTGGCCCGCGGGCTGCCGGGCGCGGCGGCCGTCGACCGGGTTCTGCTCGTCGCCCCGCCGTCGGCCTCCGTCCTCGCGGACCTGCCGGAGATCACCGGATTCACCCTGGAGGAAGGGGACTTCACCGTCCCCGCGTCCACCCGCCTGGTCGCGGGCGACGACGACCCGTACTGCCCCGAGGGCGCCGGTGCCGTCTACGGCGACCCCCTGGGCGTACGGACGCAGGTGCTGGCCGGGGCCGGGCATCTCGGCATGGACGCCGGCTACGGGCCCTGGCCCTCCGTGCTGGAGTGGTGTCTGGACGGGGCGGCGCCGATCACCGTCCGCGCGAGCTAGTACGCCGGTCCGCCCGCTGGTCGCGGGGCTCGAAGAGCGAGGCGGTCCGCGGGGGATGCGCGGGCCGCTCGGGCACGGCGGCCGTGGCCCGGCGCCGCCGCGGGGTGGCCCGGCTCCAGTCCCCGTCGCCGAGGACGAGCTGGGGGTCGAACATCACCACCACTCCGGCCAGGATCAGGAAGACGACCGGTCCGATGAGCAGGGGGAGCAGGATCGAGGCCGAGGAACTGCTGCCGTACATCCCGGTCATGTACGAGGCGTCCGTCGCGCCGCGCAGATGCACCGAGAGGGCGGCCATGCCGGTGTAGTGCGTGCCGGTCAGGGCGACGCCCATGAGGAGGCCGGCGCCGAGGGCGGCGGGAAAGCCCCGGAAGGAGGCGGCGCTCCACAACGCGGCGGTCGCGGCGGTGACCGCGAGCAGGACGGAGGCCGCGACCGTGGGCGAGTCGTACCCCAGGGACCCGTTCAGCTTCAGCGCGGCCATGCCGGTGTAGTGCGTGGCGACCACGGCGAGCCCGGTGAGGATTCCGGCGGCGGTCAGGGTGACGGGGGTCGCTCCCCGGTACCCCACGGCGAAGACGCCGAGGCCGGCCGTCACGATCGCCACCACGAGACTGAGCGCGGTCAGCCGACCGTCGTAGTCGATCGGGATCCCCTGGATCCTGAAGCCGGCCATCGCGACGAAGTGCATGGTCCAGATGCCGCAGCCGATGGTCGCCGCCCCGAGGGCCAGCCAGCCGGGCTTCCACGACTGCCGGTTGCTCAGGGAACGGATGACGCAGCGCAGCCCCAGGGCGCTGCCCACACAGGCGACGAGGTAGGAGGCCGCCGGAGTCACCGCCCCGAACGAGAAGCCCTCCACTGTGCCTTGCATATATGCCAACTCCCCCTGAAGATGGGTTACTTGGGGGAATACGGTCTCCCGCCCAGGTTGCGTGAGCGGTTCCGTACGGTAGGTGTTTGCGTTAACTCTGCGAAGCGGCTTCGTTCAGCGCGCGGACGCATTGTCCGGACTCCGGACACCCGGACGTCCGTGCGGCTCCCGGGAGGCTCCGGTGCGGGCCGCCGCCGCCCGTGTCAGTCCAGCCCGGCACGCAGGTCGAGACGCCAGTCCTGGCCGGTCAGATCCACGCCGAAGGACCGGTGCGGCTTCTCGCCCACGAGGGTGAAACCGTGGCGCCGGTAGATCCGCCCGGCTGCGGCCAGGACGTCGTTGGTCCACAGGACGAGATCGTGGTAGCCGACGCCACGGGCGAAGCCGGTGACGGCCCCGACGAGGCGGTCGCCGACGCCGAGACCCCGCGCCTCGGGCTCCACCAGCAGCAGCCGCAGGCGGGCGGTGCCGGGAGCGTCGTCCCGTACGCACATCACGCACCCGACGGGCCGCCCGTCGAGCTCGGCGATCCACACCCGCTCCAGGTGCGGGTCGTGGTCCTCGGCGAAGTCGGCGACGATCCGCGCGACCAGCCCCTCGTAGTCGGTGTTCCAGCCGTACTCGGCCGCGTAGAGCGCCGCGTTGCGCTGCACGATCCAGCCGAGGTCGCCGGGGCCCGGCTCGCGCAGCAGGACGTCCTCGGGGCGCGGTGCGGTCCGCGCGTCGCCCAGGAGCGTGCGCACCGTGCGCATCGCCTCCGCCAGCCGCGGCCGGTCCGCCGGCGGCAGGGCCGCCAGCAGGGCGACGGCACGCTCGTGGGCCCGCTCGTCCAGCAGCGCGGCGGCCTCCAGGCCGCGCGCGGTGAGCGTGATCCGGCGGGGCGCGGGGTCCTCCGACGCGGCGCGCTCCACCAGCCCGTCCTGCTCGAACGTGTCCAGGATCCGGGCCAAGCGGCCGCCGTCCAGCGGGAGTTCGGCCAGTGGGTCGACGGCGTCGGACGCGGGCGCGCGCGCCAGTTCGTACAGGACGCGGGACTCGGCCGGCGTGTACGGCGCGTCCGGGTGGCGGCCGGGGTCGAGCGCGCCGACGACGTCCGTGCACAAGCGGCTGAAGGAGCGGATGTCCTGGACGGTCATGATCGGTCCCGGAGGTCGGCTGCACAGGGTCGCGATGGCCTGCCCGGCCCGGTGGTCCGGCCCGTTCGGGACACGTCCCGAGCATAGGCCGCCCGCGCCGCTCCGCCCAGGCGGAGCGGCGCGGGGGAGGTCAGTCGCGGGGGCCCGCGGTTGACCCCCGCACCATCAACTCCCCGCGCACCGTGGCGATCCCGCCCGGCGGCGGCTCCTCGCGGCTCATGGCGATCCGGCCGGCGCGGGCGCCCGCCTCGGAGAGCGGCAGCCGTACGGTCGTGAGGGCCGGCACCGCGTCGATGCTGAACGGCAGATCGTCGAAGCCCGCGACGGACACGTCGTGGGGGATCCGCATCCCGGAGTCCCGCAGGGCGGCACAGGCGCCGAGCGCGACGGTGTCGTTCGCGGCGACGACGGCCGTCAACGACGGGTCCCGGCGCAGGAGTTCGAGGGTGGCCTCGTAACCGGACCGGCGGTCGTAGCGGCCGTGCACGGTGCGCCGCGGATCGTCCTCGATGCCGTGGGCGTCGAGCGCGGCCCGGTGCCCCTCCAGCCGGTGGCGGGTCGTCGTGCGCTCCCCGGGGCCCGCGATGTACCCGAGCCGCCGGTGGCCGAGACCGATCAGGTGCTCGGTCAGCTGCCTGCCGCCGCCCCGGTTGTCGAAGGTGAGCGCGATCGCCCGGGGCGCCTCCGGCGCGGGCGGCCGTCCGCACAGCACGACCCGGGTGCCCGCCTCCGTCAGCTTGCGCAGCTTGGCGGCGACGGCGTCCGCGTGGGCGGTGTCCTCTATCGCGCCGCCGGTGAGCACGACCGCGGCGGCGCGCTGGCGCTGGAGGAGCGTGAGATAGGTGAGTTCGCGCTCCGGGGAGCCGCCGGTGTTGCAGACGACCCCGAGCCGTTCGCCGCCCGCGCGCCCCCCGGGCCCGACGATCTCCGACTGGATCGCCGCCGCCATGATCCCGAAGAAGGGGTCGGCGATGTCGTTGACCAGGATGCCGACGAGGTCGGAGGTCGCCGCGGCCAGCGAACTCGCCGGCCCGTTCAGCACGTAGTCCAGCTCGTCCACCGCGCGCAGCACCCGCTCGCGCGTCGAGGAGGCCACGGGGTAGTTCCCGTTCAGTACGCGCGACACCGTCGCGGGAGAGACCTGCGCGCGGGCCGCCACGTCCGCCAGGGTCACCGTCATCTCGTCGTCCTCCGGTCGCGCCTTGTCGTACCAGTCGTTCGGGTCGTACGTCCCGTACGCCGTCGTGCCCGTCATGTCTCGTCGAACGGCGTCGAACACGGAGTCGAAGGCCGGGTGCGCCGCTTTCTGTGGGCAGGGTCCGTGCAGACCATACGGCCATCGGCCTCCGTTGTTCGCCCCCTCGAACAACTCGCCTTCGCGGTGGTCTTGTCCGCACCGCTGCGCAGAGGCTAGCTTCTTTCTGCTCAGAAAGCGCTTGCTGTCGTGTTCACCTGGACGTGCGCGCGACGCCCGAGGCGTACGGAGGCAACGACGTGACACGCAAGACGGTGCGGATCGCCATGAACGGCGTGACGGGACGCATGGGCCACCACCAGCACCTCGTCCGCTCGATCCTCGCCCTGCGCGACCAGGGCGGACTCGATCTCGGCGACGGCACCGCGCTGTGGCCCGAGCCCGTCCTCGTCGGCCGCCGCGGGGACGCCCTGAAGGCGCTCGCCGAGCGCTACGGCCTGGACCACTGGTCGACGGACCTGGACGCGGTGCTCGCCGATCCCTCCGTCGACGTCTACTTCGACGCGCAGGTGACCTCCGCCCGCGAGGAGGCCCTCAGGAAGGCCGTCGCCGCGGGCAAGCACGTCTACACCGAGAAGCCGACCGCCGCCGGGTTCGGCGCGGCCCTCGAACTGGCCCGTCTCGCCGACGCGGCGGGCGTCAGGCACGGCGTCGTCCAGGACAAGCTCTTCCTCCCCGGCCTGCTCAAACTGAAGCGGCTGGTCGACGGCGGCTTCTTCGGCCGGATCCTGTCCGCCCGCGGGGAGTTCGGCTACTGGGTCTTCGAGGGCGACTGGCAGAGCGCCCAGCGGCCCTCCTGGAACTACCGCGCCGAGGACGGCGGCGGGATCGTCGTCGACATGTTCCCGCACTGGGAGTACGTCCTGCACGAGCTGTTCGGCCGGGTCACCTCGGTGCAGGCGCTCACCGCCACCCACGTCCCGCGGCGCTGGGACGAACACGGCAGGCCCTACGACGCCACGGCCGACGACGCCGCCTACGGCATCTTCGAACTGGAGGGCGGCGCGATCGCCCAGATCAACTCCTCCTGGACCGTGCGCGTCAACCGCGACGAACTCGTGGAGTTCCAGGTCGACGGCACCGAGGGATCGGCCGTCGCCGGACTGCGCGACTGCCGTGTCCAGCACCGTGGTTCGACCCCGAGACCGGTCTGGAACCCGGACCTCCCGGCCGGCTGCTCCTTCCGCGACCAGTGGCAGGAGGTTCCCGACAACACCGAGTTCGACAACGGCTTCAAGGCGCAGTGGGAGCTGTTCCTGCGGCACGTCCACACCGGCGCCCCCTACCGCTGGGACCTCCTCGCCGGTGCCCGCGGCGTCCAGCTCGCCGAACTGGGGCTGAGATCCTCGGCCGAGGGCCGCCGGCTCGACGTGCCGGAGGTCGCCCTGTGACCCTCCGACTCCCGGACGCGGAAGGCCGGTTGCGGACCCACGAGCCCCGCACGGAGCCCCTCGCCCTCCTCCCGGCCGGCCCGCCCCTCACCTCCCGTACGGTCTTCGCGGCCGCCCATGTCGTCGCCGACCCGTACGCGGACGTCTCGCCCGGCTCGCCCGCCGCCGTCGACTGGGACGCCACGCTCGCCTTCAGGCGCCATCTGTGGTCGCACGGCCTCGCGGTCGCCGAGGCCATGGACACCTCCCAGCGGGGCATGGGCCTGGACTGGGCCGGGGCCGCCGAACTGATCCGCAGATCCTCGGCCGAGGCCGCGGCCACCGGCGGCCGGATCGCCTGCGGAGCCGGCACGGACCAGCTCACCGGCCCGGCCGCGCTCGCCGACGTACGGGCCGCGTACGAGGAACAGCTCGCCCTCGTCGAGGAGTCGGGCGCGCAGCCGGTCCTCATGGCCTCTCGCGCGCTCGCCCGCGCCGCCACCGGACCCGAGGACTACCTCGACGTCTACGGCCATCTCCTGCGCCAGTCCGCGGGACCGGTGATCCTGCACTGGCTCGGCCCGATGTTCGACCCTGCCCTTGAGGGCTACTGGGGATCGGACGACCCGGACACGGCGACGGAGGTGTTCCTGGAGGTGATCGCCGCCCACCCGGACAAGGTGGACGGCGTCAAGATCTCCCTGCTGGACGCCCGCCGGGAGGTCGCCCTGCGCCGCCGCCTCCCCGACGGTGTCCGCTGCTACACCGGTGACGACTTCGGCTACCCCGAGCTGATCGCGGGCGACGGACACGGGTTCAGCCACGCGCTGCTCGGCGTCTTCGACCCGCTCGCCCCGCTCGCCGCGCGGGCGGTGCGCGCCCTGGACACCGGGGACACCGGGGGATTCCGTGAACTCCTCGATCCGACCGTCGAGTTGGCCCGGCATCTCTTCCGGCCCCCGACCCGCTTCTACAAGACGGGAGTCGTCCTGCTGGCCTGGCTCGCTGGCCACCAGGAGCACTTCGCGATGGTGGGCGGCCTCCAGTCGGCGCGCTCCCTGCCGCACCTCGCCCGCGCCTACGAACTGGCCGACCTGCTGGGCCTGTTCCCCGATCCGGAACGCGCCGAGGCCCGGATGAGGACCCTGCTCGCCCTGTACGGGGTTCCCGCGTGAACGCCCTCGCCCGTCTCTCCGTCAACCAGATGACGGTCCGACAGCTGTCCCTGCCCGAACTGGTGTCAGGGTGCTGGGAGTTGGGCATCCCGGGTGTCGGCCTGTGGCGGGAACCCGTGCGCTCGTACGGCCTGGACGCCACCGCGCGGCTCGTGCGCGACGCGGGCCTGGCCGTCACCACCCTGTGCCGGGGCGGCTTCCTCACGGCGATCGACCCGGGGGAGCGCCGGCGGTCCCTGGACGACAACAGGGCCGCCGTCGACGAGGCCGCGGCCCTCGGCACCGACACGCTCGTCCTCGTCTCCGGCGGTCTGCCGACCGGATCGAAGGACCTGCGCGGCGCCCGGGAGCGGATCGCCGACGCGCTCGGCGAACTGGGCCCGTACGCCGCCGCGCACGGGGTGCGCCTCGCCGTCGAACCGCTCCACCCCATGTACGCGGCCGACCGCTGTGTGGTCTCCACCCTCGCCCAGGCCCTGGACCTCGTGGAACGCCTCCCCGCCGACCAGGCGGGCGTCACCGTCGACACGTACCACCTGTGGTGGGACGACACCGCCCCCGCGCAGATCGCGCGCGCCGGGGCGGGGGGCCGTATCCACGCCTTCCAGCTCGCCGACTGGACCACCCCGCTTCCCGCGGGCGTGCTCGACGGCCGGGGTCAGCTCGGCGACGGCTCGGTCGACCTCCGCGCCTGGTGTGCCCTGGTCGAGGCGGCGGGCTACACCGGGCCCGTCGAGGTCGAGCTCTTCAACCGGCGCCTGTGGGCCAGGGACGGACACGAGGTGCTGGCGGAGACGGCGGCCCGTTTCGCGGAGCACGCCGGCTGACCCCGACTCCCCGAAAAAATCTTGAGAAGTGCGTACAACCCTTCCGGGACCTCGTCGGTCGTACGTGGCATCAGGACCTTTGGAGGGGGATCCGGGGGGATCGCGGGGGTTCTGATACGGGAGGGGAAACCGAGGGGCCCGGTCGACGGACCGGGCCCCTCGAAACGTGTCCGGGACCTCTCGTGCTTCTCGAAGCCTCCCGCGACCACGACCGGGTGAGTCCTCCCCGGCGCCGGAGGGCTGTCGGTGGCGGGCGATACGGTCGGCTCATGACCGATCAGGCGGGGGCCGCCCAGACGGGCGAGCGGCGGCTGGCCACGCTCGAAGGCGTGCTCGAACGCATCACGTACGCCAACGAGGAGAACGGCTACACGGTCGCCCGGGTCGACACCGGCCGGGGCGCGGGCGATCTGCTCACCGTCGTCGGCTCCCTGCTCGGCGCCCAGGTCGGCGAGTCCCTGCGCATGGAGGGCCGCTGGGGCTCCCACCCGCAGTACGGCAAGCAGTTCACCGTGGAGAACTACACGACGGTCCTCCCCGCCACCGTCCAGGGCATCCGCCGCTATCTCGGCTCCGGCCTGGTCAAGGGCATCGGACCGGTCTTCGCCGACCGCATCACCGGACACTTCGGCCTGGACACCCTGCGGATCATCGAGGAGGAGCCGAAACGGCTCATCGAGGTCCCCGGGCTCGGACCCAAGCGCACGGGAAGGATCGCCGACGCCTGGGAGGAGCAGAAGGCGATCAAGGAGGTCATGCTCTTCCTCCAGACCGTGGAGGTCTCCACCTCCATCGCGGTCCGCATCTACAAGAAGTACGGCGACGCGTCGATCTCGGTGGTCAGGAACCAGCCCTACCGCCTGGCCTCCGACGTCTGGGGCATCGGCTTCCTCACCGCGGACAAGATCGCCCAGTCCGTGGGCATCCCGCACGACAGCCCCGAGCGCGTCAAGGCCGGCCTCCAGTACGCCCTGTCCCAGTCCACCGACCAGGGCCACTGCTACCTCCCCGAGGAACGGCTGATCGCCGACGCGGTGAAGCTGCTCCAGGTCGACACCGGCCTGGTCATCGAGTGCCTGGCCGAGCTGGCGGCCCCCGCGCAGGAGGGCGAGGACCCCGGAGTCGTCCGGGAGAAGGTGCCGGGCCCGGACGGCGGCGACCCGGTGACGGCGGTCTACCTCGTCCCCTTCCACCGCGCCGAACTCTCCCTCTCCGCACAGCTGCTGCGCCTGCTGCGCAGCGAGCGGGACCGGATGCCCGGCTTCCGTGACGTGGTCTGGGACAGGGCGCTGACCTGGCTGAAGGGGCGCACGGGCGCGGAGCTGGCACCCGAGCAGGAGGCGGCCGTCCGGCTCGCGCTCACCGAGAAGGTCGCGGTCCTGACCGGAGGCCCGGGCTGCGGCAAGTCGTTCACGGTCCGCTCGATCGTGGAACTGGCCCGCGCCAAGGGAGCCAAGGTGCTCCTCGCGGCGCCCACCGGCCGCGCCGCCAAGCGTCTCGCGGAGCTGACCGGATCCGAGGCCTCCACCGTGCACCGGCTGCTGGAGCTCAAGCCGGGCGGCGACGCGGCCTACGACAGGGACCGCCCGCTGGACGCCGACCTGGTGGTCGTGGACGAGGCGTCCATGCTCGACCTGCTGCTCGCCAACAAGCTGGTCAAGGCGGTGCCGCCGGGCGCCCATCTGCTCTTCGTCGGTGACGTGGACCAGCTGCCGAGCGTCGGCGCGGGGGAGGTGCTGCGCGATCTGCTCGCCGAGCGGGGGCCGGTCCCCGCCGTGCGCCTGACCAAGGTCTTCCGCCAGGCCCAGCAGTCCGGGGTGGTGACCAACGCGCACCGGATCAACTCCGGGCAGCACCCGCTCACCGACGGCATGAAGGACTTCTTCCTCTTCGTCGAGGAGGACACCGAGGAGGCCGGGCGGCTCACCGTGGACGTGGCGGCCCGGCGGATTCCGGCCAAGTTCGGACTCGACCCCCGCCGGGACATCCAGGTCCTCGCCCCCATGCACCGCGGCCCGGCCGGCGCCGGCCATCTGAACGGACTGCTCCAGCAGGCCATCACCCCCGGCCGCCCGGACCTCGCCGAGAAGCGGTTCGGCGGCCGCGTGTTCCGGGTCGGCGACAAGGTCACCCAGATCCGCAACAACTACGACAAGGGCGAGAACGGCGTCTTCAACGGCACGGTGGGTGTCGTCACCTCCCTCGACCAGGTCGAACAGCGGCTGACGGTGCGCACCGACGAGGACGAGGAGGTGCCGTACGAATTCGACGAGCTGGACGAGCTGGCCCACGCCTACGCGGTGACGATCCACCGTTCCCAGGGCAGCGAGTACCCGGCGGTGGTGATCCCGGTGACCACGGGCGCCTGGATGATGCTCCAGCGCAATCTGCTCTACACGGCGGTCACCCGGGCCAAGAAGCTGGTCGTTCTCGTCGGTTCGCGCAAGGCGATCGGCCAGGCGGTGCGTACGGTGTCCGCGGGACGCCGGTGCACGGCCCTGGATTTCCGGCTCTCCGGTCCGTGATCCACCGCCCCTTCGCGCGGCGGACGGAGGCCCGTTCGAGCGCCGAACGGGGCCTTTCGGGCGCGGGACGAGGTCCATCACAAAAAATGATCGATCAAACGAGTCACGAAGGTCACAGAGCACTTCCGGTTGCGCCACGGACGCGGCAGGATGAGCAGGTTGGCGGCACTCAGTGCCGCCGATAGGCCCAATGGTCGACCCCGAGTGCACTCTCCAGGGCCAAATGGGGGATGGTAGAGACAGTCAGGGCACCTCGAAGAAGAGGCACAACGTCGGTGAGGGATGACGTGAGCGACAACTCTGTAGTACTGCGGTTCGGCGATGGCGAGTACACCTACCCGGTGATCGACAGCACCGTCGGCGACAAGGGCTTCGACATCGGCAAGCTCCGCGCCCAGACCGGTCTGGTGACGCTGGACAGCGGGTACGGCAACACCGCCGCGTATAAATCCGCGATCACCTATCTCGACGGTGAGCAGGGCATCCTCCGCTACCGCGGCTACCCGATCGAGCAGCTGGCCGAGCGCTCCACCTTCCTGGAGGTGGCCTACCTGCTGATCAACGGTGAGCTCCCGAACGTCGACGAGCTCTCCACCTTCAAGAACGAGATCACGCAGCACACCCTGCTGCACGAGGACGTCAAGAACTTCTACCGGGGCTTCCCGCGCGACGCCCACCCGATGGCGATGCTCTCCTCGGTCGTCTCGGCGCTGTCGACCTTCTACCAGGACAGCCACAACCCGTTCGACGAGAAGCAGCGCAACCTCTCGACGATCCGGCTGCTCGCCAAGCTCCCGACGATCGCGGCCTACGCGTACAAGAAGTCGGTCGGCCACCCCTTCGTGTACCCGCGCAACAACCTCGGGTACGTCGAGAACTTCCTGCGCATGACCTTCTCGGTCCCCGCGCAGGACTACGAGCTCGACCCGGTCGTCGTCTCGGCGCTCGACAAGCTGCTGATCCTGCACGCCGACCACGAGCAGAACTGTTCGACCTCCACCGTGCGTCTGGTCGGCTCCTCGCAGGCGAACATGTTCGCCTCGATCTCGGCCGGCATCTCCGCGCTGTGGGGCCCGCTGCACGGCGGCGCCAACCAGTCCGTCCTGGAGATGCTGGAGGGCATCCAGGCCAACGGCGGCGACGTCGACGCCTTCATCCGCAAGGTGAAGAACAAGGAGGACGGCGTCCGCCTGATGGGCTTCGGCCACCGGGTGTACAAGTCCTTCGACCCGCGCGCGAAGATCATCAAGGCCGCCGCGCACGACGTGCTGTCCGCTCTCGGCAAGTCCGACGAGCTGCTGGACATCGCCCTCAAGCTGGAGGAGCACGCGCTCTCCGACGACTACTTCGTCTCGCGCAACCTCTACCCCAACGTCGACTTCTACACCGGCCTGATCTACCGCGCCATGGGCTTCCCGACCGAGATGTTCACGGTCCTGTTCGCCCTCGGCCGACTGCCGGGCTGGATCGCCCAGTGGCACGAGATGATCAAGGAGCCCGGCTCCCGCATCGGCCGCCCGCGCCAGATCTACACGGGTGTCGTCGAGCGCGACTTCGTGCCGGTCGAGGCCCGCTGAGGTCCGTACGTGCCCACCGGGCCCCGAACGCGGGCCCGGTGAACCCGTAGAACGCAAGAAGACATACGGAAAGCGCCCTGCTACCGGTCCCCCCACGGGCCGGCAGTCAGGGCGCTTTCCTTGTCCCGGTGCGGATTCCCCCCACGGGATCCGGCCGGGCGTCTGTGGACAGCGCCTGAATCGCTGTGTGCCGGCGCGACGCCGGCGGCGAGCCGAGCTCGCCGTACTGCGGTGGTGCGGTGCGATCTGCCGGGACGCGTACGGATCGGGAGGGCCGCTCAAAGCTCCCCGCAGTACGTGCCCCGGCGACGCAATTTCCGGGAACGTCCCCCAAGACATCCCCAGATGCCAGTCGCGCCCCCCAAGACGCTTCTGACATCGCCAACTTAGACTGACGAACCCCTTCGGTGGTTACGTTCACATCACTGTGATCTGGATCTCTTGCATATGTCCTGAAGATAGGCAAGAGACCCTGTATGGGAATCGAGGACCAAGCGTAAGGAAGATGCGCGAGCCTTGTGAAGAGCTTATGTGAGGCTCTCGTTGGACTCTAGGGGGACTCAGGCTCTGTCGTCACGCGAATGCTCTCAGTCGAAGGCTGTTCGTGACCACGAAAACGGACGAGAAGGCCATCGCCGCTCCCGCGATCATGGGATTGAGCAGTCCGGCGGCGGCCAGCGGAAGCGCCGCCACGTTGTAGCCGAAGGCCCAGACCAGGTTTCCCTTGATCGTCGACAGGGTGCGGCGGGACAGCCGGATCGCGTCCGCGGCCACCCGCAGATCCCCGCGCACGAGCGTCAGATCGCTCGCCTCGATCGCCGCGTCCGTCCCGGTGCCCATCGCGAGGCCGAGGTCGGCGGTGGCGAGGGCCGCGGCGTCGTTCACCCCGTCCCCGACCATCGCGACGGTCCGGCCCTCACCCTGGAGCCGCCGGACCACGGCGACCTTGTCCTCGGGCAGCACCTCGGCGATCACGTCGTCCGGGCGGATGCCGACCTCCCGCGCCACGGCCTCCGCGACCGCGCGGTTGTCACCGGTCAGCAGCATCGGGGTCAGTCCCAGGGCCCGCAGGTCGCGTACGGCCTCGGCGCTGCTCTCCTTGACCGTGTCGGCCACGGCCAGGACGCCCGCCGCCGCACCGTCCAGGGTGACCACGACCGCCGTACGGCCCGCCGCCTCGGCCGCGTTCTTCGCGTCCGCAAGCGTTCCCGTGAGCGTGCCGGGGAACCGGCCGACGGTCACCTCGCGGCCGTCCACCCGCCCGCGCACGCCCCGCCCCGGCACGTTCTCGAAGTGCTCCGGCGCGGGAAGGCCGCCGACGCGCTCCTGAGCGCCCGCCGCGATCGCTCGGGCAACCGGATGCTCGGAGGCGTGTTCCAGGGCTCCCGCGAGCCGCAGGACGTCTTCCTCGGCCCGTCCCCCGGCGACGTGGACCTCGTGCAGACTCATCCGGCCCGTCGTCACCGTGCCGGTCTTGTCCAGGAGGACGGTGTCGACCCGGCGCGTGGACTCCAGGACCTCCGGTCCCTTGATCAGGATGCCGAGCTGGGCGCCGCGGCCGGTGCCGACCATCAGGGCGGTCGGGGTGGCCAGGCCGAGCGCGCACGGGCAGGCGATGATCAGCACCGCGACGGCGGCGGTGAAGGCCGCGACCGTGTCCCCGGTGACCGCGATCCAGACCCCGAACGTGCCGAGCGCGATGAGCAGGACGACGGGCACGAAGACCCCGGAGATCCGGTCGGCCAGACGCTGCACCTCGGCCTTGCCGTTCTGCGCGTCCTCGACCAGCCGGGCCATCCGCGCGAGCTGGGTGTCGGCGCCGATCCGGGTGGCCTCGACGACGAGCCGGCCCCCGGCGTTCACGGTCGCACCCGTGACGGCGTCCCCGACGCCCACGTCCACGGGCACCGATTCGCCCGTCAGCATGGACGCGTCCACGGCCGAGGCGCCCTCGACGACGGTCCCGTCGGTGGCGATCTTCTCGCCGGGCCGCACGACGAAGCGGTCCCCGACGGCCAGTCGCGCCACCGGCAGGCGGACCTCACGGCCGTCCCGCAGGACGGCGACGTCCTTGGCGCCGAGTTCGAGCAGTGCCCGCAGCGCCGCGCCCGCGCGCCGCTTGGAGCGGGCCTCCAGGAAGCGGCCGAGCAGGATGAACGCGACGACCCCGGCGGCGACCTCCAGGTAGAGGGCGGAGGACCCGTCCGTACGGGAGACCGTGAACTCGAAGCCGTGCCGCATGCCCGGCATCCCCGCGTCGCCGAAGAACAGCGCCCACAGGGACCAGCCGAACGCGGCGAGGGTGCCGACCGAGACCAGGGTGTCCATGGTGGCCGCGCCGTGCCGCGCGTTCGTCACGGCGGCCCGGTGGAAGGGCAGCGCACCCCAGACCACGACGGGCGCGGCGAGCGTCAGCGAGAGCCACTGCCAGTTGTCGAACTGGAGCGCCGGGATCATCGACATGAGGACCACGGGCAGCGCGAGCACCGCGGAGACGGTCAGCCGTTGGCGAAGGGCGGCGGTCTCGGGATCGTCGGCGGCCGGGGGAGTCTCCTCCGCGGGCGGCTCGGGCGGCGGGGGCTCCTCGGCGGTGTAGCCCGTCTTCACCACGGTGGCGATCAGATCGGCGACCCGTACCCCCTCGGGGTAGGAGACCTTGGCCTTCTCCGTCGCGAAGTTGACGGTGGCGGTGACGCCGTCCATCCGGTTGAGCTTCTTCTCGACGCGGGCCGCGCAGGAGGCGCAGGTCATCCCGCCGATGGAGAGTTCGATCTCCGAGGCCGTGCCTATCGGTGTCTCGGGTGCTGCGGTGGTCATGGTGCGGCTCCAGGAATGTGCCGGGCCGCGCGGAGCCGGTATCAGCCGGTCGGCACGGCCCGGTGCGGAGAGGGAGAGCTGCCCGGGCCGGTCAGGCCCGCTCGACGAGTTCGAAGCCCGCCTCGTCGACCGCGGCGCGCACGGCGCTCTCGTCGAGCGCGGCGGCCGAGACGACGGTGACCTCGCCGGTCGAGGCGACGGCCTTCACCGAGCTCACGCCCGGGATCGCGGAGATCTCGCCGCTGACGGAGCCTTCACAGTGTCCGCAGCTCATACCGCTCACCTGGTAGACGGTGGTGACGGAACCCGGGGTGCCGGTCTGCGCGGTCATGGCGTACTCCTCGTCGAGGCGTTCTGGGGCGTGCGTGCACGGGAGGGACTCCCGGGAATCCAGGGTTCCCCTCCATGTTCACCACACTATACCCCTAGGGGGTATTTCTCCAAGCGGGATCGCGGTGCGCCAGAGAGCGCGCCCAGGCCGCCCCCGCGAGCGTGACGAGGAGCAGTCCGCCCACCGAGAACAGGGTGAAAAGGTGGTCCCGTCCGCCGGCCGGATGCGGTGTCCGGCCCGGTACGAGCAGCGCCCCGTCGAGCCCGGCCCGGCCGAGCCGGGCCACCAGCCACAGCGCGATCCCGCGCGTGGAGTCCCACAGGGCGTGCAGCAGGGAGACGCCGAGCCAGACGCCGGCCACCCGG
Organism: Streptomyces sp. f51; assembly: GCF_037940415.1. Classification (NCBI taxonomy): domain Bacteria; kingdom Bacillati; phylum Actinomycetota; class Actinomycetes; order Kitasatosporales; family Streptomycetaceae; genus Streptomyces; species Streptomyces sp. f51. Next base: position 2,559,503 of record NZ_CP149798.1, on the reverse strand, counting down.
GCGGTGAGACGGAACCGCCCGTCCGGGCGCCGCCGCGCCAGCAGGGCCGCGCCCGCGACCGCGGTCCACAGGCCCTGCCCGAACGGGGTGAGCACCCCGCGCAGGATCTCGGTCTCCAGCAGGGTGCGCAGGTCCGCGCCCCGCAGCGACACGGCGGCGTCGAAGGCGTGTCCGGCGCCCTCCAGGGCGGCGAAGCCGAACCCGAGCGCCGCGCCGAGCACCAGTCCGGCCCGCGGTCCGCGGATCCTGGGGTTCCGGCGCAGCAGGTACGCCAGCGCGCCGAGCTTCACGGCCTCCTCGGCCAGTCCGGTTCCCAGGTACAGCCACAGCGAGGGGCGCGTCAGCTCGTACTCCGTCACCGACGCGCCGAGCACGCCCAGCGTGCCGCCGGTCAGGAAGCAGCCGAGCAGCAGGTTCGCGCCCAGGTCCCGGCCGTGCCGCTCGTACGCCCAGAGCACGAAGACGACGGGTGCGAGGAAGCCGCCGAGCAGGATCAGGGTCGGCAGCGGTGTGGCGTCGTACGCGGAGTACGTGACGACCGCGGTCAGCGTCCAGAGGGCGAGGCCGCCGCCCAGGCAGCGCTTCCAGAGACCGGCGGGGATCCGGGGGTGCGACGGCGGGGGCTGCTGCGGTCCGGGAATGCGGGCCCGGGGCGCGCCCGGCGGCTGATTCTGGGTCACGGCCATCCCTCTGTCCCTCGGGGGCGGCCCGCGGGCTCGGACGGGGGACCCGCGTTCCGGTGCGTCGGGGCGGCCCCGGGCGGGTGAGGCGGGGCCGTGCGGACGGATCGGTGCCGAGGGTCACTGATCGATTTGTCCGAACCTTATGACAGATGTCCCCGATGTCGTGGCTCGGAACGCTGGTGCCGTGCCGTCTCGATCGGCGCCGTCCCGCCCGGCTGTGCGGACCGGCCCCAACGCTTCGCTCCGGCGGGCTGTGCGGCCCGGCCCGTCGGCTTCCGCCCTGCCGGTCCTGCCCGGGGCGGCTCAGCGGGCGGCGGGTGACGGCGTGTCGAGCAGTGGCTCCAGATAGCGGTGCATGACCGTCTTCAGCTCCGCGATGTAGCCGTCCCGTTCGGCGCCCTCGTGGGACATGACCAGGGTGAGCCCCGCCTTGAACAGATGGACCGCCATGTTCGCGGTGCGGGCGCGCTCGTCGGCCGGCATCTGCGGCAGTCGGGCCCCGATCATCTCCTCGACGCGGGCGAGGAGCGTGCCGTGCAGGGTGCCGATCTCCTCGACGATGACTCCCGGGGTGTCGGCGCCGTGCATCAGGACGGCGAAGGCCGGGTGTTCGACGTTGAACTCGATCAGCGGGTCGAGGACCGCGTCGAGCATCCGGTCCAGCGGGAGGCCGGCGTTCTCCTGGGCGAGTGCCTGTCCGTGCGAGCGGGCCCAGTCGTCGAGGAGCTGGTCGCTGAGGCCGACCGCGATGGCCTCCTTGTTCGGGAAGAACTGGTAGAGCGTGCCGGGGGAGACGCCGGCCTCGCGGGCGATGGCGTTGGTGCTCGCCGCGGTGTAGCCGGTCCGGCAGAACACCGAGGCCGCCGCCTCCAGGAGCTGGGCGACGCGGCGCTCGCCGCGGGCCTGGCGGCGGCGCGGTTTCTCCTCCGTCTGCTGCTCGAGCTCCGACGGCTCCTCGGTCTGCTGCTTCTCGGGCACGGATGATCCCCAGCTTCTCGGGACGCGATTGACAAACACGAGTGATCACTCGCATTCTTGAAAAACGCGAGCGACATCTCGTGTTTGCCATTCTATGGCAATGGGCGATCCATGATGCCTGCACGGAAGCGGGTCATCGGGTCACGGTGAGGGGACACCGCATCATGTCCGAAGTCGACGGCGCGGACGCCGGACCCGGGGCGAGGCCCGGCGGAGGCCGGAGCGAGGGCGGAGACGCTCGTACGGGCTCGGGCTCGGGCGGGGACGTGGACGGGGGTGCCCGTCTCGGCGGCTGGACCCGGTTCGTGACCGCGCGGCCACGGCTCTCCCTGCTCGTCGCCCTGCTGCTGACCGCGCTCGCCGTGGTCGCCGGCAGCGGGGTCGCGGACCGGCTGGGCAGCGGGGGCTGGGAGGACCCGACCGCGCAGTCCACGTACGCCACCAAGGCGCTGGAGCGGGAGTTCCCCGCCTCGCAGCCCAATCTGCTGCTGCTCCTCGACGCGGGACGGTCCTCGGTGGACGACCCCGCCGTGGCCGCCGAGGCCAGTCGGATCGCCGCGCGTCTGGCCGCCGAGCACGGCGTGACCGGCGTCGGTTCGTACTGGCGGACCGGATCACCCGCGCTGAGGGCGAGCGACGGCCACGAGGCGGTGATCGCGGCCCGGATCACCGGCGACGAGACGGCCGCGGCCCGCACCCTGGACCGCATCGCCCCTTCCTATCGGGGGAAGAGCGGGCCCGTCGAGGTCGAGATCGGCGGACCGATCGCCGTGCGGCACGAGATGCAGACGACCATCAAGGAGGACCTCACCCGGGCCGAGATGATCGCCCTTCCGGTGACCCTCCTGCTGCTGGTCATGGTCTTCGGGAGCGCCGTCGCGGCCCTGCTCCCGCTCGGGGTCGGGATCATCGCGATCCTCGGCACCAACGCCGTGCTGCGCGGACTCACCGAGGTCACCGACGTCTCGGTCTTCGCGATGAACCTGACGACGGCCCTCGGCCTCGGACTCGCCATCGACTACGCCCTGTTCATCGTCCGCAGGTTCCGCGAGGAGCTGGCCACCGGCGCCCCGCCGCGCTCCGCGATCGGGGTCACCCTGCGCACCGCGGGCCGGACCGTCCTCTTCTCCTCGCTCACGGTCGCCGTGTCGCTGGCCGCGATGCTGGTCTTCCCGCAGTACTTCCTGCGTTCCTTCGCCTACGCGGGCATCGCCGTCGTGCTGCTCGCCGCGGCCGCCGCCCTGATCCTGCTCCCCGCCGCGCTGATGCTCCTCGGTGACCGGGTGAACTCCCTCGATCTGCGGCGTCTGTTCCGGCGCGGTAGGCCGGGCCCGGCCGCCGCCGGAGCCCTCTGGGGCCGCACGGCCTCCCTCGTCATGCGCAGGGCACCGCTGTTCGCGGTGGCCACCACGGCCGGCCTCATCGTCCTCGGACTGCCGTTCCTGGGCGTGAAGTTCGGTACGGCCGACGACCGGCAGCTGCCCTCGGGGGCCGGGTCGCACGTCGTCCAGCAGCACATCCGCGACGGCTTCCCGGGCAGCCCCGGCGGCGCGCTGGACGTCCTGGCCGAGGGGTTCGCCACCGAGGCCGAGTACGCCCGGTACAAGGAGCGGATCGCCGCGCTGCCCGAAGTCCTGCGCGTGGACGGTCCCCTGGTGAAGGGCGACACCGCGTACTTCTCGGTGCTGCCCAAGGGCGAGGCCGTGGACGAGGGGGCCCAGCGGCTGGTCGGCGAACTCCGCGCCGCGGACGCCCCGTTCGACACCTCCGTGACCGGCACGGCGGCCGTCCTGGTCGACTCCAAGCACGCGATAGCCGAGCGGCTCCCGTGGGCGGCCGCCTTCATCGCGATCGTCACCCTGTTCCTGGTGTTCCTGCTGACGGGCAGTGTGCTGATCCCGCTCCAGGCGGTCCTGCTCAACGCGCTCAGCCTGACCGCGATGTTCGGCGCCGTGGTCTGGGTGTTCCAGGACGGCCATCTCTCCGGCCTCCTCGACTTCACCAGCTCCGGCTCGATCGAGACGACCCTCCCGGTCCTGATGTTCTGCGTCGCCTTCGGCCTCTCCATGGACTACGGAGTGTTCCTCCTCTCCCGCATCAAGGAGGAGTACGACCACACCGGCGACCACCGGGAGGCGGTCCGCTTCGGGCTCCAGCGCACCGGGGGCCTGATCACCGCGGCCGCCGTCATCCTCGCGGTGGTGATGGTCGCCATCGGCACCTCCCGGGTGGCCAACACGAAGATGCTCGGACTGGGCGTCGCGCTCGCCGTCCTGATGGACGCGATGGTCGTCCGCAGTCTGCTGGTCCCGGCGGTCATGCGGCTGACGGGCGCGGCCACCTGGTGGGCCCCCGGTCCCCTGCGGCGCTTCCACGACCGTTTCGGCCTGAGCGAGGGAGAGACACCGGCCCCGGCGCCCGCCGCGCCCCCGACCCCGGACGAGGCACCCACCGCCGAGCCGATACCGATACCGGAACCGGAGCCGGACCGGGACAAGGCCGAGGCACGCGGTTAGCGCCCCTCGATTGCCCCACCCCACCCCTCCCCACCCCCCGCTCCTCGAACGCCGGACGGGCTGAACCCTCCCGGCCGGATCGGATCTGAAATGGGGACGCGCCCGCACCCGGAATGCGACGCGAGGGGCCGTGCCGGTACATCGATGCCCGTCGCCACCGACGCCCACTCCTCACCCAACGGCGACGGGCTGATGCACCGGCACGGCCCCGACCCACCCACCGGACCGGAGCCGAACCCGGCCCCGCACCCCACCGGCCCGCATCCCCTACCGTTTGCGCGGAAGCTGATCTCCGAGTGGAGGGCGGGAGCCGATGCGGGCGGTGGTGTTCGAGCGGTACGGGGAGCCGGCCGGGGTGCGGGAGGTGGCGGACCCGGTGCCTGCGGAGCACGGGGTGGTGGTGCGGGTCGAGGCCACGGGGCTGTGCCGGAGCGACTGGCACGGCTGGATGGGCCACGACCCCGACATCACGCTGCCGCACGTGCCCGGCCATGAACTTGCCGGGGTGATCGAGGCGGTGGGCGCCGGGGTGACCGGCCATCGCCCCGGCGACCGGGTGACCGTGCCGTTCGTGTGCGCCTGCGGAAGCTGTCCCGCCTGCGCGGCCGGCGACCAGCAGGTGTGCGAGCGGCAGACCCAGCCGGGCTTCACGCACTGGGGCTCCTTCGCCCAGTACGTGGCGCTCGACCACGCCGACGTGAACCTGATCCCGCTTCCGCCGGAGCTGTCCTTCGCGACGGCGGCCTCGCTGGGCTGCCGGTTCGCCACGGCGTTCCGGGCGGTCGTCGCGCAGGGGAGAGCGGCCCCGGGGGAGTGGGTGGCGGTGCACGGCTGCGGTGGCGTCGGCCTCTCGGCGGTGATGATCGCGGCGGCTTCGGGGGCGCGGGTCGTGGCCGTGGACGTGTCCCCGGCGGCGCTCGATCTGGCCCGGAGGTTCGGGGCGGCGGAGTGCGTGGACGCCTCCGCCGTGGCCGACCCCGCCGAGGCGGTCCGTGAACTGACCGGCGGCGGCGCGCACGTGTCGCTGGACGCCCTCGGATCGCCCGGCACCTGCGCGGCCTCGGTCGACGGGCTGCGCCGTCGCGGCCGGCACGTCCAGGTCGGCCTGCTGCCCTCGCCGACCGGCGCCACCCCGGTCCCGATGGCCCGGGTGATCGCCCTCGAACTCGAACTGCTGGGCAGCCACGGAATGGCGGCCCACGCCTACCCGCCTCTGCTGGAACTGGTCCGCTCCGGAGTGCTGCGCCCCGATCTCCTCGTGACCTCCGCCATCACCCTGGACGCCGCTCCGGCCGCCCTCGCCGCGATGGGATCGGCTCCGGGGTCGGGGGTGACGGTCATCGAGCCGTGGGCGTGACGGTCATCGAGCCGTGGGCGTGAGGGGCCGGGCCGGACAGGTCACCCGTCCTTTCGGCCCCTGTTCCCCGGCCGGGAGGCGACCCAGGCGCGGACGGTGTCGGCGTACCAGTAGGGCTTTCCGGCCTCGACGTGGTCGGGCGGCGGCAGCAGCCCGTGCTTGCGGTAGGAGCGGACGGTGTCCGGCTGCACCTTGATGTGCGCGGCGATCTCCTTGTACGACCAGAGTCGGCGGTCGGTCATGCGTGGCACCTCCCCGCGCGCACCGCGGCGGCGGCCTGGGACGGTCGTCGGGGGAGCCGGGCGCTGCGCTGGTGATCACAAAGCGTGTGCCCGGTGAACGACGCAGCGTGAGGGCCGGGCCCCGACTGTCGACCGGGCGTGACACAAGACCCGCGTATACGTGACATGTGTGACACGGCGGTGTTTTTTGTGACACGAGTGACGCATGGGCGGCGGTGAGGTGTGGCCCCCGGGACCGTCGGCCGCCCCGGGGACGGGAAGACCCGCCGGGCCCCGAGCGCCCGGCGGGCCGGGACTCCGGGTGCCCCGGGGCGCGGGGCTCATGCCCCGCAGGACCTCAGGAACGCCCGGGTGCGCCGGGCGATCGGCAGCGGCCGGTCCGGGGGGCACGGGTACATGTCCTGCTCGACGATCGCGAACAGCTCGACGCCCAGGTCCTGCGCGGCGGCGAGGACGGGTTCGAGCGCCGGTACGCCGGACGGCGGTTCGCACATCACGCCGCGGGCGACGGCGGGCCCGAACGGCAGGTCCTCGGCGCGTACCCCGGCCAGCACCGCGGGGTCCACCTGCTTGAGGTGGAGGTAGCCGATGCGTTCGCCGTACGTCTCGATGAGCTTGACGCTGTCGCCGCCGCAGTAGGCGTAGTGGCCCGTGTCCAGGCACAGCGACACCAGCGAGGAGTCGGTCGCGTCGAGGAAACGGGTGACGTTCTCCTCGGTGTCGATGTGGGTGTCGGCGTGCGGATGGACGACGACACTCAGCCCGTAGCGCTCGCGCACCTCATGGGCGAGCCGCTCGGTCTGGGAGGCCAGATCGCGCCACTGGGCCGGCGTCAGCACGCTGTCCTCCAGCACCGCGCCGGTCTTGTCGTCCCGCCAGAAGGCCGGGATGACCACGAGATGCCCGGCGCCCGTCGCCCGGGCCAGCTCCGCGATGTCCGAGACGTGCGCCCAGGTGGACTCCCAGACGTCGGGGCCCCGGTGCAGTCCGGTGAAGACCGTGCCCGCCGAGACCTTGAGCCCGCGCCGGGCGGTCTCCTCCCGCAGGACGTCGGGATCGGTGGGCAGGTAGCCGTACGGGCCGAGCTCGATCCACTCGTAGCCCGATCCGGAGACCTCGTCGAGGAAGCGCTGCCAGGGAACCTGCCGGGGATCGTCGGGGAACCAGACGCCCCAGGAATCGGGAGCCGAACCGATCCGGATGCGCGACAGTGAGGACGGAGGTGACGACCGCGGTGACGACTTCTGCGAGGGTCCGGGGGACGGCTGCGGCGATGACTGCGGCTGCGACGACGTCATGGGCGCCAGCTTCCGGCGGCTCCGTGGAGGTGTCAAGCCCTGGTCCGAATGTCTGGACAAAACGTTGACAGGCTTCCCGTGCGGCACTAGACCTGGGGGCAGCCGCAGGGACCGCGCGGAAGGGAACGCGATGGCGTACGAGCTGATCACCATGGGGCGGATCGGCGTGGACCTCTACCCGTTGCAGACGGGGGTCCCGCTGTCCCGGGTGACCTCCTTCGGCAAGTTCCTCGGCGGCTCGGCCACGAACGTCGCGGTGGCGGCCGCGCGGCTCGGACGGCGTACGGCGGTCGTCACCCGAACGGGCGCCGATCCCTTCGGAACCTATCTGCACGAGGCGCTGCGCGCGTTCGGCGTCGACGACCGCTGGGTCACCGAGGTCCCGGGACTGCCGACGCCGGTCACCTTCTGCGAGATCTTCCCGCCGGACGACTTCCCGCTCTACTTCTACCGGCAGCCCAAGGCCCCCGACCTGGAGATCGACGCCGCCGAACTCGACCTCGACGCCCTGCGCGATGCCGGCGTCTTCTGGATGACCGGCACGGGACTCAGCGCGGAACCCAGCCGGACGGCCACCCTGACCGCGCTGGCTCACCGCGCCCGCTCAGGCACGACGGTCTTCGACCTCGACTGGCGCCCCATGTTCTGGCGGGACCCGGCCTCCGCGCACCCCTTCTACGCCGAGGCCCTGCGCCACGCCACCGTCGCCGTCGGCAACATCGACGAGGTCGAGATCGCCACCGGGGAACGCGAGCCGCACACCGCCGCCGCGGCCCTCCTCGAAGCCGGCCCCGAGCTCGCCGTGGTGAAACAGGGCCCCAAGGGCGTCCTCGCCGTCCACCGCGACGGCACGACCGCCGAGGTCCCGCCCCTCCCGGTCGACGTCCTCAACGGCCTGGGCGCGGGCGACGCGTTCGGCGGCTCCCTGTGCCACGGACTGCTCGCCGGCTGGGACCTGGAGAAGACCATGCGGCACGCGAACGCGGCCGGCGCCATCGTCGCCTCCCGGCTGGAGTGCTCCTCCGCGATGCCCACCCCGCACGAGATCGAACGGGCCCTCGCCGCCGGAGCGGTGCGATGAGGGCGGGCCACGTCGGCGGCGCCCGACCCGAACAGGGAGGCGACGCCCGCGCCCACCCGCGCGTCGACGTCTCCGCCCTGGTCCGCCTCCGGGCCCGGCACCCGGAGGCGATCGCCGAGGCCGCCGCCCGGCGGGTGCGGCGACCGCTGCTCGACGGCTCCGGGCGGCTGATGATCGTCGCCGCGGACCACCCGGCCCGCGGCATGCTGGCCGTCGGCGACCGGAGCCTGGCCATGGCGGACCGCGCCGGGCTGCTGGAGCGCCTGTGCGTCGCGCTCTCCCGCCCCGGCGTCGACGGCGTGCTCGCCACCGCCGACATACTCGACGACCTGCTGCTGCTCGGCGTCCTCGACGGCAAGGTGGTCATCGGGTCGATGAACCGCGGCGGACTCGCGGGCTCCGTCTTCGAACTGGACGACCGGTTCACCGGCCACCGTCCCAAGGACATCGAACGGCTCGGTTTCGACGCCGGAAAACTGCTGCTGCGCATCGACTACGACGACCCCGGATCGGTGCGCACCCTGGAGTCCGCCGCCCGGGTGATCGACGGCATGGCCGAACGCCAACTTCCGGTCTTCGTCGAACCGTTCCTCTGCCGTCGCCGGCACGACGGCACCCTGCGCAACGATCTGAGCGCCGAGGCCGTCACCAAGTCCATCGCCATCGCCGCCGGTCTGGGCGGCAGTTCGGCGTACACCTGGCTGAAGGTCCCCGTCACCGAGAACCCCGACGACATGGCCCGGGTCATGGAGACGTGCACACTGCCCGCCGTACTGCTCGGCGGAGAGGTCGGCGAGGACCAGGAGGGTGCGTACGAGAAATGGCGCGGGGCGCTCCAACTCCCCACCGTGCAGGGCCTGGTGGTGGGCCGTTCGCTGCTGTACCCCGCGGACGGCGATGTCGCCGCGGCCGTGGACACCGCCGTAGGACTCCTGTGAGGGCCGCATGAGACGTCCGGACAACGGGCTGTACGTGCCCAGGGGCAGCGCCTCGGACGCCCACTACGCCCTCGACATCGACCCCGAGCGGGCCGGCTGGACCCACAGCAGCCTGCGCGTCGTGGAGCTGGCCCCCGGCGGCACCCACACCTTCACCACCGGGGACAGCGAGTGGATCGTGCTGCCGCTGCGCGGTGGTTGCACGGTGCGCACCAAGGACGGAATGGAAGAGGAGGAGTTCCAACTCCTGGGCAGGAGGAGTGTGTTCGACGGAGTCTCCGACTTCGCGTACGTTCCCCGTGAGGCCCGGGCCCAGATCGCCTCCGGCGTGGGAGGCCGCTTCGCCCTGGCAGGAGCGAAGTGCGAGCGCCGACTCCCCGCCCGCTACGGCCCCGCGCCGGAGGTACCCGTCGAAGACCGCGGCAGCGGCACGTGCGCGCGCCAGGTGCGCAATTTCGCCGCCGCGGACGTCTTCGACTGCGACCGGCTCATCGCCGTGGAGGTCGTCACCCCCGGCGGCAACTGGTCCTCGTATCCGCCGCACAAGCACGACGAACACCTGCCCGGTGTCGAGTCGCGGCTGGAGGAGATCTACTACTTCGAGATCGACGGACCGGACGGCTTCGGCTACCAGCGCGTCTTCCCCTCCCGCGAGGGCGGTGCGGACGTCCTCGCCGAGGTCCGCACCGGCGACGCCGTCCTCGTGCCCGACGGCTGGCACGGTCCGTCCATCGCCCAGCCCGGTCACGCCATGTACTACCTCAACGTCATGGCCGGGCCGGGCGGGGACAGGGAGTGGCGGATCCGCTTCCACCCGGACCACGCGAACAGCACAGGGGGATACCGATGACCTCGACGACGAGGCTGACCGTCGCACAGGCGCTGGTGCGGTTCCTCGCCGCGCAGTACACCGAACGGGACGGCGCCCGGCACCGGCTGATCGGCGCCATGTGGGGCATCTTCGGCCACGGCAACGTCGCGGGCATCGGCCAGGCGCTCGTCGAGCACGCCACCGTGCCCGGCGGGGGCATCTCCTCCGCGCCCCCCGTGATGCCGTTCCACCAGGGGCGCAACGAACAGGCCATGGTGCACGCGGCCGTCGGCTACGCGCGCCAGTGCGGCCGGCTCTCCGCGCACGCCGTGACCACCTCCATCGGGCCCGGCGCCACCAACCTCGTCACCGGCGCCGCGCTCGCCACCGTCAACCATCTGCCGGTGCTGCTCCTGCCCGGCGACGTCTTCGCGGCCCGCCCCGCCGACCCGGTGCTCCAGCAGCTGGAGGTCCCCCACGCCGGGGACGTGTCGGTCAACGACTGTCTGCGCCCGGTGTCGCGGTACTTCGACCGGATCACCCGCCCCGAGGCGCTGATCCCGGCGGCCCTCCAGGCGATGCGCGTGCTCACCGACCCGGTCGAGACCGGCGCCGTCACGCTCGCGCTGCCGCAGGACGTGCAGGTGGAGGCGTACGACTGGCCCGAGGAGTTCTTCGCCGAACGGACCTGGCGCGTACGGCGCCCGGCGCCCGACTCCGGCGAGCTGGCGCGCGCCGTCGAGGCGATCCGAGGGGCCCGGCGTCCGCTGATCGTCGCGGGCGGCGGTGTGCACCACAGCCGTGCCGAGGAGGTGCTCGCGGAGCTCGCCTCGGCCACCGGTATCCCCGTCGCCTCCACCCAGGCCGGCAAGGGCTCGCTGCGCTGGGACCACCCGCAGGACGTCGGCGGCATCGGGCACACCGGCACGGCGACCGCCGACGGACTCGCCCGCACCGCCGACCTGGTGATCGGCGTCGGCACCCGCTACACCGACTTCACCACCGCCTCGGGCACGCTGTTCGCGGCCCCGGGCGTCCGCTTCCTCAACCTCAACATCGCTCCCCACGACGGCCACAAACTCGCCGGCACCCCGCTGGTCGCCGACGCGCGCACCGCCCTTCAGGCGCTCACCGAGGCGCTGCTCGCCGACCGGCACCGCGCGGAGGCCGCGTACGTCGCCGAGTACACGGACGGCAAGGAGCGCTGGGAGCACCGGGTCGATTCGGCCTACGAGGCGGAGGACATCGACGTCCGGCCGACCCAGCCGCAGGTCCTCGGCGCGCTCGACGACCTGGTCACCGAGGACGACATCCTGATCAACGCGGCCGGTTCGCTCCCCGGCGACCTGCACAAGCTGTGGCGGGCGCGGTCGCGCGACCAGTACCACGTCGAGTACGGCTACTCCTGCATGGGCTACGAGATCCCGGCCGCGATCGGGGTGCGGATGGCGGCCCCGGACCGGCCGGTGTGGGCGCTGGTCGGCGACGGCACGTATCTGATGATGCCGACCGAGATCGTCACCGCCGTCCAGGAGGGCGTCGCGATCAAGGTGGTCCTCCTCCAGAACCACGGGTACGCGTCGATCGGCGGGCTCTCGGAGGCGGTGGGCGGCGAGCGCCTGGGCACGGCGTACCGCCGTCTGGCCGCCGACCGTACGTACACAGGGGTGCCGTTGCCGGTCGATCTCGCGGCCAACGCGGCCAGTCTGGGCATGCGTGTCCTGCGCGCGGGGACCGTGCGTGACCTGCGGGCGGCCCTGGCCGAGGCGCGCGAGGCGGACACTCCCACTTGTGTCTACGTGGAGACCGAAACGGCAGACACAGTGTCGGGCGCGCCCCCGGCCCAGGCCTGGTGGGATGTACCTGTGGCCGAGACCGCGACCCGAGCGTCGGCGGTGAAGGCCCGCGAGGAGTACGACCGGCACGTCGCCGCCCGACGACGCCATCTGTGAAGGAGTAATTGGCCATGACGAAGACCGTCGACCACTGGATCGGTGGCAAGTCCGTCGAAGGTGCGTCGGGTGCGTACGGGCCGGTCACCGACCCGGCCACCGGCGCCGTGACCACGAGGGTCGCGTTCGCGAGTGTCGAGGAGGTCGACGCCGCGGTCGCCGCCGCGAAGGACGCGTACGCCACCTGGGGGACGTCGTCGCTGGCCAAGCGCACCACGATCCTGTTCAAGTTCCGCGCGCTGCTCGACGCCCACCGCGACGAGATCGCCGCCCTGATCACCGCCGAGCACGGCAAGGTGCACTCGGACGCGCTCGGCGAGGTCGCCCGCGGTCTGGAGATCGTCGAGCTGGCCTGCGGGATCACGACGCAGCTCAAGGGCGAGCTGTCGACCGAGGTGGCCTCCCGGGTCGACGTGTCCTCGATCCGCCAGTCGCTGGGTGTCGTCGCGGGCATCACGCCGTTCAACTTCCCGGCGATGGTCCCGATGTGGATGTTCCCCATCGCCATCGCCTGCGGCAACACCTTCGTCCTCAAGCCGTCGGAGAAGGACCCGTCGGCCGCCATGAAGCTCGCCGAGCTGCTGGCCGAGGCCGGTCTGCCCGACGGTGTCTTCAACGTGGTGCACGGCGACAAGGTGGCCGTGGACCGCCTCCTGGAGCACCCGGACGTCAAGGCGGTGTCCTTCGTCGGCTCGACGCCGATCGCCCGCTACATCCACACCACCGCCGCCGCGAACCACAAGCGGGTCCAGGCCCTGGGCGGCGCCAAGAACCACATGCTGGTCCTGCCCGACGCCGACCTGGACGCCGCGGCCGACGCCGCCGTCTCGGCCGCGTACGGCTCGGCCGGCGAGCGCTGCATGGCGATCTCCGCGGTCGTGGCGGTCGGCGCCGTCGGTGACGAGCTGGTGGCCAAGATCCGCGAGCGCGCCGAGAAGATCAAGATCGGTCCCGGCAACGACCCGGCCTCCGAGATGGGGCCGCTCATCACGGCCGTCCACCGCGACAAGGTGGCCTCCTACGTGAAGGGCGCCGCCGACCAGGGCTGCGAGGTCGTCCTCGACGGCACGGGCTACACGGTCGAGGGCTACGAGGACGGCCACTGGATCGGCCTCTCGCTCCTGGACCGGGTGCCGGTGACGGCGGACGCGTACAAGGACGAGATCTTCGGCCCGGTGCTGTGCGTGCTGCGCGTGGACACCTACGAGGAGGGCGTGGCGCTGATCAACGCGTCCCCCTTCGGCAACGGCACCGCGATCTTCACCCATGACGGCGGCGCGGCCCGCCGTTTCCAGCTGGAGATCGAGGCGGGCATGGTCGGCGTGAACGTGCCGATCCCGGTGCCGGTGGGCTACCACTCCTTCGGCGGCTGGAAGGACTCCCTCTTCGGGGACCACCACATCTACGGGAACGACGGCACGCACTTCTACACCCGCGGCAAGGTCGTCACCACCCGCTGGCCGGACCCGTCCGAGGCCCCCGCCGGCGTCGACCTGGGCTTCCCGCGCAACCACTGAGCCCCGCCCGAACCACCCCGTCAAGCCGTCCGCATAGCGGACGGCTTGACGTTTTTTTGACGCCTCCACAACGATTCCCGTTCACGAGGGATTAACCGAGTGATGGAGGCCAACTCTCCATGTGGCCTTTGAAAGCAAGGTCGAAATGGAGAAGGTCCTGATGATTGCAACAAGATGAGTTTGCAGCCTGGGAAAACAATGTGATGTGCGTCGCTCCGGTCTTGCGGATTCCGTAGGTAAACCGCTATTGACGCAACGGTTTCCGTCAAGGTTCCATCAGCGCGGGAGCGGACGAGAACGAAGAACGACGCGAGCCGCCGGAGGCGATATCGCTCCCGCCCGAACCTCAGATGCACGAGTTGATCGGAACCGCTTCATGACCGACACGCTCCGCCCCGTCGAGACCGCCGTCCTGGACGCCGCCCCAACGGCGACCGGGAACCCGAAGACGCTCAAGCGTTCCATCGGCGTCGTCGGCGGCACGCTGCTGACGCTGTCCTGCGTGACACCGGCCTCGACGCTGTTCGTGGTCATACCCGACCTCTTCGGCTCACTCGGCACCGCGACCGCCCTCACGATCGCGATCGGCTCGCTGCTCTGTATCGCCGTGGCGTTCTGCTACTCGGAGCTGGGCACCCTCATCCCCAGCGCCGGCGGCGAGTACGCCATGGTCTCCACGATGGCCGGACGGCTCGCGGGCTGGCTCGTCTTCGTGATGTCGCTGCTGGTGGTCATGATCGTCCCGCCGGTGATCGCCATCGGCACCGCCGACTACCTCGCGCCGCTGGTGCACCTCGACCCGGCGATGACCGGCGCGGGCGTGATGCTCCTCGCCACCGTCGCCGGCCTGCTCGACCTGCGCGCCAACGCCTGGATCACCGGCATCTTCCTGGTCCTGGAGGTCATCGCGGCCGGCGTCGTGGCCCTGCTCGGCTTCACCCACGCCCACCGCGGCCTCGGCAGCCTCACCTCGATGCAGGTCGCCGGGACCGGCGCGCACACCGACCCCGTGACGGCCATGCTCGTCATCTCCGGGCTCGCCATCGCCCTCTTCGCCACGCAGGGCTTCTCCACCGCCGTCTACCTCTCCGAGGAACTGGAGAACCCGCGCCGCAACGTCGCCCGCACGGTGCTGGCCACCCTCGCCATCTCCACGGTCGTCATCCTGGTCCCGGTAGTCGCCATCACCATGGGCGCCTCCGACATCAAGGAGCTCACCGGCGGCGACATCAGCAGCATGGTCACGGCCTGGTCCAACTCCGCCGTCGGCACCTTCGTCAGCCTCTGCGTCGCCCTCGCGATCATCAACGCGGGCATCGTCATGGTCATCCAGAACTCGCGCGTCCTGTTCGCCTCGGCCCGCGACAAGGCCTGGCCCGAGCCGGTCAACAACGGCCTGTCCAAGCTCGGCCGCTTCGGTTCCCCCTGGGTCGCCACCCTGCTGGTCGGCGTCCCCGGCGCCGCCCTCTGCTTCGTCAACCTCGACACCCTGTACGGCGTCACCGGCGTGGCGGTGACCGCCATGTACCTGCTCGTCGCCGTCGCCGCCCTGCTCGCCCGGCGCGGCCACCACCGCCACACCCCCGCCTGGCGGATGCCCCTGTGGCCCGCCATGCCGATCCTGCTGATCGTCGTCCTCGCCTACGTCCTGACCCAGCAGGAGACGCAGTACCTGCTGTGGACCGGCGGCATCACCGCCGTCGCCACCCTGTACTGGGCCTTCTACCTGCGCCCGCGCCGCGACACCCGCTGGCTGGTGTCGATCCCGGAGGACGCGCAGGTCTGACCGGAGCGGTCCGCCCGGCGGACCCCTCCAGGCCGCCCGCCCCCCGGCGGAGCCTCAGCCGAAGTCCCACGTCACCACCGTGCACATCCCGTCGTCCTTGCCACCCGCGCTGCGGTACGTGGCAAGGGCGACGTCGTTTCCGGCGTCCACCCCCACCCACATCCCGTAGCAGCCGCGTTCCCGGGCCAGGGCGGCGAGTTCACGGACCAGCGCCCGCCCGGTGCCCCGCCGCCGGAACGGCTCCGCCACGGCCAGCTCGTACAGGAACATCTCGGTGCCCTTGTCCGGGTGGACCGTCTCGACTCCGCTGACGAACCCCGCCGGCACCTCGCCCTCGTAGGCCAGGAACAGATGATGGCCCTGCGCCTCCAGGAACCGCCGGGCCCACTCGGGACGCACGGGATGGTCGAAGAGGGACTCGGCGGCGGTCAGTTCCCGGACGGTGGCGGCGCGGCGCAGCTCCATGGGGGGTTCGTACCACGGACGCGGTACACGGGACACCCGCGGTACTCCCCTGGGAGGGGTGCCGGTTCAGCCCGGCGGCTGCCCCCGTCGCCGTCGCCCGCCCGTACCGTTGAGGCATGGATCTTCGACTGCCCCGGCCGCGCGGGCCGCGCCGGGGGCAACTCCCCGCCCCCACGAGGGCGCGAGCCCGCGGGAGATGGGCGGCCGCCGCCGCGGCCCTCGTCGTGCTCGCCGGCGCGGGCACCTGGACGGCCGTCGCCTCCGACGACGCGCCGGCCGTGCACCGCGCCGACCGCGTCATGGCCATGGACGGAGTGCGGATCGACACCTCGTACTTCACCGCGGGACCCGCCTCGCGGCGCCGACCCGCCGTCCTGCTCGCGCACGGCTTCGGCGGCAGCAAGGCCGACGTACGCGACGAGGCGGAGAAGCTCGCCCGTGACGGATACGCGGTCCTGACCTGGTCGGCCCGCGGCTTCGGCAGGTCCACCGGCCGGATCGGGCTGAACGACCCCAAGGCCGAGGTCGCCGACGTCTCCCGGCTCGTCGACTGGCTCGCCCGGCGCCCCGAGGTCCGCCTCGACCGGAGCGGCGACCCGAGGGTCGGCGTGGCGGGCGCCTCGTACGGCGGGGCGATCTCCCTGCTGGCCGCCGCCGACGACCCGCGCGTCGACGCCATCGCCCCCTCGATCACCTACTGGAACCTCGCGGACGCCCTGTTCCCGAACGGCGTGTTCAAGAAGCTCTGGGCGGGCATCTTCATCAACTCGGGCGGCGGCTGCGCCCGCTTCGAGCCCGAGCTGTGCGCGATGTACGACAGGGTCGCGGAGTCCGGCAGGCCCGACGCGGCGGCGAGGAAGCTGCTCCAGGACCGCAGCCCCTCCGCCGTCGGCGACCGCATCAAGGTCCCCACCCTCATCACCCAGGGCCAGTCCGACTCCCTCTTCCCGCTCGGCCAGGCCGACGCCATGGCCGAGGCGATCAAGGCCAACGGCGCCCCCGTCGACGTCGACTGGATCGCCGGCGGACACGACGGCGGCGACATGGAGAGCGACCGTGTGACGTCCCGGGTCGTCTCGTGGTTCGACCGCTACCTCAAGGACGACAAGAGCGTCGCCACCGGCCCCGCCTTCCGCGTCACCCGCACCGGAGGCGTCGACTCCACCGACGGCGCCGCCCTGCTGCGCGGCGCGAGCTCCGGCACCTATCCCGGGCTGGACAGCGGCCGGCACACCGTCGCGCTGAGCGGCCGTGAGCAGAGCTTCCAGAACCCGGCCGGTGCCAGCCCGCCCGCCATCTCGGCCCTGCCGGGACTCGGCGGCGCAGGCGGCCTCGCCCAGCTCTCCACCCTCGGCGTCGGGATCTCCCTGGACTTCCCCGGCCAGTACGCCCGCTTCCAGTCCGCGCCCCTGCGGGACGACCTGCGGATCACCGGCTCGCCGACCGTCACCGTGCACGTGCGCTCCAGCACCGACGACGCCGTCCTCTTCGGGAAGGTGTACGACGTCGGCCCCGGCGGCACCCAGCAGGTGCTGCCCTCCCAGCTCGTCACCCCGGTCCGCGTCGAGGGCGCGAAGAAGGGCAAGGACGTCACCCTCACGCTGCCCGCGATCGACCACGCGGTCCAGAAGGGCCACCGGCTGCGCCTGGTCCTCGCCTCGACCGACCTCGGCTACGCCTCCCCGGCCGCCCCCGCCACGTACACCGTGGCCCTCAAGAGCGCCCTCCAGGTCCCCACCGCGCCCGCCGTGAGGACCGCGGCCGCCCCGCTGCCCTCCTGGGTGTGGTGGCTGCCGCTCGCCGGAGCGCTCGCCGCCCTCGCCCTGGTGACAGCCGGCCGCCGCCGCACGAGCGCCCCCGCGCCCGACCCCGAACTGGCCGACGTCCCCCTCCAGATCACCGGCCTCGCCAAGCGCTACGCCAAGTCCGCCGACCGGTACGCGGTCAAGGACCTGTCGTTCCGCGTGGAGAAGGGCCAGGTCCTCGGCCTGCTCGGGCCGAACGGCGCGGGCAAGACCACCACCCTGCGCATGCTCATGGGCCTCATCACCCCCGACGACGGCGAGATCCATGTCTTCGGGCACGCGATCCGGCCCGGCGCGCCCGTCCTCTCCCGCGTCGGAGCGTTCGTCGAGGGCGCGGGCTTCCTCCCGCACCTGACCGGCCGCGAGAACCTGGAGCTGTACTGGCAGGCCACGGGGCGGCCCCCCGAGGACGCCCACATGGAGGAGGCACTGGAGATCGCCGGCCTCGGCGACGCCCTCGCCCGCGCCGTGCGCACCTACTCCCAGGGCATGCGCCAGCGCCTCGCCATCGCCCAGGCCATGCTCGGCCTCCCCGACCTGCTGATCCTCGACGAACCCACCAACGGCCTCGACCCGCCGCAGATCCGCGAGATGCGCCAGGTGATGATCCGCTACGCGGCGGCCGGCCGCACGGTCATCGTCTCCAGCCATCTCCTCGCCGAGGTCGAGCAGTCCTGCACCCACCTCGTCGTCATGGACCGCGGCCGGCTCGTCCAGGCCGGACCGGTGTCCGAGATCATCGGCTCGGGCGACACCCTGCTCGTCGGCACCGGGGCACCCGTCGACGCGCCGGTCGTCGAGAAGGTCGGCGCGCTGCCCGGCGTGCTCTCGGCCGTCGCCACCGAGGAAGGACTCCTCGTCCGCCTCGACCCCGACGGCAGCGCGCAACGCCTGGTCGTCGAACTCGTACGCCTCGAAGTGCCCGTCACGGCGGTGGGACCCCACCGCCGTCTGGAGGACGCGTTCCTCACCCTGATCGGAGGCTCCGCATGAGCACGCTCCTGGAGCGGACCGGCACGGCCGACGGGTACCGGGCGCGCCGCACCCTGCCGCTGCGCGTCGAACTCGTCCGCCAGCTCAAGCGCCGCCGCACCCTGGTGATGGGCGCGATCCTCGCGGCCCTGCCCTTCGTCCTGCTGATCGCGTTCGCGATCGGCGGGCAGCCCGGCGGGCGCAACGACCGGATCACCCTGATGGACACCGCCACCGCCTCGGGCGCCAACTTCGCCGCGGTGAACCTGTTCGTGTCGGCGGGCTTCCTGCTGGTGATCCCGGTCGCGCTGTTCTGCGGCGACACCGTCGCCTCCGAGGCGAGCTGGTCCTCCCTGCGCTATCTGCTGGCGGCGCCCGTGCCCCGAGCCCGGCTGCTGTGGTCCAAGCTCACCGTCGCGCTCGGACTCAGCCTCGCGGCGATGGTCCTGCTGCCGGTCGTCGCGCTGGCCGTGGGCACCGCCGCCTACGGCTGGGGCCCCCTGGAGATCCCCACCGGCGGCGCGCTCTCCGCCGGCACCGCGGCCCAGCGGCTGCTCGCCGTGATCGCGTACATCTTCGTGTCCCAACTGGTCACCGCGGGGCTCGCGTTCTGGCTCTCGACGAAGACGGACGCCCCGCTCGGCGCCGTCGGCGGCGCGGTCGGCCTGACCATCGTGGGCAACGTCCTGGACGCCGTCACCGCCCTCGGCCACTGGCGCGACTTCCTGCCCGCCCACTGGCAGTTCGCCTGGGCCGACGTCATCCAGCCGACACCGGAGTGGGGCGGGATGATCC
Organism: Streptomyces sp. f51; assembly: GCF_037940415.1. Taxonomy (NCBI): domain Bacteria; kingdom Bacillati; phylum Actinomycetota; class Actinomycetes; order Kitasatosporales; family Streptomycetaceae; genus Streptomyces; species Streptomyces sp. f51. The sequence goes on along the minus strand of NZ_CP149798.1, from coordinate 2,540,307 downwards.
AGGGCGCCGCGATCTCGGTGACGTACGCGCTCGTCCTGTTCGCCCTGGCCTTCCGCGGCTTCCGGCACAAGGACATCGTCTCGTAGGAATCCGGAAGATCACCCACCGGTCTCGGCGGCCCCTCACCGTGGCCGCTTCGCAATCCTTCCGCAACGCATCCGAGCGCACATCACGGCCCCCTCGGCCGTCACAGTCACACAGGTCGGCCCACACAAGGGCCGTACGCCGAGGGGGTACACATGGGGATCAAGCACATACGGAAGGCGGTCGGCGGGGACCGCCCACGCGGCGGCGCGCGGACGGCCGCCCGCCGGAGGGCCGCCGCCGCGCTGCTCGCCCTCCCGGTCGCGGGCGCACTGCTGCTCACCGGATGCGGCGCGGGAGGCGGCAGCAACTCCTCGGACGGCGACAAGTCCGGCGGCCGCAACCTTCCGCTGCCGGCCCCCGCCCGGCCGACGGGCGGCGCGGACCGGGCCGATCCGTCGGGCGCCCCCGAAGCCACGCCGTCGTCCGGGAACCTCTCCACCTTCGCCCTCGACGTCGACACCGCGTCGTACGGCTACGCCCGGCGCACCCTCGCGGAGGGCAGGGTCCCCGACCCCGCGACGATCCGCCCCGAGGAATTCGTCAACGGCTTCCGCCAGGACTACCAGCGGCCCGACGGCAACGGCTTCTCGGTGTCCGTCGACGGAGCCCGCACGGACGACGGACGCTGGTCCCTCGTCCGGGTCGGGCTCGCCACCCGCCCGGCCGACAGCGAGCGCGAACGCCCGCCCGCCGCCCTCACTTTCGTCATCGACATCTCGGGCTCCATGGCGGAGCCGGGCCGCCTCGACCTGGCCCGGGAGTCCCTCGACGTCATGACCGACCGGCTGCGCGACGACGACTCCGTCGCCCTGGTCACCTTCAGCGACGAGGCCGAGACCGTCCTGCCGATGACCCGCCTCGGCGGCCACCGCGCCCGCGTCCACCGGGCGATCGACGGCCTGGAGCCGACCGACTCGACCAACCTCGGCGCGGGCGTGCGGACCGGGTACGCGACCGCCGTCCACGGGCTGCGCGAGGGAGCCACCAACCGCGTCGTCCTCATCTCCGACGGCCTCGCCAACACCGGCGACACGGACGCCGACACCATTCTGGAACGGATCTCCTCCGCCCGCCGCGAGCACGGCATCACCCTCTTCGGCGTCGGAGTCGGCAGCGACTACGGCGACGCCCTCATGGAACGCCTCGCAGACAAGGGCGACGGCCACACGACCTACGTCTCGGACCGCGACGAGGCCTTCACCGTCTTCTGCGACCAGCTCCCGCAGAACATCGACCTCACCGCGCGCGACGCCAAGGCGCAGGTCGCCTTCGACCCCGGGACGGTCGAAGAGTTCCGGCTCATCGGCTACGACGACCGGAGGGTCGCCGACCAGGACTTCCGCGACGACAAGGTGGACGGCGGCGAGGTCGGCCCCGGACACACGGTCACCGCCCTGTACGCCGTCCGCACCCGCCCCGGCGCCTCCGGGCACCTGGCCACCGCGACCGTCCGCTGGCTCGACCCCGACTCCCGCGCCCCGCACGAGGAGACCGGCAGCCTGGAGACCGGCGACCTGCGCGACGGCGTCTGGAGTTCGCCGAACTCCTTCCAGGTCACCGCCGTGGCCGCCTACTTCGCCGACGCCCTGCGCTCCGGCGACTCCCGCCGCCGTCCGCTGCCCGGCGTCCCGACCCTCGGCGAACTCGCCTCACGGGCACGCTCCTTGGCGAACGTGACCGAGGACAAGGACGTCTCGGCGCTCGCCACCGCGATCGGACAGGCCCGCGACCTGGACATCTGCACCGGGGACTGCGCGGTCCGCTGAACTCCAGCGGGAGGCACGGAAAAGCGGGCCGCTCCGAGGAGCGGCCCGCTTTCCCGTGCGGGGGGAGGTGATCAGCTGCGGGTGGCGCCGTTGCCCGAGAGGACCGGGATGTTGTCCAGGATGTGCGAGAGCGGCTCGTCGCCCTTGGCCTGGGTGGAGTTCTCGGTGCACTGCTGGTTCTGCGGCGCGGACAGGATCGGCACGTCCTGAAGACCGATCTGCGCCAGGCCCGCCACGTTCTGGAGGTTGAGCTTGGCCGGCAGACCGACACAGGGCTTGTTCAGCGAGCCCTGGACCAGCGAGAGCTGGGGGCTCATGTCACCGAACGTGGCCTGGTTGCCGTACTTCTGGACGGCTCCGTTGCCGTTGACGGTGGTGACACCGTCGTCGTTGCCGATGGCCAGCGCCTGGGGCGCGGCGGCGGCAGCGGCGCCGACGAGGGAAGCGGCGATGGCGGCGGTCGCCCAGAGCTTCTTCATTTTGGTATTGCCCTTTCGAAGAGCGGACTCCGAGTGGAGTCGCGCCATGATCAACAGTGCTGCGGAAGGTGTGGTTGCGGGGTGTCCCCCGAATGGCCCGGGAGCTGCCCGGGCCGGCGCTCGCCACCGCCGCCGTCGAGGAGGTGGCAGCGGCGGCGGACCGCCGGACGAGCCGGTGGTCCGCCGCGCCCGGCGGAGGTGATCAGCTGCGGGTGGCGCCGTTGCCCGAGAGGACCGGGATGTTGTCCAGGATGTGCGAGAGCGGCTCGTCGCCCTTGGCCTGGGTGGAGTTCTCGGTGCACTGCTGGTTCTGCGGCGCGGACAGGATCGGCACGTCCTGAAGACCGATCTGCGCGGCGCCCAGCACGTTCTGGGCGTTGAGCTTGGCCGGCAGGCCGATGCAGGGCTTGTTCAGCGAGCCCTGGATCAGGGCCATCTGCGGGCTCATGTTGCCGTACGTGGCCTGGTTGCCGTAGATCTGCGAGGCGGCGTTCCCGTTCGCGGTGGTGAGACCCCCGTCGTTGCCGATGGCCAGCGCCTGGGGCGCGGCCGCAGCCGAGGCTCCGACGACGGAAGCGGCGAGAGCCGCAGCGGCCATAACCTTCTTGATCACTAGCTGATCCCTTCTGGAGTAACCCCGTCCACCGGAGCGACCTGGACAACTGACCCCGGGTCGCATGGTTGCTGCGATTCACCCCAATGGCCCATGTGGGCGGCGTGGCGGGTAAATCCTCAGGCCATAGGTAGGTGAATTCTGGAGGGTTCCGCGATCCGTTCGGGTGACGACGTGCAACCAATCCCGCCGGTCGCGGTTGAGGTGACGGCAGGAATACGCATCACCCGCAGAAAAGGAACCCGGAGAAATGTTCAAGAAGGCAATGGCAGTGGCAGCGGTCGCGGCATCCGTCGTCGGTGCCTCGGCGGCGCTCGCCCCGCAGGCGCTGGCCATCGGCAACGACAACGGCCTCACCACGGTGAACGGCAACGGCGCCGAGCAGTCGTACGGCAACGCCCTGACCAAGGGCGACATGAGCCCCCAGCTCTCGCTCGCCCAGGGTTCCCTGAACAAGCTCTGCGTCGGTCTGCCGGCCAAGGTCAACGCCCAGAACGTGCTCGGCCTGCTGGCGCAGGTCGGCGCCCAGGACGTCCCGGTCCTGTCCGCTCCGCAGAACCAGCAGTGCGCCGAGAACTCCACGCAGGCCAAGGGCGACGAGCCGCTCTCGCACGTCGTGGACAACATCCCGGTCCTCTCAGGCAACGGCGCCGTCGGCGGCTGACCTTCGTCCCGGGGCCCGGGCCGCACGCCGTGTTCGGACGTGCGGCCCGGGTCCCTGTGCGGGTGCTCGTCATATATATGAATTCCATCTCCGCCGTGTTGACACAGCCGTGTTGACATTCTCGTGCCGGGCGAAACGCTTCTTCTTCGGGGGGAGCGTTTCTCCTGTTGTGAAGCTCCCGTGTCGATTTCGGGCGGGGCGATTCGGGTGAATTCCCGACGAGTGCGGGTTCCGCAGTTTCTTCGGCGGTCCGTGGCTCGTTCACAGCCCGGCAGGTCATGATGCGAGCCGCCCAAGTAGCGCTCGCTCGGTTTCGGCCGACAAAGGGGCATGACCGCAGAGAAGGGAAAGCACGTGAAGCTCAAGAAGAGCGCTTCCGTCGTCGTCGGCGCCATCATGGCACTCGGCATGGCCGCCCCGGCCTTCGCGGACTCGGGTGCCGGCGGCTTCGCCGCCAACTCCCCCGGTGTCCTCTCGGGGAACGTGATCCAGGTTCCGATCCACATCCCCGTCAACGTGTGCGGCAACTCGGTCAACGTGCTCGCCCTGCTGAACCCGGCGATCGGCAACGGCTGCGCCAACCACTGACGTTCCGGCACTTCAGCCGCCTCCGGCTGTGCCACGGCCGGCCTTGGACCGCCTCGCGGACCCCAGGGCCGGCTTCCTCACTTCTCCCAGCAGGAAGACAACAAGAGTGCGACAGAACCTGAGTAGGGGAGTGGTCCTGGCCGCGGCTGCGACGGGCATCATGTCCCTGTACGCCAGTCCGGCCTTCGCGGACTCCAACTCGACCGCGACCGCTTCGGACTCACCCGGCGTGGCGTCGGGAAACAACGTCCAGGTTCCGGTGAACGTGCCGCTGAACGTCTGCGGCAACACGGTCGACGTCATCGCCGCCCTCAACCCGGCCTTCGGCAACTCCTGTGCCAACGGCCCGGTTTCGCAGGGCAGGCACACGGCGCCGCACCACCCCGCCCAGCACGACACCGGCTCCGCGCACCACCCGGGACGCGGCACCGGTCACGGTGGCCACCCCGGTGACCACAGCGCCGAGCACGGTGGATACGGGGGTCACCCCGGCGGCGAGCATGCCGGTTACGGCGGTCACCCCACCGGCGGCTACGGCGACGAGCACGGCAGGCACGGCGGCCACCCGGCAGGTGGCTACGGCGACGAGCACGGCCGGCACGGCGGGCACCCGGCCGGTGGCTACGGCGGTGAGCACGGTGGCTACGGCGACTCGGGTCACGGTCACTCGGGTTACGGCGACTCGGGTCACGGCGGCTACGGCGACTCCGGCTACGGCGACTCCCGTCACGGGCACCCCGGGCAGGCGGGCCCGGGCCACGGCGGCGCCGACCACCACGGCGGCTGGAGCGGCTCCTCGTCCCACGGCGAGGCGCACGGCTCGCCCGGTGTCCTCTCCGGCGACCAGGCCGGGGCTCCGATCGACGTCCCCGTCGAGCTGTGCGGCAACTCCGCGGACGTGGTGGGCCTGCTGAACCCCGTGTTCGGCAACTCGTGCGCCCACCACCACGGGCCGGACGGCCACGTGAGGACCCCGCACCACTGCACCCCGCCGGTGACGCCTCCGCACACGCCACCGCGGACGGTTCCGCAGCCGCCGAAGACGCGCACGCCGCACACGCCCGTCGTGCACACCCCGCCCGTGCAGGTCCACGAGCAGCCGCCCGCGCCGCCCACGGCGCACACCCCGCCCACGCTGGCGGAGACCGGCAGCGAGGGACTGATCGCCAACGCCGCGATCAGTGCCGCCCTGCTGGCGGGCGGCACCCTGCTGTACCGGCGGAGCCGGGCCGCTTCCCGCCCGTGACGCCCCGCTCCGGGTGCCGCTCGCGTCCTCGCGTCCGGCACCCGGAGCCGGTCCGGCACCCGGAGCCGGTCCGCGCACCCGCCCGGCGTCGGCACGCCGGGGCGGGCGCCGCCCGGGTCAGCGTCCCGCGCCGAGCCCCGGGTCACCACCCGGGCCGAGCCTTGGATCACCACCCGGGCCGAGGCCAGGGTCAGCGTTCCGCGCCGAGCCCCGGGGCGGATCCCTGCCGAAGGGCCCTGCCGGGCGCGGGGATCCGGCCGCCGCCCGGGCCCGCGCTCAGCCGCCGTCGTACACCGCGCACCAGCGTCTCGGCCGTGAAGCCGGCCCCCTGTACGAAGCGCATGGCCGGGCCGAAGGCGGAGGCGGTGACCAGGCCCGCCATGAAGAGCCCCGGCACCGACGACTCGAAGTCCCGCCCGACCGCGGGGGAACCGTCCGGCAGGGCCGCGAGACCCGCGCGCAGCTCGTCGTCCAGCAGCCCGAGCCGTTCGCGCCGGGCCCTGAACCCCGTGGCCGCGATGACATGGCCGGTCTCCAGGCGGGCCGTCGTGCCGTCCCGGCCCACCGTGTCGAGCCGTACCCCGGCGGCCGAGGCGCGGGCCGACGTGACCTCGTGACCCAGCATCAGTTCGACCGGCCCCTCCACGCGGTCACGTACCCACCAGGCGCCCGCCGGGCCCAGCGCGTCGGCCGTGATCCGGACCCGAGTGGGTTCCGGGAGCCGGCGGAAGAGCCCGGGACGCTCGGCGTAGAACCAGTTGCGCCAGCCACAGCCCAGACCGCTGTGCGGAGCGCGGGCGGACCGCCACCGCGGCCGCTCCCAGGCGGGCGGCACATCGTTCCAGGCCAGCTCGGGGGCGCGGGCCAGGACCCGGGTCCGTGTGCCCTGTTCGGCGAGCAGCGCCGCCGTCTCCAGGGCGGCCTGGCCCCCGCCGATCACGGTGACGTCCCGGCCCCGGAAGCGGGAGAGGTCGCCGTGGTGGCTGCTGTGCGACACCAGTTCGGGCCCCAGGCCGCTCAGCGCCGACGGCAGCTCGACGAAGGGCATCACCCCGACGGCCAGGGCGACCGTGCGGGCGCGCAGCACCTCACCGTCGCCGGTCAGGGTCTCGAAGCCCCCGGGGCGGGCCCGGACGCGGACGACCATGCGCTCGTCGACGCCGGGCACGCAGTGGCGGGCGAACCACAGGCCGTACGAGGCGAACACCTCGACCGGAACCGGTTCGCCGTGCCGGGCCGGCACACCCCGGCCCGCGCAGTACGTCTCCAGTCGTCGGCGGCCCTCGGGGTCGGAGAGGCTGGACGCCCACGGCTCCGACTTCAGGAACATGCCCCGGGGCATGTGGTCGCGCCAGGAGGCCATCGGGCGGCCGAGGACGCGCAGGTCGAGCCCGGCGGCCGCGGCGTGGGACGCGATGGACAGGCCGTAGGGTCCGGCCCCCACCACCAGGAGGTCGTACATCAGCGGCTGCTCGCTCTCTCGTCGTCGGTGGCGCCGCGGGCCGGAAAGCACGCAGGCGGGGCGGTCGGGCGGACGGACACCGGGGAGGGCGCGAGGGAGGACGGCGGGGCGGTTGCCGGGTCGGACGTCCGGCCGGCGCGGAGACGCGCGCGGAGGCGGTCGGCGCCGGGCCAGGAGCGCGGCCGTACGAGGGCCGGGTCCCTGCTCCCGGCACCCGCGCCTCCCGCCGGGCCCGTCACCGCTCCAGCCGTCCCCGCACCTGCCCCGGCCGCTCTCGCCCCGGTCGCCCTCGCACCGGCAGCCCTCGCACCGGTCGCCCCCGCACCGGTCGCCCCCGCATCGGCCGCCGCCGTGTAGGCGGCCGTCGTCACGGAAGCGTCGGCGGCTATCGCGGTCGCCCTCCGCGTGAGGGCCCGTACGCGCAGCACGCGGCCGGCGAGCTGGGCCAGGCGCAGGGACACGTGGCGGGCCCACAGGCCCCACAGCGCCCGCCCGGGTGCGCGGTCGTCCGGTGCGTGCCAGGCCAGCTCGCGATCGGGGCCGCGATGGCGCAGGGCCCGCAGCGGCGCGTAGTTCTCCACCACGAACACGCGGTCCGGCAGAGGTGCCGGGGCGGGCAGCGGACGATTCGTCAGATCCAGGTGCAGGGCGCGTACGACGTCCAGGCCCGCCGCGTCCTCGAACAGCCGGAACTGCGCGCCGGGGCGGGGGTTGAAGTCGAGCAGGTGGTAGCGGCCCGTCGTGTCGTCCCTGCGGAAGTCGAGGTCGAGGATGCCGCGGTAGCCGAGGGCGTGGGTGAGTCGTCCCACGAGGGCCTCGAGCCGGGCGTCGGGCGTCCAGCGGCCGACCGTCGTGAGGCCCGCCCCGCGCGGCCAGGCGCCGTGCTTGCGGCCCGCGCCGCCGCCGTGCGTCGCACCGGCCCCGTCGACGTATCCGTGGAAGAACCAGTCGCGGTCCGGCCCCGGCGGGAGATACGTCTGGAGCAGCAGTGGGCTGCCCGCCTCCGGGGTGCGCAGATACAGGGCCTCGGCCTCGCGCGCGGACCGGACCACCACCGTGCTGCGCAGGCCCCTCCCGGCCGGGATCAGCCAGGGCCTGCTCCACTTGGCCACCAGCGGCAGCCCCAGCTGCCAGGCCGCGGCGGCCGCCTGCGCGGGGCTCTGCGGCATCAGGGTCACCGGGTGGGGAACGCCCACGCGCTCGCAGACGGAGGCCAGTTCGGCCTTGTCGGCGACGCGTTCGGCGAGACCGCGGGGCTGACGCGGCAGCAGGAACCCGGCGCAGGGCTCCCCGCCCGGGGCGTTCACCGCGAGGGCGCTCACGTCATCCAACGGGACCAGTACGGCGGGCCGGGAAACCCGGGCGGCCACTTGGCGCAACACCGCGGCGATGTCCGCGGCGGACGCACCGGGCGGCGGCGGAGGGTGGGTCTGGCTGACAAAGCGCGATCTGCCGACGGGACTTCCCTCGGAGTCGGCGACCAGGTGCACCTCCACACCGGCTCTGCCGAGCGAGCGCACCGCTCCCAGCGTTCCGTGGTGAAAAGGGTTGCGGTCGACGCGCAGCAGCACGGCGGGGACCCGGTCGTCGAGTCGGTGCACGGGCTTCTCCTTCGGAGGCGGGGCGGGCTCCGTGACCGGGCGAGTCACCCCTGCGAGTGATCATCAGATCGCGAGGGCGGAACCCCGGTTGGCTGAATCGGAATTCATATGACTGAGTGTCAGTAATCGGAGGGTGAATCCGAGGACCAAGCAGGGAGAGGAGCAGGCATGGCCCCACAGCAGCAGCGGCCCCGGAGTGGAAGGCCGGCGTTCATCGCGGCCGGCATCGTCGCGTCGGTCGCCCTCGCGTCCGGTCCGGCATACGCCGTGGGCGCCGGGGCGGTGGGGACGGGCGATCCGCCGGTTCCGACCCCCGCCTCCTTGGCGCAACCGTCCGCGAACTCCTCCGCCGCCACGGGTGCCCGGGCCACGAGCACGAGGCCGTCCGCCGTGCCGGGGCGTGGGTCCGCCGGGTCGTCGGCTCCGGTCGCCGCCGCTTCCGCGAGGCCCGTCGCGGGTGGCACGAAGCCCGCTCGTCCCGCCGGGCCGGGCCGCCCCGAGCGCCCGGCCTTCGGCGCCTACCTCGACTACGGTCCCGAGGGCATCGCCCGTATCGAGGGGCTCAGCCAGTGGCTGGGCGGCGCCGAACTGCGGGTCGGACACACGTATCTGCCGGGTGACCGCTGGAGCAACATCGAGGGCGCCCCCGGATTCCTGGACGCCTGGGCGGACTGGCGCCGCCGCCAGGCCGACCGGATGCTCGTCCTCAACGTCCCGATGATGGAACGCAACGAGGAGGGCTTCTCCGACGGGCAGGTCCGCGAACTGCTGCGCGAGGCCGGGACCGGCGCCTTCGACCACCATTTCCGCGCGCTCGCCGAGCGGCTCGTCGAGCTGAAGGTGCCCGACACCGTCATCGTGCTCGGGTGGGAGATGAACGGCGTCACGTACACCCATCGCTGCGGTCCCGACCCGGAGGCCTGGAAGACGTACTGGAACAGGATCGTCACCGCCATGCGGTCGGTGCCGGGCCAGCGGTTCCGGTTCGACTTCGCCCCGAACCGCGGCCGGGACGCCATTCCCTGGACCGAGTGCTACCCGGGGGACGGCACCGTCGACATCATCGGCATGGACGCGTACGACCAGCCGTCGGGACTCTCGTTCGACGAGCAGGTGAAGGAGCCGTACGGGCTCCAGGAGCAGGTGGACTTCGCCAAGGCCCACGGCAAGTCGATCTCCTATCCCGAGTGGGGCCTCTACCGCAACGGCGACAACGCGACGTACGTGAAGGACATGCTCGCGTGGATGGACGAGCACAAGGCGCTGTACAACACGCTCACCGACTACTGCCCGCACGGTGTGTGGCAGTGCCGGGACAACCCGATGGCGGCCAAGGCCTACCGGGCCGTGCTGTCCCACCTCGCCGATCCGTCGCCCACCGGTCCGGTACCGACCCCGACGTCCGAACCGGCCTCGACCCCGACCCCGACACCGGCGGTCCCGACCCCGACGCCCGCCGTCCCGACCCCGACGTCCGAACCGGCCTCGACGCCGAAGCCGGTTCCGACGCCGGCCAAGACCCCGGTCAAGTCCCCGGTGTCCGAGCCGGTCTCCACGCCGACCCCGACACCCAAGCCGGTCCCGAAGCCGGTCCCGAAGCCGGTCGAGACCCCGACCCACAAGCCGGTGCCGAAGCCGGTTCCGACGCCGGCCAAGACCCCGGTCAAGACCCCGGTGTCCGAGCCCGTCTCCACGCCGACCCCGACACCGAAGCCGGTGGAGACCCCGACCCACAAGCCGGTCCCCAAGCCGGTCCCCAAGCCGGTCCCGAAGCCGGTTCCCACCCCGGCCAAGACCCCGGTGCCCAAGCCGGCTTCCACGCCGACCCCGACCCCGACCCCCACTCCGGTGGCCAAGCCCGCACCGCACGTGACCCCGGACCCGGCCACCTGTTCCTCGCTGGAGCTCGGTGACTGGGTGGAGTACTGGCTCGGCGGGAAGGTGTGCGTGCGTCTCGACTGGCCGTCGCACGACTGGTGGTCGGGCGACTGGTGGTCGAGCGGCTGGTGACCCCCCGGTGGCGGCGGGCCGGTCACGGCCTGCCGCCACCGCGTTCCTTCCAGCTCCGCAGCAGCTCCTTGCCCCGCCGGCGCGCGGCGACGTCGCACACGACCGCCGACATCAGCGGCGCCGTACGCCGGCGGGCGAGGAGCAGCCGCTGGTTGACGACCGGGTCGGGGCGCCAGTGGTGCTTGTACGGTTCGTCGCCGCGCAGCAGGCTCAGCGTCCCGCGGCCGCCGCCCTCGGTGTGCCGGGAGCAGGCGTCGAGCAGTATCACGGCCACGTCCGCCTTGCGTTCGCGCAGCTGCGGATGGGCTCCGTACAGATAGCCGCCCGCCAGGCGCCGCGACAGCAGGGTGAGGTCCACGGCCATCACGGAGCCGTCGAGCCGGAACTCGGTGACCACCGCGTCCCCCGACCGCACCATCGGGCCCACCGAGCGGACCAGATGCTCCGAGAACCGCTCGTGGAGGTGCTCGGACGTGACCTTGCGGCCCTCCCACTGGAGCCGGTGCAGTTCGAGCAGCCGGCCGAGGGCCGCGTCCACCTCGTCGTGGCCCACCACCCGCTGTTCGACCCCGAGCGCGGTGAGTTTGCGCAGCTTGGCCCGGACGCGCTGGGCCTTGGACGAGGGGAGGCGGCCGAGCAGTTCGTCCATCGAGGTGGCCGGCAGCTCCAGGCACAGGGAGTCCCCGACCTGGCGGCGCGGCCCGTGCCAGTGCTCGTAGACCCGTTCCACCGCGCCGCCGGGGCGTACCTCGCGGAAGTCGATCAGCGCGGTGCGGGCCGCGGCCGACAGTCCCTCGGCGAGCAGCGCGGCGGCGCGGTCGGCGTGCTCGTCGTCGAGGAGCACGTCCGCGTAGTCGGAGATCGGCCCGCCGAGCGGCACGAGCGTGGGCAGCCGGCGGCGGGCGCGCATCAGCGGCGCGAGCGCGATCAGCTCACCGCCCTCGCGCACGACCATCAGACGCAGCCGTCCCGGGGTCCCGTACGACAGCCACCAGGAGTGGAGCCAGGCGTGGCTCTGGAAGGCGGTGGCGGCGCCGCACCGGCGGTACAGGCGTCCCCAGGGGGCCGCCAGCTCGGCGAACTCCCGCTCGTCGGTGACGAGTTCGGCTCGTGCGGTGCCTGCCCTCGCACCGGCAAGGAGCGTCCCGCTCACAGCTGGCCGTGCACATCGGCGGCCGTGGCCGGGCTCGGCACCGAGGCCTGGCGGGCCGGATCGGCGTACCGCCGGGGACGGACCAGCAGCACGAGTCCGCCGAGCAGTCCGCCCGCGCTCGCGCCGACCAGGCCCGTCACCGTCGGGGACGGCGAGGACGCGGAGGCCGGCTTGATCGCGCGGGAGAACGACAGGAGTTCGACGTGGGTGCTCTGCTTGCTCTCGTTGGCGTGCTGCGTCAGGGAACGGGTGACCGCGTTGGCCATGTCGGCGGCCAGGTCGGGCCGTGCGGCGGTGGCCGAGACGGCGACCATCGGAGCGTCCGGGGAGGTCGCGGTCTTCACGCTCGACTCCAGGGTCTTGACCGGCACACCGGCCCACACCTGAGCGTCCCCGAGCACCGCGAGCTGGGTGGCGACCCGCCCGTAGGCCTGGGCGAAGCCGAGCGCGGCCGAGGGGTCGCCCTTGTCCGTCGGTACGGCGATGACATAGCTCGTGGCCGTGTAGGCCGGGGGCTTCACCACGCCGTACGCGCCGCCGAGCACGCCGCCGAGCACGGCCGTGGCGGCGAGCAGCGCCCACGGCGGCAGGGTCCGCGCCCGGGAAAGAGCCGAGCCCGAGGGGCGGTGGCCCCTGGTGAGGTTTTCGGACATGTGGAACTCACTCCAGTCAGGTGCGCGAGACAGCGGCCGCGTACACGTCCATCAGCTGGGCGGCGCTGCGGGTGATGCAGTAGTGGTGGGCCGCCTCCGGGGCCGCGCGGGGGGCGGGGCCCTTCGCGCGGACGTCGGTGAGCGCGCGGACGAAGGAGTCCGTGCAGCCCCCGACCCGGTTGGCGCCGGAGGCCGCGCCGGGCGGCAGGTCCTCGACGGCCGGGCAGGAGACGTACAGCACCGGCAGTCCGGCGGCCAGCGCCTCCACGACGGCCAGTCCGAACGCCTCCTCGGGGCTGGGCGAGGCGAGGACGTCCATGGCCCCCATCAGCGAGGGCAGATCGGCGCCGGGCGAGCCGTACGGGGGGCGCTCGCTGGCGAAGAGCACCCGGTCCCTGACCCCGGCGTCGTGCGCCGCGCGCCGCAGCGCGGTCTCCTCCATGCCGCCGCCGACCAGCAGCAGCCGGCAGTCGCCCGGCAGTTCGGCCAGCGCGCGGATCAGGACGTCGAACCGCTTGCCCGGCGCGAGCCGGCCGACACCGCCGACGACGTACGCGTCCTGCGGGAGCCCAAGCCGGCGGCGGGTGCGTTCGCGCAGGTCCGGGTCGAAGCGGAAGCGGGCGAGGTCGACGCCGTTGGGCACGACCTCGATGCGCGGTCCCGGCACACCCCAGCGGCGCAGGCGTTCGGCGACCGTGGGCGAGACGGCGACGGTCGACCGGCCGAGCCGCTCGCCGGCCAGATACAGGGCGCGCACCCCGGGACCGAGCGGGCGGCCCTCCATCTGGGAGTCGCCGAGCGAGTGCTCGGTGGCCACGACCGCCCGCACCCCGGCCAGCCGGGCGGCGAGCCGTCCGTACAGACAGGCCCGGTAGAGGTGGGTGTGCACGAGGTCGTAGCGGCCCGCGCGGATCACCTTCACCAGGCGGGGGAGCGCGGTGAGGTCGCGGTTGCCGGACATGCCGAGATGGATCACGCGCACACCGTCGGCGGCGAGCCCCTCGGCGACCGCGCCCGGATCGGTCAGCGTCACGACGTCGCAGGGCACCGGCAGATGCCGCAGCAGCAGCCGCAGTTGCTGCTCGGCACCGCCGACGCCGAGGCCGGTGATGATGTGCAGCGCCTTCACCGGCCCGCCTCGACCGGGCGCCGGCGCAGACGGTGCAGCCTGTGCTTCAGGAACAGGCGTACGGCGGTGTCGTTCTCGCCGATGTGCACACGGGGGAGGGCGTACGGGCCGGTCAGCGGGCCGGGGTCGATCGCGCAGCCGTAGCGGTATCCGGCGTCGCGGACCGCGTCCAGGACCCGGCGGTCGACGGTCCCGTACGGATAGCAGAAGCCGGCGACCGGAGCACCGATCAACTCCGAGAGCACCGCTCTGCTCTCGGCGACCTCGGCGTGCAGCACGGCGTCGTCGGCCTTCGTGAGGTCGACGTGGGTCAGTCCGTGCGAGCCGACCTCCATGCCCTCGGAGGCGGCGGCGAGCCGGATGCCCTGCTTGCCCAGCAGGGGCTTGCGCGGGCCCAGCGGATCCCAGGCGTTCTCGCCGCCGAGCCGTCCGGGCAGGACGAAGAGGGTGGCGCCGCACGCGTGGCGCCGGAGCAGCGGGAGCGCGGTCTCGACGAAATCGGCGTACCCGTCGTCGAAGGTCAGGGCCACCAGGTCCTGCCCCTGGCCGCGGGCGCGGGCCGCGAGCAGATCGGAGACGCACACCCCCCGCAGACCGCGCCTGCGCAGCCAGGCCAGCTGCCGGCCGAGGCGGTCCGGGGAGACCGTGACGCGGTACGGGTCGTCGGAGCAGTCCCCGACGGAGTGGTACATCGCCACCCAGGGCGGCGCGTCGAGGGAGCTCGTACCGGTACGTCTGCTGCTGTCAGCGGAAACGGGCATGCGAAACCCTTCGTGTGACGGAACGGAGTGCGGAGGCGAACCCCTCGACCCGGAAGGCCCAGGCCAGCAGGGCGAAGACGACGGTCACGACCGTGCCGCCGACGACGAGTCCGAGCAGCGGGGAATCCACGCCGCTCGCGCACAGACCGCCGGTCACCGCCGCGGTCAGGGCGGCCCGCAGCGGCTTGCCGATCTCGGCCACCACCTTGCGGGTGCGGATCGGCACGCTGCGCGGACCCATGCCGTACAGCAGGAGCACCGCGGTGAGGGTGATGCCGGCCGCGTTGGCCGCGGCGATCCCGCAGACCCCCCAGGGGCCGACGGCCAGGGCCCCGGCCCAGCAGGTCGCGACGATCCCGGCGGTCATCGCGAACAGCGGGTACCAGGTCGGCCGCGTCGAGGAGAAGTACGAGCGCACGAGCGCGCCGACCAGGGTGTGGCCGAGCAGCCCGAGGGCGTACACGCGCATGACCGCCGCCGTCGCCGCGGTGTCCTGGGCGGTGAACGCACCCCGCTGGAAGAGCAGTTGGACGATCTGCGGGGCGCACGCCACGACCGCGGCCGTGCCGAGGAGCACCGTGCAGGCGACGAGGGACAGATCGCGCTCCACCCGGTCCCTGGCGCGCTCGGTGTCGCCCTCGGCGATGGCCTGGGCGACCACCGGGAAGGTGACCGTACAGAGCATCAGCGAGAGCACCATCGGCATCTGGGCCACCTTCTGGGCGTAGTTCAGATGCGAGATGGCCCCGGCGGGCAGCGAGGAGGCCAGGAAACGTTCGACGAGGACCTGGGACTGCCGGCACAGCGCGAACAGCAGGACCGTGCCGATGAGGGTCAGATCCATCGGACGGGCCGGATCCCCGTCCAGGTCCCCGGTCGCCGGCTGCCCGCGCCGCAGCTGCCGCCACAGCGACGGCGCCTGCGCCACCACCATGAGCGCGCCGCCGACCGCGACGCCGAGCGCGGCCGACCGCACGCCCCAGCGCGCGCCGAGGAGGAACATCACCGTGATGATCCCGGCGTTGTACGCCATGTAGATCGCCGCCGGAGCCACGAACCGCCGGTGCGCGCGCAGGGCCGCGCTGGCGTATCCGGCGAGCCCGAAGGAGAACACGCAGGTCGCGGTCAGCCGGGTGCAGTCCACCGCGAGCCGGGGATCGGGCAGGCCCGGCGCGAGCGCCTCGACCAGGTACGGCGCCCCCGCGATCAGCAGCGCGCCGACGGCCGCGAAGGCGAGCGTCAGCCGGGGCAGGGTGGCGGCGACCAGCGCGCGCACGGGATCGCCCGCGGCCCCTTTCGCGCGCCGGGTCACGGCCACGCTGAACGCCGGGATCAGCACGAAGGCGAGCCCGTCCTCGATCAGCAGCGTGGCCGCGAACTCCGGCACCGTCCAGGCGACCAGGAACGCGTCCGTGTCCGACCCGGCGCCGAAGAGGTGCGCCAGCGCCTGGTCGCGTCCCAGGCCCAGCAGGGCACCGGCGATCGACAGGGCGATGGTGACGAGCGCCGCCTTGGCGAGAAACCGGTCGGTGGCCGCCTCGTGCCGGCCCGTTCCCTTGCGGGGTCCGGGGGGTGGTGCGGCGGCGGGGGACGGTGAGGAGGTCGAAGGGACAGCGGGGGCAGCGGGGGTGGAGGGGGTGGAGGCGGAGGCGCGTGCGGAGGGCAGCGGGAGGGACGGCGCGTCACGGCCGCCGACGCCACCAAATTCGGCACCTTCGACGCCCCTGGGTCCGGCCCCGGTCCCGGAACCGGCACCAGCCCCGGCTTTGGAACCGGCACCAGCGCCGGTTCTGGAACCGGCCCCGACACAGGTCTCGGAACCAGCTCCGGCCCCGGTTTTGGAACCGGCCCCGACACCGGTCTCGGAACCGGCACCAGCCCCGGTTTTGGAACCGGCCCCGACACCGGTCTCGGAACCAGCACTAGCCCCGGCTCTGGAACCGGCCCCGGCACCGGTCTCGGAACCGGTTCCGGCCCCGGCTTTGGAACCGGCACCAGCCCCAGCTCTGGAACCGGCTCCGACCCCGGTTCCCGCACCGATCCCGGTTCCCGCACCGATCCCGGTTCCCGCACCGGCCCTTGTCCCGGAGCCCGGTCCCGTGTCCTGGCCCTTCCCCGCCCTCGGCGGCGTCACCGTCATCGGGCCGTGGCCTCTTCCCGTACGGCGCCGGCCGGTGCCGGCGTGCCGGGGGCGGGGGACGCGGACGGGTCCATCAGCGCCCACCAGCCGATGACGCCGAAGACGACGGCCGTCAGGACCGTGGAGGGGCCGCCGATGTCCGCGTACACGAAGTCGACCAGCTGCCAGACGAGCAGCCCGCACGCCACGAGCCCGCAGTCCGTGCCGCCCGGGGCGCCGCCCTCGGCGTGACCGGGTCGGGCCGAGGGGCCGGGGTGCGTGGCGTCCCGTGGCGCACGGCGTACGCGAACCAGTCCGCGCAGCGCGCACACCAGCAGCGCGAGCCAGCTGCCGCCCAGGGCGAGCAGCCCGACGAGGCCCTGCTCGCTGAGCACCAGGAGGTACATGTTGTGCGGCGAGAGCAGCGCCTGCTTGTGATAGGCGGCGCCCGCGCCCGCGATGTCGCTGCCCGAGGAGAGCGCGAGCGAGGCGTGACCGTCCCGGTTGTCCGGGAAGCCCTTCAGCCCGACGCCCGTCAGCGGGTGCTCGCGCCACATGCCGGCCGCCGCCGCCCACATCGTGTACCGGTCGGTGACCGACTGGTCCGGCGCGTCGGTGACCTGCGTGATGCTGGCGATCCGCTCCTGGAGCATCGCGCTGCCGAAGCCGAGGCCGCCGACCAGGATCATCCCGGCCGCCGCCAGCGCCGCGACCACCTTCACCGCGCGCCGCAGCCCCGCGAGCACCAGCTGCGCCCCGCAGGCCACGGCGGTGGCGATCCACGCTCCCCGGCTGAACGAGACGGCCAGCGGCGGCAGCAGGAGAAGCGCGCACAGCACGGCGACGGAACGCTGCCGTGCGTCGGCCGTTCCCAGGGCCAGGGCCACCGCGCAGACCAGCCCGAAGGCGACCACCGTCGCCATGCCCATCACGTCGGTCGGCCCGAACGTGCCGACCGCGCGGACGTCCTCGCCCTGGTAGGAGGCGCCGGTCCCGGTGACGTACTGCCGTACCCCGACCGCCCCCTGCCACAGCGCCAGCGCGACGAACGACCAGGCCAGCAGCCGCAGATCGCGCCGGTCGCGCACGAGCAGCAGGACCGCGGCCGGCACCAGCACGAAGATCTGGAGGTAACGGGTGAGGCCGGTGATCCCGGCCCCCGGGTCCGCCGCGCCGGCCGCCGCGACCGAGATGCCGACCACCGGGAGCCCGAGGACCAGGGCCGCGGTCGCGGACAGGGGGCGACGGCGGGTCCGCAGGAGATGGAGGGCGCAGCAGAGCACCACGAGACCCGACATGGCGTCCGCGATGTTCGCTCCGCCCTCGCCGCTCGGCGCGATCGGCAGGGCGAGCAGCGCGATCACCGCGACGACGGGCAGCACCGGCAGCGCGCGCCGCAGGGCGGCGGTCGGACGGTCCAGGGGAGTGGCGGGCAGGACCTGGCTCACCGGCTCAGCTCCCCGTCGGGCGCACCAGCGCCGCGGCCGTGCGCAGCAGGATGCAGATGTCCTGCCACATCGACCAGTTGTCGATGTACGCGTTGTCGAACCGGCAGCGGTCCTCGATCGAGGTGTCGCCGCGCAGCCCGTGCACCTGGGCGAGTCCGGTGATGCCGGTCTGCATCCGGTGACGGGCCGCGTAGCCGGGGTAGGTCTGGCTGAACTTGGCCACGAAGTAAGGCCGTTCGGGGCGCGGCCCGACCAGGCTCATGTCCCCCCACAGGACGTTCAGGAGCTGGAGCAGCTCGTCGAGCGAGGTGCGCCGCAGGAAGCGGCAGAAGCGGCTCATCTCCTGCTCGCCCGCCACGCTCCAGCGGGTCGCGGCCTCGTGCGCGTCGACCGGGCGGTGGGTGCGGAACTTCAGCAGGGTGAACGGCCGTCCGTCCTTGCCGATGCGCTCCTGCCGGAACACCACCCCGGGTCCGTCGGTCAGCCGCAGGACGGCCGCGCACACCAGCAGCAGCGGACCGGCCAGCAGCAACAGTGTTCCGGAGACGGCGATGTCGAGGAACCGCTTCCCCACACCCGCCCTGCGGCCGCTCATCGACAGGGGACGGCAGGCGAAGCCGGCCAGCGTGTGCCGGCCCTCACGGTCGTACGACGGGCAGTCCGGGTCGACCTCCCACAGCTCGCAGCCCGCCAGCGCCAGCGCCCGCAGCATGGGCCCGCGCCGGCCGGGCGGTTCCACCACGAGCACGGCCCGCACACCGTTCTGGATGAGCGCCCGCTGCACCTCCTCGCCGGTGGTGAGCACGGGCAGTCCGTCGAGGCCGGTCGGCCGGTCGGAGACGACACCCACCGGCCGTACCCCGCAGTCGGGACGGCGCAGGAAGGCCGCGGCCACCCGCTGCGCCGTCCCGGCGGGACCGACGACCAGAGCGGCACCGGGGTGCCGGGCGAGCGCGCGGCGGCGCCGCCAGTGCACCGTGCCGCGGCCCGCGCAGCTGATCAGCGACTGTGCGGCGCACCCCAGGGCCAGCGTCCGGGCCGACAGCGCCCCGTCCGGGGCGAACGCGGCGAAGGCGGCGGCCAGCGCGCACCAGGTGACCGCGATCCGCGCGCAGACGGCGGGCAGTTCGTCGAGCAGGGCGGGCAGCGGCACCGGCCGGTACAGGGCCGCCCGCGTGTTCAGGGAGAGCACTCCGAGCAGCAGGGCCACGAGGATCAGCGGGTGCCGCTGGATCTCGCTGGGCGTCTGTCCGGCCACCAGCGCCGCGACGGCGTCCATGGCGGCCAGCGGCAGCCACGAGGTACGCCGGACGGTGTTCCGCTGCCCGGCGGGGAATCTGAAACCGCCGTCGGTCTCCCGCGAAGGCATGACCGAGACGGACGAGGATCCGTACTCCCAGGGCTGGCCGCCGGGGGAGGGAACGGTGCTTTCCGCAGTCACGAGTGGATGGACTCCCTGCACTCGGTGTGGTCCGCGCACATGACGCTCCCGGGGTGCGTGCACAGGACGCTCCCGGGGTGCTGCGGTGGTCGGCCGGACAGCAGGTCGCGGTACACCCCCGCGACCGCGTCGGCCGTCAGGCGCACGTCGTGCGTGGTCAGTACGTGGCGGCGCCCCTGGTGGCCGAGCGACTCGCGCAGCAGGGGATCGGCCAGCAGCGCGCCGATCGCCTCGGCGAGCGGCGCCGGTTCGGGCGTGGCCACCAGACAGCGGGTGTCGTGGTCCGGCGGCAGGCTCTCGCGGGCGCCGTCGACGTCCGTCATGACGACCGGGCGCCCGCAGGCCATGGCCTCCAGCGGGGCCAGCGCCATGCCCTCCCAGCGGGACGGCAGCACCACCAGATCGGCGGCCTGGTACCAGGGGACCGCGTCGGCGGCGGCCCCGGCGAACAGCACGTCACGCGGCGCCCCGGCGCGCAGCCGCGTGGCGTCCGGTCCGTCCCCGACGAGCACGAGCCGCGCCGTGGGCACGCGCCGCAGCACCGTGGGCCACGCGTCGAGCAGGATGTCCTGCCCCTTCTGCCGGCACAGCCGCCCCACGCACACCACCAGCGGAGCCGCCGGATCGACCCCGGCGAGCAGCGGCAGTCCGGCTCGTACGGTGTCCACGGAGGCCGGGTGGAAACGCCCGGGGTCGACGCCGTTCGGGATCACCTTCCAGGGGGCGCGCACTCCGGCTCGTACGCCGGTCGCGCGCTCCGCCTCGCTGACGCACACCACCCGGGCCGCCCAGCGCGCTCCCCACCGTTCCCAGCGCAGTGCGAGCGCCGCGGCGGCACCGTCGACCGCCTCGAACGACCAGGCGTGCGGCTGGAACACCGTCGGGACCCGTCCCCGCAGGGCGAGCCGGGCCGCGAGCCCCGCCTTCGCGCTGTGCGCGTGCACCACGTCGGGCCGCACCCGTGCCAGGACCCGGCCGAGCCGCCTCACCTCCTGCGCCAGCTGCGGCCCCGGTGCCCGCGTCGCGTGCCAGGGGCGCACGTCCGCGCCGAGCGCCCGGACCTCCCTGGCGAAGGCGTTGTTGTCCGGGCAGGCGACGCTCACCCGCGTTCCGGCGGCGAGCTGCGCCCCGACGAGGTCGGCGACCACGCGGGCGACACCGCCGTCGACCGGCTGCGTGACATGAAGGACCCGCGGCGGAGGGTCTGTTGGCAGATGCATGCGCGGTTCCTCGCTGACGGGCGGCGCGCCGGTTCGCGCGTCACTGCTTCGCGTCGACGGCGGCGAACAGTGCTCCGACCCAGGCCGCGTCCCGCTGCGAAACGATCCGGAAGGCCAACTGGTCACCCCCGCCACGGATCTCCGTGCCTAGTTCGAGGACGTCCGAGTCGTAGCCGAGTGTGTTCGCGTACGCCGGTACCCGCCCGGCGGCGCGGGGCCCGGGCTCGCTGATGGTCGAATTCAGCACGTCGTCACGGGGGTTGGCGGAATCGCCCAGAGCCGTCGGCGTGCCGTGGCCCGTCGAGACGGACAGCGAGTCGCCCGTACGTCCTCGGTCGCCGTCGTACGCGACCAGGCCCACCCGGCCCCGCACCCGTCCTGGCAGGCGCAGCCCGCCGAAGGGGATCACCCGCTCCTCGCCGGGGCCGAGCGTCCCGAAGCCGTCCCAGATCGCGAGCTGCCGCAGCGGCTCCGAGCGCTTCTCGTAGGCGGCCATCAGCGTCCAGCCGCCCCACGCCCCGGCGGCGGACCGGCCCTTCGCCACATTGACCTGGGCCACCGTGTAGAGGCCCGAGCCGCTCGCCCGCACCAGCCGGGTGACGTCCGCCGAGGCCTGGAACGCGTCCGCCCCGCGGGCCGTCCGATGTCCGGCCACACGGTCCGCGCGCAGCACCTTGTAGGCACCGCCGGGCTCGGCGATCAGCACCCGTCCGTCGTCCTTCGGCGGCTTCTGCTCGCCGACGCGGAGGTTGCCGCCCCAGTACAGCCGCGCGTAGGTGACCCTGGCGCCCTTCGGCAGACGGACTTCAGCGCGGCTGGAGTTGTAGGTGTTCGGGTCGTGGTCGACGTCGATGTAGAGCATGTCGAAGTCGCCGTTGGCGGCCGGGGCGCCCCGGCGGACCGCGAGGCAGGAGGGAGTCGCCGCGCGGGTGACCCCGGCCGTTCTCGACGAGCCGTGGGGCAGGGCGGACCTCGTGGAACTCCGGCAGCTGATCGAGGAGTTGGCGGCCCGGACGATCCCGCCGTGCTGGAGTGCGCGGTACCGCGGCGTGAAGGGGAGCGCCTCCGCCTGCGGGGCGGGCGCTCCGCCGGCGGGTGTTCCCGCGGACACGACCGCCTCCGCCGGCACGAGCGCCTCCCCCGGCACGGGCGTACCCGCCGACGCGGGGGCACCCGGGGTCCAGAAGGCGGCGAGGGCGCAACAGCCCACGAACGCGCGGCGCAGCAGCAGGGTCGGGGAAGTACGCATGACCGGCGGTGCCCTTTCGGGGAAAAGGTTCTGGACCAGCGGACGGACGGAAAATCCGAGAATCAGACACGTACGCGTCGGCTCCCCGCGAGCCCCCGGCGCCCCTCGGCGCCCGCTTCCGGACGCCCTCGGAGAGCCCGACTCTAGCCCGTGTCCCGCTTTGTCACCTGAAGCTGTGAAGTGTGTCGGAATGGTGGAGTGCGACCGTCCGAGACATCACTCCTTTGGAGGCACAACCCCCGTGTGCGCCGCGCGTTGAACTCGGAGCCGGGCATCCCGCCCGGATGTTGTGTCGATTTCCAAGGAGCACTTCTCCATGTCGCGTATCGCGAAGGGCCTGGCCCTGACCTCCGTTGCCGCCGCCGCCGTCGCCGGCACCGCCGGCATCGCCGCTGCCGACAGCGGCGCGCACGGCGCGGCCGCCCACTCCCCGGGCGTCCTGTCGGGCAACGTCCTTCAGGTTCCCGTTCACATCCCGGTCAACGTGTGCGGCAACACCGTGAACGTCATCGGTCTGCTGAACCCCGCGTTCGGGAACACCTGCGTCAACGGCTGACGCCGTCGCGGACCCTTCCGGCCGGCCGCCCTCCCGAGAACGGAGGGCGGCCGGTCCGCGTTGTCGAACCGGTGGGCGGCCGGTTGCCGTTGACGGATCGGACGGCGGCCGTACCGCATTGACGGATCGGGCGGCTGCCGGTTCGCGTTGACGGTTCTTCGGTGGCCGGTCCGGTCCCGCGTTGTCGGTTCTACGGTGGCCGGTCCGTGCGCCGGGGAGTGAACCGGGTTGTGCGGCCGGGTGATTGCAGGAATGTCCGCACGCGGAGTTTCCGTCGCGTTCGGGGCTCGTTAGGCAGCGCACCGAGCAATTCCCTCCGGCGACGCCGGTCGCCGAAGAAAGGAACACGATGAAGTCCCTCAAGGCCGCCGCCGTGATCGCCGGTTCCCTGGCCGCCGCCGGTGCCGCCGGGCCCGCGTTCGCCGCCGGAGCCTCCGGCCTGACGCCCTCCAGCCTCAACGGCGCCCTGGAGACCGTCACCAGCCAGCACTCGCTCAGCGTGCAGGACGTCCTTCCCCTCCAGCACCAGTCGAACGCGCTCGACAGCGAGAACAAGGGCTCCGTCCTCAACGGCGTGAACGGCGCGACGAAGACGCTGAACACGACCGCCTCCCCGGCCCAGCTCCTCGGCGGGCTTCCCCTTCAGGGTTAGTCCCAACCCTTGCGCGCGTGTCTTTCCGCAATGCCCGCGAGCATTTCCCTAGGCTCTGAGTAAATGCTCCGATGAAAGGAATCACAATGAACACTGCCAAGAAGGCCGCTCTTATTTTCGCCACCGCCGGAATGGCCGCGGGTGCTGCCGCGGGCAGTGCCGCCGCGGACTCCGGCGCCGAGGGTGCCGCGGTCAATTCCCCGGGTGTCCTGTCGGGCAACGTCCTTCAGGTTCCGGTTCACATCCCGGTCAATGTCTGCGGCAACACGGTCGACGTCATCGGTCTGCTGAACCCGACTTTCGGGAACACCTGCATCAACCACTGACACCGTACGGCCGTCGGTGCGAAGGGCCGATTCCGAGGACCCGGAATCGGCCCTTCGCGCTGTTCGAGCCCCGTACCTCATTCGTGTGGTCACGCTCCCGGGTATCGCCCGGTCGGGTGATTTCGGCCGGGAACCCGAACGGCCGCATCGATAGGGTTCCGCAATGACCTCGACCTCAAGCGAAATGCGCCCTTTTCAGGACGCCGATCTCGGCACGCTCGCCGTCATGGCGTTCAGCGGGGAAGCACCCGACGGCGACATGCCCTATCTCCTCGCCTACTCGCTCGGAGACGGTGAGCGGGGTCCCGAGGGATCGGCGGCCGCCATCCGGCAGCTGCTGATCGACAACGGACTGCCCGTGGGTGACACGCTCATCGACGGATCCCGGCATCCGAGCCTGCCGCTCACCCTGCTCGTCGAGGCCGGCCAGGCCGTCGTCAGCATGCCGCACCTCAACGCCCAGTGCCTCGCGCCGCCGGAGTGGCTGGCCGCGGTGGGGGAACGCGGCTACGCCTACTTCCTGTTCGCCACCCGCGCCTGGCCCGTGGCCCAGCCCGGCAAGCCCGTCGCGGCCGAGGACCTGACGGCCTTCGCGGGCGACGAGGAGACGCTGCTCAGCGCGTCCCACGTGCTGCTGCCCGCGCGCAGCCTGCGTCGCTGATGACGGCCGCCGCGGGACCGGAGACGGGCGGAGGCGACCGGGGCGCGCGCGGGCACACCGCCGGCAGCAGCCGTGCCTTCGCCCTGCTGATGGTCGTCACCGGGGCCGCCGGTCTGCTGGCCGCGTGGGTCATCACGATCGACAAGTTCAAGCTGCTGGAGAACCCGAACTTCGTCCCGGGGTGCAGCCTGAACCCGGTGGTCTCCTGCGGCAGCGTCATGAAGAGCGCGCAGGCGTCGGCGTTCGGGTTCCCCAACCCGATGCTGGGCCTGGTCGCCTACAGCGTGGTGATCTGTGTCGGCGTGAGCCTGCTGACCGGTGCGGGATTTCCCCGCTGGTACTGGCTGACCTTCGACGCGGGCACGCTGTTCGGCGTCGGATTCGTCAGCTGGCTCCAGTTCCAGTCGTTCTACCGGATCAACGCGCTGTGCCTGTGGTGCTGCCTGGCCTGGGTCGCCACGATCATCATGTTCTGGTACGTCACGTCCTTCAACGTACGGAACAATTTCCTGCCCGCACCGGAATGGCTGAAGGTTTTCTTCACGGAGTTCACCTGGGTTCTCCCGGCGCTGCACATCGGCATCGTCGGAATGCTGATCCTCACCCGCTGGTGGGATTTCTGGACGAGCTGAATCCGCCTATCGGAAGACTAATGTGTCCGTCGGGGGAATCTTGATCCGATGACGTTCCCGGAATCGTTACGCGATACGGACCCCGAGCCGCGGGGGCGGCGCGGGGGCGTTCGCGTGCCGACGGCCCGCCGTCGCCGTCGACCGATCTTCCCGAGGCCGACCGAAACAGCCTGAACCCGTCGAGGAGAGAAGCATGTTCGCCAGCTGGATGCCGGGCAGAGTACCGAGGCGCGGGCGGGGCCGGGTGCCCGCCGCCCCGGAGCGCGGCCGCAGGACGGAACGGGTGGCGGGTGGACTGGCGCTGACCCGGCGCGGCGCGATGCGGGGACTGCTCGTATCGGCCGTCGGCGTGGCGCTGGCCCCCGTCGTCGCGGCATCACGGCCGCCGCGCCGCTCCCCGGACCGGTCCTTCGACGAGATGTACCGCGGCCGGCACATCCTCGGCACGAGGAGCGGCGCGGACGGCCGGGCCGCGTACGCCGGCGGTGAGTGGCAGGTCACGGTGGACGGCCGCCCCCTGCACCTGATGCGCCGGGCGGACGGCAGCTACCTCAGCATGGTGGACCACTACGAGTCGTACCCGACACCGCTGGCGGCGGCCCGCGCGGCCGTCGACCAACTGGGCCCGTCCGAACACCTCAGAGGGATGGCGGGCATGGCCGGCATGAACGGCGGGCGGGCGAGCGGCACGGAGGGGAGTGGCCACCACCATGGTGTACGCGCGTAAGAACGTCAGCACCCTCACGAGCGCGGAGCGGCGCCGCTTCGTCACCGCGATGCTGGAGGTGAAACGCCGCGGGGAGTACGACGAGTTCGTCCGCCGGCACATCGACTACTACGTCTCCGACGGCGACGGCGGGCTGCGCGCGGCTCATATGGCGCCCTCGTTCCTGCCCTGGCACCGGTGCTTCCTGCTGGACCTGGAGCAGGCGCTGCAACGCGTGGACTCCGGGGTGAGCGTGCCGTACTGGGACTGGACGCGCGACCGCACGGCGACCTCGGCGCCGTGGACCAAGGACCTGCTCGGCGGCAACGGGCGCCGTTCGGACCGGCAGGTCATGACCGGCCCCTTCGCCTACGCCCACGGCAAGTGGACGATCAAGGAGGGGGTGACCGACGGAGCGTTCCTCATGCGGGAGTTCGGCCGCCCGGGCAAGCCGATCCAGCTGCCGACCCGGGCCGCGCTGAACGCGGCCCTGGACGACGCCGTCTACGACACGGCCCCCTACGACTCGACGACCACCCGCGGTTTCCGGAACCGGCTGGAGGGCTGGGGGCACGGGACGGGGAACGCCACCTGGGAGAACCACAACCGCGTCCACCGCTGGGTCGGCGGCCACATGCTCGGCGGCGCCTCCGTCAACGACCCCGCCTTCTGGCTGCACCACGCCTTCGTCGACCTCCAGTGGACCCGCTGGCAGAAGCGGCACCAGGGCGCCCGCTATCTGCCCGAGCGCCCCCCGGGTCCTCGCGACGCCCAGTACCGGCGTATCGTCGCCCGGCGCGAGAAGATGCCCCCGTGGGGCGTGACGCCGGAGTCGATGGAGGACCACAGCCACATCTACCGCTACGCGTAACCGCATCCCGCGGTACGCCCCACACGGCGGGTACGCCCTCCACGCGACGGGTACGCCCCCCACGCGACGGAGACGACGAGGCCCCGGCGGTGACTTCCCGCCGGGGCCTCGCGCTTGCTGCGCTCAGCTGCCGTAGCCGTGCGAGCCGTGGCTGCTGTGCGTGGTGTGGGGGTGGTGCTGCTTGAGGTGGCCGCCGCCGTTCACGCAGGTGTTGCCGAAGGCCGGGTTCAGCAGGCCGACGACGTCGATCGTGTTGCCGCACACGTTGACCGGCACGTTGATCGGCGCCTGGATGACGTTGCCCGACAGGACGCCGGGCGAGCCGACGGCCGCGCCCTGGGCGCCGGCGTCGGCCATGGCCATACCGGCGCCGCTGAGGGCCACGGCGCCCGTGCCCACGACCACTGCGGCGGCCTTCGCGATGCGAGACATCACGTTCTCCTTAAGAGTCGATGAGTGCGATGGCTCGGACGCGACCGCACGCCCCGTTCAACGCGTCCGTCCACACCTGGTCACGGGCGCCCACCAGGGGATCGGTGTTCGAACAGGAGCCGCGGGAGCAGCCGTTCGTCCGGCGCGGCCCGCGTGGCGCACGCGGTCGTGGTCAGCCGAGGCGGCGCAGTGGCGTGCCCGCCAGGAACGCCCGGATGTTCTCGACGGCCGCTCCGTAGTACGTCTCGTAGTTGGACCGCGACACATAACCGAGGTGCGGGGTGGCCAGCAGACGCGGGGCCGAGCGCATCGGATGGCCGGCGGGCAGCGGTTCGACGTCGAACACGTCGACGCCCGCTCCGGCGATCCGCCCCGCGTGCAACGCGGCCAGCAGGGCTTCTTGGTCGACGATCGCCGAACGCGAGGTGTTGACGAGGAAGGCGGTCGGCTTGAGGAGGGCCAGTTCGGCGGCGCCCACGAGCCCCCGGGTGCGCTCGCCGAGCGCGAGGTGGACGGAGACGAAGTCGCTGCCCGACAACAGCTCCTCCTTCGACGGCGCGAGCTCCACCCCCACCTCCTTCGCCCGCTCCTCGGTGAGGTTCTGGCTCCACGCGCCGACCCGCATACCGAACGCGAGCCCCACCTGGGCCACCTTGCCGCCGATCTTGCCGAGCCCCAGCAGCCCCAGCCGGCGGCCGTGCAGGTCGGCGCCGACGGTGCTCTGCCAGGGACCGCCCGCCCGCAGGGCGTCGTTCTCCGTGACGATCCCCCGCGCGAGACCGAGCAGCAGTGCCCAGGTCAGCTCGACCGGGGGAGTCGAGGAACTCGGCGTGCCGCACACGGTCACCCCGTGCGCCTCGGCCGCGGCGTAGTCGATCACGCTGTTGCGCATCCCGGAGGCGATCAGCAGCCTCAGCCGGGGCAGCCGCGCGAGCAGGGACGCGGGGAAGGGCACGCGTTCGCGCAGCGTGACGACGATGTCGAAGTCCGCCAGCGCGGCGGCCAGCGTGTCCTCGTCGCCCAAGTGCCGCTCGAAACAGGTGACTTCCACGGCGTCCGCGACGGGAGACCAGTCGGCGGTTCGCGTCGCGACGCCCTGATAGTCGTCCAGCACGGCACAACGAAGACGCATGGGGGGATCCCTTCCAGACTCATCGGGACCCTACCCGAGCCGCGCCCGCGGGAGCCGGGCGGACCGTGACGCCGACCCCGGGGGGAAGCCGCACGGCCACGGGCGCCCCATGGGAGTATCTGGGCACCATGAATGCGTCGCCGGCGGTACGGAGTCTGCGCGCCGCGGTGTTCGCCGTCCTGTGCGTGCTGCTGGCCGCGGGCGGGCACCTGCTCGCCACCGGACAGGCGCCGCCGCTCTGGGCCGAGGGCGCCGGACTCCTCGCCGTCTTCGCCGCCGGCTGCCCGCTGGGCGGCCGCGAACGGTCCCTGCCCGGCCTGGCCGGCGCCATGCTGGTCGCACAGGCCGGACTCCACCTCGGCTTCGAGGCCGCCGGGCCGCGCATGGCGATGACCATGCCCGGGATGCACATGGCGCAGCCGTCCGCGCACGCCCTGACCCCGCACGCCACGGCCGCGCACGTCGTCGCCGCCCTGCTGGCGACCTGGTGGCTGCGGCGCGGCGAGGCCGCCCTGTGGTCCCTGCTGCGCCGGGCCGTGTCGTTCGTGCCGGGGCTCGCCGCGTGGTGGAGGACGAGGACGGGCGCGCGTCCGGTGCGCCTGTACGGGGACACCGCGGGCCGCACTCCGGCCGAGCCGTGGCCTTCGGGCCGTGCGCTGCTGCGTCACGCCGTCTCGCGCCGGGGACCGCCGGCAGGGCTCGCTCCCACGCCCTGACCCTGTTCCCCCTCAGTACGGAGTTCCCCAGATGTCCTCGACCAGCACCACCCTGCGCCGCACCGGCACCGTCGCCGCCCTCGTCACCGCGGGCGTCCTGGCCGCCGCGGGCGCGGCCTCGGCGCATGTGACGGTCCACCCCGAGAGCTACGCCAAGGGAGCCACGGACGGCCTCCTGAGCTTCCGTGTCCCGAACGAGGAGGACACCGCGAGCACCACCAAGGTGCAGATCTTCCTGCCGACCGATCACCCCCTCCTGGGCGTTCTGGTGACTCCGCAGGCCGGCTGGACCGCGAAGGCGACGACCGTCAAGCTGAAGAAGCCCGTCAAGACCGACGACGGCACGATCACGGACGCCGTCTCCGAGATCACCTGGACCGGCGGCCGGATCCGCCACGGCGAGTTCCAGGACTTCCAGGTCGCCTTCGGCCAGCTCCCTGACGACGTCGACCAGTTGACCTTCAAGACCCTCCAGACCTACTCGGACGGCAAGGTGGTCC
Source organism: Streptomyces sp. f51 (assembly GCF_037940415.1). Lineage (NCBI taxonomy): Bacteria > Bacillati > Actinomycetota > Actinomycetes > Kitasatosporales > Streptomycetaceae > Streptomyces > Streptomyces sp. f51. The sequence goes on along the minus strand of NZ_CP149798.1, from coordinate 2,511,434 downwards.
GCTGGATCGAGCAGCAGCAGAAGGGCCAGGAGGAGCCGGAGAGCCCCGCACCGGCGCTCGCCCTCACCGCCAAGGGTGCGGCGGAGGAGCCCGCTTCGGCCGGCACCGGCGCCTCCGGCTCCGACTCGTCCTCGTCCGCGTCCTCGGCCGCCGAGAAGTCGACCGCGAGCGGCACGAGCAGTGACTCCACCGCCCGGGCCCTGGGCACCGCGGGTCTGATCGTCGGTGTCCTCGGCCTGCTCGCGGCCGCCTTCGCCGTCGTGCGTGTCCGGAGCACCCGCTCCTAGCTCCCGTCGTGACCGCCGCCCCGGCAACGCGCCGATCGGGGCGGCGGTTCACCGCGTGACCAGGACGCGGGGAGTGGGGCGCGGGGAGTGGGGCGCGGGGTGACCCGTCAGTCGGCCCGGGCCTCAAGTGACCGTTGGTTCCCGGCTGTTGGGCAGCCGGGCCCCTTGGAAGTCGGTTCGCCGGGCCGTTGGGCCCTTGGGTCGCTGGGCCGGGTGGCCCCCGGCCGGTGCCCCGCCGTCAGGCCTGCGGCGGCGTCTGCTTCCTGCCGAGGAGGACCACCACGGCGCCGCCGATCACGACGAGGGCGATGGCCGCGCCCGCGATGATCGGGGTCAGTCCGGAGCCACCGGTCTCGGCGAGGTCGGTGCCCCCGCTGGAGCCGCCCACGGAGGCCGGGCTCGGCTCACTGAGGGTCTGGGCCGAGAGGCCGCTCGTACCGCCCTGGGTCTTGCAGTCCAGCACGCCCTTGAACCGCTTGCCCAGGCCGTCCGCGCCGCCGATCGTGAAGTCGTAGGCCTGGTCCTCCTGGAGCGGGATCGTGAGCGTCTGGGACGCGCCCGCCGCGACGGTGTGCTCGACGCCCAGCAGTTCGAACGTGAACGCCTGGTCGCCCTTGTTCGCGGCCGTGATGTCGACGCCGCTCTTCGCGCAGTCCTTCCGGGCGGACAGGGCGGGTATCGCGCCCTTCGCCGCCCAGTTCGCGGTCGCGTCGGCGGAGACCGTGGACTCGCTGGAACCGGCCAGGATCTGCGTCTGGCTGCGGGTCTCCGAGGTGAAGGCGCGGCCCACCGGCACGGTCGTGGAGGCCTGCACGGTCAGGGCGGTGGAACCGTCCGCGCCGTCCTTCGGCACGTCGAAGAAGAGGCGGCTGCCGTTCGTCGCGGAGGTGACCGGCCTGCCGTCCTTGTCGACGACCTTCACACCCCCCGCGGCGATGCCCGTGGGCGGGGTCACCGTCACACTGCCCGCGTTGGTGTGGACCGTGACCGGGCCGAGCCGCTCACCGGGGTGGCCGGAGACCGCCGCCGGGGTGAGCGTGAGCGAGGCCTCGGGCTCCGCGAGGTTCTGCGCGTTCTTCTGGAGATAGTCCGCGAGCTTCTCCGCCCGCGGGTCGGCGGCGTCCACGTCGGCGCCGTCCGAGTACCGCCAGATCGCGACCTGGGTGCCGGCCGCCGCGTCCTGCTCGGTGAGGCCGGTGACACCGGCCTTGTCCGCCAGCGCCGCCAGGTCGTTCACCTGCGGATAGGAGTTCTCCAGGATCCAGCGGATCCTGCCCGCGTCCTTGTTGCCGCTCAGCGAGGTGCCGCTCCAGGAGGTTTCCTCGTATCTGGCGTCGCGCTGGGTCGGGTTGTGGAGGTCGATGCAGTAGGTCTGGAGCATGCCGCCGTCCTCGACGGTCATCTCGAACAGGCCGGCCGAGACCCAGGAGTCCTCGCCGTTCTCGTGGATGACCGCGGAGCCGTACGTCTTCAGGTCTCCGATGGTGGCGGTCGCTCCGCCCTGGTTCTGCGGGATCTCGTCGGCGGCGGCCGTGCCGGCCGCGGAGAGCGTCCCCGCGGTGGCGAGCCCCCACACCAAGGCCGCGGCGGCGAGACGGGCTGCCCCTCGCCCTCGCGCGGACAAGACAGAGAACGCAGAAGACACAGAATTCCCCTTCACGCAGGACCCTTTGACATGGGGGACGGTCCCGCCAGCAGAATCAGAAGCCCCGAAAGCTGTGTTCGGCATCCTAAAGAAGCGCCGCATCGCTCCCCCCGGTCATGTCGTCCGATAACCGATCCGACTCGGAATCGTTATCGCGATCAGTTCCGTGAGCTGCGCTTATCGACAAATCCATGTGGCCTGTTCACCGTGTACTTGTCGATAAGCCGCAGTTCGGTCAGATCAGGTCCCTCTCTGACATCACGTCACCCCGACCGGTTCCGGCCGCGGTTGGGACGCACCCTCCGGCCGGTCGTCCGGGTCCGATTCCCAACTGGGCTCGGGACGCTGCGCCGCAGCCGGCTCGCCCTCCTTGGACGGGCGGCGGAAGGCCGACGTACCGCGGGACAGGTCGTGACCGATCGCCACCGCGTCGATGTCCGCCGACGTCCAGCTCTGCCCGTCCCGCGTCTCGGTGCGGACCTTCAGCCTGCCCTGCACGATGACGGGATCGCCCACCGACACCGAGGCCCCCACGTTCGTGGCGAGGGAGCGATTGGCCCACACCGTGAAGAAGTTGGTGTGCCCGTCCGTCCACCCGTTCTTCTCGCGGTCCCAGTACCGCGAGGTCACCGCCAGCCGGAACCGTGCCGAGGCGCCGTTCGCCAGATCCCGGTACACGGGCCGTGTCGCCACATTGCCCACCGCGCACACCATCGTCTCGTTCATCGTGAATCCCTCCCGTGCGGTTGCGTCTGCCGCGGCGGTCGCATGCGCTGCGATCGCCGCGGGATCAGACTGCCTCCGCCGGGCCGGACCCGCTCGGCGCTGTGGGACGCCGCAGGGTTGTGGAAAACCGCGTCACCCGACCGGGGACCTGCCGCCGGCGCCCCGCCGCCGGCGCCCTGATGGCGCGTCGGTCGACCGGGGCGTCCGCCGTCGGCGCCCCGACGGTGCGTCACCCGACCGGGGCGGCCCCCGCCTGCGCCCCGATGACGCGTCAGCCGACCGGGGCACCCACCGTCGGCGCCCCGACGACCCGCCCGTACTGCTCCCGTACCTCGCGGTAGCGCAGCAGCTCCGCTGCCACGGGATCCAGCACCCGGGCCCTCCCGCATCCCGCCGCCGCCTCGCGCAACCGTCTCTCCGCCTCAAGGCCGTAGCGTCGCGCCGGCCCGCGGGCGGCCATTCTGCTGGCCCACTCGACGCCGGGTCCGCCGACGATGCCCGACAGCATCAGCAGCACCGGAACCCCGAGATTCGGGGACATGACCCCGATGATCTGGCCCACCAGCCAGAGCCCGCCGACGACCTGGACGATCGTCATGGCGGCCTGCGCCAGCACCGCGACGGGCCACCAGCCCGGCCTCGGCGGACGTCCCGCCGGTGCCGTCGCGCGCGCCGCCATGTCGTCCAGCGCCTCGGGCAGCCCCTGGGCGCCCCGTACGGCCGCCTCGCGCACCGCCTGCGCCCAGGGCGCGGGAAGCCCGTACGCGGCCCGGTCGGCGACCGTCCGTACCGCCTGCTCCACGCGCTGGCGCGCGGTGGCCTCCTCGTCCGCGGGAGCGCGCACGGGCAGACGTCCGGTCGGGGGCTCACGCCGCTCCAGATACCAGCGCCACAGCCGCAGCCACGGCGTCCCGCAGGCGCGGTTGGCGTTGCGGCGCCAGGACCGCTCGGCGGCCTCGCCGGTGGCCACGGCCCCGACCGCGTCCGCGAGCCGGTCCGCGAACTCGTCCCGCGCCTCCTCGCTCAGCCCGACCCGCCGCCCCGTCGCGTAGACGGGCCGCAGCCGGGCCGCGGCGGCGTCGACGTCGGCCGAGACACGCCGTGCGGCGGCCCCGCGTTCCGCCACGAACTGGCCCAGGCACTCGCGCAGTTCGGGGACCCCGGCCCCGGTCAGCGCGGACAGCGACAGGACGGTGGCGCCCGGTTCGCCGTACTCGCCGAGCGCGATGCCGTCCTCGTCGAGCAGCCGCCGCAGATCGTCGAGCACCTGGTCGGCTGCTTCGCCCGGGAGCCGGTCGACCTGGTTGAGCACCACGAAGGTGACCTCCGCGTGCCCCGCCAGGGGCCGCAGATAGCGCTCATGGAGGACGGCGTCCGCGTACTTCTCCGGATCCACCACCCAGATGACCGCGTCGACCAGGCCCAGGACCCGGTCCACCTGCTCGCGGTGCTGGACGGCCGCCGAGTCGTGGTCGGGCAGGTCGACCAGGACCAGGCCGCGCAGCTGCGCCTCCGCCTCGGCGCTCTGCAACGGCCGCCTGCGCAGCCTCCCGGGAATGCCGAGCCGGTCGATGAGGGTGGCCGCGCCGTCGCTCCAGGTGCAGGCGATGGGTGCCGAGGTGGTCGGCCTGCGGACGCCGGTCTCCGAGATCGCCACGCCCGCGAGCGCGTTGAAGAGCTGCGACTTGCCGCTGCCGGTGGCTCCGGCGATGGCGACGACGGTGTGCTCCCCGGAGAGGCGGCGGCGCGCCGCCGCCTCCTCCAGGACCCGGCCGGCCTCGGCGAGCGTCCCGCTGTCCAGACGCGCGCGGGAGAGGCCCACGAGCTCGCGCAGCGCGTCCAGGCGCGCGTGCAGGGGGGCGTCGTACGCGAGCGGGGCCGGAACCGCGGGGGCGGCGGCCTTGGTCTCCGCCAACGGCGTCTGGTACCGGGCGGGGGCCGCCTCGCTCACGCGGCGCGCGATGAGGCCGTCGTCCCAGACGGGGCCGTCCTCCGCGCGCGCCGGATCGCCGCCCTCATCGCGCGCGTGGGGCTCGGCTCCGGACGCGTTGCTCGGGGTGGTCCGTCCGGCCGTCGCGTCGTTCCGCGGGGCGCCGTGTCCGGTCGTACCGTCGCTCCGTGAGGCGCTCTGTCCGGTCGTACCGTCGCTCCGTGAGGCGCTCTGTGCGGACGTACCGTCGCTCCGCGCGGCCGTGCCGCTCCCGCTCCGCTCGACGCCCCCACCGGCCCGTCCAGGGGCTCCGACGGCGTCCTCCGGGGCCCGGGTGCCGGAACGGGCCGTGCCGCCGGCCGGGGGGTCCTCCTGGCGGTCGCCCCGAGCGCTCCTGGAGGCCCCGGCCGCCGCGTCACGGCCGGCGCGGTCGGCATGCTCGGCGCGGTCGGCGGCGCGGTCGGTGTGGTCGTGCGTCGTGGCGTCCGCCCTGGGAGGGGGGTTTTCGCGGACGCCGCCTTCGGGGCGGTCCCCGGAGCGGTCTTCGGCGCGCCCTTCCGAACGGTCCTCCACGGGACCGCCGTTCTCCGGACGGTCGTCTCCGGGAGGGTTGTCGCCCTGGCGTCCGTCTCCGGGACGGTCGGCCTGATCTGTGTGGTCAGTGACGGCGGTCACCGCGGTCACCTCTCCTTCTGAAGTACGGACAGCGCGGCGATGAGTTCGGCCTGGGGTTCCGGATGGACCTCGAGCGCTTCGAGGGGCGCCAGACGCCGTTCGCGTTCGGCGTGCAGTGCCTTGTCGACGAGCTCCGTGAGCAGCCGGCCGCCCTTGTCGCGCAGCCGCAGCGCGCCGTGGGCCCCGATCCGCTCGGCCAGCCCCTCGCCCGCGCTGCGCGCCCTGCGGCCGCCCAGGAGCGCGGTGGCGACCAGCGCGGCCACCACCGCGGAGTCCGGCGCCACGCTCTTGTCGAGGTCGCGCACCTCGTCCTCGGCGTACTCCTCAAGGACGCGCCGCCAGCGTCGTACGGCCAGACCGATCCGGTGCTCCGCGCTCTCCAGCGCCGGATCACGGTCCGTCAGCTCCGGAGCGCCCGAGGCCGGTTCCCGGCGCCAGGCGTTGTCCACGCGTTCGTCGGCGGCCGTGACGGAGCACAGCAGCAGGGCCGAAAGGCTTTCCACGAGCGCGTCCAGCAATTCCTCGGCGGTGCAGTCGAGGGGATAGGCGCGCCAGCGCTTGAGAGCGTCCCCGGCGAGCACGGCACCGGCCTGAAGACGCCCCTTCGCGCGCGCGTGCTCGCTGTCGTAGGCGCCGTCCACGGCCGAGGTGAGCCGGGTCGCGGCGGCGTACTGCGCGGCGGTGGCACTGGCCAGTTCCGGCATCCGGGCCTTCAGGGAGTCGAGGACGCCATGGGCCGTACGGGCCACGGCGCCGTGCCTGGCTCCCGGGTCCTGGGCCTGGTGCGTGAGCCACGTACGCAGGGGGGCGACGGCCGTGGCGGGCAGCAGACCGCCGCCCCAGGCGGACTCGGGAAGTTCGGGCACCGTGAAGCGGGGCGCCTCACCGAGTCCCGCCTTGGACAGCAGCGCTCCGTACTGCCGCGAGACCTCGGACAGCACCTGGTGCGGCACCCGGTCCAGGACGGTCACCAGGGTCGCCTTCTGCTCCTTGGCCGTACGCAGCAGATGCCACGGCACGGCGTCGGCGTACCGCGCGGCCGTCGTGACCATCACCCAGATGTCGGCCGCGCAGATCAGTTCGGCGGCCAGCACCCGGTTGTCGGCCACCAGGGAGTCGACGTCGGGCGCGTCGAGGAGGGCGAGGCCGCGGGGGAGCGTGTCGGCGGTCTCGATGCGCAGCACCCGCTCTCCGCGTTCGGTGGGGGCGGGGAGATCGTCGCCGGGCTCCTGATGGGGCATCCACACGCGTGTGAGCTGGGGCAGCACGCGCATGCCGCTGAACCAGTGATGGTCCTCCGGATGGCACACCAGTACCGGTGTCCGGGTCGTCGGGCGCAGGACGCCCGCTTCGCTGACCCGGCGCCCCACGAGAGAGTTGACGAGGGTCGACTTGCCGGCGCCGGTGGACCCTCCGATGACGGCGAGAAGCGGTGCTTCGGGTTCCTTCAACCGGGGCACCAAATAGTCGTCGAGCTGTGCGAGCAGTTCGTCGCGGTTGGCACGCGCGCGTGGAGCCCCTGCCAGGGGCAGCGGAAAGCGTGCGGCGGCGACACGGTCGCGCAGGGCGGAAAGTGCGTCGAGCAGCTGAGGCCGTACGTCCAAGGTCACCACATGCGAAGAATGCCCAACTTTGGAGTCTTTCTGAAGCATATGGGTATGTCTGCGCGCCGACAGGACACACGGGGCGGAAGGGATGACTGGGACGCAGGCATAACGAGTGCACAACACCCGATGCGCCAGACGCCAAAAGCGGTGCACGATTCGTACCCGCCTGCGATTATCAGGACCGCTTCACTGAACCTCCACATCGAGCCACGGAGGCGCAGTATGAGGGGCAGGGATGCGGGAGCCCTATCCTTGTCCCCGGCAAGGTCACGGATCCGCCCACACCCGGGCACCTGGACACAGGCCGACACAACCGGCCCCCGTAGCTCAGTGGATAGAGCAGGCGCCTTCTAAGCGCTTGGCCGCAGGTTCGAGTCCTGCCGGGGGCGCCAGTCTCCGCCCTCCCGTTCGGGAGGGCTTTTTGCTGGTCAGGTCATGTTTCACTCGATACGGCGAGACCCGGAACACCTTCCCGATGATCAAGGGAGGGGTCCGGGGTCGTACGGCTGTCACCGGGTTTTCGCGGGTGGCCCTGTCGCGTACGTGTCGAAGTTTTCCGCGAGGAGCCTCAGCCCATGCCGGGTGGCTCGGGAAGATCTCCCGCGGCTTCGAGGCGCCTTTTCAAGTCAGTGGGCTGTCCCTCGACGCATCGCACGTAGGCCGCCAGGAGCCCCGGGACGCTGTTGCCGGCCCAGTCCGCCACCTGGGCGGGTGGAATCCCGTCGTTGAGCCACTTGGCCGGGCGCGCGTGCCGGTCGTCGTGGGCCGGCGTGGCGCGCGAGGTCGGCTGTCCTCACCGCTCACACCGTCGGGGCGGGAGAGGGGCGGCCCGCCCCCGTGGTGCGGGCCGCCCGTAATCGTGGTGGGTCAGCCGCGGTCACCCGCCCGGTTCACCACAGCCGTCGCGATGAGCGAATCGCCGCCGAGGACCTTGCCGTCTCCTGCGACGATCCGCATGCCGACGACCTGGTAGGTCTGCGGGTCGATCAGCAACTGATCAGCCATCGATTTACCGGACCTGGGGTTCTTCCCGCGGCTGTAATCCACAGCGATCACCCGGCGTCCGGCGGCGGTCTTGACCAGGTGGTCGGTGACCTTTCCGCCCGGTACGAGCGCGAGGGCGCGATAGAGCGAGGCCAGGCCCTTGGCCGGCATCACATCGGCCGACAGCAGGACCCTGATCTCGAAGTAGTCGTTGCGTGCCTGTGACAGTTCCTTCGAGTCGGCGATGGCGTTCCGCTCGCGGAGCGCCTTCAGCGTCCCCGTGCCGTCGGCAGGCAAAGCAACGAGGACCCGGTACATCTCGCGCGCCGAGCGGTCGTCGCCCTCGGCCCCGTTCTCCAGGTGCATCTTGCTGATGTCGAGCGGCTCGTTCCCCATCCGGGAGGCCATGGCGGAGCCGTCGAACCGGATCCAGCTCTCCTGATCGCCCATAAAACGGCGGGACTTCTCCAACGGTTCCTGCGCCGACTTGATGTAGATCCACTGCTTCGCCGTCGGAGCGGCGCGCTCCGGCTGAGCCTGGACCGCGTCAGCGGCCTGCCGCAGGAACTCGGCCGCGCTCACCCCCTTGTAGCGCACACTCGGCGTGGCCGCGGGGTGCACCGTGCGTCCTGCGCCCTTCCCACCCACCAGCAGGGTGGCGGCGACGGCGACGGCGGTCACCGCGGCCACGACCGCGACGACCGCGAACTCCCGCCGTCGCCACAACGCGTGCCGCGTCTCCCTGGCCCGCACGGCCTCGGTGAGCCGCGCCCGTCCCGGTGCGAGCCGGGCCCGGTCGGGTACCGGCACATGGGCGCGCAACTCGCGCACTTCGGTCATCTCGTCCATGGCTACGCCACCTCCGCCACGTCGATCACGAACGCGGGATCGGCACCCAGCGCTGTACGTACCTTGCGTCGCGCCCGGTTGAGCCGCGAACGAACCGTGCCGACCGGAATGTCCAACGCCTCCGCGACCTCCTGGTAGGTGAGTTCGGCCCAGGCGACGAGCAGGAGGACGTGCCGGTCCGGCGCCGACAGTCCTGCGAGGGCGCCGGCCAGCGGGCCTTGCGCCGCGATCCGGCTGTCGGTGTCCTCGAGCCAGGACTCGCCCCCGGACACGGTGAGCGGGTCGTGGCCGGTACGGGCGAGCGCCCGGAGCGCCCGCACCTCGGCGCGGCGCTGCTTGCCGATGAGGTTTCCGGCGATGCCGTACAACCAGGGGCGCGCGTTGGCGCGCGTGCGGTCGTAGCGGGAGCGGATCCGGAAGGCGACCAGGAAGGTGTCGGCGGTGATGTCGTCGGCGACGGCGTCGCCCAGGCGACGGGCCACGTAGCGGTGGATGTCGGGGGCGTAGCGGTCGTAGAGCAGGGCGAACAGCTCCGACTGCTCCAACGACTGCGCGACTATCTCCGCGTCGTCCTCCGCCCGTGCCGTGGACGGTGGCGGTCCGCTCACAATGTTTCCCCTGACTCGTCGGTGAGTGCGTGTCACCTGCTGTTCCCCGATGGGTTTCGAAGAGTTCACGGTTTCGCGAAAGTCGTCGCATCACCGGTGAACACGCGGGTGATCAGGGAATCACCGCGTCAGCGCCTCCCGCACGTCCGGGGTGGGCAGGTCGGTGGGCGGGGTTCGAGGGCGGCCGTGAGCAATACGCCTTGAATGTGTACCAAGGTTCTCGGCGGGTGCGGCGGCCGGTGCCGGGGCGATCCTCGGGTCTCAGCTCGGGGCCGGCGACTCCCGGGCCGGGGTTCGGCGCGGAGGCGTGGCGTCCAGGTGGACCACCACGCCGGTGCAGAAGCGGTGCACCGCTTCGTCGACGCTGCGGATGAAGCCCGACTCCGCGTTGCCGCGGGTGCTTCCCATCCCCTTGAAGAGGGACAGGCGGAAGCCGGTGATCTGGGCGCCGGGGGCCTTGGGCAGCATGTCGGCCGGCTCCGGACGGAGGCGCTCGAGGGTGCCGCGCGGGCCCACCGCCCCGCCCTCGACGAGGGTCTCGACGTGGAGATCCGCGGGAGCCTCCGCCAGGCGCCGGATCAGTCGTTTGGCCGACGGCAGGGGGTAGCCCCGCTCGGGTGCCGGGATCTCGATCGAGGTACGGAGCTTGCCTGTTCGCAGATCCGCACTGATCGCCAGGACACCGGGCGTGCCTTCGATGCGCAGTTCCGACCGAAGCCTCCCGTCGAGACAGAGCTGGTCCGCGAGGCGGTCGCGGAGGGTCTTCGGGTCGGCTCCGCGCCTGGTCCGCTGGACGGGCAGCACCTTCTGCCCCAGTTCGCCGCCCAGCCGCAGGCAGACCTGGCGGATGAGCCGCTCCCAGCTCTCCACGACCTCCAGCGCGCGTGGATCTCCCTGGCACAAGGTCTCGTGGTCGATTCCGTTGCGTACCGGCACCCAGGCGGGTCCCATGTTCTGGAAGCCGTGGCAGCCGGAGTTCTCGTGGCGCACGTAGTGCAGCAGTTCCTGGAGCAGCCAGGCGTGCGCCGCGTTGCCGACGCCCTCGTGGCGGATCAACAGCTGCGCCTGATGGGCGACTTCAGCCCACGACAGATGCCACAGGGTCACCTTGTGCTTGCGCCTTCTGTCGATCTTGACCTCGACGAGCGGGCTGCCCTCCAGCGCCACGTCGTTCGACAGCGTGATCACGGCTTCGTAGCCACGGCGCGCGGCGATGTCCATGTACGCCTGCACCTGCTCGGCCCTGAGCGCGGCACCGTTGGTCTTCGTCTCGACGAGCGCCGTCCACAGCTTGCCGGCCCGCTCGACGCGGATCACTCCGTCGGGGCGGCGCGGGGTGTCACCGTGCGGCAGGGTGACCTCGGTGAAGGTCTCCATTCGACCGGCCGGTGCTCCGAACGCGGCGGTGAGCCTCCTGCCGAACTCGGGCACCTGGGCCATCACGGACAGCAGCACCGAGGTGGCGCGCGTTTCCCGCTCCCGGTCGCTCTTGAGCGCGGACGCCGGGAAGAGCCGGGCGTCCCTCCACGACTCGTTCTCCGCCAGCGTCTTCCCGGCGGTCTTGGGCAGGGTGACCTTCTTCTTGGCCGTACGAGGCCGCCCGGCCGCCTTCTTGTCCGGCCGGGCTTCGTCCCCGGCCCGGCGAGGGGACGGGACGGCCGCCGCCGACGGCCCGGGTTCCGCTGCCGCCGACGCCGTCGTGTCGGCGCGATCGTCACCGGATGCCCCCGCCGGCGCCTCCTCGGCCGCCGGGTCGTCGTCGATGTCGACCCCGAAGTCCGTGGCCAGACCGGCGAGACCGGCGTCGTAACCCTGGCCGACGGCGCGGAACTTCCACTCCTCCGCGCGCCGGTACAGCTCGCCGAAGATGATCGCGCTCACCGAATCGGCGTCGTCGATGGCGAAGCGCAGGAGTTCCTCGCCGCCGCCGTCCGCCAACGTCAGCCGCACGCACTCCAGTTCTCCGAAGCGGGCGCCCTCGTAACGGCTGGCCGCCAGGACGATGCGCTCGACGTCGGAGGACACCGCGGTCAGGTCGAAGCTGATCCGGTCCTCGTTGCCGTCCGCCGTCGGTGTCTTGCCCAGAAGCTGCACGCTTCCGTCCGCGGCGACCGGGTTGTTGTAGAAGCAGAAGTCGGCGTCGCTGCGTACCTTGCCGTTCGCGTCCAGCAGGAGGACGGACACATCGGCGTCCCCCTCGCCGGTCGGGCTTCCCCAGCCCAGACTGACGATCACCGAATCGATGGTCTCGCTCAATGCCGCGAGGGAGACGTTCGACCCTTTGACCATGTCACGCATGAAGCCCCCCAGAACGATGCGACTCGTGTGTGCCGACACCTCCGCCCTGCTGCCTCGGGCCCTGCGACGTGCGGTGATCGACGCGCGGGTGACTGTAGTGGCGACCAAGTGAATCTGTGGGAGTCGCGCGGAATCCGTGTGGGACGCGCGCAGGCTCGCATAAGGTGCCCACCCGGCTCGGCCCGGCAACGCCGGATCCCCCGCCCGCCGTTGTCACCTCAGCGCGTGTGACGTCCTGCCCGATTCCGCGTCGATCTCGTCGTGGGCCTTCGTCAGCAGTTGCATGGCGAGTTCGTTCAACGCCCTCGCGCCCGCGACCTCCTCGCCGACCCGCGGCTGGTTCGAGTCGGAGGGGTGGCGGCTGGCGTAGCCGTGGGCTCGTACCTCGCTGCCGTCGGGAAGGCGCAGCAGGGCGGCCGCGCGGGTGCGGTGGTCGTCCTCCTGGAACTCCATCTCGACGTGCCAGCCGACCGTGGTCCGTGTCTGCATCGCTGTCATCTGTGTCATCGCGATCACCTCCGAAGCCGCTGCCCCCGGTGAACCCCCGCGGAGACTGATTCAGCCCCTAAGAAGAAGTGTCCTCCTCGGGCAGGCGGGACACGAGGCGAGGCCGCGGGAGGTCACACCGCGTGGCGGGGCCGTGCCGACGGGTGGTGTCGAAGGGGGCAGGGCAGATGGTCCGGAGCGCCGGTGACGATGCCGGGGGCCTGGCAGGGATCAGAGGCGCGGGGTGCCGGACGGCGGCGCGGAGCGAAGGGCCGGCGAGGGAGGCTTCCCTCCCTCGCCGTCGCCGGCCCTTCGGTGTCCTGCGTGTGACGCCGACGCCGCCCATCCCATGGACCGCGTCCGGCGGACTCGCCGGGTCGTCCTTCGGGCGCCCGCGCTCATCACATGCGCCGGACGCTCCCATGCGCCAGGAATTCGGCGACTGCTCCGGTCGGCAGGGCGAGGCTCAGGCCCAGGACACCCGCGTTGATGACCGGGAGACCTTGAGACCAGGCCCAGGCGCAGCCGGCCGCGAAGGCCACGGCCACGGCGATCCGCCCGGTCGTTCCGCTGACCGTGAGCAGGGGAGCCTGCCCGGCCGCACGCCGACGGTATTTGAGTACGACGATCACCGCGGCGACCAATACCAGGATGGTCGGTCCTGCAAAGCTGTCCATGAACTACGCGTGGCCTCTCCGTTCGCCCGCGATGTACTCCCCGTGATGTACGGCGGGCCCACTTGCAGTATCCGCCCTTGTGCTCGTGCGGAAGAAAAGCCGGTTGGCCGTCGGACGATGCGTCATATGCCTTGCGTACAGCGCGCGTTGGCGCCCCGTTACCCCGCTCGTCAAGGTCGGGTGATCTCCCCGGTTCCCGCTCGGTTCGGGCGCGTACGGGTCGGTCCCGGGGTCGCTACGATGCGCCGGGGTCGCGCCCCTGGAGGCGCGGAATCGTTTCCGGAGGGGGATCTCTGTGTTCGTGCTGTGCGTCGCGCTGCTCATAGTGGCGGTAGTGCTGTTTCTCGTCGGCCGGGGCCGCGATGATGCGGGCCGCTGGAGACTCTGGGCGGCGCTCGGTGCCGTCGCGGGTCTGCTCGCGGGCGCCTTCGCCTGTGTCCATGTCGTGAGCGCCTCCGAGGTCGGCGTGCCGGTGACCTTCGGCAGGATCGGTACGCCGATGGTCTCGGGCATCCACTTCAAGTCGCCGTTCACCGACGTCACGTCCTTCTCCACCCGCCCGGTGGATCTCGACCTCATCGACAAGGACGTGGTGGAGGTCCGCTCCTCGCAGGGCGGGGTGCTCTACGCGGACGTCACCGTCAAGTGGGCCGTGGTGCCGGCCAAGGCGGTCGAGCTGTACCGGCTGGCGGGCAGCGAGGAGGCCGTCGAGGGGCGGCTGGTGCTGCCGGACAGCCGCGAGATCATCCGCGACGTCTTCGCGAAGCACACCAGCGAGGAGGGCTACGCGTCCGCCCGCGAACAGATCAGCTCGGAGATCGCCGACCGCGTCAAGGAACGACTGGCGCCTCGCGGGATCGACGTCACCTCCGTCAACCTGCGCAATGTGAAGCCCTCGGCGAAGTTGCAGGACCAGATCGACAAGAAGATCCAGCAGGAGCAGGCCACCGAGCGGGCGACCGAGGCGTCGCGCACGGCCAAGGCGGAGGCGGAGCGCAAGCGGATCGAGGCGGAGGGCATCGCCCGCGCCAACAAGATCATCGAGGCGTCACTGAGCGACCGGGTGCTGTACAACCAGTGCATCGAGGCGTACAAGGAGGCCGCGAAGGCCAACCCGGTGTACGCGGTGCCGTGCGGCACGGACTCCAACGGCACGCCGGTCATCGTGGACGGCCGGAAGAAGTGATGCGGCTTTCCGGCCGGATGACGTGATGCCGCTGTCCGGCCGGTGACGAGGTCCGTCGGCCTCGTCCGCCGAGTGGGAGGCGAGCGTCCCCCGAGCGGAGGGGCGGGTGCCCCCTGAGCGGAAGGGCGAGCGTCCGGAGCGGGAGGCGAGCGTCCCTCCGTGCGGGAGGGCGAGGCCGGCGGGCCCGACGGCGGTCCCGGCCGTCGCGGGCCGTGCGCTGTCGCCCCGCGGCGCCCGTTCGCGACAGCCGGTGACGGATCGGCCAGAAGCGAGCGCGGTGAACCGCCAGGTCACGGCCCGGCCCTGGTTGGGCGCCCTGTCATGATGAGCGGCCGCCAGGGCCGCACGGTCTTTGGAGGAGTCCGCGGAAGAAGAGAAGACACGATGCGATTTCCATGGCGCCGACGGCCGGCCGAGCGATCTCGGCGACTGCTTGACGTTGCAGGGATCAGGCCCGGATCGACAGATGACGGCAACGACCAGGACGTCTGTCGAGAGGTCGCCTATCGAGTCGCCCAGCGCAACTCCGACGCGGTCACCGAGGTTCTGGCGATCGTGGAGGAACTGCTCGGGGACGAGGCGAACTACGAGTTCGTCACCTCACTGCTGGAGAACATCCAGAACCTTGTGTCGCACGGCCTCGACACGCTCTGGTCGCCCGACGAGGTGTACGCCCTGCTAGGTCCCCGCAGTGCAGTCTGCTGGAGCACCCTGACCGACTACTGGACCGCAGTGGCCGATTGGTGCGTCCGTACCGGCCTGCCGTTGGAGCCTGTCGAACCGCTTCTCGCCATCCAGAACGAGCAACTGAAGGTGCTTTTGTGGACAGGGAACCGGACCCTGTCCACTGGGGAGAAACTCGGGCTCGCACAGGCAGTCCGTTACGAGCAGGCCAACGGAGTTTCCATACCCAGCTACAGCCACATCGCGGTGGCCCTGCGTAGTACCGGACAACAATGATCCTGCTCAGGATGCAATTCACAAGATCCTCGACAGAGCCAAGTCCCGTATCTTGCGGTCAGCCGTAGCCTCGTCAGGTGCTCGGGTTCCTCCACAGGTGCCGCTCGTCCAGCGTCCCAGATCGAGCGGGGCAGCGGGGAATCACGGTGAGAGCAGTGGAGCCCGACGAGACCACGGCCAGGTCGTATACCCAGGTCAGCGCCCGGATCAGCCCCGAATGACCGCAGCTTCCCAAGCTGATGGCGCTGCGGTTTGGACAGCTCATATCTATTGGGACGCCTGCGGCCCCTCGGCATCCCTGCGGTTGGCCACGACATGGCGCGCGATCGTGGACAAGCCGAGCTCACGATTCTCGTCAATCACAAGCCAACCCTTGCCCAGGAGCGATTGCAGCACTGGGCGAATTTCGTCACCCAGCTCCTTCGCCAAGTCGTCATCCGTGGGGGAGAGGCCATCGTGGACGAGGCTCGCCATGTGGAACACGACGGCTTCCTCTCCCGCGGTGATGTTGAAGTCCATGACGTGAAGGTATGCGAGCCCCTTGGCCGCAACACGTCGAGAGCCCTGTCCTCACGGGCCGGCCGTCACTGCTTGCTCTGGTCGACGGCACCGATGGCGTGGCTGAGGTCCGTGGGGGTGCGGCGAGGCCACGCGTGCGTGGTCGGTCGGCGTCCCGCCGTCGTGGCTGACTGGCGTCGGCTGCGGTTCAGGCGGGGCGGGTCGAGGTGTCGCCGGCGGTCGAGCGCGCCACGGCTGGGCCGTCTCTGGGCCGTCCGAGGGTCGCCGAGGCAGACCGATGGCGACCGACAGTGACAAGTGAGCTACGGGGGCCGGTAGTAGAACCGCAGGTCACAGCCCCCCGGCCGAACGGGTTTCCCCCGAGGGGTAGCCGTCAGGCAAGATGGGGTGTATCTGCCCACTGCCGATTTCAAGCGTCCGGACGGTTTCTCTTGGCTGAGTTCATTTACACCATGCGCAAGACGCGCA
Organism: Streptomyces sp. f51; assembly: GCF_037940415.1. Taxonomy (NCBI): domain Bacteria; kingdom Bacillati; phylum Actinomycetota; class Actinomycetes; order Kitasatosporales; family Streptomycetaceae; genus Streptomyces; species Streptomyces sp. f51. Next base: position 2,495,529 of record NZ_CP149798.1, on the reverse strand, counting down.
AGGCGCACGGCGACAAGGTGATCCTCGACGACGTCACCTTGAGCTTCCTGCCTGGCGCCAAGATCGGTGTGGTCGGTCCCAACGGTGCCGGTAAGTCCACCGTTCTCAAGATCATGGCGGGCCTCGAGCAGCCCTCCAACGGCGACGCGTTCCTGTCGCCGGGCTACAGCGTCGGCATGCTCCTCCAGGAGCCCCCGCTCGACGAGTCCAAGACGGTTCTCCAGAACGTCCAGGACGGCGCCGCCGAGATCATGGGCAAGCTGAACCGCTTCAACGAGGTCGCCGAGCTGATGGCGACCGACTACTCGGACGCCCTCATGGAGGAGATGGGCAAGCTCCAGGACGACCTGGACCACGCCAACGCGTGGGACCTGGACACCCAGCTGGAGCAGGCCATGGACGCCCTGGGCTGCCCGCCCGGCGACTGGCCCGTCACCAACCTCTCCGGTGGTGAGCGCCGCCGCGTCGCGCTGTGCAAGCTGCTCCTCGAAGCCCCCGACCTGCTGCTTCTCGACGAGCCCACCAACCACCTGGACGCCGAGTCCGTGCAGTGGCTGGAGCAGCACCTCGCGAAGTACGCCGGCACCGTCGTCGCCGTCACCCACGACCGGTACTTCCTCGACAACGTCGCCCAGTGGATCCTGGAGCTGGACCGCGGCCGCGCCATCCCGTACGAGGGCAACTACTCCACGTACCTCGACAACAAGGCCTCCCGCCTGAAGGTCGAGGGCCAGAAGGACGCCAAGCGCGCCAAGCGGCTCAAGGAAGAGCTGGAGTGGGTGCGGTCCAACGCCAAGGGGCGTCAGGCCAAGTCCAAGGCGCGTCTGTCCCGCTACGAGGAGATGGCGGCCGAGGCCGACAAGATGCGGAAGCTGGACTTCGAGGAGATCCAGATCCCGCCGGGCCCGCGCCTGGGCTCCATCGTCGTCGAGGTCAACAACCTCTCCAAGGCCTTCGGCGACAAGGTCCTCATCGACGACCTCAGCTTCACCCTGCCGCGCAACGGCATCGTCGGTGTCATCGGCCCGAACGGCGCCGGCAAGACCACGCTCTTCAAGATGATCCAGGGTCTGGAGACCCCGGACTCCGGCACGATCAAGGTCGGCGAGACCGTCAAGATCTCGTACGTCGACCAGAGCCGCGAGAACATCGACCCGAAGAAGACGCTGTGGGCCGTCGTCTCGGACGAGCTCGACTACATCAACGTCGGCCAGGTCGAGATGCCCTCCCGCGCCTACGTCTCCGCGTTCGGCTTCAAGGGCCCGGACCAGCAGAAGCCGGCCGGTGTCCTCTCCGGTGGTGAGCGCAACCGCCTGAACCTCGCGCTGACCCTCAAGCAGGGCGGCAACCTGCTGCTCCTCGACGAGCCCACCAACGACCTCGACGTCGAGACGCTGTCCTCGCTCGAGAACGCGCTGCTGGAGTTCCCGGGTGCGGCCGTGGTCGTCTCCCACGACCGCTGGTTCCTGGACCGGGTCGCGACCCACATCCTCGCGTACGAGGGCGACTCCAAGTGGTTCTGGTTCGAGGGCAACTTCGAGTCGTACGAGAAGAACAAGATCGAGCGGCTCGGCGCCGACGCCGCGCGTCCGCACCGCGCCACCTACAAGAAGCTGACCCGGGGCTGATCGATCTTGCGGCACATCTACCGCTGCCCGCTGCGCTGGGCGGACATGGACGCGTACGGCCACGTCAACAACGTGGTGTTCCTCCGCTACCTGGAGGAAGCCCGTATCGACTTCCTGTTCCGCCCGGAGAAGGACTTCAAGCAGGGGTCCGTGGTGGCGCGCCATGAGATCGACTACAAGCGTCAGCTGGTCCACCGGCACGCGCCGGTGGACATCGAGCTCTGGGTGACGCAGATCCGTGCGGCGTCCTTCACGATCACGTACGAGGTCAAGGACCCCGACCAGGTCTACGTCACCGCGTCGACGGTGATCGTGCCGTTCGACTTCGAGCGCCAGCGCCCTCGCCGGATCACGGCCGAGGAACGCGACTTCCTGGAGTCGTACCGCGACGACGATGACGAGGCCGTCGCGGCATGACCGTCCTGTACCTCGCCGACGCGGGGGAGGCGGCCGATCTGGCCGCCTTCCTCTCCCGGCTCGTCCACTACGACCGCGCGGCCGCCGTGCGCCTCAAGGCGCACGGCACCACGCTCGCGGTCTTCGGCCGGCCGCCGTCGTTCGAGGTCCTCGCGATCCGTACGGCACGGCTCGCCAAGCCGTACGAGAACGGGCTCGACGTCACGCTCGACGTGACCGTCTCCGCGGGTGAACTGCTGGAGTCCGTCGAGGAGTCGGCGGCCACCGCCACCGTCCCGCCCGCCGTCACCGGACCCCCGTGGGCCGGTGTGCTGCCGCCCCGCGGCGGCTGGCGGCCGGAGCCGGGGCTGCCCGCCCCCGACGCCGTACGGGCCGAGGTCGCCGCCGTGGTGGCCGAATTCCGTTCGCGCGCCGCGGAGTTGGCGCCCGAACTGCGCACCCGTGCCGAACTCGACCGGGTGGGGCGGGAGATATGGTCCCGGACGGTCGGTGACACCGGACTTCCCGTGCGGGCCGCGCACGCGGCGCAGTCCCTGGGATTCCTGCGGCCCGTGCCGCCCGCGGCCCTTTCCGCCGGGGGCCAGGTGTCCTCGGACGAGCGCCCGTCGGGCGACGCGGGCCCGGACGGCGGTCCGTTGGCGCTGTACTCCTCGGGGGCCTGGCTGCGGCTGCGGACGCCCTTCGGGTCGATCGCCGTCCGCCGGTCGGGACTCGGGGCGCTGGGCGTCACCGTCCACTGACCCCACGCGGGTGACCGGCGTGCGCGGCCGGTCACCGGAGGCGGTGGTCAGCCGGCCGTGTTCACCATCGAGGCGGCCGCGTACGTCAGGTAGTTCCACAGCGTGTGCTCGTGCTCCTCGGAGAGCCCGAGCTCGTCGACGGCCACCCGCATGTGCTTCAGCCAGGCGTCGTGCGCCGCCTGGTCGACCTTGAACGGGGCGTGCCGCATCCGCAGCCGGGGGTGGCCGCGGTTCTCGCTGTACGTCGTCGGGCCGCCCCAGTACTGGATCAGGAACAGCGTGAGGCGCTCCTCGGCCGGGCCCAGGTCCTCCTCGGGGTACATGGGCTTCAGCAGCGGGTCCCCGGCGACACCCTCGTAGAAACGGTGCACGAGGCGCCGGAAGGTCTCCTCGCCGCCGACCTGCTCGTAGAAGGTCTGCTCCTGAAGCGTGCCGCGCCGAATCTCTTTCACGCCCCCATGTTCTCAGACGGGGCGGCCGAGGACTCAAGGCTTAGGTCCACGCACGCGGGGCCCGTGCCAGGCCCGCGAGCGGCGCACCGGCAGGCGCACCGGCGGGCACACCGGGAGCGGACGGAGCGGCTCCGGGCCGGCCGGTCCGGCGCTCGCCCCGGAGCGGGTTCGGCAGCACAGTGGAGGTATGGGCGCGCACGCTCTCGAAACCGGCCCCGGGGACCCCGCCGAACCGGCGCGGGCTGCCCTCGTGCGCGAGATCGAACGGAGCGGGGCCTGGGAGGGCGATCCCGTCTGGCGGGAGGCCTTCGAGGCCGTTCCGCGGCACCTCTTCGTGCCGTACTACTACATCGGCGTCACCGGCGGCTACGAACGGCTGTGGGGCGAGGACCCGGACCCGCGGATCCGGGACCGCTGGCTGCGCGGCGCGTACGCCGACGCCCCGCTGGCGACCCGGGTGCGGGACGGGGAACTGGTCTCCTCCAGCAGCCAGCCGTCGCTGATGGCGAAGATGCTCGCCGAGCTGGAGGTGCGGGACGGGGACGCCGTCCTGGAGATCGGCGCGGGGACCGGCTACAACGCGGCCCTGCTGGCGTACCGCCTGGGCGACGAGCTGGTGACCACGGTCGACCTGGACGTCGAGATCACGGAGTCGGCGCGGCACCATCTGGCGCTGGCCGGACACCACCCCACCGTCGTCACCGGCGACGGAGCGCGCGGGGTCCCCGAGCGCGCCCCCTTCGACCGGATCATCGCCACCTGCACGCTGACCACGATCCCGCGCCCCTGGCTGGCCCAGTGCGGCCCCGGAGCGCGTGTCCTGGCGCCGCTGGCCACCGGTCTGATCGCGCTGGAGGTCGAGGCCCCCGGCCGTGCCGAGGGACGCTTCCTGCACACGTCCGCCTTCTTCGTGCCGCTGCGCGGTGCCACCCGGTCCGGACCGGAGCCGGAGCCGGCCCGGACCGGCGGGGTGCCGCGCCGGGCCCGCGCCCATGATCTGTTCCGCTTCCTGCTCGCCCTGACGGCGGGCCGGCTGGATCCGCGGGACGCCTACGCGCTGTGGGAGCGCGAGGGGCAGCCGCAGCGCGAGCGGTACGGGATCACGGTCGGCGAGGAGGGCGTCAGGGCCTGGCTGGACGACCCCGAGGGGCCGTACACCTGGCCGCTGCCCTGAGCCGGGCCACGGCGGGGCGGCGGCGGGACAGAGGCGCGGCGTGGCAGCGCCCGCCGGGCCGCGGTGACGGGCCCGGCAGGAGCGTGCTCAGCCCCGTCGGATCGTGATGGTCGTCCAGGCGCCCACGTGCACCCGGTCGCCGTCCTGGAGCGGGACCGGCACGAACGGCTGGATGGGCTCCTCGCCGCCGTTGACCGTGGTGCCGTTCGTCGAGTTCTGGTCGACGACCGCCCAGGTGCTGTCCGGCTGCTGGACCAGGACCGCGTGCTGGTGCGAGACGCCCGGGTCCTCCGGCGGAACCGACAGGTCGATGTCCGGGGACTCGCCGGTGGAGTGCCGGCGGCGGCCGATCGTGATCTGGTTGCCGAGGAGCGGGCGCTGGAGCTCCGGCGAGTACGCGGGCAGGTTCAGGCCCGCGGCCTCGGGCCCGGAGCGCTGCATCATCGCCATGAAGTACTCACGGTCCGGAGCGATGGTCGCGCTCCAGGACAGCGACTGCTGCTGAGGCGGCTGCTGCTGGTAGCCGGGGCCGGGCGGTGCCTGGGTGGCGCCGGGCTGCGGGTAGCCGTAGCCGCCCTGCCCGGGGCCGCCGGGAGCACCCTGACCGCCCTGGCCACCCTGACCGCCGGGCGCGCCGGACGACGGCGGGGTGATCACCCAGTCGTCGTCACCGCCGCCGAAGCCGGGGCCGCCGGACCCGGGGCCGCCCTGCTGCGGGGCTCCGCCCTGGGAGAAGGGCGGCGGAGAGGGCTGCTGGGTGTAGGCCTGCCGCGGCGCGCCGGGGCCACCGGACGCGGGCGGCGCCGGCTGCCGTGACGGCTCGCCGCCGAAGCCCTGGGGACCCCCGTAGGGCGATCCCCCCGGGCCCGGCGGGATCGGTTCGGCGGGCCGGTTCATCTGCGAGGGCCGCGAGCTCTGGTACTCGAACGGGTCGTGACCGGGGCCACCGGCACCCGGACCGCCGGGCTGGCCCGTGCCGGCCTGCGGGAACCGGGGCGGGGGATTCTGGCCGCCGGGGCCGCCGTACGGAGACTGCTCACCGGGGCCGCCGTACGGTGACTGCTCACCCGGACCGCCGGGGCCGCCGTACGGAGACTGCCCGCCAGGGCCGCCCAGGCCGCCGCCGTGACCGCCCGGACCGCCGGGAGCGCCCGCCGAAGGGCGCGGTGCCGCCGGTGTGTACGACGTCGCGGTGTTGGTCAGGAAGTTCCACCGGCACTCCTCGCAGAACGGCGCGGCGCCCTCACGGGGCGTACGGCACTGCGGGCAGAGTTCGGCGTTGGGGTCCGGGACGCCGGACCGGGAGCCGGGCGCGGGCGGCGGCGAACCGGGCGCCGGGTAGTAGCCGGCGCCGGGCGGCGGCGGTGGGGGGAGCGGGGGCACGGCACCGGCCATGCGGTGGCCGCAGACCTCGCACCAATCGTCGGAACCCGACTGGTGTCCGTTCGGGCATGTCGGCATGTCGGTGCTTCCCCCTTCCTTTTCCGGTCGTCATGACCGGGTTTCTCCGGATCCCAACGGGACCGGGCTCGCTGCTTCCCGCTACTTCTTTACACGAACAGTCTTTGTGGACCGTGTCTCGAGGGTCATCTCGTCGGCCTCCGCGACACGTGCTTTCAATCGCACAGTACCTGCCGCGACGTCGACCACGTCCACCACCTTCGCCAGGAGTTTCGCGGTATCGGCGTTTCCGGAGGCTCCGGCGAGTTGAACGGCCCGTCCCAGCTTGGCCGTTGCTCCGTCGACATCTCCCGCTTTGCGAAGGTCGAGACCTTGTTGGATGACTTGTGCCAGTTCGGCCTGGCCCGTGTAGTGCGCGACCTGCGGGTTGATGGTCGTCGAGGCGGCCATGTCGTCGGTCCACACGGCCCGTACGAGCCCCTGCGCGCCGAGGTTCTGCACGGAGCCGTCACCGTGCGGGATCACCAGCGATACCCGGGCGGCGAGCATCTCCTGCCCGATCGAGGCCGTCGGGACCTGGACGCACACGTGGTAGTCGCGGGACTCGTCGCCCCAGGACCCCGTCGGGTAGTCGCCGGCGCGAGGTCCCGCCACCGTGCGACGGTCCGTCAACTCCTCGACGGTGGGCGCCACTTGCTTGACGAACTTGATCTCGGTGCCGACCGGCGTCCACACCCGCAGGGCCACGTCGGCGACCTCCTTGCCCATGGCCGTCTCCATCATGTGCGTGAAGTCGGCGGACAGGGCGGCGGGGTCGGCGACGATGTCCGCGGTGCCGAGCAGCGCCGAGGCGATCCCGGTGACCTCCTTGACCTCCCAGTCGGTGCCCACCCCGCGCGCGTCACAGGTGAAGCGTCCGGCGCAGGAGTCCAGCGCGGCGCGCAGATCCTCGGGCGACTCGTGTTCGTTGCGGCCGTCGGTGAGCACGATCCCGTGCCGGATCGACACGTCCGCCGAGGCCAGCAGCCGGTCGGCGAGCCGCAGCCAGGTGCCGATCGCCGTACCCCCGCCCGCGCTGAGCTTGCGCAGCGCCTGCTTGGCCTGGTCGCGGGTGGCCGCGTCCGCCACGGCGAGCCGTCCGTTGCCCGGATAGACCTCCTTGGCGACGTGCGTGCCGCCGATCACCGCGAAGTGGACCCCGTCGCGCACGGTGTCGATCGCGGCGGCCGTGGCGTCGCGGGCGTTGCGCATCTTGGCCGGCGGGTAGTCCATCGACCCCGAGCAGTCGACCATGATCGCCACGGCGGCGTCCGGTGCCTGGCCCGCCGTGTACAGATGCGGCGCGGCGACCGCGCTGCCGACGGTGCCGCCGCCGGTCGCGCTCACCGTGACGATCGCGTTGACCTCGCGGCCGCCCTCCGGCAGATACTCGTTCTGGTACACGTCGACCGAGAACTGCGGCACGTTCGACTTCGAGAAATTGGCCATGCCTTCTGTGTCCCCCTCGGGCCTCCGCCCCCGGCGGAGGTGCTGACTGGATGCGGACCGGTCCCCTCCGGTCCGCGGCCGCCCCCGTTCGTTCGCGGCCTCAGGCCGATCCTGCCCCCTGCGAGGGCGCGGGGAACGGCATGACGGCCACTGTTACGTTGTCGTGGCCCCCGCCGTCCAGGGCGTGACCGACCAGGACCCGGGCCGCGTGCAACGGCCTCTCGGCGGCGTCGAGGGGGACGATCTCGGCCATCTCCTCCGCCGTCTCCGCGTAGTTCCACAGCCCGTCGGTGCACACCACGACCACACCCGGCCGGTCCGGCTTGAACGAGACGGTGTGCGGCTCCAGTTCGTAGGCGTCGGCGCCGAGCCAGCCGGTGATCGCGTGGGCCCGCTCGTCCGCGTACGCCTCCGCCTCGTTCATCAGACCGGCGGCCACCATCTGCGCGGCCCACGAGTCGTCCTCGGTGAGCCGGGCCGGCAGCGAGGTGCGGTCGGCGGGGACCCAGTAGACACGGCTGTCGCCGACCCAGCCGACGATCAGCAGCGTGGACGTCACGAGGGCGCCGACGATGGTGCAGGCGGGCGCGTTCACGTGCGGCGCGTGCTCGCCCTGCGCGGTGTCCGGGCCCGCCAGCGCGTTGACGGCCTCCGAGGCAGCGACGATCGCCTCGTGCATGGCCGCCTGCGGATGGGTGCCCAGCGGGAGCGCCGCGAGGAGCGCCTCGTTCGCCGCGTGGGAGGCGGCGAACGACGCCTCGTCGGGGCGGGTCGCGGAGGAGACCCCGTCGCAGACGATGGCCAGGACCGCGGGGGAGCCGTCGGGCAGCGCGGTCGAGGAGACCGCGAACGCGTCCTCGTTGCGGTGGTGGCGCAGCCCCCGGTCACTGACCGCGGCGACGGCGCCCAACTCCTGCTCCATGTGGTCCCGTTCCCGTGGCTGCGCGTGTCCGCAGTTCTCGCAGTAGCCGTCGGTGTCCACCTGGCCCGCACGGCAGGCCACGCACAGCTTGGCTCCCGCGGGGGGAGCCGGGAGGTCTCCGGTCCGAGGATCCGCTGGGACCTCGCGGCCCGGTCCGCCGGCCGGGGGCGCGAGCGGGTACTCGTCGGGCTCCGACGGCCTGTCGAACCGCACACCCGTGGGCTGCCCCGAGGGCCGCCTCGGGGCGGGCGGCCGGATGCCGGCCGGATCGCCCTGCGTGTGCTCCGGGTGCTCCGCGGGCTCGGACCGCTCCGTGTGCTCGGGGTGCTCGGGGTGCGGCAGTTCGGAACCACCCGAATCGGTGCCCCGGATGTCGGCGGCACGGTGCACCGGCGGGGGCATGTCCGTGCTGCCTGGCTGCTCCGCGAGCGGCCAGTCGACGGACGCGGCGGCCGGCGGGAGACCGGACGCGGCGCCGTTCAGGGCGATCGTCAGGTGGTCCTGCGGCGGTGCGGGCACCGTCGAGAGGTCATAGCCGCACGCACCGCAGAAACGGTCGGCCGCCTCCAGCGGCTCCTCGCAACTGGGGCACCGCGAAAGGGCCGTCGGCTGGGGCATCTGGGACATCAATCACACCCACGTCCGGGGGCGGTAACGGTTTGCGCGTTCCACCAGGTCGATCCTCTCCTCGCCGCCCCGCGCGAGCCGGGCCAGCGTCCGGTACGAACGTTCGAGGCCGAAACGCAGGCCACGCTCGTCCAACTCGCTGCCGAGCAGCGCGGTTCCCACTCCGGAGGCCGGAGCGGAACCCTGGCTACCGGAGAGTACCCAGTCCAGCGCGCAGCCGAGGACCTCCGTCGACAACTGCTCGCGCCGCACCGCGTCCAGACCGAATCCGTCGAGGGCCTCCACCTGCCCGGCGGCCGCCGTCAGCTCGTCCAGGAACGGTGCCGCCGTCTCGGTGACCGGCCGCTGCCGCAGCCGCGCCCGTACGGCGGCGACGCGGGCCGCCGTGTAGTGGATCGACGACTCGGGCACGGACTCCAGCGTGCGTACGGCGCCACGGCGGTCCCCCGCCGCGAGCTGCACCCTGGCCAGCCCGAACGCCGCGCTCACATAGCTGGGGTCGGTCGTCCACACCAGCCGGTAGTACTCGGCGGCGTTGTCCAGCTGGCCCAGCACCTCCGCGCACACGCCGAGGGCCAGCTTCGGCGCGGGCTCGCCCGGGAAGGCGTCGTAGACCGCGTCGAAGGACAGCGCCGCGATCTCGTTCTCCCCGGCCGCCAGCGCCGTGACGCCGCGGTACCAGACCACACGCCAGTCGTCCGGGTGATCCGCCTCCAGCGCGTCGACGGCCGACCCGGCGGCGCTCGTCCCGCCCATCTCCAGCAGCGCCCGCAGCTCCCGCAGCCGCAGCTCGGGCGAAGGGGCGGGGGCCGCCCGCAGCGCGGCGATCAGCTCCGCGGGGGCGGACGCGATGAGCCCCGCGAGGAAACCGGCGTTCGGGTCGCCCGGGTCCACCCGCGGCACGGGCAGGGCGAGCGCGGTGGAAGCCGCCTGGACGGGTCTGACCAGGGCGGCGGAGGCCGGCGGGCCGGGCGGCAGCGGTCCGGCCCCGTTCACCCCCACGGGCGGCGCGAGCACGCCCTTCCTCGCCCGTACGGGGACCGCGCGGGCCCCCAGCTTCGACACGTCCTCGGCGGCCCTGCCGAACAGCTCGGTGTCGGTGACCTTGGTCTCGGGCCCGAACAGGGTCGACAGCGCCGGCCGAGCCCGCCCCGTCTGGAGCGAGACCACCTCGCGCAGCACGCCGGTCAGCTGCTCGGACATCTCCTGGGCCGAGGCGAACCTGCGGGCAGGGTCGGGGTCGGTGGCCCGTACGAGGAGCCGGTAGAACGACTCGTACTGGCGGAAGACCTCGATGTTGTCCGGGTCGGGCAGGGAGTCCACGAAGACGTTCGTGTAGCCCTGGAAGTCGAAGGAGAGGACGGCGAGCGTGCGGGCGACGGTGTACAGGTCGGAGGCGACCGAGGGGCCCACCTCGGCCACCTCGGGCGCCTGGTAGCCGACCGTGCCGTAGATGGCCGACTCGTCGTCGTCCATCCTGCGCACGGCGCCCATGTCGATCAGCTTGAGCTGGTCCTCGGTCTGGATGGCGTTGTCGACCTTGAAGTCGCAGTACAGCAGATTGCGGCTGTGCAGATGGCCGAGCGCCTCCAGGGCCTCGATGCCGTACGCGCAGGCCTGCTCCACCGGCAGCGGGTCGCGTTTGCCGTCCGCCGTGCGGCGGTCGTTGGCGAGCTCCTTGAGCGACTTGCCGCCCACGTACTCCATGACGATGTACCCGTCCAGCGAACCCGTCCGCTGGTCCAGGTGCTCGACGAAGTTGTAGATCCGCACGATGTTGGCGTGCTCGATCTCCGCGAGGAAGCGCCGCTCGGAGATCGCCGCCGCCATCGCGTCCTGGTCGCCGGTGTCGAGCAGGCCCTTCAGGACGACCCAGCGGTCGGACACCGCGCGGTCCACGGCGAGGTACACCCAGCCGAGCCCGCCGTGCGCCAGACAGCCCATCACCTCGTACTGGCCGTGCACGATGTCACCCGTGCGCAGCTTCGGCACGAAGGAGTACGGGTGGCCGCACTTCGTGCAGAAACCCTCGGTGCGGCCGGGACTCTCGCCGCGCGAACGCCCCACCGGGGCACCGCAGTCGGAGCGCGAGCAGAACCGCTTGCGCTCGGGCACCTCCGGGTTCTCCAGGACCATCCCGCGCGGGTCGGGCCGCGGCACGCCCGGGACCTCGACGAGCCCGGCGCCCAGCCGGCCCCGCCCGGAGGAGGACGCCGTCGAACCGGAGCTGCGCACCGACACCGACCGGCCCGTCGACCGGCCCGACAACGACCGCGACAGCCTGCCGGAGACCGAACGCCGCGACTGCGAGGAGCGCGAGGACGTACGCGAGGACGTGCGCGAACTGGCGGGTGAACCGCCGCGCACGCTGCCGCTGTCCGGGCCGACCGCACCGCGCGCGGAGGAGCCGGACGACGCGGCGCCCGGCGTGGGCGTGTTCGTGGACCGGGCGGACCCGGCCGGCTGTTCGGCCGGGGCGAGGCCGCAGGTGTCGCAGTACAGTTCGCCGCCGCCCACGTCCTCGTAGGACCCGTCGCAGCCGGGCCGGCCGCACTTCGGCCCGCCCGCCGGCGGCTCGCCCGCGCCCGGCGTGGGCGTGTTCGTGGACCGGGCGGACCCGGCCGGCTGTTCGGCCGGGGCGAGGCCGCAGGTGTCGCAGTACAGTTCGCCGCCGCCCACGTCCTCGTAGGACCCGTCGCAGCCGGGCCGGCCGCACTTCGGCCCGCCCGCCGGCGGCTCGCCCGCGCCCGGCGTGGGCGTGTTCGTGGACCGGGCGGACCCGATCGGCTGTTCGGCCGGGGCGAGGCCGCAGGTGTCGCAGTACAGTTCGCCGCCGCCCACGTCCTCGTAGGACCCGTCGCAGCCGGGCCGGCCGCACTTCCGCTCACTCACCGGCTGCTCGCTCACACCGCATCCCTTCACCGCTCACGCGTCGGGCCCCCTCCGGTCCGCACGGTCATGAGGTCCGCCCTGCTCCGGCACCGGCGGGCTCAGCAGCTCGGCCGCCGCCCGCTGATAGCGCAGCACGGCCTCCTCCGCCACCCGCAGATCGCAGGGAGCGCTCCACAGCATGCGCCGGGCCGCGTCGTAGCGCTCCACCAGGAACGGGTCCTCGGCGAAGCCGTGCCGGGCGACCTTCGCCTTGTACGCGTCGAGTCGGCCGCGCAGCTCGGCGCGGACCGCAAGCGGCTGGGTGACCGCCGTCAACGACTCGCGCGCACGCAGCAGTTCGTCCTCCGCCTTCTCCTCCAACGCCTCCAGCAGCGGTGAGAGGCGGTGCCACTGCGCGTGCCTGCGGTACTCCGCGGCCGTCGCGAGCTGCTCCTGGAGCGCCGTCGGCGGACCGCTGACCGCCGGCACCTCGGACGCGGCGATCTTGGCGAGGACCTCGCCGCGGGCACTGCGCGCCTCGGCGAGGGTGCGGTCGGCACGGCTGAGCACGTCCCGCAGCTTCACCAGCCGCGCCTCGGCGTCCTGGCGCACGGTCAGGACCGCGTCGATCTCCCGGCGCACCTCCTCCAGGGCGCGCGCCTCACGGTCGTACGCCGTGGTGTCCGGGCGCCCGCCGCCCGGGGCCGAACTCCCCTGCGCGGGAACCCAGAAGGCGAGCGGGTCGGAGATCACCCGCTCCCGCAGGGCGGTCAGGGTCCTGGTGATCCGCTCCAGGTCGTCGCCCGAGGGGTGCTCGCCGGGGCGCACGCCCACGGAGTGCGCGAGCGCGCGGGTGCGCTGGAGCTCCGCGGCCAGTAAATCTATCCGGGCGGGCAGCGCGGACCAGACGGCGTCCGCGGTGACGACCATGTCGAGCGAGGCCGCGTACAGCTCGTTCATCCGGTCCACCAGGGCCGCGAGCGAGAACCGTTCGCTGAGCTTGCCGGTGCCGGCCAGGGTCGGCGCGTTCGCGGTGGCCGTGGTGGAACCGGCGACCGTGATGCCCGAACCGCGCAGCAGCTCCGTAAGCTCCACCAGGTCCTCACGGCTCGACCAGCGCCGGCGCGAGCGGATGTCCCGCGCGGAGCGCAGCGCGTCCGAGTAGGCGTCGAAGTACGCCCACAGCAGGGTGATCGACGCCTCCGCCGACGCCCAGCGCTCCTGGGTCGAGCCGGTCAGTTCCGCGCCCTCCAGGAGTCTTCGGCCCGCGTGGTCCTGGAGGGCGAGGAGCGAGGTCTCGATGGCCTCGTGCTCCGCGCCGAGGCGCGCCAGCGCACGGTCCGCCTCGTCCCGGTCCATCACCGGCCCGGGGGGTCCCGTGACGCCCATCGATCACCTCTCGTTCTCGTGCGTTCCCGGCGCGCTCGGTGTGTGCGGCCGGTCAACTCTCCAGTCGTATCAGGCGGATTGCCCGTACTGGGCGACGGGTGGATTCTCCGAGGGAGAGCCGGGCCCGAGGGTCGGGGCGAGCCACTTGTCGTACGACTGCCGCCAGCCGTCCTTGCGGTAGTCGGCCAGGACCTGGTTGACCCGCCGGACCAGGTCGTCGGCACCCTGCTTCATCGCCACGCCGTAGTACTCGGTGGTGAAGGCGGCGCCCTTGAGCTCGACCGTGGGGTCCTGGGCGGCCTGGCTCGCGGCCAGCGCGCCGTCGGTCACCACCGCGTCGGCCTCGCCGAGCTGGAGGCGCACCAGGCAGTCCAGCTGGTTGGGCACGGGCGGCAGGACCACGGCGGAGGAGGCGAGCCTGCCCGCGTCCCGGTCCGCCGCCAGCCGTTCGTTCGCGATGGATCCGGCCGCCGAGCAGATCCTCTTGCCGGCCAGGCTCTTGTCGTACCCCGTGATGGCGGAGTTCACCGGGGCCAGCACCTGCTGGCCGGTCTGGAAGTAGGGCGCGGAGAACGTGACGTCGCGGAGCCGGTCACAGTTGATCGTCATGGTGCGCACCACCATGTCGACCTTGCCGTGCTGGACCGCGGGGATGCGCTGGCTGGTGGGTATGGCCCGGAACTGGACGGCGTTCTCGTCGCCCAGGATGTTCTTGGCGATCGCGTGGACCAGGTCGATGTCGAAGCCCTCCAGGTCCCCGCCGGCCTTCGGGTTGTTCGGGTCGCGGTAGCCCCAGTGGTAGCTGTTCTGGTCGACGCCGACGATCAGCCTCCTGTCCTTGCGGTTCTTGATGGCGTCGATCGTCGCCCCGTCCGCGCCCGACGGGGCGAGGCTCCGGTTCTGCGGGTCGACGCACTTCTCGGCCCTGGCCTGGGTGCCCTGGGCCAGGCCCGGCCCGCCGGTGCCCGTGTCGCCGTCCCCGCGGGCGGAGTCCGGCAGCATCAGCGCGAGGATCAGCGCCGTCGCACAGGCGAGCGCCATCGCGCCCACGCCGCCCCAGCCCCTCAGACTCGTCCTCAGCCGTCGTGCGATCATCGCCGTTCCCCCTCTCACCGGTACTCCGAAAGCCTGCGGCCGATCCCGAGCACCGCGCCCGCGGCGGCCAGCACGCCGAGGACCGCCGCGCCGACCGGGAGGCCGGTCATGGCTCCCAGACCGTCGCCCGCCGCCCGCTGGAACTCGTCCTGCTCGTGCGTGAGCGCGTCCCTCAGGTTCGAGTCGACGCCGTCGAAGCACACCCGTGTGGGCTTCTTGTCGGCGGAGCCGATGACCCGGTCGAGTGCCAGTTGGTACTTGCCGTCGTCGTCGGCCCTGCGGGCCTCCGCGTGACGGTGCTTCCAGACTTCCATGTTGGCGGTCGCGCCCTGGACGGGCTTCTTGCCCGCGCTGTCGTCCGCGAGGCCGGCCGCGTCCGCGAGGTGCTGCGTGAGCGCCTTCATGTCGTGGTCGAAGTTGTAGTCGTACAGGTCCACGGTCTTGTGGTCGGCCAGTGCCTTGGTCTCCGCGCCCCGGCTGACCAGGGTGAGGTTCTCGTTGCCCCGTGCCTTCAGGGACGCGATCTGGGCGTCGTGCAGCACGTTCAGGGAACGGACCCCGTGGTCGTAGGACTCGTCGAGCCCGGACCGGGCGAGGGTGTGCCCGACGGTGAGCCACAGCAGCACGACCAGGGACGCGGCGGTCGCGGCGGCCATGCCCTGGTTCAGCACCCGGTTCGTACGGCGGTAGTTGCGGCGCTGGGCCCAGGCCAGGGCGGCGAGCGCGAGGAGACCGAGGGCGATCGCGGCCCACGGGTAGGGCTCGGCGTCGGCGTAGTCGGCGTTCAGCCGCTGGTTCTCGCGCTGGTAGAGCCGCTCGGCCCGGGGGAGCATCTGGCGCTGCATGACGTCGTTCGCGTACCGCAGATACGCGCCGCCCAGCGGGTAGCCCTGGCGGTTGTTGGCACGGGCCCGCTCGATCAGGCCCTTGTACTCGGGCAGCAGTTCGTTCAGCTGCGAGATGGTCTTCGCCGACGGCGAGCCCGCCTGGGAGCTGTTGGCCGCGGTGATCAGCTTCGCGGCGGCCGTCCTGATGTCCTGCTCGTAGCGCTCGCGGGTCTCCTGGGTCTCCTGACCACCCGCCAGGAAGCCGCTGGAGGCGGCCGTGTTGGCGTCGGCGAGCGAGCGGTAGATGTCGGCGGCGCTCGCGCTCAGCGGCTGGCTGCGGTGCAGCACGTTGTCGGCGGCGGCCGAACGTTCCGTCATCTGCCAGGCGGTGACCGCGCCGAACGCGACGACGAGCAGGGCGAGGAGGGCGCCGATGATCCGCAGCCGCCCCGGTTCCGTCGTCGCCGCGGCGCGCAGCCGGTCCACGCCCTCCGCCCACGCGGTGCGCCGCGGGGCCGCGCCGGGGCCGGGCACGGCGGGGGGAGCGCTCCGCGGGGCGCCGAACCCGCCCTGGGGCGAAGGAGATCCGTCCGGGGGACGGGGGGAACCGGACTGTGCCGGAACGGCCGGCATCGTCGGCGCGCCCCGCCCCGGTGGTGCCGCGCTGCCCTTCGGCGGGTGTGTCACTGTCGACCTCCCCCATGGTCTTCCGCTCGGTCACGCCCACCGCGGACGCGGGAGGCGCGGCCGGCGGCGTACGTGCACGGCGGCAAGTATCGCCGCCCGTACCGGCATCCGCACAGGCCTTGCCTGGATCTTGTTCGGATCACGGCGCAGCACGCTTCCCCCGCGCCACCCCCCTTCTCATGAACACGTGTTCCGGATCCGATTGGTTCCCGCCCCCGCGTGCCAGGTCACGGCGCTCCGGGAGCCGCGGGCGCCCCCTCGGCGCCGTCGGTCCCGCGGGCCTCTCAGCCCCCTTCGTAGAACGCCCGTACGCGCGCGTGGATCTCGCCCGCGGCCCGTACGTGGTCCAGGCCCAGGAGTGCCGCGCCCAGGACCGGCGGGGCGGTGACCACCCGGGGGACCGCCTTGGGCGCACGGGCGGCCAGGAGTTCGTGGACGCGGTCGTCGAGCAGGGGGTGACGGGCGGCCAGGATGCTGCCGCCGAGGAGGACAGGGGTCTCCTCGGCGAGCAGGCCGAGGCGGTTCAGGGCCACCGTCGCCATCGCGACCACCTCCTCCGCGAGCCGGTGGACGATCGCCCGGGCCACCGGGTCGCCGTCCTCCGCCGTGGCGAACAGGACCGGGGTCAGCTCGTGCCGCCGCGCGCCCGGGATGCGCTCCAGGTGCAGTGCCTCGATGAGCGCGTACATGGAGTCAAGGCCGAAGTGCGCGGGCAGGGTGCGGGCCAGGTCGGTCGCCCCGCCCCGGCCGTCCTCGGCCCGGGCCGCGTGCCACAGGGCCTCCTCCGACAGCCCCCAGCCGCCGCCCCAGTCACCGGAGATGCGGCCGATGGCGGGGAAGCGGGCGGTCTCGCCGTCGGGCCGCATGCCGACGCAGTTGATGCCGGCCCCGCAGACCACGGCGACACCGCGCGGCTCGGCGATCCCGGCCCGCAGGATCGCGAAGGTGTCGTTGCGCACCTCCACCCCCGCGCCCCAGGCGCGCGCGTGCAGCGCCGCCGCCAACTGCTCCTCCTCCACCGGGAGGTCGGCGTTGGCGAGGCAGGCGGAGACATGGCCGACCGAGGTGACGCCCGCCTCGGCGAAGGCCCGCCGCACCGCGTCGGCGACGACGTCCACCGCCGTCTCGACGCCCACCGCAGGCGGCCGGAACCCGCCCGCGCGCGCGGTGCCGGTCACCCGGCCGTCCGCGGCCACGACGGCGACATCGGTCTTGCTGTTCCCGGCGTCGATGGCCAGGACGAGGCCCGCGGGATCGGACGCGGTGTCCGCGGGAGAGGACCCGGCGGCCGTCCCGGCGCCGGTTTCCGTCGACGTCATGCCCACGCGAGGTGCTCCCGGTTGTGCGCGATCAGCTGGTCGGTCAGGGTGTCGGCCAGGGCGTACTGGCCGACCAGGGGGTGGGCGAGCAGGGCCCGGAAGACCCGGTCGCGCCCGCCGCGCAGGGCGGCCTCCAGGGCGAGATCCTCGTACGCGGTCACGTTCGCCATGAGGCCCGCCTGGAGCGGGTCCACGGCCGGCACCGGCAGCGGGGCGGGCCCCTTGGCGTTCACCGCGGCCTGCACCTCGATCACCGCGTCGTCCGGCAGGAACGGCAGGGTTCCCCGGTTGTACGTGTTCACCACCTGGTAGGGGCTGCCGCCCCCGCCGAGCAGCGCGGCGGCGAGGTCGACGGCCGCCTCCGAGTAGTACGCGCCGCCCCGCTTCGCGAGCAGCTCCGGCTTGCGGTCGAGCGCCGGATCGCCGTACATGGTGAGCAACTGCCGTTCCATCTGCGCCACTTCGGCGGCGCGGGAGGGCTTGGTGCGCAGCTCCTCGACCACCTCGTCGTGGGCGTAGAAGTAGCGCAGGTAGTACGAGGGGACCACGCCGAGGCGCTCGACCAGGGAGCGGGGCAGCCGCAGGTCCGCGGCGACGGCGTCTCCGTGCTCGGCGAGCAGCCGGGGCAGGACGTTCTCGCCCTCGGGCCCGCCCAGACGCACACCGGTCTCCCAGGTGAGGTGGTTGAGGCCCACGTGGTCGAGATGGACGTCGGTGGGGGAGACCCCGAGCAGCCCGGCGAACTTCCGCTGGAAGCCGATCGCCACGTTGCACAGGCCGACGGTCCTGTGGCCGGCCTGGAGCAGGGCGCGCGTGACGATGCCGACCGGGTTGGTGAAGTCGATGATCCACGCGTCCGGGTTGGTGCGGCGGACGCGTTCGGCGATGTCCAGCACCACCGGAACCGTGCGCAGCGCCTTGGCGAGGCCGCCCGCGCCGGTCGTCTCCTGGCCGACGCAGCCGCACTCAAGCGGCCAGGTCTCGTCCTGCTCGCGGGCGGCCTGGCCGCCGACGCGCAGCTGGAGGAGCACGGCGTCGGCGCCCTCCACTCCCGCGTCCAGGTCGGAGGTGGTGACGATCCGGCCCGGGTGGCCCTGGCGGGCGAAGATCCGGCGGGCCAGACCGCCCACCAGTTCCAGGCGTTCGGCGGCCGGGTCGACGAGGACGAGTTCCTCGACGGGCAGGGTGTCCCTGAGCCGGGCGAAGCCGTCGACGAGTTCGGGGGTGTAGGTCGACCCTCCGCCGACCACGGTGAGTTTCATGGTTAACCCTTCACTCCGGTGAGCGTGACGCCTTCGACGAACGCCTTCTGCGCGAAGAAGAACACGAGGATCACGGGGGCCATGACCAGGACGGTCGCGGCCATGGTGAGATTCCAGTCGGTGTGGTGCGCGCCCTTGAACGACTCCAGGCCGTAACTCAGCGTCCAGGCGCCCGGGTTCTCGGACGCGTAGATCTGCGGGCCGAAGTAGTCGTTCCAGGCGTAGAAGAACTGGAAGAGCGCGACGGCCGCGATCCCCGGCTTCGCCATCGGCAGGACGACCTTCAGCAGCGTCCGCAGATCCCCGCAGCCGTCGACCTTGGCGGCGTCCAGGTACTCGTTCGGGATGGTCATCAGGAACTGGCGCAGCAGGAAGATGGAGAACGCGTCGCCGAACGCCATGGGGATGATCAGCGGCCACAGGGTGCCGGACAGGTCCAGCTGCTTCGCCCAGAACAGGTACATGGGGATGATCACGACCTGCGGCGGCAGCATCATCATCGAGATGACCAGCATCAGGGACAGATTCCGGCCCCGGAAGCGGAACTTGGCGAGGGCGTAGGCGACGGGGATCGACGAGACGACGGTCAGGACCGTGCCGAATCCGGCGTACAGCAGGGTGTTCTTCCACCAGGTGAGGAAGCCCGGGGTGTCGAAGACCTTCCTGTAGTTGCCCCATTCCCAGGTGTGCGGGATCAGGTCCCGGCTGAGTGCCTGGGTGTCGCTCATCAGCGAGGTCAGGAACACGAACACGAAGGGCAGGACGAAGAACAGGGCGGTCGCGACGCCGAGGGAGTGGACCGCGACCCACTCCAGCAAGGCCCTGCGGCGAGCGGTGCGTTCGGCGGGGGAGACGGCCTTCGCCAACTCCACGGGCTTGTCGAGTACTTGGGTCATCGGTCAGTCACCTGCCTGGATGAGACCGCCCCGGCGCCGCATCAGGAACGCGGTGAACACCATGGACAGGGCGAACAGCACCAGCGCGACCACACAGGCGGAGCCGTAGTCGAAGCGCTGGAAGCCGAGGTTGTAGACGAGCTGGGGCAGGGTGAGCGTCGACTTGTCGGGATAGCCGGGCTCGAACTGCGTTCCGGCGCCCTGGATGACGCCCGAGGCGACCTTCCCGGCGATCAGCGGCTGCGTGTAGTACTGCATGGTCTGGATGACCCCGGTGACCACGGCGAACATCACGATGGGCGAGATGTTCGGCAGCGTGACGTACCGGAAGCGCTGCCAGGCCGAGGCGCCGTCCAGCTCGGCGGCCTCGTACTGCTCCGTGGGCACGTCAAGGAGCGCGGCCATGAAGATGACCATCAGGTCGCCGATGCCCCACAGGGCCAGCAGGGTCAGCGCGGGCTTGGACCAGGCGGGGTCGTTGAACCAGCCGGGTGCCGTGATGCCGGCCTTCTCCAGGAGCGAGTTGACCGGCCCCGTGCCGGGGTTGAGGAGGAAGGCGAAGGCCATGGTGGCGGCCACCGGCGGGGCGAGGTAGGGCAGATAGAAGAGGGTGCGGAAGACACCCGTGCCCGTCTTGATCTTCGTGATCAGCAGTCCGACGCCGAGCCCGAACAGCACCCGCAGGGTCACCATGACCAGCACCAGCCACAGGGTGTTGCGCAGCGCGGGCCAGAACAGCGGGTAGTTCTCGAAGACGTAGCGCCAGTTCTTCGTCCCGCTCCACGTCGGCGGCTTGAAGCCGTCGTAGTGCATGAAGGAGAAGTAGACGGTGGAGATCAGCGGGTAGGCGAAGAAGACCGCGAAGCCGATCAGCCACGGCGACATGAAGGCGAGCGTCCGCAGCGCCGACCTGCGGCGCTTGGAGGCGAGCGTGACAGTACTCATGTCCGGGCGGCTACTTCGCCTGCGCGATGTCCGTGTCGATCTGCCGGGCCGTGGCCGCGAGGCCCGCCTTCAGATCCGTGGACTTGCCGCTCTCGTAGTCGTATCCGAACTGCTGGATCGTCACGAGGTAGGTGCCGCCGTTGATGGACGCCGGGGTCGTCGTCGAGTTCGGGTTCGAGGCGATGTCCAGGAACGTCTTGAACCGCGGGTCGTACGTCAGCTTCGGCGACTTGAGGGCCGCGAGCGTCGAGGGCACGTTGTGGATGCCGTTGGCGAAGCCGACCACCGCGTCCGTGTCCGTGGTCATGTACTTCACCAGTTCCCAGGCCGCGTTCTGCTTGTGGCTGGTGGACGCGATGCCCGCGATCGTGCCGGTGATGTAGCCCTTGCCGTACTGGTCGGCCTGGTCGTCGGGGACGGGCAGCGGGGCGACGCCGATCTCGAAGTCGGGCTTGGCCTCCTCGGCCATGCCGAGCCGCCATTCGCCGTCGAGCTGCATGGCCACCTGGCCGGTGTGGAAGGGGTGCTTGGGGCCCCACTCGTCACCGAGCTTGGAGCGGTAGGTCTCCAGCTTCTTGAAGCCGCCGAGTTCGTCGACCAGCTTCTTCTGGAGGGTGAACCCGGCCGCGAAGGCGGGGTCCTTGGCGATGTTCGACTTGCCGCTGCTGTCGAAGTACGTCGGCGAGAACTGCCCGAAGTAGTGCTCGGTGGTGGACTCCCAGCCGTGGTAGTCCGGCATGAAGCCGAGCTGGGAGTACGAGTCGCCCTTGGTGATCGTCAGCTTCTTGGCGTCGGTCTCGAACTCGGACCAGGTCTTCGGCGGGGAGGCGATCCCGGCCTTCTTGAACGCGTCCTTGTTGTAGTAGAGCCCGTACGCGTCACCGAGGAGCGGCACCGTGCAGCGGTTGCCGTCGAACTGGGTGTATTCGTTCATCGCCTTCGGGAACGTCGTCTCGGGGTCGATGTGGGCCTTCTTGAAGAAGGGGTTCAGATCGACGAAGGCGCCGGAGGAGCAGAACTTGCCCACGTTGTTGGTGGTGAAGGACGAGACCACGTCGGGGGCCTTGTCGCCGCCCGCGCGCAGCGCCTGGTTGATCTTGTCGTCGGTCATGTTGCCGACGATGTTCACGTGGATGTTGGGGTGCGCCTTCTCGAAGCCCGCGACCAGCGACTTCACGGCCTTGACCTCGTTCGGCGCGCTCCAGGCGTGCCAGAAGTTGATCGTCTGCTCCTTGGACGCGTCGTCCCCTCCGCCGCTGTCGGACTGTCCGGTACAGGCGGTGGCGAGGAGGGCTATCGAGGCGGAGGCGGCGAGCGCGACGGCCGCCTTTCGGGACATTCCGGGCATGGCGAGATCTCCCTGCGAGGGACGGGGCGGGACACGGGACGGTGCGGGCCCGGGCGGGGCGAGGGAAGCACGGGCCCGGGGCGGGTCGGAGGAGTCGGGGTTCGGGGCGTCGGAGGAGTCGGGACTCGGGGCGGGTTCAGCGGGAGGTGTCGAAGACCTCGTCGCGGGTCGCTGCCAGGGCGCTCTCCAACGCGCCCCGCAGCACGGGGTGTTCGCGGACGTCGCCGACGACGAGGCGCGGCCGGGACGCGGCCAGTTCCTCCAGTTCGGCCTGGACCAGGGCGCGCAGCGGTTCGCCGCCCGCGGTGAGCGAGGCTCCGCTGAGGACCACCAGTTCGGGGTCGAGCACGGAGACGAGGGAGGCCAGACCGGTGGCGAGCCCGGTCGCGTACCTCTGGAGCAGTTGCCGGTACGGGCCCGCGTCGACCGCGGCGGCCCGTTCGACGGCGGTGGCCGCGACCTCGGCGTACGGGCCCGTGGGCAGGTCCGTGATGCCGAGTTCGCGGGCCAGCTGGGGGATGGCCTGGGAGCCGGCGAGTTCTTGGTAACCGCCGCTGTTGGCCCGGGTCACCTGGCGGACCAGGGGCGCGCCGGGCACCGGCAGGAAGCCGACCTCGCCCGCGCCGCCGGTCCAGCCGCGGTGCAGCCGGCCGCCGAGGACGAGGGCCGCGCCGAGACCGCCCTCGTTCCAGAGCAGGACGAAGTCCTCGTGCCCCCGGGCGGCGCCGAGCCGCTGCTCGGCGATGGCGACGAGGTTGACGTCGTTCTCGTACTCGACGGGCATCGGCAGGGCCGCGGCCAGCTCGTCGAGGAGGGCCGAGGAGTGCCAGCCGGGCAGGTGGGAGGCGTAGCGCAGCCGGCCGGTGTTGGGGTCGAAGGCGCCGGGGGTGCCGATGACCAGGCGGCGGACGTCGTCCCGGGCGAGCCCGGCGGCCTTCACCGCGCCGTCGAGGGCCTCGGTGACCTGGCGGACGACGGGCTGGGCGGGGCGGCGGCCCGGGGTGGGCAGTTCGTACGTGCCGACCGTGCGGCCGGTGATGTCGGCGACGGCGGCGAGGACGCGCTCGGGGGTGACGTCGAGTCCGGCCGCGTGGGCGGCACCCGGATTGACCTCGTACAGCTGGGCGCTGGGGCCCGGCCGTCCCTCGCTGGTGCCGGTGGCCAGGACGAGTCCTGCGGCCTCCAGGCGGGCCAGGAGCTGCGAGGCGGTGGGCTTGGACAGGCCGGTGAGCTTGCCGATCCGGGTCCGGGAGAGTGGGCCGTGCGCGAGCAGCAGATCTAGGGCGGCGCGGTCGTTCATCGCGCGCAGGACGCGCGGAGTGCCCGGCGTTCCGGCGGAACCTGCCATGTCTGTCGCCACCTGCCCTTCTCGACCGACCAGCTTCCCAGGGAGGTCTTCGAGAAGTCCACCGCGAGATCATTGTTAGGAAAGTTTCCTATTGCCGTGCGAGGAAAGTAGGCCGGACGGGGCGAACCCGTCAAGAGAGAACGCCACCGAGGCGACGGAGTCGTTATCTGGGTGGCGTTGTGCCGGACCGGCCTGCGGGCCGGTCCGGAGGGGGCGGAGCGAGGGCCGGCCGAAACGAAGTCGCCCCCGCGGTGGACGAGTTCGTCCGGGGCGGGGGCGATTCCGGGGCGGAGCCGGGAGAGGCCGGGTCCGCTACTTCACGTCGACGTAGTCGCCCGTGGCCGTGGCCGTGCCTGTGGTGGTCGTGCCTGCGAACGTGTAGCGGTAGGTGCCGTCGGTCGTGGCCTTGACCGTGGTGCTCAGGGCGCCCGCGGTGCCCGAGGTCACCGTCTTGACGGTCTTGTAGGCGGTGGCGCCCTTCGCCTTGAACTGGAGGGCGGCCGGCTGGCCCTTGAGGCCGGTGTACCTGCCGGTGTTCCAGTCGGCGCGGGTCAGCGCGCCCTTGACGGTGAGCGTGCCGCCCTTCTTCACCGGCTCGGGACCGGCGTTGACGGAGAGCTTGGCGGCGCGCTTGACCTGGGCGGTCCCCGGGATGCCCCACATGTCGTAGCCGTAGTCGAAGCTGACGTGGTTGCCGTCGTCGTCGCTGTCCAGGCTGACGTGGCCGTAGAAGCCGGCGACCTTCCAGGTGCCCGCGTCGGCCGCCTCGTACAGGTAGTCCTCGGGGGCGAGGGCGATGACCTCGGTGCACGACTCGGTGACCGTCGTGGCGGTCGTCGTCGTCGGGGTGCACTTCGGGGCCTGGTCCGGCTCCATCTCGTTCACCGCCTTCGCGACTGTCCTCCCGCGGTACAGGGCGATGCCCGCGATGTTGGCCGAGCCCTCGGTGACGACGTTGTCCGACATGTTGTTGAGGACGACGCCGACCGGGTGGACCAGGGTGAACCTGACCGGGACGTTCACCACACCGCTGGTGCCGACGACGATGGCCTTGCCGTTGTTGACGACCGCGTTGGAGAAGGAGAGGTCCGGTGTGGCGGCCGAAGCGGACGGCGCGGCCAGGGCGGACACGGCCAGGGCGCCGGAGACGACGGCGCCGATGGCGTACTTGCGCATGGATTCCCCACATTTCGAGGCGGGCCCCTGGGCGTTACGCTCCAGAACAAGGGCCCGCTGTTGGGGTGACAGTAGACGGTCGGACGATGTGGCCGGAATGCGGGGGTCCTGTGAAGGCGATCGGTCCCGGCGGGGGTGAGCAGGCGTTTCACGCGCGATCCCGCCCCGGGGATCCGCCGCGCGTGCCGAGCCGCTCGGCACGCGGGCCCTGGGCCGGTACGCCGAAGGGGCGGCACCCGGAACATCCGGGTGCCGCCCCTTCGGTCTGCTGCCGCCTCGGCCCTACTTGGGCACGCCCGAGGACCCCGAGGACGCCGGGGACGGGATGGGCGCCGTCGCCTCCGACTGGGGGGAGGCCGGGTTCCCCAGGACCGACGGGGCCGCCACCGCGGCCGACGGGTCGACGGGCTCCTCCTCGACGGGGGCCGTCGGGCCGCCCATGATGCGGATGTCGGCGGCGTCGAAGGCGCGCTTGATCCGCCAGCGGAGCTCCCGCTCCACGGAGCTGGCCTTGCCCGGCATCGTCTTGGCCGAGACGCGGACCACCATGGAGTCGAGGAGCACGCTGTCCAGGCCCAGGATCTCCACCGGGCCCCACAGCCGCTCGTTCCAGGGCTCTTCCTTGCTGATGGTCTCGGCGACGTCGTCGATGACCGACCGGACGTGGTCCAGGTCCTCCGAGGAGCGGACCGTGACGTCCACCCCGGCCGTGGCCCAGCCCTGGGACAGGTTGCCGATGCGCTTGACCTCGCCGTTGCGGACGTACCAGATCTCGCCGTTGTCGCCGCGCAGCTTGGTCACGCGCAGACCCACCTCTATGACCTCGCCGGAGGCCACCCCCGCGTCGATCACGTCGCCGACGCCGTACTGGTCCTCAAGGATCATGAAGACGCCGGAGAGGAAGTCGGTGACCAGGTTGCGGGCGCCGAAACCGATCGCGACACCGGCCACACCCGCCGAGGCGAGCAGCGGCGCCAGATTGATCTGGAACGTGCCGAGGATCATCAGCGCGGCCGTGCCCATGATCAGGAAGGACGCGACCGAGCGCAGCACCGAGCCGATGGCCTGCGAGCGCTGCCTGCGGCGCTCCGCGTTCACCAGCAGACCGCCGAGCGTCGTGCCGTCCACGGCCTCGGCGGTGCGGCTCATCCGGTCGATGAGCTTGGTGATCGACCGGCGCACGAACACTCTCAGTGCGGCGGCGATCACCAGGATGAGCAGGACGCGCAGACCTATGGCCAGCCAGGTCGACCAGTTCTCCTCGACCCAGCTGGCGGCGTGGGTCGCACTCTCCTGGGCGTCCTGGAGCGTGGGGGTCACCGTGAGCGGGCCGGTCGACGTCGAGGGTGACGGCGACGGGTTCGCACCGGCGACCAGGGCCGATAGGACGGGCAAGGACACAGCAGGTACCTCCAGGCGTAGCGGTCCGCCCGCGGCGGGGACACAGGGGTGCCGTCAGGGCAGAACCACCACACTAACGGGGCATCGTGTGTGGATCGTTGTCATGTCGAGGGGAGAGACCGTGCTCACCTGGGGATGTAGGGGATGTGGTCGAAAACACTCCCAGCCCGTTACCGGGACATGGTGGCGCCACCACCAGGCATGAGGGGAGACTGACCTACAGATCGTCCCGGCGCGAGCCACGCGCCGCCGGCGTACAAGGAGGCATCCGTGCCGCACGTCCTGGTCCTCAACGCGTCGTACGAGCCGCTCGGCGTCGTACCGCTCCACCGCGCGCTCGTCCTCGTCCTCGAGAACAAGGCAGTCTGCCTCGAGGAATCCGGCGCCTTCATGCACAGCGCGACCGTTACTGTCCCCGCACCCAGCGTGGTCCGGCTGAAGAGGTTCGTACGGGTTCCCTACCGAGGGCCCGTCCCGCTGACCAGGCGAGCCCTGTTCGCCCGCGACGGCGGCCGGTGCATGTACTGCGGTGGCGTCGCAACCAGCGTCGACCACGTCATCCCGCGCTCCCGCGGGGGTCAGCACGCCTGGGACAACGTGGTGGCGTCCTGCCGCCGCTGCAACCACACCAAGGCCGACCGCCACCTGGTCGAGATCGGCTGGCGCCTGCGCCACAAACCCGCCCCGCCGACGGGGCTCGCGTGGCGCATCATCGGAACCGGGCACAGGGACCCACGCTGGATGCCCTACCTGCAACCGTACGGCGCGGACGACGCCATGGCCCGGATCGACGGCATTTCAGCCTGACGATCCGGGCCTTCGCGTTGGCGGCGCCGCCCTCGGCAGCCGCCGCCTCCGGCTGCCCGGGAGGACCCCCGTGCCTTCCGGCAGCCGCCCCGGTGCCGCACGGGCTCCCGGGCGTGCCCGCGTGCCGCCGCACGGGCGTCGGCGCACGGTCCCGCCCGCGGACCGCGAGACCCCGAGGACCCTGCGGACCCTGCGTATCCCGAGGACCCTGCGGACCCTGCGGACCCTGCGGACCCTGCGGACCCTGCGGACCCTGCGGACCCTGCGGATCCCGAGGACCCTGCGGATCCCGAGGACCCCGCGGGCGGCGCGGCCGGCGCCGCCCCCCCGGCAGGCCCCCCGGCCGGGCTCAGGCGTGCCGCAGCTCCGCGGGCCGCACCGAGCGGCGCAGCAGCGGCAGCGAGGTGCCCGCCGCCAGCAGAGCGGCCGCGTAGACGGCCACGGGCACGACCAGTGGCAGCACCGGCACGATTCCGCCGCCCGCGAGCTGCCCGTACCAGACACCGATCGCCAGACCCCCGGCCCCCGCCAGCGCGACCGCCGGGGCCAGCGGCAGGGCGGTCTCCAGGATCAGGGCCCGGCCGAGCACCGCCCGCGGCACTCCGCCCGCGACCTGGGCGGCGAGGCCCCGACGGCGGGTGGCCAGTGATTCTGCGGTCCCCACGGCCAGCCCGGACAGGGTGATCGCGAGGGCCAGCAGGATCGCGGCGCCGGTGAGGTCGAGACCGGTCGTGTAGAAGGACAGGTTCGCGGGGAACGAGTCGCGGTCACGCCCGGTGAGGGCGGCGAGCAGCACCTGCCGTACGCCGACGAAGCCCGTCCCCACGACCGTCACCAGCAGCACGGCGGCGTGGGTGCGGGCCCCCGCCCAGGGGTCGTCCCGCAGCCGCTCGGCCGCGATCAGGACCGCCGGGTTCCCGGTCCGCTCCGCGAGCACGCGGCCGATCAACCGGGCGCTCGCGCCGGCCGCCCAGACGGCCCCGACGCCCGTGATTATCACCACGCCGAACACGAACAGCGGAGCCGTCTCGAACCCGCCGAAGGTGCGGGGAGCGAGGGTGATCCCGGTGAGAAGCGTCACGAGAGCCGTCAGGAGGACGGCGATGCCCGGCCCCCGCCCGCGGTCCGGGCGCACCCGGCGCACCCAGCCCAGCGGCGAGGCCACCACCCGGCGCAGCGCCAGCGCGCTGACCAGCGCGCCCAGTACGGGCACGGCCAGCGCGACCCCCGCGCAGCCGGCCCACACGGCGACCGGCGGGCTCTGCCACCGACCCGCCAGGACCCACGCGGCGACGGCGCCGGCGACGACCGAGCCGGTCAGACACGCGAGGCCCGCCTCCAGCGCGGCGATCCGCCGCACCTGCGCGGGGGTGGCCCCCACGAGCCGCAGCCCGGCCAGCCGCCGGTCGCGGTGCACGGCCCCGATGCGGGCGCACTGTCCGAGGAAGCCGAGCACCGGCACCAGCAGGAGCAGCAGGGTCAGGACCACGCCCGCCCGCTCACCGGGCTGGTCGAGCAGGCCGTGGGCGAGGGACATCGAGTACTGCCCCTGGAGCGAGGCGACGGCGACGGCTGCCTGGCAGAGCCCGGTCGCGAGGGCGGCCCCGACGGCCGTCAGCGCCACCCGCCACCCCTCGCGCCGGTCCGAGCCGCGGGTGAGCAGCAGGGCGATCCGGAGGTCGGCGATCATCGGGCCACCTCTCCGGAAGGGACGGCGGAGTCGGACGACGGGGCGCCCGAGCCGGTCACGACCCCGTCCCGCAGTGAGATCTCCCGGTCGGCGTACGCGGCCACCTGGGCGTCGTGCGTGATCAGCAGGACGGCCGTGCCGGACTCCCGGGCGGTGTGGATCAGCGCGGTCATCACCTGTTCCCCGGCGAGCGAGTCGAGCGCGCCGGTCGGCTCGTCCGCGAGGACGGCCCTCGGCTCCGTCACCAGGGCCCGCGCCAGCGCCACCCGCTGGGCCTGTCCGCCGCTCATCTCGCCGGGCCGCAGTGCCTCCTGTCCCCGTACGCCGAACCGCTCCAGCCACTCGCCGGCCCGCTCCCGTGCCGCCGCGCGGGACGTGCCCGCGAGCAGCAGGGGCAGTGCCACGTTGTCGGCGGCGGTCAGTTCGGGGATCAGCTGCCCGAACTGGAACACCACGCCGAAGTCCGTGCGGCGCAGTTCGCCGAGCCGCTTCTCGGGGAGCAGGTCGAGGCGTTCGCCCGCGTACTCCACCGTTCCCGCGTCGGGTCTGACGATGCCGGCCAGGCAGTGCAGCAGGGTGGACTTGCCACTGCCGCTGGCCCCGGTGACGGCGAGGACCTCGCCCGCGGCCAGGTCCAGCGAGGCGCCGCGCAGCGCCCGGGTCGGGCCGTAGGCCTTGACCAGGCCCCTGGCGGTCAGGAGGGGGGTGCTCATGCTGTGTCGACCTCCGCGGTCAGGGTGGTGAGCCGGGCCGCCGTGGTGGTCATCCAACGGAGGTCGGCGTCGAGGTGGTTGAGGGCGTAGTCGGCCGACAGGACGCTGGCGAGGCCGGCACCGGGTGCCGTCTTCACCGCCGTGAGCTCACGCATCCGCTCCATGTGGGCGGCGCGCTGTGCGCTCAGGTAGGCGGCCGGGTCCGCCGAGGCGAGGATCGAGACGACGACCTTGGCGAAGATCTCGTTCGTCACGAAGGGGGCGGGCGGAGCGATCTCGCCCGCCCACCGGGTCAGTTCGCTCGAACCCTCGTCGGTCGAGCGGTACAGCGTCCGCTCGGGACCGCCGTCCGAATCGGTGCCGTCGATCGCGGCGAGGCCGTCGCGGACCAGGCGCTGCAAGGTCGTGTACACCTGGCCGTAGGCCAGCGGGCGGGCCTGCGGGAAGCGTTCGTCGTGGCGTCGCTTGAGGTTGTAGCCATGGCTCGGTCCTCCGGCGAGCAGCCCCAGCAGGATGTGACGGGTGCTCATGGAGATCAGTATGCACTCAGGATATGTACTGAGTGAATAGTGGGGCGGAGATCGCCGGGAACTTTCCGACCGGACGCCGGCCCGTCGGCCTGCGCCCGTGCCTGTCGGCCCGTCCGTCCGGCGGCCTGTCAGCCCGCGACCGCCGGTCCGCCGTCCCGTCACTCCGCGGGTTCGCGACCGCCGGTCCGCCGTCCCGTCACTCCGCGGGTTCGCGACCGCCGGTCCGCCGTCCCGTCACTCCGCGGGTCCGCGACCGCCGGTCCGCCGTCCCGTCACTCCGCGGGTCCGCGACCGCCGGTCCGCCGTCCCGTCACTCCGCGACCGCGTACGCCTCGGCCGACCACAGCGAGTACCCGTAGGCCGTGGCCCGCCGCAGCCCCTGGACGCGTACGAAGCGCACGTCCCGTTCGTCGAAGCGGACCGACTCCAGGCCGCCCCGGCTGTCGTTCACGGTCGTCGCGGTGCGCCAGACGCGCCCGTCGGCGGAGACCTGCACGCGGTACGCGGACGGGTGCGCGTCCTGCCAGCTCAGCACGAGCCGGCCGAGGCGCACCGGCTCGGCGAAGCCCACCTGCCACCAGGCGCCGTCGTCGACGGGCGAGGACCAACGGGTCGACGGATCACCGTCGTTGGCGGCCGAGGCCGGGAAGTCGGGGGTCTCGTCGGCGGACGAGGAGGCCGTGCCGGCGCGGGCCAGGTCGGGGCCCGCCGTGGGCGGGAAGGCGCGGACGGTCAGGGTGCGGGTCTGCGCACCGAAGGCGACCGTCACCTCGTACGTGCCCGACGGCGTCCCCTGGGGGACCGTGACCTCCACGACGCTGTCGACGACGGCGCCGCGCGCCAGCTTCGGCGAGGGCCGCGAGACCTTGACCCGGATGCCCTTCGGAGCCCGTGCCGTCAGTTCACCGCTGACGCCGGTGGGGCGCAGCGAGGTCAGCCGGGCCGTGATCCGTTCCGTGCCGCCGATCTCCATGTCCGTCGTGGAGCGGGCCAGCCGCAGTGCGGCGGCGGGGGTGTCGGCGAACCACGGCACGAGATGGCGGACCTGGGACGGCTCCGGGCCGAGCACCCGCAGCGCGTCCACGCGCACGCCCGCCGTGCCGATCCGTGCCGCACCGATCTCCGTCGCGCCCCCGGGGGCGAGGTCGCCGAGGTACCGCCAGCCCTCGCCCGGGACACGCGCCTCGACGAAGCCCGTCACGCCGGGGTCGGTGAGCACGCTCACGTCGGTGAGGACGCGCGGGCGCGGGAGCAGGACGGTGCGGCCGTCCCGGCCGGTGCCGTCCACGGGGGCCGGACTGCCCGGGGTGGGCCCTCCGTCGTCCGTGCCACCGCCCCCGCCCGCGCCGGGCGTGGCGCCGCCGGACCCCGTGCCGCCGTCCCCCGCCGCTCCGGGACCCTTCGGGACGGAGTGGCCGGTGGAGGACTCGTTGCCGAGGCCCGCCCACTGCTCGTACGCGGTGCGGGCCCGCGTCAGGAACGGATCGAGCACGCCCGCGCCCACCGTCACCTCGCTCGCCGCGAGCCGGGCCCGCAGCCGGTTCAGCGAGCGGTACGCCGTCCACGCGGCCGTCGCGTCACCGTCCGCCTGGGCGTCGAGCAGCGCGAGGGCCGTCTCACCGGCCTCGCCGTAGCGTGCCAACTGCTCGGTCCAGGGCTCCACTTCGGTGGCGACCGGGCGGCCCGCCAGCCGTTCCGGCGTCTCGCGCATCACCGTGAACGCGGCACGCAGCCGCTCGGCCGCACGGTCGCCCGCGGCCCGGTCCTCGGTCGTCCGCGCCTGCCAGAACGCCTCCATGAGCGGGCGCAGATACGCCGACTCCTCGCCGCCGAGGACCGAGGACGCCTCGTTCCCCGCCAGCGCGCGCAGCGCGTCCGCGCCGCGCGCGTCCTTGCCCGCGAGATCCTCGATCGCGGCCTCCCAGGACTCCTGCGGCCGGTAGTCCCGCGGGTTCCAGGCGTAGTCGGCGGCCGTGAACAGCGGGATGCGGGACGCCTCGGCCTGGGGCATCGCGTTCGCCAGCAGGGCCGCCGAACCCATGGCCACCGCAGGCTCGCGTCCCTGGTAGGGGCCGAGGAACACCCGGTCCTGCGCGTAGTCGTTGACCGGGTAGTTGTCCATGGTGACGAGCGGATGACTGCCGAACACCGAGCGGGTGCGCGCCAGTTCGCCGCCGGTGATGGTCTTCGGCACCACGCCGACGCCCGTCCACGCGACCTCGACGTTCTCGTCCAGGGCGCCGGCCAGCCGCCGGCGGTAGTCGGTCGAGCCGTCCTCGTAGTACTCGGTCGGCATCAGGGACAGGGCGGCGACGTCCGGGTGGCGGGCGGTGAGATGCCGGGCCACGGCGTTCGCCACCCGGGCCTGCGCCCTCGCCGCCGCCGCGGGTCCGGAGCCGAACGCGTCCGCGTCCGCCCCGCAGTGCCACTCGGTGTAGCTGACGTCCTGGAACTGGAGCTGGAAGGCGCGGAACCCGAGCGCCCACATGGCGTCGAGCTTGCGCGTCAGCGCCCTCACGTCGGCGTCCGAGGAGAAGCACATCGCCTGCCCGGGGGCCACCGCCCAGGTCGGCGTGACGTGATTGCGGCGGGCCCGCTCCGCCAGGTCCCGGAAGCGGGCGCGCTCCCCGGCCGGGTACGGCTCACGCCAGCGCGCCTGCCGGAAGAGGTCGTCGCCGGGCGCGTACACATAGCGGTTCTGCTTCGTCCTGCCCATGAAGTCCAGTTGCGCGAGGCGCTGTTCAGGGGTCCACGGGCTGCCGTAGAACCCCTCGGTGACACCCCGGACGGCGGTGCCCGGCCAGTCCCGGACGACGGCACCGGCGATCCGGCCGTCGGCGCCCAGGAGTTGGCGCAGTGTCTGCACCGCGTGGAACAGACCGTCCTCGCCGACGCCCGCCAGGGCGACGGTGTCCCGGCTGTCGGCGCGGCCCACGGCCAGCCGGTAGCCGCCTGAGGGGAGATCGGCGCGGGGCGCGGCGCCGAGCGCCGTCAGCGCCCGCTCCAGGGAGCCCGACGCGGTCCGCGCGCTCCCGAAGGAACCCGGGCCCCGCCCGCCGGTGTTCGCCGGATCCGTGCCCAGGCGCACCACCAGAGCGTGCGCCGGGAGCGTGTCACCGTCTCGCGCCGTCGTGATCGTGCGCGCGCCGGCCTGCCGCAGCAGGGCGCGCAACGCTTCGAGGGCGTACGGGTCGAGGTCGCCGCCGTCCGGGGTGTTCGCGTCGACGCCCACACCGGGGGCGTACGGAGTCAGTGGCACGCCCGGGGCGTACCAGCCGGCCGCCGAGCCGTCGCGCACACCGCCCGAGGCCGTGTCCGGCGCCGGGGTGAGCAGCACGACCTCGTCCGTGACGGTGACCGGGGAGCCGTTCGCGCGCAGCGACTGCGGGCGCGGCCAGACGGCGGGCACCCCGCTCCCGGTGGGCTCGTCCGCCGAGGCCGCCGGACCGTGCGGCGCGGCCACCGCCGGGGGGACCGTGGCGAACGCGCTCGCGACCACGGCGAACGCGAGTGCGGTCGCTCCTCTTCCACGCCCGAGTCGCACGGATCCCCCTCGTGGCCGGGCCGTCCCGGCCGCGCCGTCGATTGGCGTCGAGCCCACCATTCGGGTGGTGAAGGTGTCAACGAGAGTGGCCGAAGTGCCGGTATTACCCCAGCCTGGAGGTGCCGTCCGGACCGTACGCGACGGCGACGGCGTGTGAGCAGAAGCACGTTGTCCCTCCGTGGGCGTCTGCTCTCGCGCCCACGGGGTAGGGCTGCGGTGACCGCCCGGGGCATCCGTTTCCGGCACGAACCACCGGAATGCCCCCGGCCGCCGTACCCGACCTCGACAAGGAGGCCCTCGTGGCCGCATCGGCACACCTGCTCCTCACCGCCCTGTCCGAACGCGCGGCGGGGCCGTCCGTCCCCGGCCCGCGCGCGAGCCGGGCGTCCGCCGAGCCCGAGGGCGCCCACCCCTGTCCGCCCGGCTCGGAGAGCGCCTGCTGCGCGGCACCGCTGACCAGCGAACCCCCGCTGCCCGACGCCGAGCCGCTGACCAGCGAGCCGCCGCTCGCGGACGCCGCGCATCTGACGAGCGAGCCCACCTCGGCCGGCGCCGCGTCGGGGGCCTGATGGCACCCACCGGGCCCGCCGACCCACCGCGCACGGCACCGGAGCCGGCGCCGCGGACACCCCTGTCCCGGCTCGCCGCCCTGCACGGTGTCGCCCCCGAGTACAGCCCCTCTCCCGGCCGCACGGTCGCGGCCCCGGACAGCGCGCTCGTCGCGATCCTGGCGGCGCTCGGCGTCGACGCGAGCACCCCGGACGCCGTCGGGGCCGCCCTCGCGCGGCACGAGGCCGAGACCGCGGGGCGGCTGCTGCCGCCGACCCTGGTGAGCTGGGGCGGCCTCGCCCCCGCCGGACTCGCCGGGCTGCCGGACGGCACCCGTCTGAGCGTCACCACCGAACAGGGCGAGTCCCACACCCTGGCCGACCGGCTGCCGCCCGGCGTCCACACCCTGCGCGCCACCACTCCCGACGGCCGCGAGGCCGACGCCCACCTCGTCGTCGCCCCGGCCCGGCTGCCCGCGCCCCCCGGACGCACGTACGGACTGCTCGTCCAGCTCTACTCCCTGCTCTCCCGCCGCTCCTGGGGCAT
The DNA here is from genome assembly GCF_037940415.1 of Streptomyces sp. f51. Classification (NCBI taxonomy): domain Bacteria; kingdom Bacillati; phylum Actinomycetota; class Actinomycetes; order Kitasatosporales; family Streptomycetaceae; genus Streptomyces; species Streptomyces sp. f51. Next base: position 2,461,737 of record NZ_CP149798.1, on the reverse strand, counting down.
GGGCGACCTCGGCGACCTCGCCGAGCTGAGCGCCTGGGCCGGACGGGCACTGGGCGCCGGATTCGTCCAGGTCAACCCCCTGCACGCGGCCGTGCCCGGCGACCCCACCGACCCCTCCCCGTACCGGCCCTCGTCCCGCCGCTTCCCCGACCCGGTGCACCTGCGCGTCGAGGACGTCCCCGAGTACCCGTACGCCGAGGACCGCGCCCGGCTGTCCGCGCTGCTGGAACGCGCCGGACGGCTGCGCGACGGCGTGCTGCGCAAGGGCGCGCTCATCGACCGCGACGCCGTGTGGGACCTCAAGCGCGAGGCGCTCGAAGCCGTCTGTGCCGTACCGCTCGGACCCGGACGGCAGGCCGCGTACGCCGACTTCCTCGCCGAGGAGGGCCGGGCCCTGGAGGACCACGCCACCTGGTGCGCGCTCGCCGAGGTGCACGGCTCCGACTGGCGGAACTGGCCCCCCGCGCTGCGCGACCCCCGCTCGCCGGCGACCACCCGCGCCCGCGGCGAGCTGACCGACCGCGTCGACTTCCACAGCAGGCTCGCCTGGCTCACCGAGGCCCAGCTCGCCCGCGCCCAGCGCTCCGCGCGCGACGCGGGCATGAGCGTGGGACTCGTGCACGACCTCGCCGTCGGCGTCCACCCCGACGGCGCGGACGCCTGGGCCCAGCAGGAGTACTTCGCGGCCGGCATGTCCGTCGGCGCGCCCCCCGACGCCTTCAACGCGCGCGGCCAGGACTGGGGACTGCCGCCCTGGCGCCCCGACCGGCTCGCCGCCTGCGGCTACGCCCCCTACCGCCGGCTGCTGCGCGCCCTCCTGCGGCACGCCGGCGCCCTGCGCATCGACCACGTCATGGGCCTGTTCCGGCTCTGGTGGATCCCCGAGGGACAGCCGCCCACCGAGGGCACGTACGTCCGCTACGACGCCGAGGCGATGCTCGCCGTCCTCGTCCTGGAAGCCTCACGGGCCGGAGCGCTGGTCATCGGCGAGGACCTCGGCACGGTCGAACCCGGGGTGCGAGAGGCGCTCCAGGAGCGCGGAGTGCTCGGCACCTCGGTGCTGTGGTTCGAACGCGACTGGGACGGGGACGGCCTGCCCCTGCCGCCCGACGCCTGGCGCGCCGACTGCCTGGCCACCGCCACCACCCACGACCTGCCCTCCACCGCAGCCCGGTTCACCGGCGAGCACGTCGAACTCCGCGACCGGCTGGGGCTGTTGACCGGCTCCCTGGCCGATGAACGGGCGGCCGCCGCCGCCGACGTCCGGGAGTGGCTGGCGCTGCTCTCCCGGCTCGGACTGCTGCGCGGCCCGAGCGGCGGAGCCCCCGCCTCCGCCGAGGAGGCCGAGATCCAGGCCGTCCACCGCTTCCTGCTGCGCACCCCGGCCCGGCTGATCGGCGTCTGGCTCCCGGACACCGTCGGCGACCGCCGCCCGCAGAACCTCCCGGGAACCTGGGACGAATACCCCAACTGGCGCCTGCCCATCGCCGACGCCGAGGGCGCACCGGTCACCCTGGAGGAACTGGCCGCCTCGCCCCGGCTGCACGCCCTGATCGACGTCGTACGGGCCGAGAACGGGCGGCCCGGGGAGTCCGGGAGCCCCCCGGGCACCCCGCGCCCGACCCCCTGACCTCCGTACGGCACCCCCGGGCGCGCGGCCCCGCCGGGTGTTCGCTACGTTTGCACCGTGGACAAGAAGAACGCTCTGCGCGCCGGTGCCCTGGCGGCCGGTACGACGCTGATGATGCTGCTCATGTCGTCCCCCGCGCTCGCGCTGACCCGCGACGACGGCGACGACCCCGGCTCCGGCCTGAGCGTGATCGAGACGCTCGGCCTCTACGTCGCGCTGCCGCTCGTGCTGTTCGGGGGCATCACCGCCCTCGTGATGGTCCTGGACAAGTCCCACAAGCAGCCGAAGCAGGGCTGAGTCCCGCCCGCTTCGCACCGGCTCTCCGCCGAGGGAGTCCCCGCACCGAACGGCGCGGGGACTCCCTCGGCGCGTTACCGGAGCCCGGAGCCCCGGCGCACCTCGTACAGGAAGCAGCCGTACTCCACCGCCCGCACATGGACCAGCGCCACCTCGGGATCGGCGAACGCCTCCGTGAGGGCCTCGCCCAACGCGGCCGGTGTCTCGGCCAGTCGCCCGCCCAGGATGTGCCCCGCGGCCGAGTAGCGGCGGACCGCGCGACGGGCGTTCGTGAACGGCAGGGTGTCCGGGGCGGCCGGACCCGCGCAGTGGTCCGCGTGGACGAAGACCGGCCCGGTCTCGTCGTACGGGCCGGGATCGGCCCCCGTCTCCCGCGCCCAGCGGCGCAGCGGGGCGTAGGAGACCAGGGCGACACGCTCCCCGGGCTCGGCGCGGCGCAGACAGCAGCGCAGCGGGGACCCGCCCTCCTCGTCGGTCAGCGGGACCGGCCGGCGGCCCGCGTCGTCGGTGTCGCGGAGCTCCTTCAGGGCGGCCGCGCCGATGGGCCGTGCCGTGTACGTCGTCATGGTCCAAGGCTCGCGCCCGCGACGGCCGGGCACCGGCGGGAAACGGACATCGCGCTGTGTGCGGGTCCCGTGGAAGGATGGCGCAACCCACACATAACGAGGAGATGACCGCGTGCCTGGCACAAACCTGACCCGCGAAGAGGCGCAGCAGCGGGCGAAGCTGCTCACCGTTGACTCGTACGAGGTCGATCTCGACCTCTCCGGCGCGCAGGAGGGCGGCACCTACCGGTCCGTGACCACGGTGCGCTTCGACTCCGCCGAGACCGGCGCCGAGTCGTTCATCGACCTGGTCGCCCCGGCCGTCCACGAAGTCACCCTCAACGGCGACCCGCTCGACCCGGCCGCGGTCTTCAAGGACTCGCGGATCGCGCTGCCGGGCCTCCTGGAGGGACGCAACGTCGTCCGCGTCGTGGCCGACTGCGCCTACACCAACACCGGTGAGGGTCTGCACCGGTTCGTCGACCCGGTCGACGAGCAGGCCTACCTGTACACCCAGTTCGAGGTGCCGGACGCGCGCCGCGTCTTCGCGTCCTTCGAGCAGCCCGACCTCAAGGCCACCTTCCAGTTCACGGTGAAGGCGCCGACCGGCTGGACGGTCATCTCCAACTCGCCGACCCCGGAGCCCAAGGACGACGTCTGGGTCTTCGAGCCGACGCCGCGGATCTCGACGTACATCACCGCGCTGATCGTCGGCCCGTACCACTCCGTGCACAGCGTGTACGAGAAGGACGGCCAGTCCGTGCCGCTCGGCATCTACTGCCGCCCCTCGCTCGCCGAGTTCCTCGACTCCGACGCCATCTTCGAGGTCACGCGGCAGGGCTTCGACTGGTTCCAGGAGAAGTTCGACTACGCGTACCCGTTCACCAAGTACGACCAGCTCTTCGTGCCCGAGTTCAACGCGGGCGCGATGGAGAACGCGGGCGCGGTCACCATCCGCGACCAGTACGTCTTCCGCTCCAAGGTCACCGACGCCGCCTACGAGCTGCGTGCCGAGACGATCCTGCACGAGCTCGCGCACATGTGGTTCGGCGACCTCGTGACCATGGAGTGGTGGAACGACCTCTGGCTCAACGAGTCGTTCGCCACCTACACCTCCATCGCCTGTCAGGCCTACCACCCCGACAGCCGCTGGCCGCACTCGTGGACCACCTTCGCCAACTCCATGAAGACGTGGGCCTACCGGCAGGACCAGCTGCCCTCCACCCACCCGATCATGGCCGAGATCCGCGACCTCGACGACGTGCTCGTCAACTTCGACGGCATCACGTACGCCAAGGGCGCCTCCGTCCTCAAGCAGCTCGTCGCCTACGTCGGCATGGACGAGTTCTTCCGCGGCGTCCAGGCCTACTTCAAGGCCCACGCGTTCGGGAACACGCGCCTGTCCGACCTGCTCGGCGCCCTGGAGGAGACCTCCGGACGCGACCTCGGCACCTGGTCGCAGAAGTGGCTCCAGACCGCCGGCATCAACATCCTGCGCCCGGAGATCGAGACCGACGCCCACGGCGTCATCACCTCCTTCGCCGTCCGCCAGGAGGCCCCGGCCCTGCCCGCCGGAGCCCAGGGCGAGCCCACGCTGCGCCCGCACCGCATCGCGGTCGGCCTCTACGACCTCGACGCCGACAGCGGGAAGCTGGTGCGCGACGAGCGCATCGAGCTGGACGTGGACGGCGAGCTGACCACCGTGGCCCAGCTCGTGGGCAAGCGCCGCCCCGCCGTGATCCTGCTCAACGACGACGACCTGTCGTACGCCAAGGTCCGCCTCGACGAGGACTCCCTGGCGTTCGTCACCGAGCACCTCGGCGACTTCGCGTCCTCCCTGCCGCGCGCCCTGTGCTGGGCCTCGGCCTGGGACATGACCCGCGACGCCGAACTCGCCGCCCGCGACTACCTGGCCCTGGTGCTGTCCGGCATCGGCAAGGAGTCCGACATCGGCGTCGTGCAGTCGCTGCACCGGCAGGTCAAGCTCGCGATCGAGCTGTACGCCGACCCGACCGCCCGCGAGGCGCTGCTGACCCGCTGGACCGACGCCACGCTCGCCCACCTGCACGCGGCCGAGGCCGGCGGCGACCACCAGCTGGCCTGGGCGCGCGCCTTCGCGCTGACCGCGCGCACCCCGGACCAGCTGGACCTCCTGGAGGCGCTGCTCGAAGGCCGCGAGACCATCGAGGGCCTCGCCGTCGACACCGAGCTGCGCTGGGCGTTCGTCCAGCGGCTCGCGGCCGTCGGACGCTTCGACGAGGCGGAGATCGCCGCCGAGTACGAGCGCGACAAGACGGCCGCCGGTGAGCGGCACGCGGCCACCGCCCGTGCCTCGCGTCCCACCGAGGAGGCGAAGGCGGAGGCGTGGGCCTCGGTCGTCGAGTCCGACAAGCTCCCGAACGCCGTGCAGGAAGCGGTCATCGGCGGCTTCGTGCAGGCCGACCAGCGTGAGCTGCTCGCCCCGTACACGGACAAGTACTTCGCCGTGGTCAAGGAGATCTGGGACGGCCGTTCGCACGAGATCGCCCAGCAGATCGCGACCGGCCTCTACCCGGGCATCCACATCGCCGAGGAGACCCTCGCCAAGACGGACGAGTGGCTCGCAGCGGCCGAGCCCAACGCCGCGCTGCGGCGGCTCGTCTCGGAGTCCCGCTCCGGCGTCGAGCGGGCCCTGAAGGCGCAGGCGGCGGACGCGCGGTCGGCGACCGCCTAGGACGCGGCGGGAACCGAGAACCCCGAGGGGGCGGGCACCGGCCGGTGCCCGCCCCCTCGGGCGTGTGGTGGAGGCGGCTGTCAGCCCTCGCGCAGCTCGGCCGCCACCAGCTCCGCGATCTGGACCGCGTTCAGCGCGGCACCCTTGCGGAGGTTGTCGTTGGAGACGAACAGCGCGAGTCCGTGCTCGGCGGTCTCGTCCTGCCGGATGCGCCCGACGTACGAGGCGTCCTTGCCGGCGGCCTGGAGGGGCGTCGGGATGTCGGAGAGGACGACACCCGGGGCGCCCGCGAGGAGCTCGGTGGCGCGTTCGACGGAGATCGGGCGGGCGAAGCGTACGTTCACCTGGAGGGAGTGACCGGAGAAGACCGGGACCCGGACGCACGTGCCGGAGACCTTGAGGGCCGGGATCTCCAGGATCTTGCGGGACTCGTTGCGCAGCTTCTGCTCCTCGTCCGTCTCGTTCAGACCGTCGTCCACGATCGAACCGGCGAAGGGGAGCACGTTGAAGGCGATGGGGCGCTTGTAGACCTGCGGCTCGGGGAAGTCGACCGCCTCGCCGTCGTGGGTCAGCCGGTCGGCGTCGCCGACGACCTTCAGCGCCTGGCCGTGCAGCTCCGCCACGCCGGCGACACCCGAGCCGGACACCGCCTGGTAGGTGGCGACGATCAGGGCTTCGAGGCCCGCCTCCTCGTGCAGCGGCTTGAGGACCGGCATCGCGGCCATCGTCGTGCAGTTCGGGTTGGCGATGATGCCCTTGGGGCGGTCGGCGATCGCGTGCGGGTTCACCTCGGAGACGACCAGCGGGACCTCGGGGTCCTTGCGCCAGGCGGAGGAGTTGTCGATCACGACCGCGCCCTGGGAGGCGACCTTCTCGGCCAGCGCCTTGGAGGTGGCGCCACCCGCCGAGAACAGCACGATGTCCAGGCCCGCGTAGTCCGCCGTGGAAGCGTCCTCCACCGTGACCCCGTCGACGACCGTCCCGGCCGAACGGGCCGAGGCGAACAGACGCAGTTCCTCGACCGGGAAGTCCCGCTCGACGAGGATCCTGCGCATGGCTGTGCCGACCATCCCGGTGGCTCCGACGATTCCGACCCTCACGGCGACTCCCTTGACGTGCGTTCTACGTGGTCCAGCGCTTCCATCATGCGTCTCACCCGGCCCCGCGTGTCCAATCCTTTCGTCGCGCGGCTCACAGCGTGGGACGCGGCCGGGCACGCGCCGGAGCCCGATCCTGCGGTGCCCGGGCGCCCGGGTACGAAGAAATCGCCCGGCGACGGAGGGCCACCGCAAGCCGTACGGTGCGGACACCGGGGCGCCCGCGCGTCCGATGTGACGTACGACTCGTACAGGACCGAACGTTTCGGCCCGCACCGGCGTCGTAGAGGGGACGCGGGGAGGGGAGGGGTGGCTGTGCTGCGGAGAAAGCCACGTCGGGAAGCGGGGGCGGACGATCCCCTGGACGCGACGCAGGAACGCCGGGTGCGGGCCGTGCTCGCGCTCGGGGGCGTGCCGCAGGCGGACCTGCCGGACGGGGTACAGCAGGTCCGGCTGCGGCTGCTGGAGCGGGCGGCCAAGGGGGACGAGGCCCCGCGGGACGTGTCCGCCTGGGCCGCGGTCGTCGCCTCGAACCTCGCGATGGACTGGCACCGGGCCAAGCGCCGGCAGGAGCGTCTCGGCGAGCGGCTGGCCTCGCTGCGCCAGCTGGACCGGCCCTCCGACGAGGAGACCAGCGTGCTCTCGCTGGCCGTCGCCCAGGGCCTGGACGAACTGCCCGACGCGCAGCGCCAGGTCCTCGTCCTGCGGTTCTACGCCGACCTGCCGGTGCGGGACATAGCCGAGGAGCTCGGCGTGCCCGAGGGCACGGTCAAGAGCAGGCTGCACACGGCGGTCCGCGCCCTGCGCGCCCGCCTGCACGAGGACGAGGTGGTGTGACGTGGCCGAGTACGAAGGTCTGGATCCGCTCATGGCCGCGATCACGGACGCCGAGCTGCCCGAGGGCGCCCGGTACGACGTCCTGTTCATGGCCGAGCACCAATCCGCCGAAGCGGACGTGGAGGTGCTCAGGGAACAGCTGGTCGTCATCGGCGACGCGCTGGCGGACTCCGGGCGGACGGCAGAGCGGGCCGGCGGCTCCCGGATCTCCCGCGGGGCCGGGGGGCCCCGGGCGAAGCGGAGGCCGGGGGCCGGGCGTCCGGGAGGCATCCCGGGGAAGCGCTCACGGCTCCGGGCCGCCCTCGCCGTCGGGGCCGGCACCCTGGCCGCGGCGGCGGTGGCCTCGATGGTCGTCGGGCTGGGCTGGATGGCGGCACAGGGCGGAACGAACAGCGCGGACGCGAAGAGCGCGGACGGCGCCAAGGCGGACAGCGGCAGCCGGGGCTCGCTCAGCGCCCCCGGCTACATCGCCTGCTCCCGGCTCATCGCGGAGGGCACGGTCACCGGGGTGGCCGCGGTCCCCGGCACCGCGCGGGACCGGATCACGCTCGACGTCTACCACTCCTACAAGCCGGCCACGGGCGGGAAGAAGGTCACCTTCCTGATGGACCGGAACGTCGTCCCCCGGCTGCACCGGGGCGACGAGGTCCTGGTGGGCATCCCGCGGCACGCCTCGACCCCCGACATCTGGACCGTCGGGGAGCAGGCGATCGCCCGCGAGCGGTCCTGGATCGTCAAGGCCCTTCCGCAGGCGAGGGGGCTGCGGTGCGAGCAGTGACACCGGCCCCGGCGACGACCGGTCTGCCGGGGCCCGGGCAGGGGCGCTCCCGGGCCGGTGACAGGCGAAGGGGCGGGCGCCCGTTCCCGGACGCCCGCCCCGAGCCCCCGGCCGCTCGCGCGGCCGGGGATCACACCGCTACGGCGTGACCTTGTCGATCTTCACGCTGCCGAGGCCCGCGACCGTGCCGCGCGCGTTCACCAGCTGGACCTGACCGAAGAACTCGCGTCCCTCGGGCGCCGGCGCGGCGGCGGTGACCGTGCCGGACACCGTGGCCGAGGCACCGGTGGCGAGCTTCACCGGGGTCGAATCGTCCACCGAGACCGTGCCGAGCGCGGTCGAGAAGAACACGTCCCGGTAGTCGTAGGCGGTCGAGCCGGAGGGGACCGAGTAGCCCGCGACCTCGATGGTGTAGGTCCCGGCGGCGGGGTTGGCGATGGAGACGGCCTCCTCCGAGTCGCCGTCCGCCGACTGCCCGACCACGGTCCCGGCGGCGTTCTTCACCGTCAGGTCGAGGTCGGCGGCGTTGTCCGACACGTTCCCGATCGCCACGTCGAGCGACGCGGCGCCCGCGGGCACGTCCACCGTGGTGACCTGGGTCGCGCCCTCGGTGATGGTCGGCCGCGCGTTCTTGGAGGAACCGAGCGGACCGCCCTTCAGCCTGCCGTCGAGCGCGGCGAAGTTGTTCTTCACCGTCCAGGAGGCGGTGGCCGGGGTGCCGACCTTGGCCTCGGGGACCGTCACGACGGCCGGGTCGAAGGCCGCGCCGAGCACGGCGACGTCCAGCTTGTACGGGTTGTCGAGCAGCGGCGAGGTGCGGCGCGCCTCGACCTCGACCTCCCAGACGCCGGGCTGCGGGTCCGCGTACGAACGCACGTCGGGCTTGCAGCCGTTGCCGTCGAGGTAGTTGTTGTAGCAGTACGGGGTGCTGGTGTTGTCGACCGGGACGCCGTACGGGTGGATCGCGATGAACCGGGTCTGGCTCTTGTCCTTCAGCCCGCCGATCGCGACCTCGAGCGACTTGGCGCCCGCGGGAACCGTGACGAAGTACGAGGTGGTGCTGTTGCGCTGCACCGAACTCGAAGCGCTGTAGGTGTACTTCAGCGGGGTCGAGACCACGACGGTCGACAGGATCTGCTTGTCGACGCCCTCGGTGCGCGGGTCGTCGACCTCCAGGATCGCGCTCTTGAGTCCGGCCGACGTGGGCGCGGCCTGGACCTTGACGGTCACCGGCTGGTTCAGCGGGAGGTTCACCTCGTCCTTGCCGAGGATCCGGAAGGTGCCGCCGGCGTTGTTCGCGAAGGACAGCTCGTGCCGGACCGGCCGGTCCGGGCCCGAGGTGCGGGTGACGGTGATGTCGTACGTCTTGCGCTGCCCGGCCTTGAGGCCGCCCTCGCGGTCGTACAGGCCGGTGCCGAAGCCCGGGGTCTTCAGCGCGTAGTCGATCGCGGTGTCGACCGGCGCCTTGACGGTGTAGTCGTGGGCGGTGGCGCCGTCCTTGATGGAGTCCCAGGCGTCACCGATGTCGATGAGGCCCGCGCCCTCCTCGTACGCCTGAACGCCCTTGATGTGGTGGGCGGTCGACGTCAGCGCGGTGCGCAGGGTGGCCGGGGTGAGGCTGATGCCCTTCTGCTTCGCCGCGCTCAGCAGCAGCGCCGAGGCGCCCGCCGCCTGCGGGGAGGCCATCGAGGTGCCCTGGAGCATCGAGTAGCCGGCCGGAAGGGTGTAGCCCGCCTCGGCGACGGGGGAGCCCGGCATCCAGGTCTGGGTGGAGTTGATGGACGCGCCGGGCGCGCTCAGCGTCGGGGTGAAGCCGCCGTCCTCGCGCGGGCCGCGCGAGGAGAAGGGCAGCATCGCGTACTTCTTCTCCACCTGCGAGCCGTAGTTGGAGGCCCAGGTCGCCTTGGAGATGGTCGCGCCGACCGAGATGACCTTGTCGGCCAGGCCGGGGTCGCCGATGGTGTTCGCGCCGGGTCCGGAGTTGCCCGCGGAGATCACGAGCTGGACGCCGTAGGTGTCGATGAGACGCGTGTAGAGCTCGGCGCGCGCGTTGTTGCCGTCGTTGAGCGCGGGCAGACCGCCGATGGACATGTTGACGATGTCCACGCCACGGTTGGCGACGAGGTCGATCATGCCCTCGGTGAGCGCCACGTTGGTGCAGCCGCCGGTCCAGGTGCAGGCGCGCGAGGAGACGATCTTCGCGCCGGGGGCCGCGCCGTTCATCCTGCCGCCGAACAGGCCGTTGGCGGCGGTGATGCCGGCGACGTGGGTGCCGTGCTCGGCCTCGATGACTCCGATGTTGACGAAGTCGGCCTTCTTGCCGATCCAGGACCCGCCGTACGGGTCCATCGGCACGTCCTTGCGGATCTCGACGACGAACGGCTGCCGCTCGACGACGTCCGTCGCCGGGTTGTCGGTGCCGAAGTAGCCGATCTGGTAGCCGTCCTTGTACGGCTTCATCGGCGTGTCGTCGGTGAAGTCGTTGTTGTTGTTCAGGTCGACGGTGACCGTGCCGGCCGCCGGGTCGTAGAGCACGCCCCACGCGTCGGTGGTGTCACCGTCGCGGTTCGCGTCGCCCGCCGCGTCGCCGCCCGCCGTCGCCGACTCCCGGAACGTGCTGATCTCGTACGAACCCGCGGGCGCCGTCCACGTCTTGCCGCTGTAGGTGAAGGTGGGCCCGGCCACGGGGGTGACCATCGGGCGCCAGGTCGCGTCGCCGTCGACGATCGGGTCGGTCGAGGTGACCCAGTCGACGATCTTGCGCTCGCCCGTGGTGGTCTTCTGGAGCGCGGGGTGGCCCAGGTCGACGCCGGAGTCCAGGATGCCGATGGTGACGCCCCGGCCGTCCGCCTTCGGGTGGTCCTTGACGAAGTCGACCGCACCCGTCTCGAAGGAGGGGTTGTACGGGTTCTCGGCGGGGGTGTTCTTGCCGGGCCCGGAGTAAGTGGCGGCGGTGGCGGTGTTGCTGCCGTGCCTGGCCGTGTCGGCGCTCGGGGTGGGGTCGTCCAGCGCGATCTCCTGGCGCAGGTCGATCCCGTGCACCGAGGGGAGCTTGGCGGCGGCGGCGATGGCCGAGTCCGCCCTGCTCGTCGGGACGGTGGCGCGGACGTAGCCGAGCTTGTCGTAACTGCGGCCCACCGAGCCGCCCTTGACGGCGTTCAGCTCCTTGGCGACCTGCTCGGTCTGGCCGGGAGCCGTCGCGATCATCATGGTGACGTTCTTGTCGCCCTTGGCCTTGGCCTCGGCGAGAAGGTCGGCGTCGTTCGAACCGAGTTTGGCGGCGGCGGACTTGGTGCCGGGGTCGGCCGTGGGCGCGCCCGTGTCCGCGGAGAAGGCCATGGGTATCGGCCCGGCCGCGGAGAGCGCGGCCACCAGGCCCGCTGCCATGGCCAGGCGGGCCACGCGTCTCGCGCCCGATAGAGGTGCGCGCTGAGGGTCGGAGATCATCTGCATCCCTTGTAGGTAAAGGAACGAGCGTGGAACGGCCGGTTCCGGCGGTTCTTGTGGGACCGGTCGCATCAGTCCGGAATGTGAGCCCGGATGACCGCTCAGCTTTGCTCAAGGGACAGTTGTTTGGGGAGAGTTGACCAAGCGGGGATGGACGCATGGCGTACTCCCGCCATGCGCCATGCCGTCGATGTCGTGCTATGAGGGGACGTCCCGGACGGCTCGGATGTCTCTCTTTGTCGATTCAGCTCTCTTTTGTGCGCGCGTAGTGGCGGGACGCCTTCGCGCGGTTACCGCAGGCCGCCATCGAGCACCAGCGGCGGGTGCCGTTGCGCGAGGTGTCGAAGAAGTGCAGGACGCACGCCTCGTGGGCGCAGCGGCGGATGCGGTCCGGGGCCGATTCCAGCAGGTGCAGATAGTCGCGTGCGGCGAGCCACGCCGGCCCCCAGGAGGGGTCGTCGAACTCCGGTGTCCCGCCCGGCCCTTGATCGGTCAGCGTCAGCCGGACGCGTCCGTGGGCGAGGACGGCGTCGACGCGGGCGGCGGCCTGCGCCGGGAACCGGGGGTCCTGCTCGCCGGTCTGCCCGCGGGGGGTGTCGACGGCCGCGCGCAGGGCGTCGCGGGCTTCGAGCGTGTGCCGCAGGACGGTGTCGTCGGCGGGGAAGTCGAGCCCGTTGCCCGCCAGCCAGATCGCGAGGCCCTCGGTGTCGGTCAGCAGGTCGCGCACCGCGCCCTCGTGGACCCAGCGGGTGTTGAGCAGGTCGAGCGAGACCGGCTCGCCGGTGAGAGGGCGGGGGTCGGGGCTCGTGGACATGGGGTCTCCCTTCGCTGCTAACCGCTCAAGAGTAGGTCACCGGTTGACGTTCCCGATTATAACTCTTAAAGTCGATGACAAGGGTTAGCCCCTCCGATGGGGCCGCCACCGGCAGAAAGGCACCGTCATGACGCTGCGCACCGGCCACGTCGGCCTGAACGTCACGGACCTCGACCGCTCGCTCGCCTTCTACCGCGACGTCCTCGGATTCGGGGTGCTCGGCGAGGGCAAGGACGACGACGGGCAGCGGCGGTACGCGTTCCTCGGCCCCCTGTCCGGCGACGGCCGTCCCGTGCTCACGCTCTGGCAGCAGGCGCGCGGCACGTACGACGGCGGCCTGCCGGGCCTGCACCACCTCGCCCTCGAAGCCGAATCCGTCGAGCGGGTCAGGGAGTACGAGACGGCCCTGCGCGCGTACGGCGCCACGTTCGCCCACGACGGAGTGGTCGCCCACAGTGAGGGCTCGGCCTCGGGCGGCATCTTCTTCCACGACCCGGACGGCACCCGTCTGGAGATCTTTACGGCGAGCGGCGCCGAGGACGCGCCGGCGCCGAACGCGCCCGCGCCGACCTGCGGCTTCTTCTAGTCCCTGGAGCGGTCATGACATATCACCCGGGCTCGCGGACGATCCAGGACCGCGTGGGCGTACGGGACCTCGCCGACCACGTGGGCCGGGCCGTGGGCCAGGGCATCCGCCCGGTGGCCGCGGCCTTCCTCGAACTCCAGCCGATGCTGGTCGTCGGCGCCGCGGCCCCGAGGAGCGGCACCGGAGCCGGGCGGGACGCGGATCCCGCGGGCGGCGGGGTTTGGGCCTCGCTGCTCACGGGGGAGCCGGGATTCGTCCGGGCCACCGGGGCCCACCGGATCTCCGTCACCGGGGGGCTCCCCGCCGGTGATCCGCTCACCGGTGCCCTCGCCACCGAGGGCACCGCCGTCGGCACCATCGCCCTCGACCCGCGCACCCGCCGCCGTATGCGCCTCAACGGACGCGTCCGGTCCACCCCGCGCGGCTTCGCGGTCGAGGCCGACCAGGTCTTCGCCAACTGCCCCAAGTACCTCCAGAAGAGGCAGACGTACGAGACGGTGACCGGCCGCACACCGGGCGCCGCCCGGCACGGCACGGAACTCACCCCCGCGCAGCAGGAGTTCGTCGAGGCCGCCGACACCTTCTTCCTCGCCACCGTCCACCCGCACGGCGCCGACGCCAGCCACCGCGGCGGCAACCCCGGCTTCGTGCGCGTCGACTCGCCCGGCGAACTGAGCTGGCGCGACTACCCCGGCAACTCCATGTTCCTGAGCCTGGGCAACCTCACCGCCGACCCGCGCGCCGGTCTGCTCTTCCTGGACTGGACGGCGGGAGGGGTGCTCCAGCTCACCGGCACGGCCCGCACCGAGTTCACCCCCGACGGCGAACGCACCGTCCGCTTCACCCTCGCCGGGGCCGTCGAGACACCCGCCGCCAGCCCGCTGCGCTGGTCCGCGCCCGCCTACTCCCCGGCGAACCCCTGAACGAGCGGGCCACACCCCCGGATCCACCTCCCCTACCCCGCAAGATGAACACGGAGTGACCGCCCACCGGCCGTTCGGACAGGACTCCATGGACGCCCAGGGTGGGCCGAGATCGACGTACGGTGATCGGCGTCGCCCGTTGCCGCCCAGTTAACGCGCAGGTCATCCCCAGTGCCAACGATCCAGTACGAGCGGGGAGTTCGCGAGTCGAACACCCCGCGGCCACTGCCGACGCGTTCGCACTCGGGGAGACCGCGCCATGCCGCGCATACGCTCTGTCGCCACCGTACCCGCCCTCAACCGCCGCACCCTGCTGGCCGCCACCGGAGCGGTGTCCCTCACCACGGGGCTCAGCCTGGCCCTGCGCCCGCAGGCCCCGGCACACGCCACGACCGCCGCCCAGGCGCCCGTCGCCGACTCGCTCGCCCGCTCCCAGGGCCAGGCCGCGACCGGCCGCACCGCCCCGGCCGCGCTCGCCCCGTACACCCGCGGCACCACCCTCGCCGGCGTGGCCGCCCCGCGCTCCGGCTCCACCGGATACCGCCGCCTCGGCGACGGCGCCGGCTGGAAGCGGGTCGTCCGCGACGAACTCGCCGCCGCCAAGACGGGGCGGGCCGACCGGCGCACCGCCCTCGCCGCGTTCGTGCAGCTCACCGACCTGCACCTGACCGACGCCCAGCACCCGCTGCGCCTGGAGTACCTGCGCGCCCAGAACAAGAGCGCCTGGCGCCCCCAGGAGACGCTGACCGTCGCCGGCGCGGTCTCGCTGATCGAGCGGGTCAACGCCCTGCACGGCGCGCCCGTCACCGGTTCCCCGCTGCACTTCGTCATGACCACCGGGGACAACACCGACAACAACTCCAAGACCGAACTGGAGTGGTTCCTGAAGGTGATGAGCGGCGGGCGCATCACCCCCAACAGCGGTGACCCGCGGCACTACGAGGGCGTCCAGGCCAGCGCCCTGAAGACCTACTGGCAGCCCGACGCCGCCCTGCGCGACGCCGACAAGCAGCTCGGCTTCCCGCGCATCCAGGGCTTCCTGGAGGCCGCGATCAGCGAGCTGCGCAGCCCCGGCCTGAGCCTGCCCTGGTACTCCACCGTCGGCAACCACGACGCGCTTCCGCTCGGCTGCTACGGATCGCGCGGCGACTCCTACCTCACCGAGTTCGCCGTCGGCGGCAAGAAGCTGATGTCCCTGGGCTCCGCGGAGTGCGTCGCGCTCGCCAAGACCATCAAGGACGGCAGCAGCCCCAAGGGCGCCGCCTTCCACGACCTGCTCAGGGCGCACACCCGCCAGATGCGCTCGGTCACGCCCGACGAGAAGCGCGCCCCGTTCACCCCCGCCGAGTACGTCAAGGCCCACCTCGACCCGGCGTACACCGGACCGGGCCCGATCGGCCACGGCTACTCCTCGGCCAACCTCTCCGCGGGCACGCAGTACTACACGTTCCGGATCGCCGAGGACGTCATCGGCGTCAGCCTCGACACCACCGATCCCGGCGGCCACTACGAGGGCTCCATCGGCACGGCGCAGCTGCGCTGGCTGGAGAAGACCCTGCGCGACAACGCGGACTCCTACGTCGTCGTCTTCAGCCACCACACCAGCAAGACCATGCGCAACACCCACGCCGACCCCGCGCACCCGGCCGAGAAGCGGCACGGCGGGGAAGAGGTCGTCGCCCTCCTCGCGAAGTACAGCAACACCCTGGCCTGGGTGAACGGCCACACCCACAAGAACGAGATCATCCCGCACGCCGCCGCGGGCAACCGGTCCTTCTGGGAGATCTGCACCGCCTCCCACGTCGACTTCCCCCAGCTCGCCCGTGTCATCGAACTGGTCGACAACAAGGACGGCACCCTCTCGCTGTTCACCACCCTCGTCGAGTCCGCGGCCCCGCACGCCACGGACTTCTCCGACCTCACCCAGACCGGCCTCGCGGCCCTGTACCGCGAGCTCTCCTTCAACGCCCCCGGCGCCCGCACCGACCTGTCGGGCACCTCCCGCGACCGCAACACCGAGCTGATCCTGAAGAAGGGCTGAAAAGGGATCAACCCGCGCCGTCCGGGCAACCCGCCGACGCCCTCACGGAGTCCGTCCCCGCGACCGGGTCCGACAGCGAGACGGGGCAGACATGAGGGTTCGTACGGCACTGGTGGGAGCGATCGTCGCGGGGGTCGCCGTGACGCAGGCGGGTGTCGCGGCGGCGGCACCCGTGCGGGGCGGTCACGCGCCGACGCGCGCGGCCATGGAGGCGGCCGTGCGGGACGGTGTGCCGGGGGTGACCGCGACGGCCGGGGGCCCGCACGGCACCTGGTCCGCCACCGCGGGCGTGGGGGACCTGCGGACCGGCGCACCGCGCTCCACGGCCGACCGCTACCGCGTGGGCAGCATCACCAAGACGTTCGTCTCCACCGTCCTGCTCCAGCTGGAGGCGGAGAAACGGCTGTCACTGGACGACACCGTGGACCACTGGCTGCCCGGCCTGATCCGCGGCAACGGCAACGACGGCACGAGGATCACCGTCCGGCAGCTCCTCAACCACACCAGCGGGATCTTCAACTACACCGCCGACGAGGACTTCGTCGCCACGCACTTCGCCAGGGACGGCTTCCTGCGCCACCGCTACGACACGCTGACGCCCGAACAGCTCGTGGCCGTCGCCCTGTCCCACAAGCCGGACTTCGCCCCGGGCACCTCCTGGAACTACTCGAACACCAACTACGTCGTGGCCGGCATGGTGATCGAGAAGGTCACCGGCCGCTCCTACGCCTCCGAGATCCGCGACCGGATCATCAAGCCCCTCCATCTGCGCGCCACTTCGCTGCCGGGCACCCGGGCGAGCGTCCCCGGGCCGCACAGCAGGGCCTACTCCAAGCTGGCCGGGACGACGACCGGGCCGACCTACGACGCCACCTCCCTCAACCCCTCCATGGCCTCCTCCGCCGGGGAGATGATCTCCGACAGCGCCGACCTCGGCCGCTTCTACGGCGCCCTCCTGCGCGGCAGGCTCCTGCCGCCCGAGCAGCTCAAGGAGATGAAGACCACGATCCGGATCGACGGCGTCCCCGACGGCGGCTACGGCCTCGGCCTCCTGGAGCAGAAACTGAGCTGCGGCGTCCGGATCTGGGGACACGACGGAGGCATCCACGGCTCGTCCTCCGTGGCCGTCACCACCGCGGACGGCCGCCGCTCCCTCGCCTTCAACTTCAACGGCGACTGGACCGGGAACGCCGAGGCGGTGGTCGAGGCGGAGTTCTGCGGAACCCGGCAGGCCCCGGCGAGCCGCTCCTGGAACGCCCTCAGCCGTCGGCTCTGACCGCGAAGCTCAGCTCCGCCGTCCCGACGGTCTTCCCGCGCCGGCCGGGCGCGCGCTGCTCGTTCCAGTACAGGTTGGTGTGGGCGACGACCTCGGCCGGTGCGGGGGCGCCGTACGCGGTGAGGTCCTCCGTGGTGTGCGCGTCGCCGACCAGCGTGACGTCGTACCCACGGGTGAAGGCGCCGTGCAGGGTGGAGCGGACGCACATGTCCGTCTGGGCGCCGGTGACCACGACATGGCCGACGGCGCGCTCGGTCAGCAGGTCCTCCAGATCGGTGGCCTCGAAGGAGTCGCCGTACTTCTTGTGGACGACGGGCTCCGCCTCCTCGCGGACCAGCTCGGGCACGTACTGCCAGGACGCGCTGCCGTACTTCATCCCGTCGTCGGAGTGCTGCACCCAGATCACCGGCACCGCCTCCGCGCGGGCCCTGGCGACGAGCGCGTCGATGTTCGCGATCACACGCGCCCGGTCATGGGCGGCGTCCACCGCTCCGTGCTGCATGTCGATCACCAGCAGCGCCGTGTTCGGGCGGTCGGGCAGGGTCGTCATGGCACTCTCCTGTCGCTTGTCTCCGGCTCGTCGCGGCGGGCGCGTCCGGCCCGCCGCGGCCGGGGATATCCCGCTCGCACCACAGTAGATCGAGGCACTGACAACGCCACCGCGACAGCGGGAGGGGGCCCGCACGAGCACCCCGCGGGCCCCCTCCCTCCCCTCCGGGCACCGCCCTGTCCGTCACGACCGGGGCAGCACCACGACATAGGCGGCCGGATCTCGGTCGTTCGCGGCCATGAGCGCGGTCCGTACGACGGTGGCCTGCTGCTCCATCCCGTCCCTGAGCCCGCGCGGGGTGACATGGACGACGGTGACGCCCAGCCGCTCCAGGTGCTCGCGCCTGCGGGCCCGCTCGGTCTCCTGGGCGTCGGAGTCCTGGAGCGGAGTCCTGGTGACCAGCTCGACCGCCACCGCCTGCTCGGGCCAGTACGCGTCCGCCCCACCGAGACGGGGGCCGCCGGGCAGCCGCAGGTCGACGTTCCAGACCGGGTCGGGCAGCCCGTGCTCGAAGACCATCCGGTACAGCCGGTTCTCCGCGATCGCCCTGCCCTCCGCCACCAGCGAGTCCACGGCGTCCACCACGTGCGGGCGGTCGAGCAGCCGGGCCGCCGTCAGCTCCTCCACGACCGAGCGAGGTTCGCACAGGCCGCGGCGCACCGCCTCCGTCAGCAGCCCGCGCACCTCCTCCGCATCGGTCAGCTCCGCGATCGCGTCGGCCAGCGCGCGGGGGACGGCCGCGACCGGGACCCCGGCCACGAACGCGGGCGCAGGCAGCACGGTCGCGCGCACGATGCGCACGCAGCCCGTCGAGCGGAGCCGCCTCAGCCGGGGGACCAGTACGTCGATCGTGTCGAGC
Source organism: Streptomyces sp. f51 (assembly GCF_037940415.1). Taxonomy (NCBI): domain Bacteria; kingdom Bacillati; phylum Actinomycetota; class Actinomycetes; order Kitasatosporales; family Streptomycetaceae; genus Streptomyces; species Streptomyces sp. f51. The sequence continues at coordinate 2,443,344 of NZ_CP149798.1, read as the reverse complement.
GAGAGCAGCGGCGGGGCGCAGGAGAGACCGTGCAGGGCCAGGGCCGCGAGACCGGTGATCAGCGCGTCCGCGCCGGGCCGCGGGGCGCGCGGTTCCGCGGAGCCCGGCTGGGCGGGGACGTGGTGCGCCGTGCGGGCCGAGGGGGGACGGGCCGTGTAGAGCAACGCGGCGTGCAGCCGCTCCTCGGGGGTCGGCGGGCCGGGACGCAGCAGGAACACGCCGGGGAGGATCCGCTGCCAGGGGCCGCCGGGCCGGCACCGCTCGTTGGCGTCCGCGGTCGTCACGCCGTGGCCGCGCAACTGGGCGGTGGTCAGGACCCGGTGCCGCACGGGGGACGACTGACGCAGGGTGCGGGGGGAGAGCGGGGTGCTGTGGTTCATGGTCCGGGGGTTCCCGCCCGAGTGCCGCCTCCTAACCCCTGTTACCCGCCCGTCGGCGAATCGGGACAACCGCTCCCGGAAGCACGCGTGTTCGGCCGCCGAAAGACGCTGGTCCCACCGCGTGTTCATAGGGGTTACGGCTCTGAATACCTGCATCTCGTAACCAATGCGCGCATCGGATCAGCCGACCAGTCGATCAACGCCGCCCGGGGACGCCGCAGGACCCGCGCACGGCGGAGGGCACCGCACGCCCGTGGCGCCGGTGCCCTCCGTGGCCGGTCCCGTCGGGACCGGGTGATCAGCCCGCGGCGGCGATGTCGCGGGCCTGCGCCCGCAGCGCCCGCGCCAGGTCGTCCCGCGACTCCAGCACCAGCCGGCGCAGCGCGGGCGGAGCGTCCTCGTGCGAGCCGAGCCAGGCGTCCGTCGCCGCCAGGGTCCCGGGGGAGTCCTGGAGCGAGGGGAACAGCCCCCTCACCACGTCCATGCCGATCTGGATGGACCGCTCGGCCCAGACACGGTCGATCGCGGCGAAGTACTTCGCGGTGTACGGCTCCAGCAGATCCCGCCGGGACGGCTGGCCGAAGCCGGAGATGGTCGCCTCGACCAGGGCGTTGGACAGGGCGTCGGACTCCACCACGGCCGCCCAGGCCTGCGCCTTGACCGCGGCCGAGGGACGCGCGGCCAGACAGCGGACCTGGTGCCGCTTGCCGGAGGCCGTGTCGTCGCGGGCGAGTTCGGCGGCGAGCGCGGACTCGTCGGCGGCGCCCCGCGCGGCCAGCGGCTCCAGGAACGCCCAGCGCAGCTCCTGGTCGACCACGAGACCGTCGATCTTCGCGGTGCCCTCCAGCAGGCCCTGGAGCAGCTGGAGATCGGCCTCCGAGGTGGCGACGGCGGCGAAGAAGCGGGCCCAGGCGAGCTGGTGCTCGCCGCCCGGCTCGGCGAGCCGCAGCTCCTTCAGCGCGCCCTCCGCGAGCAGCGCCCCGCCCTCCTCGCGCCAACCGGGCGCCGCGTAGTTGACGAGCGCGGAGTTCGCCCAGGCGTGCAGCATCTGGAGGACACCGATGTCGGACTCGCGGCCCGCGAAGCGCAGCACCAGCGAGACGAAGTCCCGGGCGGGCACGATCGCGTCGCGGGTGAGGTTCCACAGCGCGGACCAGCACAGCGCCCGGGCGAGCGGGTCGGTGATCTCGCCGAGCGCCTCGCGCAGCGTGGCCAGCGAGCCCTCGTCGAAGCGGATCTTGCAGTACGTGAGGTCGTCGTCGTTGACGAGGACGAGCGCGGGAGCCTCCGCGCCGGCCAGGTCGGTGACGACCGTGCGGGGCCCCTCGACGTCCGCCTCGGCGCGGGCGTACCGCACGAGGGGACCGTCGCCGTTCTCACGGTGGTACAGACCCACGGCCACGCGGTGCGGGCGCAGTTCGGGGTGGGACTCGGGGGCCTCCTGGAGCACCGCGAGCTCGGTGACGCGCCCCTCCGCGTCCAGGATCACCTGCGGGGTGAGGGAGTTGACGCCCGCGGTCTGGAGCCAGGACCGCGACCAGGCGGCCATGTCCCGTCCGCTCGTCTCCTCCAGCGCCGACAGCAGATCGCCGAGCCGGGTGTTCCCGTACGCGTTGCGCTTGAAGTAGCGGCGGGCGCCCTCCAGGAAGGCGTCCTGCCCGGCGTACGCCACCAACTGCTTGAGCACGGAGGCGCCCTTGGCGTACGTGATGCCGTCGAAGTTCAGCTTGGCGTCCTGGAGGTCACGGATGTCGGCCGTGATCGGGTGGGTGGACGGCAGCTGGTCCGCGCGGTAGGCCCACGCCTTGCGGCGGTTGGCGAACGTGATCCACGCGTCGGTGAAGCGGGTCGCGCCGACGTTCGCGAACGTGCCCATGAAGTCGGCGAAGGACTCCTTCAGCCACAGGTCGTCCCACCAGACCATGGTGACGAGGTCGCCGAACCACATGTGCGCCATCTCGTGCAGGATGACGTTCGCCCGCGCCTCGTACGACGTCTGCGTCACCTTGCCGCGGAAGATGTACTCCTCCCGGAAGGTGACGAGCCCCGGGTTCTCCATCGCGCCGAGGTTGTACTCGGGCACGAAGGCCTGGTCGTACTTCCCGAACGGGTACGGGTAGTCGAAGTGGTCGTGGAAGAAGTCCAGCCCCTGCTTGGTCACGAGGAACACGTCGTCGGCGTCGAAGTGGGGGGCCAGGCCCTTGCGGCACATCGCGCCGAGGGGGATCTCCAGCTTCGTACCGTCGTCGAAGGTGCGGGAGTAGGAGTCGGTCACATAGTGGTACGGGCCCGCCACGACGGCGGTGATGTACGTCGAGATCGGCTTCGTCTCGGCGAACTTCCAGACCCCGTCGGTCAGTTCGCCGAGGCCGTTGCTCCACACGGTCCAGCCCTCGGGGGCCCGCGCCTCGAAGCGGAACGGCGCCTTGAGGTCCGGCTGCTCGAAGTTCGCGAAGACGCGCCGCGAGTCGGCGGGCTCGTACTGCGTGTACAGATACACCTCGCCGTCCTCGGGGTCGACGAAGCGGTGCATGCCCTCGCCGGTACGGGAGTAGGCGCACTGGGCGTCCACCACGAGCTCGTTCTCGGCGGCCAGGTCCTCCAGGCGGATCCGGGAGCCGTCGAAGACCTCACCCGGGTCGAGGTCTCTGCCGTTGAGGGAGACGGCCGTCACACTCGGCGCGATCAGGTCGGCGAAGCTCGCCGCGCCCGGCTCGGCACAGCGGAAGCGGAGCGTGGTCACCGAGCGGAAGGTGCGGGGACCGCCGTCCGGCGCGCCGGGCTCCGTGTCCCCGACGGCCGAGCGCAGGTCGAGGAAGACGTCGTAGCCGTCGACGGACAGCAGTGCCGCCCGCTCCTGGGCCTCGTCGCGGGACAGATTCTCACCGGGCACGGCTGCACTCCCTCATGGCGTCATAGACATGTGCGAACAGGGCGATCCTGCCATGTGCTCCTTACGGCGGGCACCGCGACGACGGCGACACAGGGGAATCCCCATGCCGACCCTGCAATCGAACGGATGCGCCGGGAATGGTCCGGGCGCGTGCCGGTGTTCCCCAGGGAAACGCCCCGTTCCGAGGAGAGCCATGCCCGAGCAGACCGTCCAGACCGGTACCGGCAAGACCCCTGTCGACTTCTGGTTCGACCCGCTGTGCCCCTGGGCCTGGATGACCTCGCGCTGGGTCCTGGAGGTGGAGAAGGTCCGTGACATCGAGGTCCGCTGGCACATCATGAGCCTGGCCGTACTGAACGAGCCCAAGCTCGACGAACTTCCCGACCACTACCGCGAGATGCTCGCGACGACGGCGTGGCAGTCCGTCCGCGTGGTCACCGCCGCCTGGCAGAAGCACGGCGACGACGTCCTCGGCCCGCTGTACACCGCGCTCGGCACCCGCTTCCACAACGACGGCGCGGGCCCGACCAAGGAGGCGATAGCCGGCGCGCTCGAAGAGGTGGGCCTGCCCGCCGACCTGATCGACTACGCCGACCAGGAGGACTTCGAGTTCGACGCCGAGCTGCGCGCCTCCCACAAGGAGGGCATCGACAAGGTCGGCCAGGACGTCGGTACCCCGGTCATCGCCGTCCCCGGTGCCGACGGCGAGCAGCTCGCCTTCTTCGGCCCGGTCGTCACCCCGGCCCCCAAGGGCGAGGAGGCGGCCAAGCTCTGGGACGGCACGCTGATGGTCGCCTCGGTGCCCGGCTTCTACGAGATCAAGCGCACGCGGACGGCGGGACCGGACTTCAGCAACCTCTAGGCGGCCGGTCAGGAGCGCCCGCGGTCCCCGTCACGAGGACTCGGGCTCCGGGAAGTCGTCGCCGTCGCGCCAGTTGCTCCAGCGCTGGAAGCGGCGGCAGCCCGGACGGGCGCAGCGATGGTAGGCGGCCGGATCGTCCACCCGCTTGATCCGGCGCACCTCCTCCTGCTCCTCCCGGGTGAGCCTGCGGAACGGCTGGAGCGGACCTCCGCAGTTCGGGCAGCGCACATCCACGACGACACCTCCGTACGAACGCCGGCCCCGCGAGCGTAAGCGTTCGCGCGGCCGGCGACGGGCGATTCGGCCGGCCGTGTCCGGGACTTCCCGCGGAGCGCCCACGGGCCCCGCCCGCCCTGGATACTCCGCCTCATGAGTACTACGAGCCGCAGTACGACCCTCCTGCTGGTCCGGCACGGGCAGACCGTCTGGCACGCGGAGAACCGGTACGCCGGAGTGAGTGACGTCGACCTCACCGAGGAGGGCCGTGCCCAGGCGGAGGCCCTCGGCCGCTGGGTCGCGGCCCACCCCGTCGACGCGATCTGGACCTCGACCATGTCCCGGGCCGTCGCCACCGCGGACCCCGCGTGCCGTGCCCTCGGACTGATGGCCCGGCGCGAACCCGGCCTGCGCGAGTGCGACTTCGGGGTCCTGGAGGGCCGCACCCTCGCCGACTTCGAGCGGGAGAACCCCGTCCGGGCCAAGGCGTTCCGCGCCGATCCCGTGTCCTATCCGTTCCCCGAGGCGGAGGATCCGCGCACGGCGGCGGCCCGGGGGACACGCGCGCTGCGCCGTGCCGCCGACGCCCACCCCGGCCGGCGCGTCCTGGTCGTCGCCCACAACACCCTGCTGCGCCTGGTGCTGTGCAAGGCCCTGTCCATCCCGCTGGGCGAGTACCGGCGCGTCCTGCCGGGCCTTCGCAACGGGGCGGTCTCCGAACTCCGGATGGAGGACGGGACGGCGGCACTGCTCTCGCTCAACGTGCCGTGCGAGCCGTGACGGGACGGCCCCCGCGAGGGGGATCCTCGCGGGGGCCGTCCTTCGTACGCCGTCCGTCACCGGGGCCGGGACGCTGTCACCCGGCCACCGGGGTGTAGTGCGAGGCGTCGCCCTCGATGGAGCGGCTCTCCTCGCCCCCGACGCCGACCGGCACGTCACCGGCGACGGTCACGCGGTGCAGCCGGCGCGGCTGCCCGTCGTAGTTGTCGATCGCGTAGTGCTGGGTGATCCGGTTGTCGAAGAGGACCAGCTGGTTCGGGGACCAGCGCCAGCGCAGGACGTTCTCGGGCCGGGTGACGTAGGTCTGGAACAGGTCGAGGATCTTGCGGGACTCGCCCAGCGAGAGTCCGAGGATCCGCTGCGCGAACCCGCCGATGAACAGGCCCCGTTCACCTGTCAGCGGGTGGACCCGGACGACCGGGTGCGCGGTGCGGAACGTGATGGAGGTGAACTGGGCGCGCTGCGCGGCCTGTTCCTCGTCGATGTTCTCGTCAGGTACCGCGTAGTCGTAGTCGTTGGTGTGCTCGGCCCACAGCGTGTCGGCGAACGCGCGCAGCGGCTCGGGCAGATCGCGGTAGGCGGCCGCGGAGTTGGCGATGAGCGTCTCGCCGCCGTACGGCGGGACGGTGATGCTGCGCAGGGTGCTGGCCTGCGGCGGGTTGACCACGAACGTCACGTCGGTGTGCCAGTGGTTGGCGCGGCCGCGCTCGCTGTCGACGGGCAGGACGTTCGGGGCGCCGTCCACGGCGGGCACCGTGGGGTGCGCGGTGGTGAGGTCGCCGAAGTGGCGGGCGAAGGCCTGCTGGCCCTCGTCGTCGAGGTCGACGTCGTCGAAGACCAGCGCCTTGTGCTCGTTCAGGGCGGTGCGCAGGGCGGCGGCGGTGATGTCGTCCAGGGGCTTGGAGATGTCGACGCCCAGGACACGGGCACCGATGTTCGCGGTGACCTTCTGGATCTCGATGTCTGTCATGAGGTGCGGGTCCTTTCGGGACGGCGGATCGGGTGTGCGGAGGCGGTCGGTGCCGTGGCCGTGGCGGTCGAGGCGGCGGCCGGGGAAGGGGAGGGAGAGGAGGAGGGGGACGCTGGGGTGGCGTACCGGTTGGCGGGGCGCGGGAGTCCGTAGCGCTGCCGCAGGGTCTGCCGGGGCCCGTACTCCCGGCGGAGCAGGCCCCGCTCGCGCAGGATCGGCACGACGTGGTCCACGAACAGGTCGAGGCCGGACGGCAGTACGGCGGGCATGATGTTGAAGCCGTCGGCGGCGCCGCCGCGGAACCACTCCTCGATCGCGTCGGCGACCTGCCCGGGCGTGCCGGCGAAGGTCAGATGGCCCCGCCCGCCGCCGAGCCGGCCGATCAGTTCGCGCACGGTGAGCCGCTCGCGCCTGGCCAGTTCCACGACCAGGGTGTAGCGGCTCTTCGCCCCCTCGATCGCGCTCTCCGGCGGCAGGCCGTCGGGCAGGCGCGCGTCCAGGTCGAGGGTGCCCGGGTCCAGGTGGAGCAGGCGCTCCAGACGGTTCACCCCGTGCTCGTACACGATGTGGTCCTCAAGGACCCGCTCGTGGGCACGGGCCTCCGCCTCGGTCGAGCCGATGACCGGGACGATGCCGGGCAGCACCTTGACGTGCTCCGGGTTCCGGCCGGCGCGCTCGGTGAGGGACTTGAGGTCGGCGTAGAAGTCCCGGGCGTCCGCGAGGGTCTGCTGGGCGGTGAACACCGCTTCCGCGTACCGGGCCGCGAACCGCCTGCCGTCCTGGGAGGAACCGGCCTGCACGAGCAGCGGATGGCCCTGAGGGGTGCGGGGCACGTTGAGGGCGCCCTCCACACTGAAGTACGTCCCCTTGTGGCGGGCGGGATGGATCTTGCCGGGGTCGCCCCAGACGCCCGCCGTCTTGTCGGCGAGGACGAGGTCGTCCTCCCAGCTGTCCCAGAGCTTGAGCGCCACGTCCAGGAACTCGGCGGCGCGCTCGTAGCGGGTGGCGTGCGCGGGCTCGTCGTCGAGACCGAAGTTGCGGGCGGCCTCCGCGCCCGCCGTGGTCACGATGTTCCAGCCCGCCCGGCCGCCGCTGATGTGGTCGAGGGAGGCGAGTCTGCGGGCCAGGTTGTAGGGGGAGTTGTAGGACGTGGAGGCGGTGGCGATGAGGCCGATGTGCTCGGTGGCGGTGGCCAGCGCGGTGAGCAGGGTGATGGGTTCGAGGGCGCCGGACGGGCGCTGGCCCACGCTGTTGAACAGGACCGGGCCGTCGGCGAGGAAGAGGGAGTCGAAGGTGCCCCGTTCGGCGATCCGCGCGAGCCGCACGTAGTGGGCCGTCTCGACATGGGCGTACGGGTCGCTCTCCGGGAGCCGCCAGGAGGCCTCGTGGTGGCCGGTGTTCATCAGGAAGGCGTTGAGGTGGAGCCGGCGCGGGCTGGTCACGGGTGCTTCTCCTTCCGCCGTGCGGAGGCGCCGCCCGGGGCCGCGCCGTCCGCCGTTGCCGTTGCCGGGTCAGGGTCCGGGGCCCGGTCGGCGGTCCGTCCGGTCACGTCCTCGGTCACCCCGAGGGCGTTCAGGAGGCGTTCGCGGTACTCGCCGAGCAGCGGGTCGCGGTACGAGCGGGGGTGCGGGCGGTCGATGGACAGATCGAGGCCGATACCGCCGTGGTCGAGGACGAGCACCCGGTCGGCCAGCACGATCGCCTCGTCCACGTCGTGCGTGACGAGCAGCACCGACGGCCGGTGGCGTTCCCACAGTTCGCGCAGGAGCACGTGCATCCGGATCCGGGTGAGCGCGTCCAGCGCCCCGAACGGCTCGTCCGCCAGCAGCAGTTCGGGTTCGCGCACGAGCGAGCGTGCCAGCGCGGCGCGCTGTGCCTCGCCGCCGGACAGCTCGTTGGGCCAGGCCCGTTCCCGCCCCGCGAGGCCCACCTCGGCGAGGGCGGAGCGGCCCTTCTCCTCGGCCTCTCGGCCGTCCGTGCCGAGCAGGACGTTGTCGAGGACCCGGCGCCACGGCAGCAGCCGGGAGTCCTGGAAGACGACGGACACCCGTTCCGGGGCGGTGAGTTCCCCGCTTCCGGCGACACCGTGATCGAGGCCGGCGATGGCGCGCAGCAAGGTGCTCTTGCCGGAGCCGCTGTGGCCGAGCAGGGCGGTGAACTGGCCCGCGGGCAGGTCGAGATCGACGCCGTCGAGCACCGTGCGGCCCTCGAAGGACCGGGTGAGCCCGCGCAGCCGGACCGTGTGGGAGCGGGTCAGTTGCTCAGTGTGCGTCGCCACGACAGCACCTTCCGTTCGACGAGACGAACCGCGCTGTCGGAGACGAGCCCGAAGATGCCGTAGATCAGCAGGCCGACCAGGATGATGTCGGTCCGGCCGTAGTTCTGGGCCTGGAACATCATGTAGCCGAGGCCGCTGGTGGCGTTGATCTGTTCCAGGACGACCAGGGAGAGCCAGGAGGCGGTGACCCCGAGCCGCAGCCCGACGAAGAAGCCGGGCAGCGCGCCGGGAATCACGATCTCCCGGACGAAGCGGAGCCTCGACAGCCCCTGGACCTCGGCGAGTTCCACGAACCGGTGGTCGATGCCGGACAGGGCGGAGTGCAGGTTCAGATAGATCGGTATGTAGACGACGATCGCGATGATCGCGATCTTGAAGGTCTCGCCGATGCCGAGCCAGAGGATGAACAGCGGGATCAGACCGAGGGTCGGGATCGCCCGGTTCAGCTGCACGGTCCCGTCGATCAGCGCCTCCCCGATCCGGCTGAGCCCGGAGGCGAGGGCGAGGACGACACCGGCGGCCAGGCCGATCGCGAACCCGTATCCCGCGCGCTCCAGGGACGTCAGGACGTCGGTCGGCAGCGTGCCGTCGGTCCACAGGTGACCCGTGGTCCTCAGTACCGTCCAGGGCGCGGGGATCGCGCCGGGGTCCAGCTGTCCGGCGGCGGAGGCGAGGGCCCACAGGGCGAGGAACAGCGCCGGGCCGATGAGCCGGGAGGCGGGCAGCCGCCTGCCGGGCGCGAGGGTGCGGCGCCGGGCACCGGGAGCCCGGCGGACGCGCCTTTCCGCACCGGTGGTGGCACCGGCGGGCGGGGAGGCGGCGGGGGCGGTGGGGTCGGCAGGGAGAGTGGTCCCGGTCGTCGCCGGGGGCGGATCGGTGGTCGTGGCCGGGGCCGTGGTCTCGGTGGTCATCGCCGTCACCTCCGGTATTCCGCGGGGACGGCCCTGGCCGCGAGGGCCTCGAAGCGCCGGTCGAAGAGCGAGCCGACCTTGAACGCCTTCACGAAGCCGCCCTCCGCCAGCAGATCGGCGGTCTCCTGCTCCCACTTGATGGCCTCGTCCCAGCTCGGCGGGAACAAGGGCTTGTTCGCGAGCGCGGTGATCGACCGTGCCTGGTCGAGGCTCAGGTTCTGCGTCTTGACGTAGAACTCCTCGTTCCAGGCGTCGGGGTGCTCGTACGCCCACACCTGGCCCTTGGCCCAGCGAGGGATGTACGCGGCGACCGCGGCCGCCTTGGCGCGGTCGGCCAGCACCGAGGACGGCGCCCAGAGCAGGTTGAGCAGGTCCACCACGTCGGTGGCGATGCTGCGGGCGCCCTTCGGTCCGTACTGCTTGAGATACGCGGGTGCCTGGCTGTTGGCGAGCGGGGCGACGTCCACCTGTCCCGCCTGGAGCGCGGTGAGGAACTGGTTGCTGGTCAGCGGCACGAGCTTCACGTCGCCGTAGGCGATGCCGGCCTGCTTCAGGGCGCGGAGCAGGACCACACCCTGCGCCTGGCCCTGCGAGAAGGCCAGCTTCCTGCCCTTGAAGTCCTGGACGTCCTTGATGTCGCTGCCGGGCCTGGTGGCGAACAGGTAGTTGGGCTTGCGGGTGATGTCGATCGCGACGATCTTCGCGTCGAAGCCCTGGAAGTGCGCCTGAATCGGCGGGATGCCCGCGTTGTTCCCGATGTCCAGGGACTTGGCGCGGAAGGCGTTGATGACGTCGGGACCGGCGCCGATGTTCACCCAGTCGGAGACGGTGAACGGCAGCCCGGACAGCCCCGCCAGCTTGAACTGGAGCTGCTGGACGCCCTGGTACGAGGCGACCTTGAGCTCGGTTCCCCGCGGCACCTTGTCCGACAGGGGCGCCGACAGGTCCTCCCGGGACCGGGTGCCGGCGGCGTCGGCACTGGCGCAGCCGCTCAGTCCGGCGGCGGCCGCGATCCCGACGACGGAGGACAGGAACACCCGCCGGTCCACACCGGACGCGGACAGGGGTGAGGAGGGACGGGGTGACCGTGCGGACAGTGGTGGCATGGAAGGACTCCGGGGATTCCAAGTGGCGGGAGGGCGCGCGAGGTTCCGGGCAGGGCGAAGCCGGAGGGACGACGGGCGCGCCGATGAGGACACACGCCGGTGGCGTGCCCGAGGAGACGGGACGGCCAGGGCGACGACAGCCGGACGACGATGGGACGGCGCCGGCCGACGGTGGCGGTTCCGGCCGACGGTGAGGCGGTTCCGGCCGACGGTGGGGCGGTGCCGGACGACCGGACGCGGGTACGACGGATCGGCGCTTCAGCGGATCGACACCGTGACGGCGGGACCGGAAAGGCCTGTGACCAAAGGTCCGTGACGTTGCGTCAGGGACGGGTCAGTGGCGAGAGGTCAGCAACAACGTGTGCGTGCGACCCGCATCAGGTCGACCACACGGCACTTGGTGAGGGGAATCTGCACCCGCGCGCTGCTCATGGCAACGATGCTCCTGTCCGGGAACGAACCCTGTCAACATTCCGACTTTCTGAATTAATTGACCGCTGGTGAGGAGCCCGGGGCGCCCAGCGGATCGCGGTACAGCACGTCGAGCACGACCGATCCGCCGGCCACGGCCAGCACCGAGTCGGGGAAACTGGTGGGCACGACCGCGGACGCCCGCTCCGGCCCCACCGCCTCGCGCAGCGCGCCCAGGCAGTCCTCCCGGTGGATGGCGCCGATCTCGGTGACGACGACCGTCTCCGGGTTGAGCACGTCGAGCAGCAGCCCCGCCGCCCGCCCGGTCATCCGGGACCGCTCCGTCAGCAGCCGCACCGCCAGCGGGTCGCCGGCCGCCGCCGCGGAGACGACGTGCATCGGATTCGAGCTGTCCGTGACACCGCGCTCCCGTGCCCGCCGGACCAGCGTCCGTTCGCTCAACTCGGCCTGGATGCAGCCCGTCCGGCCGCAGTCGCACCGCTCGGACCCGCCCGTCAGGGGCAGATGCGCGATCGAGCCCGCCTGCGAACGGGGTCCGTAGTGCACCTGGTCGTGGGTGGCGAAGGCGGCGTCCACCACGTTGCCGACGAACAGATGCAGCACGCTCCGGCTGCCCCTGGCCCGCCCGAACAGCCGCTCCCCGTTGACCAACGCCCGTGCGTGGCCGTCCACATGGACCGGCAGCCCGGTGCGCGCCCCGACCTGCTCCCGTACGGCCACGTTCTGCCAGCCGAGCATCGGGTGCTCCACGATCGTGCCGGAGTCCGGGTCCACCCAGCCGCCCGCCGCCACCCCGATGCCGAGCGCCGTACGGCCGGGAACGCCGGCGAGCAGGGCGGTGATCGCGTCGGCGGCGTTCGCGAGCACGAGGCCCGGATCGGTGCCCTCGTGCCGCAGCCGCCGCTCGGCGAGGACCCGCCCGCGCAGGTCGAGGAGGGCCACCGTCGTGTAGGGCACGGCCACATGCACCCCGCCGACCACGAAACGGGAACGGTCCAGGTCGACCGGGAGGTGCGGCCGTCCGACCCCGCCCGACCTGCGGGGTGCGGCGGCCTCCCGGATCAGTCCCCGCTCGGTGAAGCGGGCGCAGTAGTCGGTCACCGACGCCGGGGAGAGCCCGGTCAGCCGGGAGATGGTGCTGCGCGCGACGGGCCCGTGCTCCAGCACGGACCGCAGGATCACGCTGGCGCTCGCCCGGCGCCGGTCGAGGACGGGGGAGGGAGGGGACAGGGAAGGGGGTGCCACCGTACTGGCCATGGAGTTCATCCTCGGGAGCTGGTCCGGCCGAGCGCCGTCACATGCGCCGCGTCGCGATGCGCCGCGACGGGTGCCTGGTGTGGTCCGCTGTGGTCTCGTCCCGGCGGGCCGGATCCGCTCCGTCCCGCCTCAGGAGGGCCGGCGACAGGTGGCGGTGCCCTGGCGTCGCAGGTCGACATAGCGACGCGACGCGAAGTTCAGGGCCTGGGGAACCATGGGGGAAGGGTAGGGGGTAGGCCGGGGGGCCTGCCAGAGGCGCCCAAGGACCGGACAGCCGGGCCGGATCCCCATCTTGCGGTCCGGACGGCTCGACGGAGTCTTTGGTGAGTCTCCACAGTCCCCGCCCAGCACCCTCCCGCAGCGGAAACGACGTCACCTCAGTGACCAGCATCACCTTCGAGCGGGTGTACCAGGCACTCTTTGTAAGGAGCCCACCAAGCCCCGGAACCGCGCTTTGTCGATCGCTGACGGTGATCACCCGGATGCCCCTGGGATAGCGTCGCCGTGTTCCGCCCTGTCCTCCCCCTGGCTCCCCATGGGCCAAGGGGGTACCCCCTGTTCGCCGGAGTCCTCATGAGCACCGCTGTCGCCACGCCCTCCCGCCCCGGCGAGGTCCTCGCCGACCTTCTTCCGGCCTCCCGCGTCCGTGACGCCGCCCTCGTGCTCGGCGGTGCCGCGCTCACCGGTCTCGCCGCCCAGATCTCGCTGCCCGTCCCGGGTTCCCCGGTGCCGGTGACCGGCCAGACCTTCGCCGCGCTGCTCGTCGGCACGGCGCTCGGCGCCCGCCGCGGCTTCCTGTCGCTCGCGGTGTACGCGCTCGTGGGCATGGCCGGCGTCCCGTGGTTCGCGCAGGGCGGCTCCGGTGCCTCGGCCCCGTCCTTCGGCTACATCCTCGGCATGCTGCTCGCCTCGACCGTCGTGGGCGCCCTGGCCCGCCGCGGCGCCGACCGCTCCGTGCTGCGCATGGCGGGCACGATGCTGCTCGGCGAGGCGATCATCTACGCGATCGGCGTGCCCTACCTGGCCCTGGCCACCGGCATGTCGGCGAGCGCGGCCCTCGCCGCGGGCCTCACCCCGTTCCTGATCGGCGACGCCCTCAAGGCGGCCCTGGCCATGGGCATCCTGCCCACCGCCTGGAAGCTCGTCGACAAGAAGTAGTTCCCGGCTTCGTGCGCGGAGGCTCGCCGGGTCGGTTTCCGACCGCACCCGGCGGGCCTTTGCCCGTTTTCCGTCCGGTCCGGGCGGGCGAGGACGGAAGCGGGCGGGCGGACGTACGAGAGAGGGGCCCGCGGCGATCGGCCGCGGGCCCCTCCTCACTCCAGGCGTCGGTGGCGGGTCAGGCGCCGACCTCGGCCCGGGTCTCCTCGCGGGAGCCGCTCGCGAGCGGCTCCGCGGAAGTGCGGGCGCCCGCGCCGGCCTTCTGCCGGACGAAGGCGATGACGAGCACGATCGCCGCGACGAGCAGCGACAGCAGCACGGTCTCCCGGCCGTCGTGTTCGGTGTCGGTCAGCATGTAGCCGAGCACGAACACGATCATCGCGGCCGTGGCCCAGGTCAGGTACGGGTAGAGCCACATCCGCACGACGAGCTTCTCCGGCGCCTCGCGCTCGATGATCTTCCGCATCCGCAGCTGCGAGAAGCAGATGGCGAGCCACACGAACAGGGCCACCGCACCGGAGGAGTTGACCAGGAAGAGGAAGACCGAGTCCGGGAACTTGTAGTTGAAGAAGACGGCCAGGAAGCCGAAGGCGACCGAGACGAGGATGGCGTTCATCGGCACACCGCGCCGCGTGGTGCGGGCGAACGCCTTCGGCGCGTCCCCCCTCTGGCCGAGCGAGAAGGCCATCCGGGAGGCGGTGTAGAGGCCGGAGTTGAGGCAGGACAGCACGGACGTCAGCACGATGACGTTCATGATCTGACCGGCGTGCGCGATGCCGAGGGAGTCGAGGGCGGCGACGTACGAGCCCTTGTCCTTGATCGACGGGTCGTTCCAGGGCAGCAGGGCGACGACGACGAGGATCGAGCCCAGGTAGAAGACGGCGATGCGCCAGATGATGCTGTTCGTCGACTTGGTCACGGCCCGCTGCGGGTCCTCGGACTCACCGGCGGCCAGGGTCGCGATCTCGCTGCCCATGAAGGAGAAGACGACCAGCAGCACACCGGTGAGGATCGCTCCGGGTCCGTGCGGCAGGAAGCCGCCGTGATCGGTCAGATTGCCCAGACCGGCCTTCGGGGCGTCCACGCCCGGCAGCACTCCGAAGATGGCGAGCGCGCCGACCAGGATGAACGCGCCGATCGCCACGACCTTGATCCCGGCGAACCAGAACTCGAACTCGCCGTAGGAGCCGACCGAGACGAGGTTGGTGGCCGTCAGGACCACCATCACGATGAGCGCCCAGCCCCACTGCGGTACGCCGGGCATCCACCCTTCGAGGATCTTGGCGCCGGCGGTGGCCTCCACGGCCAGCACCACCACCCAGAAGAACCAGTACAGCCAGCCGATGGAGAAGCCCGCCCAGCGGCCGAGCGCGCGGTCGGCGTGCGCCGAGAAGGAGCCCGAGGTCGGGTTGGCGGCGGACATCTCGCCGAGCATCCGCATCACCAGCACCACGAGCGTGCCGACGAGGGCGTACGAGAGAAGGATGCCGGGGCCCGCCGTGGCGATGCCGGTGCTGGAGCCGACGAAGAGCCCGGCGCCGATGACGCCGCCGATGGCGATCATCGACAGATGACGGTTCTTGAGTCCGGCCTGGAGGCCGCCACCGGGTTCTCCGGGGCCTCCGGAGGCCTGTGCGGCCTTCGTGGGGGTCGGCTGCGAGGTCATGAGGGGGATTCCTTTGCGCCGGATGAGCAGATTCCCGTACAGAGCGCCCGATCCGTACGAGCGGTGTACGGGGCGCCCACCGATCCGTTGTAGGGGTCGGCGTACAAGTTGGTCCAGTGAAACGGAGGCAAAGGAATTCGTGAACCTTTGAATCCAGATCGTTACTTGAGGTTTTCTTGAGGTTCTGTAGGATGGCTCACACTTTTTCGGCGTGGGACCCGGCGCGGCCGGGCCGAGGCGGCCGTGTCACACTCGGACCATGCGCGTGTATCTCGGATCCGACCATGCCGGTCTCGAACTGAAGAACCACCTCGTCGAGTGGCTCAAGGCCGCCGGCCACGAGCCCGTCGACTGCGGGCCCCACATCTATGACGCCCAGGACGACTACCCGCCGTTCTGCCTGCGCGCCGCCGAGCGCACCGTGGCCGACCCCGATGCCCTCGGTGTCGTCATCGGCGGCTCCGGCAACGGCGAGCAGATCGCCGCGAACAAGGTCGCCGGCGTACGGGCCGTACTCGCCTGGAGCGAGGAGACCGCCGCGCTGGGCCGCGAGCACAACAACGCGAACGTCATCTCCGTAGGCGCCCGGATGCACACCGAGGAGGAGGCGACGAAGTTCGTCGAGGCCTTCCTCAACACGCCGTTCACCGGCGAGGAGCGCCACGTCCGCCGCATCGAGATGCTCGCGGACTACGAGAAGACCCGGGAACTCCCGCCGATCCCGGCCCACCACCCGCAGCAGCCGCAGGCCTGACACCGACGGCCCGGCCGACCCCGGCGGTCGGCCGGGCCGCCGGCCGCCGGACGAGCGAGACAGACGGACAGCAGGAGGAACGGTGCCCGAGGGGCACACCATTCACCGGCTCGCGGAGGACTACCTCGCCGCGTTCGGTGGCGGCGGCGTCCGCGTCACCAGCCCCCAGGGCAAGTTCGCCGACGCCGCGGCCCTCCTCGACGGATCGGTCCTGACCGCGACGCAGGCCCACGGCAAGCACCTGTTCCTCGGCTTCGGACCGCAGCGGTGGGTCCACATCCACCTCGGCCTCTTCGGCAAGGTCGGATTCGGCGGTACACCCGCCCCGCCGCCCACGGACACCGTCCGCCTGCGCCTGGTGAACGACACCGCGTACGTCGACCTGCGCGGCCCCACCACCTGCGCGCTGATCACGGACGCCGAGAAGAGCGCGATACACGAGCGGCTCGGCCCGGACCCCCTGCGCCCGGACGCCGATCCCGCGGCGGCCTACCGGCGCGTCTCCCGCAGCCGGACGACGATCGCCGCGCTGCTGATGGACCAGAAGGTCATCGCGGGCGTCGGCAACGTCTACCGCGCGGAGGTCCTCTTCCGGCACGGCATCGACCCGTACCGCGCGGGGAAGGATCTCGGCGCGAGGCAGTGGGACGCCATCTGGGCCGACCTCGTGGACCTCATGCGCGAGGGCGTCCGCAACAACCGCATCGACACCGTCCGGCCGGAACACACCCCCGAGGCCATGGGCCGGCCGCCGCGCGTGGACGACCACGGCGGCGAGGTCTACGTGTACCGCAGGGCCCACCTGCCCTGCCACATCTGTGGCGGCGAGATCAGCACCGCCGATCTCGCCGCCCGCAACCTCTTCTGGTGCCCGGGCTGCCAGAAGCCCTGAGCCCGGCCGGGACGCGATGCCCCGGGCGGGTGCCGCCCGGCTCCCGGGCCGGCGGAAGGTCCCGAACCCGCACCGGTTCCGGCCGCAGGGCGCCGGGCCGCTAGAACCCGTGCGGCAGCCAGGGGGCGATCACCGAGGTGAAGGCCACCGAGGCCTCCGCCAGCGCGCCCTGCCGCAGTTCACGCACCCGTCCGGCGGCCGCGAGCGAGGCGAGCGACACACCGCCGAGATAGGCGGCTCCCAACTCCCGCACGGTCAGGGCGAGATCGGGAGCGTCCTCGGTGCGCACGCACACCGCGCCCTTGGCGTCGCCGGTCAGCCGCCAACGCCCCTCGTTCCAGGGGCAGAAGGAGTCCTCGACCTCGAACACCACGTCCACCGGGGCCTGGTAGGTCCGCGCCTCCAGCGCTGCCCCGACCTCCACGAGCCGCACATGCAGCGAGTCCTTCACCCGCAGCTGGCAGCGGCGGATGTCGGAGACCAGGTACTGCCAGCCCTCGTCGACGGGGCGGGCCCGGGTCCGCACGGTCGACGTCAGGTCGATGTCGAAGAGGAACCGCCACAGCGCCGCCCGGGCCGCCGGGTCCAGTCCCTCCAGATCCACCATCGTCACGACCCCGTTGTGCCCGGCGGGACCCCACTCCGGCTTGACCCGGAAGCGGGTGTACCCGACGGTCTCGCCGTCCCGCTCGGCGACCACGCACTGCAACGGCGACGCGCCGCTCCGCTCGCTCTCCGGGTCGAGGAGCGCGAGCCGCTCCCAGCCGGGCCGGCGGGCCAGCATCCCGGGCCGCTGCGGCACGAGCCGCGCGTACACCGCTTCGCACGCGTCCAGCACGTCCGCGGGCGCCGCGTAACGCAGCCGTACGCCGTCGGTACCGGGCGGCACGGACAGCCGTACGCGGGCGGTGTCGATCTCCGCGCCGACCGACGAGGTGGCGATGCCGTACCCGAACCGCCCGTAGATCACCGGCTCCGAGGCGACCAGGACCGCGAGCGCCTCGCCCCGGGCCCGGACGTCGTCCAGCTGGCGGCGCATCATCGCGGTCAGCACCCCGCGCCGCCGGTGCGTGGCCGCGACGCTCACCATCGTGACCCCGGCCGCGGGTGCGGCGGCGCCGCCGGGGACCGTGACACGGAAGGAGAAGGCCCCCGCCGTACCCACACAGTCCGCCCCGTCCCACACGCCCAGCGAACGGTCGTACTCTGTGAGCGCGTTCCACAGCTCGCGCTCCTCGGACGACTCCGCCACACCTCCGAACGCGCGGATCAGGTTCTCGTACCATTCGTCCCAGTCGGCCTGCCGCAGCACCCGAACGTCAGTCGTCATAGCCCATGCCTACCAGGGCAATGCGGTACGAGCGAGCAAATTTCGCCCGGTCGCGACGGCCCCTGACCGAATGTGCCACCGCGGTTCTCTGTGAAGTTGAGCGCTCGGAGGGGGGACAAGTGGGACCTCCCGTGCCAAGCGCCTGGTCCGATCGATAGGGTCCCGAACTAATGGCAGCAGGACGAGAGCGGCGCGCCGCAGCCGATACGTTCACGGCCCGGTTGAAGATGCAATGGCACCGGGCCCGCACAGGGCTGCGCAGATCCGCCGTCGACTACTTCCGCGGCGACGGTTCCGACTGGATCGCGCTGGCCGGCCTGCTGATCATGATTCCGGTGATCGCCTCCACCACCCTGGTCAACTCGGTGTGGTGCTCACCCGCCGCCCTGGTCCTGCCGATCGTGGCCGGCGGACTGCTGCTGCGGCCCGCCAGCCTGCTCGGGCTGTACGCGGCCGCCGCCACCGCGCTGATAGTGGAGTCCGTGAAGCTCGGCCCGTACACCGAGGGCCCCTCCCGGGTGACACCGGGCGTGGTCCTGGTGGTCGCGGCCTGTGGCTTCTTCGGACTGCTGATCGCACAGTTCCGCAGCCGGGTGGGCGTGCCCTGGCGGCGCGGCGGGACCATGCTCTTCGACCTGCGCGAACGCATCCGGGTGCAGAGCAAGCTCCCGAAGCTCCCGGTGGGCTGGCACCGCGAGATGGCACTGCGCCCGGCGGGCGGACAGTCCTTCTCCGGTGACTTCGTCGTGGCCGCCCGGACCAACGGCGGCCGGACCCTCGAAGTCGTCCTCACCGACGTCTCCGGCAAGGGGATGGACGCCGGCTCCCGCGCCCTGCTGCTGTCCGGGGCCTTCGGCGGACTCCTCGGCTCGCTGCCGCCGCACGCCTTCCTGCCCGCCGCGAACGGCTATCTGCTGCGCCAGGACTGGGACGAGGGCTTCGCGACCTCGATCCATCTGGTGCTCGACCTCGACTCGGGCGACTACGAACTCTTCTCCGCGGGGCACCCGCCGGGCCTCCAGCTCAGCGCGGGCAGCGGCCGCTGGGAGGAGAAGGCCGCGGAAGGCCCCCTGCTCGGGGTGTACGACGGCGCCCAGTTCGACCCGGTGAAGGGCTCGTTGCGGCCCGGGGACGTGCTCATGCTGTTCACGGACGGACTCGTCGAGACCGCGGACCGGGACATCGTCGAGGGCATCGACCGGCTGACCGGGGAGGCCGACCGCTATGTCGCCGGCGGATTCCACGGCGCCGCCTGGCACCTCATCGAGGCGGTGGCCAGGGACGTCAACGACGACCGGGCCCTGCTTCTCATCTGCCGCGACGGGCTGGCCCCGGTACGCTGACCGCGCGCCGCGCCCGCCCGATCCCGGCGACGGAGGCGGCGGCCCGTACCGAGGAGACACTGATCGCGTGACCCGACCTCTCCTGACCCTGGCCGAAGTCGAAGCGCTCGCCCGCGCGGCGCACGCGGCCCAGACCGACAAGGCCGGACGGCCGTACTCCGAGCACCTCCAGGCCGTCGCGGACGGTGTCCGCGAGCGCGGCGGCGACGAGGACCAGATAGCGGCGGCCTGGCTGCACGACGCGGTCGAGGACGAGGCACTCTCCGAGGAATGGCTGGACGAGGCCGCGCTGAGTCCCCGTACGAAGGACATCGTGCGCGCGCTCACCAAGGCGGACGGCGAGTCCCCGGAGTCGTACGCGGGACGCGTCCGCACCACCCGGGGCGCCCTGCTGGTCAAGGCGTCCGACCTGGCGCACAACTCCGACCCGGGCCGCCTCGCGGTCCTCGACGAGCTCACCCGGATGCGTCTGACCAGGAAGTACGCGACGATGCGGGCCCTGCTGGGGCTGCCGCCGGGCTGAACGCGGCGAAGGCGGTGAACACCGGCGCCGCCGCCGATTCCGCCGCCGATTCCGCTGCCGAGGCGGGCGCCGAGGCCAAGGCCAGCCACGATGCCGGCGCCGAGGCCAAGCCCAGCCGCGATGCCGGCGCCGAGGCCAAGGTCAGCGCCGATGGCGGTGCCGAGGCCGATGTGTACGAGAAGGGCGGGCCCGGAGACTCCGGGCCCGCCCTTCTCGTACACATCGCGCACGCCTCTCGTCCGCGCGGGCCGCCGGGGCCGCGCGGCTACGCGCCGGCCTTGGCCCGCTCCCGGGCGGCCTCCGCCGCGTCCCGCCGGAACGCCCACTCCATCTTCGGCTCCATCGCGAACCGGAAGACGCGCTGGACGGGCCGGGTGCACAGGACGGTGACGAGCGCCGCCGCGATCACCGTCACGAACACCTCGCCGAGCGGCTTGTGCAGCGACCCGTGGTCGAACCAGCCCCAGTACTCGGACGCCTTGACGACGAAACCGTGCAGCAGATAGCCGTACAGCGTGCCCGCGCCGAGTGCCGTGAACCAGAACGCGCGCCGCGGCACCCAGGCGAAGAAGCACGCGGTGAGCAGCAGCGAGCAGCCGTAGAGCGCGAGCTCCATGACGATGCCGGCCCACCAGGGGGCACCCAGTTCCTGGGCGGCGTCGCGGTGGAAGAACCACGCGGTGTTCATCCGGGGCACCGCCCAGTAGCCCACGACCAGCGCCGCGGCCACGACCGGCACCGACAGGATCCGCACCTCGCGGCGGCGCACCAGCTGGAAGTGCTCGGGCTTCATGACCAGACCGAGGACGAAGAACGGCAGGAACTGGAGCACCCGCTGGAGGTCCAGGTCGTCACCGATCTCGGGCGAGACGGACGCGAGCAGGGCGCAGCACACCGCCAGCGGGACCGGCCAGCGCACCAGCTTCCACAGGGGGGTCGTCAGCCGCCAGACGAACAGCGCGATCAGGAACCAGGTGAGATACCAGGGGTCGAGCAGGCTGATCGCCTGGTTCTCGTCGCCCCCGGCCCAGCGGTCGAAGAGCGAGTACGCCGTCTCGAACAGGACGTACGGCACGACGACACCGGTGACCAGCCGCTTCAGGCGGTCGGGGCGCATGTCGAAACTGCGGGAGAAATAGCCGGAGATGATGATGAAGGCCGGCATGTGGACGGTGTAGACGACCGTGTACAGCGTTTCCAGGACGCGGCTCTGGCCCTTCAGCGGCTCCCACGCGTGACCCATGGCCACGAGCACGATCGCCAGGTACTTGGCGTTGTCGAAGAACGCGTCGCGCTGCTTGGCGGGCTTGGCGCCCGGCGGGGTGTCCGCGGTCGCGACGGCCGTCGCGGACGTCCGGGGCGAGCGCGGGCCCGGCACCGCGTCCGCCGGCTGCTGGGCCGGGGGGAGCGGTGATCTGTGGTGGCCGTGGGGTCGGAGCGAGTTGGTCACAGGCCCTCCCGCCAAGAATTCGGGGGGATGATTCTGGACCTCGCTGCGCGAACGGGGGGCGTGGCGGCGTGGAACATCTGAGGCACCCTAGCGTCGTCTGTGCGTTCTCGTAAAACGACCGATCTCATTCCTGCTTATCGCCTGCGCGTACCCCGGATTCGGAGATGTGTGCCTCCCGATCCGCAAGTGGTTCCGCATATCGATTCGCTTACCGGCGACGGGTGTTCTGTCCGGATTGATGCGTACTGATCGGTGTATATCACCCGCGGGCGACTCCGGAGATATGTCCTCTTCGGTGACGATTCGGGTGTCCGGGCGCCCCGCCTGTGGTGTGCGTGTGGCAACAATTCGAATTGCCTGCGAACGGGATGTGTGGACATGGCAACGGTTGCCGGGAATTCACTGTCGGGCGCACCGCCGAATTGCGTCGCCGAGCTGTGTGTCCGCTGTGCGCGGGTGCGGTTGAGGGAAAGCGGCGCGGTGCGGCTCCGGCCGCACGCCGGCTCGTCCCGGGGGTCTCCTCCGGCCAACGATGCGTCACCTGCCGCATACGAGTGGCCGGTTGGTGGCACGATGGTTCTGGCGGGGGTGTGCGGGGCTGCACCTCCGGGCCGGGAGAGCGACCGACCGTAGGGTGTGATCAGTTGTGGCCATTTCGCTGTCAGTGGTGCTGCTGTTGGCGATCATCCTCGTGGTGCTGATCCGCGGGGGATCCATCAAGGCGGGACCTGCCATCGTCGCGGTGCTCTTCGGCTTCTTCCTCGCGTCGACCGGTATGGCTCCGTCCATCAACCGGTTCCTCGACTCGATAGCGCAGACCATCAACTCGATCAGTTTCTGAACGGGACGCGTCACGAACGCCCGCCTCCGGATCACGGAGGCATGCGGAGCGGACGGCGCGGCACGACGCGCGCCGGGCGCACACCGTCCCTCGCGCGCGCCGGTCGCGACCCTCTCCGCGCCCGAAACCCCGCGCCACCCACGAACCGGGACGAACTCGGCGGACGCGGGGGAGGCGGCGCATCCGGCGGACACGCAAAAGGCCAGGCGGAGGAAATGTCCTCCGGCCTGGCCTTTTGTCATCTGGAGCGGGCGACGGGAATCGAACCCGCGTAGCTAGTTTGGAAGACTAGTGCTCTACCATTGAGCTACGCCCGCACAGCACGCGCCGCAGTTCAGCGACCTCGGCACAGAAGGCATCGTAGCGGGTCGAGGGCCCCCCATGCACACCCCGTTCCCGTCCGCGTCGGCGGTCGCGAAATGCGGCGGCCGCGCCGCCTGCGGGCATGTACCCTACGTGTCGCACCGACGGGGTGTGGCGCAGCTTGGTAGCGCGTCCGCTTTGGGAGCGGAAGGCCGTGGGTTCAAATCCCGCCACCCCGACCACCGGCAGGGCCGCGTGGGATCCGCCCGGACAAGATCGCCTTTTGGGGCGTGTACCGCCTGCGGTTACTATGCAAGCTGCGTGCCCGTATGTCTGCACTGTTACGTCTCTCAAGGGCCGCGGAATCCGCCCAGGGCTCTGCCTGGTCGGCAGCGGCACGCAGCAGAACCCCCCAAGAAGTCAGCCACAAGGAGACCGAACCGTGAAGAGCGCCGTGGAGACCCTGAACCCGACTCGGGTTCGGCTCACTGTCGAGGTGCCCTTCGAGGAGCTCAAGGACAGCCTCGACGCGGCGTACAAGAAGATCAACCAGCAGGTCACGGTGAAGGGCTTCCGGAAGGGCAAGATCCCGGCGCGCGTCATCGACCAGCGGTTCGGTCGCGGCGCCGTGCTCGAAGAGGCCGTCAACGACGCGCTCCCGAAGTTCTACACCGAAGCGGTCAACGAGGCTGAGCTGAACGTCCTCGGCCAGCCCGAGGTCGACATCACCGAGCTGAAGGACGGCGAGACGCTGAACTTCACCGCCGAGGTCGACGTCCGCCCGGCCATCGAGATCCCGGACTACTCCGGCATCGAGGTCGAGGTCGACGCCATCGAGGTCAGCGACGAGGACGTCGAGAAGGCCGTCTCGGACCTGCGCGAGCGCTTCGCCTCGACCTCCCCGGTCGAGCGCGCCGCCCAGGACGAGGACGTCGTCACCCTCGACCTCGAGGCCAAGGTCGACGGAGAGGTCCTGGAGGACGGTGTCGCCAGCGGCGTCTCGTACACCATCGGCTCCGGCGAGCTGCTCGAGGGCATCGACGAGGCCGTGAAGGGCCTGGAGGCCGGTGGCGAGGCCACCTTCACCTCCGAGCTCAAGGGCGGCTCCGCCGCCGGCAAGGAGGCCGAGGTCACCGTCAAGGTCACCCAGGTCGCCGCGCGTGAACTGCCCGAGCTGGACGACGAGTTCGCGCAGCTCGCCTCCGAGTTCGACACCCTCGACGAGCTCAAGGCGGACAGCCGCAAGCGCCTCGAGAACATGAAGCAGTACGACCAGGCCACGCAGGCCCAGGAGCGCGTCCTGGAGAAGCTGCTGGAGCTCGTCGAGGTGCCCGTCCCCGAGAAGCTGCTCGAGGACGAGATCAACACCCGTAAGCACAACCTCGAGCACCACCAGCTCGGCCAGATGGGCCTCGACCTCGCGAAGTACCTGGAGATCCAGGGCAAGACCGAGGAAGAGTTCGACGCCGAGACCAAGGACGCCGCGGTCAAGGGCATCAAGACGCAGTTCGTCCTGGACGAGCTCGTCAACAAGGAGAAGCTGAACGTCAACCAGGAGGAGCTCACCGAGCACCTCATGCGGCGCGCCGCCTCCTCCGGCATGTCCCCCGACCAGTTCGCCCAGGCCGTCGTCGAAGGCGGCCAGGTCCCGATGCTGGTCGGCGAGGTCGCCCGCGGCAAGGCCCTCGCGGTCGTCGTCGAGGCCGCCACGGTCAAGGACACCAACGGCGAGATCGTCGACCTGGACGACGAGGAGGACGAGACGGCCGAGACCGTCGAGGCCACCGACGCCGCCGAGGCCGAGGAGACCACCGAGGCCTGATCGCCCCGGCAGTAATCCTGAACGGGCCCCCGGAGACTTCATGTCCCCGGGGGCCCGTCGCCTTTCCCGGGAACCCCGGGCACTTCGCTCCGCAGGGCCTCGCCGGTATGCCCAGGGGCGCGAGGAACCGCGCGGGCGACCCCCACCCGGCCGCGGCCGCGGACGCGACCCCCGGGCGCACCGGCGACCGCGCCCTTCGAGGGCGCCACCCACCCCGCGGGCCTCTCGGGAAGCGGGACCGGACCCCTGGTGAAGCGAGCGTGAGCGCATGCGCTCACAGCGAACAGTTCCCTCTGCGGGATTCCCCGGAGGGACCCGCGCGTTAGGGTCCATGAATACGAGGGCAGGGGAGTCCCCGGACGCCGCCGGGAGGCGGCGCGGAACCCGGGGCCCCAGGTTCCTGCATAAGACGTGAGACGGCCCGGCGCCGTCGTAAGACGAGCAGGTGGATACGTGACGAATCTGATGCCCACAGCTGCCGGCGACCCTATCGGTGGTGGCCTCGGCGACCAGGTCTACAACCGACTGCTCGGCGAGCGGATCATCTTCCTCGGCCAGGCGGTCGACGATGACATCGCCAACAAGATCACGGCGCAGCTGCTGCTCCTTGCCGCCGACCCGGACAAGGACATCTACCTCTACATCAACAGCCCCGGCGGATCGATCACGGCCGGCATGGCGATCTACGACACCATGCAGTTCATCAAGAACGACGTGGTGACGATCGCCATGGGCATGGCGGCCTCGATGGGTCAGTTCCTGCTCAGCGCCGGTACGCCCGGCAAGCGCTTCGCCCTGCCGAACGCCGAGATCCTGATCCACCAGCCGTCCGCGGGTCTCGCGGGCTCCGCGTCGGACATCAAGATCCACGCCGAGCGGCTGCTCCACACCAAGAAGCGGATGGCGGAGCTGACCGCTTTCCACACCGGCCAGACCGTCGAGCAGGTCACGCGCGACTCGGACCGCGACCGTTGGTTCGACCCGATCGAGGCCAAGGAGTACGGCCTCATCGACGACATCGTGCCTACCGCTGCCGGAATGCCGGGCGGTGGCGGCACCGGGGCGTCGTAAGCCCCTCCAGCGCCCCCGAGAGCGGCGCGGGGCCCCTTCCCGTCCAATCCGTGGGACGAGGCCCCCAGCGTGCCCTCAGCCGACCGCTCAGCCCTTTTCAGGTTTCCAGGAGACACAGTGAACGACTTCCCCGGCAGCGGCCTCTTCGCCCGCACGCAGGCCGAGTACACCGGTCCTCGCGCGGAGTCCCGCTACGTCATCCCGCGCTTCGTCGAGCGCACCTCGCAGGGCGTGCGTGAGTACGACCCGTACGCGAAGCTGTTCGAGGAGCGCGTGATCTTCCTCGGCGTGCAGATCGACGACGCCTCCGCCAACGACGTCATGGCGCAGCTGCTGTGCCTGGAGTCGATGGACCCCGACCGTGACATCTCGGTCTACATCAACAGCCCCGGCGGCTCGTTCACGGCCCTCACGGCCATCTACGACACGATGCAGTTCGTGAAGCCGGACATCCAGACGGTCTGCATGGGCCAGGCCGCCTCGGCCGCCGCGATCCTGCTGGCCGCCGGAACGCCGGGCAAGCGCATGGCGCTCCCGAACGCCCGTGTGCTGATCCACCAGCCCTACAGCGAGACCGGTCGCGGACAGGTCTCGGACCTCGAGATCGCCGCGAACGAGATCCTCCGCATGCGCGGTCAGCTGGAGGACATGCTGGCCAAGCACTCGACCACGCCGATCGAGAAGATCCGCGAGGACATCGAGCGCGACAAGATCCTCACGGCCGAGGACGCACTGGCCTACGGCCTGATCGACCAGATCATTTCCACGCGGAAGATGAACAACTCCGCGGTGGTGTGACGTATCGCTGTATCGTCTGCCGCTCCGTGGCGCGGTCCACGTCAAAGTGAACCGCGCCAAGGGGGGCCCGAACGAGGGGCTCGGCAAGGTACCGTCGGACATAAGGCAGCACCAGGAGCCGCTGGATCCAGGCGGCTCCCAGGCGAAGGGGAAGCACACCGTGGCACGCATCGGTGACGGCGGCGATCTGCTCAAGTGCTCGTTCTGCGGCAAGAGCCAGAAGCAGGTCAAGAAGCTCATCGCAGGCCCCGGTGTGTACATCTGCGACGAGTGCATCGATCTCTGCAACGAGATCATCGAGGAAGAACTCGCGGAGACGAGCGAGGTGCGCTGGGAGGAACTTCCCAAGCCCCGCGAGATCTACGAGTTCCTCGAGGGGTACGTCGTCGGGCAGGAGTCGGCCAAGAAGGCGCTCTCCGTCGCGGTGTACAACCACTACAAGCGCGTCCAGGCCGGTGAGAACAGCACGGGCCAGAACCGCGAGGACGCCATCGAGTTGGCGAAGTCCAACATCCTTCTGCTGGGCCCCACGGGCTCCGGCAAGACGCTCCTCGCCCAGACCCTCGCGCGCATGCTGAACGTCCCGTTCGCCATCGCCGACGCGACGGCGCTGACGGAGGCCGGGTATGTCGGCGAGGACGTCGAGAACATCCTGCTGAAGCTGATCCAGGCCGCCGACTACGACGTCAAGAAGGCCGAGACCGGGATCATCTACATCGACGAGATCGACAAGGTCGCCCGTAAGAGCGAAAACCCGTCGATCACGCGCGACGTCTCCGGCGAGGGCGTGCAGCAGGCGCTGCTCAAGATCCTCGAGGGCACGACGGCCTCGGTGCCGCCGCAGGGCGGACGCAAGCACCCGCACCAGGAGTTCATCCAGATCGACACGACGAACGTCCTGTTCATCGTGGGCGGTGCCTTCGCGGGCCTGGAGAAGCTCATCGAGTCGCGGGCCGGCGCGAAGGGCATCGGCTTCGGGGCGACGATCCGCTCGAAGCGGGAGCTGGAGTCCAAGGACCAGTTCGAGGCCGTCATGCCGGAGGACCTGGTCAAGTTCGGCATGATCCCCGAGTTCATCGGCCGTCTTCCCGTCATCACCTCGGTCCACAACCTGGACCGCGAGGCGCTCCTCCAGATCCTGGTCGAGCCGCGCAACGCGCTGGTGAAGCAGTACCAGCGGCTGTTCGAACTCGACGGTGTGGAGCTGGACTTCGAGCGCGAGGCGCTGGAGGCCATCGCCGACCAGGCCATCCTGCGCCAGACCGGCGCGCGCGGTCTGCGCGCCATCATGGAGGAAGTCCTCCAGGCCGTGATGTACGAAGTCCCGTCCCGCAAGGACGTGGCCCGCGTCGTCATCACCGCCGACGTGGTCCTGCGCAACGTCAACCCGACCCTGATCCCCAGGGACGCCCGCCGCGGCGGCCCGGGGGAGCAGAAGACGGCGTAGCGACATCTGCACGACAAGGAGGCGCCCGGCGGACCATCGCCGGGCGCCTCCTTGTCGTACGACGCAAAGATCACGCCAACTCCCTTTTGCTGCCCGCATCGTGCCGACATCTGATGTCTAGTGAGCACGCAAGGTAGACCGCCTTGCGAAGGGTGAAACGGGAGGACCGGAAGATGAGACTGAGGCGTGCCTTGACGGCGCTGAGCGTGGCTGCGGCGGCGGGGGCCGTTCCCCTCGTGATGGCAGCCCCGGCGTCCGCCACCACCGGGGAGTGCCGGTCCTATGTGGCCTGGATCGGTTACAACGTCGGGCCCAAGGTGACCGCAGCGTGCGAGCAGCACCACATATTGCTCCCGCTCGGAGCCAGAGCGGCAAATCCGGCCTGCTACACCGCCTTGGTCAGAGCAGGTCTCAAGGCTGACGAGGCCGACAACGCTTGTAAGTACGCATGACGACGGACGGGCGTCGGATCTGAGGGGACCGGAGCAAAGGCTGCACCACAGGGAAGGAAGGGGCTCGGCCGACAGGCCGAGCCCCTTCACCGCTCGATACGCTCTTGCACGGAGCGTGGAAGGTCACGCCGGGACGCGGATGTCCTTGCGCAGGGCCGCGGTCACCTTGGCCGACTCGTCCATGCTCACGCCGTGACCGCCCGAGGCGGCCACGCCGAAGCCGAGCGTGCTGTAGTCGGCCCACATGCACATGTACTGGGTGTCCGTCTTGCCCGTCGTCTGGTTCAGTGCCTTCGCCTCCTGGCACTTCATGATCGCGCCGTCCAGGCCCGCGGGGCTCACGGACTTGGCGTCGCCGACGAACTCGATCTTTGAGGCGGACTCCTTTGCGGAGTCCTTCTTGATGTTGGCGAACGAGGCGTCGATGGCCGCCGCGGGGTCCTTCACCTTGCCGTAGAGGCCGGAGAAGCTGACCGCCTTGGACGCGGCGATCGCGGTGAGGTCCTTCAGCGTGTCGGGGTTGTTCAGGTCGATCGTGGAGTAGACACCGCTGACCGACTTGGAGTTGGTGATACCGCTGGCCGCCAGGTCCTTGGCATCGCTGGAGGAGGGGTCCTGCGGGCCCTGGTCCGCACCCATGCGCTTGTACTGGCCGCCGATCACCTTCGCCGGTGTCGTCAGCTTGTGGGGGCCGTCGTCGGCGACCGAGCTGTTTCCGCTGCCGCCGGCGAACACGAGGTACGCGCCCACCGCGATCGCCGCCACCAGGGCCACGCCGCCGATGATCAGGGCCGGCTTCTTCTTGCCGCCGGTCGGCTCGGGCGGCATCGGGACCGCGCCGTAGGGAGGCTGGCCGTACGGGGGAGTCTGCGGCGGGACGCCGGGAGCCTGCGGAGGGTAGCCGTAGCCGGGCTGGGCCGGGGGAGCCTGCGGGGGGTAGCCGTAGCCGGGCTGAGGGGCCGGCGGCTGCTGGCCGTAGGGGCCAGGCTGGCCGCCGGGCTGACCGTAGGGTCCGGGCTGCTGGGGCTGCCCGCCGTACGGGCCCGGCTGGTTGTAGCTCATTTCTGGGTTCCCCTCCAGATGCCTTATGTGTTCCTGACATCCTGACGCACGGGCCGGGCCCCCAGGTCCGCAG
Source organism: Streptomyces sp. f51 (assembly GCF_037940415.1). Lineage (NCBI taxonomy): Bacteria > Bacillati > Actinomycetota > Actinomycetes > Kitasatosporales > Streptomycetaceae > Streptomyces > Streptomyces sp. f51. Next base: position 2,414,274 of record NZ_CP149798.1, on the reverse strand, counting down.
GGGGCCCACCGTTACGAAGTAATCCCGTTTCGGGACAGCGGCGTGACGCCCCTAAACTGATCCCGTGACCGAGAACGCTCATCAGCAGCCATCAGAGCCCAACCCCGAACTGCCGACCCAGTACGCGCCGGCCGACGTAGAGGGGCCGCTGTACGAGCGCTGGGTAGAGCGCGGCTACTTCGAGGCGGACGCCAAGAGCGACAAGCCTCCGTTCACGGTGGTCATCCCGCCGCCGAACGTCACGGGCAGCCTGCACCTCGGCCACGCCTTCGAGCACACCCTCATCGACGCCCTCACCCGCCGCAAGCGCATGCAGGGCTTCGAGACGCTGTGGCAGCCCGGCATGGACCACGCCGGCATCGCCACCCAGAACGTCGTCGAGCGGGAGCTCGGCAAGGAGGGCAAGTCGCGGCACGACCTCGGCCGGGAGGCGTTCGTCGAGCGCGTCTGGCAGTGGAAGGCCGAGTCCGGCGGGCAGATTTCCGGCCAGATGCGCCGCCTCGGTGACGGCGTCGCCTGGTCGCGCGAGCGCTTCACGATGGACGAGGGCCTCTCCCAGTCCGTCCAGACCATCTTCAAGAAGCTCTACGACGACGAGCTGATCTACCGCGCCGAGCGCATCATCAACTGGTGCCCGCGCTGTCTGACCGCGATCTCCGACATCGAGGTCGAGTACCAGGACGACGACGGCGAGCTCGTCTCCATGAAGTACGGGGAGGGGGACGACTCCATTGTCGTCGCCACCACCCGTGCCGAGACGATGCTCGGCGACACCGCCGTCGCCGTCCACCCGGGCGACGAGCGGTACAAGCACCTCGTCGGCAAGCTCATCAGGCTGCCGCTGACCGACCGTTCCATCCCGGTCGTCGCGGACGAGCACGTCGACCCCGAGTTCGGCACCGGCGCCGTCAAGGTGACGCCCGCTCACGACCCGAACGACTTCGAGATCGGGCAGCGCCACAACCTGCCCAACATCGCCGTCATGGACGAGCACGCCGTCATCACCGTCCCCGGCCCCTTCCAGGGCCTGGACCGCCTGGAGGCCCGTTCCGCCATCGTCGCCGCCCTGCGCGCCGAGGGCAGGATCGTCGCCGAGAAGCGGCCCTACAGCCACTCGGTCGGCCACTGCTCGCGCTGCAAGACCACCATCGAGCCGCGCCTGTCCATGCAGTGGTGGGTCAAGGTCGGCCCGCTGGCGAAGGCCGCGGGCGACGCCGTCCGCGACGGCCGCGTCAAGATCCACCCGCAGGAGATGGAGAAGCGGTACTTCGACTGGGTCGACAACCTCCACGACTGGTGCATCTCGCGCCAGCTGTGGTGGGGCCACCGGATCCCGGTCTGGTATGGCCCGAACGGCGAGATCGTCTGCGTCGGCCCCGACGACGAGGCCCCCACGGGCGAGGGCTGGCACCAGGACACCGACGTCCTCGACACCTGGTTCTCCTCCGGCCTGTGGCCGTTCTCCACGCTCGGCTGGCCCGAACAGACCGACAGCCTCGCGAAGTTCTACCCGAACTCCGTCCTGGTCACCGGCTACGACATCCTCTTCTTCTGGGTCGCCCGGATGATGATGTTCGGCCTGTACGCGATGGACGGCACCCCGCCGTTCCACACCATCGCCCTGCACGGCATGGTCCGCGACCAGTTCGGCAAGAAGATGTCCAAGTCCTTCGGGAACGCGGTCAATCCGCTGGACTGGATGGACAAATACGGCTCCGACGCCCTGCGTTTCACCCTCGCGCGCGGCGCCAACCCGGGCGTCGACGTCCCGATCGGCGAGGACTGGGTCCAGGGCTCGCGCAACTTCGCCAACAAGATCTGGAACGCCACCCGCTTCGCGCTGATGAACGGCGCGACGGTCGAGGGCGAACTCCCGCCCGCCGAGGAGCTGTCGGCCACCGACCGCTGGATCCTCTCCCGGCTCAACGCCACGGTCGCCGAAGTCGACGCCCTGTACGACGACTTCCAGTTCGCCAAGCTGTCGGACGCCCTGTTCCACTTCGCGTGGGACGAGGTCTTCGACTGGTACGTCGAGCTGTCCAAGACCACGTTCATGGCGGGCGGCGAGCCCGCGAAGGTCTCCGGCCGGGTCCTCGGCGAGGTCCTGGACGTCACCCTGCGCCTCCTGCACCCGGTCGTCCCGTTCGTCACCGAGACCCTCTGGACCACCCTCACGGGCGGCGAGTCGGTCGTCGTCGCCGACTGGCCCAAGGACAGTGGCTTCCGTGACACCGCGGCCGAGCGGGAGATCGAGCAGCTCCAGCAGGTCATCACGGAGGTCCGCCGCTTCCGTGCCGACCAGGGCCTCCAGCCGGGTCAGCGGGTCCCGGCCCGGCTGACCCTCGACGGGACCGAGCTGGCCCCGCACGAGGCGGCCATCCGCCAGCTGCTGCGCCTCCAGCCGGAGGGCGACAGCTTCTCGGCCACGGCGACGCTGCCGGTGGCGGGCGCCACCGTCGCGCTCGACCTGTCGGGCACGATCGACGTCGCCGCCGAGCGCAAGCGGCTCGCCAAGGACCTCGCCGCAGCCGAGAAGGAGAAGGCCCAGGCCAACGCCAAGCTCGGCAACGAGGCGTTCCTCGCCAAGGCACCGGACAACGTCGTGGACAAGATCCGCGGCCGGCTCGCCAAGGCGGACGAGGACATCGCCCGCATCCAGACCCAGCTGGAACGGCTGCCGGAGGCGTAGTCACCCGTCCTGCGCAACGCGAAGGCCCCCGGAACCCTCCCGTTCCGGGGGCCTTCCGCGTCCACGCCGGACCCTCTTCGCCCCCTCCGCCCCTACCCGTCCCGTTCCCGGGGGCTGCCGCCCCCAGACCCCCGCTTCGGCCTGAACGGCCTCGTCCTCGATCGCCGGACGGGCTGACGATCAGCCCCTCCGGCGATTGAGGAGCATCGAGGAGCGGGGTCCGGGGCGGAGCCCCGGGGGCGGGACGGGTAGGGGCGGAGGGGGCGAAATCCCCCACAGCCCGCCACCTCCGTAGACTGGCCCCGTGAGCGACCTCCCCCCACGCGACAGCAGCGCGTACGACGACTCCGAAGACCGTGACGCGCACGGCCTCTTCGAGGAGATCGTGGCCAACGAGACCGAGCGCGACCCCGACCTCGCGGTGATCGCGGCAGGCAGCCGCACCCTGCGCACCCAGGGCGGCGGCGACCCGCGGGCCGACGTACCCGGGCGCCCCTCGGACCCCGAGGTCGACAAGGCGCTGCGCGAGGTGGAGTCCGAGCTCGCCACCCGCTGGGGCGAGACCAAGCTGGAGCCGTCCGTCGCCCGGATCGCGGCGCTGATGGACGTCCTCGGGGAGCCGCAGCGCGCGTACCCCTCCATCCACATCACCGGCACCAACGGCAAGACCTCCACCGCCCGCATGGTCGAGGCGCTGCTCGGCGCCTTCGACCTGCGCACCGGCCGCTACACCAGCCCCCACGTGCAGTCGATCACCGAGCGGATCAGCCTGGACGGGGCGCCGATGCCCGCCGAGCGCTTCGTCGAGACGTACAACGACGTCAAGCCGTACGTCGAGATGGTCGACGCGCAGCAGGAGTACCGGCTGTCCTTCTTCGAGGTGCTCACCGGCATGGCGTACGCCGCCTTCGCCGACGCGCCCGTGGACGTCGCCGTCGTCGAGGTCGGCATGGGCGGCAGCTGGGACGCCACGAACGTGATCGACGGGGACGTCGCCGTGGTGACCCCCATCGACCTCGACCACACCGACCGGCTCGGTGAGACGTTCGCCGAGATCGCCACCGAGAAGGCGGGCATCGTCAAGCAGGACGCCACCGTCATCCTGGCCCAGCAGCCGGTCGACGCGGCCCAGGTGCTGCTGAAGAAGGCCGTCGAGGTCGACGCGACGGTGGCCCGCGAGGGCCTCGAATTCGGTGTCGTGGCGCGCCGGGTCGCGGTCGGCGGGCAGTTGCTCACCCTGCGCGGCCTCGGCGGCGAGTACGAAGAGGTCTTCCTGCCGCTGCACGGCGCCTACCAGGCGCACAACGCCGCCGTGGCGCTCGCCGCGGTCGAGGCGTTCTTCGGCGTCGGTTCGGCGCACGCCGAGCGGCTCGACATCGACACCGTGCGCAAGGCCTTCGCCTCGGTCACCTCGCCGGGCCGCCTGGAGATCGTGCGCCGCTCGCCCACCGTGGTGCTCGACGCCGCGCACAACCCCGCGGGTGCCCGCGCCACCGCCGAGGCCGTGAGCGAGGTCTTCGACTTCAGCCGGCTGATCGGGGTCGTCGGCGCGAGCGGCGACAAGAACGTGCGCGGGGTGCTCGAGGCCTTCGAGCCGATCTTCGCCGAGGTCGTCGTCACCCAGAACTCCAGCCATCGCGCGATGGACGCGGACGAACTCGCCGGGATCGCCGTCGAGGTCTTCGGCGAGGACCGGGTCCAGGTCGAACCGCGCCTGGACGACGCCCTGGAGGCCGCGATCACGCTCGCCGAGGAAGAGGGCGAGTACGCGGGCGGGGGCGTGCTGGTCACCGGATCCGTCATCACGGTCGGCGAGGCCCGACTGCTCCTGGGGAGGGGCTGACTCTCGTGCGTACGCTCTGCGCTTCCACGCTGATCGGCGAGTTCTTCGTCATCGGCTTCGCCGGACTCGTCGCCATGAAGGAACCCGATCTGTCCACGGCCACGGTCTGGACGGTCTGCGGGGTCCTGATGGCGCTGAGCGTGCTGCTGTGCGGCATGATCACGCGGCCCGGCGGTGTCCAGCTCGGCTGGGCGCTCCAGATCCTGCTCGTCGCGGGCGGGTTCGTCGTGCCGTCGATGTTCATTCTGGGCGTGGCCTTCGCGGCCCTGTGGTGGGCCTCGGTCCACTACGGCCGCAAGATCGACGAGGCCAAGGCGAGGTTCGCCGCCCAGGCGAAGGCCGAGCCGGACGGCACCCCGGCCTAGGTCGTGTCCGGTGGGACGGGCGCGTCCGCAGGGACCTGTCCGGTGGGGCGCGTCCGCAGGACCCGTCCGGTGGGGCGCATCCACAGGGGCCTGTCCGGTGGGGCGCCCGAGCGCGCGTCACCGGCGGACGGAGGCGTGTTCCCGTAGCACCCGGCACTGTGCGACGGCCACCCGGACACGCCCTGTAGCCTCGTTCATCCGCACAAGTGTGACCTGAAGGAGCTTTCCCGTGAGCCAGCGCACCCTCGTCCTTCTCAAGCCCGACGCCGTCCGTCGCGGCCTGACCGGCGAGATCATCAGCCGTATCGAGCGCAAGGCCGGCTGGCAGATCACCGCGCTCGAGCTGCGGACGCTGGACCAGGACACGCTGGAGCAGCACTACGGCGAGCACAAGGGCAAGCCCTTCTACGAGCCGCTGGTGGCGTTCATGGCCTCCGGCCCGGTCGTGGCCCTGATCGTCGAGGGCGAGCGGGTCATCGAGGGCGTGCGCGCCCTGGCGGGACCGACCGACCCGATCGCCGCCGCCCCCGGTTCCATCCGCGGCGACTTCGGTGTGATCGTCCGCGAGAACCTGATCCACGCCTCCGACTCCGAGGAGTCCGCGGAGCGCGAGGTGAAGATCTTCTTCCCCGGCCGCGTCTGAGCTGACGGACGAACGCGCGGGGCCCGTGTGCGCGGAGGGTCACCGAACGGCCTACGGACGGTGTCGTCCGAGGCCGCGGACGGCCCCGGCGGGGCCGCCCGGACGATCTCCGGGGCACGCGGAGCAGCACAATTTCAAAGAATTTTCTGAGACTGCGTCAGCGCGGCTCCGACAGTCTGACCAGGGACGGCCGTGAAAAATCCGGCCGTCCCGTGGCATATGCGCGCTGATCGGGGGAACGCGTGACCCCGATGGCCCGTCTCCACAAGCGAGCGGCTGCGCCATCTGCCGACAATGGCCAAGACCCTCGCGCAGTGTTCGGGTGGGCGCGTCTACGATGGAGGCGTTCACGTCGCTGCACCAACCTCGCGCCGTCCCTAAAAAGCCGTCAAAGCTCGCTTTGGGAAGGCCAGACGAATCCTGATGGGGAACTCAATGTCGTTCATCGGCCGTGACATGGCTGTCGACCTCGGGACCGCCAACACGCTGGTGTACGTCAGGGGCCGAGGGATCGTACTCAACGAGCCGTCTGTCGTCGCTATCAACACCAACACCGGCGGGATCCTCGCGGTGGGCGCGGAAGCCAAGAAGATGATCGGGCGGACCCCGGGCAACATCGTTGCCGTGCGTCCGCTGAGGGACGGCGTCATCGCCGACTTCGAGATCACCGAGCGCATGCTCCGCTACTTCATCCTGAAGATCCACAAGCGGCGCTATCTCGCCCGCCCCCGTGTCGTCGTCTGTGTGCCCTCGGGCATCACCGGCGTCGAGCGCCGTGCCGTCATCGAGGCGTCGTCCCAGGCCGGCGCCCGCCAGGTGCACATCATCGAGGAGCCCATGGCCGCGGCCATCGGCGCCGGCCTGCCGGTCCACGAGGCCACGGGCAACATGGTGGTGGACATCGGCGGCGGCACCACGGAGGTCGCGGTCATCTCGCTCGGCGGCATCGTCACCGCCCAGTCCATCCGCGTCGCGGGCGACGAGCTGGACAACGCGATCATCCAGCACATCAAGAAGGAGTACAGCCTCCTTCTCGGTGAGCGGACGGCCGAGCAGATCAAGATCACGATCGGTTCGGCGTACGACCTCGACAACGACGAGCACACCGAGATCCGCGGTCGGGACCTGGTCTCCGGTCTGCCCAAGACGGTCGTCATCTCCGCCGCCGAGGTCCGCAAGGCGATCGAGGAGCCGGTCAACGCGATCATCGACGCCGTGAAGACGACGCTCGACAAGTGCCCGCCCGAGCTCTCCGGTGACGTGATGGACCGGGGCATCGTCCTGACCGGCGGTGGAGCGCTCCTGCGCGGCCTGGACGAGCGGCTGCGCCGTGAGACCGGCATGCCGATCCACATCGCGGAGGACCCGCTCGACAGCGTGGCGCTCGGCTCCGGCAAGTGTGTCGAGGAGTTCGAGGCGCTCCAGCAGGTTCTGGACGCCCAGCCCCGCAGATGAAGTAACACTTCGATTCCGCCGTACGAGATCACCCCTTCTCGTGCGGCGGATCGTTGGTATGGAGGCATAAACTCCTGCGACATAAGAGTCATAACCTCCCCATACCAGTCACCCCGTCTCACCACCCCCACCCCAGCCTCATCGCACCGTGGGCATCCTTTTCGCCCAGGGCGCGCCCCTGTTGACCCAATACGACGAGGAAGGCACGGCCGCCGCACGTGAGGGACACACGAGAGAGCCGGCTGCTCCTGGTGCTGCTGATCGCCATCGCGTTCGCACTGATCACGGTGGACATCCGCGGCGGGCAGGACTCACCGGTCGACGGTGCCCGCCAGGCCGCCGCGACGGTCTTCGGCCCGATCGAGAACGGGGTGTCGTCCGCGGTCGACCCCGTCGGCAACGCGATCTCCGCGGTCCGCGACTCCGGCGGACGCCACGATCGCATCGCGCAACTGGAGCACGACAACGCGGCGTTGAAGGCGAGGCTCGGGAGCAACGACCGCAACCGCAGCCGCCTCAAGCAGCTCGACAAGATGATCAAGGTGGCGGGCGAGGGCCAGTACGGCATCAAGGGCGCCGAAGTGATCGCCATAGGAGCGGCCCAGGGCTTCTCCTGGACGGTCACCATCGACGTCGGCGCCAACGACGGCATCCAGCGCGACATGACCGTCCTGAACGGCGACGGACTGGTCGGCCGGGTCACCACCGTCGGCCCGGACACCGCGACCGTGCTCCTCGCCAACGACCCCGACTTCACCGTCGGCACCCGCATGGAGTCGAGCGACGAACTCGGCTTCGCCTCCGGCCAGGGCGACCGCCCGCTGCGCGTCGAGCTCCTCAACGCCAAGGCCAAGATCAAGAAGGGCGACCGGCTGGTCACCTTCGGATCGCAGTCCGACAAGCCGTTCGTGCCCGGCGTCCCCGTCGGCGTCGTCTCCCGGGTCGACCCCTCCGGCGGCGACCTGACCCGCACGATCTACGTGACGCCCTTCGTCTCGTTCACCAAGCTCGACATCGTCGGTGTGGTCGTCGCGGCGCCCAAGAGCGACCCGCGCGACACCGTGCTGCCACCGAAACCCAGACCGACGCCCACGCCGACCGTGACCGTGACGGTCACGCCCTCGGCGAGCGCCACCGACCTCGGCCAGCAGCAGTAATCAGGAGGAGCCGAATCCCATGCGTTTCAACCGGATGCTGCTCTCCGTCACCCTGGTGGTCGTCGCCCTGGTGATCCAGGTGAGCGTTCTCGCCCGACTCCATCTCCCGGGCGCCGTCCCCGACCTGGTGCTGCTGACCGTGCTCGCCCTCGCCCTGGTCTACGGCCATGTCGGCGGCGCGCTCATCGGCTTCGGCGCCGGTCTGCTCTCCGACCTCGCCCCGCCCGCCGACCACGCCGCAGGACGCTACGCCCTCGTGCTCTGCGTCGTCGGCTACCTCGCCGGACTCGCCAAGCCCGAGAACGGCCGCCTCAAGTCGGCCACCGGACCCATGGTCGTGGTCGTCGCCGCCGCCATCGGCTCCACCGTGCTGTACGCGGGCGTCGGGGCGCTCGTCGGCGACACCGCCGCCCGCCACGTCGGGCTCAGCAACCTGCTCGTCACGGCCACCCTCTACGACCTGCTGCTCGCGCCGTTCGTCGTCCCGGTGCTGATGGCGCTGGCACGGCGCGCCGAGAACGACCCGCTCGCCGACGGCGGTTCGGCCTCCAAGACGGCCGACGTCGCCTCGGGCTGGCTGTCCTCGGGCACCGGCCTGCGCATCGGCAGCCAGCGCGGCGGACTGCGCGTGAAGGCGGCCAAGGCACGGGTCGCCCGCGCCGGACGCATCAAGGGGGTCAAGCGACTGTGACGAGCCCCGTCCGGCGGCAGGGTCAAACCCACGGGACGCCACCAGACTTGACCGGCCGCGGTGTCACCGCGCACAGGTTCGCCGTGTACTCGTGTGACTCGTACACACACTGAGAGGGGGAGGCAGCAGCAGTGACCAACGCCCACCCGTCGCCCACCACCACCCTTCCAGCGGATGGGCCGCGCCCATGACCAATATTCCCGAGACCGGCCGGACCCCGCGGGTCCAGATCCGTCTCGTCGTCATCCAGATCCTCGTCCTCTCCCTCCTCGGCACCCTCGGCGGACGCCTCTGGTTCCTCCAGATCCGCAACGGCCAGCAGTACGCCAAGGAAGCCTCCGGCAACCACGTCCAGCAGGTCGTCCAGCCCGCCGTGCGCGGCTCGATCCTCGACGCGCGGGGCGTCCCGATCGCCGACAACGAGACCCGGCTCGTGGTCTCCGCCTCACGCACCGACCTGCTGAAGATGGCGGACGACGGGAAGGCCGTCCTCACCAAGCTCGCCGGTGTGCTGGGCCTCAAGCCCCAGGACGTCATCCAGAAGGTCCGCCTCTGCGACGCCAAGACGCCGCAGCCGTGCTGGAACGGCTCGCCCTACCAGCCGATCCCCATCACCGACAAGGCCACCGCGCGCCAGGCCCTCCAGATCCGCGAACGCTCCGAGGACTTCCCCGGCATCACCGCCGAACCGGAGGCCGTACGCCGCTACGCCGCCCCCGGCAAGTCCAACGCCGCGCAGGTGCTCGGCTACCTCTCGCCCGTCACCGACGACGAGATCACCAAGGCCAAGGACACCGACTCGCCCTACCTGCGCTCCGACCAGGTCGGCCGCTCCGGTCTGGAGCGCGAGTACGACAAGGCGCTGCGCGGCAAGGCCGGCGTCACCCGCTACGAGGTCGACAACCTCGGCCGTGTGATCGGCAAGGCCAAGAGCGACAAGGCCGAACCCGGCGCCAACCTCGTCACCAGCATCGACTCCCGCGTCCAGCGCGTCGCCGAGTACGAGCTGAACTACGCGATGGAGGCGGCCCGGACGCAGTTCGACAAGATCACCGGAGAGAACTACAAGGCCGACTCCGGCGCGGTCGTGGTCATGGAGGCCAAGACCGGCCGCGTGGTCGCCATGGCGTCCAACCCGACGTACGACCCGAACGCCTGGGTCGGCGGCATCTCCGGCAAGGACTACAACGCCCTCACCGGCAAGAAGTCCAACTACCCGCTGCTGAACCGCGCCATACAGGGTCAGTCGGCGCCCGGATCGACGTTCAAGGTGGTCTCCACCGCCGCCGCGGTCCAGGCCGGATACCCCTTCGACGGGCACTACCCGTGCACCAGCTCGTACTCCGTCGGCAGCCAGGTCTTCAAGAACTTCGAGGGAGAGAGCTTCGGCCCGATCTCGCTCGGCCGCGCTCTCGAGGTCTCCTGCGACACCGTCTTCTACGGACTCGCCGACAACGAGTGGAAGAAGGACGGCGGCATCAACCCGAAGAAGACCCCCAAGGACTTCTTCTACAAGACGGCCCACCAGTTCGGACTCGGCAAAGCGACCGGCATCGACCTCCCCAACGAGGTCACCGGCCGCATCCCGGACCGCCAGTGGAAGCTGAACTACTGGAAGGCCAACAAGGACGCCTGGTGCAAGACCGGCAAGAAGGGGGGCACCTACGTCCAGCGGATCGAGTACGAGAACTGCCTCGAAGGCAACAAGATGCGCGAGGGCGACTCGATCAACTACTCCATCGGACAGGGTGACACCCTCCTGACCCCGATCCAGGAAGCCGCCATGTACTCCGCGGTCTCCAACGGCGGCACCCTGTACGCGCCGACGATCGGCAAGGCCGTCGTCAGCGCCGACGGCAAGAGCGTCCAGGAGATCAAGCCGAAGGTCAACGGCAAGCTGCCGGTCAGCAAGGCGACGCTCAAGGGCATGAACGAGGCCTTCGCGGGCGTCGTCACCCGCGGTACCGCCGCCTGGAAGTTCGGCGGCTGGCCGCAGGACAAGATCCCGCTGCACGCCAAGACCGGTACCGCCGAGGTCTACGGCAAGCAGACGACGTCCTGGCTCGCCACGTACTCCAAGGACTACACGATCATCATGACGATCTCCCAGGCCGGTACGGGTTCGGGAGCGTCCGGTGAGGCCGTGCGCAAGATCTACAACGCGCTCTACGGCGTCTCCGCCGACGGCACCATCGACAAGAAGAAGGCCCTCCTGCCCACCCCGCAGAAGGGCCTGCCGAAGATCCAGAGCGACGGCCAGGTCGAGTCCGGCGCCATCTCCAAGGACCCGGCCAAGGACCAGCAGGCCAGCCAGGCACCCAAGGACGGCACCACGGACCCGAACCTGCCCGCCGGCACCACCGCCTCGCCCACCGCGGGCAACCGCGTCACCCGAAGGCGTACGGCCCGCCCGCCGAAGGGCCGGGGGAAGAGGATCCTGACATGACCGGAGCCAACAACTTCTCCGTCTCCGGGTACGGACCCGAGCGCGCGGGCTGGACACGGCTGTTCGCCCGCGACTCGATCGCCCGCCGGCTCGACTGGCCGATACTGCTGTCGGCCATCGCGCTCTCGGGGATCGGCGCGGCCCTCGTCTACTCGGCGACCCGCAACCGCACCGAGATCAACCAGGGCGACCCGTACTACTTCCTCATCCGCCATCTGATGAACGCCGGTATCGGCTTCGGCCTGATGATCGGCACGATCTGGCTCGGCCACCGCACCCTGCGCACGGCCGTGCCGATCCTGTACGGGCTCTCGGTCTTCATGATCCTGCTCGTGCTGACCCCGCTCGGCGCCACGATCAACGGCCAGCGCAACTGGCTGGTCGCGGGCGGCCTCTCGCTCCAGCCGGCCGAGTTCATCAAGATCACGATCATCCTGGGCATGGCCATGCTGCTGGCCACCCGGGTCGACGCGGGCGACAAGCAGTACCCGGACCACCGCACGGTGATGCAGGCACTGGGACTCGCGGCCGTCCCCATGATGGTCGTGCTGCTCATGCCCGACCTCGGCACGATCATGGTCGCCGTCGTCATCGTGCTCGGCGTGCTGCTCTCCTCCGGCGCCTCCAACCGCTGGGTGTTCGGCCTCATCGGCGCGGGCGCCCTCGGCGCGGTCGCCGCCTGGCGGCTGCACGTCCTCGACGAGTACCAGATCAACCGCTTCGCGGCCTTCGCCAACCCGGACCTCGACCCGGCCGGCGTCGGCTACAACACCAACCAGGCCCGTATCGCCATCGGTTCGGGCGGCCTCTTCGGCACCGGCCTCGGCCACGGCTCCCAGACCACCGGCCAGTTCGTGCCCGAGCAGCAGACCGACTTCGTCTTCACGGTCGCGGGCGAGGAACTGGGCTTCGTGGGCGCGGGCCTGATCCTGTTGCTCCTCGGGATCGTGCTCTGGCGCGCCTGCCGCATCGCCCGCGAGACGACCGAGCTGTACGGCACGATCGTCGCCGCCGGGATCATCGCCTGGTTCGCGTTCCAGGCGTTCGAGAACATCGGCATGACCCTCGGGATCATGCCGGTCGCCGGTCTGCCACTGCCGTTCGTGTCCTATGGAGGATCCTCCATGTTCGCGGTCTGGGTGGCGATCGGACTCCTCCAGTCGATCGCGGTGCAACGCCCGATGTCGGCCTAGCCGCCGCCGGACGGAGTCCGGGTGTCGCCTCGGAGAACACGAGGCGACACCCGGCCCAACGGGAACCGGACGGGAAAAGACGGCCTCCGGCCAAGCAGGGGCCGGTTGGGTACTGCCCAGCGCCCGCAAACGCGTCTAGATTCGGTTCATGGCGGACACGAAGCGCGAGATCGAGCGCAAGTACGAAGGTCCCGCGGCCGACGGCGGCACCGAGATCCCCGACCTGAGCGGAGTCCCGGGCGTCGCGGGGATCGTCGACAAGGGCGTCGCCGAACTAGACGCCACCTACTACGACACCCCCGACCAGCGCCTCGCCACCGCCTCCCTCACCCTGCGCCGCCGCACCGGCGGCTCCGACGCCGGCTGGCACCTGAAACTCCCCGTCTCCGACGGCGTGCGCGACGAGATCCAGGCCCCCCTCTCCGACACCGTGCCCCGCGCCATCGCCGGACTCGTCCGCTCCCGCGTCCGCGACGCCGACCTCGTCCCCCTCGTACGCCTGCGCTCCGCCCGTGACGTCCGCCACCTCGTCGACGACTCCGGAGCCCTGCTCGCCGAGGTCAGCCTCGACCGCGTCCGCGCGGACCGGCTCGGTGCGGGCAAGGGCACCGCCGAATGGACCGAGCTCGAGGTGGAACTCGCCGACGACGGCGACCCCGCCTTCCTCGACAAGGTCGAGAAGAAACTCCGCAAGGCCGGCCTGAGCCGCTCCGCCTCCCCCTCCAAGCTGGCGAGGGCACTGAGCACGACCGGCCCGCGCGCCAAGAAGAAGCCCGCTCCCGCGAAGGACCCCGTCACCGCGGGCGAGCACGTCCTCGCCTACCTCCGCGCCCAGTACGACGCCATCGTCGAACTCGATCCCGCCGTCCGCCGCGACCTCCCCGACTCCGTGCACAGCATGCGCGTCGCCACCCGCCGGATGCGCAGCACCTTCCGCTCGTACGGGAAGATCCTCGACCGCGCCGTCACCGACCCGATCGGCGACGAGCTGAAATGGCTGGCCGGCGAGCTGGGCGTCGACCGCGACCAGGAAGTCCTCACCGAGCGGCTCACCGAGTCCCTCGGCCGGCTGCCCCGCACTCTGCTCTCCGGACCCGTCCGCACCCGGCTGCGCACCTGGGCGCACGCCCGCCACGGAGGCTCACGGCGCCGCCTGATCGCCGTCCTGGACGGCAAGCGGTACCTGGCCCTGCTGACCGCGCTCGACGCGCTCGTGACCGACCCTCCGCTGCTCAAGGCGGCCGGGGGCGACCCCGCGAAGGTGGTCGCGAAGGCCGTCCGCAAGGACTTCGGCAAGGTCGCGGACCTCGTCGAGCAAGCCCTCGACCGGCCCCCGGGCGCCGACCGCGACCACGCGATGCACGAGGCCCGCAAGAAGGCCAAGCGCACCCGCTACGCGGCCGAGGCCGCGGCCCCCGCCCTCGGCGGACCGGCCGCGGGCCTGGTCAAGTCGATGAAGTCGCTCCAGAGCCTGCTCGGCGACCACCAGGACAGCGTGATGGCCCGGGACGCCCTGCGGGAACTGGCGGCCCTGGCGCACGCGGCGGGGGAGAGCTCCTTCACCTACGGGGTGCTCCACGGCCGCGAGGAGCAGCGCGCCGCCGCGGCCGAGGCGGCGCTGCCGGAGGCCTGGGAGGCGATCCGGGCACAGACGGCGGTCTGAGGGCCCGAGATCCGCGGTCCGCGGCGTGAGGCCGAGGTGTGAGGTGTGAGGTCTGAGAGGCGTTGCCGGGGCCGTGAACCGGCTCGGACCTGGGGCTTTGGCGCGCCTGCGGTGTCCGGTGCCCGTCCGGCGGTGCGGTGGGCCCCTCCGACCGCGTTACGCTAGATGGTCACCCCCATCAGCTCACGAAGGTTCGCGAGATGCCTGCCGAAACCGCCGTGTCGGTCTTCCCACAGCTCGAAGCTCTGCTCCCGCATGTGCAGAAGCCGATCCAGTACGTCGGCGGAGAGCTCAACTCCACGGTCAAGCCGTGGGACGCCTGTGACGTCCGCTGGGCCCTCATGTACCCGGACGCCTACGAGGTCGGCCTGCCCAACCAGGGCGTCATGATCCTCTACGAGGTGCTGAACGAACGCGAGGGCGTCCTCGCCGAGCGCACGTACAGCGTGTGGCCGGACCTCGAGGAACTGATGCGCGAGCACCGGGTGCCGCAGTTCACCGTGGACAGCCACCGCCCGGTGAAGGCCTTCGACGTGTTCGGCCTGTCCTTCTCCACGGAGCTCGGCTACACGAACATGCTCACGGCCCTCGACCTGGCGGGCATCCCGCTGGAGTCGAAGAACCGCACGCTCGACGACCCGATCGTCCTCGCGGGCGGCCACGCGGCCTTCAACCCCGAGCCGATCGCCGAGTTCATCGACGCGGCGATCATCGGCGACGGCGAGCAGGCCGTGCTCGACATGACGGAGATCATCCGCGCCTGGAAGGCGGAGGGCCGCCCCGGAGGCCGCGAGGAGGTCCTGTTCCGTCTGGCGAAGACGGGCAGCGTCTACATCCCGGCGTTCTACGACGTCGAGTACCTCCCCGACGGCCGGATCGGCCGTGTGGTCCCCAACAAGTCCGGCGTCCCGTGGCGCGTGTCCAAGCACACGGTGATGGACCTGGACGAGTGGCCCTACCCGAAGCAGCCCCTCGTCCCGCTGGCCGAGACGGTCCACGAGCGCATGTCCGTGGAGATCTTCCGCGGCTGTACCCGCGGATGCCGCTTCTGCCAGGCGGGCATGATCACCCGCCCGGTGCGCGAGCGCTCGATCACGGGCATCGGCGAGATGGTGGAGAAGGGCCTGAAGGCGACGGGCTTCGAGGAGGTGGGCCTGCTGTCCCTCTCCTCGGCCGACCACTCGGAGATCGGCGACATCGCCAAGGGCCTGGCCGACCGGTACGAGGAGGACAAGATCGGCCTGTCCCTCCCCTCGACCCGTGTGGACGCCTTCAACGTCGACCTGGCCAACGAACTGACCCGCAACGGCCGGCGCTCCGGCCTGACGTTCGCCCCCGAGGGCGGCTCCGAGCGCATGCGCAAGGTCATCAACAAGATGGTCTCGGAAGAGGACCTCATCCGGACCGTCTCCACCGCCTACGGCAACGGCTGGCGCCAGGTGAAGCTGTACTTCATGTGCGGCCTGCCGACGGAGACGGACGAGGACGTCATGCAGATCGCCGACATGGCGATGAACGTGATCGCCGAGGGCCGCAAGGTCTCCGGCCAGAACGACATCCGCTGCACGGTGTCGATCGGCGGCTTCGTCCCCAAGCCGCACACCCCCTTCCAGTGGGCGCCGCAGCTGTCCGCCGAGGACACGGACGCCCGCCTGGAGAAGCTCCGCGACAAGATCCGCGGCGACAAGAAGTACGGTCGCTCGATCGGCTTCCGCTACCACGACGGCAAGCCGGGCATCGTCGAGGGTCTGCTGTCCCGCGGCGACCGCCGCATCGGCTCCGTCATTCGTGCCGTCTACGAGGACGGCGGCCGCTTCGACGGCTGGCGCGAGCACTTCTCGTACGACCGCTGGATGGCCTGCGCCGACAAGGCCCTGGCCCCCTTCGGCGTCGACGTCGACTGGTACACCACCCGCGAGCGCACCTACGAGGAGGTCCTCCCCTGGGACCACCTGGACTCGGGCCTCGACAAGGACTGGCTCTGGGAGGACTGGCAGGACTCCCTCGACGAAACAGAGGTCGAGGACTGCCGCTGGACCCCGTGCTTCGACTGCGGGGTGTGCCCGCAGATGGACACGTCCATCCAGATCGGCCCCACCGGCAAGAAGCTCCTGCCCCTGACGGTGAAGAACGCGGCCCCGACACCGGCATCGAGCGGTCACTCTCACTGAGGTCAGCGGGGCCCCCGGGGCTTTGCTGCACATCGTTGTGGAGTGGTGCCGTGCCGGACGGCGGGCCGGCTGTGTGGCTGAGGGATCAGTCGAGTGGGATGAGCGCGGTGATCTGCTTGCCGTCCGGGCGCGGTGTGATCGCGACGTGCCCGGCGAGGCGGCAGATCAGCGGCCAGCCGAATCCGCCGGCGCCGTCGGTCCCGCGCCTTGCCGGGTCCGTCACGACGGGCGGATCCGCGCTGGCGTCGGCGACGTTCAGAAGCAGTCCGGCATCGGTGAGGACCGCGTCGAAACCGGTAAGGCCGCCACCGTGCCGCATGGCATTGGTCACGAGTTCAGAGGTCACGAGCAGTACGTCGGCCAGCAACACCTCGTCGACAGGTCGCTTGCTCCGGCTTCGGAACGCTGTGGTGAGCAGCGTCCGAACGTGGGCCCGGGCCTCTCCCGCCGTGCTCGGCAGGACGAGGTCAGCGCCGGATGTGATGCTCACCGGCTCTCCGGGGGCCGCACCGTGCTCGGGGGCCACGTCGTTTTCCTTCATCGCACAGTCCCGGGTGCCCTCGGCCGCCCGACCCACACCAAGGGGCCCGGAAGGTATCAAAGGGGTCACACAGCCTCTTCTAGACACCCCGAACAGCGTCGTCCGCGCTGTCGGCATGGGTGAACGCGTCCATGGTCCCCGTCACTTCGAACAGCCGCCGCACCTGTACGGGCAAAGGACCGGCGATCACCAGCTTTGTCCGGGCCTGCTCGTAGGCGGGCCGGACGTTGATCAACAGGTGCAGGAAGGCGGAGTCGACGAACTCCGTACCGGAAAGGTCGAGTACGGTGCGCTCCACCTCGGCGTTCCGGGCCGAGTGCATCAGGATTTCCCGGAGGACGGGCAGGCCGTCGCCCTCTCCGTCCTGCTCACCCAGAACTCGCACCACAACAACTCCGCTGACCGGCGTCTCGGTCACCACCGAGCTCTCGCGTGACGTCATCCGAGCATCTTCACACACGCCGCTCCGCGGGCCGCTGGAGGTCACTCCGTCATGCGAAGACGGACGGGAACGGGGCGGCGGCCATGGCCTGGGCGGCTCGGGCTGGATCGCGGCCGGACAAAAAAGACGACCCCTCGGGGGCTAGGCGGCGCGGGCGAGGGCATTCGGCACCCTGTGGCACCGATCGGTGCCGCCCCCTCGAGCGAAGAGAGAAACCCGTGTACATCAGCCTGGGTACCGTTGTCCTGATCATCATCGTTGTCGCCGTCGTCATGATGCTGCGCCGTCGCTGACCCGCGCCGCGGATCCGGCGATGATCCAGCCCGGCCCGATGGCCTCGTCAAGGGGAACCGGTCGGGGTTCGTGGAGTCCCTCCCGGAACTGCCTGGCATGCCTTCCTCGAGCGTGGGTACACGCTCCGACGCCGGTCGCTAAGGGAACCGGCACGGGGGCCACGACGAAGGGGAGGGATCTGAGATGACGGTGACCGAGGTGACTCAGGCGCGGACAGTGGTGCTGCCGGAGATTGCGGACCCCTCTCAGGTCGCGCCCAAGGACGCCCGCCAGATGTCGAGGCTGTTCTTCGACCAGCTCGCCGTTCTGGAAGAGGGCACGCCGGAGCACCAGTACGCGCGTAACACGCTGATCGAGATGAACATCTCCCTCGTCCGCTTCGCCGCGGCCCGCTTCCGCAGCCGCGGCGCGGACGAGATGGAGGACATCGTCCAGGTCGGCACGATCGGGCTGATCAAGGCGATCGACCGGTTCGAGCTCACCCGCGAGGTCGAGTTCACCTCCTTCGCGGTCCCGTACATCGTCGGTGAGATCAAGCGCTTCTTCCGTGACACCAGCTGGGCCGTGCACGTGCCCCGCCGGTTGCAGGAGGCCCGCGTCCAGCTCGCCAAGGCCACCGAGGAACTGCGGAGCCGGCTCGGCCGCACCCCCACGGTCAAGGAACTCTCCGAGCTGATGTGCCTGAGCGAGGAAGAGGTCAACGAGGCACGCCTCGCCTCCAACGGCTACAACTCCAGCTCCCTCGACGCCGCCATCAGTACGAACAATGACGGCGAAGGCGCGCTGGCCGACTTCATCGGCACCGAGGACAACGCCCTCGAACTGGTCGAGGACTTCCACGCGCTCGCCCCGCTGATCGCACAGCTGGACGAGCGCGAACGCCGCATCATTCACATGCGGTTCGTGGACGAACTCACCCAGGCCCAGATCGGCGAACACCTCGGCGTCTCCCAGATGCACGTCTCCCGCCTGCTGTCCCGCACTCTCACCAAGCTGCGCCAAGGCATGGCCGTCAGCAACTGATCCCCACCCGACATGCTGTGCCCGGCCACGTGGGGGCGTCCTCCGCGCTCCGCCGGGCGGACTCTCGGACTGCTCATGGTGCTGCTGGACGCCTACGCCTGACCCGAACGGCCTGAAGTGCTCGCTTTGTTGGACGGGTGCCGAGTTTCAGCGGTCCGGACTCCCGGTTGTGCTCCCGAAGGCCTGGGGCTCGGCGTCAGTTCTCGTTGGAACACGTTCTTCCAGGACCGGCTCCGCTTGAAGGGGAGTTCGAAGATCTGGGCGAAAAGCCATGATCCCAGGATCGATACCGGAACCGCCAGAGCGAGAGTGAACCAGAACGTCGGTAGGCCGGCGGATACGAAGTGCGGGGCGATCCTGCGGATGACGATCATGACGATCGGCAGATGGATGAGGTAGAGGCTGTAGGAGAAGTCCCCGAGACCGCGGACGGGTCGTGTCATCAGGATGCGCGTGAGCATCGCGGGCTTTCCCGTCGTGACCGCGGCGATGAGCATCGTCATGGCCGGAGCGACGGCGAGATCCATCCAGAAGTAGTGGTTCACGGTCCAGACGGAACCCTTCGCGATACCGATGGCCAGGACCGGAACGGTGGCCAGGGCGGCGAGCCAGTGCCACGGCAGGCGCTGGATCCTGGGCGCTGCGGCGACGATTCCCGCACCCACCAGGCCCGCGACGAAGACGGGCGCGAGATGCGGAGTGAGCCAGTTGTCGCCCTCCACGGGTGAGGCGTTCGCCGCCGTCAGGCCTCGCGCGATGACCGGCAGCGTCACGCCTGCCACCAGGACCGCGGCGCCCAGCCGCCGCCGGAGGAGGACGAGGAGCGGAAAGACCAGATAGAGCTCCGCCTCCACGCTGATCGACCAGAACGCGCCGTTCGGTGTCGGCGCGGAAAGCGTGTCCTGGAGCAGGAGGCCGTACACCGCGATCGTCCTGGCGGTCGGAGGTCCGAAATGCGAGGCCGGCACCACGAACGCGGCAATGGCCAGGCTCATCGCCAGCGCCGCCCAGTACGGAGGAAGGATGCGCCAGGCCCGTCGGCGCACATAGTCGGCACCGCTTCCGATACGCCACCCCTTGCGCGCCGGGGAAATGGCCAGGGAGAAACCGGACAGGACCAGGAAGAAGACCACGGCGAACCGGCCGAACATCAGGCCGCCCAGCCACCAAGGGGCCGAGCTGTGCGGATATCCCGGGAAGGTGTAGAGCCAGCAGTGGAACAGCATGACGTAGAGGGCTGCCAGGCCGCGGAGACCGTCAAGGCCCCGTACGTGCTGCCGCGCTTCCTCTGCGGGCACGCCGTCGCTTTGTTCCGCCGCCTCTGGATCGAGGGTGCTGACGGGGCGGCTCGAATGGACGGCGATGGGTCGGTCCCTTCCTGGGGCGCCGCGTTCGTGACACGGAGCCAGCACCATGGCGACAGCCGCCGGATGGAGGCCGGGGCGCGCGTCGACGCCCCGGGTCCTGGTCCCGGACCGACGCGCGACGCCCGTCACGCCGACTGATACGTCGCATCCGGCCACGCTGCTCAACGGGCGAACGCCGGTTCGCCCGTGGCCCCATCCTCTCGCTTTCCGGCGCCGCCGCCGTGCCCGGGTCCCGCGCCCGGTGCTCGGCTGATGCCTCCGCCGACGCGGCCCGGCGGCCGCGCGCGGATGCGGGCCCGAGGCGGTGCGTCAGGCCGGGGTGCCGTTGCCCTGGGAGGAGGCCGCGTAGGCCTCGGGGCCCTGTTCCACCGCCGCCGGATCCATCCACATGACCTGCCAGCCGTGGCCGTCGAGGTCGAAGAAGCTGCGGGAGTACATGAAGCCGTAGTCCTCGGCGCCGTCCGCCTCGGTGGCGCCCGCCGCGAGCGCTGCGGCACTGACCGCGTCCACCTCGTCGCGGGACGACACGCTGAAGGAGTAGAGCGCCAGCGCGTGCGTGGTGGGATCGGCCATCGGGTGCTTCGAGAACTCCGCGAACTTCTCGCGGGTGAGCAGCATGACGAAGGCGTGCTCGCCGACCGGCATGCAGGCGGCCGTCTCGTCGGTGAACTTCGGGTTGAAGCCGAACCCGAGCTCGGCGAAGAACGCCTTGCTGCGGTCGAGGTCCGCCACGGGCATGTTCACGAACAGCATGCGGCCGGGGTGCGCGGGAGTGGTCATGGTGGGTCTCCAGTCGGTGGCTCGATGGCGTACGTCCTGGTAGACCGGCGCGGTCGCCGGAACTCATCGGTGGATCCCGACCATCGGTGGAGTCCGGCCATCGGTGGATGCCGAGCTCGGCCGACCCGGCCGGCCTGACCGACCCGGCCGGCCTGACCGACCGGGCAGACCTGCGCGACCCGGCCGAGCCGAATGGTCCGGACGGCCGATCGGGGAGGGCGAGGGTGAAGCGGTGACCCCGGGTTGGCCGCGCCCGAGGCGACCGTGTGCGAAATGGTCGATATGTTTCCCGTGTACGCAGTGTCCTGTTTACGACTATTCGACCACGCGGAGCTTCCATGACCACGTTCCCGACCGATCTGGCCTCTCTGACCGGCCGCTACACGATCGACCCCGCACACAGCACGATCGGATTCGTGGCCCGGCACGCCATGGTCACCAAGGTCCGCGGCGCGTTCAACGAGTTCGAGGGCAGCGCCTACTTCGACGGCGCCGACCCGGCCAAGTCGACGGGCAAGGTGACCATCAAGGCCACCAGTGTGGACACCCGCAACGCCGACCGCGACCAGCACCTGCGCAGCAACGACTTCCTCAACATGGACGAGTACCCGGAGATCACCTTCGTCTCCACCGCCGTGCGGCGCACCGACGACACCAGCTTCGAGGTCACCGGCGACCTCACCGTCAAGGGCGTCACCAAGCCGGTGACCATCCCCTTCAGCTACGAAGGGACCGCCACCGACCCGTTCGGCAATGTGCGGGTCGGCCTGGAGGGCGAGGTCACCATCAACCGCAAGGACTACGGCGTCGTCTGGAACGCCCCGCTGGAGACGGGCGGTGTCCTGGTCAGCGAGAAGATCAAGCTCGAATTCGAGATCTCCGCCATCAAGGACGCCTGAGGCCCGCGTCCCGAGGTGCCTGTCAGTACATGTCCCCGGTCGGCAGGGTGTGACGGAAAGCGGGTACCGAAGTGGTGGAGGTCTCGCCCGGCACGGAGGAGGCGGAGGACTCCGCCGTCCTCGGGGGCTACCGGCCGGAGCTGAAGAGGACGCTCGGCTCGTTCCAGGTGTTCGCGATCTCGTTCGCGTTCATCTCGGTGGCGGTCGGCATCTTCTCGACCTACGACGACGTGCTCCAGCACGCGGGACCCGTGGGCATCTGGCTGTGGGTCGTCGCGACGATCGGGCAGGTGCTGGTGGCGCTGGTGGTGGCCCAGCTCGCGGGCCGTATCGCGCTCAGCGGCTCCTCGTACCAGTGGGCCTCGCGACTGGCCAACCCGAGGATCGGCTGGGGGTTCGGCTGGCTGACCTTCTCCTATCTGGCGATCGCGGTCGCGGCGATCGCCAACGCGCTGGCGAGCCAGGCGCTCATGCCGCTCTTCGGCATGGAGCCGGACGAGGGGACCGCTCGCCTGATCACCCTCGCGATCCTGCTGGTCCAGACGGTGCTCGTCGTGGCCTCGACCCGCCTCGTCAGTCTGATCAACTCGACCGCCGTGGGACTGGAGCTGGCGCTGGTCGTGGTGGTGGCGCTCGCCCTCGCCGTCGTGGTCGTGGCCACCGGCAGCGGCTCCCTCGGCAACCTCACCTCCCGGGGCGTCACCGAGCACACGGCGCACTACTTCGACCTCGGCGGCGGGCTGATGATCGCGATGATCATGGGCCTCGCCACGCTCGTCGGCTTCGACTCCGCGGCGAACCTGGCCGAGGAGGCCAAGGACCCCTTCCGCAGCATCCCGCGTGCCATCGTGGGGTCCGTCGTGGCCGCCGGTGTGCTCGGGATGGTGTTCCTGATCTGTCTCACCGTCGCGATCGAGGACATCCCGGGGGTCACCGCGAGCGAGTCACCGGTCGCGGCGATCATGCGGGAGCAACTGGGGCCGGGGATGGAGAAGGTGCTCCTGGTCGCGATCGCGGTCGCGTTCTTCGGCGCAGGGACGGTCGTGATGGCCTCGTGCTCGCGGATCGTCTTCGCGATGGCCCGCGACGGACGGTTCCCCGCTCACCAGGTGATGCGCCGGGTCAACCCGCGCACGCACACGCCGATCCCGGCCACGGTCCTGATCTTCGCCGTGGGGGTCGTCCTGATGGTCGCGCTGCCGGGTGACGCGCTGCTTCAGCTGATCACGGCGGGGACGATCATTCCGGCGCTCGTCTACGGGGCGACGATCGTCCTGTATCTCGTGGTGCGCCCCCGGCTGGGCCGCAACAAGGGCGGCTTCGACCTCGGGCGGTTCGAGCTGCCGGTCGCGATCTGCGCACTGGTGTGGACGGTGGCGTCCCTGGTCATGCTGGTCTCGCCGTCGGAGGCGCTGGTTCCGTCGCTGATCGTCGTGGGCCTGATCGTCGCGGGCGGGCTGTTCTTCGTCGGGCTGCTGCTGTTCAACCGTCAGGCGCTGGAGACCGAGCCCGGAATGCCGGTGTCGCGGAGCGCGGACGAGGGGGAGTAGCGCGGACGTGAGGTAGTCCCGTACGCCCCAAGCCCCTTCCCTGCCGGGAGGGGGCCTTTTGCTGTGCGGGGGAGGGTCGGGTCAGGCCGCCGGCCGAGGCCGGATCGTACGGGGGTGATCCGGACGGCCCGCGTTCCGCCCGGGGCCCGCTACGAAGACTTTGCGATTGCGCGGGGATCGCTTGAACCGCCCTCCACCTGGGCGAAGTCCTCTTTGTCCGCCTGAACGGCCGGCCGGTAACTGCACGTTCACCAACCTCCTCTTCCTCGGCTGTCTACGCGCGTGGTGTCATGCCCACGCCCACAGCCCCCCGGGTGGGCGTCAACTCGGTTAGGAGTCAGGCATGTTGTGGAAGGTCCTCGGTCGCGCAGGTGTCGCCCTGACGGCCGGCGTCGCCGTGCTCGCCACCGCCGTCCCCGCGAACGCCGCCGGCTACACGGCGTTCGCCTTCTCGCAGAGCAGCGGCCAGCCCGCCATCTACGACTTCATCAACTCGGCCACCACCTCGCTCGACATGACCATGTACGAGCTGGAGGACACCACGGCCGTCAACGACCTCGTGGCCCTGGAGAAGAAGGGCGTCACGGTCCGGGTGATCCTGGACGGCGCGCACAAGTCCGCGAACCAGACGGCGTACAACTCCCTGACGGGCGCCGGAGCCGGCGTGGCCTGGTCGTCGTCCACCTTCGTCTACACCCACCAGAAGACCATCACCGTAGACGGCGCCAAGTCGCTGATACTCACCGGAAATCTCACCTCGCAGTACTACCCGACCGGCCGTGACTACGGCGTGTTCGACGACGACACCCGCGATGTCGCCTCGATCGAGAAGGTGTTCAACGCGGACTACGCCGGCACCGCGATCACCCCGACCGACGGTGACCATCTCCTCTGGTCCCCGACCGACTCCCGGAGCCGTCTGGTGTCGGTGATCAACAGCGCCACCAGGACGCTCGACGTGCAGGAACTGGAGTTCAGCGACAGCACCGTGGTCAACGCCGTCGTGGCCAGGGCGAAGGCGGGCGTTGCGGTGCGCGTGGTCCTGGAGAGTCCCTCCAGCTACTCGAGCCAGGTGTCCGCGATCAAGGCGGCCGGCGGCACCGTGGTCGGGTACTCCGACCCCAACGGTTTCTACATCCACGCCAAGGCG
The DNA here is from genome assembly GCF_037940415.1 of Streptomyces sp. f51. Classification (NCBI taxonomy): domain Bacteria; kingdom Bacillati; phylum Actinomycetota; class Actinomycetes; order Kitasatosporales; family Streptomycetaceae; genus Streptomyces; species Streptomyces sp. f51. The sequence continues at coordinate 2,389,912 of NZ_CP149798.1, read as the reverse complement.
ATGGTCGCCGACTACGGGCTCTCCACCCAGGAGGTGGAGGCCGGTTCCATGAACATCAGCAGCAACTCACTCAGCAACAACCGGGAGTTGGGGCTCATCCTCACGGGAACGGGCGTGGCCCAGTCCGTCGCCACGACCATCGAGACCACCTTCGACAGCGACTACGCGGGCGGTACGGCCGCCTAGGCGCTCCCTCCCGCGTCGCGGCCCCGCGTCCGAATCCGGGTGCCCGGAGCGGCGGTTGTCGCTACCGTTGGCGCCGTTCAGGTGCGCAGGTCGCGGCTACTTCTCCTGTCAAGAGAGCGACGCGGGTTCGAATCCCGCCGCCGGCCCAGGCCGGTGTCGTCCAGCGGCCGAGGATGCTACGTCGCCGCCGCCGACTCCGATCTCTGGACACTTCGACCGAGCCGCCCGCCCCGGCACGTCCGGGAGGGCGGCTTCGTCGTGCCCGAAGGTACGGTCCGCCGGTCACACGCCGCCGTTGACGGCGTCGCGCACGGGCTGCCGTGAGACCAGGATCCAGGGCTTGGGGTGGCCCGTGCGGTCGGCGCAGTTCAGGGTCGCGGGGTGGGTCGTGGTGAACGCGACGCAGGCGGCTTCCCAGATCTGGCCCGTGGTGGTGATGACGTCGAACTTGATGCGCTTCACCGTGGTGGACCGGTTGTGCGCGTTGACGGCGACGTCGCAGGGCAGGCCGGCGGCGCCGCCCGCGGGATAGTCGGGGCGTGCGGTGAGGTCGGTCCACAGGACGGTCTGCTTCTCGCCGGTCCGCTGGTCGCGGATGCCCGCGTACGTCCTTCCGCCGGTCAGGGCGAGGCGGATCTCGAAGTCCTCGGACTCCTGGGCCGAGTCGAGGGCGACGCAGGGTCCCGTCGGACCCGTCGGGCCGGGTTCGCCCCGCGGGCCGACCGCTCCGGTGGCCCCGGCCGCGCCCGCGGCTCCGGTCGGTCCCGGCGGGCCCTGCGGTCCGGCGGGACCCGTCTCGCCCCTCGGCCCCCGCGGACCTCTGCACCCCCTGCGGCCGTCGGGTTCGACCGAGGGGGCCCTGTCGTCGAGCCGGCGCGGTCTGCATCTGTCGCCGCCGTCCGGGGCGGCGGCACGGCCCGAGGTGTCCAGGTCCGCCGGTGTCGCGGAGCCGGCCACGCCGGACGCCATCACGAGCGTCAGCGAGGCGACCACGCCCGCCCTCTTGAACCGGCCGCGGGCCGGCGGGCCCGGCAGGCGTGCGGTCCGGGACTCGGGATTCATATGGAGGCGCTCCTTGAATCGATCGGGGGCATTCCCTGAAGCCGATCGCGAGCTTGACCTGTTGACGCCTGTCGTACCGGCGCATTCCGTGGAACGCGCCATGCATATCATCAAATCAGCCCAATAAGGGACCAGATGGTGACGCATGTTCAACTGTCGCTCGTCGGTTCGAGATGGGGCGTGCCGCGTCCGGACGGGTGCCGGTGCGGCCTGCGGCAGGCGTCGCATCCATTGCGGCGATCAGTGCGTCTACGCAGGTATGGATCTGGAGAAGCCGTCCGCCGCCCGGCCCGCCCCCGCCCCGCGGGCCGAGGGATGTCTCACCGTGGCGATCCGCCTTCCGGTGCGGATCGTGGTGCTCGTCCTCGTGGTGCCGGTACGGATGGTGTGGGACGCGCTCGTCGTCGGCGGAAGGATGCTCCGGGACGCGCTGCTCCGGCCGCTGGGGCGAGCGCTCGGGGCGGCCGTCGGATGGCTGGCGCGGGCGCTGTTCGTATGGCCCTGGGTGACGCTGTGGCGGTACGTCGTCCTGCCCGCCGGCGTGCTGCTGGCCAGGATCGGGCAGGTGCTGCTCGTGGTGCCCGCGGTGTGGCTGTACCGCACGGCCCTGACCCCGCTCGGGCACGGCCTCGCCCGCGCGGCCCGGGCGATCCGGACCGTGCTGGTCCGGCTGTTCACGGGCACCGCGGCCGTGCTCGGGTGGTTCCTCGGCGGAGTCGTGGCCCTGTGCGGCCGGCTCCTCGGCGGTCTCGTGGCCGCGTGCGCCTGGGCGTACGCGCGCCTGCTCACGCCCGTCGGGCGCGTGGTCGCCCGGGTGCTCGGGGCTCTCGGCACGGTCCTGGCGGCCGTCGCGTTCGGGGCGTACACCGCGGGCGCCTGGCTGGCCCGGTATCTGCTCGTGGTCCCCGCCGTATGGCTGTACACCCGGGTCCTCACCCCCGTCGGCAGGGCGGTCGCCCTCCTGGCCGGCGGGTTCGCGCGGATCGTACGGATGATCCTCGGGGGCCTCGGTGCCGCGCTGTACTGGACCGCCCGCGTCCTGCTGGTGCTTCCCGCTCTCGCCGTGTGGCGCTGGGTCCTCGTGCCCGTCGGACGGTTCCTCGCCGTCGTCGCCAGGGAGATCGGCGAGGCGCTCGGGCACGCCTGGCGGATCGCCGGGTACGTCTCGCTCGTCGTCGGACGGTTCCTCGCGCGTCTGTTCCGGTGGACTTTCGTGGAGCCGGCGCGCTGGGTCCACCGGACCGTGCTCACCCCGGTCGGGCACGCCGTGCGCGATCTCGTGCTGAGGCCCGCGGCCCAGGCGGCGCGGGCGGTCGGGCGGACGGCGCGGCAGACCCTGGAGGCCGCCCGCGACGGCGCCCGGCAGGCCCGCGCGGACCTCCGGCGGATGCTCTTCGGGCCCCCCGCGGAACCACGGCCGGTCGCCCGGCGGGAACCAGCGGCCGGTGAGACACGTACTCTAGGTAGCAGTACGACCGCACTCATGAAGGACTGAGCGACACTGGGCAAGCGACAGCCCGAAGGCCCGCCGCCCGCACCCGCGGTGCAGCGCATCCGACTGCGCTACACCAAGCGCGGCCGCCTCCGGTTCACCAGCCACCGTGACTTCCAGCGCGCCTTCGAGCGTGCCCTGCGCCGTGCCGCCGTACCCATGGCGTACTCGGCGGGGTTCACGCCGCACCCGAAGGTGTCGTACGCCAATGCCGCACCCACCGGCACGGGCAGCGAGGCCGAATATCTGGAGATCGCGCTGACCGACAGGCGCGACCCCGAGAAGCTGCGCGAGCTCCTCGACGAGTCGATGCCCCAGGGGCTCGACATCACCGAGGCGGTCGAGGCCCGTGTCTCGGGTCTCGCCGACCGGCTCACCGCCTCCGTGTGGGAGATGCGCCTCGACGGCGTGGACCCGGCGGACGCGGAGCGCGCGGTGGCGGCCTTCAACGCGGCCGAGACCGTCGAGGTCAGCCGCAGGACCAAGAACGGCATGCGGAGGTTCGACGCCCGCGGCGCCGTGGCGAGCCTCGGGACGACCACCGAGACGCACAGTCCACAGGCTGATAGGCCGACAGACCAGCCCTGTGCGATACTGCGGCTGGTTGTTCGGCACGTGACGCCTGCCGTTCGACCCGACGACGTCCTGTCCGGTCTTCGCGCCGTGGCCGACCTGGCGCCGCCGGTCGCCGCTGCGGTGACCAGGCTGGCGCAGGGGCTGTTCGATGAAGAGACCGGCACGGTGACCGACCCGCTCGCGCCCGACCGCGAGGCAGTCGCAGCCGCCCCAGCCGATCGCACAGGGGCCGCCGAAGCTGCCGCCGCGAAGGCGTCGGCGTAAGGAAGGTCCCGCGTAAGGACCGTTGTCGTAGCGCAGCCCTCGTATCCGGGAGCCACCTGGGTCGGGCAGCGCACCGACCTCAAGACTTTCGCCAGGCCGTACGCACACATGGCGTACGGAACCGGCGAGACAGGACACAGAGAGCTCCCGTGCGGCGCCCGCGCCCCGGACGGCGGCACCGCGCATCGCGCGAGCCGCGGACGTCACCGGCATCGCCGGACCAGGCGCGACGCCCGGGAGCCTGACGGGAGATCCACCCGCATGCTCGAGCCGATCGAACCCACCGAGGGTTCCGACAACAACACACCCAGCGACACCCTGCCGCCGCGGCGCCGCCGCCGTGCCGCGTCGCGCCCCGCCGGTCCGCCGGTCGCCGCCTCCGAGGCCGCGGCCGAGACCACCGCTCCGGCCATACCGGCCGTGGCGTCCGCCGACCTCGCCGAGGAAGCCGCCACGGAGGCCCTGACCTCCGCGAACGCCGAGGCCGAGGACACGGACGAGACCGAAGAGGCTCTCGCGACGGCCGCGGTCGAAGAGGCCGAGGCGACCGACGAAGCCCCGGCCGAGGCCACCGACGACGCCGCACCGCGCCGTACGCGCCGCCGTGCCACCCGTCGGGCCTCCGCCCCCGCCGGCGCACCCGCGTCGGCCGAGGCACCCGAGGCCGCCAAGGCCGACGAGACCGTGGTGCCCGCCGCCGAGCCGGAGAGCCGGCCCGTCGAGGACACCGCGACCGAGGAGCCGGCGCCCGCCGCCCGCACCCGCCGCCGTGCCACCCGCCGTGCCTCCGCCCCCGCCGGAGCGCCCGCCGCGGCCGAGGCCGCCGAGGTCGTGACGGCCGCCGCCGAGCCGGTGGCCGCCGCCGAGGAGGCCGAGCCCGAGGCGCCCGCCGCCGAAGAGGCAGCCCCGCGCCGCACGACCCGCCGTCGTGCCACCCGCCGGGCCTCCGCTCCCGTCGGCGCGCCCGAGGGCGGCACCGCCGACGAGCGCGTGGAGGCGTCCGTGAGCAGCGAGAGCAAGCCCGAGGAGCCCGCGCAGCCGGAGGCCGTCGAGGCCGAGGCCGCGCAGACCGAAACCGCGCAGACCGAAACCGCGCAGACCGAAACCGCGCAGACCGAAGCCGCCCAGGCCGAGGACGGTGGCCCGCGCCGTGGCCGCCGCCGCGCCACCCGCAAGGCCGCCGTCGGTTTCTCGGCACCCGCGCAGAAGGACACCGAGGAGTCCTCGCGGCGCCCGGCCCGTCCGGCCGTCGCCGTGTTCCAGGCGCCGGTCTTCACCGAGCCGATGTTCCAGACGCCCGAGCGGGCCGCCGCCGCGGCCGCCGCCGAAGCGGCCGAGGCCGCCGAGGTGACCGAACCGGCCGAGGCCGCCGAACCGGCCGAGGCCGTGCAGGAGCCGGCCGCCGGCCGCAGGCGCCGTCGTCGCCGTGGCTTCGAGGACGAGCCGCAGGCCGTGACCGAGGAGCCGCAGGAGTCCGCCGAGGACACCGAGCCCGTCGAGGACGCGGAGTCCGCCGAGGACGCCGAGGACGCCGTCGAGGGCGACGAGGGCGAGGAGGAGTCCGCGGGCTCCCGTCGCCGTCGCCGTCGCGGTGGCCGCCGTCGCCGCCGTGGTGAGTCCGCCGAGTCGGACGCGGACGGCGAGGCGGGCGAGGACGACTACGCCGCCGAGCAGGCCGCGCAGGACGCCGAGGACGCCGCCGAGCAGGCCGAGGAGGACGCCGAGGACGCGGACGAGCGCGAGGAGTCGGGCGGCTCCAGCAGCAGCCGTCGCCGCCGTCGCCGTCGCCGTCGCGCCGGTGACTCCGGCGGAGAAGCCGAGCAGCCCGGCGAGAACGACCCCGAGCGCACCGTCGTCAAGGTCCGCGAACCGCGCGGCCGGCGCGAGGAGCAGCCCTCGGACGAGGTCCAGTCCATCAAGGGCTCGACCCGTCTGGAGGCCAAGAAGCAGCGCCGCCGCGAGGGCCGCGAGCAGGGCCGCCGCCGGGTTCCGATCATCACGGAGGCCGAGTTCCTGGCCCGCCGCGAGGCCGTCGAGCGTGTGATGGTCGTCCGCCAGAGCGGCGAGCGCACCCAGATCGGCGTCCTCGAGGACGACGTGCTCGTCGAGCACTACGTCAACAAGGAGCAGGCGACCTCGTACGTCGGCAACGTCTACCTGGGCAAGGTCCAGAACGTGCTGCCGTCGATGGAGGCGGCCTTCATCGACATCGGCAAGGGCCGCAACGCGGTGCTGTACGCCGGTGAGGTCAACTTCGAGGCGCTCGGCATGGCCCACGGGCCGCGCCGCATCGAGTCCGCCCTCAAGTCCGGCCAGTCGGTCCTGGTGCAGGTCACCAAGGACCCGATCGGCCACAAGGGCGCCCGCCTGACCAGTCAGGTCTCCCTGCCCGGCCGGTATCTGGTGTACGTGCCCGAGGGCTCGATGACCGGCATCAGCCGCAAGCTGCCCGACACCGAGCGCGCGCGCCTGAAGACCATCCTCAAGAAGATCGTCCCCGAGGACGCGGGCGTCATCGTGCGCACCGCCGCCGAGGGCGCGAGCGAGGACGAGCTGCGCCGTGACGTCGAGCGTCTCCAGGCGCAGTGGGAGGACATCCAGAAGAAGGCGAAGAGCGGCAACGCCCCGACCCTGCTCTACGGCGAGCCGGACATGACCGTCCGCGTCGTCCGCGACATCTTCAACGAGGACTTCTCCAAGGTCATCGTCAGCGGCGACGAGGCGTGGGACACCATCCACGGCTACGTCTCCCACGTGGCGCCCGACCTGACCGACCGGCTGTCGAAGTGGACCTCCGAGGTCGACGTCTTCGCCACCTACCGGATCGACGAGCAGCTGATGAAGGCGCTGGACCGCAAGGTCTGGCTGCCCAGCGGCGGCTCGCTGGTGATCGACAAGACCGAGGCCATGATCGTGGTCGACGTCAACACCGGAAAGTTCACCGGCCAGGGCGGCAACCTCGAGGAGACCGTCACCAGGAACAACCTGGAGGCGGCCGAGGAGATCGTGCGCCAGCTGCGGCTGCGCGACCTCGGCGGCATCGTCGTCATCGACTTCATCGACATGGTCCTGGAGTCCAACCGCGACCTGGTGCTGCGGCGCCTGCTCGAATGCCTGGGCCGCGACCGCACGAAGCACCAGGTGGCCGAGGTGACCTCGCTGGGCCTCGTGCAGATGACCCGCAAGCGGGTCGGCCAGGGCCTGCTGGAGTCCTTCTCCGAGACCTGCGTCCACTGCAACGGCCGCGGTGTCATCGTGCACATGGAGCAGCCGACGTCCATCGGCGGTGGCGGCAAGCGCAAGAAGCGCGGCCGCGGCGGTGCCGACCAGGTCCACGAGCACGACCACGAGCTCACGCAGGATCAGGCCGAGGAGCAGGAGACGGAGACCGAGGCCGAGCTGGCCGCCGAGGTCGCCGCGCCGGTCGCTCTGGCCGAGACCGAGTTCCAGCCGGACGAGGAGCTGTACGGCAGCGCCGCCGAGGCGGAGGCCGCGGCCACCCGTGGCCGTTCGCGCCGCCGCACCTCCCGGCGCGCGTCCGCTCCCGCGGGTGCGCCCAGGACCGAGGAGCGCGCTCCCCGGACCCGGCGCGAGGAGCGTGCCGAGCGGGCCGCCTCGCGGTCGCGTGAGGCCGCCGAGGCCGAGCCGTTCGCGTCCGAGGACCCGGTCGTCGAGGCCCCTGCCGCCGAGCAGCCGGTCGCCGAGGCGCCGGCCGCCGAGGTGCGGGCCGAGACCGTCACGGCCCCCGCGCCGGAGCCGGAGGCCGCTCCCCAGGGCCGTACGCGCCGTCGTGCGACCCGCAAGGTGTCGGCGCCCGCCGGTTCGCCCAGGTCGGCCGAGGAGGCCGTCGTGACGGTCACGGAGCCGGTCGCGGCCCCCGTGGCCGAGACCCCGGCGCAGCCCGCCGAGGAGCCGGAGACGGCGCCCGAGCCGGTGGCCGAGGCCCCCGCCGCGAGCGCCGCGCCGGCCCGTCCGCGCCGTCGTGCCGTGCGCAAGGCCACCGCGCCCACCGCGTCCGCTGAGGCGGCCGTCGTGGTCGTCCCGTCGGCCGCGGCCGAGCCGGTCGCCGAGCCCGAGGCCGAGGCCGCGGGACAGGAGACCGCCGAGGCCGACGCCGAGGCTCCGGCCGCCAAGAAGGCGGCGGCCCGCAAGACGGCCAAGAAGGTGACGGCGAAGAAGGCCGCCGCCAAGAAGACCGTCGCCGTCAAGAAGACGGCCGCGAAGAAGACCACGGCCAAGAAGGCGACCGCGAAGAAGACGGCCGCCAAGTCCACGGCGAAGAAGACCGCGGCGGCCGAGCAGACGCTCTCCACCGTCACGGCGTCCACCGACGAGAGCTGAGGCTCCACGCGGTGTCTCCGGCCCGCCTACCCGGCGGGCCGGAGACACCGCGTGACCGGTGGCACACCCGCGGGGCCCGGCCTGGTTTGACCCTTTCGGCCGTGGCCCCGTAACCTTGACCGTCGGCGTGTCCCCTGACGCGCCGCATCCCCGTAAACCTCTTCCTCTCGGACACTCCGGTGGCCGGGAGAGGCCTTCCGTGTTCGTTCCCGGTCGGCTGGACTGCGGGGTTCCGTTCCGAGCGAAAGAGAGATCCGCGTGTACGCCATCGTGCGCAGCGGTGGTCGCCAGCACAAGGTTGCTGTCGGCGACATCGTTGAGGTTGACAAGATTTCCACCGCCAAGGTTGGCGACACGGTCGAGCTCTCGACCCTGCTCGTTGTCGACGGCGAAGCTGTGACGAGCGACCCCTGGGTCCTTGCCGGCATCAAGGTCCAGGCCGAGGTCGTGGATCACCACAAGGGCGTCAAGATCGACATCCTTCGCTACAAGAACAAGACCGGCTACCGCCGTCGTCAGGGCCACCGCCAGCAGTACACGGCGATCAAGGTCACTGAGATCCCCGCGGCTGCGAAGTAAGGGTAGGGACTGAGACATGGCACACAAGAAGGGCGCATCGTCCACTCGGAACGGTCGCGACTCCAACGCTCAGCGGCTCGGTGTGAAGCGCTTCGGCGGTCAGACCGTCAACGCCGGTGAGATCCTGGTCCGCCAGCGCGGCACCCACTTCCACCCCGGCGTCAGCGTCGGCCGTGGCAAGGACGACACGCTGTTCGCGCTGACCGCCGGTGCGGTCGAGTTCGGCACGCACCGTGGCCGCAAGGTCGTGAACATCGTTCCGGTCGCCTGATCGAGTCCCGTCGAGGCTGATCCGGTTCCACGCGGACCGGATCGAAGCCTCGGGGCCCAGGCTCCGTAGAACAGAAGTTCTTCGCGAGGCGGACCTCACTTCCCCCACGGGAAGCGGGTCCGCCTTTCGCGTGTTACCCAAGAGACATTCCGTACGTACCGAGGTATCCGACGTGCGTACGGCAACGACGTATCCGAAGTAACCAGATGTAACCGAAGTGCTGGAGGCACCCCACATGACCACCTTCGTGGACCGCGTCGAGCTGCACGTCGCCGCGGGTAGCGGAGGTCACGGCTGTGCCTCCGTTCACCGGGAGAAGTTCAAGCCGCTCGGCGGCCCGGACGGCGGCAACGGCGGCCGTGGCGGTGACGTGACCCTGGTCGTCGACCAGTCCGTCACCACGCTGCTCGACTACCACCACTCCCCGCACCGCAAGGCCACAAGCGGCAAGCCCGGCGAGGGCGGCAACCGCTCCGGCAAGGACGGCCAGGACCTCGTCCTGCCCGTGCCGGACGGCACCGTCGTGCTCGACAAGGCGGGCAACGTCCTCGCGGACCTCGTCGGCCAGGGCACCACGTACGTCGCCGCCGAGGGCGGCCGCGGCGGCCTGGGCAACGCGGCGCTGGCCTCGGCCCGCCGCAAGGCGCCCGGCTTCGCGCTGCTCGGTGTGCCCGGCGGCTTCCAGGACATCGTCCTGGAGCTGAAGACCGTCGCCGACGTGGCCCTCGTCGGCTACCCGAGCGCCGGCAAGTCCTCGCTCATCTCGGTCCTGTCGGCCGCCAAGCCGAAGATCGCGGACTACCCCTTCACGACCCTCGTCCCGAACCTGGGCGTGGTGACCGCGGGCGAGACCGTCTACACCATCGCGGACGTGCCCGGCCTCATCCCCGGCGCCAGCCAGGGCAAGGGCCTCGGCCTGGAGTTCCTGCGCCACGTCGAGCGGTGCAGCGTGCTCGTCCACATCCTGGACACCGCCACTCTCGAATCCGAGCGCGACCCGCTCTCCGACCTCGACATCATCGAGGAGGAGCTCAAGCAGTACGGCGGTCTCGACGACCGTCCGCGCATGGTCGTCCTCAACAAGATCGACGTGCCGGACGGCAAGGACCTCGCGGAGATGGTCCGCCCCGAGCTGGAGTCGCGCGGCTACCGCGTCTTCGAGGTGTCCGCGGTCGCCCACATGGGCCTGCGGGAGCTGTCCTTCGCGCTCGCCGAGTTGGTCGCGCAGTCCCGCGCCGCGAAGCCGAAGGAGGAGGCGACCCGCATCGTCATCCGCCCGAAGGCGGTCGACGACGCCGGCTTCACCGTGACGCCGGAGGAGGACGGCCTCTTCCGCGTGCGCGGCGAGAAGCCCGAGCGCTGGGTGCGCCAGACCGACTTCAACAACGACGAGGCCGTCGGTTACCTCGCCGACCGTCTGAACCGCCTCGGCGTCGAGGCCGCGCTGATGAAGGCGGGCGCCCGCTCCGGCGACGGCGTCGCGATCGGTCCCGAGGACAACGCGGTCGTCTTCGACTGGGAGCCCACCGTCATGGCCGGTGCGGAGATGCTGGGCCGCCGTGGCGAGGACCACCGCTTCGAGGCTCCGCGCCCCGCCGCGCAGCGCCGCCGCGACCAGCAGGCCGAGCGGGACGAGTCGCAGAAGGAGTACGACGACTTCGAGCCGTTCTAGGTCTCGCTCCCGCGGGCACACGTCCGCCCAGGACCGGCGAGCGATCGCGGGACCGTCGAGCCGTACCGGGCGCGGAGAGGATCCTCCTCTCCGCGCCCGCGGTGTGTTCCGGGGCCGTGCCGCGTTCCGGGCTCGTAGGTTCCGCCGCGCCTGCCGTGCCTGCCGTGCCTGCCGTGCCTGCCGTGCCTGCCGTGCCTGCCGTGCCTGCCGTGCCCGCCGTGTCCGTCTGGCGTTCCGGGCCCTGACCGTGCGGGACGAACCCGGGTCCGGGCAGGTGTCCGAACCCGGACGCGGCCGCGTCCGGCCCGGTGGCGCCGGCGGGACATCGAAGTCCCCCGGCCCGGCGGGTCGTTCGTTGCTCGTGCGCTCGTCATGCCTACGATGCGCCTGGTTCAAGAGGGGGGCCGCTCTGCCGTGTGGGCTGCTCGGTGTCCAAGAGGCAACCGACGCAAGGGAGTTCACCGATGCCCGGAGCAGTCTCACGCGATCGTCGCCACTTTCTCACCGCCTCGGCCGCCGTCCTCGGCGCCTCCGCCTCCGCCCAGCTCTGGCTGCCCGGCACCGCGCGGGCGGCCGAAACCCCGCTGCCCGAGGGCGTGTTCAGCCTCGGTGTGGCCTCCGGTGACCCGTTGCCCGACGGTGTCGTGCTGTGGACCCGGCTCGCCCCCGACCCGCTGAACGGCGGCGGCATGCCCGACCGCACGGTGCCGGTCGACTGGGAGATCTCCGAGGACGCCCGCTTCCGCAAGGCGTTACGCCGCGGCACCGCGCCGGCGCGTCCTGAGTACGGCCACAGTGTCCACGTCGACGTGCGCGGGCTGCGCCCGGACCGCGTGTACTGGTACCGCTTCCGCGCGGGCGGCAGGCTCTCCCCGACCGGCCGCACCCGCACCGCGCCGCCCGTCTCCCGTGCGGGCGGCTCGCTGCGCCTGGCCCTCGCCTCGTGCCAGAACTGGCAGAACGGCCACTTCACCCCGTACGCCGACATGCTCGGCCAGGACCCCGACGTGGTCCTGTTCGTCGGCGACTACATCTACGAGTCCGCGCCCTCGGCGACGGCGGTGCGCCGCCACGAGGGCACGGGGGAGCCGTACACCCTCGTCCAGTACCGCAACCGGTACGCCCAGTACCGCGGCGACCCTCACCTCGCGGCGATGCACGCGCACGCCCCCTGGGTGGTCACCTTCGACGACCACGAGGTCGACAACGACTTCGCCGGGGAGATCCCGCAGGACCCCGGCAAGCAGACGCACGGCGCGTTCGTGGCCCGGCTGGCCGCCGCCTACCAGGCGTACTACGAGCACATGCCCGTCCGGGCCTCCGCGGTCCCGGACGGACCGCACATCCGGATGTACCGGCGGCTCGACTTCGGACGCCTCGCCCGGCTGAACGTCCTGGACACCCGGCAGTTCCGCAGCGACCAGGCGACCGGACAGCAGGGGGCGCAGGACCCCTCGCTCACCATGCTCGGCGCGGAGCAGAGGGACCGGCTGCTGCGCGGGCTGCGGCACTCGCCCGCCCGCTGGAACGTCGTCGCCTCGCAGATCATGATGGCCGAGACCGACCTGCGGATCGGCGAGGGCAAGCTCTGGTACTACGACGCCTGGGACGGCTACCAGGCCGAACGCAACGCCCTCATGACGGAGTTCGCGACGGTCCGCAATCCCGTCGTCCTCAGCGGCGACCGGCACCTCACGATGATCAGCGACCTCAAGGCGGACTTCGCCGAACCGGAGTCCGACGTCGTGGGCGCCGAGTTCGTCGGGACGTCGATCTCCAGCGGCGGCGACCAGGACCAGACGGCCTTCCACGCGGAGTGGGACCCGCGGATTCCGGACAACCCGCACTGGAAGTTCATCGACGCCCGCCGCGGCTACCACCTCTTCGACATCCGGCGGGACGGCATCGACGCCCAGGTGCGCGTCACGGAGACGGTGCTGAGGCCCGACGCCCCCTCGGGTCCGGCGGCCCGTCTGCGGGTCGAGGCAGGGAAACCGGGCGTCCGGCTCGTCTGACGCGCCGGGGAGCCCGGGGGGATCGTGAGGACTCCGCGCGGGACGTGTGGAGTTACTCACAGCAAATCCGGACAATTCGGTCCGAGGTCCTCGAAGTCGCCCGTGTGCAAGGTGAATGCCCGGTTGCGCCCACATATGCAGCGGGAGGCGCTCACCTTGCACCGTAGTAACCGTAGGTGGGACCATTCCGGGGTTCCCTGTCGCCCCAAGGTAGGTCATCCGTGTCTGAGCACATTGCCAAGCCCCGTACGACCGCAGTGATCCTGGCCGGCGGCACCGGTCAGCGCGTGGGTCTGTCGATTCCGAAGCAGCTGCTGAAGATCGCAGGCAAGGCGGTCATCGAGCACACGCTGACCACGTTCGAGCAGGCCGATTCGATCGACGACATCATCGTGCTCATGGCCCCGGGCTATGTGCCGGACGTCGAGAAGATCGTCGCGAAGGCGGGCTTCACGAAGGTGACCCGCGTCATCGAGGGCGGCTCGACGCGGAACGAGACGACCGAGCGCGCCATCGCCGCGCTCGGCGAGGGCCTGGCCGAGGGCGAGGACGCCAACGTCCTGTTCCACGACGCCGTGCGCCCGCTGCTGTCCGAGCGCGTCATAGACGACTGCGTCACGGCCCTCGAGCGCTACCAGGCCGTCGACGTCGCCATCCCGTCCGCGGACACGATCATCGTGACCCGTACCCACGGCGAGGACGGCGAGTTCATCACCGAGATCCCGGACCGCTCCCGGCTGCGCCGCGGCCAGACGCCCCAGGCGTTCAAGCTGTCCACCATCCGCCGCGCCTACCAGGTCGCGGCCGGTGACCCCAACTTCCAGGCCACGGACGACTGCTCGGTCGTGCTCAAGTACCTGCCGGACGTGCCGATCCACGTCGTGGCGGGCGACGAGTACAACATGAAGGTCACCCAGCCCGTCGACGTCTTCATCGCCGACAAGCTCTTCCAGCTCGCCTCCACCGCCGCGCCCGCGCAGGCCGACGAGGCCGCCTACCGCGAGCTGCTCACCGGCAAGACCGTCGTCGTCTTCGGTGGCTCGTACGGCATCGGCAAGGACATAGCCGAGCTCGCCGCGGGCTACGGCGCGAAGACGTACGCGCTCGGCCGCTCCACCACCGGCACGCACGTCGAGAACCCCGAGGAGGTCGACGACGCGCTGTCCACGGCGTACGCGGAGACCGGGCGCATCGACTACGTCATCAACACCGCGGGCGTGCTGCGCATCGGCAAGCTGGCCGAGACGGACAACGCCACCATCGAGGAAGCGCTGAAGGTCAACTACCTGGCCCCGGTGCAGATAGCCCGCTCCTCCTACAAGTACCTGGCCGAGAGCAAGGGCCAGCTGCTGCTCTACACCTCCAGCAGCTACACCCGCGGCCGCGCCGAGTACAGCCTCTACTCCTCCACCAAGGCCGCCATGGTGAACCTGACCCAGGCGCTGTCCGACGAGTGGGCCGGCGACGGAATCCGCGTCAACTGCATCAACCCCGAGCGCACCGCGACCCCCATGCGCACCAAGGCGTTCGGCCAGGAGCCCGCGGGCTCGCTGCTGTCCTCCGAGGCCGTCGCGCACACCTCGCTCGACGTCCTGCTCTCCGAGCTGACCGGTCACGTCATCGACGTCCGCCAGCAGGACCCGACGGCGGGCGCGGGCCGCGCCTCCGGCTTCGAGGCCGCTCTGGCCAGCGTCCTGGACCGCCAGGACGGCGTGGCATAATCAAAAACGAATAGTCTTTCGGAATTCAGGCCTTTGTGTCCGCGCGTTCTCCGCGCATTCACAAGGGCCTGAGTCCGTAAGGTTCCCTTTTTGCTTTTGGTTCCCTATGAGGCACCAAAAGGGCTTTTTGGTATCAAAACCGGCACTCACCCCTCAAGAGCAGGTTTCTCCGTGATTTCCACCGCTATTCGCGTTGCCCGAGTGGGCAGCGCGGCCGAGCTGGCGGCGGCGGCCCTGATGATCCTGGGCTTCCCCTGCCTGATGCTCGCCGCGCTCCTGCCGAGCGTCGGCGCCTTCGCGGCCGCGGCCGCCGTCACGTACCTGGCGGACCACTATCTGCACCGGCGCGGCAGCTATCTGATCAACCGCCTCAGCAAGGTGCGGGCCGGTCTGTCCATCAGGTTCCTGATCAGGCAGTTGCTGCTCGTCCTGCTCCTGGCGCGGCTCGACCTGTCCGACAACATGGTCTTCTACGCGGCCATCGCGTGCTTCCTGGCCTTCTACGGCTTCCAGGCACCGCACGGCGCGCTGATCACGCTGATACGGCTGCGCCGCAAGATGCCCGTCGCCACCCGCAACGTGGACCTGGGCTCGCGCTTGCGCATCCCGGACGCGCCGCCGCGCGGGCTGCTGTCGCGGTCCGCGGAGAAGATGCTCCACCTCGACCTCGTGGCCGTCGTCGGCCTCCTGGTCGCCGGGGCGACCGGCGACAGCGTCTACGGCTTCGCCGGCGTCGCCGCGAGCCTGCTGCTGGCCTTCGGCTACGTCGCGGCCCTCGTGCCGTTCGTGCGCGGCCGGAAGACCCCGCCGAACCCCGAGAAGGTCCTGGCGGCCGTCGACGCGTGGCTGGGCGACTACCGCCCGGAGACGCTCCTGTACTTCTCGGGTTCCAAGGACTCCGCCTACCAGGTCAACATGTGGCTGGAGACGATGGAGCAGCTGGACACCCGGCCGCTGATCATCCTCCGCGAGCGGGCCATCCTGGAGCGCATGGCGCCCACCACGGTGCCGGTCATCTGCGTGCCCGGAGGGGTGCACCTGATGAACATGGACCTCTCGACGGTGCGGGTCGCGCTGTACGCGGCGAACGTCGGCAAGAACATCCACATGCTGCGCGTTCCCACGATCCAGCACGTCTTCATCGGCCACGGCGACAGCGACAAGCTCGCCAGCGTCAACCCGTTCAGCAAGGTGTACGACGAGGTGTGGACCGCGGGCCGTGCGGGCCGCGACCGTTACGCGATCGCCGACGTCGGCGTCCGCGACGACGACATCGTCGAGGTCGGCCGTCCGCAGCTGGCCCCGATCCAGACCTGGCAGGGTGTGCCCGAGGGACGCATACCCACCGTGCTGTACGCGCCGACCTGGGAGGGCTGGGACGGCAACCCCGGCAACACCTCGATCGTGCTCGCCGGTGAGAACATCGTGAGGAAGCTGGTCGCGGCCGACCCGCCGGTCCGCGTCCTGTACAAGCCGCACCCCTTCACGGGCACCGTCAGCCCCGAGGCCGGCGCCGCCCACCGGCGCATCACCGCCCTGGTCGAGAAGGCCGCCGCCGAGCGCGCCGGCGACCCCCGCTTCACCGCCGACGCGGCCGCCCAGGCGGGGGCCAGGACCGAGCTGGCCCGTATCGAGGCCCGTATCGCCGAGCTGACCGGCACCGGCGGCGAGAAGCGTGACGAGGCCGAGGCCAGCCGCGACGGCATGGTCGACGTGTCCCGGCACGCCGAGGTCGCCCGGCTGCGCGCCGAGTGGAACGACACCTACTGGCGTTCCTTCAGCACCGCCGAGCACCGTGTCATCACCGGCGCCGAACCGCGTCTGTACGACTGCTTCAACGTCTCCGACGCGATGGTCTCGGACATCTCCAGCGTCGTCTCCGACTTCATCGCGAGCGGCAAGCCGTACGCCGTCACCGACTCCGCGGAGCTCGGCGTCGAGGAGTTCAAGCGCCAGAACACCGCGGTGCGCGCCGCCGTGATCCTGTCCAACTCGTCCGCGGAGCTGGGCGAGCTGCTCGCGGCGGTGGCCGACCCCTCCGCGGACGCGCAGGCGGCCAGCCGCCAGGAGCTCAAGCGCTATCTGCTGGGCCCCGACGAGCCGGCCTCCATCGACCAGTTCAACTCCGCGGTACGGGAACTGGCGCGCGAGGCCGAGCGCCGCAACCTCGGCCAGCAGAGCGTGATGTCCGCCGAGGCCGTGGACCTCGCCGGCGCGGTTCCCGCCCAGCGGGTGACCGGCGAGACGGACGAGGCCGCGGTCACCGGCTGATCCGGTCCGCGAGCACACACGGGCATGGCCCCGGGCGCTTCTGCCCGGGGCCATGCCCGTTTCTTACGCCCCTCGCCGTTTCTCTTACGTCGTTCTGCGAGCCTTGGCGGGCAAGCCCCCCACCGTTTCCTGTGACCTGAGTCACGAAATGAGTCGTTCCGGGCAACCGGCCCGTACTTCCAGTCGTCTTCTAGATAGCGATTGAGGTGATAAGGGGGAAATGTTCTTGTGACACTTCCCGAACGAGGGGGAAACGTGACGCAACCTGATGTGAGCATCGTCATCGGGGCGTACGAAGCAATGCCGTACCTGGTCAAATGTCTGGAATCCGTGGAGGACCAGACGATCGGGGCGGAACGTATCGAAGTCATCGCGGTCGACGACGGGTCGACGGATGGCACGGGGGAGTATCTGGAGCAGTTCGCCGAGCGCGCGGCCCTGTCCGTGACGGTGGTCCGGCAGGCGAACTCGGGCGGCCCCAGCGGCCCGCGCAACGTCGGTCTCGCGAAGGCGCGGGGGCGCTACGTCTTCTTCCTGGACGCCGACGACTACTTCGGCCCCGAGGCCTTGGAGCGCATGGTCGCCATGGCCGACGCGCAGGGCACGGACGTCGTGCTCGGCAAGGTCGTCGGGGTCAACAGGACGGCTCCGAAGACGATGTGGGGCAAGACCCAGCCCCGTACCGACGTCTTCTCCTCGAACATCAAGTTCACGCTGAGCGCGCAGAAGCTGTTCCGCCGCGACCTGCTCACCCGGCACGGGATGGTCTTCGACGAGTCCCTGAAGACCGGCGAGGACGCGCTGTTCACGATGGAGGCCTACCTCCGCGCCGACGGCGTCTCCGTGGTCGCCGACTACGACTGCTACCACCTGGTCGGCCGCGACGACGGCAAGCACGTGACCAAGAGCGGCGGTTACACCCTGCGCTTCGACTCGGCCCGCGCGCTGATGAATCTCATCGCCGAGTACGTGCCCGCCGGGCCGCGCCGCGACGCTCTCATGGTCAGGCCGTTCCTGATCACCCTGCTCCCGCAGTTCGGGCCCGGGCTGCTCAAGCAGAGCGAGAAGGTGCGCGCCCACAAGCTCGAACTGGCCAAGCCGCTGATGGACGCCTACTGGAACGAAGGCGTCGCCCGCCGGCTCAAGGTCCACGAGCGGCTGCGGCTGCATCTGGTGGCCCGCGGCCGGGGCGATCTCCTCCTGGACGTGGTGGAGTTCGTCAAGTCGAAGAAGGCGCCGGGGATAGTGCTGGAGTCGCGCGGCCGCAAGGTCTTCCTCGCCTACCCGCACTTCCGCGACCAGGGCGCGGGCGTCCCGGACAGCTACTACGTCCCGACGACCCGTGAGACGGTCACCATCGAGGGCTTCAAGGCCCGGCCCAAGCCGTTCCAGCGGCTGCGCAGGCTGGCGCGACGGGTGCTCGGCCCCCGGCGCTGACAGGGCCCCTCGTCGGCTCCTCCCGGCGTCCGTCACGCGGACCGGCGCCGGGAGGCCTCCGCCGCCCTACGGGCGGCCCGACTGCAACGCCCTGCGCAGGGGCCGGCCCACCGCGCGGCGCGCCAGTCTGTAGACCGAGCGCCCGGGCGTTCCGGCCGGTCCCGGGGTGAGCTTCACCGTCTTGGGCTTGCGGGTCAGTTCCCGCTTCAACCGGACGTTCTCCGTGGACAGTTCGGTGATCCGGCTCTGGAGGAAGCCGAAACGCGTGGTGAGCGAGGCGATGTCGGCGTCGTTCCAGGGCCGGACCCCGGGCGGGAAGGCCAGGGAACGCAGGCGCTCCTCGTGGGCGGCGCCCCCGTCGCCGTGCGTGAACGTGTTCTCCAGGCCGTTGCGGGTCAGGAACCCCGTGAAACGCTCGAAGCGCTCCCGGTGCCCGCGGGTCAGCACGCCGAAGTCGGCCTCCTCGTACAGCTCGGCCGGATCGAGGTCCGCAGGCAGCCTGGTGATCGGCCGGTGCGGGATGCCGAAGTAGCGGCACAGCTCCAGCGTGCGGGAGTCGCCGCACAGCACCGTCGCGGGCGTGCCGGCGAGCAGCGCGGCGATGTTCCCGTGGATGCGGGAGCCGAACGAGAAGTCGAAGTCGCGCAGATCGTCGATCCAGGTGACCGGATCGATGTACACCCGGACCTTGTCCTCGCGGAACATCGGGTGGTCCGGATGCGTGGGCATCTCGGTCACGGCGCCGTTCGGGTCCGACAGGTCGCGCCAGTGCAACTGCCGGGCGTCGCTGAGGTTCTGGCCGATGAAACGCAGATGCGGATAGCGCGCGTGGGCGTTGCGGACGACCGGGTCCAGGCCCTGCGACCGCATCGCGCTGTGCGAACCGTTCACCGCGATCCGGGACCCCGGTCCGAGCGAGTCGGCGCGCTTTCCCGCACGGCCGGCTCGATCGGCTTCAGCCGCGCCGGGTTGTAGCTCAGCCCGGTCTGCGCGCCGATGCCCGGGACGATCACCGGGATCCTCAACTTGCCGATGAGCCGCGTCAGTCGGCGCAGCTGCGGTTCGAAGGAGGGCCGGAACGCGTTGGCCAGTGGCACGACGAACGCGTCGAACTCCTCGTTGATACGGCCCGCGGCGGCCACGTCGGTGCGGATGCCGTTGGACACGACCTCGGTGCGCGGGGTCTCGAGGATCTTGTGCGCGGCGTCGCTGAAGATGAGGTTGCCCGCGTTGGTGGCGAAGACGTCCTGGTGGAGGGCCTGTTCCACGGGGACGACGTCGTAGGGGCTCTTGCCCGATCTCAGCAATATGCGCTTCACGGGGGGAACGGTAGGTGAGACGACATTCAACTTGACTTTGCGATGCCTTTAATTCCCATGAGGAACCCGTACAACTTTTTTCGCGTAAGCAACTTGTGATCACGCAACTACGCGGCGCCGTCCGCCTGCTGGACCGGCGGGCCGGGGGACCCGCCCTTCGCGTAGATTGCTGGACGGGGCACCCGGACCGACGCGAGGGGACACACCGCAGGTGGCAGCGGCAAGGCAGGGCGAGACGCACGCCGACAGGGACGCCGTGGCGCGGGCCCACAGGATCATCGTCAAGGTGGGTTCCTCGTCGCTCACCACCGCCTCGGGCGGCCTCGACGCGGACCGGGTCGACGCCCTCGTCGACGTCCTCGCCAAGGCCCGTGACGGAGGCGAGAAGGAGATCGTCCTCGTCTCCTCCGGGGCCATCGCCGCCGGCCTCGCGCCGCTCGGACTGCGCCGCCGCCCCAAGGACCTCGCCCGCCAGCAGGCGGCCGCGAGCGTCGGCCAGGGCCTCCTGATGGCCCGCTACACCGCCTCGTTCGCCCGCTACGGCATCCGCGTCGGACAGGTGCTCCTCACCTCCGACGACACCAGCAGGCGCGCCCACCACCGCAACGCCTCGCGCACCCTGGACAAGCTCCTCGCGATGGGTGCCCTGCCGGTCGTCAACGAGAACGACACGGTGGCCACGGACGAGATCCGCTTCGGCGACAACGACCGTCTCGCCGCCCTCGTCGCCCATCTCGTACGCGCCGACCTCCTGATCCTGCTCTCGGACGTGGACGGGGTCTACGACGGCGACCCGAGCAGGCCCGGCACCTCACGGATCGCCCAGGTGCGCGAGCCCGCCGACCTCGCCGGCATCGAGATCGGCAGCGCAGGCAAGGCGGGCGTCGGCACCGGCGGCATGGTCACCAAGGTCGAGGCGGCCAGGATCGCCGCCGCGGCCGGCATCCCGGTGGTGCTGACCAGCGCGGTCCACGCCGCCGACGCCTTCGCAGGCCGGGACACCGGCACCTTCTTCCACGCCACCGGCAAGAGGTCGGCCGACCGCCTGCTGTGGCTCCAGCACGCCTCCACCCCGCAGGGCGCGCTCACCCTGGACGACGGCGCCGTGCGCGCGGTCGTCGAGCGGCGCACGTCGCTGCTGCCCGCGGGCATCGCGGCCGTCGAGGGCGACTTCACCGCGGGAGACCCGGTCGAACTGCGCGACGGCGCCGGCCGGGCCGTCGCCCGGGGGCTGGTGAACTTCGACGCCAAGGAGATCCCCCAGCTGATCGGACGTTCCACCCGGGAACTGGCGCGCGAGCTGGGCCCCGCGTACGAGCGCGAGGTCGTGCACCGCGACGACCTCGTCCTGCTGAACCCGTAGGACGGACGTCCGGCCGCGCGCGTCCCGTCGCGCCCCGCCCGCGCGCGTCCGCGGGGACCCGCGTCCCGGCCGGTGGACGTCACGGTGACCCCATCCGCCCGCCGCGGCCCCGGGCGCACCACCGAATCCGCTGTCCGGTACACCCGGAAACGGCCGAATCCCCCGCCCCCAGCGGTGGACGTTCCGTAAAACCGCCACACGGCGGCTTCTCACCTGCTCAACTTTGTGGCAGGGAGAGTCCGGGATCGGGTACGACCATCGGGTAAAGGAGGCCGTCGTGAGACGAGTACGCCCTGGGGCGGCGGCGTCCCGCGGTGGTCCCGCCTCCCGCCCGGTGGGTGAGGAGCGGGCCCTGACCAGCGTCGCGGCCGGCGACAGCTACGGAGGCGAGCGGCCCGCCGACCAGCCCCGGCTGTGGCACGTCACGCTCAGCGTGTCCGGCGGCGAGGCCCCGCTGACCGAGGTGCGGCGCGGTCTCGAACAGCTCGCCCACGACCACCCCTTCCTGCTGACCAGCCGGTACGCCAACGACCACGCGGAGATCCGCTACTGGGAGGAGGCCCGCGACCTGCACGACGCGGCGGCCGTCGCGCTGCGCCTGTGGGGCGAGCACCGCCAGACCGCGAAACTCCCGCCCTGGGAGATCGTCGGCCTGGAGGTCATCGACCGCGAGACCTACCACCAGCGGATCGCCGAGGGGTACGGACCGCTGCCCGCCACACCTGTGGGAGTTCATCCCTTTTGAGCCCGTCTCGCCGAATGGGACGACCGCCGAAACGGCCCGCCGGGCGCACTACCCTTCCCCCATGACCACGCTCTCGCCGTACGACTCCATGTCCCCGGTGGCCCAGGCCGCCTATCGCGCGAAGTCCGCCGCCGCCGACCTGGCGCCGCTGCCGCGGGCCGAGAAGGACGACGCGCTGCTCGCGATCGCGGACGCGCTGGAAGTCCGTACGAGCGAGATCGTCGCCGCCAACGCCAAGGACATCGCCAAGGCGCGCGAGGCCGGGACCGCCGAGAGCATCATCGACCGCCTCACGCTCACCCCCGAGCGGGTGCGCGCGATCGCCTCCGACGTCCGTGACGTCGTGGCGCTGCCCGACCCGGTCGGCGAGGTCGTCCGCGGCTCCACCCTCCCGAACGGTATCGACCTGCGCCAGGTCCGCGTCCCCCTCGGCGTCGTCGGCATCATCTACGAGGCCCGCCCGAACGTGACCGTCGACGCGGCCGCCCTGTGCCTGAAGTCCGGCAACGCGGTCCTGCTGCGCGGCTCGTCCTCCGCCTACGAGTCGAACACGGCCCTCGTGCAGGTCCTGCGCGACGCCGTCGGCGGCGCCGGACTGCCCGCCGACGCGGTCCAGCTCGTCCCCGGCGAGGGCCGCGAGTCGGTCCGTGAGCTGATGCGCGCCCGCGGCCTGGTCGACGTCCTCATCCCGCGCGGCGGCGCCTCCCTGATCCGCACGGTCGTCCAGGAGTCCACCGTCCCGGTCATCGAGACCGGTACCGGCAACTGCCACGTGTACGTCGACGCCCAGGCCGACCTCGACATGGCCGTCGACATCCTGATCAACTCCAAGGCGCAGCGGCCCAGCGTCTGCAACGCGGCCGAGACCCTCCTGGTCCACCAGGACATCGCCGCGGAGTTCCTGCCGCGCGCCCTGGACGCCCTCGCGGACGCCGGGGTCACCGTGCACGCGGACGAGCGGGTCCTCGCCTTCGCCAAGGACTCCCGGGCCACCGTCGTGGAGGCCACGGCCGAGGACTGGGACACCGAGTACCTCTCCTACGACATCGCCGCGGCGGTCGTCGACTCGCTCGACAAGGCCGTGTCGCACATCCGGCTGTGGAGTTCCGGCCACACCGAGGCCATCGTCACCACCTCGCAGCAGGCCGCCCGCCGCTTCACCCAGCTGGTCGACTCCACGACCGTCGCCGTGAACGCCTCGACCCGCTTCACCGACGGCGGCCAGTTCGGCTTCGGCGCCGAGATCGGCATCTCCACCCAGAAGCTCCACGCGCGCGGCCCCATGGGACTGCCGGAGCTGACGAGCACCAAGTACATCGTCACGGGCGACGGCCACATCCGCCGCTGAGACTCCGGCGGGGGCGCGCGGGCCCCGCACGCCCCCGCGGGCCCGGAGGCGGCCCCATGCGGGCGTACGAGGGCTTCCGGGACCCCTGCCGGGCCGCGCGGACGGCGTGACGCCGGGAGCGGGGGCGCGCGGCGGACGGTGCACGGCCCGCGGTCCACTCGGGCGCGGGCACCTCGTCCAGACGAATTTCCGTACCGTCTGCCCAAATTGACCCCTCAGGTCTACTCTGGATCCGTGCCGGAGGACGTGGGGGGCACGCCGTTCCCTGACGGCTGGGAGCCCGACGACGACCACGACCGCGGGGGTGCGGACGAAGAGTTCGCCTCCGTGGTCTTCGACGAGGACTTCGTACGGGCGGCGGCGTTCCACGAACCGACCGCCGTCGAGAGGCTGCTCGCGGCAGCCCAGGCCCGGGCCGAGGCGTCCGAGGCCGAGGCCCGCCGGGCGCACGCCCGCGCCCGCGGCGACGACGACCGCTACGAGGACGCCTTCGGTCCCGACTTCGCCCACGATCCCGACCTGGACGACCCGGACGACTCCGAGGTCCTTGAAGGCCGTCACGGCTTCCCGGGGCTGTACGGCCGGCCCTACGGCAAGCAGATCCGCTGGCACCGTCCCGTGGCCTGGGTCCTCGCACTCGTCATGGGCATCGGCATGGTCGCCCTCGCCTTCACCGCGGTCTACCGCGGCGCCTCCTCCGGTGGTCAGGACCAGGTCCCCGCGCCCGCCTCCTCCGGTCTGGAACAGGGCCGGCAGAAGATCGTCGCGCCGGGTCCGTCCTCCTCCGCGACCGTTCCCCGCGCGACGGTGTCGGCGGTGCCGCGGACACCCTGACGCGGGGCCTCACGCGCCCTGACGCCGGTCTTCCCGCCGAGGCGCCCGCATCCGTCGCGCAGCGTGACCGTCCTGGTGGGAACCTGTCAGAACTTGTCGCGCACCACAGCGTTTACCGGAGCCCCCGGAGACCTACTCTGAAGGTATGGGCGGGCCTGGAGACCCACCTGAGGGGACACCCGAGGGTGCTCCCGCCGGTGGCGAGGACGAGTACCGATCCGTCGTCTTCGACGAGTCGTTCGTCCGTGCTGCCCGCCTCCAGGAGTTCTCCGCCCGGGAACGGATGGCCGACCACAGCCCGGCCGTGCGCCGCCGCCCGACCCTGCAACGCGGGCTCTCCCGGCAGGCCCTGCTCCTCGTCCTGCTGATAGCCATCGCCTTCGGCACCGCGATCTACATGGGCGTCCGGCACCCGTACCCGGCCGCCGTCACCCAGACGGCCGAGCCGCTGCGGATGACGGTGATCCCGCTCGCCCCGCAGAGCGCCGTCCCCGGCACCGCGAGCACGGACCAGCTCTACGGCAACAGCCCCGCCGCCCAGTTCCGCATCGGTGCCGAGGGCATCCCCCTGCCCGCGGTCCGGCGCACCGCGCACTTCTCCGACAGCCAGGTCGTCACCGCCCTGACCACCGCCAAGGACTATCTGGTGGAGTCGTCCCTCGACCCCAGCGTCCTGACCGGGGGCGCCACCCGGCCCGTACGGATCCTGCTCGACCCCCGGCAGCTCGACCAGTTCGACCAGAGCTTCGAACAGCCGGCCGCCGACGGACGGCACGCGCCGACCGGCTGGCTGATCCGCTTCGACGCGGGCCGCGCCCAGCTCGCCGACAAGGGGATCCGGGTGCAGGGCACCCTCCAGGCGGCCGAGTCCGACGCGAACACCCTGGAGGTCGTCGCCGACCACACCTTCGTCTACGCGCTGAAGCCGACGGGCGCGAACGCGCAGGCCAAGGCATCCCTGTTCACCGTCCGGCGCGAGCTGACCTTCCGCTTCGACAGCGACGACCTGCGGATGCACCAGGCCGAACTGGTCACGTCGTACGTCCAGGCCGGGCCGCTCGCCTGCTCCGACGACGCGGTGAGCCGGCTGCGGCCGCTGCTCGCGGGCCAGACGGCGAAGGCGGGCGGTCCGGCCGGCACCGACCCGTACGCCACCGGCAGCGCTACCGCCGTGTGCGGTTCACTGGCCAGGAGCGCGCAGCCGAAGGTGTGACCCGGGGGTCCCGGCGGTCCGGACAGCCGGGCGGGCCGCCGTCCGGGGGCTCCGCTCCGCTCGCTCCGCGGTTCGGGCCGTCCTCGGGACCCCGCCCGGCCCGGCGATCAGTCCCGGCCGTCCCCGTTCCCGTCCTTGTTCGCGTCCGAGTCCGCGTCCCCGTCGCCCGAGCGGTCCTCGCCCGTGGCCTTCCCGGTGCCGCCGTCCCCGGCCTTCCCGCCGGACGCGTCGGCCGTGCCGTCCTTGGGGGTGCCGCCCGCGAAGCCCCCGAAGCCGCGCCGCACCCGGCCCCCGAGGTCGCCCGCACCGCCCGCGATGTCGCTGACCAGCTTCATCAGCGGGTCCTTCGAGCTCTTCACGTCGCTCGCGTAGCTGGCCGCCGACTGCCGGAAGGAGTCCGACACGGAGGCGTCCTTGTCCTCCTCGCGCCGCGGGTAGTGGCCGTCCATGATCCGCTGGTGGTCGCGGGACTCGGCCCACTTCTTCAGCTCGGCCGCGCGGACCGCGGTGAAGGGATGCGTACGCGGCAGCACGTTGAGGATCTTCAGCACGGAGTCGCGCAGGTCGCCCGCCGCCTCGTACTCCTCGGCCTGCTCCAGGAACGCGTCCACGTTCATCTCGTGCAGATGATTGCCGCCCGCGATCTTCATCAGACCGCGCATCGAGGCCCGCAGGTCCTGGCCGACCAGCAGCCCGGCCCGGTCCGCCGACAGCTCCGACTTGCGGAACCACTCGCGCAGCGCGGTCACGATCGCCATGATCGCGAGGTTCCCCAGCGGGATCCAGGCGACCCGGACCGCGAGGTTGGTGAGGAACAGCAGGATCGTGCGGTAGACGGCGTGACCGGAGAGCGCGTGTCCGACCTCGTGGCCGACGACCGCCCGCATCTCCTCCTCGTCGAGCAGCTCGACGAGCCCGGTCGTCACGACGATGATCGGATCGTCCAGACCGATGCACATCGCGTTCGGCTGCGGATCCTGGTTCACGTACATCGGCGGGACCTTCTCCAGGTCCAGGATGTAACAGGCGTCCCGCAGCATGTCGTTGAGGTGCGCGAACTGGGCGTCCGAGACGCGCACCGAGTCGGACAGGAAGAGCAGGCGCAGACTGCGCTCGGGCAGCAGCCCGCTCAGGGCCTTGAAGACCGTGTCGAAACCGCTGAGCCTGCGCAGCGCCACCAGGGCGGACCGGTCCGCCGGGTGTTCGTAGGCCCGCGAGGAGATCCCCGCGAAGCGCCTGCGCTGCCTGCTCGGCACCTTCCCGTGCCCACCGGGTTCGTGGCCGCCGTCTGACATGTGTTCCCCCATGTGCGTCTCAGTGCCCCATGTGCCCCCGAGGCAGAGCCCAGCCTAGGCGGAGATACCGTTGTCGGGCAGTACAGCGAAGGAGTCGTACGACATGGAGCACATCCCCGCAGCCGCGTGGTTCACCGAGGCCGCCGCGGCGGCCGACAAGCAGGGTCCGGGCAATCTGCTCCGCGTCGTGCTGATCGTCATGATCATCGGAGTGGTCCTGGCCGCCTGGTTCCTGCTGCGCGGCTACAAGCGCGACGACTGACGGCCGGCCTCGGGCCCGGGGCCCGGGCGCCGTACCCAACGGCGGAGTCGGCGTGTTCGCGGCGTAGGCGCCCGCATACGATGGGCCGACATCTTCATCCCGCCCTCCCCACCTCTCGATCCAGGTCGAGCGGGGGGACCCTCATCGGATAGGTCTAGCCGAGATGAGCATCCAGCACACCGCCGCACAGTTGGCCACCGTCGTCGCCGAGGGCGAGAACGGCGGCAACCACGAGAGCCTCAGCCCGTACCTGACCGGCGGCGGGGCCCTGTTCATCCTGCTTCTGCTGCTGTGGATCACCACGCGCTTCAACCGCGACCGCTGAGCCCCGAGGGGCCCGCTCGGGGCCCCTGTCGGACGGAGCCCGTCGGCCGGGCCGGTAGGGTCTGCACGCATGGGAGAGCAGGACATGCCTACCGGTCCGGTGAATGACACGGAGAGCGGCGCCGTCGGCGACGCCACGGGCGGCGCGGGCGCGGCGGCCGGCGGCGGCTCGAAGCGCCTGCCGACCGGCCCCGGCAACGGCCCCTCGAATCCGGGCAAGCGCAGGCTCGGAGTCATGGGCGGCACCTTCGACCCGATCCACCACGGGCACCTGGTCGCCGCCAGCGAGGTCGCCGCGCAGTTCCACCTCGACGAGGTGGTGTTCGTGCCGACGGGGCAGCCGTGGCAGAAGACCGACCGCATGGTCACCCCGGCCGAGGACCGCTATCTGATGACGGTCATCGCCACGGCCGAGAACCCGCAGTTCTCGGTCAGCCGGATCGACATCGACCGCGGCGGCCCGACCTACACGACGGACACCCTGCGCGACCTGCGCTCGCTCAACCCCGACGCGGATCTCTTCTTCATCACCGGCGCGGACGCGCTCGGCCAGATCCTCACCTGGCGCTACACGGAAGAACTGTTCTCCCTCGCGCACTTCATCGGGGTCACCCGGCCCGGTCACACCCTGACCGACCCGGGACTCCCGGAGGGCGGTGTCTCGCTGGTCGAGGTTCCCGCGCTCGCCATCTCGTCCACAGACTGCCGTGCGAGAGTCGCCAAGGGCGACCCCGTCTGGTACCTGGTGCCGGACGGTGTGGTGCGCTACATCGACAAGCGTGAGCTGTACCGCGGCCAGTGAGCCGAGAGGGGCACCCGGTGAACGACCGATACGACGGA
The DNA here is from genome assembly GCF_037940415.1 of Streptomyces sp. f51. Taxonomy (NCBI): domain Bacteria; kingdom Bacillati; phylum Actinomycetota; class Actinomycetes; order Kitasatosporales; family Streptomycetaceae; genus Streptomyces; species Streptomyces sp. f51. The sequence continues at coordinate 2,362,482 of NZ_CP149798.1, read as the reverse complement.
TACGCGGGCGGCGACCAGCAGTACGAGCTCGTCGGCTACGACGAGTACGGGCAGCCGGTGTACCGGCCGGTCCCGCAGCAGCCCGCACAGGGGTACGACGGCTACGACGCCCGGCAGCAGCAGGGGTACGGCTACGACCCCTACGCGACGGGCCGTCAGGAAGCTGTCGGGCCCTATGACACGGGCAGCCGGCCGGCTGTGTCGCCCTATGACACGGGCCAGCACGAAACCGTGTCCCCTTATGACACCGGTCGGCACGAAACGGTGTCCCCCTATGACACCGGCCGGCAGGAGACCGTGTCGCCCTACGACACCGGTCAGCAGCCGTCCGCCCCCTCGCGCGACTCCTTCGACCCGTTCGGCACCGGTGCGCCCGGCGGCGGCGCGGCGGAGACCGCCCGGGCGCCGTACGACGGCTACGGGCGCGGCGCCGGCACCTCGGACGCCGCGAGCACCGGCCGGCAGCCCCGGGTCGCCGAGCAGACCGCCCGCATCCCGCAGCAGGCCGGACCCCCGCAGCAGGCCGGACCCGCACAGGACGACGCTCCCGGGAGCGACCGGGACTACCGCACCGAGCAGTTCGCCTTCGTCGAGGAGCAGGAAGCCGAGTCCGAGGACGTCATCGACTGGCTGAAGTTCACGGAGAACCGCACCGAGCGCCGCGAGGAGGCCAAGCGCCGTGCCCGCAGCCGGGTCGTCGCCCTCGTCGTGGTCGCGGCGCTGGCCGTCGTCGGCGGGGCGGGCTACCTCTGGTACGCAGGCAAGCTGCCCGGCACCGCCGCGACCGCCAAGCCGGGCGCCTCGACGCCCGTCGCCGCGCAGAAGCGCGACGTGATCGTCGTCCATCTGCACAACACCAAGGGCGGCGGCACCTCCACGGCCCTGCTCGTCGACAACACCACCACCCAGCAGGGCACCACCGTGCTGCTGCCCAACTCCCTCGCCCTGACGGACGACGACGGCTCGACGACCACGCTCGCCAAGTCCGTCGACAACGACGGCTCCTCCGGTACGCGGGACGCGCTCGACACCGTGCTGGGCACCAACATCCAGGGCACCTGGCGGCTCGACACCCCCTACCTGAACAACCTCGTCGAACTCGTCGGCAACATCGAGGTCACCACCAACACCGCGGTGCCCGACCCCGCCGCCAAGAAGCAGGGCGAGGACCCCCTCGTCAAGAAGGGCCAGGACGAGACCCTCAGCGGCAAGATGGCCGTCGCCTACGCCACCTACCGTGCCCCGGGCGAGGCCCAGGACGCCCAGCTGGAGCGGTTCGGGCAGGTCATGCAGGGGGTGATGCGGAAGCTGTCCTCGGACAAGCAGGCCGCGACCACCACGGTGCAGACCCTGGCCCAGATCCTCGACCCGTCCCTGACCGACCAGGACCTCGGCGCCTTCCTCGCCAAGCTCGCCGACCTCGCCAAGGGCGGCGACTACAAGACCGCGCTGCTGCCCGTGCAGACGGACGGCACCCTGAGCGCGAGTGCCTCCAGCAGCGTGATCAAGGACGTCCTGGGCGGCACCGCCAAGAGCCCCGAGGCCGGCTCCGCGGTCCGCGTCGGCATCGAGAACGCCACCGGCGTCAAGACGGCCACCAGCCAGGCCCGTGTCGTCCTGGTCAACGGCGGCTACACGTTCCTGGACTCCGGCACCTCCGCCGCCCAGAGCGTGTCCCGGATCACGTACGGCGACGCCGCCAGGAAGGCGGACGCCGTCGAGGTCGCCAAGACCCTGGGGCTGCCGAGCAGCATCGTGACCAAGGGCAAGGCCGGTGGCAACGCGGACGTGTCCGTCGTCCTCGGCCAGGACTACAAGATCACCAGCACCCCGAAGGGATGACCCGGGGGTGACCGGCTTCACGCCCCGGGGGACGGTCCCGGGGCGTGGCCGGAGAAACGCGTGGGGTGTCCTCGGCGGTCCGTGAGACCCTTGAGTCGTAACCGACCGCCGACGGAAAGCCGCGTAGTGACCGCCACGGACCGCTCCATCGAGCTCATCAAGACCGCCGCACAGGCGGCCGCAGACAAGCTCGCGCACGACATCATCGCCTACGACGTCAGCGATGTTCTCTCCATCACCGACGCCTTCCTGCTGGCGTCCGCGCCCAACGACCGCCAGGTCAAGTCGATCGTCGACGAGATCGAGGAGCGCCTGAACAAGGAGCTCGGCGCCAAGCCGGTGCGCCGCGAGGGCGACCGCGAGGCCCGCTGGGTGCTGCTCGACTACGTCGACATCGTGGTGCACGTCCAGCACAGCGAGGAGCGCGTCTTCTACGCCCTGGAGCGGCTCTGGAAGGACTGCCCGGAGCTGGACCTGCCCGAGGAGGCCAAGGCCACCCGCGGCAAGGCCGCCGAGCACGCCAAGTTCCAGGCCGGGGAGGACTCCGCCGACCTGGGAGGACTGCGGTGAGCACCGAGGCCCGCGGGGCCGCGTCCGACGAGCGGAAGCCGGGCCGTGGCCGTCGCGTCATCCTGTGGCGGCACGGCCAGACCTCCTGGAACGTGGACCGCCGCTTCCAGGGTTCGACCGACGTCGAGCTGACCGAGACGGGAATCGGGCAGGCCCGCCGCGCCGCCCGGCTCCTCGCCTCCCTGAAGCCCGACGCCATCGTCGCCTCGGACCTCAAGCGCGCCGCGAACACGGCCGCCGAACTGGCCGCCCTCACCGGGCTCGACGTCACCCACGACGAGGGCCTGCGCGAGACCTACGCGGGCGTCTGGCAGGGCCTGACGCACGAGGAGATCATCGCCCGCCACGGCGAGCAGTACGCCGCCTGGAAGCGCGGTGAGCCGGTGCGGCGCGGCGGGGGCGAGCTGGAGACCGAGGTCGCCGACCGCGCCGCCCCCGTGGTGCTGCGGCACGCGGACAAGCTCCCGGACGACGGCACCCTCGTGGTCGTCAGTCACGGCGGCACGATCCGCACCACCATCGGCCGTCTGCTCGGTCTCGAGTCCCCGCACTGGGAGAGCCTCGGCGGTCTGTCGAACTGCTGCTGGTCCGTCCTCGGCGAGGGCGTCCGCGGCTGGCGCCTCCTGGAGCACAACGCCGGCACGCTGCCGGAGCCGGTCCTCGGCGACGACGACTGAGGGGCGCCGGACGGCTCTCCGTCCGGTCACCCGGGCCCGCCGGGACCGGATTTCACTTTCCGGCTGGTCGCAGGCTAAAGTTCTTCTTGTTCGGCCCGCAGGGCGGGAAGAACGCAAGGGGCTATAGCTCAGTTGGTAGAGCGCCTGCATGGCATGCAGGAGGTCAGGAGTTCAATTCTCCTTAGCTCCACGGACAGGCTCTTCGGAGCCGTCGGAAGAATGATGAAAGATCCCGTTCCCGTCAGGGAGCGGGATCTTTCGTTGTACGTCCCCTGTGCGCCCCCGAGTTGGTGCCTCGCCCGCGGAGAACGCGGCGCGGCGGGCGCAGTTGGCCGTCGCACCGGCGCACTCGGGTACGGCGGGAGCCGACCGGCGCGGTCGGCGGGCCGGGTCGCCGCGGTCCATGGGCCGGGTCGGCGTACGGAGGCCTGTCACGCGTCCTCTCCCCGCCCGTGGGTGCCGTGGTCTTCGGCACATTCACCGGGAACCCGCTTGAGTCACTTGGGGTCTGTGGGGCGTATATCTCTGCGGACGCGCTCCCGGCGTGCTCGAATGCGCCGCCCGCCACAGCCCCGCCGGGTGCCCGTGTCCGGACTGGTACGCAGGCGTCGCTGACCGTATTGCTCCGGCCGTGGCAGAATCAAACGGCCGGAAGGGGGCGCGGCCCGACGGGAGGGAGTAGCGATGCCTGCCAGCATCCTCGAGGAGGTCGACGATCTCCTCGAAGTGGCACTGAACCGTAAGAAAGCCACCCTCCTCGACTGCCCTTCCTGCGGATCGGTCCACGTTGCCCAGGTTCTCGGTGACAACGGTGGAATCTCCTACGTGTGCACGGCCTGCGGCCACAGCTGGAGCTGATTGATGGGTGCACACAGGCGGAAATGCGATTGGTGCGGCAGTGGTACGCCGATCGTCCGCGACATGGAGCCGGTCAACCACGACTACCAGTACTGGTGCGAGGAATGCGCACGGGCGCTGATCATAAAAGGCGACCCGATCGAGACGTATCGGGAGCTCGAGGGCGAGCCGATCTACGCACGGCTCCTCGACGAGCACTGCACGCTCAAGCGGTTCTACTCCTTCGCCACGGCCTGACCCCAGGGCCGTGCGACGACCCCCGGAAGGCATCTGCCCCGGGGGTCCTCCGATTCCGGGACCCGCCTCCTCCCGGCCGCTCCCCGGACGGGAGACCTGGCCGGCCCCGGAGCGGGCCCCGCGCGTCCTCCGGCCCCTCTGGAGGCATGGAGGCCGAACGGGCCGCCGTGAGGCGCGTGAAGCCCGCGGCGAGGCCCGTGAAGCCCGTCGGGGGCCCGCGTGGCGCCTGATGGGCCCCCAGGGCCTCCCAGCCCCCTTCTTCGCCCCGGTCGCGGACCGGTCTCCACGCCGGCGCCTCCGGAAAATGCGACATGAAGCCCGAATCGGTACACACGGGAAACGATTTGGTGGTTCACCTGGGGGACCGTGTAATGTTGGCGTCGCCGCCGGGGAAACCGGGCGACACGGTGAAAACGCGGTCCGACCGCGTGGTCACGAGGGGCTATAGCTCAGTTGGTAGAGCGCCTGCATGGCATGCAGGAGGTCAGGAGTTCAATTCTCCTTAGCTCCACAGACGTTGAAAGCGGATCACCCGATCAGGGTGGTCCGCTTCTTCGTTTCCCCGGGCAGTCCCGCGGAACCCCGGCCGGCCGTCGCGTCCCGGGCGCGAAGCCGCACGGCGGCTCGGGCGGAACCTGCCGGACGCCGTACGGCGATCTGCCCGAACATGCCGAAGGCGGGCCACCGGTTCCTGGTGGCCCGCTCCTTCGTGTCAGCGGCCGCTGCCGAGCGCGCGGCGCCCGCGCCCCTGCGAGAGGACCGGCAGGTTGCGCGAGGGCGACGCGCCCCTGGTGTCCTCCTCGATGCGCAGCGCGAGCGCCGGGCAGCGCCGTACCGCGCGCAGGGCCTTCGCCTCGGCGAACTGGGGCACCGGGGCCTGTGCCACGGTCGGGAAGCCGTCGGCGCCCAGTTCGAAGACCTCGGGAAGCAGATCGGCGCACAGACCGTGCCCACGGCACAGGGTCCAGTCGACGAAGATCTTCTGGCGGCTGGCACCCGCCTCCTGCTGGCCCGGGCCGCTCAGGATGCCCATGGGCACCTGACCGTCCTCGAAGAGCGGCAGAACGCCCTCCACGGGCCTTCCGCAGCCGTTTCCGAGGACATGCGCGGCCAGGTCGTCCGTGAACGCCTTCAGGGTCGACTCGATGAACATCGCCGAACCGTCCGGGTGGGAGCAGGCGCCGCGCCGCTTCACCGACTTGGCGACCTGCTTGACCGCCTCGAGCGCGGCCGGACCGCCGCCGTTGAGGATGTCCGCGAGGCCGCGCGCGGCGGCGGGCAGGCCGAGGTAGCAGGGGCCGCACTGGCCCGCGCTCTCGTCGGCCAGCCACTGCGCCACGCGCAGGGACTCGCCCAGGGGGCAGGTCTCCTGGGTGATGGGGAGGATCGCGCCGGCGCCGAGCGCGCCGCCCACCGCGGCCAGGGAGTCCCGCGAGACGAGCGCGTCGTTGACCGTCGCCGCGTCCAGCCACTTGCCGTGGTACCCGCCGGTCAGCACGCCCTGGGGCATCGCCGGGGCGCCGGCCAGCTGGAGCACGTAACGCAGGGGCACGCCGGTGGGGACCTCGATCACCATGGGGCGCGCGACCGCGCCCGAGACGGTGAGCAGGACGGTGCCGGGCTCGTCGTACAGGCCCGTGTTGCGGTAGCGGTCGGGGCCGATGCGGGCGGCGATGGCCAGCTGCGCGAACGTCTCGGCGTTCGACAGCAGGGTGGGCGCGCCCCCGACACCCGCCTGGGACGCGCTGACCTTGCGGCCGGGCGGCACGGCGGGGCCGCCGTCGATCGAGCGGATCAGCGACGCGGCCGCGCCGGTCACCATCCGCACGGGATTGCGCTGCACGCGCGCGCGCAGGGGCGAGCCCCTGCGGTTGCTCAGCCCCCGCTCGGCCAGCGCCGCTTCCATGGAGCGCTGCGTGGACTCGCGGGTCACGCCGATCACGAGCGTGCGGGCGCCCATGGCCTCCGCGACCAGGAGGGCGCCGTCGAGGATGAGGTGCGGGGCACGGTTGATGAGCACCGTGTCCTTGCGGCAGGCCGGTTCGTCCTCGCTTCCGTTGACGACCACCACGGGGCGGATGCCCTTCTTGATGGCCGATTCGGCCACCGAGCGCAGTTTCTTGCCGAACGGGAAGCCCGCCCCGCCGCGTCCCTTCAGATTGATGTCCTCGGCGAGGCTGGCGAGCTCTTCTCCCCCCAGGGGTTCGAGCGGACCGTGCACCTTCAGGTGCATGGGCAGATCAAGGCGTTCAACCAGGTCGAAACCCGACGTGAGCTGCGGAAGTCCGACGACGCGGACTTCCGGGACGTCGGGCAGGGCCTCGTTCACTTAAAGCCTCCGGAAGGGGCATTCCATGATTCACCGGAGCCAGGAGCGTCGAAGGCGCCCGGCAGTACGTCAGTCGTGGGACCGCTGTCGTACGTGTCGTTGGTGTTGTACGTGCGGTAGGACGCGTTCGTCTCACCGGTGTTGTACACATCACTCGTGCCGTAGCTTCCGGTGGCCGGATTGCCATAGACGGGGGTGGTGTATCCGGTGTCCTGGAGCGGGTCGTACGACGACGCCGGGGCCTCGCCGACCGGGGCCGACTGGGGGACGGGCCAGGCGCCCTGCGCGGCGCCGTTGCCGACGCGGGGAAACGTCTCTGTGGGCTGCGCGTTCACGGGCATGGGGAACTGCTGCGTCCCGGGGGCCGCCGGTGCGTCGCCGGGGGCCGCCACGGTCCTGTAGGCCGCCGCGAAGCCGGCCGTGTCCGCGGCAGCCTGCGCGCCGCCGAACAGCGTGGACGCGGACTCCTTGCGCTCCTGGCGCGGGGACGGGGTGTCGGCACCCGCGGAACGCCGCTCGGAGCGGCCTCCGGCGCCCTGCGGCGACTCCATCGCGGCGGCACGGGAGGCGTCCAGCTCCTCGCGGAAGCCGCGGGCGCTGCCGCCGCCGGTGAGCGCCAGGATCCGCGCCGCCACCTTGTGCTTGAAGGCGTTCGGGGCGGCACGCAGGAGGAGGGCGCCCATGACGCCGACCAGGCACAGCTCGTACGAGAACATGAAGAAGGGCTTCGCCGCCCGGCCCGCGAACAGGCCGTGGACCAGGGCCGCGCACAGGGCGGGGTAGGCCAGCATGTGCATCGCGCGCCAGCGGGCGGCGACCACGGCGGGTGCGGCGAACTGATTGCGCAGCGCGCCGGTGATGCCTACGAAGATCATGAGCAGGCCGGCCAGCGAGCCGAGGCCGATGAGCCCGCCGAGGCCCGTCACACCGAGGCTGAAGGGGATCAGCGCGGCGATCAGGACGGTGTGGTCCAGTGCCAGCTTGACGGTGACGTGGACCAGGAGGAACGCGATCGAGGCGACGGCGGTCACGCGGTGGACGCCCTGCGCGACGATCCGCTGACGTGTGTCGAGGAGGAGCCGGTCCTGGGCGACCAGGCCCCAGATCACCGAGCAGGTCAGGGAGACCAGTGACAGGACGCCGGCGCCGAAGTTCAGGAAGTCCTGGACAGCGCTGCCCCCCGCCAGCACGATCACGGGTATGAGGACCAGCACGGCAGCTGACGCCGCCCCGTAGGCCGAACGGCCCATCCGGGGAAGCGAGCTGGTGGTACGACGAGGGTTCATGAGGGGTACTCCCTACGGTTCGGGGAAGCGGTCCCGAAGGCGCACTCTAGGTCGAGAAACGGCGCCGAGCTCAACGTTTGAGTTATTGCGTTGTTACCAAAGGGCAATGAGGTCTTTGTGTTGTCCGCAAGCGTCCGTTAAGCGAAGTAAAATTTGAACATCGGTCAACGTTCTTCGGGGGTGCCGAGGGCCGTTCCGGGTATCAGTGGCGCCCGGAACCTCGTCGCGGCCCGCGCGGGCCCTGCGGTACCCTGACGCCATGCGTGCCGTACGCCTTCTGCTTAGCGAGCCGCGCTGATCAGTCCCGACCGCTGACGCATCGTGGTCGGCATCAGCGCGGCGTCCCCTCCTGTGCGAGGGGTTTTTTCATTTCTGCTGGCAGAGACGATCGATGGAGCTTTGAGGACATGAGCGAGACGAACACCGCTGCCGCCACCGCCGAGTCGGCCGCGCCGCACCGCTACACGGCAGCCCTGGCCGCCGACATCGAGGCACGCTGGCAGGACTTCTGGGACGCCCAGGGGACGTACGAGGCCCCGAACCCCACCGGTGACCTGGCCGGGGACCCCGAGCTGGCCGCCCGGCCCAAGAAGTTCATCATGGACATGTTCCCGTACCCCTCGGGCGCGGGTCTGCACGTCGGCCACCCCCTGGGCTACATCGCCACCGATGTATACGCCCGGTTCCAGCGGATGACCGGCCACAACGTCCTGCACACCCTGGGCTTCGACGCCTTCGGCCTGCCCGCCGAGCAGTACGCGGTGCAGACCGGCACGCACCCGCGCGTGTCCACCGAGGCCAACATGGAGAACATGAAGGTCCAACTGCGCGCGCTGGGCCTGGGTCACGACAAGCGCCGGTCGTTCGCCACGATCGACCCGGAGTACTACAAGTGGACCCAGTGGATCTTCCTCCAGATCTTCAACTCCTGGTACGACGACGAGGCCGACAAGGCCCGCCCCATCTCCGCCCTGGTCGCCCAGTTCGAGAGCGGTGAGCGTGCCGTCCCCGCCGTCGACGGCACCACGCGCGCGTGGAACGAACTGAGCGCCGGCGAGCGCGCCGACGTCCTGAGCGGCTACCGCCTGGCGTACGCCTCCGACGCGCCGGTCAACTGGTGCCCCGGCCTGGGCACCGTCCTGGCCAACGAGGAGGTCACCTCCGACGGCCGGTCCGAGCGCGGCAACTTCCCCGTCTTCAAGGCCAAGCTGCGCCAGTGGAACATGCGCATCACCGCCTACGCGGACCGCCTGCTGGACGACCTGGACGCGCTGGACTGGCCCGAGGCCATCAAGCTCCAGCAGCGCAACTGGATCGGCCGCTCCGAGGGCGCCCGCGTCGACTTCCCGATCGACGGCGAAGCGATCACGGTCTTCACCACCCGCCAGGACACCCTGTTCGGCGCCACGTACATGGTCCTGGCCCCGGAACACCCGCTGGTCGAGAAGTTCACCCCGGACGCCTGGCCCGAGGGCACCCACGACGTGTGGACCGGCGGGCACGCGACGCCCGCCGAGGCCGTCGCCGCCTACCGCGCCCAGGCCGCCTCGAAGTCCGACGTCGAGCGCCAGGCCGAGGCCAAGGACAAGACCGGCGTCTTCACCGGCACGTTCGCCACCAACCCGGTCAACGGCGAGAAGGTCCCGGTCTTCATCGCCGACTACGTGCTGATGGGCTACGGCACCGGCGCGATCATGGCCGTCCCGGCGCACGACGGCCGCGACTTCGCGTTCGCGCGCGCCTTCGAGCTGCCCATGCGCTGTGTGGTCGAGCCCTCGGACGACCGCGGCACCGACGCCTCCACCTGGGACGACGCCTTCGCCTCGTACGACGCGAAGATCGTCAACTCCGCCGGCGACGACATCTCCCTGGACGGTCTGGGCGTCGTCGACGCCAAGGCGCGCATCACGGAGTGGCTGGAGCGCCGGGGCATCGGCGCGGGCACCGTCAACTTCCGGCTGCGCGACTGGCTGTTCAGCCGCCAGCGCTACTGGGGCGAGCCCTTCCCGATCGTCTACGACGAGGACGGCGTCGCCCACTCGCTGCCCGAGTCGATGCTGCCGCTGGAGCTGCCGGAGGTCGAGGACTACTCCCCGCGCACCTTCGACCCGGACGACGCGGACACCTCTCCCGAGACCCCGCTGTCCCGCAACGAGGACTGGGTGAACGTCACCCTGGACCTGGAGGACGGCCGCGGCCCCCGGAAGTACCGCCGCGAGACCAACACCATGCCCAACTGGGCCGGTTCCTGCTGGTACGAACTGCGCTACCTGGACCCGCACAACGACCGCCGGCTGGTCGACCCGGCCATCGAGCAGTACTGGATGGGCCCGCGCGAAGGGCAGCCCACCGGTGGCGTCGACCTGTACGTCGGCGGTGCCGAGCACGCCGTGCTGCACCTGCTGTACGCGCGCTTCTGGTCGAAGGTCCTGTTCGACCTGGGCCACGTCTCGTCGGCCGAGCCGTTCCACAAGCTGTTCAACCAGGGCATGATCCAGGCCTACGTGTACCGCGACAGCCGCGGTATCGCGGTGCCCGCCGCCGAGGTCGAGGAGCTGGACGGCGAGTACTACTACCAGGGCGAGAAGGTCGGCCGCCTGCTGGGCAAGATGGGCAAGTCCCTGAAGAACGCCGTCACCCCGGACGAGATCTGCGCCGAGTACGGAGCGGACACCCTGCGCCTGTACGAGATGGCGATGGGCCCGCTGGACGTGTCCCGCCCGTGGGACACACGCGCGGTGGTGGGCCAGTACCGCCTGCTCCAGCGACTGTGGCGCAACGTCGTCGACGAGGCGACCGGCGAGGTCACCGTCGTCTCCGCCGAGCCGGACGAGGACACCCTGCGTGCCCTGCACAAGGCCATCGACGGCGTGCGCCAGGACCTGGAGGGCATGCGGTTCAACACCGCCATCGCCAAGGTCACCGAGCTGAACAACCACCTGACCAAGGTGGGCGGCCCGGTGGCGCGTCCGGTCGCCGAGGCCCTGGTGCTGATGGTCGCGCCGCTGGCCCCGCACATCGCCGAGGAGCTGTGGAACAAGCTGGGCCACGCCGACTCGGTCGTCCACCAGGACTTCCCCGTCGCCGACCCCGCGTACGTCGTCGACGAGTCCGTGACCTGCGTCGTGCAGATCAAGGGCAAGGTCAAGGCCCGCCTGGAGGTCTCCCCGTCGATCACCGACGCGGAGCTGGAGAAGGTGGCGCTGGCCGACGAGAAGGTCGTCGCCGCGCTGGACGGCGCCGGGATCCGCAAGGTGATCGTGCGCGCGCCGAAGCTGGTGAACATCGTCACCGCGTAGCCGGCACCGGCGCGGACCGGGCCCTTCGAGGCTCAGGGTCGTCCCCTACGGGCAGGTTCGGGGTTCTTTCGGAACTCGGGACCTGCCCGCAGCGTTTACCGTTGAGAGCGCGGCGCTTGTTGCCGCGACCGGTCGGAGGAGGAGTGTGATGGGTACCGTGATCACCGTAATCGCCTTGCTCTTCCTGCTGTTCGTGGTGTTCGGCGCGTACGCCACGGTGAAGGTGATCGGCGCCGCCAAACGCGGCGTGGACCGCACCATCTCGCAGGCCCGCCGCACGGTCGAGGACACCACCCTGCGCGCCAAGACCTTCGCGCAGCCCGGCCCCCAGGGCGAGCTCGCCCAGCTCAGACTGTCTCTGCGCACCTCGATGCGCGCCACCCAGGAGGCACTCCAGGCGGGCGCGGCCGAGGACGAGTCGCTCAAGGAGTCGGTGAACCTCTTCGAGCGGCTCAGCACGCACGGCCGCGAGCTGGACGCCGAACTCAAGCGCCTGGAGGCCGAGCCCGACCGCGGCACCCTGGCCACCCGGCTGCCCGGCCTGCGCGAGCGCACCCAGCGGATCACGCGGTCGGCCGACTCGCTGCGCTGGGCGGCCCGCGACCGGGCCCACCGCTTCGCGGGCGACGACCTGGACACCCTCAGCGCCCAGATCGACGTGGAGGCCGGCGCACTGCGTCACTGGACCAAGGAGCCGGGTCCCGCCACGTCCTGGCCCGACGATCCCGCCACGGACACGGGCGTCCCCGAGGGCCGGTCCGGGCCGACGAGCGGGCGGTCCCGTCCCGAGGACCGGCCCAGCCGCTCGGCGATCACACCGCCCGGCCAACGGCCCACCTACCCTTGGCAGAAGAAGCCCCGCCCCGAGAGCACGACATGATCCGGCCGATCCCGCCGCAGGTGGAAGGGGCCGGGCTGCCGCGCACCCGCCCCGCCAGGTAACCTCCAGCTCATGTCCCGCCATGTCGCGATCGTCACCGATTCAACGGCCTACCTGCCGCCGCGGACGATGGAGCGCCACGGCATCACATCGGTTCCCCTGACCGTGGTCCTCGGGGACCAGGCGCTCGAAGAGGGCACCGAGATCTCGGCCCGCTCCCTCGCCCAGGCGCTCCAGAAGCGGCGCCCCGTCACGACGTCCCGGCCCAGCCCCGAGACGTTCGCCGCGACCTACCGCCGGGTCGCCGAGTCCGGCGCCACCGGCATCGTCTCGCTGCACCTGTCCTCCGAGTTCTCGGGCACCTACGACGCCGCGGTGCTCGCGGCGCGCGAGGCCCCGGTTCCGGTGCGTGTCGTCGACACCGGGATGGTCGCCATGGCCCTCGGGTTCTGCGCGCTGGCCGCCGCCGAGTCCGCCGAGGCGGGCGGGTCGGTGGACGACGCCGTCACGGCCGCCGAGAAGCGGGCCGCGGGCATGTCCGCCCACTTCTACGTCGACACGCTCGACTATCTGCGCCGTGGCGGCAGGATCGGGACCGCGCAGGCCCTGCTGGGTTCCGCGCTCGCGGTGAAGCCGATCCTGCAACTCCACGACGGCCGCATCGAACTCCTCGAGAAGGTCAGGACGTCGTCCAAGGCGATCGCACGCCTGGAGGAGATCGTCGCCGACCGGGCGGGCAGCGCGCAGGTCGACATCGCCGTTCACCATCTGGCCGCCCCGGAGCGGGCGTCGGCCCTCGCGGACCGCCTGCGGGCGCGGGTACCGGGCCTCGCCGAGCTGCACGTGAGCGAGGTGGGCGCGGTGATCGGAGCGCACACCGGACCCGGGCTGCTGGCGGCGGTCGTGTCGCCCCGCTGAGGAGCCCGGCCGCCTTCTCGCCCGCCCGCTTTCTCGCTGGCCCGCGTCGCTCGTGCGGGTGACGGAGTTGTCCACAACTGGGGCGCTCTCCACCGGAATTGAGCAAGATCATCGCGATGGTGCCGGGTTGTCGCATCCTCGCCGCATGGCACTTCGATCGAGCACACGTACAGCGACACCGACCAGCGGACCGGGTCGTGGACCCCTGTCCGACAGCCGCAGCCGCTCTCACCGTCGTGACCGGCGCACCTCGACCGGCCGCGAGGGGCGCACCATGACCGGTCGCGAGGGGCGGATCCGGACCCGCCGTCAGCAGGAGGCTTCGGCCGCGGCCCTCCGGCTGCGCGCCGACGCCCTCTTCCCCGAACACGCCCAGGAGCGGCGCGAGTCGGGGAGCGGGCCGCCCGGGGGCGGGGCGCTGGCCGTGGGTGCGACGCCGGACAGCGAGCTGGACTTGCATGGGCCGGTCCTGCCCGGGCCGGACCCGCACGGGCCGGACTTGCACGAGGCGGTCCCGCCCGGGCCGGATTCGTACGAGCCGGTCCCGCACGAGCCGGTCCCGCACGGGCCGGACTTGCACGGGCCGGACTTGCACGGGCCGGACTTGCACGAGCCGGTCGCGTACGAGCCCGCGGAGGAGTCGGGCGGCTGGCGGGACCGGGCGGGGCTCGCCGTGCGGGAGCGGCTTCCGGTGTGGCTCCAGTCGAGGTGCGGTCTGGAACGCAGGAGCGTGGTCGCGCTGACCGTGCTGCTGGCCGTCGCCGCCGTCTTCGCCGTGCAGCACTTCTGGGCGGGCCGGACGAGGCCGGTCCGGGCTCCCGAGGTGGTGGGCGCCGCGGCGCCGTTCGGCGGGAAGCGCACGCCGGGTGAGGGGCCTGGTGGTGGGTCGGGAGAGCGGCCGGAAGCGGAATCCGGCGGCCCGACCGGGGCTCCGGGCGCCGGGGGTGCCGGAGGGGGCATGGTCGTCGTGGACGTGGGCGGGAAGGTGCGCGCCCCCGGACTCCGACGGTTGCCCGCCGGGTCCCGCGTCGAGGACGCCCTTCGGGCCGCGGGCGGTCCGCGGCCCGGCACGGACACCGACGGTCTCAACCGCGCCCGGCTGCTCGTGGACGGCGAACAGATCATGGTGGGCGCGACCATGCCCCCGGCCGGAGCCGGATCGGACGGCTCGGTCGGTTCCGGGCCGCTCGGAGCCGGGGGATCCGGGGCGGGCGCACCGCCCGCCGCGCCGATTCCCCTCAACACCGCCACGGTCGAGCAGTTCGACAGTCTGCCCGGGGTCGGCCCCGTCCTGGCCCGGCACATCATCGACTACCGCACGGCGCACGGCGGATTCCGCTCGGTCGACGAGCTCCGCGAAGTGAACGGGATCGGAGACCGCCGCTTCGCCGATCTCCGGAACCTGGTGCGGCCATGAAGGGCCCGGAGGCGACGGACGCGGGGGAGCCGGACGTTTCTCCGACGGTCCCCGAAGGGTCTCCGGGCTCCACCGGCCGGAGGCAGGTGCACGCCGCCTCCGGAAGCCGGCTCGGGGCTTCGCACCCCCGGTCGGAGGGGCCGGTCGATCTCCGGCTCGTGGTGCCCGCCGCGGCGGTCTGGCTCACGGCGGCCGTGAGCGTCGGAGCCTCGCCGGGCCGGGTGGCCGCCGTCGTGGCCGTGTCCCTGGTCGCGGGCGGCGTACTGCTGGCGGCGAGGCCGAGGGGTGCGGGGACCGGAACGGATGGTGGCAGCACGCAGGACGGGAGCGCGGGGAGGCGCGGCGAGGGCGGGGAGGAGGAGCGCGGACGGAGGCGAGACGCGAGCACGGGGCACGGTGACCGGCGGGTCGACGGTGTGGACCATCCGCTGGGGCGGCGCGCAGGGAAACGAGTCGGGCGAGGGCTGGGGCGACCCGGGGTACGGGTGTCCGTCGCCGCCGTGCTCCTCTGCGTCGGCGCCGCCGCGGCCTCCGCGGGGCTGCACGCGGCGGACCTGAGACGCGGACCTCTCCCCGCACTCGCGGAGAGGTTCGCCGACGTGACCGTCGAGGTGGAGCTCACCTCCGACCCCCGGCTCACCAGGCCCCGGATCAAGGGGGACCACGTCGCTCCGACGGCTCTGCTGTTCGACGCCGACGTCACGCGGGTCGTCCGGGCGGACGGCACGGTGCTGGCCACCAGGACGCCGGTGCTGGTGTTCGTCGACGCCCGTTCGCGGCGGGGTGCGCCGGTGGGAGCGGGCGGGCGGGCGCGGCGGGGTCTTCTCCAGGACGCCGGCGGGCGCTCGGCCTGGTTGGCACTGCTGCCCTCGACCCGGCTGCGGATCACGGCGCGGGCCGTGCCCGCCCTGTCGGACGGGGACGGTGTCGCGGTGGTGCTGCGGGTACGGGGGAGCGCGCCACCGGAGGTGGTGGGGGCGCCGTCCGGTCCGCAGCGGTTCGCCGGCTGGCTCCGCGAGGGCCTGCGGAAGGCGACCGACGGCCTGGACGCCGACGCCCGGGCGCTGCTGCCGGGGCTGGTCGTGGGGGACACCTCACGGGTCACACCGGAGCTGGACGAGGCATTCAGGGCCACCGATCTCACGCACCTCCTCGCCGTCAGCGGGGGCAACCTCGTCATCGTCCTCGCGTTGTTCATCGGGCCGCCGGGACTCGCCCAGCGGGTGGAGCGCCGGGGCCTGGCGTCCCGGCTCAGGGTTCCGCTGCGGGCGACCGCCGTGCTCGGCGGAGTGCTCACGCTCGCCTTCGTGATCGTGTGCCGGCCGGACCCGAGCGTGCTGCGCGCGGCGGCCTGTGGCGCGGTCTCGCTGCTCGCCATCGCGACCGGGCGCCGCAGATCGCTGATCCCGGCGTTGGCGGCGGCGGTTCTGCTCCTGGTGCTCTACGACCCCTGGCTCGCCCGCAGTTACGGATTCTTGCTCTCCGTCCTCGCGACCGCGGCCCTGCTCACGCTCGCCCCGCGCTGGAGCACGGCACTCCGACGACGCCGTGTTCCCGCCCGGCCGGCCGAGGCGCTGGCCGCGGCCGCCGCGGCGCAGGTCCTGTGCGCTCCGGTGGTCGCCGTGCTGTCGGCCCGGGTGAGCCTGGTGGCGGTGCCGTGCAATCTCCTCGCGGAGTTCGCGGTCACCCCGGCCACGGTGCTGGGGTTCGCGACGCTGGTGACCTCCTCCTGGGCGATGCCGGTGGCCAAGGTCCTCGCGTGGTGGGCGAGTTGGCCCGCCCGGTGGATCGCGGGCATCGCGCGCACGGGGGCGGCCCAGCCCGGTGGGGGAGTGGACTGGCCGGACAGCTGGACGGGCGCCCTTTTGCTGGTGCTCGTCACGGTCGCCGTGCTGGCTGTCGGCAGGCGGCTGCTGAGACACCCGTTGCCCAGTGGTGTCGGCGTGGTGCTGCTCCTGCTGTTCGTGGTGCAGCCACCGCCGCTCACGAGGGTGATCACGGGGTGGCCGCCGCCCGGCTGGAGGTTCGCGATGTGCGGGATCTTCCCTGTTGGATCAGCGTGTTGAAGCTGATCTAGCAAGGTGGTGCTGTGGCGGGGTGGCGAAGGTATTGGGTTCCGACGAGACGAGTGATCGCTTCGGATCGAGTCCCGGTGTTGGCAGGTTGGGGGGACCTCGTACAGCGCGAGGCTCGTACCGGAATCCACCCAGGCGACCCGATCTTGCTGTCGCCGGACTATGAGATTGATCCGGTACTGAGTCACTTCCTGTGCCGTACATCGTTTGCTCGGCTTGAGCGGGAGACGAAGCGCAACTACACGGACGACTACTGCTTGTTCTTCGACTTCCTTTGGGCCCGTGGCCGCACCTGGAACGAGGCGACCTCTGACGACTTGTGGGACTTCGAGGACTGGCGCACACGGTCGCTGCGCAACCCTCGGAGGATCGGGGGAGACCGTTGGAATCGGTGCCTGGCTGCACTGACGCGTCTCTACACATGGGCCGTCGACCATGAGCACATGGTGACGAACCCGGTCGAGACGAAGTCCGTCCGGAATCGGTACGGCGACATCGTCTCGGTGCCGGCGGGCCGCGCCGAGCACGCCCGAATGAGCAATGTCAGGTGGCTGACTCCGCGGGCGTTCCGCCTGTGGGTCGATGTCGGGCTCCGCGGTCATACAGCCGAGGGGCTTCCCGATCCGAGCTGGCAGGGGCGCCTTTCTGACCGGAACGCCGCCTACGCGGGCTTGCTCTTCTCCTCGGGGATGCGGCGGACGGAAGGGGCTTCACTGCTGACGATTGAGGTTCCCAGCACGCGGCTGGAAGGCGGCCGCTACTACACGGGCCGTCTGGCACGGGCGGTGACCAAGTCGAAGAAGGCCCGGATGTTCTACGTCTCGGCGGTCGTGGTCGGCGAGATCGAGGGATACGCAGAGTCGACCCGGGCGAGGCTCGTCCGCCGGGCACAGATCAAGGGCCGGTACGACCGTCTGCCCGAATGGCGCCTGGTCACCCATGAGACCGGCCGGCTGAAGCGGGTACTGCACTGGCGGGACCAGGACGGCATGATCGGGCAGACCCAGCTGAACGAGGCGACGGTCGAAGAGCGGATGATGTTCTTCACGGAGGGACCGCTGGGGCCGGAGCCGCTGTGGTTCTGGCTCAACGAGAGCGGGCTGCCGTTCCGCCCGGACTCCTGGGAGAACGTTTTCAGGACCGGTTCGGACCGCTGCGAGGACATCCTCTCGGACGTCCTGTCGGAGCCACCGTTCGCCACCCCCCACATGGCCAGGCACAGCTTCGCGCTCTACATGCTCGTCGTCCTCAACCACCTCATGGACCAGCGGATGGGCCTCACGCCGGAGGAACGGCGGGACTTCCGAATGCTCTACGGCGACCCCTGGAACATGGTCAAGGACTTGCTCGGCCACGCCGAACTGACCACGACGAAGAAGATCTACCTCGCGCCCGTCGCTGACCTTCAGCTGCGATCTTTGCTGGTTGACCGGATTCCTGACCCGAGCGTGGCCACGAGCCTGTCGGACGAACGGCTGAACAGCACGTTCGCGCGGATCGCGCGCGAGAGCGAGGGCATCCAGGACCTCGACGAGCACCTGGTGGTCGCATGAGCCGGCGCGGCCGTTCCGCGGCCCTGCCGCCGCAGCCTCACCACCGGCCACCGGTTCTGGAGCCGGGCTCTGTCCTGGTCCGTCACCGTGATCGCGACGGCGCCATGCGGAGCTACGACTTCGCAGAACTCCCGGTTCCCACTCCTATGCAGCGGTCGTGGGCGGTGCTGTTCGCCGCACGCTGCGAGCCGGGGGGAGGCTGGAACGCACTGTCGGCGAGTCTGGCCACCTGGCGGCAGCTGCAGACCTTCGCGCGTTTCCTCGCCACGGAGGACCACCCGCCCATCGACGTCTCCGACCTCACAGCGGGCCTTTGGAACCGCTGGCGGCTCAGCCGTTCCCAGAACGCCTCCGGCCGCGATCAGATCACCCGCGTCGCGGCCTTCCTCCAGGCGGACGCACGAGTGACCGGGGCGCTCATGGAGGCGATGGCGAAACGCGTCCCCCTGGTGAAGAAGTCCGAGACGGCCTTGCCGCCCGACGAGTTCACCCAGGTCCGCACCACGGCACAGCGGATGTTCCGCACCGCTCACCTGCGGATCACCGAGAACACCGAACTCCTGCACAAGTGGAGGGCCGGGGCGGTCGCCCCGGACACCCGTGAGCATTTGATCGGCGAGGCCCTGGACACTCTGGCTCGCACCGGTAACGTCCCCCGCTATCTGGGAACCGACGGCCGAACACGGGTCATCAACCGCTACCGCGTTGCCCTCGGCGGCGAGAACGCGCTGCACACCTGGCGTCGGCTCTTTCTGAACCGGATGGAGGCCGTCGCCCTGGCGGTGCTGCTGTCCGCCGAGCACGGCTTCAACGCGACCACCGTCTCCAAGCTGCGTGTCCCCCGCGCGACGCCGGGCTCCGGCGAGGACGGGTTTCCCGTCTATCGCCTGGAGCTGGAGAAGGCTCGCCGAGGCGCTGGCCGACACTTCGAGACCAGGAACCTCACCGACTTTGGGTCGGACTCCCCGGGCCGTCTGATCACCAAGGCTCTGCAGGCCACGGCTCCGGCCCGGCAAGCCGTCGCCGAGCTCGATCCCGACGTGGACCGGCTGCTGATCTGGCGCGAGAACTACCCCAGAGACCGCACCGTCCCGGAGAACGTGTGGGTCGGGATGTTCGGCATCGGATTGCACGACGCGGCGGCCAGCGACTGGGCCCGCAAGACCGGTCTGCCCGGCTCACCGATGAGACGTCTCCGCAAGACCGTCAACGCTCTGCACCGACGTGAACCAGGCCAGAACTCCCAGGACACCCACGACAGTGTCTATGTGTTGCCCGAGCCCCAGGTCCAGGAAGCGGCGATCCCGGTGATCGCCGCGGGCATCAACGAGGCCCTCGATCACGCACGCAACACGGTCCTGCGGGCCCGGCTCAGCGACAGACCCGCACCGGACACCCTCGAAACGGCCACGACCGCCTGCACCGACTACCGCAACAGCCCGTTCACCCCGGTCGGGACCGGCTGCCGAGCGTCGTTCCTGCTCTGCACCGCCTGCCCGAACGCCCGTGTCGCCCCCGTCCACCACCCTCGCCTGGCCCACCTGCACCGCAGTCTCCAGAGCCTGCGGGACGTCCTCGCCCCCGAACTCTGGGACGCCGACTGGTACGACGCGCACGCCCGCCTCGAAGACCTCAAAGCCAGGCTCGGCGAGGCCGTCTGGCAGCAAGCACTGGCCGGCGTCACCGCCGAGGACCGAGAGATCATCGACCACCTTCTGAACGGACACTACGACGCGTGACAACTCTCCTCGCCACCGGACATCCCCGGCCAACGGCACAGACCCCGGTCATCGACGCCGCACTCGTCGTCAGCCCTGACGAGCCCATGTCCTGCTACGGCGATGCGATATGGTCCCTGGCCTCGCTGAACGCCAACCCGAGCGTCGAGCGCAAAAGCATCCATTGGGCCACGTTCCCGCCCACCATCCAACACGAACTACGGCAGATCACCCACACCTTTATCAACCGGAGCCTGCCGGACTCCTTCCTGCTCGGCCGGTCCGGGGCCTGGCGAACCCGCATGAACGCCGAAGGCATCTACGAAGTCGCCTTGGCCTGGCGGGACTTCGCCCGCTGGCTGCACGCCGCAGACATCACGACCCTGGCCGACTGCGACGACCAGACCTACAGCGACTTCATCGCTCACCTGGTACGCGAACGCGGACTCTCGCGGTCCACCGTCCTGCACCGGATCACCGCGCTGACCCGCCTCTGGGTCTTCGACACGATCAGCATCGCTCCGCACGGCGTCGCCCAACCCCCCTGGGAACGCGAAGGGGTCGACGACTATCTCCCGCCCGCGACGGAGGGCGGCGGCGAGAACTCCACCGAGCCGATCACACCCGCGACCATGGGGCCGCTGCTGATCTGGGCCATGCGGACGGTCGACGACCTGGCCACCGACATCCTGGCCGCCTGGACGGAGAAGCAGCGGCTGATCGAGCGGGCCGAGAAGGCCGTCGCCACCACCGAGTCACTGGCCTCCCTGAAGACCTACCTGCACGAGATCGTCACGGTCGACGGGCCCATCCCCATGCACATCCACGCGGGCAAGCACGTCACCTCGGTGAGCTACATCGCCGGTCTCACCGGCGCCTCGATCAACCAGGTGTCCAACATGACCAGCAGGAGAGCCTGGCGGGATTACAGGGCCCGACACCCGGGACCGAGCCCGCTGCCCACGGCCATCACGACACTCGTCAACGGCCGCAGATGGGCGGAATCCATCGACTTCGCCGACGCCGACGTGCTGATGCGGCACCTGGGCACGGCCTGCTTCATCGTCCTGGCCTACCTCACCGGCATGCGCCCCGGCGAGGTGCTCGGACTACGCACCGACTGCTGCCCCGAACCGGCAACCGGCAGGCACCTCATCTTCGGCCACACCTACAAGACCGCCCGGGACGAGAACGGAAACCACCACTCCGGAGGCGAACTCCGCGAGACTCCCTGGGTTGCGATCGAGCCGGCGGTGAATGCCGTCCGCACCCTGGAGAAGATCGTCCCCGGTGGCAGTCTCCTCTTCGACGCCAGCGCCCACGACTTCCCCAACCACCGCCCCGACTATGCCGGTTCGCTTCTCGCCCACACGATGAACAGCAGGATCGAGGACTTCATCCTCTGGGCCAACGATCTGGCGCAACACCTCGATCTTCCCACCGAGGTGATCCCTCCCGATCCGCACGGCAGGGTCGGCACATCACGATTCCGGAGGACGCTGGCCTGGCACATTGCCCGCCGCCCCGGCGGACTGGTCGCGCTCGCCGTTCAATACGGCCACCTCCGGACTGCCGTCAGTGCGGGATATGCCGCTCGAAGCCGCGACGGAATCCACACCCTCCTCGACATCGAAACAGCACGGGCCACCGCGGACACGCTCATGAGCCTGCAAGAGGGCCTCGCCGAAGGCGCCGGCCTGTCGGGCCCCGCTGCCCGCCGAGCCATCCACGCAGCAGCCCATGCGCCGACCTTCGCCGGTTCGATCCGCACCGCCCGCCAGGCCCGGGACATCCTCGGCAACCCCGCCCTCGCCGTTCACGACAACCCCCACGCCTACCTGATGTGTGTCTACAACCGGGACAAAGCGCTCTGCCACCGGGCCGCCGCCGACACCCCTTCGCTCGACCGATGCGTGTCTTCCTGCGCCAACATCACCCGCACCGATCAGCACGCTGCCGAAATGACCTGGCAGGCCGAGGCTCTGGAGAAGCAAGCGGCCTCGGAAACGGTCCCCTTGCCGCTGTCCGATCGTCTCCGAGACCAGGCCGACCGACTCCGCAAACTGGTCGAGCATCACCGCTATAGCCGCATTACCCGCGAGGAGATCTCCGCATGAGCCCCGCCCTCGACGAACGCGACCGGATCAAAGCTGCAATAGACCGAATCCTGTCGGGCACCCCCAAAGAATCCAACGGCGCACTGACTATCGTCGCCCTCGCCATCGAGGCCGGAGTTCCCCGCAATGCGCTCACCCAACGCCACCCCGACCTGAAGAACGACTTCTATGAGAAGGTCCGAGCCCGAGGCGGCACCCCTGACCGGGAACGGCGACTCCGAAAGCAGGTCGTCAAACTCAAGGAACTTCGCGCTGTCGATGCCGAGGAAATCAAACAGCTACGGGCTGATGTCGAAGCACTGATCGGAGCCCTTCACCAATCAGAGTCGGAGAACCGGCAACTCCGACTCCAATTGGCCGAGCGGGCAGGAAAACTCAGAGTCCTGCCGCCTCAGCCGCTATCACGCCCCTGAAGAGTCTGCCTCGGCCGTGTGAATCTCGACGGTGACTCCGCCTCCCGGCATAGCATGTCCGATCAGTGCCTGATCCAGTTCATCAAAACTGGCCCCGCACCCTCGGAGGAAGGCAGAGATCAGGCGCCGCGAGCGTCCAAAAGTATCCCGTTGCAGACCGAGACGTCCGACAACAGAGGCGTCGATATACCTTTGGTGAGTCAGCCGCTCAAAGATGAAGATGTCCATTTGGCGAGGAAGGACACGCGCGACTGGAGCATCACTTTTCAATCTCCAGCAGAGTTCCGCCAGGGAAGCCGCATAGTCGGGAGGCTCGGGCAGGAAAGCGCCGATCGCCTCGGTGCGAATCTCAGGGGCAACTTTTGCGGCGGACAGGATACCGGCGACGAACTTGTCGACCGAGTCCGAGATCTTCCGCATCTGGTGCATCGGGACGGCGCCCTCTGCGAGTCTTTCCGAAACGAGAGCGTCCCAGTCGTTTCTGTTGAGCGTGACAGCCGTCGAAGAGGCCGCAACCAACTTCAGAGTGAGGATGCTGACGGCTTCCGATGCCAGCCACCTGACTGCTCGCGCCTCTGCGTCCTGGAGTCGAGGGGTCCAATACTTGCTGATTTCTTGGAGTAGATCGATCAGTTGCTTGATCGCCAGGAAATGGTCAAGGAAAAGGACTTCGCCGCGCAGGAACCAGAACGCTCGCTCCAGGTCAGCCACACTCTTGCAGGTTTCCCGGACCTCTTTTTCCAGGCACAGTGCGCTTACGCCGTGGGATCCGAGATCTGCCATCTTGCCAACGGCGTTGGTTTCCCTGCGCTCGAAATCCTGGACGCTCTGGGCCGAGACGTCCAAGCTCCGCCCCAGGTCGCGGATGCGGCTGGTGATGCCTTTGGCCATCGTCAGCTCTGCGGCATCGGCACCGACGAGTTCACGCAGCCCGCGGAGCCATACGAGCCTATCCAGCGGCTTTTCTGTGCTCTTCCCGGTCCCAGATTTTACTTCACCGATGTGTTTGATCAGGGAGAGGTGGGGGCTGAAGTCGAATGCGAAAAGATCCAGGTCCGTGACAAGGATCGGTTCTTGGAAGTAGCGCTGGAGGTTGACGCCATATCGGGCATAGAACCCTTCCCAGAACCAGAGTTGAGCAACCCGGGCTTCCAGCTGTTCACCGAGTGGAGGTGACTTCGGGGTGGGACCCCCGCTACCGCCCGAACGGGCTCTCGTGCCTGACTGCACGCTGGGCTTCCTTCCTCAGTTCGAGAATTGCAGCTGTCGTGATCTCATCGCTGGCTGCGTCGTCGGGCATCATAGACCGGTCTTCTTCCGGTGTCATGAACGAGCCGGGAATGTTTTCCATCTTCAACGAAGAGGATCCGTCACCGGGAATATTGCCGACGCTTGCCTTGAGCCAGTCGAGGCCATCCCGAACGATTTCCTCCTTGATCAGCTTCAGGAAGGCTCTCCCATTGGGAAGCTGCTCGACTCGCACCACTCCGGCGGACTCCAGCAGGTGATAGTCCGTTCCGATGTTGGTGGCCGGACCGACGGACCCGGAGTTTAGGAGCCTTGAGACGAGGACGACTGGATCGCTGATCCTGCCCAAGTCGGCTTGGGCCTTTTCCTGCCCGAAGAGGATATGAGCGAGGAACAGCTTGCGCAGGTGCAGCGCCTCTGTCGTCGTCGACTGATCGTCCGAGGTTTGAACCAACGGGGAGAAGACATAGGTCTGTGACAGAGGCTGACCATGGGCGTTTGACTTCACGGTTGCGGCCTGGATCAGGCCGACCTTGCGGGCGCTCCGAAGGATGGCCGGGTTGCCCCCCATGACATCCAGAGTGGAGCCAGGACGGGCAGTTGCTTTCTCGCAGATGGCGAGCAGGGCATCCCGTTCGTTCGGGGGAAGGGACTGGAGGAAGGATGCGATCTGGACCTGTCCGGTTCCCCAAACATTCGGGTTGAAGGTGACCTCTTCGTTCAGGTCACTGGAAAAGACCCGGCGATTAACCGAAATTGCGAGAGAGTAGCCGAGTCCCTTCGCAGCCGCGTCGTCACCGATCCCTCGCTTGACGATCTGATCAAGATGCTGGGTCTTGGTGAGCGGGGCCCAAGAAGCGATCTCGATGCTGTGAAGGAGCGCGAGCTCGTTCTCGGAAGGACCCAGGATCCCCAAAACCTTGAATGCCTGCTGGATGACGGTTCCTGAGACTCCGATGAACTCCTCGACATGTGCAATGGTGCCATCGGAGGCCAGTGCGTAGTCGATGACGTCTGCCTGCTTGAGGACCGGGAGGATCTGAGAGACCAGATCCATGTCGGCGATGCCGGCCTGCCTTGCAAATTCCCGAATGAGACCAGGGCTGGATATCCTGCTGTATCCATGCAGGCGTGACACGAAATCCATAGCCTGACCGGCCCGGAGCAATGTTGCAATATCGGCCCGGATGATGTTGTTCGTCACCATCGGCGCCTGCTGCAGAAGAAAAATGACGGCTCTTCCGAGTCGACGCTCGGCGGCGTCGGAACCGTCCTGGCCAGTCCCCACCATGGCACCTGTCCCTAGATCACCAGTGTGACTTGTCATCATAAGCCCTATGATCTGTTGCGCTCGGTTACTTCTGGAGTCCCGCCGATGAGGCCAGGCGGACGAGCTTCCCAGAAGCGAGCCCCCTCCATCTAAGGGTCCCGGCCCGGAACATCCGGGCCGGGACCTGTAGTTGGTCGCCGTTCTGCGCAATTGCTTGCGCAGAACGGCTATTTCAGGACGCCACCGGTCACCGCTGTAGCAGCCATGGCCGGTGGTGAGTGGCCCCGTCACGTGCTCGCCTGCGATGTCCAGTCAGGCGCGCCCACATGAGGAGTGCTGCCGCGAAGACAGCGACGAAACCCACACCGGCAGTCGAGACGACCATGCCGGACGAAGAGATGTCAGTCACCAAGATCCCCGTGATCGCCAAGGCCGCGAAGAACAGGCCGCCCACCAGGACTGCGATCCGGTGGGATCCACCCGCGCGCGGGAGGGCAGCTGGCGCCGGGTCGTCTTCGTCGTCAGCTGCGTCTTCGTCGTACAGGTAGATGTCGCTGTCATCGTCGGTGTCGGCCTCAGCCCGCGCTGCAATGCTGTCCATGTACGTAGCCCACTCACTCGTAGTGGGCGGCTGTCCCTCGGCGCCGTTCGCGCGAGCGGGCTCGCGCAGCAGCTCGATGAGGGCGTCGTGAGCATTAGATGCCACGTTCGCCATCCCTTCCTTTGTCATTTTCCCTTCCGATCGCCACCAGCAGATTCGCCGGTGCCGCTGCAGAGGTTTCCAAGCCTCTGCGAGTCTCTGGAGGCGGGCCCCCTCTCAGGGCCACGGAGTTCAGGGCCTAAGAGCTCCGTGGCCAAGGGAGGCGGCCCGCCTCAGAGGAGGTGGTTGAGCTCGTCCGGCGGCAGGGACCGCAGTCGCTCCTCGGCCCGCGCCAGTCGAGCCGAAACAGTGCCCCGATCGATGCGCAGGTTCTTGGCGATCTCCGTGCGCCCCATGTGGTCGCGATGAGTCATGAGCCATACCTGTCGCTCACGCGCATCGGGGAGGTGGCGCTCAAGGAAGGACTCGATGGCCTCCTTGAGGGCGACCTGGTCCATGGCGCACGGAGCAGGGTCAGGTAGGTCCAGGCTCTCGACGTCCCCCGGGCGCTCATGGTTCTGGGGGTTCTTCTTGTGGAAGTCCAGGCGGATCCACTTGTAACAGTGGATCAGGAACGGCCATGGCCTGCCGTGTCGGAGGGGCACCCCCTTCATCCTGGCCTTGAAGTACTTGACCTGGGTCTCCACCCTGAGCTCATGGACGTCGTGCTCGTCGTATCCATCGCTGGCGATACGTCGCCCCAGGGGGACGTGCGTCTCCGCGAGCTCAGCACTCACCTCCTCGCGAGTGGGTACCTGCAAACCCACGTCGTCATCCGCAGGCTCGTCGGCCGCTGAGGCGGTCGCCTGAGCCGGGATGATCGCCTTGTCGGACGATGCTTCCGGATTCCCGTCGGTGGACGCTTCCGAACTCACGTCCTCAGATCCGGAGGTCTCCGTGACCGGCAGAGCGACTCCCTTGGGGGGCGACGTGTCACCCATCCCGCGCTCGCTGGGTCCTGTCATAGGTCTTGGCTCTTCTCTGTGCGGTGGTGGCCCTGTTGCAGGGGGAGTCGGGCGCCATGAGCCAGATGCGGGGGATTCTCAGAAACTTTTTTTGGAGGGCGTGTGTCGTACGTGTGGCGGCCGGCCCGCGACAGCAGAAAGGCCTTCAGCCCGACAAGCAGCTGAAGGCCTCCCTGGGTGATCAGGTCACTACTTGGAGTTCAACATCTTCCAAGCGAGCGTTGCCACCGCGACGCCTGCGCTGATGGCGACCCCCAGTGCCGGGTTGCCGAGCGCGATGAGAGTCACAACTGCGAACACCAGTACGACCAGCAGGGTGATCGCGACCTTGCGCTTCTTGCTCATGCGGACTCCACGTCTCAGATGGTCTTTAGCGAGAAGGCGGAGGAGGTTCGCTCACGCTTCGCGGCTCCCCAACTGCTCTCTTGTAGGTGTGAGTCGCTGGTGTCTGTCGATCAGGGGGAAACGGGCAGGGGTTGTCCCCCCGGCTCCTGTCGGGCACCGATTCCTTCGCCGACACTTCCGTCAGCTGGTTGTCATCAACACGCTGAACTTGACAGGGAAGAGGTGGGGCAGGGCGACGCCGGGGTGCTCGCGGTCGGGGACGGCAGCGCGGTGGTGGTGGACGCGGGGCCCGATCCGGTGCTGGCCGACCGCTGTCTGAGCACGCTCGGCGTCACCAGGATCCCGCTCGTCGTCCTGACGCACTTCCACGCGGACCACGTAGCGGGTCTGCCGGGTGTACTCCGGGGGCGTTCGGTGGGCGCGATCGAGACGACCGGCTTCGAAGAGCCGCCGGATCAGGCCGAGTTCGTACGACGGGAGGCGGCCGCGCGGCACATTCCCGTGAGCCGGGCCGTCGCGGGGGAGAGGAGACGCGTGGGACGCCTGGACTGGCGGGTGCTGTGGCCGCCGCCCGATCCGGTCGTGCCGCCGGACGACCCGAACGACGCCAGCGTCACGCTGCTCGTGCGGTCCTCGGGGCTGCGGTTGCTGTTGCTCGGCGACCTGGAGCCGCCCGCCCAGCGGGCCTTGGCGAGATCGGCGGCGGCCGCGGAGGTGGACCGTGTCGACGTGCTCAAGGTCGCCCACCACGGTTCGGCCTTCCAGGACCCGGAGCTCATACGCAGGGTCGCGCCGCGGCTCGCGCTCATTTCTGTCGGGCGGGACAACCCCTACGGCCATCCGGCTCCTCGTACGATCGCGGCCCTGCGGGCGCGGGGCGCGGTGGTGCTGCGTACCGACGAGGACGGTGATCTCGCCGTCACCGGTGCGGGCGGAGGGCTTGCCGTGGCGCGACACTGAAGGCATGAATTCCGCGCAGGCAGACGCCTACCTTCGCCGTATCGGGGCCCAGCACCCGGCATGGCCCACGTCCGATGTGCTCCGTGACCTCCAGCTGTGCCATCTGCGGACGGTGCCGTTCGAGAACCTGTCGATCCACCTCGGCGAGGAGATCGTGCTGGAGGAGAAGCGGTTGCTGGACAAGGTGGTGGGCGCCCGCAGAGGGGGCTTCTGCTACGAACTGAACGGCGCGTTCGGGGCGTTGCTCGGCGCACTGGGCTTCGACGTGACACTTCTGGCGGCGCGGGTGTACGGGGACGACGGCAAGCCCGGGATTCCCTACGACCACCTCGCGCTGCGGGTGCGGACGGTGGACGGGGGCGACTGGCTGACCGACGTCGGGTTCGGGGCGCACAGCCACTATCCGCTGTCGTTCATGGAGCGGGGTGAACAGCGGGATCCCGGCGGGCTGTTCAGGGTCGTGGAGTCGGCGCCGGACGCGGCGGGCGTGCGGGGAGCCGGGGGTTCGCGGGAGCACGAGGACCTCGACGTCATCGTCGGGGACAAGCGCCAGTACCGGCTGGAGGTGCGGCCTCGTGTGCTCGGGGACTTCGTCGCCGGAGCCTGGTGGCACGGCACCTCGCCGCAGTCGCACTTCACCCGGTCGCTGGTCTGCTCGCGGGTCACCGAGGACGGAGGCCGGATCACGCTCAGCGGACGCAGGTTCACCGTGTCGACGGCCGACGGGACCAAGGAGGTGACGGAACTGACGACGGACGAGGAGGTGCTGGCCGCCTACCGGGAGCGCTTCGGGATCGAACTGGACCGGGTGCCGGAGGTCGCGGAACGCCGGTAGCGGTCCGGAGCCGCGCAGATCACACGCTCCGGAGCCCGAACTCGGCGTCGGCCGCCTCGGACGTGCCGGAAAATATCCGGGTGAGCGATGTGAGACATGTACTGGTGCTGCCCGACCGCGACGCGGCGGAGGAGGCGGCGGAGGCCGCCGGCGACCGTTTCGGACTGCCGGAGGAGCCGCAGCTCGTGAGGGACGCACTCGCGGGAGAGGACGACGCCGAGGACGCGCAGTGGCTGGTGGTCCTCACGGACCCCGAGGCACGGCTGGACCCGAAGGAGCTGGACGAGTTCGCGGCCGAGTGGGACGGCTGGCACGAGGAGCCCTGACCCACCCGGCCCGCTTGACCGGGCCGCGCGGACCGACTCCACCCGGCCGCGCGGACCCACGCCGCCGCGCCCTGCGGTCCCATTCCCCGCAGGGCTCGGCCGACTTCGCCGCGGTTGCCACGCGGGACTCGACGGACCGGGCCGCCGCGGCTGAGTGGGGCCGCCCGGCCCGGATCCCGGTCCAGCCCGGACCCCGATCCGGACTCGGCCACAGTCCGGACCCCGGTCCAGTCCGACCCCCTGACCAGCCCGGCCGGCCCCGGCTCCAGTCCTGCCCCCTGCCCGGCCCGGCCGGCCCCGGCTTCGGTCCTGCCCCCTGCCCGGCCCAGCCGGCCCCCGCTTCAGTCCGCCCCCGGCCCCCTCTCCGGCCCGGAGGGCGTTGCTTGGGGCAGGGGTTGTCGGTGGCTCGTGGGATGCTTTCGGTGATGGCCAAGAAGACCGCACAAGACGACCCTCTCGCCCCTGTCACGCTGGCAGTGGGCCAGGAGGATCTCCTGCTCGACCGTGCCGTGCAGGAGGTGGTGGCCGCCGCCAGGGCCTCCGACGCCGACACGGACGTACGGGATCTCACCCCGGACCAGTTGCAGCCTGGCACGCTCGCCGAGCTGACGAGTCCCTCGCTCTTCGCCGAGCGCAAGGTCGTGATCGTGCGCAACGCCCAGGATCTGTCGGCCGACACGATCAAGGACGTCAAGGGGTATCTGGGGGCTCCCGCCGAGGAGATCACCCTGGTGCTCCTGCACGCGGGCGGTGCCAAGGGCAAGGGCCTGCTCGACGCGGCGCGCAAGGTGGGCGCGCGGGAGGTGGCGTGCCCCAAGATGACCAAGCCGGCGGACCGGCTGGCCTTCGTGCGGAGCGAGTTCCGCACGCTCGGCCGGGCGGCCACTCCGGAGGCGTGCCAGGCGCTGGTGGACTCCATCGGGAGCGATCTGCGGGAGCTGGCGTCGGCCGTGTCGCAGCTGACCGCGGACGTCGAGGGGACGATCGACGAGGCCGTCGTCGGGAGGTACTACACGGGGCGGGCCGAGGCGTCCAGCTTCACCGTCGCCGACCGGGCCGTCGAGGGGCGGGCCGCGGAGGCGCTGGAGGCGCTGCGCTGGTCGCTGTCCACCGGGGTGGCTCCGGTCCTGATCACCAGCGCGCTCGCGCAGGGCGTGCGGGCTATCGGGAAGCTGTCCTCCGCGCGGGGCGGCAGGCCCGCCGACCTGGCCCGTGAGCTGGGGATGCCGCCGTGGAAGATCGATCGCGTACGGCAGCAGATGCGGGGCTGGACGCCGGACGGGGTCGCCATGGCGCTCACGGCCGTCGCGGAGGCGGACGCCGGCGTCAAGGGCGGCGGGGACGATCCCGAGTACGCCCTGGAGAAGGCGGTCGTGGCCGTCGCCCGCGCGGCCCGCTCCGGACGCCACTGAGGTCGTCCGAGACCGGTGACAGCTCCCGAAGACGCGGCTCCGGCCGCCGGTGAGGCGTGTCCGAGACCGGTGACAGCCCCCTGAAGGCCCGGCTCCGGCAGCTGCCGAGGCCCGTCCGTCCACGGACATACCGAAGGCCCCGCTCGTTCTCCCGGGGAAGGGAGGGAGCGGGGCCTTCGGTTCAAGCCGGTGGACTCACGCCCGCGTGGCGAACGCAGATCGTGCGTGAATCCGTTACGTCGGCCGGGAGCGGAGAGAGAGGGCCCGCTCGGGTCCGTCCGACGGTCAAGTCAGGGGTCGAGCTCCGGAGAGCTCAGCCGACTCAGCCCTGGAGCGCGGAGACCTTCGAAGCAAGCGCCGACTTCTTGTTGGCGGCCTGGTTCTTGTGGATGACGCCCTTCGAGACGGCCTTGTCGAGCTTGCGCGAAGCCTCGCGCGCCGCGACGGTGGCCTTCTCGACGTCACCCGCGGCAGCAGCCTCGCGGGCCTTGCGGATCGCGGTCTTCAGAGAGGACTTGACGGCCTTGTTGCGCAGCCGGGCCTTCTCGTTGGTCTTGATCCGCTTGATCTGGGACTTGATGTTCGCCACTGATGAGCCTTTACAGGTTCAGGCGCGTGAGACGTCAAGCCTCACCCGCCGTTTGATTTTCTTGGGTGCGTCTCGTGCTGAGAGGGCATGAGACACAGCCACCCAGGCTACCAGTCCCCGCCCGACCGGCCCAAACCGGCCGTACGTCCCCGGTCCTGCGGCCCGTCGCCGATGTCCTGGTCGGGGCCTTCGAACCGGGCGCCGCCGTCCGCCTCCCGTGGCCCAAACCGGTCGCAGCCCGCCGCGCGTGGGACCATGGAGCCTACGTATCGATCCGACCCGAGGCGACAGGCGCCTCAAGAGACAGGACCCTGCGTGCCCGCGACCCCTAACAATGTGCCCGAGCCGAGCCGTACCGACCCGGCTCTGATCCGCAATTTCTGCATCATCGCGCACATCGACCACGGCAAGTCCACGCTCGCCGACCGCATGCTCCAGCTGACCGGGGTGGTTGATCAGCGGCAGATGCGCGCTCAGTACCTCGACCGTATGGACATCGAGCGCGAGCGCGGCATCACGATCAAGTCCCAGGCGGTCCGGCTGCCCTGGGCCCCGTCCGAGGATCCGGGCCGCACCCACATCCTCAACATGATCGACACCCCCGGGCACGTCGACTTCACGTACGAGGTGTCGCGGTCCCTGGCGGCCTGCGAGGGCACGGTCCTGCTCGTCGACGCCGCCCAGGGGATCGAGGCGCAGACCCTCGCCAACCTCTACCTGGCGATGGAGAACGACCTCAAGATCATCCCCGTACTGAACAAGATCGACCTGCCGGCCGCCCAGCCGGAGAAGTTCTCCGAGGAGCTCGCGAACCTCATCGGCTGCGACCCCTCGGACGTGCTCAAGGTCTCCGCCAAGACGGGCCTGGGCGTCGAGGCGCTGCTCGACAAGGTCGTCGCCGAGATCCCCGCCCCGGTCGGCGTCCAGGACGCCCCCGCGCGCGCGATGATCTTCGACTCGGTCTACGACTCGTACCGCGGTGTCGTGACGTACGTGCGTGTCATCGACGGGCAGCTCAACAAGCGTGAGCGCATCAGGATGATGTCCACCGGCGCCACCCACGAGCTGCTGGAGATCGGCGTCTCGGCCCCCGAGATGAAGGCGGCCGACGGGCTCGGCGTCGGCGAGGTGGGTTACCTCATCACCGGCGTGAAGGACGTCCGCCAGTCCAAGGTCGGTGACACGATCACCACCCTGCACAAGGGCGCCACCGAGGCGCTCGGCGGGTACAAGGACCCCCGGCCCATGGTGTTCTCGGGCCTGTATCCGCTGGACGGCTCCGACTACCCCGAGCTGCGCGACGCCCTGGACAAGCTCCAGCTCAACGACGCGGCGCTGGTGTACGAGCCGGAGACCTCCGCGGCGCTGGGCTTCGGCTTCCGTGTCGGCTTCCTCGGGCTGCTGCACCTCGACGTGATCCGTGAGCGGCTGGAGCGCGAGTTCGGGCTCGACCTGATCGCGACCGCCCCGAACGTGGTCTACCGCGTCGAGATGGAGGACCGCAGCGAGCACACGGTCACCAACCCGAGCGAGTTCCCCGAGGGCAAGATCGACAAGGTGTACGAGCCGGTCGTGCGGGCGACCATCCTCGCCCCCTCGGAGTTCATCGGCGCGATCATGGAGCTGTGCCAGACCCGGCGCGGCACCCTGCTCGGCATGGACTACCTGTCCGAGGACCGGGTCGAGATCCGCTACACCCTGCCGCTCGCGGAGATCGTCTTCGACTTCTTCGACCAGCTCAAGTCCAAGACCCGCGGCTACGCGTCGCTGGACTACGAGCCCACCGGCGAGCAGGCCTCCAGCCTGGTCAAGGTCGACATCCTGCTGCACGGCGACAAGGTCGACGCCTTCTCGGCGGTCACGCACAAGGACGCGGCGTACGCGTACGGCGTCCGGCTGGTCGCCAAGCTGCGCGAGCTGATCCCGCGGCAGGCCTTCGAGGTGCCCATCCAGGCGGCCATCGGCTCCCGGGTCATCGCCCGCGAGACCATCCGCGCCATCCGCAAGGACGTCCTCGCCAAGTGCTACGGCGGTGACATCTCCCGTAAGCGGAAGCTGCTGGAGAAGCAGAAGGAGGGCAAGAAGCGGATGAAGATGGTGGGCTCTGTGGAAGTTCCGCAAGAAGCCTTCATCGCCGTGCTGTCCAGCGACGACAGCGGCGGTTCGGCCAAGGGCAAGAAGTAGTCACGCCGAATCCCGGAATTCAGGGCCCGTCGCGCTTCGGCGCGGCGGGCCCTGTGCTTGTCTCATGGGTGTGTCCTGCAAGAAGTGACCGGCCGCCGCCTCTTACGCACCGGCCGGACGCGCTCTAGTCTGATCTCTGCTCGGTAGTTACTCGCGAGTTAAACAACAGCCGCAATTGAGCCAGCCGCACTGCCGCGGGGCCCCGGAGGATGTCGTGAGCGACACACAGACCCTGATCGAGAACCGTCCGCCGTCCGTCGCCGCCCTCTTCCTTGAGCGCGTGGCGGCCACACCCGACGCCGAGGCATACCGTTACCCGGTACCGGCCTCGGGCACGGGCCCGGACGAGTGGAAGTCGC
The DNA here is from genome assembly GCF_037940415.1 of Streptomyces sp. f51. Classification (NCBI taxonomy): domain Bacteria; kingdom Bacillati; phylum Actinomycetota; class Actinomycetes; order Kitasatosporales; family Streptomycetaceae; genus Streptomyces; species Streptomyces sp. f51. Next base: position 2,329,160 of record NZ_CP149798.1, on the reverse strand, counting down.
TGACCTGGGCGCAGGCCGCTGAGCGGGTCTACGCCATCGCGGCCGGTCTCATCGAACTCGGCGTCCAGCCGGAGCAGCGCGTCGCGCTCGCCTCCTCGACCCGGGTCGAATGGATCTTGGCCGACCTCGGCATCCTCTGCGCGGGCGCGGCCACCACGACCGTGTATCCGCAGACCAACGCCGAGGAGTCGGCGTTCATCCTCTCCGACTCCCTGAGCCGGGTCCTCATCGCCGAGGACGCGGCCCAGCTCGCCAAGGCCCGGGAGAAGCGCGCGGAGCTCCCCGAGCTCACCCATGTCGTGGTCATCGACGCGGAGGGCGTGGAGACCGAGGACTGGGTCCTGACGCTCGCCGACCTGGAGGCGCGTGGCGCCGCCTACCTGGAGAAGCACCCCGAGCTGATCAAGGAGCGCGTCGGCGCGATCACCGCCGACCAGCTCGCCACGCTCATCTACACCTCCGGCACCACCGGCCGTCCCAAGGGCGTCCGGCTGCCGCACGACAACTGGTCCTACATGGCCAGGGCGATCTCCGGGACCGGACTGGTCACCCAGGCGGACGTCCAGTACCTGTGGCTGCCGCTCGCGCACGTCTTCGGCAAGGTCCTGACCTCCGGGCAGATCGCGGTGGGGCACGTCACGGCCGTCGACGGCCGCGTGGACAAGATCATCGAGAACCTCCCGGTGGTGCGGCCCACGTACATGGCGGCCGTGCCCCGCATCTTCGAGAAGGTCTACAACGGGGTCGCGGCCAAGGCGCGGGCCGGCGGCGGCGCCAAGTACAAGATCTTCCAGTGGGCCGCCGAGGTCTCCCGCGAGTACGCGAAGGCCGGCCAGGACAACTTCCGCCGCACCGGTTCGGCCTCGGTGCCGTTCGCGCTCGGCGCCAAGCACAAGGTCGCCGACGCGCTGGTCTTCGCCAAGATCCGCGAGGCCTTCGGCGGCAACCTGCGGGCCTGCATCTCCGGCTCCGCCGCGCTCGCTCCCGAGATCGGCTACTTCTTCGCGGGCGCCGGCATCCACATCCTGGAGGGCTACGGACTCACCGAGTCCTCCGCCGCTTCCTTCGTGAACCCGGGCGAGGCCTACCGCACCGGCACGGTCGGCAAGCCGCTGCCCGGCACCGAGGTGCGCATCGCGGACGACGGCGAGATCCTGCTGCGCGGCCCCGGCATCATGGAGGGCTACCACGGGCTGCCCGAGAAGACCGCCGAGGTCCTGGAGGCCGACGGCTGGTTCCACACCGGTGACATCGGCGAGCTGTCCGCGGACGGCTATCTGCGGATCACCGACCGCAAGAAGGACCTCATCAAGACCTCGGGCGGCAAGTACATCGCGCCCGCCGAGGTCGAGGGCCAGTTCAAGGCCGTCTGTCCGTACGTCTCCAACATCCTCGTGCACGGCGCCGACCGGAACTTCTGCACCGCGCTCATCGCGCTCGACGAGCCGTCCATCCTCGACTGGGCCAAGGACAACGGCCTGGAGGGCAAGTCGTACGCCGAGGTCGTCGCGGCGCCCGTCACGATCGCCCTCGTCGAGGGCTACGTGAAGGAGCTCAACGGCGGTCTCCAGCGCTGGCAGACCATCAAGAAGTTCCGTCTGCTGCCCCGCGACCTGGACGTCGAGCACGGTGAGATCACTCCGAGCCTCAAGCTGAAGCGCCCGGTCGTGGAGAAGGCGTACAAGCACCTGATCGACGACATGTACGCGGGCACCCGCGAGGCGTAGCCGGTATCGGCACCGGCTTTCGGACCCGCTTCGTGCGGGCCGGGAGCCGGTGCTCTCCGCTATCCGTCCCGCCTGCGCCGCATCCGGCCCAGCAGCTCGTCCATCTGCCGTACCTGGTCCCGGAGTCGTGGTACGTCCGGCACGGTGCCGGACGCCAGCTGGGCGTCCATCCTGCGCAGGCGGGCGGCGAGTTCGTCGATCTGGTCCTGCTCGCGGGCGAGCAGGCACTCCAGTTGGCGGTTCTTGCGGTGCAGGTCGAGGAAGACGGAGACCTTGGCGCGCAGGACCCAGGGGTCGAAGGGCTTCGTCAGATAGTCGGCGGCGCCCGTCGCGTACCCGCGGAAGGCGTAGCCCGCGTCGGCGTCCGTGCTCGTCAGGAAGATGATGGGCACGTCCTTGGTCCGGTCGAGCCGCTTGATGTTCGCGGCCGTCTCGAATCCGTCCATGCCCGGCATCCGGATGTCGAGCAGGACGACCGCGAACCGCCGCCGCAGCAGTGCCTCCATCGCCTCCTCGCCCGAACGCGCCCGCACCAGCGGTTCGTTGAGGGAGCGCAGGACGGCTTCCAGCGCGACCAGGTTGTCCTCCATGTCGTCGACCAGGAGGATGCTCGCGCCCTCGTCGGTCGTCGTGGCGGCGCTCATGATGACGGTGCTCGATTCTGTCCGACTTCGAACACATCCATACCACTGATCTCACTCATCGCGGCCCACTTCGGTGACTCGGCGCTTATGAGTGCCGCCAGTCTGTCACCCTGGCCGCATCGACCGAGGAGTATTCGTCCGAACTGCCCAGGGAGCCGCACAGTGGGGGCCATTCCGACGCAACGGGAGTCCACGGCGTGCGCACCGGACACGCTCGCGCACCACGGCGCGGGCCGGGACGTCGTCTCACGCACCTCGCTGCCGGGCACTCCGCTCGCCCCCGCCGCCGCGCGCCGGTTCCTCCGGGACACGCTCCTGAGCTGGACCGAGGCGGCCCTGCCCGGTGCCGGGATCATCGACGACCGGCTCACCGGGGATGCGGTCGTGGTGGTGAGCGAGCTGGTCACCAACGCGGTCGTGCACGCGGGCACCGACGTCGAGCTGCTGTGCCGCCTGGAGAACAGCCCGGCCGACGGGCCTCCGGGCACCCTGGTCGTCGAGGTCTCCGACCACCATCCCTCGCGTGCCATACGGGAGGACGGTGCCGAACCGCTGTACGGGACACCGGAGTACGGGCGGGGCCTGCGCCTCGTCTCCGCGCTCTCCGAGGCATGGGGGATCACCTATCGTCCGGGCGTCAAGACGGTGTGGTCGAGGCTGCTGGTCGACGGGACCGCCGGCGCCCTGCCCGCCTCGGACGTCTTCGCGGACACGGGCGCCGCGCGCCGTCCGGTCCGCTTCGACGACACGGAAGGACTCCCGGAACCGGGCGGCTTCACGGGGGCGGACGGGTTCCGGGGGACGAGCGGCTTCCCGGAGGCGGGCAGGTTCGAGGAAGCGGACAGGTTCGCGGGCGCCGGCGGATCGGCGGGGGCGGACGGGGTCGAGGGAACCGGCGGGTTCGACGGTGTCGGCGGGTTCGCGGAAGCGGACGGGTTCGCGGGTGTCGGCGGTCTCGCGGGTCCCGGGGACGGGTCCGGACGGACCGGGGCCACCGCCTACACCGAGGGGCGCGGGACACCGGCGGGCGGCGCGGCGTACGGCGTCGTGTCCGCCTCCGGAGCCGGCCGGAGCACCGCCCGCGGACACGACTGGCTCGACCGCGGTGCCCTCTCCTTCCTCGCCGAGGCCTCGGACCTGCTCGCCGGGCAGCTCGACGAGGACCTGGTCGCCGCGCTGGCCGGGCAGCTCCTCGTCCCGCGCCTCGCCGACTGGTGCGCCGTATGGCTCGAGGACGAGGCCACCGACCGGGCCGGTGGCCTCGGGCTCGCGCTCGGACCCCGTCTCGCCCGCGTCTGGCACGGCAGCGAGAACCTCATCGAGGGGCTGCGCCACGCCCTGGAGAAGGACCCGCCGCGGCTGCCCGACGCGGTGCGCTCCCGCGCCGTCCCGGTGCCCTGGCCGGGCGAGGTGCTGGGCGCCCGCGGGGCGAGCGGGGCGGCCCTGGCGTACCGGCTGATCGCGGGCGGCAGGCCGCTGGGCACGCTCGTCATCGGCAGGGCGGGGCCGCCCGACTTCCCCGACGAGGTCACCGGACTCGTCGAGGACCTCAGCCGCAGGATCGCCCTGGCCATCGGAGCGGCCCGGCAGTACGCGCGCCAGGCCACCATCAGCCGGGTCCTCCAGCGCGGGCTGCTGCCGGGCGCGGTCGCCGAGATCCCCGGGGTGCGCAGCGCCCTCGTCTACGAACCGCTCGACAAGGGCGGGCCGAGCGGTGACTTCTACGACGTGTTCCCTGCCGGTGACGGGCGCTGGTGCTTCGCGGTCGGCGACGTCCAGGGCAAGGGCCCCGAGGCCGCGGTCGTGATCGGTCTGGCCCGGCCCTGGCTGCGGCTGCTGGCCCGCGAGGGCTACGACGTCGCGGACGTCCTCGACCGACTCAACCAGCTCCTCCTCGACGACGCGACGGAGGCCGCGGACGCGGCGGCCCGCGCGCTCGTGGCCGCGGGCGGACCCGGGCTCGGCAGCGACCTCGGCCCGCAGACACGTTTCCTTTCCATGCTCTACGGCGAGCTGGTCCCCTTCGAAGGCGGGGTGCGCTGCACGCTCGCCTCGGCCGGACACCCGCTGCCGCTGCTGCTGGGCCCCGACGGCGCGGTGCGGGAGATGGCCGGGCCGCAGACCCTGCTGGGCGTCTTCGAGGACCCCGAATACACCTCCGAGACCTTCGAGCTGTACCCCGGCGACACCCTCCTGTGCGTTACCGACGGGGTGACGGAGCGGCGCGACGGATCCCGCCAGTTCGACGACGACGACGGTCTCGCGCACGCCCTCGCCGGCTGCGCCGGTCTGAGCGCCGAGCTGATCGCGGAACGGATCCGCGCGCTGGTCCACGCGTTCGGCCCCCGCCCGCCGGAGGACGACATGGCCCTGCTGGTGTTGCAGGCGGAGTAACGGGGCTCACCCGGAGCGGGGCCGCCGGACCCCGCCGGTGCTGGACAATGGAACGCATGCCTTCCGCACTTCCCGACGGCGAGCCCGTCCCCGGCGACGGGGCGCTGCCCGCGCACGCCCTGGCCGGGGCCGCCGAGCGACCCCTCGGGTTCTACCTCCACGTCCCGTACTGCGCGACCCGCTGCGGCTACTGCGACTTCAACACCTACACGGCGACCGAGCTGCGGGGCAGCGGCGGTGTGCTCGCCTCCCGGGACAACTACGCGGACACGCTGACCGACGAGATCCGGCTCGCCCGCAAGGTCCTCGGCGACGACCCCCGCCCGGTCCGCACGGTCTTCGTCGGAGGCGGTACGCCCACGCTGCTGGCCGCCGACGATCTCGTACGGATGCTGGGCGCGATCCGGGACGAGTTCGGGCTCGCGGACGACGCGGAGGTCACGACGGAGGCGAACCCCGAGTCGGTCGGCCCCGAGTACCTCGCGACCCTGCGCGCCGGGGGCTTCAACCGGATCTCCTTCGGCATGCAGAGCGCCCGGCAGCACGTCCTGAAGGTGCTCGACCGCACCCACACCCCGGGCCGTCCCGAGGCCTGCGTCGCCGAGGCCCGCGCGGCCGGATTCGCACATGTGAACCTGGACCTGATCTACGGCACGCCGGGAGAGTCGGACGACGACTGGCGGGCCTCGCTGGAGGCGGCCCTCGGCGCGGGCCCCGACCACATCTCCGCGTACGCGCTGATCGTCGAGGAGGGCACGCAGCTGGCGCGCCGCATCCGCCGCGGCGAGGTCCCGATGACGGACGACGACGTGCACGCGGACCGCTATCTCATCGCGGACGAGGTGATGTCGGCGGCGGGCTTCGACTGGTACGAGGTGTCGAACTGGGCGACCGCCGGCTCGCCGGGAAGCCGCTGTCTGCACAACGAGCTCTACTGGCGGGGCGCCGACTGGTGGGGCGCGGGCCCCGGCGCGCACAGCCACGTGGGCGGCGTTCGCTGGTGGAACGTGAAGCATCCGGGGGCGTACGCGGCGGCCCTGGCCGAGGGCCGCTCCCCGGGGGCCGGCCGTGAACTCCTGACCGAGGAGGACCGCCGGGTCGAGCGGATCCTCCTCGAACTGCGGCTGCGCGAGGGCTGCCCGCTCTCCCTGCTCCGCCCCGAGGGCCTCGCGGCCTCCCGCCGCGCGCTGTCCGAGGGCCTCCTCGAAGCCGGACCGTACGACGCGGGCCGCGCCGTCCTCACCCTCCGGGGCCGCCTCCTCGCGGACGCCGTCGTCCGGGACCTGGTGGACTGAGGACCGCCCGGGCCGGGCGCGGCACCGAAGCAGCGCCCGGTCACTCCGGGGCGGTGACGAAGTCGATCAGTTCCTCCACACGGCCCAGGAGGGCGGGTTCCAGGTCCTTGTAGGAGCGGACCCCGGACAGGATGCGCTGCCAGGCCGCGCCGGTGTTGTCCGGCCAGCCCAGGGCCCGGCACACACCCGTCTTCCAGTCCTGGCCGCGCGGGACCCGGGGCCAGGACGCGATGCCGACCGAGGACGGCTTCACGGCCTCCCACACGTCGATGTACGGGTGGCCGAGCACCAGGGCGTGCTCGCTCGTGACCGCCTCCGCGATCCGGGACTCCTTCGAACCCGGGACCAGGTGGTCCACGAGGACGCCGAGCCGGGCGTCCGGGCCCGGGGCGAACGCGTCGACCACCGCCGGGAGGTCGTCGACACCCTCCAGGTACTCCACGACGACCCCCTCGACGCGCAGGTCGTCGCCCCAGACCCGCTCGACCAGTTCGGCGTCGTGGCGCCCCTCGACATAGATGCGCCCGGCGCGCGCCACCCGGGCGCGGGCGCCGGGCACCGCCACCGATCCGGACGCCGTGCGGCTGGGGCGGACCGGTGCCGCCGCGGCGGGCCGGACCAGGGTCACGACCTTGCCCTCCAGCAGGAAGCCGCGCGGCTCCAGCGGGAACACCCGGTGCTTGCCGAAGCGGTCCTCCAGGGTCACCGTGCCCGCCTCGCAGCGGATCACCGCGCCGCAGAAGCCGGTGCCGGGCTCCTCGACGACCAGTCCCGGGTCCGCCGGGACCTCGGGCACGGACCGGGGCTTCTTCCAGGGCGGGGTCAGGTCCGGAGAGTACTGGCGCATTCGGATGACGATAGGAGAAGCCCGCCGGGGCTCACAGCGACACGCCGAAACGCCGGGCCAGGGCGTCCCGTTGGGTCCGTACGAACGCCGCGTCCACCACCGCCCCGTGCCCGGGGACGTACAGCGCGTCCTCGCCGCCCAGCGCGAGCAGCCGGTCGAGCGCCGCCGGCCAGCGCGAGGGTACGGCGTCGGGGCCCGCCTGCGGCTCTCCCGACTCCTCGACCAGGTCGCCGCAGAACACCACCGCGGGGTCGCCCGGCACGACGACCACGAGGTCGTGGCCGGTGTGGCCCTCACCCGTGCGCACCAGCCGGACCTCGACGCCGCCTCCGAGGTCCAGATCCCAGGTGCCCCGGACGAGCCGCCGCGGGCGTACGAGGGTGTCGGCGGCCTCCTGAGCCGCCCGCGGGTCGAGACCGTTGCGCACCGCGTCCGCGCACAGCTCCTCGCGGCCGCGTCCGTACACCTCGGGCGAGCCGTCGGCGGCGAAGATCTCCACGCCGGCGAAGGCGGCCGCGCCGAAGACATGGTCGAAATGAGGGTGGGTGAGCGCGACATGCGTCACACGCGCGCCGCTGAGGGCCCGCGCCTCGGCGCGCAGCCGGGCGCCCTCCGCGAGGCTCGACCCGGCGTCGATCATCAGCGCCGCCCCCGCGCCGACGACGAGCCCGGCCGTGCAGTCCCAGTCCGGAAGACGCCGCCGCCCGACCCCGGGCGCCACCCTTTCCCACCCGAGCTCTTCCCAAGTCAGCCTCATGCGGCGACGCTAACGGTGACGGGGCGCCGTGCACGACATCGCAGGCCCGCCCTTGCCCGGGTCGTGCCCGACCGCCGTACACTGGGCCGGGGAACGTTGGCACTCGCGTGCGCTGAGTGCCAGGCGAAAGCCACGAAGGCCACGAAGACCACCGAGTCGACTTCTGGAGGTGCGCGATGCTCAGCGAACGCAGGCTCGAGGTGCTGCGCGCCATCGTCCAGGACTACGTGGGCACCGAGGAGCCGGTCGGCTCCAAGGCGCTCACCGAGCGGCACCGCCTCGGCGTCTCGCCCGCGACCGTCCGCAACGACATGGCGGTCCTGGAGGACGAGGGGTACATCGCCCAGCCGCACACCAGCGCCGGGCGCATCCCCACCGACAAGGGCTACCGCCTGTTCGTCGACAAGCTCGCCGGCGTCAAGCCGATGACCGCGCCCGAGCGCCGTGCCATCCAGAACTTCCTGGACGGCGCGGTCGACCTGGACGACGTCGTCGGACGGACGGTGCGGCTGCTCGCGCAGCTCACCCGGCAGGTCGCCGTCGTGCAGTACCCCTCGCTGACCCGCTCGACCGTGCGGCACGTGGAGCTGCTCTCCATGGCCCCCGCGCGGGTGATGCTCGTGCTGATCACGGACACCGGCCGGGTCGAGCAGCGCATGATCAACTGCCCGGCGCCGTTCGGCGAGACCTCGCTGGCGGACCTGCGGGCCCGGCTCAACAGCCGGGTCGCGGGACGCCCCTTCGCGGACGTCCCGCAGCTCGTCCAGGACCTCCCGGACGCCTTCGAGGCGGAGGACCGGGGTACGGTCTCGACGGTGCTCTCCACTCTGCTGGAGACACTCGTCGAGGAGACCGAGGAGCGGCTGATGATCGGCGGTACCGCCAATCTCACGCGCTTCGGACATGACTTCCCTCTCACCATCCGGCCGGTGCTCGAAGCGCTGGAGGAGCAGGTCGTGCTCCTCAAGTTGCTTGGAGAGGCCGGGGATTCGAGCATGACCGTGCGAATCGGGCACGAGAACGCTTACGAGGGACTCAACTCCACGTCCGTGGTCTCCGTCGGCTACGGTTCGGGCGGCGAGGCAGTAGCCAAACTCGGCGTGGTCGGCCCGACCCGCATGGATTACCCGGGAACGATGGGAGCGGTACGAGCGGTGGCACGGTACGTCGGACAGATCCTGGCGGAGTCGTAAGTGGCCACGGACTACTACGCCGTACTCGGCGTGCGCCGCGACGCGTCCCAGGACGAGATCAAGAAGGCGTTCCGGAGGCTCGCTCGCGAGCTGCACCCGGACGTCAATCCCGATCCGAAGACGCAGGAGCGGTTCAAAGAGATCAACGCCGCGTACGAGGTGTTGTCGGACCCGCAGAAGAAGCAGGTCTACGACCTCGGCGGCGACCCGCTGTCCCAGCAGGGCGGCGGTGGCGCCGGCGGCTTCGGCCAGGGCGGCTTCGGGAACTTCTCCGACATCATGGACGCCTTCTTCGGCACGGCGTCGCAGCGCGGACCGCGCTCGCGCACCCGCCGCGGCCAGGACGCCATGATCCGGCTGGAGATCGAGCTCGACGAGGCGGCCTTCGGCACCACGAAGGACATCCAGGTCGACACGGCCGTCGTCTGCGGCACCTGCAACGGCGAGGGCGCGGCCCCCGGCACCGCGGCGCAGACCTGTGACATGTGCCGCGGCCGCGGCGAGGTGTCCCAGGTGACGAGGTCCTTCCTCGGCCAGGTCATGACCTCGCGGCCGTGTCCGCAGTGCCAGGGCTTCGGCACCGTCGTCCCGACCCCGTGCCACGAGTGCGCGGGCGACGGCCGGGTCCGCTCCCGCCGCACCCTCACGGTCAAGATCCCGGCCGGTGTGGACAACGGCACCCGCATCCAGCTCGCGGGCGAGGGCGAGGTCGGCCCCGGCGGCGGCCCCGCAGGCGACCTGTACGTCGAGATCCACGAGCTGCCGCACTCGACCTTCCAGCGGCGCGGCGACGACCTGCACTGCACGGTCACCATCCCCATGACGGCGGCGGCCCTCGGCACCAAGGTGCCGCTGGAGACCCTCGACGGCATGGAGGAGGTCGACATCCGTCCGGGCACGCAGTCCGGCCAGTCGATCCCGCTGCACGGCCGGGGCGTCACGCATCTGCGGGGCGGCGGCCGCGGCGACCTCATCGTGCACGTCGAGGTCATGACGCCGACCAAGCTCGACCCCGAGCAGGAGCGGGTGCTGCGCGAGCTGGCGCAGATGCGCGGCGAGGAGCGGCCCACGGGCCAGTTCCAGCCCGGCCAGCAGGGGCTCTTCTCCCGTCTGAAGGACGCCTTCAACGGCCGGTGACGAACGCGGGGCGCGGGGCGGGAAACCCCCCCGCGCCCTTCGCTCCGAGGACCGGAATCCGGACGCACGACCGGATTCGGACTTGCCCGGGGGACGTGACAACATGCCGTCATGTCCACCGCGCTGACCGATCTCTTCCCTCACCCGATCGTGCAGGCCCCCATGGCGGGCGGCGTCTCCGTCCCGCAGCTCGCGGCCGCCGTGTCCGAGGCCGGCGGGCTGGGCTTCCTCGCCGCCGGGTACAAGACCGCCGACGGCATGTACCAGGAGATCAAGCAGCTGCGCGGGCTGACCGGCCGTCCCTTCGGCGTCAACCTCTTCCTCCCGCAGCCCGAGCACGCGGACGCGGCCTCGGTCGAGGTGTACGCCCACCAGCTGGCAGGCGAGGCCGCCTGGTACGAGACCGAACTCGGTGATCCGGACAGCGGCCGCGACGACGGCTACGACGCCAAACTCGCCGTCCTCCTCGACAACCCGGTGGCGGCCGTCTCCTTCCACTTCGGTGTCCCCAAGCCGGAGGTGCTGGAGTCGCTGCGCCGCGCCGGCACCCTCACCCTGGTCACCGCCACCACCGCCGAGGAGGCCCTGGCCGTGCAGCGGGCCGGCGCCGACGCGGTGATCGTGCAGGGCATCGAGGCCGGCGGGCACCAGGGCACCCACCGGGACAACCCGGAGACGGACGGCACGGGCGTCGGCCTGCTCACCCTGGTCGCGCGGACCCGCGAGACCGTGGGCATCCCGGTCGTCGCGGCGGGCGGTCTCATGCGCGGCAGCCAGATCGCTGCCGTCCTCGCCGCGGGCGCGAACGCGGCCCAGCTCGGCACGGCCTTCCTCGCCACCCCCGAGTCCGGGGCGAGCGCCGTGCACAAGCAGGCGCTGACCGACCCCCTGTACGTACGCACGGAGCTGACCCGCGCCTTCACCGGACGTCCGGCACGCGCGCTGGCCAACCGCTTCATGCGCGAGCACGGCCCGTACGCCCCGGCCGCCTACCCCGAGATCCACCATCTGACGCTGCCGCTGCGCAAGGCGGCCGCGAAGGCGGGCGACGCCCAGGGCATGGCACTGTGGGCGGGGCAGGGCCACCGCATGGCGCGTGACCTGCCCGCCGGGCAGCTGGTGGAGCTACTGAACGCAGAAATCACGGCCGCCGAGACAGCGTTGTCGGCCGCCGCCGAGATCCCGGAAGAGGGTGCGCCCCGATGACGGCACCGGTGTTCCTGGTCGAGCACTTCGACACGGACGGCGAGGGACGTCATGTCCTCGACGGAAGCGAGGGGCGGCACGCCGTCTCCGTGAAACGGCTGCACAGCGGCGAGGACGTGGTGCTCACCGACGGGGCCGGGCGCCGGGCGGACTGCGTGGTCCTCGCCACCGAGGGCAAGGACCGGCTGATCGTACGGATGGGCGCGGTCACCGAGGAGGCGGCCGAGGAGCCGCGCATCACGGTCGTACAGGCGCTGCCCAAGGGCGACCGGGGCGAGCTGGCCGTCGAGACCATGACCGAGACCGGCGTCGACGCGATCGTCCCCTGGGCCGCCTCCCGCTGCATCACGCAGTGGAAGGGCGAGCGGGGCCTGAAGGCGCTCGCCAAGTGGCGGGCCACCGCCCGGGAGGCCGGCAAGCAGTCCCGCCGGGCTCGCTTCCCCGAGGTCGCGGACGCGATGACGACCAAGCAGGTTGCCGCACTTCTCGCCAAAGCCGACCTGGCCGCCGTGCTCCACGAGGACACCGCCCTGGGCACCGAGCCCTTCGCGACCGCCGCGCTGCCCGCATCCGGGGAGATCGTCCTCGTGGTCGGGCCCGAGGGCGGGATCTCCGCCGAGGAGGTCGCGCTCTTCACCGAGGCCGGCGCGCGGACCTTCCACCTGGGGCGCACCGTGCTGCGCACCTCGACGGCCGGGACGGTGGCCACGGCCCTGCTGCTGGCCCGCACCGGCCGCTGGTCCTGACCGCCGCCCTCGGGACCGGCCCCACCGACCGCACTCCACCGGGGAATCCATGGAACTCGCTCAGGTACGACTGCTCGTCTCCGACTTCGCCGCCTGCTACCGCTTCTACTCCGAAGTCCTCGGCCTCAAGCCCCAGTCGGGCGCGGCCGAGGGCCCGTACGAGAAGTTCAGTCCCGTCATCGGATCGGCGGGCATCGCCCTCCAGGACCGCGCCATGATGACCGAGATCCTCGGAGAGCTCGGCGACACCGTGACCGGGCACCGGTCGCTGGTCGTGCTGCGGGTGGACGACCTGGACGTCTACTGCGAACAGGTCGTCTCGCGCGGCGCCACCCTGCTGCACGGCCCGGCACCGATGACGGACCGCATGCGGGTCGCCCATCTCAAGGACCCCGAGGGCAACCTGGTGGAACTCCAGGAATGGCTGCTGATGCTCGGCTGACGGCAACTCCTTCGGGTGGTTGTGCCCCCGATGGCCGCATGCGGTCTACCGCGCTCCGCCGTGCGGTGGCACGCTGCCGTCCATGGGGGCTTCGAGGTATTCCAGGCGCCGGACGAGGCGCGGGCGGGCCGTGATGGCCCTCGGACTGGGCGCGGCCGGAGTGTTCGCGGTGACCGGGTGCCGGCCCGTGGACGGACTCAGCACGGCGACCGTCGCCTACACGACCGACCAGACGGCGACCAAGGAACTCAAACGGCAGCACGTGGACGTGAGTTGGCTCACCTGCACGGCCCGCGTGGGCAACGTGGGCGGGGCGTCCGCGTCGGGAAAGGCGTCCTCGCCGGGCGAGAACACCGTGGCCACCGTCGACTGCCGGGGAAAGACGGGCGACGGCCGCGCCATCGTCGTCAAGGGCAGGGTCACCCGTGCCGTCAACGGCGCCTGTGTACGCGGGGATCTGCGCGCCACCGTCGGCGGCCGGCAGGTCTTCCGGGTGAAGGGCCTCGGCGACTGCACCACGGGACCCACCGCGCCGGTCACCTACCACCCCACGTACGGCGGGCCCAACCCCACCGTCACCGTCACGGTGACGAAGACGATGTGGTGCAAGGGCGATCCCACCTGCTGGCCCTCGCAGGGCAAGTGACCTGCCGGGTCGTACACGGATCAAGGGATCCAAACCCCTGTCGGGCCGCGCGTGCGCTGCATAGGGTGACCGGGTGACTGAGTCCGCAGCCTCCGCGTACATCCGGTTTCCGCATCTGCACGGCGAGTTGGCCGTCTTCACGGCCGAGGACGACATCTGGGCCGCGCCGCTCGACGGCGGCGGCCGCGCCTGGCGGGTCAGCGCCGACAACGTACCGGTCAGCCATCCGCGCATCTCCCCGGACGGCACCACCGTCGCCTGGACGTCGACGCGTGACGGAGCCCCTGAGGTCCACGCCGCCTCCCTGGACGGCGGGCCCGCGAAACGGCTGACGTACTGGGGCAGCGTCAAGACCCAGGTACGCGGCTGGACCGCCGACGGCCAGGTGCTCGCCCTGAGCACCCACGGCCAGGCCAGCCTGCGCCGCACCTGGGCCCGCGCCGTTCCGCTCGACGGCGGTCCCGCGACGACCCTGCCGTACGGGCCCGTCGGCGACGTCGCCACCGGAGAGGGCGGCGTCGTCCTGCTGTCCGCCCCGATGGGACGCGAGGCCGCCTGGTGGAAGCGCTACCGGGGCGGCACGGCGGGCAAGCTGTGGATCGACCGGGACGGCGACGGCGAGTTCGTCCGGCTGCACGAGGACATCGACGGCAACCTCGAACACCCCCTCTGGGTCGGCGAACGGATCGCCTTCCTCTCGGACCACGAAGGCGTCGGCGCCCTGTACTCCTCCCTCGCCGACGGCTCCGACCTGCGCCGCCACACCCCGCTGGGAGGCTTCTACGCCCGACACGCGGCCACCGACGGCACCCGCGTGGTGTACACGTCCGCCGGTGAACTGTGGCTCCTGGACGACCTCGACGGCGCCGAGCCGCGCCGCCCCGGCATCCGGCTCGGCGGCCAGCGCGTCGACCAGCAGCCCTACCCCGTGAGCGCCGCGCGCTGGTTCTCCGCAGCCGCCCCCGACCACACCGGACGCGGCAGCGCGGTCTCCGTGCGCGGAGCCGTCCACTGGGTCACCCACCGCTCGGGACCCACCCGCGCCCTCGCCGCGGAACCGGGCGTCCGCGCCCGGCTGCCCCGCACCTTCCGCGCCGAGGGCGAGGAACACGTGGTGTGGGTGACCGACGCCGAGGGCGACGACGCCCTCGAATTCGCCCCCGCCACCGGAGTCGCCCCCGGAGCCACCCCGCGACGGCTCGCCGCCGGCGCGCTCGGCCGCGTCCTCGGCCTCGCCGTGGCACCCGACGGAAGCCGCGTCGCCGTCGCCTCGCACGACGGGCGCGTGCTGCTCGTCGAGCGCGAGAGCGGCGAGGTCCGCGAGGTCGACCGCAGCGAGGACGGCGAGGTCACCGGACTCGTCTTCTCGCCCGACTCGGCCTGGCTCGCCTGGTCCCACCCCGGCCCCCGCCCGCTGCGCCACCTCAAGCTCGCCAACACCACCGACCTGTCGGTCACCGAGGCGACCCCGCTGCGCTTCCGGGACTACGCACCCGCCTTCACCCTCGACGGCAAGCACCTCGCGTTCCTGTCGGCCCGCGCCTTCGACCCCGTCTACGACGAGCACGTCTTCGACCTGGCCTTCGTCGGCGGATCCCGGCCGTATCTGATCACCCTGGCCGCCACGACCCCGTCCCCCTTCGGACCGCAGCGGCACGGCAGACCCTTCGAGGCCCCCGACAAGGACGAGACGCCCGACAGCGAGGGCGCCCCCAGCACCCGTATCGACCTGGACGGACTCGCCGACCGGATCGTGCCGTTCCCCGTCGAGGCCGCCCGCTACTCCACGCTGCGCGCCGCCAAGGACGGACTGCTGTGGCTGCGCCACCCGTTGCGCGGCGTCCTCGGCTCCTCCCGCGCCACCCCGGACGACCCGGACCCGAAGACCGAACTGGAACGCTACGACCTCGCCCAGCAGCGCATCGAGCATCTCGCCACCGACGCCGACCACTTCACCGTCACCGGCGACGGCAAGCGGGTCCTGCTGTGGACCGACGGAAAGCTCAAGGTCGTCCCCAGCGACCGGCGCGCCTCGAACGACGACGAGAGCGACACGAACATCACCGTCGACCTCTCGCGGGTGCGCCAGAGCGTCGACCCGGCCGCCGAGTGGCGCCAGATGTACGACGAGACGGGCCGCCTCATGCGGGACAACTTCTGGCGGCCGGACCTCGGCGGCGTCGACTGGGACGGCGTCCTCGACCGCTACCGGCCGGTCCTGGACCGGGTCGCCACCCACGACGACCTGGTCGACCTGCTGTGGGAGGTGCAGGGCGAACTCGGCACCTCGCACGCGTACGTCACCCCGCGCGGCGGCCGGGGCGGCGGCGACCGGGCGCAGGGACTCCTCGGCGCGGACATCTCCCGTCACGAGGACGGCAGTTGGCGCATCGACCGGGTCCTCCCCTCGGAGACCTCCGACCCCGACGCGCGGGCCCCGCTCGCCGCGCCCGGCGTCGCGGTGCGCGCCGGGGACGCGATCGTCGCGGTCGGCGGCAGGCCCGTGGACCCGGTGGCCGGACCCGCGCCGCTGCTCGTCGGCACGGCGGGCAGTCCGGTCGAGCTGACGATCTCGCCCTCCGGCGGCGGCGATCCGCGCCACGCGGTCGTCGTACCGCTCGCCGACGAGGAGCCGCTGCGCTACCACGCGTGGGTCGCCGACCGGCGTGCCCACGTCCACGAGCGGTCCGGCGGGCGCCTCGGCTATCTGCACGTGCCCGACATGGTCGGCGCCGGGTGGGCGCAGCTCCACCGCGACCTGCGGGTCGAGGTGGCCAGGGAGGGCCTGGTCGTGGACGTCCGCGAGAACCGGGGCGGCCACACATCGCAGCTCGTCGTGGAGAAGCTCGCCCGGCGGATCGTCGGCTGGGACCTGCCCCGCGGACTGCGCGCCTACAGCTACCCGGAGGACGCCCCGCGCGGTCCCGTCGTCGCCGTCGCCAACGAGTTCTCCGGTTCCGACGGCGACATCGTCAACGCGGCGATCAAGGCGCTCGGCATCGGACCCGTGGTCGGCACCCGCACCTGGGGCGGTGTCATCGGCATCGACAGCCGCTACCGCCTCGTCGACGGCACCAGCGTCACCCAGCCCAAGTACGCCTTCTGGATGGAGGGTTACGAGTGGAACGTGGAGAACCACGGCGTGGATCCCGACGTCGAGGTCGTCCAGGCGCCGCAGGACCACGCGGCCGGGCGTGACACCCAGCTCGACGAGGCGATCAGGATCGCGCTGGCCGCGCTGGAGGAGAACCCGGCGAAGACCGCCCCCGCGCTGCCGCCGTTGTGACCGTGTCCCGGCGGGCGGACGGCGGTGGCGCGAGCCGCGCACGAGCCGTCCGGCCCGCCGGGCGGCTAGCATGCGGAGCGGCAGATGATCGGCTGGCGTGAGGAGGCACACGCATGGCGCAGGAGCCGGGGCGGGACGCGGGCGGGGAACCGCAGGACGACTGCCTGTTCTGCAAGATCGTGGCGGGGCAGATCCCGGCGACGCTGGTGCGCGAGAGCGACACGACCGTGGCGTTCCGCGACATCAACCCGCAGGCACCCACGCACATCCTGATCATTCCCAAGCTGCACTACCCCGACGCCGCGTCCCTGGCCGCCGCCGAGCCCGCCGTCGCGGCGGACGTCCTGCGCGAGGCCGGCGAGGTCGCGGCCGAGGAGAAGCTGGAGAGCTACCGCGTCGTGTTCAACACGGGCAGCGGCGCCGGCCAGACCGTGTTCCACGCGCACGCCCATCTCCTGGGCGGACGCGGCATGCAGTGGCCGCCGGGATAGCCGGCCTTGTCCGCACGTGAACTGGTGGTCCTCGGCACCGCCAGCCAGGTTCCGACCCGGCACCGCAACCACAACGGCTATCTGCTGCGCTGGGACGGCGAGGGTCTCCTCTTCGACCCCGGAGAGGGCACCCAGCGCCAGATGCTGCGCGCCGGGGTCGCCGCGCACGACCTGAACCGCATCTGCGTCACCCACTTCCACGGCGACCACGCGCTCGGACTCGGCGGGGTGATCCAGCGCATCAACCTCGACCGCGTACCGCACGAGGTGACCGCGCACTACCCGCTCTCCGGGGCGCACTTCTTCGAGCGGCTGCGGTACGCCACCGCCTACCGCGAGACCGTGCCGCTGACCGAGGCGCCGGTCGCGGACGACGGCGTCCTCGCGACGACCCCCGCCTACACCCTGGAGGCCCGCAGGCTCTCGCACCCCGTCGAGTCCTTCGGCTACCGGCTGGTCGAGCCGGACGGCCGGCGGATGCTGCCGGAGCTGCTCGCCCGGCACGGCATCAAGGGGCCCGACGTCGGGGTGCTGCAACGGGACGGCTCCCTGCGGGGCGTCACGCTGGACGACGTCAGCGAGGTCCGGCCGGGACAGAAGTTCGCGTTCGTCATGGACACCCGGCTGTGCGAGGGCGTGGACGCGCTCGCCGAGGGCTGCGACCTGCTGGTCATCGAGTCGACGTTCCTCGACGGCGACCACAAGCTGGCGGCCGACCACGGCCATCTGACGGCCGGCCAGGCCGGCCGGGTGGCCAAGGAGGCGGGGGTGCGGCACCTCGTGCTCACCCACTTCAGCCAGCGCTACCCCGACGCCGGGGAGTTCGAGCGCGAGGCCCGCGCGGCGGGGTTCGACGGGGAACTGACGGTGGCGCAGGACCTGGTGAGGGTGCCGGTCCCGAAGCGGCACTGAGGACACGGCGGACGGGGGCCGTGACGCCCGGTGCCGGTTCCGGGTCCGGTTACCAGGGACGCCCGACGCCGGGCATGTCCGGTGCCGGCGCCCGACGCCTGGGACGTCCGGTGCCGGGAAGGTGCCGTTTTCGGTACGTCGGGGGAGGAACCGTACGATGCTTCGATGTCCCTCCCCAAGGCTGAACTGCACCTCCACATCGAAGGCACCCTCGAACCCGAGCTGGCCTTCGCCCTCGCGGCGCGCAACGGCGTCACCCTGCCGTACGCGGACACCGAGGACCTGCGCAAGGCGTACCTCTTCGACGACCTCCAGACCTTCCTGAACCTGTACTACGAACTCATGGCCGTCTTGCGGACCGAAGCGGACTTCGCCGATCTTGCCGACGCCTATCTCGCCCGCGCCGCGGCGCAGGGCGTACGGCACGCGGAGATCTTCTTCGACCCGCAGGCGCACATCGCCCGGGGCGTGCCGATGGGGACCGTCGTCGAGGGGCTGTGGCGGGCGCTCGGGCGCAGCGAGGAGACCCACGGCGTCTCCACCCAGCTGATCATGTGCTTCCTGCGCGACGAGTCCGCCGAGTCCGCCATGGACACCCTGGAGGCCGCGAAGCCCTACCTCGACCGGATCACGGGCGTCGGCCTGGACTCCGCCGAGGTCGGCCACCCGCCCGTCAAGTTCCGCGCGGTGTACGAGGCCGCCGCCGGGCTGGGTCTGCGGCGCGTCGCGCACGCAGGGGAGGAGGGGCCGCCCGCGTACATCACCGAGGCCCTGGACATCCTCGGCGTCGAGCGCGTCGACCACGGGCTGCGCTGCATGGAGGACCCCGAGCTCGTCGAGCGGCTGGTCCGCGAGCGGGTCCCGCTGACCCTGTGCCCGCTGTCGAACGTGCGGCTGCGCGCCGTGGACGTCCTGGCGGAGCACCCGCTGCCCGCCATGATGGACGCCGGTCTGCTGTGCACGGTCAACTCCGACGACCCGGCCTACTTCGGCGGGTACGCCGGGGACAACTTCGGCGCGGTGCGCGAGGCCCTCGGGCTCGGCGAGGAGCGGCTACGGGAGCTGGCGCGCAACTCGTTCGAGGCGTCCTTCCTGGAGCACGACGAGGAGCGGCGGGCGCGGTACATCGCCGAGGTCGAGGCGTACGAGTTCCCGTAGCCCCGTAGCCCCGTAGCCCCGTAGCCCCGTAGCCCGTCGAGCGCCCGCCCACCCTCCCCTCCGATGGGCGGGCGGGCGCTCGCGGGAGTCAGGCGCCCACGGGTCCGAGCGCCGGCGCGGCCGCCGTGGGCCGGGGCCCCGCGGTCCCGTACGCCTTCCGCTGCGCGGGCACGCCCTCCAGCGGGATCCCGACGACGGGAATCTCCGGCACAGGGATCTCCGGCACGGCGATCTCCACGACGGGAATCCGGGTGGCGGGCCGTGTGCGCAGGGCCACGAGCGTCATCGGGACGCCGATCAGCAGCAGGCCCGCCGCCAGGACGGTCCCCATCGCCGGATAGCCCTCCCGCGCGGAGAGCAGGCTGCCGGTGAGCGGGCCGCACGCCGTGCCGAGCGAGGAGGCGGACCCGACGAGGACCGCCCACCGGCCGCGCGGGTCCATGGACGCGGCGAGGCCGAGCACGTACGAGAGCACGACCGGGTACAGCGCGTTCCAGGCGATCTCGCCCGAAGCGAAGGACGTCAGATCGGTGGCCGCCGCGCTCAGCGCGATGCAGCCGGCTATCAGGGCCGTGCCCAGACCGATCGGCAGCGCCCGGCCGAGCCGGGGGCCGAGGGCGCCCGCGCCGAGGGTCCCGAGCAGTCCTGCGCCGAGCGCCACCGCGAACACCGCGCCGACCTCGACCTCGGAGAGCCCGGCCTGGGTCAGACCTATCCGGCCGCTCACCCCCCACAGGGAGTTCTGTGCCAGGGACCAGAAGAGCAGGGCTCCGGCGAGCAGCAGACCCGAGCGGCGGTGCGGGAGCGGGGCGGCGGCGCGAGGGGCGTGCGCGGCCGGGGTGCGCGCGGGAAGCCGTCCCGTCAGGGTCAGCGCGAGCAGCGCGGTGCAGGCGATCGCGGCGAGCGGGTAGCCGTGCCCCGGGCCCAGATGGGGGATGGTCAGGTACAGGGCGCCCGCGAGTCCGGAGACGCCGAACAGGCCGAGGGTGGTGACCCGGTGGGGATCGGGCCGGCCGGCGATCCCGGTCGCGGCGACCGTGGTGGCCGTGCCGGAGCCGAAGCCGCCCGCGATCGCGCCGCCGATCACCAGGGGCAGGGCCGACGACAGCGCGGCGGTGCCGTAGCCGGCGGCGGCGAGGAGCAGCCCGGCGCGGGCCAGCGCGCGCGGGCCGAAACGGTCGACGCGGGAGGCGAGCAGGAAGCCGGCCGAGGCCGAGCTCAGCAGCAGGACACTGCCGACGGCTCCCGCCTGGGTGGCCGACAGCGGGAGTCCCGCGTCGAGGCGGCCGACGGTGGTGGGGAGCAGATACGCGGCGAGGTACCCGGCCGTGAAGAGGGCGACGAGGGGCCAGGGCGTGGGGGTGCGGGCGGACACGGGCGTTCCCAGGGCAGGCGAGGGCGGCTCAAGAAGAGAGGGGGGAGGGGCGGCCGTCGAAGGACAGGAACGCGCGGGCAATTTGTATCAAGGTGGGGGGTCCGCGAAGAAGGCGTGGCGGTGTGATCTGGGGCACTCTTTGTTTGCCGTGGGGGACCCGGGGTAGCGGTGGCTCCCTCTCCTCCGCCGGACGGGGAGGCGGGGCCGGCGCCGGCGCCGTCACCGTGGCAGGTCGTGGGGTGTCCGGGCAGGTGAACGGGTCGCGGCGGGCTCCGGACGGGGGACGGGTCGTGGCGGGACCGTACGTGTCCGTCCGCCCCACGGACAGCGGACGCCCCGGCGTGATCAGCGGTCCCCGTGGCCGGTGTGGTGCACACTGGCCAGATCCGGACCACCCCAGGGAGCGCACCGTGATCAACGGCGAGGGACCGTTCCGCCAGGCCCATGTCGACCCGCTCGCCGGGCTGCGCACGGCCGACGACCCGCCCTGGGACGTCTATCTGACCGGCACGGTCTTCCTGGACATCATCTTCACCGGGCTCGACTCCGCTCCCGTGCGCGGCACCGAGTCCTGGGCACGCGGCATGGGTTCGAGCCCCGGCGGCGTCGCGAACATGGCGACCGCCCTCGCCCGCCTCGGCCTGCGCACCTCCCTGGCCGCCGCCTTCGGCGACGACCACTACGGCGAGTACTGCTGGGACGCCCTGGAACAGGGCGAGAGCATCGATCTGACGCCGTCGCGGACCGTGCCCGGCTGGCACTCGCCGGTCACCGTGTCGATGGCGTACGAGGGCGAGCGGACCATGGTCAGCCATGGGCACGAGCCGCCGCCCGAGGAGGCCGCGCCCGACTGCCCGCCGCGCGCCCGCGCCGCCGTCGCCTCGCTGACCCCGGGAGTCCGCGCGCCCTGGATCGAGCAGGCCGCGAGCCGGGGCACCCGGATCTTCGCGGACGTCGGCTGGGACGACACCGGGCGCTGGGACCTGGCGGGCCTCGCCGACCTGGCGCACTGCGAGGCGTTCCTGCCCAACGCCGAGGAGGCCATGCGCTACACCGGCGCCGACTGCCCCCGCGCGGCCGCGCACGCGCTGGCCCGCCACGTGCCGCTGGCGGTCGTCACCCTCGGCTCCGACGGCGCCTACGCCGTGGACGGACGCACCGGGGAGAGCGCCGAGGTCCCCGCGATCGCCGTCGAGGCGCTCGACCCCACCGGCGCGGGAGACGTCTTCGTCGCCGGTTTCGTCACCGGCACCCTGGCCGGCTGGCCGCTGGCCGACCGGCTCGCCTTCGCCGGGCTGACCGCGGCGCTCTCCGTCCAGGAGTTCGGCGGATCGCTGTCGGCGCCCGGCTGGTCGGAGATCGCGGCCTGGTGGCGCCGGGTCCACTCGGTCGCCGACCAGGACCCGGCGGCCCTGAGCCGGTACGCCTTCCTGGAGGGCCTGCTCCCGGAGGTCACGCGTCCCTGGCCGCTGCGCCGGGCGGTCCCGACGATCGGCTTCGGCCGCTCGGCCTGAGGGTCCGGGGCCTCCTCAGGTCACGACCTCGTCACCGCGGGAAAAGCCCTACGGGTCCGTGTGCGCCGCGACGTACGCTGGGAACCGCAAGGCTGCCCGTGTGGCAAGCGTGCCGACCTAGGAGGTAACGCAGGCCTACAGAGCCGGCCCATGACTCAGACACCCACAGCTCACGGCCCCGTCCAGGGGCAGGCACGCGCGCACTTCACCGTCCCGGCCAAGCACCCCATGGTGACCGTTCTGGGTTCCGGAGACTCCTTGCTGCGCGTGATCGAGAAGGCCTTCCCGGCGGCCGACATCCACGTCCGGGGCAACGAGATCAGCGCGGTGGGCGACGCCGGTGAAGTCGCGCTCGTCCAGCGCCTGTTCGACGAGATGATGCTGGTGCTCCGCACGGGGCAGCCCATGACGGAGGACGCAGTGGAACGCTCGATCGCCATGCTCAGGGCGAGCGGGAACGGGGAGGGCGACGGCCAGGAGACTCCGGCCGAGGTGCTCACGCAGAACATCCTGTCCTCGCGAGGCCGCACGATCCGCCCCAAGACCCTCAACCAGAAGCGCTATGTCGACGCCATCGACAAGCACACGATCGTGTTCGGCATCGGCCCCGCGGGCACCGGCAAGACGTACCTCGCCATGGCGAAGGCCGTCCAGGCGCTCCAGTCCAAGCAGGTCAACCGGATCATCCTGACCCGCCCGGCGGTCGAGGCCGGCGAGCGTCTCGGCTTCCTGCCCGGCACGCTCTACGAGAAGATCGACCCGTATCTGCGCCCGCTGTACGACGCGCTGCACGACATGCTCGACCCGGACTCGATCCCGAAGCTGATGGCCTCGGGGACGATCGAGGTGGCCCCGCTGGCGTACATGCGCGGCAGGACCCTGAACGACGCCTTCATCATCCTGGACGAGGCCCAGAACACGAGCCCCGAGCAGATGAAGATGTTCCTCACCCGGCTCGGCTTCGACTCGAAGATCGTCATCACGGGTGACGTGACGCAGGTCGACCTCCCGAGCGGCACGAAGTCGGGTCTGCGGCAGGTCCAGGACATCCTGGAGGGTGTCGAGGACGTCCACTTCTCGCGGCTCACGTCCCAGGATGTCGTCCGGCACAAGCTGGTCGGCCGTATCGTCGACGCGTACGAGAAGTACGACAGCGAGAACGGCACCGAGAACGGCTCCCACAAGAGCCGGGGCCACAAAGGGAAGTAGACCAGCACAGCCATGTCGATCGACGTCAACAACGAGTCCGGAACCGAGGTCGACGAGCAGGCGATCCTCGACATCGCCCGCTACGCGCTCGCACGGATGCGCATCCACCCGCTCTCCGAGCTCTCGGTGATCGTCGTGGACACCGACGCCATGGAGCAGCTCCACATCCAGTGGATGGACCTGCCGGGCCCGACGGACGTCATGTCCTTCCCGATGGACGAGCTGCGCCCGCCGTCGAAGGACGACGACGAGCCGCCGCAGGGTCTGCTCGGCGACATCGTGCTCTGCCCCGAGGTCGCCGAGCGCCAGGGCAAGGACGCCCCGACGGAGCACTCCATGGACGAGGAGCTCCAGCTGCTCACCGTCCACGGTGTGCTGCACCTGCTCGGCTACGACCACGAGGAGGCCGACGAGAAGGCCGAGATGTTCGGCCTCCAGGCCGCCATCGTGGACGGCTGGCGTGCGGAGAAGGGCATCACGGGTCCGTCTCCGGCCCCGACCGTGTCATGAGTCCACAGCTGGTCATCGGTGCCATCGTTCTGGTCGTCGTCGCCTGGCTCGCCGCGTGCGCGGAGGCGGGCCTCGCGCGCGTCTCCAGCTTCCGCGCCGAGGAGGCGGTCCGCGGCGGCCGGCGCGGCAGCGCCAAGCTCGCCCAGGTCACCGCGGACCCGACGCGCTATCTGAACGTGGCGCTGCTGGTCCGCGTGGCCTGCGAGATGGCGGCCGCCGCGCTCGTCGTCTACGCCTGCCTCAAGGAGTTCGACAAGACCTGGCAGGCCCTCGCCGTCGCGATCGCCGTCATGGTCCTCGTCTCGTACGTCGCGGTCGGGGTCTCGCCGCGCACCATCGGCCGCCAGCACCCGCTGAACACCGCCACCGCGGCGGCGTACGTGCTGCTGCCGCTGGCCCGGATCATGGGCCCGATCCCGCCGCTGCTCATCCTCATCGGCAACGCGCTCACCCCCGGCAAGGGATTCAGGCGCGGCCCGTTCGCCTCCGAGGCGGAACTGCGGGCGATGGTCGACCTCGCCGAGAAGGAGTCGCTGATCGAGGACGAGGAGCGCCGCATGGTGCACTCCGTCTTCGAGCTCGGCGACACCCTCGTGCGCGAGGTCATGGTGCCCCGCACCGACCTCGTCGTCATCGAGCGCTACAAGACCATCCGGCAGGCCCTCACCCTGGCCCTGCGCTCGGGCTTCTCGCGCATACCCGTGACCGGCGAGAACGAGGACGACATCGTCGGGATCGTCTACCTCAAGGACCTGGCCCGCAAGACGCACATCAGCCGCGAGGCCGAGTCCGAGCTGGTCTCCACGGCCATGCGCCCGGCCACGTTCGTGCCCGACACCAAGAACGCGGGCGACCTGCTGCGCGAGATGCAGCAGGAGCGCAATCACGTCGCCGTCGTCATCGACGAGTACGGCGGCACGGCCGGCATCGTCACCATCGAGGACATCCTCGAGGAGATCGTCGGCGAGATCACCGACGAGTACGACCGCGAGCTGCCCCCCGTCCAGGAGCTCGGCGACGACCGCTTCCGGGTGACCGCCCGCCTCGACATCGGCGACCTCGGCGAGCTGTACGGCTTCGAGGCCTACGACGACGAGGACGTGGAGACCGTCGGCGGACTGCTGGCCAAGGCGCTGGGGCGGGTCCCGATCGCCGGCGCCTCCTCGGTGGTCGAACTGCCCGACGGACGCGAACTGCGCCTCACCGCGGAGGCCGCCGCCGGCCGCCGGAACAAGATCGTCACGGTCCTCGTCGAGCCGGTCGGCCCGGCCGGCTCCCCGCGGGAGGAGAAGCCGGAGTGACCCCGCAGCAGCTGCGCGCGTTCTGTCTGTCCTTCAACGCGGCCGTCGAGGACTTCCCCTTCAACCCCGAGACCTCGGTCTTCAAGGTGCTGGGCAAGCTCTTCGCGCTGACGAACCTGGACGGACGCCCGCTCAAGGTCAACCTGAAGTGCGACCCGCAGGACGCGATCCGGCTGCGCGAGCAGCACCCGGGGCTGATCGCCCCCGGCTATCACATGAACAAGCGGCACTGGAACACGGTGACGGTCGACGGAGAGCTCCCGGACCGTCTGGTCCGGGAGCTCGTCGAGGATTCCTACGATCTCGTCGTGGCCGGTCTGCCACGTGCCGAGCGCCTGCGCCTCGACCGCCCCTGAGGCCGGGGCCGACCGCTCCTGACCCGTGGCCGACCGATCCCGGCCCGTGGCCGACCGACCCGACCCGGGACGGTCCGGCGCTGCCCTCAGCGGGCGCCCGCCGCGCCCCGCCGCCCGAGTCCCACGGCGACCAGCGCCGCCGCCGCGAGCACGATCGCCGCGTCCAGGGCCAGCACCGTGCGCACGCCGTTCAGCAGGTCGCCGGAGGTGGTCGCGAGGACGCCGAGGAGCGGGATGCCGACGGTGATGCCCACCTGCTGGGTGGAGGTCACCAGACCGGTGGCCAGCCCCTGCTCCTCGTCGGGGACGCCCGAGGTCACGGTCAGGCCGTACGAGATGATCGCGCCCAGATGGAACATGCTGGCCAGCGACACCCCGGCGGTGGCGATCCAGACGGACCGGGTGTGCGCGTCCAGCAGCAGCATCCCCGCCACGAACGCCCCCTGCCCCGCCAGCGAGCCGGCCAGCGTGCGCCGGGCGCCGAAGCGGCCGATGACCTTCGGCGCGTACATCCCGGCGACGGCCGACAGCACTCCCTGCACGCCGAAGACCAGGCCCGTCTCGAAGGCGGAGAGGCCGAGCGTCTCCTGGAGGTACAGGGTCAGCACGAAGACGACCGTCGACATCATCGAGAACGTGACCAGGCCGCCCAGGTTGCCCCACGCGACCGTGGGGCGGCGCAGCATCCTCAGGCTGACGAGCGGGGCGGCGGCACGGGATTCGATCCGGACGAAGGCGCCGAGCAGCAGCACACCCAGGACGAGGGCCGTGACGACGTCCGCGCCGCCGAAGCCGCGCTCGGCCGCCGTCGACAGCGCGTAGATCAGGGACAGCAGGCCGCCGGTGACGGTGACCGCGCCGGGGACGTCCAGGCGGGGGCGGTCCGCGGCGCCCGTGTTCCGGGGGCCGGACGTGGGCAGCAGGCCGAGCGCCGGCGGCAGCACGACCAGCGCGAACAGCGACAGCAGGCCCATCGTCGAGCGCCAGCCCAGTGCGTCGGTCAGGACACCGCCCGCCACCATGCCGACCGTGAAGCCGAGCGACAGGAGCGTGCCGGAGATGCCGAGCGCGCGGTCACGCGCCGGGCCCTCGGGGAAGGTCGTGGTCAGCAGCGACATGCCCGTCGGCACGATCGCCGCCGCGGCGAGCCCTTGCAGGGCCCGTCCGGCCAGGAACGACGCCGGGTCCCAGGCGAGGGTCGCGAGCAGCGAGGCCGCCCCGAACAGGCTCAGCCCGGCCAGGAAGAGACCCCGGCGGCCGAACAGGTCGCCGATCCGGCCGAACAGGAGCAGGAAGCCGCCCGAGGGCAGCGCGAAGGCGGTGACGGCCCACTGGAGCGCGGACGGGCTCATGCCGAGGCCGCGGCCGAGGACGGGCAGCGCCACGTTCAGGACCGAGAAGTCCAGCGCGACCATGAACTGGGCGGCGCACAGCACGAACAGCACCAGCGCGTCCCGCCCGGACAGCCGGTCCTGGCGTTGGGGCCGGCCGCCCTTCCCCGGGGCGGGTGACCCGGCGGAGGTCGCGGCCCGGGGGCCGTTCGTGGGGGAGGGATCGACGCCCGGCGTGCCGGCGCCGGGGCCTCGGAGGGTGGACTCGGTGGTCGCGTTCGTGGTCATGGCACGAGCCTGCGGCGGCCGGAATATCCGTGGGGAGCCGGAACTTATGCTGGTGGCCGCACCACCAGTCACCGAAGGGGGAGACACGTGACGGAGGACGCGCCGAAGACCCAACGACGCCCGGAACTCCGCGAGTTCCTGATGAGCCGCAGGGCGCGGGTGTCGCCGGCCGAGGCCGGGCTCCCGGACGGCGGCGCCCGGCGCCGGACGCCCGGGCTGCGCCGCGAGGAGGTCGCCGTCCTCGCGGGCGTGGGCGCCTCCTGGTACCAGTGGCTGGAACAGGGGCGGGACATCTCCGTGTCGGCGCAGGTCCTGGACTCCGTCGCCCGCGTGCTGCGGCTCAGCAACACCGAGCGGCGCCATCTGTACACCCTGGCCGGACTGAACCCGCCCGCGCCCGAAGTCGCCCCCGGGCACCGGGACATGTGCGAGGGGCTGCGGCGGCTGATCGACACGTGGATGCCGTATCCGGCGCACATCATGGACCCGTACTACAACTGCGTCATGTACAACGACGCCGCCGCCGTGGTCCTCGGCATGCGGCCGGAGAACACCCAGAACTGCGTCGTCGACTTCTTCACCGACCCGCTCTACCGGGGCCGTTCACGCACGTGGGAGCACAACGCCCGTACGGTCGTGGCCCAGTTCCGCGCCTCGTGCGCCGCGGCCCCTGACGACGAGGGATTCCGTGAACTGCTGGCCGAACTGACCGCGGCCAGCCCGGAGTTCGCGGAGCTGTGGGAGCGGAGGGACATCGAGGACGCCGGGCAGATCCGCAAGGAGCTCGATCATCCGCTGGTGGGGCTGCTCGCCGTGGAGTCCACCGCGATGAAGGTGCCGGTGCGGCCCGACCTCACGATCGTGCTGCACACACCGCTGCCGGAGGAGAACACGGCCGCGAAGCTGGAGTGGCTCGCCTCGCCCGAGGGCCGCCGGGGGTCGATGTACCCGGTGGCCGGGTGACCCTTCGGCGGGGGACGGCGCCTGCACTTCGTATGCTCTGGTCATGACCGACAGCAGCGCGCTCGACCCCGAGGACCGCAAGATCGTCACCCTGGCCCGTTCCGCGCGGGCCCGCAACGGTGTGCCCGAGGGCGCGGCCGTACGCGACGAGACGGGGCGTACGTACGTCGCCGGGACCGTGGAGCTGGAGTCCCTGCGGCTGAGTGCCCTGCGGACGGCCGTGGCGATGGCCGTGGCGTCCGGGGCGAAGTCCCTGGAGGCGGCGGCCGTGGTGTCCGAGGCCGCGGCCGTCACCGACGCGGACCGGGCGGCCGTACGCGATCTCGGCGGGCCCGGGACACCGGTGCTGCTGGCCGGCCCCGACGGCGCCGTGCACACGACCGTCACCGCCGGCTGAACACGGCAGCGCCCCGGGGGAACCGGTCCCCGGGGGCGCTGCCGTACTTCTCCGGGCCGCTCCGGAACCTTGTCCGGGCCCTCCCGGGAGACTTCTCCGAGCCGCTGCCTCAGAAGCCGAGCTTGCGCAGCTGCCGGGGGTCGCGCTGCCAGTCCTTGGCGACCTTCACGTGGAGGTCGAGGAAGACCGGCGTGCCCAGCAGGGCCTCGATCTGCTTGCGGGACTTGATGCCGACGTCCTTCAGGCGCTTGCCCTTGGGGCCGATGATGATGCCCTTCTGGCTGGGGCGCTCGATGTAGACGAAGGCGTGGATGTCCAGGAGCGGCTTGTCCGCGGGACGGTCCTCGCGCGGCAGCATCTCCTCGACCACGACGGCGATGGAGTGCGGAAGCTCGTCGCGGACGCCCTCCAGGGCGGCCTCGCGGATCAGCTCCGCGATCATGACCTGCTCCGGCTCGTCCGTCAGGTCGCCCTCGGGGTACAGGGCGGGCCCCTCCGGCAGGAGCGGGACGATCAGGTCGGCCAGCAGACCCACCTGCTTGTCGGCGACCGCCGAGACTGGGACGATCTCGGCCCACTCGAACCCGAGCTCGCGGCCGAGCTGGTCGATCGCGATGAGCTGCTCGGCGAGCGTCTTGCTGTCGACCAGGTCGGTCTTCGTGATGATCGCGATCTTCGGCGTCTTCTTGATCGACGCCAGCTCCTTCGCGATGAAGCGGTCGCCCGGGCCGAGCTTCTCGTTCGCGGGCAGGCAGAAGCCGATCACGTCGACCTCGGCCCAGGTGGTGCGCACGATGTCGTTGAGCCGCTCGCCCAGCAGGGTGCGCGGTTTGTGCAGGCCGGGGGTGTCGACCAGGATCAGCTGCGCGTCGGGCCGGTGCACGATGCCGCGCACGGTGTGCCGCGTGGTCTGCGGCTGGTTCGCGGTGATCGCCACCTTCTGGCCGACCAGAGCGTTCGTGAGGGTGGACTTGCCCGCGTTGGGGCGGCCCACGAAACAGGCGAAGCCGGCGCGGTGGTTGTCCATCGCCTCGGGGGCGTGAGACGAGCCCCCGCCCTCGGACGGCTCGGATGACTGGTTGCGAACGCTCATGGCGCCCATTGTCCCTGATCGTCGGGTGCCCGCCGTACCAAGCCGTTCGATACCGGGGAAGCGGTCGTCCCGGCACCCCCGAAGCGCGCGTTCCGCCGTCCGCGCGGAGACCGTTCCGGGGCCGGTGACCGGACTCCTCCCCGGTGAGGAATCGGAAATCGGGGCGCAATGAAACACGGCGGAAACGCCCGTGTGCGCAACCGGAAACGCGGGGCCACGACGCTCTGACGACGCCCCCACCTCGTGCCCCCCACTCCGTTGGAGAGACCGTGACCCTGGCCGCTTCCCGGATCGACACCGGCGACACCGCCTGGCTGCTCGCCGCCACCGCGCTCGTCCTCCTGATGACCCCCGGCCTCGCCCTCTTCTACGGCGGCATGGTCCGCGCGAAGAGCGTGCTCAACATGCTGATGATGAGCTTCGTGTCGATCGCCCTGGTCACGGTGGTGTGGCTGACGGCCGGCTACTCCCTCGCCTTCGGCCAGGACGCCTTCGGCGGGCTCGTCGGCGGTCTCGATCACGCCGGCATGGCCGGGCTCGGGCCGGACAGCGTCCACGGCACCGTCCCCACCCTGCTCTTCGCCACCTTCCAGCTCACCTTCGCGATCATCACCGCCGCGCTGATCAGCGGCGCGGTCGCCGACCGCACGAGGTTCGGGGCCTGGCTCGTGTTCGTGCCCGTCTGGGCCCTGCTCGTATACGTTCCCGTCGCCCACTGGGTGTGGGGCCCGGGCGGCTGGATCCACGACGGTCTCGGCGCGCTCGACTTCGCCGGCGGTATGCCGGTCGAGATCGCCTCCGGGGCCTCCGGGCTCGCGCTGTGCCTGGTGCTCGGACCCCGCCTCGGCTTCAAGAAGGACGCCATGCGGCCGCACAACCTCCCCATGGTCGTGCTCGGCGCCGGCCTCCTGTGGTTCGGCTGGTTCGGCTTCAACGCCGGGTCCGCCCTCGGCGCCAACGGCCTGGCCGCCGCGGCCTTCCTCAACACCCTCGCCGCCGGCTGCACGGGCCTGCTCGGCTGGCTCCTGGTCGAGCAGCGCCGCGACGGCCACCCGACCACGCTGGGCGCGGCCTCGGGCGCGGTCGCCGGACTGGTCGCCATCACCCCGTCCTGCGGGGTGGTGTCCCTGCTGGGCGCGCTCGTGGTGGGGCTCGCCGCCGGCGTCGTCTGCTCGTACGCCGTGGGCTGGAAGTTCAAGCTGAACTACGACGACTCGCTGGACGTCGTCGGCGTGCATCTGGTCGGCGGTGTCATCGGCACGCTGCTCATCGGCGTCTTCGCCGTCCACGGGATGACCGGCGGGGCCGAGGGGCTGCTGTACGGCGGAGGGCTCGCGCAGCTCGGCCGGCAGCTGGTCGCCGTCGTGGCCGTCGGGGCGTACGCGTTCGGCGCCACGTACGGCATCGGCACCGCGATCGACCGGTTCTTGGGGCTGCGCGCGGACGAGGAGCAGGAGCGGACCGGCCTGGACCTTACGGTGCACGCCGAGAGCGCCTACGATCACGGGGTCCTGGGCCACGGCGCCCCGGTGTCGTCGTCCCTTCCCGTCGCGCAGAAGGCCAAGCCCCAGGCATGAAACTCATCACCGCGATCGTCAAGCCCCACCGGCTCGACGAGGTCAAGACCGCCCTCCAGGAGCTCGGTGTGCACGGGATGACCGTCACCGAGGCCAGCGGCTACGGCCGCCAGCGCGGGCACACCGAGGTGTACCGCGGTGCCGAGTACCGGGTGGACCTGGTGCCCAAGGTCCGGATCGAGGTCGTCGTCGGGGACACCGAGGCCGACGCGGTCATCGACGCGGTGGTCACGGCCGCGCAGACCGGGAAGATCGGAGACGGAAAGGTGTGGTCCGTACCCGTGGAGACGGTCGTACGGGTACGGACGGGCGAACGCGGGCCCGACGCACTCTGAGCGTCACCACGGCCACGGCGCCCGCGCCCGCGAGCAGCACGGCCACGAGCCAGGGCAGCGCGAGGAACGACGTCCGCGCCGACTCCTCGGTCCCCGGCGCGCTGGCGGTCAGCGTCATGTCGGCCCAGTCCAGTTGGGGTGCCCCGTGCCAGGGCGCGGTGAGCCGCACCCGCTGGCCGGGCAGCAGCTCCGAGGGGACGCCCGCGAGCTCGCGGGACAGCAGGGTGCGCCCGAAGAGGCCCTCGGCCTTCAGTCGCACCTTGGGGTTCAGGGTCACGTTGCCCGTGTTGTGGAGGGTGTACGAGACGGTGGCCGCCGAGGTGCCCGTGCCGGGGATCAGCGGCTGGTGGTGGGTGAGGCGCACCTTCTCCACGGCCAGGGCGGGGACGGCCGGGCCGCCGACCCGGAGATAGACCCGTGCGGCGACGGCACGCCGCACCCCGATGGACAGGGAGCCCGAGCCCTTCTCGATCTGTTCGTCGAGTGCCACCAGCGCGCCCGGATGGTCGCCGGGCTCGGCCCGCTCCGGGACCCGCAGCGTGAACGGCACGGTCACCCGGCCGTGCGCGGGCACGGTGACCCGGGAGCGCGCGGGCCGGGCCCACGCCCCCACCCCGCGCTGCTTCTCCGCCCTGGTGCGGACGGCGAAACCGCCGTCACGGGCGGTGTTGTAGGCGTCGGCCGCGTACAGCCGGAACGTCATGGGCGCGCCGGTCTTGTTGGCGACGGTGACCTTGTCCCGGAGGGTCTGGCCGGGGTCGGCGGAGAGGTAGAAGTAGGGCCGCGCGGCGATGCGCGAGGAGACGGGGTAGACCGACCAGCTCCCGTTGTCGGCCGCGTACGAGGGCGTGGACACGAGGGCCAGGAGGGCGGGCAGGACCAGGAACACGCTCAGGAGGAGGGCGTACGGCTTGCGCATGGGTGCGGACCCCCGCGGACGTCGTCGGCGGACTGGCGGCTTTCGTCGTGCGTGAACTCCCCTGTGTGGACGGGCGGGTGCGCGCCCGGCCACGGGGGTGCGGAAGACCGGTCGAGTGGCGGACCGGTCAGCTGAGCGTCAGCGTGAGCACACCGGAGTAGGAGCCCGGGGGCGTGAACTCCGGTACGTTCAGCGACAGTCCGGCGTCGACGGTGAACTCGCCACCGGTGAGCGCCCCGTTGGGGGTGGACGCCAGGGTCGCCCCCGAGGTGCCCACCGCGC
Organism: Streptomyces sp. f51; assembly: GCF_037940415.1. Lineage (NCBI taxonomy): Bacteria > Bacillati > Actinomycetota > Actinomycetes > Kitasatosporales > Streptomycetaceae > Streptomyces > Streptomyces sp. f51. Next base: position 2,296,829 of record NZ_CP149798.1, on the reverse strand, counting down.
CGGACGAGCCGGCCTGGCAGGTGCTCGGGCTGCCGGCCTTGGTGGAGCAGGCCGGGGTCCAGCTCAGGGCACCGGCGCCGATCTTCGCGCCGGGGCCGGTGAAGTCGGTGACCTTGCCGGTCAGGGACCAGCCCGCGGGCCCGCCGCGGAAGTCCTTGACCGTCACCGTTTGCAGGGAGCCCGTGGAGGCGCCGCCCTTGCCGTAGTCGACCGCCGACAGCGCGACGGCGTCCCCGGCCTGGGTCATCGACAGCGTTCCGGCCCTCACCGTGGTGGTGAGCTTCTGACTGCCGTCGGGGACGGGCGTGTTGTCGACGACGACGTACGCGGCGGGACCCGCTCCGGTGTCCGCGTTCCAGCTGCCTCCCTCGTACGCGACCACGCCTGTCGTCGTCTTGTCGTTGACGACGAGCGAGCCGCTGATGGAGCCCTGGGAGTCGGCGGTCACGGTCGCCTTGTCGGCGGTCTGGGTGGACCCGGACCGTCCGGCGAGGGTGACACCGGCACCCGGGGTGAAGCCGCTGCCGGTGACGGTCACGCTGTCACCGGGGTTCCCGGAGGCCGAACCGAGCTGGATGGCCCGGGCGTTGGTCTGTCCGCCGGTCGCGGTGACCGTCTCGGACACCGGGGCGGGCGGGTTGGTGACCGTGCACGGGGTGTCCAGCTCCATGATGTAGCTGGTGTGGATGTTGTAGTCACCGGGCGACAGGGTGATCGCGCCCGGCGCGGTCACGGTGAACGTTCCGGTCATGCTGAACGACGGGAAGGCGCCCTTGGCGGGCACCGGGTCGTTCTTCTTGGGCCCGGCGACGGTGACGCTTCCGGTCTGTGCGCCGCCCAGCTGGACCTTGCCGGTGGGGGTCATGATGTCGGCCGGCAGGGCGAGGTCGACGGGGTTGCTGGCGGCGGGGCTGACCACCGTGTAGGTCACGGTGACCGTGTCGCCGACCTTGGGACTCGCCTTGTCCACCGCGATCTTCGCGGTGGTGGTGCCGTCGATCGGCGGGATGCCCGCGATCGCGGGCGGGATGCAGTGCGTGGCGAAGTCCACGTTCGCGGGTGCGGCTCCGGCCGGGGCGGCCAGCGCCCCGCCCGCGGTGAGCGCGAGTACGGTCGCCCCGAGCAGGGCCGCGACGCGGCGTCTTCGGGTGATCGGACCCTTTGGTGACATGGTTGGTGCCCCCTCCTGAGGGATGCGGGCGCAGCGGCTCGTCTGCGCCGCCAGGGGGACATTGATGTGCCGGTTGTGTGAGAAGTCAATGGAGTCCCGGCGCAGTGACTGATGGCCCATCAGTTTCTGTCATGGTCATCGGTCCTGCTCGGCCGGCGGGGCTCCGCCCGGCTGGTCGGTGCCGGGCCGGTGCCGCTGCGCGCGGGCGGCACCGGCCCTCTTCACGGGTGGGCGAGGTGGATCAGTCGAACACGAACGGGCCGGGGGACTGCGGTGCGTCCGCCGTGCAGGTGATCGTGATGCCGAAGATCGTCATCTTCAGCGAACCGCCGTAGAACTCAAGGCTGTCGCCGGAGGCGACGGTGCCGTCGAGAGGGCCCACCGACACGCCGCTGCCGGTGGCCATCGCGGGGTTCTTCTTGCCGGTGAAGGCGGTGGTCCCGCCGCTCGCGTTCACCAGGGAGAGTGTCGAGGTGACCGAGTTCGCGGCGATCGGGATCGGGGCCGTGATGGCGGTGGAGCTGAGGGTGATGGTCGCGGCCGTGCCGTCCTGCGTGGCCGTGAGGGTGGCCGCACCGCCGCCACCGATGGTGCAGGTCGCGTTGATGGTGGCCGTCTGGGGAGTGACGGCCGCGGCGGTCGGCGCGAAGGCCAGACCGGTCGCGGCGAGGGTGCCGGCGGCTAACGCCGAGACCGTTGCGAGTCGCTTGCCTCTCATCGAAATCCCTTCCCTTGTGGGGAATTGCCATGTGGGGATGGTCGGGACGGAGCCGTCCGCCCGGGTCCGGGCACACGGGCTCTCACCTTCGTGCCGGTGAGGGTGCGGGGAGACGTGTACGCGGACCGTCCGCTCGTGGGGTGCGGGACGCCGTGCGGAGGCGTGACCGACGGTCCGTCGGAATGTGCGGTTCCATTGAGACGCGGGTGCCTTGAGATGGCAAGGGAAGCGGACCAGTTCCTTCAACGGTCATGAAAAGTGGCCGAAGTTGGACCCGGGCGGGCGGGGGCGAGGTCCTGGAGCCCCACCACCCGCAGCAGCCGCAGGCGCTCGTGCGACGCGGTGCCGGGGCGTGCCGTGTGGACGACGAGAAGCTGGTTGTCGCCGGAACTGAGCAGGACCTCGCAGTCCAGTTCCAGCAGGCCCACCGCCGGGTTCAGGAACCGCTTCGTGGCGGAGCGCCGCACGGCGACCTCGTGGGACTCCCACAGCTCCGCGAACTCCTGGCTCGTGGAACGGAGTTCGGCCACCAACGCGGCCGGGACCGGGTCGGTGGGGCGGGCCGCGGTGACCGCGCGCAGGTTGGCGACATGGGAGCGGGCGTGCTCGGCGCGGTCCTCAGGCGGGAAGAGGGACCGGGAGGCCGGGTCGGTGAAGAACCGGCGTACGAGATTGCGCCCGGGCTCGGCCTGGCCCGTCAGCGCCGCCGCCATCGCGTTCTGCGCGAGCAGCTCGCCGTAGTCGGTCACGACCTGGGCGGGCGCGTCGTGCAGCCGGTCGAGGATCAGCAGCAGTCCGGGGCGCACGTGCGGCGACGCGCTCGTGGCCCGGGGCGGCTGCTCGCCCGCCAGGTGGAACAGGTGGTCCCGCTCGTCGCCCGTGAGCCGCAGCGCACGCGCCAGCGCGCCGAGCATCTGGCGCGAGGGGTGCGGTCCGCGGGACTGTTCGAGCCGCGTGTAGTAGTCCACGGACATGCCCGCGAGCGCCGCCACCTCCTCGCGGCGCAGCCCGGGCGTGCGGCGCCGGGATCCGGCCGCGAGCCCCACGTCGGAGGGCTCGAGACGGGCGCGGCCGCGGCGCAGGAAGTCGGCGAGTTCGGGTCGGTCCACCCCTCCAGGGTGACGCGGACCACCGGTGTTATCCAGGGACCGCCGCTCCCTGGATCAGGAGGTCTCTCCCGCCCCGCCCGGCACCGGGGGACGGTGGAGGCCGACGAGAGGAACACATCATGCTGACACTGGTGACCGGAACCACCGGCGAGGTCGGACGCCGTTTCGTCCCCCGCCTGCTGCGGTCGGCGCCCGCCGGCGACCGGGTGAGGATCCTGGTCCGCGACGAGTCCCGGGCGAAGGACCTGGCCGGACTCACCGGCCCGACCGGCCTCGGTCCCGAGATCGCCGTCGGGGACCTGCGCGACCCGGCGACGCTGGGCGGGGCCCTGGTGGGCGTGGACGCGGTGGTGAACATCGCGGCCTCCTTCCGCGGGGTCCCTGACGACGAGGCGTGGGCGGTCAACCGCGACGGGGCGCTGGAGCTGGGCCGCGCCGCCGTCTCCGCGGGGGTGCGCAGGTTCGTGCAGGTCAGCACCAACCTGGTGTACGGGGCCGGCCGGGGCCGCCCGCACACCGAGGACGACCCGAGCGTGCCCGGCGGCGAGATGTGGGGCGCCTACCCGGCCTCCAAGGCGGAGGCCGAGCGCGGACTGCTCGCCCTGGACACGGACATGGAGGTACGGATCGGCCGCCTCTCCTTCGTGTACGGGGAGGGCGACCCGCATCTCGCCGCCTCGCTCAGGTGGGCCGGGCAGTGGCCCGCCACGCGGCGGCTCCAGATGGTCCACCACGCGGACGTCGCCCAGGGCCTGCTCCGGCTGCTCCACGCCCCCGCCGTGGGCGGCACCCCGGTCTACAACATCGCCGACGACGCCCCCGTCACCACCGTCGACCTGCACCTGGTCAACGGAGTCGAGGTGCCGCCCGCGCTGTACGAGCGCACCGACCCCGACCCCTGGAACGGCATCGTGTCCACCGACCGCATCCGGTACGACCTGGGCTTCCGCCCGGTGTACCCGTCCCTGTGGACGGCCCGCGACGCCGGGGCCCTGTGACCCGCCCGGCGGCGCTCTCCAGGCGCCCGCCCGGGGAGGGCCGCCGGTTCGGCCGTCGGTTCAGTCCACCCCCTTGATCCGCACCACCAGCAGCGCCCCCGCCAGGCCGATCACCGCCGCGACCAGGTACAGGACCCGGTAGCCGCCCAGATAGGTCACGACCGGGGCCGCCAGCACCGGGGCCGCGACCTGGGGGAGGGCGTTGGCGATGTTGATGACGCCGAGGTCCTTGCCGCGGTCGAGGGCCTTCGGCAGGACGTCGGTCATCAGGGCGAAGTCGACGGAGGTGAAGACGCCGAAGCCGACGCCGAGGACGGCCGCGGCGGCGATCGCGCCCGGCCAGGTCTGCCAGCAGGCCAGTGCCGCCGTGGCCACCGCCATCAGGACGCCGGACCAGATCACGAACGGCTTGCGGCGGCCCAGCCGGTCCGACCACACCCCGCCCACCACGACCGTCGCGAGCAGCGTGATCCCGTTCACCGCGGTCAGGACGAGAACCCCCTGCTCGGGGTCGCCGAGGTGCAGCCGGTCGCGCAGGTAGTACAGCAGGTACAGCAGCACGAGGGCGTTGCTGAGGTTGATCAGGAACCGGGTCAGCCAGGCCCACGCCAGGTCGGGGTGCTCGCGCGGACTCAGCCGGAAGGAGGCGAGGAACGCCCGCCCGGACCAGGGCGGCCGGGCCGACTCCGGCAGCCGCAGGTCCTCGAAGCGCAGGACGTACGGCAGGACGCCGGCCAGCGTGAACACCGCGCACGCCGCGTACCCGCCGCCGGTGCCCCCGGCCACCGTCGCGAGCCCCGTTCCGCCGACCACGCCGAGGATCTGCGCCGCGCCCAGCCAGCCGCCGACGCTGCCGCGCTGGAGCCGTGGCACCCGGTCGGGCACGGCGGCGGTGACCGCGGCGAACGCGGCGTTCAGGGTCAGCTGGACCAGACACCAGCCCGCGGCCATCGTCCACACGCCGCCCGCGCCCGCGAGGAGCAGCAGGGACAGGGCGCCGCCGGCCGCCCCGGCCACGATCCACGGCGTACGGCGGCCCCACCGCGCGGTCGTCCGGTCGGACAGCGCGCCGAAGAGCGGGTTGGCGACCAGCGAGACGACCGCGCCCGCGCCCGTCACCCAGGCCAGCATCGTCTCCTTGGACATGCCGGAACCGGGCGCGAAGTCCTCCGCCTGGGAGGCGAGGAGGATCTGGAGGGGGCCGTACCAGCCCACCCAGATCGCCCCGTTGGCGAGCGAGAGGGCCGAGGTCCAGCCCCGGCCGACCCGTTCGACGGGCTCGGCGAGCGCGGACACGGACACGGGCACCGGCACGGCGGGGTCGGCCGCGGTCATCTCTGCGCCCGCAGGGCGTCCCGCAGCCAGGCGTACGAGGCCTTCGGGGTCCGCTCCAGGGTGTCGTAGTCCACGTGCACGAGGCCGAAGCGGCGCGCGTACCCCTCCGCCCACTCGAAGTTGTCCATCAGCGACCAGACGAAGTAGCCGCGTACGTCGACGCCCTGCTCCAACGCCCCGTGCAGCGCCCGTATGTGACCGTCCAGGAAGGCGATCCGCTCCTGGTCGTCGATGCCCTCGTACGAGCAGCCGTTCTCGGTGATGACGACCGGCGGGAGCCTGTCGCCGTAGCGCTCGCGGAAGCCGGTGAGCAGCTCGGTGAGCGCCTCGGGCACCACGGGCCAGCCGAAGTCGGTGACCGGGTACCCCTCCAGCTCCTTCACGGTGAAGGGCAGTTCGGCCGGCAGGGTGAGTCCGCCGAACTCGATCTCCGCGCCCTCGGGGGCGCCCACCTTCGTCGGCTGGTAGTAGTTGATCCCGTACCAGTCGACCGGCTCGCCGATGATCTTCAGGTCCGACTCGACGTCACCGGGCATCAGTTCGGCGATGCCCTCGGGGTAGCGGCCCAGCAGGACGGGGTCGGCGAAGAGCCGGTTGAGCAGAAGGTCGTAGAAGTCGGCCGCCTCCACGTCCTCGGTACGGTCCGAGGCCGCCCAGGTGGGGCCGTGCGAGTTGGCGATCCCGATGTCGCCCGCCCCGGCCGCGCGCAGCGCCCGTACGGCCAGGCCGTGGGCGAGGAGCTGGTGGTGGGCCACCGGCAGGGCGTCGAACATGAGCTGCCTGCCGGGGGCGTGGGCGCCGAGCGCGTGCCCGAGCAGGGTGTGCTCGGCGGGCTCGTTGAGGGTGATCCACTTCTTGACGCGGTCGCCGAGGCGTCCGGCGACGACCGAGGTGTACTCGGCGAAGCGCTCGGCGGTGTCCCGGTCCATCCAGTCGAGCTCGGCCGGCAGGTCCCAGTGGAAGAGGGTCGGCACGGGCCGTACGCCCGCCGCGCACAGCGCGTCGACCAGGCGGTCGTAGAAGTCGAGGCCGCCGGGGGAGTTCACCCGGGGCCAGGAGACGGAGAAGCGGTACGCGTCCACGCCGAGGCCGGCGAGGAGCGCCACGTCCTCGGGGTGGCGGCGGACGTGGTCGCAGGCCACCGCGGCCGTGGAGCCGTCCTTGACGTGTCCGGGCACGGCCGTGAAGGTGTCCCACACGGAGGGGCCGCGTTCGTCGACCGCGCCCTCGATCTGATGGGCCGAGGTGGACACGCCCCAGAGGAAGCCGGAGGGGAACTGCGGGAGAGGGTTCGTCGCCATGCGCGATCATCCGTACCTGCGGTAACGGAAGTCAACGGTTCGGCGTGAACCGGTGGCCGGCGGTCTTGGGGCCCCTCCCTTCAGGCCGCTCCCTTCAGGCTCCTTCCTTCAATACCCGGGAGATCAGCTCGCGCTGGTCGTCCGTGAGCCTCGGGTCGGCGGCGTGGACCGTCCTGCCGTCCACGGTGATCTCGTACTGGAAGCCGTCCGGGACGCCGGCCGGGGGCGTGCCGTGGCCCGCGGCGAGGGCCCGTTCGGCCAGGGCGTGCCACTCGGGGGCGTCGGGCCGTGCCGAGGTGTCCACCTCGGCACGGCGCTCGATGCCCGCGAACCCGCCCGTACGCCGCACTTCGATACGCATGGAGTCCTGTCCGGTACGAGTCGGGCACCGGAGGCCGGGCGCCTCCGGGCTACGGGTCGGATACCCGGGATCCGGCGGCGGATCCCGCGCTAGGAGGACGGAACCCCGACCTGTTCCCAGGCCTTCGTCACGGCCTGGAGCTCCTCCCCCTCGTTGTACCGGGTCCGCGCCGCGGCGAGGGTGAGCCGCGCGAAGTCCGAGAAGAGCGCCTGCTGCGACAGTTCGCCGCCGGTCAGCACGTCGTACCAGATCTGTCCGGCCCGCTCCCAGGCGTGGCCGCCGAGGGCGCCGGCGGTGAGGTAGAAGGCGTGGTTGGGGATGCCCGAGTTGATGTGGACGCCGCCGTTGTCGCGGTTGGTGTGGACGTAGCCGTCCATGGTCCCGGGCTGCGGGTCCTTGCCCAGCGCGTCGTCGTCGTACGCGGTGCCGGGAGCCTTCATCGAACGCAGGGCGGTGCCGTTGACCCGCGGGGCGAGCAGTCCGGCGCCGATCAGCCAGTCGGCCTCGGCGGCGGTCTGGCCGAGCGTGTACTGCTTGATCAGCGAGCCGAAGACGTCCGACATGGACTCGTTCAGGGCGCCCGACTGGCCGTAGTAGGCGAGGTTCGCCGTGTACTGCGTGACGCCGTGGGTCAGTTCGTGCCCGATGACGTCGACCGGGATGGTGAAGTCGAGGAAGATCTCGCCGTCGCCGTCGCCGAACACCATCTGCTCGCCGTTCCAGAAGGCGTTGTTGTAGTGCGTGTCGAAGTGCACGCTGGCGTCCAGCGGCAGGCCCTCGCCGTTGATCGAGGTGCGCTGGTACGCGTTCAGGTACAGGTCGAAGGTCGCACCGAGGCCGGCGTAGGCGCGGTTGACGGTGGCGTCCTTGCCCGGCTTGTCGCCCTCGGACCTGACCTTCCTGCCGGGGAGGTCCTGGCGGTGGCGGGCGTCGTAGATCGTGCGGTGCGGCGCGGGGGCGCCGGTCCCCGCGGGGGCGGCGACGGCCGGCGCGCCGATCACGGTGGTCAGCCGGCGGTGGGTGCGCTCGTACGCGTCGCGCTCCAGGGTCTGGCGCGCGGGACCGGAGAGCGCGGGGTCCTCGTGCCGGGCGAGCTTGTCGAGGACGTGGGGCGGAACGATGGTGCAGTGGACGGGCTCGAAGCCCCCGTTGGTCGTCATGCCCGGCACCCTTGCACTGAGTGATCCTCTTGTCACTACGTGCAACCATGATTGGTGAAATGGGGCGAAAGGGAGCCTGGGGTTCCGCGTGGAAGTGGTATGGCGCACTTTTTGTCCCTTTCGGGGCATGCGATCCCGCATACTGATACAGCCCTCCGCACGGAGCGCGGCTCCGCTAGGCTGCGGAGCATCATGCGTTTCGGGCTGCTTCTCCTTAGCTGCCGCGGCGAGGGCCTGTAGTCGAGGCCGACCCCCTCCCCGCGGAGTCTGGCGTTGCGCCGTCGGCCGTCCTTTCGGACATCCTGAGGAGCCTACGCATCATGGCGGACAGCCAGAGCAGCCAGCACGCCCGTACCAACCGTCAGCGGCCCACGTCCATGCCGGTGCACAAGTACGGCCAGTACGACCAGGTCGACATCCCCGACCGGAACTGGCCGGACAACCGGATCACCGTCGCCCCCCGCTGGCTCTCCACGGACCTGCGCGACGGCAACCAGGCGCTGATCGACCCCATGTCGCCCGCGCGCAAGCGTGAGATGTTCGACCTGCTGGTCAAGATGGGCTACAAGGAGATCGAGGTCGGCTTCCCGGCCTCGGGCCAGACGGACTTCGACTTCGTCCGCTCGATCATCGAGGACGAGACCGCGATCCCGGACGACGTGACGATCTCCGTACTGACCCAGGCCCGCGAGGACCTGATCGAGCGGACCGTCGAGTCGCTGAAGGGCGCCAGGCGCGCCAACGTGCACCTGTACAACGCCACCGCCCCGGTCTTCCGCCGCGTGGTCTTCCGCGGCTCCAAGGACGACATCAAGCAGATCGCCGTCGACGGCACGCGTCTGGTCGTCGAGTACGCGGAGAAACTGCTGGGCCCCGAGACCGAGTTCGGGTACCAGTACAGCCCCGAGATCTTCACCGACACCGAGCTGGACTTCGCCCTGGAGGTCTGCGAGGCGGTCATGGACGTCTGGCAGCCCGGCCCGGGCCGCGAGATCATCCTCAACCTGCCCGCCACGGTGGAGCGTTCGACCCCCTCCACGCACGCGGACCGCTTCGAGTGGATGGGCCGTCACCTGTCCCGCCGCGAGTACGTCTGCCTGTCGATCCACCCCCACAACGACCGCGGCACCGCCGTCGCCGCCGCCGAACTGGCCCTGATGGCCGGCGCCGACCGCGTCGAGGGCTGCCTGTTCGGCCAGGGCGAGCGCACCGGCAACGTCGACCTGGTCACCCTGGGCATGAACCTGTTCTCGCAGGGCGTCGACCCGCAGATCGACTTCTCCGACATCGACGAGATCCGTCGTACGTGGGAGTACTGCAACCAGATGGAGGTCCACGCGCGCCACCCGTACGTGGGCGACCTGGTCTACACGTCCTTCTCCGGCTCCCACCAGGACGCCATCAAGAAGGGCTTCGACGCGATGGAGGCCGAGGCGAAGGCCAAGGGCGTCACCGTCGACGACATCGAGTGGGCCGTCCCGTACCTGCCCATCGACCCCAAGGACGTCGGCCGCTCCTACGAGGCCGTCATCCGGGTCAACTCGCAGTCGGGCAAGGGCGGTATCGCGTACGTCCTGAAGAACGACCACAAGCTGGACCTGCCCCGCCGCATGCAGATCGAGTTCTCGAAGATCATCCAGGCGAAGACCGACGCCGAGGGCGGCGAGGTCACCCCGAAGGACATCTGGGCGACCTTCGAGGACGAGTACCTGCCGAACCCGGACAACGCCTGGGGCCGCATCCAGGTCCGCACGGGCCAGTCGACCACCGACACCGACGGCGTGGACACGCTGAAGGTCGAGGCCACCGTCGACGGCCGGGACACCGTCCTGGCCGGTACCGGCAACGGTCCGATCTCCGCCTTCTTCGACGCCCTCCAGTCCATCGGCATCGACGTACGCCTGCTGGACTACCAGGAGCACACGATGAGCGAGGGCGCCTCCGCGCAGGCCGCGTCCTACATCGAGTGCGCGATCGGCGACAAGGTCCTGTGGGGAATCGGCATCGACGCGAACACGACACGCGCTTCGCTGAAGGCCGTCGTCTCCGCCGTCAACCGCGCGGCCCGCTGACCGCGTCCACCTGGTTCTTTCCGGCCCCGTCCGCCTTTCGAGGCGGGCGGGGCCGGGTCGTGTCCCGGCCAATTCGTGTGCAGGTCACAAGCAGGTCTCGTCACAGGTACTGACTACACCTCAACAATGTGGCTAACATCACGCCAGCGCGGCGATGTTGCCGTGGCATTACGGAGGTGTGCGACGTGCTGCCAGGATGGGGACGAAACGGTCGTGCAGTTCAGGTTCCCCGCATCCTGGGCACCCGTACGGCGTGGAGCACCGTGGGCGACGGCGAGTTCTTCTGCCCCGGCTGCGGCGGCGACCGCAACTACCAGCGGCTCACCGGCCGGCGCCGCTTCACTCTTCTGGGTGTTCCCGTCCTCCCGCGCGGCGAGACGGGGCCTGTCGTCGAATGCGCGGCCTGCCGCAGCCACTACGGCGCCGACGTCCTGGACCACCCCACCACCAACCGCTTCTCCGCGATGCTCCGCGACGCCGTCCACACCGTCGCGCTCGCGGTCCTCGCCGCGGGCGGCTGCTGCGCCCGCTCGTCCCTGGAGACCGCCGCCGCGACCGTCCGCTCGGCCGGCTTCGAGGACTGCACCGAGGACCAGCTGGGCGCCCTCGTCGAGGCCCTCGCCGCCGACACCGGCCGCTTCCTCGGCGAGCCCTGCGGAGCGAGTCTGGCCATAGAGCTCCACGAGGCCCTGGACCCGCTGGCCCCGCACCTCGCCGCTACGGGCCGCGAGGCGATCCTCCTCCAGGGCGCCCGCATCGCCCTCGCCGACGGCCCGTACACCCCCGCCGAACGGGACGCGCTCGCCACCGTGGGCGCGGCCCTGACGATCTGCTCGGACGACGTGACCCGCCTCCTGGCCACGGCCCGCACACCGTCGTAGCGGTCAGGACAGGCCCCCGCCCGCCGTTACTCCCCGGGGAGTAACGGCCACCGCCGCACACCCCTCGCAGTAGCGTCCGGCTCGCTCCCGCGGGTGACGAAAGGCGGTTCCCGGACCGGAAGTCTGGATCAGGAAACAGACGTCCGGACCGAAGGGAGGCCCTGTCCATGGGGGCCGGAGGAACACGTACGCGATGGCGGGCCGTGCCGTGGGCGGTGCTCGCCCTGTGGGTCGGACTGCTCGCCGCCGTCGGGCCGTTCGCGGCCAAGCTGTCGGACGTGCAGCACGACCGCGCCGTCGACTATCTGCCCTCGGGCGCCGACTCCACCCGGGCCGCACGGATCGAGGACCGGCTGCCCGGCGGGGAGGCCACCGAACTGGTGCTCGTCTACCACCGCGACGGGGGCCTGCGCCCGGCCGACCGGGACACCGCGGCCCGCCAGGTCGCCGCGATCACCCGGGCCAACCCGCTCACCGGCACCCCGAAGGCCGTGCCGTCCCCCGACGGCACCACCCTGATGTACCCCCTCGCCTCCACCGCGCCGGGTACCGACGAGAAGAAGCGCAACGCGTTCGTGCACGACGTCCGTGACGTCGCCAGGGACTCCGCCGGGATGAGCGTCGTCGTCGGCGGCCCCGGAGCCCTGGCCACCGACGCGGGCGAGGTCTACGACTCCCTCGGCGGACCGCTGCTGTACACCACCGTCGCGGTCGTCGCCCTCCTGCTGATCCTCATCTACCGCAGCCCGCTCCTCTGGCTCGTCCCGCTCGCCGTCGCGGGCGTCGCCGACTACCTGTCGATGGGCGTCACCTACGGCCTGCACCAGGCGTTCGGCACCAGCGTCTCCGGCCAGAGCACCGGCGTGATGACGATTCTCGTCTTCGGCGCGGGGACCGACTACGCCCTGCTGATCATCTCCCGCTACCGGGAGGAACTGCGGCGCGTGGAGCGCCCCTACGACGCCATGAAGGAGGCCCTGCGCGGCTGCGGGCCCGCCGTGCTCGCCTCCTCGGGGACCGTCGCGGCCGGACTGCTCTGCCTGCTCGCCGCCGACCTCAACAGCAGCCGGGGCATGGGCCCGACCGGCACCGTCGGCGTGCTCTGCGCACTCCTCGCCATGCTGACCCTCCTGCCCGCCGTGCTCGTCCTGCTCGGGCGGCGGGTGTTCTGGCCGCTCGTCCCCGCCCATGGCGGCGAACCCCGGCAGCGGCGGAGCCTGTTCGCCGCCATGGGATCCTCCGCGGGACGCAGGCCGCTCGTCGTCCTGGCGAGCGGAGCCGCCCTGCTCGGGGCCCTCGCCCTCGGCACACTGAACCTGCCCGGACCCCTGAAGCAGCAGGACTCCTTCGCCCACCGGCCCGACTCGGTCGCCGCGATGGAGACCCTCGCCCGCGCCTACCCCGGACAGGGCACCCGGCCGATCACCGTGATCACCCCCACCGGACGGGCCGAGGCGACCCTGTCCGCCGTACGCGGCCACACCGGGGTCGCGAGCGCCGTGCGCGGCCGCAGCGGCGGGGGCTGGACCGAGCTCTCCGTCATCGCGCGCGGCGCCCCGCAGTCGGCGGCCGAGACCGCCACGATCAAGGCCCTGCGCGCGGACCTCGGCGGATCGTACGTCGGCGGCCCGAGCGCCCAGCAGATCGACCTCCAGGACACCGACGCCCGCGACCGGCTCGTCGTCGTCCCGATCGTGCTCGTCTCGGTGCTGCTGATCCTCGTCCTGCTGCTGCGCTCCCTCGTGGCGCCCCTGCTGCTCGTCGCCGCCGTCATCGCGGTGTGGGGCGCGGCGCTGGGCATCGGCGGCCTCGTCTTCGGTCCGCTGCTCGGGTTCGCGGGCACCGACCCCGGCCTCGGCCTGCTCTCCTTCGTGTTCCTGGTCGCCCTCGGCGTCGACTACGGGATCTTCCTCATGCACCGGATGCGCGAGGAGTCCCTCTCCGGCGCCGAACCGGCCGCCGCCGCGCTGACCGCGCTGCGCACCACCGGGGGCGTGATCGCCTCGGCCGGCCTCGTCCTCGCGGCCACCTTCGCCGTGCTCACGAACATGGGCCTCCTCCAGCTGGTCCAGCTCGGCTTCGTCATCTCCGCCGGAGTGCTCCTCGACACCTTCCTCGTCCGCACGTACCTGGTGACCAGCGCGAGCGTGGCCCTGGGCCGGACGATGTGGTGGCCGGGCGGCCTCTCCCGGGAGCCGGACCCCGAGGCGGCCGGACGGCCCGACGCCGTCCCCGTCGGCTGAGCCGCACACCGGACGACCGGCATCGGGCGCCCCCGCCTCCCGCGGGGGCGCCCCCTCACGGAAGATGAAGCGGTGGACGTCAAACGCATGCTGCACCTCACCGGCTCCGGACACCGGGGGAACACCGACCCGGCACGGGTCCTGCGCGAGGACGCGCTGCTCGCCGCCGTGCTGCTGGCCGTCGATGTCACCGTGGCGCTCACCGTGCACACCGGCGGCCGGCGGCCGGACCTGCTCGGCTGGACCCTGCTGGCCGGCGCGCACCTCGCCGTGGTCTTCCGGCGGCGTGCCCCGCTCGCCGCGTTCCTCGGAGTCGTCGTCTGCGTCGCCCCGTACCACGCGCTCGACTTCGACCACAGCGCGCCGCAGGCCGTCTCCATGGCCGCGCTGTTCACCGTCGCCGTCACGGGGACCCCGCTGCGCTCCCTGGTCATCGGCACCGGGGTCGTCGGCATCATGCTCGCGGTCAAGTTCGCCCAGGGCACGGCCGAGGGCACCCAGGCGCTGCGCGTCACCGGCTGGATCGTCTCGTTCGTCGTGCTCGGCGTGTGCGTCCGGGTGCACGGGCAGTACCTGGCCTCGGTCGTCGAACGGGCCGAGCGCGCGGAACGCACCCGTGAGGAGGAGGCCCGGCGCAGGGTCGCCGAGGAACGGCTGCGCATCGCCCGGGACCTGCACGATCTGCTCGCCCACAGCATCACCCTGATCGGGGTGCAGACCTCCGTCGCCGCCCACGTCCTGGCCGCCGACCCCGACCGTCTCGACCGGACGGCCGTCGCCAAGGCCCTCGACGACATCTCCGAGACCTGCCGCAGCGCCCGCGGCGAACTGCGGACCACGCTGGAGGTGCTGCGCGACCCCGAGCCCGGCGGCGGCGAGGGCCGGGGGCCGCTGCCCGGCCTCGACGGGGTGCCCGACCTGGTGGCGGCGGCCCGCGCGGCGGGCACGGAGGTGGAGCCGCCCGCCGTGGTGGGAGCCGACGGCGTTCCCTCCGCCGTGGGCGCCGCCGCCTACCGCATCGTCCAGGAGGCGCTGACCAACGCGGTACGCCACGCGGGCCCCGGGGCCAGGGTCCGCGTGGACCTGGGCACGGACGGCTCGGCGCTGCGGGTGGGGGTCACGGACGACGGCCTCGGCGACACGGGCGGCCCGCCCGGCTTCGGCCTGGTGGGCATGCGGGAGCGGGCCCGCAGCGTGGGCGGCACCCTGGAGACCGGGACCCGGGAGGAGGGGGGATTCGCCGTGCTGGCGGTACTGCCCCTCCAGGGCGGGACACGATGACCATTCGTGTGGTCCTCGCCGACGACCAGAACCTCGTACGGGCCGCGTTCGCCATGCTCGTGGAATCGGCGCGGGACATGGAGGTGGTCGGACAGGCCGCCACCGGCCGCGAGGCCGTCGAGCTGGCCCGCACCGGGCGCGCCGACCTGGTCGTGATGGACATCCGCATGCCCGACCTGGACGGCATCGAGGCGACCCGGCTCATCGCCGCCGACCCGGACCTCGCCCGGGTCAGGGTCCTCGTGCTCACCACGTACGACACCGACGAGCACGTCGTGGAGGCGCTGCGCGCCGGCGCCTCCGGCTTCCTGGTCAAGGACACCCGGCCCGCCGAACTCCTGGACGCGATCCGCACGGTGGCCGCCGGGGACGCGCTGCTCTCACCGGGGCCCACCGCCCGTCTCGTGGCCCGCTTCCTGCGCGCCCCGTCCGTCCCCACGCTCACCGCGGGCGGTCCCGAGGGGCTCTCCGAGCGCGAGCGCGAGGTGCTCACCCTGGTCGCCCGCGGCCTCAACAACACCGAGATCGCTGCGGCGTTGGGGCTCAGTCCGCTCACCTCCAAGACCCACGTCAGCCGCATCATGGGCAAACTGGGCGCCCGCGACCGGACCCAGCTGGTCATCGTGGCGTACGAGTCGGGCCTGGTGACCCCGGGGGCCTGATGATCCCGGGACCTGATGGTCCATCACCGGACTCCGTGGCCACGGGTATCGCCGTGGCCTCCGGGGCACATTAGGTGCACGGACATCCCACGTCCCATGTTCCACGACCGACGCCCGAAGCAGCCGACCCAGTCCAGGGAGCGCCATGACCAGCAGGAGCCGCACGCTCGCGTTCGCCGCCGCCACCGGACTCCTCACCGCCCTCGCCGCCACCGGCGGCACCGCGGCGGCCGCGTCCCGGGGCGGCGGGGGCTGCGCCTCCTCGGTCCCGTACACCGCGGGCCGGGACGGCTACGACACGTACCGCATCCCCGCGACCGTCACCACCGGGGCCGGCACGCTGCTCGCCTTCGCCGAGGGGCGGCACGGCGGAGCGGGCGACACCGGGAACATCGACGTCGTCCTCAGACGCTCCTTCGACGGCGGCTGCACCTGGGGCCCGCTGCGGGTCGTGGCGTCGGGGGACGGCGACACCCGGGGCAACCCGGCGCCCGTGGTCGACCCCCGAACCGGCCGGATCGTCCTGCTCACGTCGTACAACAGCGGTGCCGTGACCGAGGCGCAGATCATGAGGGGCGAGGTGACGGCGGCGCAGAGCCGGCGCGTCTTCGTCCAGACCAGCCGGGACGACGGGCTGCACTTCACCACCCCGCGGGAGATCACCGGCCAGGTGAAGCGGCCGGACTGGCGGTGGTACGCCACCGGGCCCGGCCACGCGATCGCCCTGCGCCACGGGCCGCACGCGGGACGCCTGGTCGTGCCCGCCGACCACTCCGCGGCCCCGCCCGCCGGGTCCTCCGACACCGGTCAGGAGGCCAGGTACTACGGAGCGCACGCGCTGTACAGCGACGACGGCGGGCGCACCTGGCGGCTCGGCTTCGTCGACGACACCTACGACGGGCTCGACAACTCCAACGAGAGCGCGGTGGCCGAACTCCCCGACGGAAGGCTCTACTTCACCTCGCGCGACCAGCACGGAACCCGCCCGGGCAACCGCCTCGACGCGTACTCGAGCGACGGCGGCGAGACCCTGGACCGTCCGTTCGCCGTCCAGCCCACGCTGAACGAGGTCCCCGTCGTCCAGGCGAGCGTCCTCCAGCCGTCCGGCCGCTTCGCCCCGCTCCTCTTCTCGGGCCCCTCCGTCCCCGACGCCCGCCGGTCCATGGCCGTCTGGCGCAGCACGAGCGCCGGCGCCGGCTTCGTGAAGGCCACCACGCTGTCCGCACGGCCCGCCGCCTATTCGGACCTGGTCCAGCTCGGCCCCTCCGGCGTCGGCGTCCTCTACGAGACCGGGGGCACGGGCCCGTACGAGTCCATCGAGTTCCGGCGCCTGCCGCTCGGCGGGCTCCTGCGGTAGCTCAGAGCAGTCCCGCCGACGCCAGGTACTTCCCGACCCGCTCGACCTCGCCCGGCGACAGCGGCACCTGGGGTTCCGCCGTCGCGGGGCAGTCGATGACGCCCCGCAGGCGCAGCGCGGCCTTGAAGGCGCCGAGCGCCGAGGAACTGCCGCCCATCCGGGCCGGGTCGCCGGCGCCCACCAGGCCGAACAGCTCGCACAGCCGCTCCTGTTCGGCCCGCGCCCGCTCCCAGTCACCCGCCGCGCACAGCTCGTACAGCCGTACGTAGCCCACCGGGTCCACGTTGGCCAGACCGGGGACCACCCCGTCCGCGCCCAGCGCGAGCGCCGAGTCGACGACCACCTCGGAACCGGTGAGCGCGGTGAAACCGCCGACGCCGGGGCGCGTACGGGCGCCGGTGACGACCGCGCGGAAGCCGCCGAGGTCGCCGCTCGAGTCCTTGAGCCCCGCGAGGACGCCGTCGGCGGCCAGTTCGAGGACCAGATCGGGGCCCAGCTTGCTGTGGACGGAGGCCGGGAGGTCGTACGCGAACACGGGCAGCCCGGCGCGGGCGGCGACGAGACGGAAGTGACGGGCGATCTCCGCAGGATGGGTGCGGGTGTAGAACGGGGCCGTGACGACGATCGCGTCCGCGCCCGCGGCCCGCGCGGTGTGCGCGTGCTCCAGGACGCGCGGCGTCGTCATGTCGATGGCGCCGGCCAGCACGGGGAGCCCGCCGGCGACGTGCGCGACGGCCGTCTCCACCACGAGCCTGCGCTGCGCGTCCGTCAGATAGGCCACCTCGGACGTCGAGCCGAGGACGAACAGACCGTGCACCCCGGCGTCCACGAGATGGTCGATGAGCCGGGTGAGCGACGGGACGTCCACCTCGCGGTCCGGTGTCAGGGGCGTGCAGACGGGCGGTACGACACCGGTCAGCGGGGCGGGCAAGGTCATGAAGGCTCCCTGATGTGCTGCTGGGGCGGAACGTCGGCCGGGGCGGCGGTCCCCGCGGCGGACTCGGCCTGCGCCACGAGGGTGCGCGTCGACCGGCCCTCCTCCACAGGATGGTGGCACCGGAAGCGGTGCCCGGGGGCCGACGCGGCCGTGAACTCCGGCATCCGGGTCGCGCATTCCCCGTCGGCCCGCCAGCACCGGGTGCGGAAGGGGCAGCCGCTCGGCGGGCGCGTCGCCGAGGGCACCGGCCCGGTCAGCGGGATCGGCTCGACCGGGTCCAGCAGGCTCGGCGTCGCCGAGAACAGCGCCCGGGTGTACGGATGCCGGGAGCCCTCGGTGACCTCGCCGGCCGGGGACTCCTCGACGATCCGCCCCAGGTACATCGTGATCACCCGGTCGCTCATCCGGCGCACCGTCTGGATGTCGTGGGACACGAACACCAGGGCCAGGCCGAGGCGTTCCTTCAGATCGAGGAGGAGGTTGAGGATCTGCGCGCGCACCGACACGTCCAGCGCGCTCGTCGGCTCGTCGGCCGCCACCAGGCCGGGGTCGAGCGCCAGCGCCCGGGCGATCGCCACCCGTTGGCGCTGACCGCCGGAGAGCTGCCCGGGCAGCGCGTCCGCGAGGGCCGCGGGCAGACCGACCAGGGACATCAACTCCCGCACCCGGCCTTCGCGTTCGGCGGCGCTTCCGCGCCGGTGCACATCCAGCGGGTCGCGCAGGATCCGGCGTACGGGCAGCCGGCGGTTCAGCGCCGTCGAGGGGTCCTGGAAGATCATGCCCGTGCCGGCCCCGACGGCCGTGCGCCGTTCGTCAGGACGCAGGGACCACAGATCACGGCCGCCGAACGTCACCGTGCCGGACGTCGGGCGCTGCACCCCCACCAGCACCCTCGCGAGCGTCGACTTGCCGCAGCCCGACTCGCCGACCACCCCGATCGTCTCGCCGGGCAGGACGGTGAGATCGGCGCCGGTCAGGGCGTACACCCGGTCGCGGGTGAACACACCGCCGCTCCGCGCCCTGTGGACGACGTGCGTGCCGGTGAGCCGGACGAGCGCGTCCGCCGGGGATGGGCTCATTTCACGGCCTCGCTCTCCGTGGTCACCAGGTCGACGGCCGGGTGGTGGCAGGCCGCCGTGTGGGTGCGGGGGCCGACGAGGTCCGGTGCCGTCGTCCGGCAGGTCTCGTCCGCCATCGGGCACCGGTCGGCGAACCGGCAGCCTGCCGGGAAACCGGCGGGGGAGGGGACGACCCCCCTGATCTGCGTCATGCGCTCCGCCGCCGACTCCAGGGACAGGACGCTGCCCAGCAGTCCGCGTGTGTAGTGGTGCGCGGGGGACTCCACCAGGTCCGCCGTCACCCCCGTCTCCACGATCTGCCCGCCGTACATCACGACCACCCGGTCGGTCACCGACGAGATCAGCGCCAGGTCGTGCGAGACGAGGACCAGGGCGAAGTCCAGTTCCGCCCGCAGCCGCAGCAGCAGCTCCATGACCTGCGCCTGCACGGTCACGTCCAGGGCCGTCGTCGGCTCGTCCGCGACGATCAGCGCGGGCTCACGGGACAGCGCCATCGCGATCAGCACCCGCTGGCGCTGGCCCCCGGACAGCTCGTGGGGGTAGCTGCGCAGGGTGCGCTCGGGATCGAGGCCGACCAGGGCGAGGAGTTCGGCCGCCGTGCGCCGGCCGCCCCGCCGTATCACCTGCTTCAGCTGCGCCCTGATCGTCATGGCCGGATTCAGGGACGAGAGCGCGTCCTGGTAGACCATCGCCATCTCGTGGCCCAGAAGCCGCCGCCGTACCCGCATCGGCTCGCCGACCAGCTGCCGCTGCCGGAACCGGACCTGCCCGCGGACCCGGGCGCCCTTCGGCTCCAGACCCATCACCGCCAGGGCCGTCAGGGACTTCCCGCAGCCCGACTCGCCCACCAGGCCCAGGACTTCACCGGGATACACCTCGAAGCTGATGCCGTCGACGATGTCCACGCCGCCGTGCCGGTCGTCGAAGCCGATGGCCAGATCCTCGACGGCGAGCACGGGCCGCCCGCCCGTGACCGGGGGCCGGGCCCGTGCGCGCAGCCGGGCCGCGGCCCGCGCCAGACCGGGCAGTTCGACGACCGTGCCGCTGCCCGGCTCCGGGGTTTCGAGCCGGTCCTGCGCGGGCGGCACCGACACCTCCCGGGCGGCCGGCGCGGCCCACGCGTCGGAGACGCCCTCGGAGAGGATGTTCAGGGACAGCACGGTGAGGAGCATCAGCAGGCCCGGAAAGACGGTGGCCCACCAGCCGCCGGTCAGCACCATGTTCTTGCCGTCGGCGATGACACTGCCCCAGGACGGGTCCGGGGGCCGCACGCCCGCGCCGATGAAGGACAGCGAGGCCTCGAACACGATCGCCTCGGCGACCTGCACGGTGCAGAACACCAGCACCGGGGCCGCGCAGTTGACGGCCACGTGCCGCAGGACGATGTGCGGGGTGCGGGCGCCGATCACCTGCTCGGCGGTGACGTAGTCCTCGCCGTACTGGGAGAGGACGTTCGCCCGCACGACCCGGGCGACGGGCGGGGTGAACAGGAACGCGATCGCGCAGATCAGCACGGTGATCCCACCGCCGAACACGGCGACGAGCACGGCGGCGAGCGCGATGCCCGGGAACGCCATCACCACGTCCAGGGCGCGCATCAGCGTCTCGTCGACCGCCTTGCGCGAGGTCGCGGCGAGCGCGCCGAGCAGCGCGCCCACGACCAGGGCGAGCGCGGTGGCGCCGAGACCGATGGCCAGGGACCAGCGGGCCCCGTACATCAGCCGGCTGAGGATGTCCCGGCCGAGGCTGTCCTGCCCCATCCAGTGGTCCGCCGACGGATGCCCCGTGCCGTCGGTCTGCGGCTGCTGGTCCAGCGGGTCGTGCGGCGCGAGCAGCGGGGCGAACAGCGCCACCACCAGGACCACGGCCAGGAAGCAGACCGCGATCCTCGACGGCGGCGGCAGTCTGCGCCAGCCGCGCAGCCGGACGCCGGGCCGGGCGAGGGCCCCCGCGAGCGCCTTCCGCGTGATCATCGGGTCGCCTCCCTCAGTCGTGGGTTGACCAGCAGATACAGGATGTCGATGACGAGGTTCACGACCACGAAGCCGATGGCCGTGGTCAGCACGACGCCCTGCACGACGGCGGGGTCCCCGTTCTGCACGGCGTCGATCATCAGCTTGCCCATGCCGGGCAGCGAGAAGATCGTCTCGATGACGACCGCCCCGCCCAGCAGATAGCCGACCCGCAGCCCCAGCACGGTGAGCGGGTTCATCAGGGCGTTGCGCAGGACGTTGCGGCCCACGACCACCCGGGGCGGCAGCCCGCTGCCGATCGCGGTGCGCACGTAGTCCTTGTCGAGCTCCTCGACCACGGAGGTGCGGACGATCCGGGTGAGCTGGGCGGCGACCGGCAGGGACAGCGCGAGCGCCGGGAGCGCCATGGTCTTCAGCCAGCCGGTCAGCGAGTCGGCCGGGTTGATGTAGCCGCCGGTCGGGAACCAGCCCTGGTCGACGGCGAGGTACTGGATCATCAGCAGGGCCAGCCAGAAGCCCGGTGCGGCGACCCCGGTGAGGGACACCACCCGGATGATCTGGTCCGGCAGCCGGTCGCGGTGGATCGCCGCCGTCACCCCGCCGAGCAGCGCCAGCACCACCGCGATGCCGAGCCCCAGGAAGGTGAGCTGGAGGGTGAGCGGCAGCGCGGTGGTGACCTGGTCGACGACCGGCGCCCGGGTGAGCGCGCTGGTGCCCAGGTCGCCGTGCAGCAGGTCCCCCACGAAGTGGAGGTACCGCACCGGCAGCGGATCGAGCAGCCCGTTCCGCTCCCTGAAGTCGTGCAGCTGCCGCGGGGTCGGGTTGGCGCCCTGGAAGAACGCGGACGCCGGGTCGACGTCCGAGAACCGCATCACCAGGAACACGAACAGGACGATCCCGAGCATGAGCGGAACCAGCAGCGCGATCCGGCGCAGCAGGATCCTGACGATGGCGACCACGTACGAACTCCCCCGTCGCCTAGACCCACTTGGCTTGCAGCAGGTTGATGCCCGGATAGGGCTGGGGCCTTATCCCCGCGAGGCGGCGCGGATTCCACGCCGTCATCAGCTCGTTGTGCACGACCGGGTAGAGCACGGCCTGTTCGGCGACGACGTCGATGTAGTCCTGGATCATCGTCTTCTTCTTGTCGGCGTCGGGTTCCCGCGTGGCCCGGTCCATGTCTTTGAAGAGCTGCCTGGCGACCGGGTCGCCCGCCCAGCGGGCGTAGCCCATCCAGAGGTTCTGGGGGCCGTAGTTGTAGTGCATGATCAGGTCGGCGTCGAGGCCGAACTGATTGGGGTTCGAGGCGGCGGCCACGACCTGGTAGTCCTGTTTCTGGTCCATCTTGGTGAAGACGGCCGTGGTCTCCTGCGGGGACAGCGTCGTCTCGACACCGATCGCGTCCCAGGACGCCTTGATGGTCGGCAGGCAGTCGACGATCCAGCTGACGTTCACCGACAGGATCTCGATCCTCAGCCCCTTGACCCCGGCCGCCTTCAGGAGCTTCTTCGCCTTCTGCGGGTCGTACGAGTAGACGGTCTTCGCCGGCCGGTAGGAGGGGTTGGCCTCGTTGAGGAAGGAGCTCGACGGCTTCCCGTGGCCCCTGAGGGCGACCTCGACCATCTTGCCGGTGTCGATCGCGTAGTGCAGCGCCTGGCGCACGCGGACGTCGTCGAACGGCTTGTGCCGGGTGTTGAACATCAGGAACAGGTTGTTCATGCCCGCGCCGCCCTGGACGGTCATGCCGCCCTTGCGGAGCTGCGCGATGTTGGCGTACGGGATGTTGTCGGCGATCTGGGCCCCGGCGCTCGCCCCGGAGATCTTCGCGACGCGGGGCGCGGCGTCCACTATGGTCAGCCAGTTCATCTTCCTGAAGGCGGCCCTGCGCGGCCCGTTGTAGGCGGCGAACGCCTCGAACGTCGTGTTGGACTTCGGGTGGTGCGCGGTCTGCCGGTACGGACCCGAACCGATCGCCCTGCCCTTGATCGCGTCGTCCCAGGCGCCCGGCCGGGAGAAGACGTGCTTGGGCATGATCTTGGCCAGGGTGAGTCGCGAGATCCCTTCGGGGAACGGGAACTTGAGGACCAGCTCGACGTTCTGCGCGTCGATCCTGCGGACCTCCTTCAGCCAGCTCGCGAAGAAGCCCTTGGCGAGGGTCTGGGTGTTCGGGTCGAGGATCCGGTCGAAGACGAAGACCACGTCGTCGGCGGTGACCGGCTTCCCGTCGTGGAACGTGGCCCCGGCCCGCAGCGTGAACCTCCAGGACGTGCCGGTGAGGTCGGCGGGCACCTGGGTGGCGAGCGCGGGGTAGGGCTCGCGGGAGATCGGGTCGGTGTCGAGCAGGCCCTCGTAGATGTGGTTGTTGGCGGCCATGGAGAAGGCGGACGCGGTCTGCGTCGGGTCCCAGCTGCCGTCGTTCCCGTAGCCGATCACGGCCGTCAGCGTGGCGCCCTGTCCGCTGCCCGAACCGCCGGTGTCGTTCGTCGACTCCGGTCCGGACGAGCAGGCGCCGAGCGCCGAGGAGAGGGCGGCGGCCGCGCCCAGGGCCCCGGTGTACTTCAGGAACGACCGGCGGTGCGGCGTCGGAGTGGGGTTCACGTCGCGCACGGTTCCTCCAGCAAGGAGTGGTCCAGTTGAACGGTCCGGTGAGGTGGTGGAGCGGTTGGTGCGGCAGGCCCGGGACGCAGGAGATACGACGTCCTACGTCATGGGGGCAGCGTGACCATAGGAGGGGCCGCGGAGAGGGTCAAGGGCCCGCACACGAATGGCGTATCTTCCACAGGCGCGACCAATGGCGGTAAGAATCAGGGGCAGTTGGCCGAACTTGGCGTTTAATCAGCCTGGAGGTGGGACGTCCGATGTCCAGCGAGCGTACGATGCGGCGCATGCCTGAGGAGACCGGGAACCGGCGCCGGCCCGAGCGCCGGGTGAGCAGCCAGATCCAGCGCGAGGTCATGCAGCTGATCCTCGACCAGGGACTTCCGGCCGGTGCGCCGCTGCCCACCGAGACCGAGCTGATGAACGATCTCGGGGTGAGCCGCAACTCGGTCCGTGAGGCGCTCAAGGCCCTTCAGGCGCTGGACATAGTCGAGATCCGGCACGGCTACGGCACCTATGTGGGCGAGGCGTCGATGACGCCGTTCGTCGACGGACTGACCTTCCGCACACTCGCCCGTCCGGACGATCCGACCGGGGCCCTGGCCGAGATCCTCCAGGTCCGCGAGGTGCTGGAGGAGGGGCTCATAAGCCGGGTGGCCGAGGTGCTCACCGAGGAGGAGCTCGACCGGCTGGAAGCCGTCGTCACGGAGATGGAGGCGGCGGGCGACGACGGCCGCTCCTTCCCCGAACTCGACAGCGAGTTCCACGAGTTGCTGTACGCCTCGCTCGGCAACCCGCTCGTTCCGCAGCTGCTCGGCGCGTTCTGGACCGTCTTCCGGCGGGTCGCCGTGGTGCGCGGCTGGAGCGACGACATCACGCCGGAGGTGACGGCCCGCCGCCACCGCGACATCCTCACCGCCCTGCGGGTCCGGGACGTCGAGGGCGCCCAGCGGGCGATGTCCGACCACTTCCGGGGCATCGAGGCGCGGGCCGCCCAGGGCTCCCGCGGGGTGGGCTGACCGGGAACCCCACGTGCCCCGGCCGGCCGGCGGTGTCGACCCCGGTCGTACGTCCCCGGTCCGATGCCCGCTCCGCTCCGCCTGCCTACGATCGGGCCCATGCATGTCACGCCGTCGCTTCCCCCGCTCAAGCGTGTCCCGCCCGGTGCCTGGGTGGCCCTGGCCTGGTGCGCCAGCACCCTCTTCACGGTCCTCGCCCGGATCCGGCTGCCCGGCCAGAACGGCCCGAACGAGATGGCCGCCGCCCAGTTCTACCGCTGGGACGGACTGACGCTCTTCACCGTGGCATGCGTCCTGGCCCTGTCCGGCAGCGCCTGGCTCGGCCGCCGGCCCCTGGCCGCCCTGACCCTGCTGCTGGCGGCGGGCGCCCTGTTCACCACCAATCTCGCCGTCACCGCGTTCCAGCTCGCCCAGTACCTCGCCGTCGACGTCGCCCTCTACTTCATCGCGGCCGGCCGCTCCCGCCGCACCGGAGTGACCGGGCTCGCGATGGCGCTCGCCGTCCTCGTCGCCTGGCTGACGGGACGGCTGGTGCAGGGCTGGGGGATCGGCACGCTCGTCGAGCTCACCGTGGCGCTGACGGTCGTCGTCGCCTGGCTGCTCGGGGACGCCTCCCGCCGCACCCGGGTCCACGCCGAGCAGCTGCGCGTCCGCGCCGCCGGCCAGGCCGTGACCGACGAACGCCTGCGCATCGCCCGCGAGATGCACGACATGGTCGCCCACAGCATCGGCATCATCGCCCTCCAGGCGGGCGCGGCCGCCCGGGTCGCGCACACCCAGCCGGACGCCGCCCGGGAGGCGATGACGGCGGTCGAGACGGCGGGCCGGGAGACCCTCGCCGGACTGCGCCGCATGCTCGTCGCGCTGCGCGAGGCGGACCACGGGGACGGGCGGGACCGGCCCGGCCGGACGGGCCCGGACGGGCGGCCCGGCTCGCCCGGAGACCCGGGCGGTCGAACCTCCGTCGTGCGCAACGGACTTGAAGGCCCGGGCGAGGACGGCGAGCCGGCTCCGCCCGGAGAGCACGGCCGCGCGGCCGCGGACCTCCCCGGGGCCGCCGCCGACCGCTTCGGCACCGCGCAGGCCGTGCCACCGCGCCCCGCCGAGGGACTGGCCGACCTCGACCGGCTCGCCGCCGCGGCGACCGCCGCCGGGGTACGCGTGGACCTCCACTGGACCGGCGAGCGGCGCCAACTCCCCGCGGACGTCGACCTGTCGGCGTTCCGGATCGTCCAGGAGTCCGTCACCAACGTCTTGCGTCACGCGGCGACGACCGTCTGCCGGGTGACCGTCGACCACCGGGACACGGAGATCGCGGTCGAGATCACCGACGAGGGCCGGGGCCGGGGCAGCACCACGGACACCGGATTCGGCCTCATCGGCATGCGCGAGCGGGCCGCCCTGCTGCACGGCGAGTTCACCGCGGGCCCGCGCCCCGAGGGCGGATTCCGGGTGAGCGCCCGCCTCCCGATCCCGGCCACGGGCGGGGCGGGCGCCCGATGACGGTACGTGTGGTCCTCGCCGACGACCAGCAGCTCATCCGCACGGCCCTGCGCATGGTCATCGCCGACATCGAGGACATCGAGGTGGTGGGCGAGGCCGAGAACGGCGAGGAGGCGGTGGCGCTCGCCCGGGAACTGCGCCCCGATGTCGTCGTCATGGACATCCGCATGCCCGGCATGAACGGCATCGAGGCGACCCGCCGGATCACGGCGGACACCACGGGACCGGCGAGCCCGACCAGGATCGTCGTCCTCACCACCTTCGACGACGACGACTACGTCTACGGGGCGCTGCGCGCCGGCGCGTCCGGATTCCTGGTCAAGGACATGGGCCTGGACGACATTCTCGCCGCCGTGCGGGTGGTGGCGGCCGGGGACGCCCTCATCGCCCCCGGAGTCACCCGCCGTCTCATCCAGGACTTCACCGCGGCCCGCCCCGAACTGACCCGGGGGAGAGGCGAGGTGAAGGGAATCACCGAGCGGGAGCGCGAGGTCCTGACGCTGGTCGGCAGCGGGCTGTCCAACACGGAGATCGCCGAGCGGCTCTTCATCAGCGTGGCCACCGCGAAGACGTACCTCACCCGGCTGCTCTCGAAGCTGGACGCGCGGGACCGCGTCCAGCTGGTGATCATCGCGTACGAGGCGGGGCTGGTGTCCGCGAACCGGTCGGCGCGAACGCCTTGACCCCGGCGGCGGCGAACGCGGTCCGGGCGTCCGCGCCGACCGGCGGTACCCGGCCCGACGACCGCCGCGTCCGACTGCGCGGTGCGGATGGCCTGTTCGGACCGGCCGACATGGCCGCCGGGACGAAGACCCGAGCCTTCGGTTCCATTTGCGTGAAACCTGTGTCCTCCCTGCGTCGTTCCAGTTCTGAACGGAAGAACACGCACGAGCACGAGGACCGGCGCAAGGACGCACGCATCTGGAAGCGCCGCCCGACGGGCGGCGGCACTCGGCGCACCGCGTCGAAGAGGCGGAGGACACTGTGCAGGATTTACGGACGGCGCTCGCACGGGCCGGGATCACCTTGCCGTCCCCGCGGCTCGGCCCGGCGAGCGTGGCGCGTGACACCCCCCGTCCACCGATCGTCCCGGGCGGCTGCTCCGTCGAGGTCGCGGCCCGGCTCGCGGCGGCCCTGCGATGAAGGCGGCGGCGCTGCCGACCGGCTCCTGCGCGGTCGACACCCGCACGGGCCGGGTCGGCGTGGTCATGGGGCACGAGGGGCCGTACGTACAGCTGAGGCCCCTCGGCGGCGGCAGGGAGTGGGACTGTGCGCCGGAGGCCGTGCGGCGGGCCACCACGGCGGAGCGGAGCGGCGCGGCGACCGTGTACGCCAACGCGCACGGCCGCGGCGAGGTGGGCTGAGGGCCCGGGCGCCTCCCCGTCCGGAGAGGTCCCGGACACAATGCGACCCGTCCGGGCCGGGGTGTCCGCGCGGTAGGCGAGAATGGGCCGCATGAGTCTGTTCCGCGACGACGGCATCGTGCTGCGCACCCAGAAGCTGGGTGAGGCGGACCGGATCATCACGCTGCTCACGCGCGGTCACGGCCGGGTGCGGGCGGTGGCGCGCGGGGTCCGGCGGACCAAGTCGAAGTTCGGGGCGCGCCTCGAACCCTTCTCCCACGTGGACGTGCAGTTCTTCGCGCGGGGCAGTGAACTGATCGGCCGCGGGCTGCCCCTGTGCACCCAGAGCGAGACGATCGCTCCGTACGGTGGCGGCATCGTCACCGACTATCCCCGCTACACCGCGGGCACCGCGATGCTGGAGACCGCCGAGCGGTTCACGGACCACGAGGGGGAGCCCGCGGTGCAGCAGTATCTGCTGCTGGTCGGCGGGCTGCGCACCCTCGCCCGCGGCGAGCACGAGCCGCACCTCGTCCTCGACGCCTTCCTGCTGCGTTCCCTCGCGGTCAACGGCTACGCGCCCAGCTTCAGCGACTGTGCCAAATGCGGCATGCCGGGACCGAACCGCTTCTTCTCGGTCGCGGCGGGAGGAACCGTCTGCGTCGACTGCCGGGTGCCCGGCAGCGTCGTACCCTCGCCTCAGGCCCTCGAACTCCTCGGCGCGCTGCTCACGGGAGACTGGGAGACCGCGGACGCGTGCGAGCCGCGGCACGTCCGGGAGGGCAGCGGGCTGGTGTCGGCCTATCTGCACTGGCATCTGGAGCGCGGACTGCGCTCCCTGCGGTACGTGGAGAAGTAGGCGCCGTCCGGGCGGGGCCCGGGGCGGCGACGGCGCACGAGCGCGCGAGAACAGCACGGAAAAAAGCAAGCAGAGCGAGACGAGCGCCCGGCGCACGCGAGCAAGGCAGAGGAGACGAGAAACACATGGTCGTACGCGGGATCCTGGGCCGCAGGCGCCGCGAGTACAGGGCACCGGAACCGCACCCCTCCGGTGCCCGCGCGCCCAAACTCCCCGGCGAGCTCGTCCCGGAGCATGTGGCGATCGTCATGGACGGGAACGGACGCTGGGCCAAGGAGCGCGGGCTGCCCCGTACCGAGGGCCACAAGGTCGGCGCCGAGCGGGTCCTCGACGTCCTCCAGGGCTCGATCGAGGTCGGCGTCGGGAGCATCTCCCTGTACGCCTTCTCCACCGAGAACTGGAAGCGCTCGCCCGACGAGGTGCGCTTCCTGATGAACTTCAACCGCGACTTCATCCGCAAGACCCGCGACCAGCTCGACGAGCTCGGGATCCGGGTCCGCTGGGTGGGGCGCATGCCCAAGCTGTGGAAGTCGGTCGCCAAGGAGCTCCAGGTCGCCCAGGAGCAGACCAAGGACAACGACCGCCTCACCCTGTACTTCTGCATGAACTACGGCGGCCGTGCCGAGATCGCCGACGCGGCGCAGGCGATGGCCGAGGACGTCAAGGCCGGCCTCCTCGACCCGTCCAAGGTCAACGAGAAGACCATCCAGAAGTACATGTACTACCCGGACATGCCGGACGTGGACCTGTTCCTGCGCCCGAGCGGCGAGCAGCGCACCTCCAACTACCTGCTCTGGCAGAGCGCCTACGCCGAGATGGTCTTCCAGGACGTGCTGTGGCCCGACTTCGACCGCCGCGACCTGTGGCGGGCCTGCGTCGAGTACGCCCAGCGCGACCGCCGCTTCGGCGGCGCCGTCCCGAACGAGCAGCTGCTCGCGATGGAGCAGGACATGAGGGGCGACGGGTCGTAACACCCGCCGCCCGCAGGACAGTTCGCATCCGGCGTTACGATCACGGCTCATCACCACCGAACTGGGGAGGGGCCGTGGTCGAGGATCGGGGCGCTGCGCGGCAGCAGGAGTCGCCGGGGCAGGGGGCCGGGGCGGACGCCGTCGAGCTGGAGTACTGGCCGGTCGTCGCGGACTTCACCTCGGCGCTGAAGGCGCGCCGGGGTATCAGCAAGGCGGGCCGAAGACAGTACTGGGTGCTGGGCGGCATGGCCGTCGTGGCCGCTCTGCAAGGACAGCGGGCACTGAACGGTCACGGGGAGTCGCTGATCCTGGCGATCTGGCTCGTCGTCTGCATTCCACTCCTCCTGCTGTCGCCCTGGCTCATGGGCCGTCAGTTCCAGCGGCTCGCCGGGCGCCAGGGCACGTTCCGTGTGACCGTCACCGACGCCGGGGTGACCGTGGCGACGGACAACTCCACCACGGAACTCAACTGGGTCGCGCAGCCCCGCTACCGGGAGACGAAGGACGTCTTCGCCATGTTCAGCTCCGACAAGAACGCCACGGCCTTCACCGTGCTGCCCAAGCGGGCCGTACGCGCTCCCGAGGACGTCGACCGGTTGCGGGCGATCCTCGACCGCAACCTGACCCGCGTCTGATCCGCTCCGGGCTTCAGGAGCCGGCCGTGGCGCAGTCCGCGCACGTGCCGAAGATCTCCACCGTGTGCGCCACGTTCACATAGCCGTGCTCCGCGGCGATGGCCTCCGCCCACTTCTCGACCGCCGGGCCTTCCACCTCCACCGCCTTGCCGCAGACGCGGCAGACGAGGTGGTGGTGGTGCTCGCCGGTGGAGCAGCGCCGGTAGACGGACTCGCCCTCGGAGGTGCGCAGCACGTCGACCTCGCCGGCGTCGGCGAGGGACTGGAGCGTGCGGTAGACGGTGGTGAGTCCGACCGAGTCGCCCTTGTGCTTGAGCATGTCGTGGAGCTCCTGCGCGCTGCGGAACTCGGTCACCTCGTCCAGCGCCGCCGCCACGGCGGCACGCTGCCGGGTGGAGCGGCCCCGGACGGGCGATCCAGCGGTTGTCACCGTTGCCTCCTCGCGTCTGCCCTTGCCCGGCCATTGTGCCAGTCCGGGCAGGGCGTGGTCAGACGCCGACCGTGCTCTCCGGGCCACGGGTGGCCGGAATCGCGCACTCCGCGGGGTCCCCTGCGGTCTGCGCGGCGGCCAGCGCGCGGGCCCGGCGCCGGGCCAGCGGCGAGGCCAGTGCCGTCATCGCGACGAAGGCGCCGATCGTCAGGAGCACGATCGTCGAGCCGGGCGGAACGTCCTGGTAGAACGAGGTCACCGTGCCGCCGATGGTCACGCTCACCCCGATCGCCACCGCGACGGCGAAGGTCGCCGCGAAGCTCCGGGTGAGCTGCTGGGCCGCCGCGACCGGCACCACCATCAGCGCGCTCACCAGCAGCAGGCCGACCACGCGCATCGCGACGGTGACCGTGACCGCCGCCGTGACCGCCGTCAGCAGGTTCAGGGCCCGCACCGGCAGACCGGTCACCCGGGCGAACTCCTCGTCCTGGCTGACCGCGAACAGCTGCCGCCGCAGTCCCAGCGTGACCGCCATGACGAAGGCGGCCAGCAGGAAGATCGCCGTCACGTCGGACTCGCTCACCGTCGACAGCGAGCCGAAGAGGTACGAGGTCAGGTTGGCGTTCGAGCCGCCCGGCGCGAGGTTGATGAACATGACGCCGCCCGCCATGCCCCCGTAGAAGAGCATGGCCAGCGCGATGTCCCCGCGCGTCTTTCCGTACCAGCGGATCAGTTCCATGAGCACGGCGCCGAGCACGGACACGGCCGTGGCCATCCACACGGGTGAGGTGTTGAGCAGGAAGCCGAGGCCGACGCCCGTCATCGCCACGTGGCCGATGCCGTCGCCCATCAGGGCCTGACGGCGCTGGACGAGGTAGATGCCGACGGCGGGCGCGATGACGCCCACCAGGACGGCGGCGAGCAGCGCCCGCTGCATGAAGGCGTAGTCGAGGATGTCCATCAGCTGAGCAGTCCCGTCCGGAGGGGTTCGGCGTCGTGGGCCGCGTGCGGGTGTACGTGGTCGTGGCCGGGCAGGGCGTGCTGGCCGACCGCTCTCGGCGGCGGGCCGTCGTGCAGGACGCAGCCGTCCCGCAGCACGACCGCGCGGTCGATCAGCGGCTCCAGCGGGCCCAGCTCGTGCAGGACGAGCAGCACGGACGTGCCCTGGGCGACCTGGTCGCGCAGGGTCGCGGCCAGCACCTCCTGGCTGGCCAGGTCCACGCCCGCCATCGGCTCGTCCATGATCAGCAGCTCGGGTTCGGAGGCCAGGGCGCGGGCGATGAGGACCCGCTGGTGCTGTCCGCCCGACAGGGCGTTCACGGCCTCCTTGGCGCGGTCGGCCATCCCGACGAGCTCCAGGGCCCGCCGTACGGCCGCGTGGTCGGCCTTGCGCAGGATGCCGAGGCGGGCGCGCGACAGCCGTCCCGAGGCGACGATCTCGGTGACCGTCGCCGGCACACCGCCCGCGGCCGTGGTCCGCTGCGGGACGTAGCCGACCCGGTGCCAGTCGCGGAACCTCCGGCGCGGAACGCCGAAGATCTCGATCTCGCCCGAGCTGACGGCCACCTGGCCGATGACGCTGCGGACGGCGGTCGACTTGCCGGAGCCGTTCGCGCCGAGCAGCGCCACGACCTCCCCGCGCCGCACGGTCAGGTCCATGCCGCGCAGGACCGGGCGGGTGCCGAGCTCCGCCCGGACGCCGCGCAGGGACACGACGGCTTCGCTCATGACGTCCTCCACAGTGGTCACCTGGTCCCGAGAGCGGTCTGGAGCGCCTTCAGGTTCGACCGCATGACCTGCATGTAGTCGCTGCCCCTCGACTTGTCCGTGATGCCTTCGAGGGGGTCGAGGACATCCGTCCGCAGCCCCACGTCCCGGGCGATCGTGCCGGCCGTCCTGTCGCTGACGAGCGTCTCGTAGAACACCGTCGTGACGCCGTCGGCCCTCGCCAGGTTCTCCAGCCCCTTCACCCGGTTCGCGCTGGGCTCCGACTCGGGGTCGAGGCCGTTGACGGCCTCCTCGGTGAGCCCGTAGCGCTCGGCGAGATAGCCGAACGCGGCGTGGGTGGTGATGAAGGTCTTGGTCCTCGTGTTCGCGAGCCCGTCGCGGAACTCGGTGTCGAGCGCGGCGAACTTCTTCCGCAGCGCCGCCGCGTTCCTGTCGTAGTCCGCCGCGTGCTTCGGGTCGGCCTTCTTCAGCGCCGCCGACACGCCCTCGGCGACCTGGGCGAAACGCACGGGGTCGAGCCAGATGTGCGGGTCGGTGGCGCCGGTGTCCTCGCCCTCGCTGTGGTCGTGGGCGGCGGCGTGCCCGCCGACCTCGTTGCCGTGCCGCTCCAGCGTCGTCAGCGAGGCCGCGTCGACCTTGGTCCTCACGTCGGACTGGGCCACGGCGTCGTCCACGGCCGGCTGGAGGTTCCGCAGGTAGAACACGGCGTCCGCGTTCTGGAGGCGCGCGGTCTCCCGGGCGCTGATCTCCAGGTCGTGCGGCTCCTGGCCCGGCCGGGTCAGGTTCGTGACGTCCACGTGCGTCCCGCCGATCTCCTCGGCGAGGTACTGGAGCGGATAGAACGACGCGACCACGTCGAGTCTGCCGTCGTGCCGGGCCTCGGCCGAGGCGGAACCCGAGCAGGCGGTGAGCGAGCCGAGGCCGAGGGCGGTGGCCGCCACGACCGCGGACCCCGGTATGAGGCGTCGTCGTACGTTCATGACAGTCATTTTCAACAAATCTGGAAACGATTGTCAACAAGCGGATCGACGGGCGTTCGTCCGCCTCGCGGCAACGGGTATCAAGTGGATCCAATCGGCAGGAAGCGGCCTCCCGCGGGAACCGATTTGATGCGGGGGTGGCCGACGCCGGTAACCTGAAGCATTCGCTGCCGTCCGTTCGTAATGAAGAGAGCACCGTGGCCGCCGACAAGATCGATTCCATCGTCAGCCTGAGCAAGCGCCGTGGCTTCGTTTTCCCCTGTAGTGAGATCTACGGCGGACAGCGGGCCGCCTGGGACTACGGCCCGCTCGGTGTCGAGCTCAAGGAGAACCTGAAGCGCCAGTGGTGGCGCTACATGGTCACGTCGCGCGAGGACGTGGTCGGTCTGGACTCGTCCGTGATCCTGGCCCCCGAGGTGTGGGTCGCCTCCGGTCACGTCGCCACCTTCACGGACCCGCTGACCGAGTGCACCTCGTGCCACAAGCGCTTCCGCGCCGACCACCTGGAGGAGCACTACGAGGCCAAGCACGGCCGCCTCCCGGAGAACGGCCTCACCGACCTCAACTGCCCCAACTGCGGCAACAAGGGCACCTTCACCGAGCCCAAGCAGTTCTCGGGCCTGCTCTCCACCCACCTCGGCCCGACGCAGGACAGCGGCTCCGTCGCCTACCTGCGCCCCGAGACCGCCCAGGGCATCTTCACCAACTTCGCCCAGGTGCAGACCGCCTCGCGCAAGAAGCCGCCGTTCGGAATCGCCCAGATGGGCAAGTCCTTCCGCAACGAGATCACGCCCGGCAACTTCATCTTCCGCACCCGCGAGTTCGAGCAGATGGAGATGGAGTTCTTCGTCAAGCCGGGTGAGGACGAGGAGTGGCAGGAGTACTGGATGCAGCAGCGCTGGAACTGGTACACCGGCCTCGGCATGCGCGAGGAGAACATGCGGTGGTTCGAGCACCCGAAGGAGAAGCTCTCCCACTACTCCAAGCGCACCGCCGACATCGAGTACCGCTTCCAGTTCGGCGGCAACGAGTGGGGTGAGCTGGAGGGCGTCGCCAACCGCACCGACTACGACCTCGGCGCGCACTCCAAGGCCTCCGGCCAGGACCTCTCCTACTTCGACCAGGAAGCCGGAGAGCGCTGGACCCCGTACGTCATCGAGCCCGCCGCCGGTGTCGGCCGCGCCATGCTCGCCTTCCTGCTCGACGCCTACGTCGAGGACGAGGCCCCGAACGCCAAGGGCAAGATGGAGAAGCGCACGGTGCTGCGCCTCGACCACCGTCTCGCCCCGGTGAAGGTCGCGGTCCTGCCGCTGTCCCGCAACCCGGAGCTGTCCCCGAAGGCCAAGGGTCTCGCGACGGCGCTGCGCCAGCACTGGAACATCGAGTTCGACGACGCCGGCGCCATCGGCCGCCGCTACCGCCGTCAGGACGAGATCGGCACCCCGTACTGCGTCACCGTCGACTTCGACACCCTCGACGACAACGCCGTCACGGTGCGCGAGCGCGACTCCATGAAGCAGGAGCGTGTCTCGCTCGACCAGATCGAGGGCTACCTGGCCGGCCGCCTCGTCGGCTGCTGATCACCCGGACGCTCACGAAGCCCCCGGTTCCCGAGCAGGGAACCGGGGGCTTCGCGTCGTCCCGGACCATGGGGTGTCCGGGTGCCGGCGGCACGGGCGCGCCCCGGCGCCCCTCCTCGCGACCCTCCGGGGACGGGCTCAGGCCTCCTTGGGGTCGACCGTCGCCTGGTGCTTCTCGGCCAGATGCTCCTCGGCCTTCAGCCAGGGGAGGAACTGGGTGTTCTTGCGCCAGCCGCACGTCTCGCACCGGATGGTCCGCTGGACGCCCGACCGCTGTACGCGGACGGTGTGTTCGCGGCCGTGCTGGTCCCAGCGGCTCACTTTGCTCGTGTTGATCTGAAGCATGACGCCTCCTGGTTCTCCCGCTTCGCCTGCGCAGCAAGGAGTGTGCAGCATGGCGAAGATCAACGGGGATTCTTGGGCGGTGAGTTCGCGGAGTCCGGCGCGGAGCCGGCGCACGGGGAGATCGCGGGGAGGGCGTGGTCAGGACGGGGCGAGATGTCCCTCGGCGGCCTCGACGGCCGCCGTGGTGACATTGACCTGGTGCTCTATCTGCCGGTCCACCGGTACCCAGGTCGCCGTGAAACTGGCCGAGTAGGCGGCGCACCACCGCGCCACGAGGGCTTCCAGCTCGGCCCGTTGGGACGCGGTCCCCGGGGCGGGCGCGTACTCCTCCAGAAGGCGCAGCAGCATCGCGGCGGCCCGCAGCGGGGTCCGGCGGGCGAAGCCCTCGATGCTGGCCGTGCGGGCGCGGGTGAGCCCGGGCAGCGGGGTGAACGACGGATGCGCGGGATCCCAGCCGTCGGCCAGCGGACCGCACACGCGCAGGGTCTCGGCCACGGCCCTGCGCATGCTGAAGCCCGGGTCGGGGCCGGGGGCCGGGAGGTGCGGGCGGGCCCGCTCGTAGTGGACGCGGACGGTGTGGGCGTAGTCCCGCAGCCGCTCCGCCCAGTGCCGCAGCCGCTGTTCGGGAGCGGGGTGCGGTGCCAGGTCGGCGAAGCCCTCCGCGGCCCAGACCGGAACCTCCAGGACCGCGGTGACCCCGCCGTGGGCGTGCGGCGCGAGCCAGGTCGAGCGGTGGGCGTTCTCCGGGAATGCGGTGGGGCGTTCGGGCGCTCCGGGCGGCGGCAGGACGAAGACGCCGGGAGCGCTCGTGGGCCAGTGCAGGGCGTCGAGCGGGGCCCGCTCGACGGGGATGCCGAGCCGTTCGGCGGAGGCGGCGAGGGTCCGGTCGAGTCCGGGGACGTCCCGGGTGAGCTGGGCGAAGGTGCCGCCGATGTCGGTGCTGTGCAGGGAGATCTGGATGTAGGGCCGCAGCCGCTCGATGACGTCGAGCAGGGCGCGGCTCTCCGGCAGGACCCGCGGGCGGGGCAGCGCGGGCGCCCACTCGGGCTGTTCGTCGGCGGTGGGCCGGAAGAAGGACCGGTAGTGGCCGAAGAGGGTGTCGGCCCGGTGCCCGCCCTCGTTCAGACGCGCTCCGTCCGGGTCGAGGCACAGCACCAAGTGCCATACGGTGCCGGGTCGTTCGCCGCCCAGTGCCCGCTGGGCCAGCTCCAGGAGGGTGCCCCCGCCGACGTACTCGTTGGGGTGTGCGCCCGCGACCACGAGGGCGTGCCGTGAGCCTTTCCCGACGCTCAGCATCCGCAGCGGGACGCCGTGCCGGGAGTGGCCGATCGTGCTCAGCCGGCACTGGCCGGGATACCGGGCGGTCAGGGCCTCGGCGGTGCGGGTGACGTCGGCGGGTGTGGGATAGCTCAGTGTCCGGAACCGCTGTCGTCCCGGGTGCTTCTCCGGTCCGGCGCGCGGGTCTTGATCTCGGCCACGGAGTCTCCTCGGATCGTGGATCGCGGGTCGCGGGTCGGCCGGACGGAACGCGCCGGGCCAACGCCGGGCGCGCTCCGTTCGACTTCGGTGCGACTCAGTACGACATGGCGCACCACTGGTGTCAACAGCCCCTGAGGGTATGGCGACAGGCTCATGGCCTGGGCATATGCCGCTGGCCGCACGGAGGTTGAGGTCCGGCGGGCCGGCCGGTCCCTCAGCTGATCGTGCGGGGCAGCCGCAGGCTCAGCGCGGTGGTCAGGGCCACGCCGGCCAGCTGCACCAGAAGGGTCGTCACCAGGGCGTCGCGCATGCCGTGGGCCGGGACCAGCGAAAGGAACAGGGTGCCGAGCGTGGCCACGCCGACGGCGAGCGCCGCCTGCTGGGTGGTGGCCATCACGCCGCTGCCCACACCCGCCCGTTCCCCTGGTACCTCGGAGAGGATGATCCGGATGAGGACGGGCAGCTGGAGCGCCTGCCCCGCGCCCGCGAGGGCCGCCCCGGGCAGCAGCCGCACCACCCCGAGGTCGGGCCAGGAGTGCCACGCGGCCAGCACGATGAGGGTGAGGCCCGCCGCCTGGAGCAGTCCGCCCGCGGTGACGACCCGGGTGCCGAAGCGGGCGATCAGCCTCGGTCCGCACAGGGACGTGGCGAAGAAGACGACCGCCATGGGCGCGAGGGCCAGCCCCGCCGGGACGGGACCGAGGCCCTCGCCGCGCTGGAGGGCCACCGCGATCACGAACATGAAGCCGCTGAACCCGATGGAGAACGGCACGATCATGATCAGGCCCCGGCGCAGCGAGGTCAGCTCGAACAGGCTCGGCGGGACCAGAGGGGTGCGGCCGTGCCGGTCCGCACGGCGTTCGACGAGGTAGAACGCGGCGGCCGCGAGCGGGAACAGGGCGAGGGACACCCACGTCCACAGCGGCCAGCCCGCGGCCCGGCCCTCGGTGAGCGGGGCCAGCAGGGCCAGCAGCGCGACCGCGAGAAGGACCGTGCCGGGGGCGTCGACCGGCTCCGGGCGCTGCGAACGGGTCTCGGGGACCGCGCGGCGGGCCAGGACCAGGCCGAGCACGACGACGGGCACGTTCACGAGGAACACGGAACGCCAGCCGGTGCCCGCGATGTCGGCCGCGACCAGCAGCCCGCCGAGGATCTGCCCGGCCACCATGGACAGGCCGGCCGTGGCGCCGTACAGGCCCATCGCCTTGGCACGGCGCTGCCCGGAGGTCGCGGACTGGATCGTGGCCAGGACCTGCGGCAGCATCGCCGCGGACGCCGCGCCCTGGGCGACGCGCGCCGCGACCAGGGTCCACGCGGTGGGGGCGAGGCCGCAGGCGAGCGAGGTCAGGCCGAAGGCCGCCATGCCGCCGAGAAAGAGCCGGCGGCGCCCGAAGAGGTCGCCGAGGCGGCCTCCGAGGACCAGCAGGACGGCGTACGCGACTCCGTAGCCGGCGACGACGAGTTCGAGGACGGCCTCGCTCGCGTTCAGGTCCTTCCCGATGGTCGGAAGGGCCACGTTGACGATGAAGAAGTCGATCAGGGGCAGCGCCGCGCCGAGCAGCACGGTGAAGAGTCCGAGGCCGCCGAGCGCGGGTGGCGCCGTGGGGGCACGGACGGTGGTCTTGAGCGTTCCGGTGTCGGTCACGTGCTCCAGACTTCTCCCACGCCCAGAGTGGTACCAGAGTCTCCTTATCCTGGTACAAGCACTACCTGGCAACAGGCTGCGGCGAACGGCAGGCTGGAGGAATGACGACGATGGCACAGGAGACGACCCAGGGGAACCGCGCCGGGCCCCCGGCGGCCTCCGGGCCCAGGACCGGGGAGATCAGGCGGCACGAGCTGGCCACCTTCCTGCGCAGCCGCCGCGAACGCATCACGCCCGAGCAGGTCGACCTGCCCCGTGGCCGCCGGCGCCGCACGCCGGGGCTGCGCCGCGAGGAGGTCGCCCAGCTCTCCGCCGTGGGGGTGACCTGGTACACGTGGCTGGAGCAGGCGCGGGACATCCAGGTCTCCGAGCAGGTCCTCGACGCGCTGGCCAGGACCCTGCTCCTCGACACCAGCGAGCGTGCCCACCTCTTCCAGCTGGCCGGAGCGGTCGACCCCACACCCGCCGCGCACTGCCCGGTGATCACCCCGGCGCTGCGCCGGATCCTGACCCAGCTGGAGCCGGTCCCGGCCTGCATCCAGAACAGCCGGTACGACATCCTGGCGTACAACCGCACCTACGCGCGGCTGATGATGCGCGACCTCGGCACGGTCCCGCCCGCCGACCGCAACTGCGTGCTGCTCGCCTACACCAACCCGGAGTGGCGCGCGTCGATCGTCCTGCTCGACGAGACCACGCGGCTGATGGCCGCGAAGCTGCGCGCGTCGATGGCCGGGCACCTGGGCGAGCCCGCCTGGAAGACCCTGCTGAAGCGGCTGCGGGCCGAGTCGGCCGAGTTCCGCGAGAACTGGGACCGGTACGAGGTGGCCGCCACCCGCGGCAAGACGAAGAGGTTCGCGAACCCGTACGTCGGCCTGGTCACCGTCGATCACACGGACCTGTGGCTCGCCCCCGACCTGGGCGCCCGCATGGTGACGTACCCACCCCACGACGAGGAGTCCCGCGAACGCCTGGAGAGGCTGCACATGATCGCGCTGGAGGCGGAGGCAAAGGTCGCGGACCGGCTCGAAGCAGTGCCCCGGGCGGAGGCGGCGGAAGCACACTGACCGGGGGAACTCCGGCCCCGCTGGTCCGGCACTGGTCCGGCACCGGTCCGACGGAGGTTCGAGGGTGGACCGGCGCGGGTTTCGGGCGCCCGTGGTCGTGCGGGTCGGTGCGACGCCGACACCGGCCCGGAGGTCTGGCACCGGCCCGGAGGCCTGGTGCGGTCCGCAGGCCCGGCAACCGGCTCGGGGCTTCATCGTGCCCCGGCCTCCGCGCCCGCTCAGGGCTCCCGGCCCGCCGGCACCGACACCGGCACCGGCCGTTCGGCCCGCCGGGTGGCTCAGGCGGCCGAGGCGTCCTGGGTCCGTACGCCCGCCGCGTCCCGGATCTCCGGGGACTCCAGCAGGAGGGCGGTGTGGTCGGCCGACGCGCGGGCCCGGACTCCGCTGCTCAGCAGGCCGATCGCCAGGACCGCGACACCGCAGACGGTGATGATCCACCAGCCCGGGCGGGAGGCCGCGACGAAGGTCTCCCGGTAGGCGGAGGCGTGGATGCCGGAGGCGAGGGCCGCGCCGATGACCGCGACCCCGAGGGTGCCGCCGATCTGCCGGCTGGTCGAGGCGACGGCGGCGGCGACGCCCGCCTGCGAGCGGGGCATGCCGGAGACGGCCGTATTGGTGATGGGCGCGTTCACGAAACCGAAGCCGATGCCGAAGAAGATGTAGCCGACGACGAGCGTGACGTTCGAGGTCTCCGCCTCGAAGGCGGCGAACAGCACACCGCTCACGGTCATCGCGACCCCGGCGATCAGCAGCGACGGCCGGGGACCGCGGTTGCCGACCAGGCGCCCCGACACGGGCGCGCAGACGAAGCACAGGACGGCCATGGGCAGCATCCACAGGCCCGCGTGCAGGGCGTTCAGACCGCGCACGTTCTGGAGGTACAGCGTCGAAAGGAACAGGAAGCCGCTGAGCGCGGCGAACGCGCTCACCGCGATGACGGTGGCCCCGCTGAACGGCACCGAGCGGAAGAAGCGCAGGTCGATGAGGGGTTCGTCGCGTCGGGGCTCGTACCACAGGAGGCCCAGGAGCGCGGCGAGGGCGATGCCGCCGAAGGTCAGGGTGTGCGCGATCCCGGAGGTGGGCGCCTCGATGATCGCGTAGGTCAGGGAGCCGAGCAGGGCGATGACGAGGAGCTGGCCGACGGGGTCGGGGCGGCGGGCCTTCGGAGCACGGGACTCGGGGACGAACCGCAGGGTCAGCACGAGGGCCGCGAGGCCGACGGGCAGGTTGATCCAGAAGATCGACCGCCAGCCGACGGAGTCGACGAGCAGTCCGCCCACCATCGGTCCTGCGGCCATCGAGATGCCGACCACGGCACCCCAGACCCCGATCGCGCGGGCCCGCTCGCGCGGGTCCGTGAAGGTGTTGGTGATGATCGACATCGCCACCGGGTTGAGCATCGAGCCGCCGACGGCCTGGACCATCCGGAAGACGATGAGCGTGTCGAGGTCGGGGGCCAGGGAGCAGAGCACCGAGCCGATGGTGAACAGGACCAGACCGGCCGTGAACACCTTGCGCCGGCCGATGCGGTCGGCGGTGGAGCCCGCCAGCATCAGCAGCGAGGCCAGCACCAGGGTGTAGGCGTCGATGGTCCACTGCATGCCCGCGACGCTCGCGTGCAGCTCCCGCTGCATCGAGGGCAGGGCGACGTTCAGAACCGTGACGTCGAGGCTCACGATCAGCAGACTCATGCAGCAGATCGCGAGCACCAGCATCCGGTGACGGTGGCTGAGCTCAGGCATGGAGTCAGCGTACGTCGTTGTCGATAGTGTGTCTAACTAATGACCGCTACATGATCTTTCGCGCGAGCATCCGGCGCCGTACGCCACAATGGGGGAATGCCCACGCCCACGTCCACGGTGGACCCCACGCTGACCTCGTCGCTCTCGATCGGCCCCCACACGGCGCAGCCGCCCGTCGTCCTGGCCCCCATGGCCGGGATCACGAACGCGCCGTTCCGCACGCTGTGCCGCGAGTTCAGCGGCGGCAAGGGCCTGTTCGTCAGCGAGATGATCACCACGCGGGCGCTGGTCGAGCGCAACGAGAAGACCATGCAGCTGATCCACTTCGACGCGAGCGAGAAGCCCCGCTCGATCCAGCTGTACGGAGTCGACCCGGCGACCGTCGGCAAGGCCGTCCGCATGATCGCGGACGAGGGCCTGGCCGACCACATCGACCTCAACTTCGGCTGCCCGGTCCCCAAGGTCACCCGCAAGGGCGGCGGCTCCGCCCTCCCGTACAAGCGCAACCTGCTGCGCGCGATCCTGCGCGAGGCCGTCGCCGGCGCCGGGGACCTGCCCGTCACCATGAAGATGCGCAAGGGCATCGACGACGACCACATCACCTTCCTCGACGCGGGACGGATCGCGGTCGAGGAGGGCGTGACGGCCATCGCCCTGCACGGCAGGACCGCGGCCCAGCACTACGGCGGCACCGCCGACTGGGACGCCATCGCCCGGCTGAAGGAGCACGTGCCGGAGATCCCCGTCCTCGGCAACGGCGACATCTGGTCGGCGGACGACGCGCTGCGGATGGTCCGCGAGACCGGGTGCGACGGGGTCGTCGTCGGACGCGGCTGTCTCGGCCGGCCGTGGCTCTTCGGCGACCTGGTGGCCGCCTTCGAGGGCCGCCCCGGCGACTACGCGCGGCCCACCCTGCGTGAGGTCGCGGCCGTCATGGTCCGCCACGCCACGCTCCTCGGGGAGTGGATCGGCGACGAGACGCGCGGTGTCATCGACTTCCGCAAGCACGTCGCCTGGTACCTCAAGGGCTTCTCGGTCGGCTCCGAGATGCGCAAGCGCCTCGCGATCACCTCCTCGCTCGCCGAGCTCTCCGACGGTCTCGCCGAGCTGGACCAGGACCAGCCGTGGCCCGCGGGCGCCGACGGCCCCCGCGGCCGTACGTCGGGCAACAACCGGGTCGTCCTGCCGGACGGCTGGCTGAAGGACCCCTACGACTGCGCGGGCATCTCCGAGGACGCCGAGCTGGACACCTCGGGCGGCTGATCCACCGGCCGTCCGGTGCGCGCGCCGCCCGCGCGCGCACCGGACGGCACCCGGACGCCGCCCCCGCGCCGTCCGGTTCCCGGTGTGGTCCTAGGCCCCGCCCACCGCCGCGAGGAGCGCCAGCGGTGCCGCCGCCGAACGGGACTCCCGTACACAGGCGTGCGGGTAGGGCACCGGCTGGGCGTGGGTGTCGCGGCCGTAGCCCGCGATGACCTCGGGGAGGCGGTGGCCGGTGGCGGTGGCCGCGTCCACCAGCGCGTGCGCCACCGTACGGGCCTCGTCGTGCAGTCCGTACCGCGCGAGACCCAGGGTGATCAGGGCGTTGTCGTGGGGCCAGACGGAACCGCGGTGGTACGACAGCGGGTGGTACGCGGCCTGGCCCGAGGCGAGCGTGCGCACGCCCCAGCCGGAGAAGAAGTCCGGCTCGAGGAGCCGGCGGCCGACCAGCTCGCCGTACTCCTTGTCCAGCAGGCCCGACCACAGCAGATGACCCGCGTCCGAGGCGAGCGCGTCGACATGGCGGCCGTCGCCGTCGAGCGCCAGCGCCGGGAAGGCGTGCTCTCTCATCCAGAAGTCCCGCTGGAAACGGTCCCGCAGATCGGCGGCGGCCTGTTCCAGGAGCGCCGCGTAGACCTCGTCGTCCCAGACCGTACGGGCCAGGTGGGCGGTGCGGCGCAGCGCGTCGTACGCGTACCCCTGCGCGCCCGCGGCCATCACCGGACCGCTGGGGCGGCTGCCGTCCGCCGAGCAGATGGCGCCCGGGGAGTCCTTCCAGTTCTGGTTCGCCAGGCCGCCGCCGTCCGCGCGGTAGACGAGGTAGCCGCGTGAGGTCAGCCCGCCGTGGTCCAGCATCCAGCCCACCGCCGCGCGGGCGTTGGGTTCGAGCCGGCGGGCCAGCGCCACGTCGCCGGTCTGCTCGGTGTAGGCGCCGAGCAGCACCAGGAACAGCGGGGTGGCGTCCACCGAGCCGTAGTAGCGCCCGTACGGAACCTGCCCGAAGTGCGCCAGTTCGCCGTGCCGCACCTCGTGCACGATCTTGCCGGGCTGGGCGACCGCGCCCGTGCCCACCTCGACCGCCTGGGTGGCGGCCAGCGCGGGCAGGGTGGCGGCGGCGAGGCCGGGCCGGTAGGGCAGCGCGAAGAGCGAGGTGAGCAGTGCGTCGCGGCCCAGCAGGGTGAGGAACCAGGGGACTCCGGCCGCGGGCACCCGCAGCTCCTCGCCGTCCAGGCCCGTCGCCGGCACCTGGAGGACGGCCAGGTCGGACAGGCCGCGCGCGCAGGCCGCGGCGAGTTCGGGCCAGCCGGTCGGGAACGGCACCCCCTGCGCGAACTCGTCCTCCAGGGCGAGGAGTCGCTCGCCGGCCGCGGCGGGGGAGGCGGGGACGCGCGGTTCGTGCGGGGAGCCGTGGGGACGGGCCGCGACGCGCAGCGCCAGCTCCGCCGAGCCGTGCGGTTCGAGGCCGAGGGTCCACACGAGCCGGCGGGCGCCCGTGCCCGTCTCCTCCACGCCGTCCGGCGCGGGTTCGGCCGTGACCGTCGTACGGGACCGCCACTCCCCGCGCCGGTAGCTGAACTCCACGCCGTCGTCGAGGACCTGACGCTGGCGTACGACGCCGGTCTTGGCGTACGTGCGGTGGTCGGAGCGCAGTTCGAACTGGTCCGTGAAGTCGGCGTCCGCGGTGACCGCGATCCGGACCGTGGTGGCCGTCGGACGGTTGCTGGTGACGCGCAGCGCCTCCACGAACGCGCCCTCGGAGACGGCCTGTTCACGGAAGAGCGTGTAGGCGGGCGGTTCGTTGCGGCCGCCGCGCGGCACCAGCACGCAGCGTGCCGTGTCGCCGTCCGCGACCGGTGTGAGCGCCTCGGGCACCGCCCCGTCCACCGTCAGCTGCCAGCGGCTGAGGTGGCGGGCGTCGCGCACGAACAACCCGTCGGGAGAGCCGCTGCCCCGCACTCCACTGATGTCACCGCCGTCACCCACGGCGGCGAACGTCCCACCGTGCACGAGCAGATGATGCCGGTCCGTCATCCCCGGTCCCCTCCCTTGGCTTCCGTCCCGAATGCGCTCGCGCGCCGTCCCTCACCGCCGACGCGGTGGTCACCGTCGGCGTCGGCGCCGGGTGCCGTGTCGGTCAACGCTTCGCGCCCCCACGGGGACACGACCGGTTCCGCCCCGGAGGGCTCGTGCAGCAGATCGAGCGTCAGCGCCGCCGTCCAGCTGAATCCGAGCGCTCCGCAGGCCTCGCCGGTGAACGGGTCCACGTACTCGGCGAACCCGGATTCCCCGGCGGTCTCCAGCAGGGCG
Organism: Streptomyces sp. f51; assembly: GCF_037940415.1. Taxonomy (NCBI): domain Bacteria; kingdom Bacillati; phylum Actinomycetota; class Actinomycetes; order Kitasatosporales; family Streptomycetaceae; genus Streptomyces; species Streptomyces sp. f51. The sequence goes on along the minus strand of NZ_CP149798.1, from coordinate 2,252,700 downwards.
GCGCGCAGCGCGTCCGCCCGTCCGTGCTCCCCGTGCAGCCGCAGGCCGCGCTCCAGCAGCCAGTTGGTGTTGAACCAGGCGGGCCCGCGCCAGTAGCGGTGCGGATCGAACGCCTCGCCGGTCAGGTCGTAACTGGGCGCGAGACGGGCGGCGGCGCCCAGTCCGAAGTGCGGGCCGCCCGCGGTCCGTACGAGCGTGGCGGCGATGTCGCGCGGCAGCGCGGGCAGGACGAGGGGCAGCAGCCCGGCGACGCTGCGCTCACGGATCAGTGCCCCGCGCCCGCCGGCCCGCTCGTCACGGCACAGGAACATGCCCTCCGCCGGGTCCCACAGCCGCTCCACCAGGGCCGCCGTCAGCCGCTCCGCGCGGGCGTGGCGGGCCGTCCCCGTCGCGCCCAGCTCCCGCGCGATCCGGGCCAGCGCGTGTTCCGAGGCGATCAGCAGGGCGTTGAACAGCGGGTCCTCGACGGCGAACTCGCCGCCGCCGTCGGCGTATCCGCGGTCCCGGTAGTCCGCGGCCAGCCGGACGTACCGCCCGTAGTCGAGATCGGTCGGCCGGTCCTCGGCGGCGCCGTGGTCGAGGTCGGCGCGCCGGAAGGAGCGGGCCGGCGCCGGTGTGACGCGGCTCAGCGGGGTGTCCCAGCAGGGGCTGTTGTCCATGCCCTGCTCCCAGGGGTGGACGACACTGGCCAGGCCCCCGCCGCCGAGGTCCCGGCGGTGCAGGAGATAGCGGTGCCAGGCCGCGAGGCGGGGATACATCCGGGAGAGGAACGAGCGGGACCGGGACAGTCCCGGGTCCGCCTGGTGCACCAGCCACACCGCCAGCGCGTGCACCGGTGGCTGCACGATGCCCGACGTCTGTAGCGTGCGCGGGGCGCCCGCCGCGCGCCCGGCGGTCGAGGAGCGCCAGAAGTCGGGGCTCGGGAAGTACGCGTCGAGCGGGACGGAGGGGTTGAACACGATGTGCGGGACACGCCCGTCGGCCCACTGCGCGCGGAACAGGGTCTCCAGCTCCGTCTGCGCCCGCAGCGGGGACAGATGGCGCAGGCCGATCGCGATGAACGCGGAGTCCCAGGACCACTGGTGCGGATACAGGCCGCGCGAGGGCACCGTGGACGTTCCGGTCCAGTTGTCGTCCAGCACCCGCGACGCCCTGAGGTGCAGCGACGCGGACGGGTCGCCGGGATCGTATACGGGTGGTCCGGTCCGGACGACGTGGTCCGGACGGGGCGGTGAGGGCGGGCCGGAGGCGTGCGCGGGAGTGCCGATGGTGCTCACGGGGGCCAGGGGGCCCCGGTGCAGTGCGGTGAGCTGGGTTGTGCTGTCCACTCAGGTCTCCCCGAAGACGTCCGGCCGGCCGGTTCGGCAGTATCTGCCGTAGGGTTACGTCTATTTAACACGCAAAACTCAATATGTAATGCAGAGTTGGGGAACGCAAGAGGGTGCGCATGACGGAAAGGGCGGGGAGGACCGTGAAGACCGGGAACCAGGCAAGCGCCGGAGATCTGCTCGAACTGGTGCGCAGCGGCCGGGCCACCACGCGCGGGGCGCTCCAGCGGGCCACCGGTCTGTCGCGGGCCACGGTCGGCCAGCGCCTCGACCGGCTGTTCCGCGCGGGCTGGCTCCGCGAGGGGGCGGGCGGCCCCGTCGACTCGCCGCTCGGCGGACGCCCCTCCATCACCCTGGAGTTCGACGACGAGCACGCCGTCGTCCTCGCCGCCGACCTCGACACCCGGCACGGCAGGGCCGCCGTCCTCACCCTGACCGGCGAGATCCTGGCCGAGCACGCGGGGCCCCTGGTGATCGACGACGGCCCCGAGGCGGTCCTGGCCGAACTCGGACGCTGGTTCGCCGAGCTGGTCGCCAAGTCCGGCCGGGGCGCGGACGCCGTCTGCGGCATCGGACTCGCGGTGCCGGGCCCGGTCGACAGCGAGACCGGGCGGGTGGTCCAGCCGCCGATCATGCCGGGCTGGGACGGCTACGACATACGGGGCCGGCTGGGCCGCGCCTTCGCCGAGCACACGGGCACCGGCCCCGCCCGCGTCCCCGTGCTCGTGGACAACGACGCCAACCTCATGGCGTACGGGGAGCAGCGCGCCGGCTATCCCGACTGCTCGGCCTTCGCGCTGGTCAAGGTCTCCACCGGCATCGGGGCGGGCATGGTCGTCGGCGGCACCGTCTACCGCGGGATCGACGGCGGCGCCGGGGACATCGGGCACATCCGGGTGGGCGCCGACGCGCTGTGCCGGTGCGGCTCGTACGGCTGTCTGGCCGCCGTCGCCAGTGGCGGCGCGGTGGCGCGCCGGCTCGCGGAGTCCGGGGTGCGGGCCGCGTCCGGCTCGGACGTGCGCGAGCTGCTGGCGGCCGGGCACCCCGAGGCGACGGCCCTCGCGCGGGAGGCGGGCCGGCAGGTCGGGGACGTCCTGGCGACCGTGGTGACCCTGCTCAACCCGGGCGTGCTGATGATCGCCGGGGATCTGGCCGGAACCCCCTTCCTCACCGGCGTCCGGGAGCTGCTGTACCAGCGGGCGCTGCCCCGCTCCACCGCTCATCTGGACGTGGTGACCTCCCGGCTCGGCGAGCGGGCCGGACTCGTGGGCGCGGGGGCGCTGGTCGTGGAGTACCTGTACGCGCCGGAGCGGGCCGAGGAGCGGCTGGCCGCGCTGGGGGTGTGAGGGGGTCACCCGTGCGAGGTATCGGTGTGTGACGTCCGTGTGTCGTGTCCGGATCGGGGTCCGCATGATGAAATCTGGGCCCCTGTGGTGGCGTGATTCTCGCCACCCTTGATTGGGGTCACGCTCAGATGAGCGGATCTTGCGCGACTGCACTTCCCTAAGGGGTGGCACTGAGTGCCACCCTCTGATCGTTCATCGATTAAACTCAGACGTGGCGAAGCGTGCTCAGCTGAGCGGCTTGGGTGGTCTGTGCGGGCCGATTCGTTCAAGAAGTGAAAACATCCACCCCCGATGACTTGCCAAGCCTTGACTTTGGATCCGGTGGCGGACGACTGGTTACAGGCGCATGACGCACAAGTGGACGTACCCAGACGCCTTCGATCTGGGTATGTTCCCCGTCGTCAGGGCAGCCACCGCGACGTCGAGGAGTCAGGCTCGTGTCGGAAAACAAAGATCCCCACGTAACCGGAAACGGCGTTGGCGGAGCGAAGTTCGTTTATGACTTCACCGAGGGAAACAGGGACCTCAAGGACCTGCTCGGCGGCAAGGGTGCCAACCTCGCCGAAATGACCAACCTGGGCCTCCCCGTCCCGCCCGGCTTCACCATCACCACCGAGGCGTGCAAGACCTACCTCGACAGTGGCGAGGAGCCCGCGGCACTGCGTGACGAGGTGAGTGCGCACCTCGACGCCCTTGAGGCCACGATGGGCAAGAAGCTCGGCCAGGCCGACGACCCGCTGCTCGTCTCCGTCCGTTCCGGTGCGAAGTTCTCCATGCCCGGCATGATGGACACCGTCCTGAACATCGGGCTCTCCGACAAGTCCGTGCAGGGCCTCGCCAAGCAGGCCGGCGACGACCGCTTCGCGTGGGACTCGTACCGCCGCCTGATCCAGATGTTCGGCAAGACGGTCCTCGGCGTCGACGGCGAGCTCTTCGAGGAGGCCCTGGACGCCGCGAAGACCCTCAAGAACGTCACGGTCGACACGGACCTGGAGGCGGCCGACCTCAAGAAGCTCGTCACCAAGTTCAAGAAGATCGTCAAGACCGAGGCCGGGCGGGACTTCCCGCAGGACGCGCGCGAGCAGATGGACCTCGCCATCCACGCGGTCTTCGACTCCTGGAACACCGACCGCGCCAAGCTCTACCGCCGCCAGGAGCGCATCCCCGGCGACCTCGGCACGGCCGTCAACGTCTGCTCGATGGTCTTCGGCAACCTCGGCCCCGACTCCGGCACCGGCGTCGCCTTCACCCGCGACCCCGCCTCCGGCCACCAGGGCGTCTACGGCGACTACCTCCAGAACGCCCAGGGCGAGGACGTCGTCGCGGGCATCCGCAACACGGTCCCGCTCGCCGAGCTGGAGTCGATCGACAAGAAGTCGTACGACCAGCTCATGCAGATCATGGAGACCCTGGAGAACCACTACAAGGATCTCTGCGACATCGAGTTCACCATCGAGCGCGGCCAGCTCTGGATGCTCCAGACGCGTGTCGGCAAGCGCACGGCGGGAGCGGCCTTCCGCATCGCCACCCAGCTCGTCGACCAGGGCCTGATCGACGAGGCCGAGGCCCTCCAGCGGGTGACGGGCGCCCAGCTCGCGCAGCTGATGTTCCCGCGCTTCGACGAGGACGCCAAGGTCGAGCAGGTCGGCCGGGGCATCGCCGCCTCGCCGGGTGCCGCGGTCGGCAAGGCGGTCTTCGACTCGTACACCGCCGTGAAGTGGTCCCGCTCAGGCGAGAAGGTCATCCTCGTCCGCCGGGAGACCAACCCCGACGACCTGGACGGCATGATCGCGGCCGAGGGCATCCTCACCTCCCGCGGCGGCAAGACCTCCCACGCGGCCGTGGTCGCGCGCGGCATGGGCAAGACCTGTGTCTGCGGCGCCGAGGAGCTGGAGGTCGACACCAAGCGCCGCCGGATGACCGTGCCCGGCGGGCACGTCGTCGAGGAGGGCGACCTCATCTCGATCGACGGCTCCAGCGGCAAGGTGTACCTCGGTGAGGTCCCCGTCGTCCCGTCGCCGGTCGTCGAGTACTTCGAGGGCCGGATGCACGCGGGCGCCGACGACGCCGACGAACTGGTCGAGGCCGTCCACCGGATCATGGCCTTCGCCGACCGCAAGCGCAGCCTGCGCGTACGCGCCAACGCCGACAACGCCGAGGACGCGCTGCGCGCCCGCCGCTTCGGCGCCCAGGGCATCGGTCTGTGCCGCACCGAGCACATGTTCCTCGGCGACCGCCGCGAGCTGGTCGAGCGTCTGATCCTCGCGGACACCGACGCCGAGCGCGAGGAGTCGCTGAAGGCGCTCCTGCCGCTCCAGAAGAAGGACTTCGTCGAGCTGTTCTCGGCGATGGACGGCCTGCCGGTCACGGTCCGTCTCCTGGACCCGCCGCTGCACGAGTTCCTGCCGGACATCACCGAGCTGTCGGTGCGTGTCGCGCTCGCCGAGTCCCGCAAGGACGCCAACGAGAACGACCTGCGCCTGCTCCAGGCGGTGCACCGCCTGCACGAGGCGAACCCGATGCTGGGCCTGCGCGGTGTGCGCCTCGGCCTCGTCATCCCCGGCCTGTTCACCATGCAGGTACGGGCCATCGCCGAGGCGGCCGCCGAGCGCAGGAACGCCAAGGGCGACCCGCGCGCGGAGATCATGATCCCGCTCGTCGGCACGGTCCAGGAGCTGGAGATCGTCCGCGAGGAGGCCGACCAGGTCATCGCGGAGGTCGAGGCGGCCACCGGGGTGCAGCTCAAGCTGGCGATCGGCACGATGATCGAGCTGCCGCGCGCCGCGCTGACGGCCGGGCAGATCGCCGAGGCGGCGGAGTTCTTCTCCTTCGGCACGAACGACCTGACCCAGACGGTGTGGGGCTTCAGCCGCGACGACGTGGAGGCCTCCTTCTTCACGGCGTACCTGGAGAAGGGCATCTTCGGCGTCAGCCCGTTTGAGACGATCGACAAGGACGGCGTCGGCTCGCTGGTGAAGTCCGCGGTCAAGGCCGGCCGCGAGACCCGCCCCGACCTGAAGCTCGGCGTCTGCGGCGAGCACGGCGGCGACCCCGAGTCGGTCCACTTCTTCCACGAGGTCGGACTCGACTACGTCTCCTGCTCCCCGTTCCGCATCCCGGTCGCCCGCCTGGAAGCGGGCCGCGCGGCCTCCACCTCGCAGGGCAGCGACCACCGCTAGACCCGGCGCGGGAAGACCCCGGAGCCGCCGCCTGTCCCCGACCCTCAACACCGATGGGCGGCGGCTCCGGCTCACGAGAGAGGGCGGCACCCTTGTGCGGGGGTGCCGCCCTTTCGGGCATGGTCCGCGAGGGCTGTCGGGCCGCGTCGCCGACCGGGCGCGGACACCCGGGCCCGGCCGGCCGCAACCCTTTCCGCGCCTCGCGGGTCACACCTGTGCAGCACGGCGGGCCGGGACCCTCCCGGCGCACGGGGAAGGTTTCGGTCGGATGGCACGACGATCACGGATACGCGCGGTCGCGACGGCGGCGGCGGGCGCGCTGGCGCTGGTGGCGGGGGTGTGCGGCACGGGTCCGGCCCGCGCCGACACGGCGGACGCCGCACGGGCGATGACGGTCCGGTTCGCCGAGCACGAGCTCTTCATCGGGACGGAGCCGGCGAGCGTGAACCTGTCCTACCGCTGGAAGGTGGCCGGCGGGGGCACGGCACACCACGTCCACCTGACCGTCGACCTGTCCGGAGTGGCGGACTTCGCCGAGCCGGCACCGTCGGAGCACTGCGAGGGCGACCTCTGCACACTGGACCTGGCGACCGCCACCTCGGACTTCCACGCCATCACGCTGGTGCCGAAGCCCGGTGCGGCCGTCGGCAGCAGCGGCACCGTGACCGTCTCCGGCACGGCGTCGGACGCCACCGTCACCGGTGACCGCCTCACCCTGACCAACGGCAGGACGCAGCTGAAGGTGAGCGCGTCCGCCGAGCAGCTGCACCAGGTGCCGGGGGACACGCTGACCTTCCCGCTCGACGTGTGGAACAACGGGCAACTCCCGGCGGCCAAGGGGGTGGAGCTGCGGATCGACACGACCGCCGGGCTGCACCTCCAGGGCTCCTGGGCCAACTGCCGCGACGTGCCCGCGAGCGGCCGCGGGGGGCACATCGTGCGCGAGACCCTGTGCGACTTCCCCACCCCGGTGGAGCCGGGCAAGCAGTACGCGCTGTCCTCGCCGCTGTCCGTCAAGGTCGGCGACGAGGCCCTGCGCGACAAGATCTTCTACGAATTCACCCCGCTGACCGGCGCCGCCCCGGCGAACGGCCCCGGGACCCCGCTGACCCTGGTCCCGAAGGGCGCGATGCCGTCCGACGGGAACATCGACCCGTACTTCACCACCTACGTCGACAGCGTCAACCACGCCGACTTCGCCGTCACCGGGGACACCGCCACCGGGCGGCGCGGCGGTCACGCCACGCTGCGCGCCACGGTGATCGACCGGGGGCCGGCGGTGGTGGAGGACCTCCTCGACGACGACATCTCCCTCCCGGTCCTCGTCAAGCTGCCGCCGGGCACGAAGGCCACGAAGATCCCGGACAACTGCCAGCCGCCGCCCACGGACGACGGGTCGGACCCCGGCCCCCGGATGGGCCGGTCCTCCTACCAGTGTTCCTTCGGCGACCCCGCCCCGGGGGACAGGCACGTCCTGTCGTTCACCGTCGCCATCGGCCCCGGCACCCCGGCCGTCTCCACGGGCCGGATCCGCACGCTGGAGATCATGAAGGGCCTCGACCCCGACGCCTCCAACGACAGCGCGGCGCTGACCCTGCGACTGGCGCGGGGCGGCTCCGCGGGCGGCGGCACGGCCGGAGCGTCCGGGGGCCGCGGCACGCCCGCGGGGTCCGGCGCCGGCGGCGCGGCCGGAGCCTCCGGCTCCGTCTCGGGCGGCCCTTCCGCAGGGTCCGGACCGCTGGCCGACACCGGATTCGGCGGCGGCCGGATCGCCTGGGCGGCCGGCGCGCTGTTGCTGGCCGGCGGTGCGGCTGTAGCGCTCTCCCGACGTTCCCGCGGCGGGAACTGACGCGTCGTCCGGGGGTCCGGAGAGGCCCCCGGACGGGTCGGTGTCGCCCGTTCGGGGGCCCAAGTCCCTTTTCCAGTGCGTCTGTTGTGCGTCGCCTGAGAACAACCATCGGCCGCATTCGAATGTCTGAACGGGCATCCCGGAGTCGGCCGCGGGGCGGATCCGGCGTGGGCCGGGTGGCAGGGCCCCGTGCGGGCGGCGCAGCACAGACGGAGGACCGTGGACACGCAAGGCGGCAGGAACATCGACCCCGCGGACCAGTGGGTCCTCGATCCGGAGACCGGTGACTACCGGTTGGAGGCAGGGGGCGGTGACGCACCGGCCGGCAGCGCGCCGGCCGCCGAGGCGCAGGCCGGCGGGGTGCCCGGGCAGAGACGGGGGCGCACGCGCCGTGAGGGGGAGCGGCGGGCCGCGGCGGAGCCGGGCCGGGGCGGTCGTCGGCGCGGCCCGGCGAGGTCCCGGAAGGCCGAGCGGTCCACGAAGCGGAAGGTCCTGATGTGGACCGCGGGGACGCTGGGGTTCGTGCTGGTGGCGGGCAGCGCCGGGGCCTACATGCTGTACCGGCACTTCAACGGCAACATCAGCACGGTGGACGTCGGCTCGGCGGGCAGCAGGAACGCGACCAGCAAGGACGCGGTGAACATCCTGGTCATCGGCACCGACAGCCGCGTCGGCCTGGGCGGGAAGTACGGAGACGCCGGGAGCCCGGGCCACGCCGACACCACGATCCTCTTCCACGTGGCGAAGGACCGGTCGAACGCGACCGCTATGAGCATCCCGCGCGACATGGTCACCGGCATCCCGGCCTGCCCGACCAAGCAGAAGGACGGCTCCACCAGGACGATCCACGGGACGCCCGAAGCGACGTTCGGTCCGCGCTTCAACGAGAGCCTTGGTCAGGCGGGCCGCGACCCGGGCTGCACCATGCGGACCGTCACCGAGCTCACCGGCCTGCCGGTCGACCATTTCATCCTGGTCAACTTCGAGGCCGTGAAGACCCTCTCGACGGCTGTCGGAGGCGTCCCGGTCTGCCTCGCCCACGCCATCGACGACACGGACCGCCTGGGCCAGGGCTCCCATCTGCACCTGGCCGCCGGCCCGCACACGGTCCAGGGCGAACAGGCTCTTCAGTTCGTCAGGACCCGTCACTCGCTGAAGAACGGCAGCGACCTCGACCGCATCGACCTACAGAAGCAGTTCCTGGGGTCGATGATCCGCCGGATGAAGTCCGGCAACACCCTCACCGATCCCGGGAAGCTCTTCAAGCTGGCGAACGCGGCCACCAAGTCGCTCACGGTGGACACCGGGATCGGCGGGGTCGGCAAGCTCACCGCCCTCGCCAGGGATCTCAACCGGGTCGATCCCGAGCACATCACGTTCACGACGTTCCCGGTCGTCGACAATCCGGCCGAGGGGGAGCACCACAGGACGGTGGTGGTCGACAAGATCAAGGCGCCCGCGCTCCTCGCGGCGATCAAGAACGACGTCTCGCTGACCGAGGTCGAGAAGAAGCCCAAGGCCGCCGACGCCAGGCTCCGAGGCTCCAAGGCGGACCCGTCGCGGGTGCGGGTCACCGTCTACAACGGCGGCGGCCCCGAGGGCGCCGCGCAGACCACCCTGCGGTGGATGCAGAACACCAAGGGCGTGGCCCACTCCACCAACGGCGGCAACGCCCCCGGGGCGGAGCAGGACCGTACGACCCTGGTCTACGGCCCGGACCAGGCCGACCAGGCCCGCTCCCTCGCCGCGATGATGGGTCTGCCCGCCTCGGCGCTCCACCCCGCGAAGGACGCCTCAGGGCCGGACACCGACATGACGCTCACCCTCGGACACGACTTCCGCGGCGCCGGAATGCCGCTCACCGGCCGGGCCGAGCCCCCGGCCGGCGTCCCGCAGTCGCACGCCGACAAGAACGTGTGCGTCGGCTGATCAGGAGGGCCGTGTGCCGGGCGGAGTCGTGTCCGTAGGGTGGGGGTGACGGCGAGGCAGTGGGAGGAGCGGTCGTGGGTGGCTGGAGTGCCAAGGACATACCCGGGCAACGGGGGCGCGTCGCCGTCGTCACCGGGGCCAACAGCGGGCTCGGGCTCGTCACGGCGCGGGAACTGGCGCGCCACGGGGCCACGGTGGTGCTCGCCTGTCGCAGCGAGGCGCGCGGCAGGGAGGCGGCCGAGCTGATCTCCGCCGAAGTTCCCGGCGCCGAGGTGGAGTTCGGCCGGCTCGATCTCGGGGACCTCGCGTCCGTACGGGAGTTCGCGGACTCCTTTCCGTACGACCGCCTCGACCTGCTGGTGAACAACGCGGGCGTGATGGCACTGCCGTACGTGACGACGGCGGACGGCTTCGAGACGCAGTTCGGGGTCAATCACCTGGGGCACTTCGCGCTCACCGGGCTGCTGTTCCCGCTGATCGCGTCGACCCCCGGCGCCCGGATCGTCACCGTGTCGAGCATGCTGCACGCCCTGGCCGACCTCGATCCCGACGACCTGGGCAGCGAGAAGGGGCCGTACCGCAAGTGGGTCGCCTACGGCCGGTCCAAGAGCGCCAACCTGCTGTTCACGCACGAGCTGGCGCGGCGGCTGTCCCTCACCGGGGCCGACGTGGTCGCGGCCGCGGCGCACCCCGGGTACGCCTCCACCAACCTCCAGACCGCCGGTCCCCGGCTGGAGGGACGCAGGGGCGCCGAGCGGCTGATGGAGGCCGGCAACCGCGTCCTCGGGCAGAGCGCCGAGGCCGGGGCCCTGCCGACGCTGTACGCGGCCACCGCGCCCGGCGTGCGGCCCGACACCTTCGTCGGACCGTCCTTCGCCATGTGGCGCGGCTCGCCCGCGACGTCCTGGCGGGCCCGCCGCACCCGCGACGACGCCCGCTCCGGGCTGCTCTGGGCCGCCTCGGAGCGGCTGACGGGCGTCGTCTACGAGGGCCTCAAGGAATGACGGGCGACGGGCGCCGTACTCCCCGGCCCGGCGTCCCGGTCCGAGGCCGCGGTCGGGGCGTCCCGGGCCGGATCAGGCCGCCCGCACCTCGTACGTCGCCACCCGGACCTCCTCGTCGTCAAGGCACCGCCCGGACTCCAGGTCGAAGCGCTGCTTGAGCAGGGGCGAGGCCACGAACGGGCGGCCCCGGTGGGTGCCGGTCAGCCCGCGGGAGAGCACCGCCGCCCCGCTGAACGGGTCACGGTTGTCGATCGCGTACGCCCGTCCCGCGCGGTCGGTGAACACCGCGACCTGGCGGCCGTCCGGCAGGAGGGCCGCGACTCCCCGGCCCGGGGTCAGCAGGGACAGCTCGCAGACCGTGAACCAGTCCTCGTCCAGCAGGAGTTGGACGGTGAGGGCCGTCGTGGTCCGGTGCGTCTCGGGTGCCAGGGTCATCGCTGGGCACTTCCTTCCAGGGCGTGCAGGGGTCGGTGCCCGATGGTCAGCAGCGGCAGGTCGGGCTTGATCTGGTCGCGCTCGGGGACGAAGCCGACGACCGGGTCCGGGGTGTCGGGGGCGTTCACGAACGACACGAACCGGCCCAGCTTCTCGGGGTCGTTGATGGTCTCGGCCCATTCGTCGCGGTAGTTGGCGACGTGCGCGGTCATCAGCGACTCCAGCTCCTCGCAGATGCCGAGCGAGTCCTCCACGACCACCTCGCGGACGTGGTCGAGGCCGCCGGGAATCCGCTCCAGCCAGGTCGAGGTGCGCTCCAGGCGGTCCGCGGTGCGGATGTAGAACATCAGGAACCGGTCGATGAGACGGACCAGCCCGGCGTCCGACAGGTCCTGGGCCAGCAGGTCCGCGTGGCGCGGGGTGGCGCCGCCGTTGCCGCCGACGTAGAGGTTCCAGCCGTTCGAGGTGGCGATGACGCCGAAGTCCTTGGACTGGGCCTCCGCGCACTCGCGGGCACAGCCCGACACCGCCGACTTCAGCTTGTGCGGGGACCGCAGCCCCCGGTAGCGCAGCTCCAGGTCGATCGCCATGCGCACCGAGTCCTGGACGCCGTAGCGGCACCAGGTCTGCCCGACGCAGGACTTCACCGTCCGCAGCGACTTCCCGTACGCGTGCCCGGACTCGAAACCGGCGTCCACCAACCGGGCCCAGATCAGCGGAAGTTGCTCCACCCGGGCGCCGAACAGGTCGATCCGCTGACCGCCGGTGATCTTCGTGTAGAGCCCGAAGTCCCGCGCCACCTCGCCGATCACGATGAGCTTCTCGGGGGTGATCTCGCCGCCGGGGATGCGCGGCACGATCGAGTACGAGCCGTTCTTCTGGAGGTTGGCGAGGAAGTGGTCGTTGGTGTCCTGGAGCGCGGCCTGTTCACCGTCCAGGACGTAGCCGTCGGCGCCGATCGTCGGGGCCAGCGAGGCGATGACCGAGCCGACGGCGGGCTTGCAGACCTCGCAGCCGTCACCGCCCCGGGCGTCCTCGCGCCCGTAGCGGTCCAGCAGGGTGCGGTACGAGGTGATCCGGAGCGCCAGGACGATCTCGTACAGCTCCTCGCGGGTCTGCCCGAAGCAGCCGCACAGGCCCTTGTCGACCTCGACGCCGCCCGCCTCCAGCTCGGCGGTGACCAGCTGGCCGAGCACCTTCACGCAACTGCCGCAGCCCGTACCGGCCTTGGTGCACTTCTTGACCTCGGGCACGGTGGTGCAGGCGTGTTCCGTCACCGCGCCGCGGATCGCGCCCTTGGACACGTTGTGGCAGGAGCAGACGACCGCCTCGTCGGGGAGGGCGGTGGGACCGAGCAGGGCGGGGGCGCCCGCGGCCGCCGGCAGGACCAGCGACTCCGGCGCCACGGGCGGTACCGAGCCGGTGAACGCGCGCAGCGTGCCGTACGCCTCCGCGTCGCCGACCAGGATGCCGCCGAGCAGGGTGCCGTCCCGGCCGATGACCAGCTTCTTGTACAGGCCCGCGCGGGAGTCGGAGTAGACGACGTCCAGGCAGTCCTCGGTGGTGCCGTGGGCGTCGCCGAAGGAGGCCACGTCGACGCCCAGCAGCTTGAGCTTGGTGGACAGGTCCGCGCCCGTGAACGCCCGCTCGTCCTCGGCGATGGTCGCCGCGGCCGTCTCCGCCTGTTCGTAGCCGGGCGCCACCAGTCCGTACACCCGGCCGTCCGCCGCCAGCGCGCACTCGCCGATCGCGAACACCCGTGGGTCGCCGGTCGTACGGCACTGCTCGTCGACGGTGACGCCGCCGCGTTCGCCGACGCTCAGGCCGCAGTCCCGGGCCAGTTGGTCGCGGGGCCGGACCCCGGCGGAGAACACCACGAGATCGGCGGCGAGTTCGGAGCCGTCGGAGAGCCGCATGCCGGTGACCGCGCCGTCCTCGCCGACCAGGATCTCCTGCGTACCTACCCCCGTGTGGACGGACAGGCCCATCTCCTCGATGGTGCGCAGGAGCGCGGCGCCGCCGCCCTCGTCGACCTGCACCGGCATCAGCCGGGGCGCGAACTCCACGATGTGGCTGGTGAGTCCGAGGCCCTTGAGCGCGCCCGCGGCCTCAAGACCCAGCAGTCCGCCGCCGACGACCGCTCCCGTCGCCGCCCGCGACCGCGCGTACGCCTCGATGGCGAGCAGGTCCTCGATCGTGCGGTAGACGAAACAGCCCTCGGCGTCCTTGCCGGGGACCGGCGGGACGAAGGGGTAGGAGCCGGTGGCCAGGACGAGCGTGTCGTAGCGGACGACGAGTCCGGAACGGGCCGTCACCTCGCGCGCCGCGCGGTCGATCGTCACCGCCGGGTCGCCGAGGTGCAGCTCGATGCGGTGCTCGCGGATGAACTCCATGTCGGTCAGGGAGAGTTCATCGGGGCTCGTCCCGGAGAAGTACGAGGTGAGGGCGACGCGGTCGTACGCGGGGCGCGGCTCCTCGCACAGGACGACCACGCGGTGCGAGGCGGTCAGACCGCGTTCGGCGAGGGCTTCGAGGAAGCGCTGGCCGACCATGCCGTGTCCGACGAGCACGATCGTGGGGGTGGCCCCAGGGGCGGCAGTCATCAGGAGCCTCCGTCGTTGGTGAGCAGGTGGAGCTGGTGTTCCTCCCCGCCGGTGAGCGGCGCGGGCCTGGTCATGACCTCACCGTGCGGTGCCGGTGTTACCCGGTGGCATCACACCTGTTTCCCGGGAGGAACGCTGCCCTCAGCGGGGGCGGGGCGGAGCTGTGAGGGGCCTCGGCGAACCTCTGGAATCCCTCAAGCCTTCCGGGGTCCGTGCGGCGGGCACGTATCCGTCCCATAGGGTCGCGATCATGCCCGACATATCGCTGACCATGCTTCTTGTGCTCTGTGCCGCCGCGCTGGCGGCGGGCTGGATCGACGCCGTGGTCGGCGGCGGGGGGCTGCTCCTGCTGCCCGCCATGCTGCTCGGGCTGCCCGCGGGCACGGCCGCCGCGTACGCGCTCGGCACGAACAAGGCGGTCGCGATCGTCGGGACCACCGGCGCCGCGGTGACGTACGCACGCAGGACACCCGTGGACGTGCGGCTCGCCGTACGGATCGGGCTCGCGGCCCTCGCCGGTTCCACGGCGGGCGCGTTCGTGGCGGCCGGGCTGAGCACCGAGGTGCTCAAGCCCGTCGTCATGGTCGTCCTGCTCGCCGTCGGCACCTTCGTGATCCTGCGGCCCGCGTTCGGCACGGCGCCGTCCACCACCCCGGTCGGCGCGCGCCGCGTCCTCGCCGCGATCGGCCTCGCGGGCCTCGGCATCGGCTTCTACGACGGGCTCATCGGCCCCGGCACGGGCACCTTCCTCGTGCTCGCCCTCACCGCCCTGCTCCACCTCGACCTGGTGACGGCCTCCGCCACCGCCAAGATCGTCAACTGCTGCACCAACGCCGGCGCCCTCGCGACCTTCGCCTGGAAGGGCACGGTGTTCTGGGAGCTGGCCGCCCTGATGGCGGTCTTCAACCTGGCGGGCGGCATGGTCGGGGCGCGGACCGCGCTCAAGCAGGGCAGCGGGTTCGTGCGGGCGGTGCTGCTCACCGTGGTGTTCGCGCTGGTGGCCAATCTGGCGTACCAGCAGTGGCTCGCCTGATCCCTCCGCGCGGCTCGCGTCCGGCGCGGACTATCTGCTGCTGCCGGTGAGATGGGCGAAGACGACCACGTTCCCCTGGTAGCCCGTGGTCCGCGAGTAGCCGCCGCCGCAGGTGATGACCCGCAGCTCGGGCCGGTGCGCGGCGCCGTACACCTTGGCGTCGGGGAAGGAACGGGAGTCGTAGACCGCGACCGCGTCGACGGTGAAGACGGCCGTCCTGCCGTCGAGCCGGTCCACCTCGACCGTGCTGCCCTTGCGGAGCGAGCCGAGGTCGTAGAAGACGGCGGGGCCCTGCGCGTTGTCGACGTGCCCGGCCACGATCGCCGTCCCGCGCTCACCGGGGCTGGTCCCGGCCTCGTACCAGCCCGCCAGGTTCTTCTTCTGCGCGGGCGGCACGTCCAGGCTGCCCTGGGGGGTGAGGCCGAGGCCGATCAGGGGGGCGTCCACGCCGATCGCGGGGATGCGGATGCGGTCCGGCGGTGAATGCGGCATCGAGGGGGCCGCGGACCGCGCCGGTCTCCCGGAGGCGGTCGCCTGAGCCGCGGACGGCTGGGGCGGAGGATGCGCTCCGGAGCCGCCGCCCAGCAGCCAGGCGCCCGAGCACAGGGCGACGACCGTGACCGACGCTATGACGGCATTGCTGACCCGGCGCACGCGAGCCTCCTCACGGGGGTTCCCTTCAGGAGCGGACCCGGCCGGCGCCCGCGACGCGGCCGGGGGTGTGCTGACAGTGCCGGTCCCTTCCCCCTCCGGGCCGCGAGGGGCGTCGGGCCACGGAGGGGGAGGGACGGCGGTACCGGCGGACGGACAGCGGAGGGTGCCCGTCAGATCCCGTCGCCTCTCGCCCGGCGATGCAGGAGCCAGGTACCGCCCGCGGCGGCGACGGCCAGCGCCGCCATTCCCGCCGCGGTCTGTACGGGGTCGGGGCCCAGCGCGCCGCCGACACCCGTGTCCACGTGCCCGCGCGGCTCGACCTGCTCGCGCGCGGCGGTGAGGGTCACCAGGAGGTCGCCGGTGACGCGGCGGCCGTGGGAGCACGAGGCGACGATCTCGTACGTCCCCGGCTGCGCGCTCGGCGGCACCTGGAACTGGCCGATCGCCTCGTGCTCGTGCGCGCTGGCGGCGAGCGTGAAGGAGCCTCCGCCCACCGCGCCGGCGTCCCCGCTCGCGGTGCCGTCCGAGCCGCACGCGGCCGTGTTGACGGTGACGTCGGCGCCCGGGACGACGCTGGAGGGGAACACCTCCAGACTCCCGGTGTCCCCGCCGTACACGGGCGCGGCGGCCAGCCCCGCGACGGCGACGGCGAGCGCGGTACCGGTCAGCAGACGGGCGGTACGTCGCATCGTGCCAGCTCCTCCGAGGGGGCGCGGCCCGCGGCACCCTCAAGTGCCGCAGCGTAGGTCGTGCCCCTGCCCTTCCGAGGTAAGTGGCACACGACCGCGACCGCTCTCTGATGGAGCGTCAGAAATGATATGAACGGGTGTCAGGCGGGGGTGCGGACGGAGCCGGACCCCCGGCATTCCGGCAGGTCACCGGTGTGAACCTGGTGTACGGCACACGGGAACCCGAAGAGGCCGCGCCGGGGGTGTGAATGGGTGACCCGGGCCGGCGGGGCGGCTGGAAACGCGCGCCCCGCCGGCCCGGGAGGACTAGGGCCCGCCGGGCGTGGACATGCTCATGGCGAGCCGTGGGCAGGCGAACCTGACGGCGCCTGCCCACGGCGACCCGGGACCCCGCCTCGCCGCCGGTCAGCCCACGGAGACCGCCGACCAGGCCGCCGCCACGGCGTCGTACTCGGCGCTGCCCGCTCCGTACAGGTCCTTGGCCGCGTTCAGCGTGGCGGTGCGCGCTCCGGCGTAGTTCGTCGACGAGGTCATGTAGACCGTCAGCGCGCGGTACCAGATCCTGCCGACCTTGTCGTGGCCGATGCCGGTGACGGTGGCGCCGTTGCAGGTGGGGGAGTCGTAGGCGACACCGTTGACGGTCTTCGCCCCGCTGCCCTCCGAGAGCAGATAGGCGAAGTGGTTGGCCACGCCCGAGGAGTAGTGGACGTCGAGGTTGCCGACCGAACTGCTCCAGCAGTCGGCCGAGTTGCCGTCCTTGGAGGGCTTGTCCATGAAGCGGAGGGCGGGCTTGCCGAAGCCCGGGCGGACGATCTTCTCGCCGATCAGGTAGTCGCCGGGGTCCGAGGCGTTGTCCGCGTACCACTCCACCATGGTCCCGAAGATGTCGGACGTGGCCTCGTTCAGGCCGCCGGACTCGCCCGAGTACGTCAGCGCGGCGGTCTTCGAGGTCACCCCGTGCGACATCTCGTGCCCGGCGACGTCCAGCGCGACCAGCGGCCCGAACGTCGAGCCGTCACCGTCGCCGTACGTCATGCAGAAGCAACTGTCGTCCCAGAAGGCGTTGTTGTAGTTCTTGCCGTAGTGGACGCGGTTGTACGAGCCCTTGCCGTCGCCCGCGATGCCGTTGCGGCCGTGGACGTTCTTGTAGTAGTCCCAGGTCGCGTTCGTGCCGTACTGCGCGTCCACCGCCGCGGAGGAGCGGTCCGAGGACGTGCCCGTGCCCCAGTGGTTGTCCGCGTCGGTGAAGAGCGTCGCGGGCGCCCGGCTGATGCAGATGCCGAAGATGCACAGGTCCGTCTTGTTCGCCGCGTCGCCCGTGTACGTGTTCCCGCGCGTCGGGTCCTTCAGCTGGTACGCCGATCCGGAGGCCGTGGTCTCCAGCGGAACCGTGCCGCTGTAGAGCGAACCGCCGTCGCCCGCCGCCGTCTCGACGCTGTCCCACGCGTCGATCCGCGCGCCGCTGCGGGCGTCGGTCAGGACCGTGCGGGCGACCGGGTTGCCGAGCGAGTCCTGGGCCACCGCGTCGGTGCGCCAGGCGAGCCGCGGGGTCCCGTGCAGGGCGTCGACGATCAGCCGCGGCCTCGCCGTCACCTTCCTCAGCGCCTGTCCGGGATTGGCGGCGCGCAGCGCGTCCACCGCGAGGCCTGCCGCCTTCGCGCCGGAGAGCTCCGGGGTGACGCTGGTCAGCGAGATGGCCTTCCGTGTCGCCCGGTCCGCGCCCCGGTACGCGCCGCCGGGTGCCAGGTGGACCACGAAGTCGCCGCCGAGCACGGGCAGTTGGCGGTAGGTCCGGTCGTAGCGCACGTGCTGGGTGCCGTCGTTGTCGACGACGACGTCCCGGACGGTGGTGTGCTGGGCGGAGGTGAGACCCAGGTTCACGGCGTGGGTGGCCAGCGCCGAGGCCGCGTTCGCGACGGCGGTCGCCCGGGTCGGCCGGCTGTCGGCGGTCGCGGCCGGGGCGAGTGCGGCGGCCAGCAGGGTGGCCGCGGTCACGGCCGCTCCGGCGGTGGCGAGAGAGGAACCTCGGATGTGCCGTATTCGACTCATCGGTCTCCTTGGAAAGATGCCTTGGGGACGGCATGTGGGGGGTGGGGCCGTGGAGGGAGGCGCTGCGAGCTGGATCCGATTTAAAGGTGCATGACATGTCATGTCCATAGCGCCCGCATGGTGCGTACGGGATGCGGCGAGAATCGTTTCCGTACCCTCACGAATGGAGGCGATCATGGAACTGCCGGTCTGCCTGGCCGTTTTGACCACGACGGACGCGGTGGAGAAGGCCGAGGCGCTGGCCCGGGGCGCGGTGGCGGCGCGGGTCGCGGCCTGCGCGCAGATCTCGGGGCCGGTCACCTCCGTCTACCGCTGGGAGGGCGCCGTGGAGACGGCCTTCGAGTGGCGGATCCAGTTCAAGACGACCGCCGCGCGCTATCCGGCGCTGGAGGCGTACCTCCTGGGCGCGCACGACTACGACACCCCCGAGATCATCGCGACCCCGGTCGTGGCGGGAAGCCCCGGTTATCTGCGCTGGCTGGAGGAGGAGACCGCCCCGTGAGTCACCGGGACCCCCACGACAGCCCCCCGGATGCCCCTCCCGGGGCCGGGCTGCCCTTCTTCGTCTACGGCACCCTGCGCCCCGGCGGGCACAACCACGACCTGTTCCTGCGCGGACGCACCCGCTCCGAGGAGCCGGGACGGATGCGCGGACTCGTGCTCTACGAGGGGCCCGGATACCCGTACGCCGTCGAGGGGCCCGGCGGCACGGTGTGCGGCGAGATCGTCACCGCGAGGCCCGGGGCGTACCGGGAACTCCTCGCGGAACTGGACGCGTTGGAGGAGTACGTGCCGGGCGACCCGCGCAGCCTGTACGAACGGGTGGCGCGCGACGCCGTCCGGTCCGACGGCGTCACCGTCGTGCGGACCTGGGTGTACGTCGCCGCGCCCGCGGTGGCGGCCCGGCTGCGGTCGCACGGCACGCCGATCGAGGACGGGGACTGGAGGGGGAGCGCCCGCCGGGCACGGGAGGGTTCCGGGTGGCCGCAGCCGTGACCGCGTGCGCCCGTGCGGGTGTCCGTTCCGTGCGCCCCCGGGGCCGCGGCCCCCGCCGCGCCTAGGGTCCGGCCATGACCGACCGCGACCTGACCAGACGACGTGTCCTCGCGCTCAGCGGGGCGGCCGCCGGTGCCGCCCTGGGCATCGGAATCAGCTCCTGCTCGGCCGGCGCGCCCGAGCCGGGCGGGCACCGGGGCTCCGGCCCGGCGGAAGGGCCCGCGTCCCCCGGTCCCTCCGAAGCGTCTGACCGGGACGGCCGCTGACGACCCGCCACCGCCGGCGCCTCCGCACGCCGGTCCGGACGGCCGTCGCGCACCGGCCCGGCGGCGCGATGCCCGCGGCCCGGGCGTGCCGGGCGTCGCCGGACAGGCGGGACCCCGCGGACACGACCTAGCGGGCAGCCGCCAGGGCCCGGGTCACTCCGTGCTCCTTCGGCCCCAGGAAGTGCGGGTCCGGCTTGAACACCACGTCCAGTGCGGCCTTCCCCGCGGCGAAGATCTCCCGGGTGCCGCCGTAGTACCAGGTCACGTCGTGCCTGGCGTCCACGCCGATGCCGTACGAGCGGACGCCCGCCGCCCGGCACAGGGCCAGGGCGCGCCGGATGTGGAAGCCCTGGCTGATCAGGACGGCCTCGTGCACACCGAAGATCCTCCGGGCCCGGACGCAGGAGTCCCAGGTGTCGAAACCGGCGTAGTCGCTGACGATCCGCCGGTCCGGCACCCCGTGCGCGGTGAGGTAGGTACGCATCGCGTCGGGCTCGTCGTAGTCCTTGCGGCTGTTGTCGCCGGTGACGAGGACGACCTCGACCCGGCCCTCCCGGTACAGCTTCGCGGCGGCGTCCAGCCGGTGGGCCAGATACAGGGAAGGACCGCCGGCCGACAGACCCGCCCCGAAGACGATCGCGACCTGGGTGCGCGGGGCGTCCGCCGTCGTCCGCAGCCGGTCGCCCGTCGACACGTACAGCCAGGTCACCGGGAGCAGCGCCAGCACGCACAGCACCATCAGCGCCTGCACGGCCCGCCGTTGCCCCCTGCGCGTACGCGGCAGCGCCGGAAGGCGGAGCAGGCGGGGCCTGCGGAAGCTCGGGCGCTTCGGGCGCGGCAGACGCGGCATGATCGATGTCCCCCAGGTGTCGTCACTCGCGACGGTGCGCGGGTCCGTGCGTCCGGCGCGTTCGTGCCGGCCCCCGCGCCGGATCCCGCGTGCCCTTCGACGGATGAAGACGCATCGTAGGCGCGTGCGGTTCGCCCCGACGCGCCGACCCCGGCCGCCCCGCGGCGCGGAGCCGCAGGTCGGAGCCCTCACAGCGGGCCGCGACCACGCGGTGAACCACCGGAAAACGCCCGACATGCCCACGCAACGGCCCGGCAACCTCCTCCCGTCAGGATCGACCCATGACGGCCCCGAACCCCGCTCGCGACGCGTTCTCCCACCGCCCCGGCGCCGGCCTGGAAGGCCATCCCGAGGGCCACCTCGACAGTGCGGCGCAGCTCATGAACCGGATCGCCGGGCAGCTCGGCAGCCGGCTCAGCCTCGTCGCGCCGGACGGCACCCGCCGTCCGCCGCCGCCCGCCCTCGTCCTGGTCGCCCACGGCAGCCGCGACCCGCGCGCCCTCGCCACCGTGCGCACCCTGATCGAACGGGTCCGCGAGCTGCGCCCGCACCTGTCCGTCGACCTCGGCCACATCGAGCTGAACGAGCCGCTCCTCGGCGACACCCTCGCCGCCCTGGCCGGCCGTCAGGACGCCGTCCTCGTGCCCCTGCTGCTCGGCCGCGGCCACCACGTACGGCGTGACATCCCCGAGGCCGTCGCCGCCGTCCCCGCGCTGCGCGCCCGTGTCGCCGCCCCGCCCGGCCCGCACCCGCTGCTCGTGGAGACCCTGTACGCGCGGCTCGTCGAGGCCGGATGGCGCACCCGGATGAGCGACCCGGCCCGCCGCGCGAGCGCCGTCGTCCTCGCCTCCGCCGGGTCCCGCGCCCCGGACTCGGCCGCCGACACCCGCCGCACCGCCCAGCTGCTCGCCGAACGCCTCGGCGTCCCCGTCGTACCGGCGTACGCCTCCGCCGCCGCGCCCACCGTCACCGCCGCCGTGCGCTCCCTCGCCGCCCGCGGCCGCCACCGGATCGCCGTCGCCTCCTACTTCACCGCCCCGGGCCGCTTCGCCACGCAGACCGCCGAGGAGGCCCCCTGGATCTGCGCCGAGCCGCTCGGCGACCACCCGGCGATGGCCCGCCTCGTCCTGCACCGCTACGACCAGGCCGTCGCCGCCCCCGAGCCCGCGACGGGGCGCACCCTGATCCCGGCCTGAACCCGGTCCCCACCGCCGTGCCCGGCACCGCGCCGCCGGCGCCCCCGCCCCGATTGTCACCGCCTGCGTCTACTGTCGGGGCATGGAAGGCATGGCACCGAGGACCGAAGACACCGCACCGCAGGCACACGAGAACCACCCGTCCCACGAGAGCCGGACGGGTCACGGGAACCACCCGGCCCACGAGATCCACACGGCCCACGACGCGTACGACCCGTCGGCCGTCGAACGCTGGGCCGCCGAGCCGGACAAACGGCCGGGCCGCACCGCCTTCCAGCGCGACCGCGCGCGCGTGCTGCACTCCGCGGCCCTGCGCCGCCTCGCGGGCAAGACCCAGGTCGTCACCCCCGGAACGCTTCCCCAGGTGCTCGGCGCCGCCGGATCGGGCGGCGCGCCCATCCAGGTGTGGGACGCCAGCCCGCGGACCCGGCTGACCCACTCCCTGGAGTGCGCCCAGGTGGGCCGCGAGCTGGGCGCCGCCCTCGGCTGCGACCCCGACCTCGTCGAGGCGGCCTGCCTCTCGCACGACCTGGGCCACCCGCCCTTCGGGCACAACGGCGAACAGGCGCTCAACGAATTCGCCGAGGACTGCGGCGGGTTCGAGGGCAACGCCCAGTCGCTGCGCCTGCTCACCCGGATCGAGCCCAAGCGCTTCGTGCGCAGCGACATGGTGACCCCGGCCTCCGCCGCCGCGGGCGACGACCTCGTCAGCGTCGGCCTGAACCTCACCCGGGCCGCCCTCGACGCCGCCACCAAGTACCCGTGGCCCAGAGGCGCCCGTCCCGCCGATCCGAAATCGCCGAAATTCGGGGTCTACGAGGACGACCGGCCGGTGTTCGACTGGATCCGCGAGGGCGCCCCCGGCACCCGGACCTGCTTCGAGGCCCAGGTCATGGACTGGGCCGACGACGTGGCGTACTCGGTGCACGACATCGAGGACGGACTGCACGCGGGCCACATCGACCCCGCCAGCCTGCACGCGGGACCCGAACGCGACGAGATCTTCGCCGTCGCCGTGGGGCGGTACGTGCCCGAGGACACCGATCCGGCCGAGCTGGCCGAGGCCCTGGACCGGCTCCTCGGCCAGGAGTGGTGGCCGCACGGATACGACGGATCGGCCGTCGCCCAGGCCCGCCTCAAGGACGCGACCAGCCAGCTCATCGGCCGCTTCTGCCTGGCCGCCGAGGGCGCCACCCGCGCGCGGTACGGCAGCGGACGGCTCACCCGGTACGCGGCGGAACTGGTCGTCCCGCGCTCCGCCCGCCTGGAGTGCGCCGTCATCAAGGCGGTCGCCGACCGGTACGTGATGCAGCGCGCCGAACAGGAACTGCTCCGCGCCGACCAGCGGATCGTCGTCGCCGAACTGGCCGAGGCGCTCACCGCCCGCGCCCCCGAGGTGTTGGATCCGCAGTTCCGGGCACTGTTCGAGCACGCGGCCGACGACCGCGCCCGCAAACGCGTGATCGTGGACCAGATCGCATCTCTCACCGATGCCTCGGCGCGTTCCCTGCACCTCAGACTCACCACGCGTTCCCATGGGAGCGGACAGATGTGACCCTGCGTGGCCTGATCGGGCCACCACCCCTTCCCGCATCACGCTCCGTGCGGGACGCTCGCATATGGCGACATCCTTACGAGGAGGCATCAAGTGGTCGACGCGGATCAGACATTCGTCATCGTCGGGGGAGGCCTGGCAGGCGCCAAGGCGGCCGAGACGCTCCGAGCGGAGGGCTTCACCGGCCGCGTGATACTGATCTGCGACGAACGCGACCACCCGTACGAACGCCCGCCGCTGTCCAAGGGCTACCTCCTCGGCAAGGAGGAGCGCGACAGCGTCTTCGTGCACGAACCCGCCTGGTACGCGCGCAACGACATCGAACTGCACCTCGGCCAGACCGTCGACGCGATCGACCGCACGGCGAAGACCGTCCGCTTCGGCGACGACGGCACCCTGGTCCACTACGACAAGCTGCTCCTGGTGACCGGCGCCGAGCCGCGCCGCCTCGACATCCCGGGCACCGGACTCGCCGGCGTGCACCATCTGCGCCGCCTCGCCCACGCCGAGCGTCTCAAGGGCGTCCTCGCGGCCCTCGGCCGGGACAACGGCCACCTGGTGATCGCCGGAGCCGGCTGGATCGGCCTGGAGGTCGCCGCCGCGGCCCGCGAGTACGGCGCGGAGGTCACCGTCGTCGAACCCGCGGCGACCCCGCTGCACAACGTGCTCGGCCCCGAACTCGGCGAGCTCTTCGCCGAACTGCACCGCGAGCACGGCGTGCGCTTCCACTTCGGGGCCCAGCTCACCGAGATCGTCGGCCAGGACGGCATGGTGCTGGCCGCCCGCACCGACGACGGCGAGGAACACCCCGCCCACGACGTCCTCGCGGCCATCGGCGCCGCCCCGCGCACCGGCCTCGCCGAGGCCGCGGGCCTGGAGCTGGCCGACCGCGCGCACGGCGGCGGCATCGCGGTCGACGAGCAGCTGCGCACCTCCGACCCCGACGTGTACGCCGCCGGTGACGTCGCCTCCTTCCACCACGGCCTCTTCGGCACCCGGCTGCGCGTCGAGCACTGGGCCAACGCCCTCAACGGCGGACCGGCAGCCGCCCGCTCGATGCTCGGCCGCGGGGCGACGTACGACCGGGTGCCCTACTTCTTCTCCGACCAGTACGACGTCGGCCTGGAGTACTCGGGCTGGGCGCCCCCGGGCTCGTACGACCAGGTGGTGATCCGCGGTGACGCGGGCAAGCGGGAGTTCATCGCCTTCTGGGTGAAGGAGGGAAGACTGCTGGCCGGGATGAACGTGAACGTGTGGGACGTCACGGACCCGATCCAGCAGCTGATCCGCTCCCGGACCGCGGTGGACACCGAGGCGCTCGCCGACCCGCACGTCCCCCTGGAGAGCCTGGCCCCCTGACCGCCTCGCCGGAGCCGCGCCGGGCCGCTCCGGCGGCGTCCGTGTGCCGTGGATCACCGGGGTACGCCCCGGGTCCCGGCACGTGGGCGTCCTCCTGCCCCGGGAGTGTCGGCGCGGCCCCGTAGAATCACCTCGTGGCAGGCAGGATCAATGACGAGGACGTGAAGGCGGTTCGGGACGCGGTCCCGATCGACGCCGTGGTGTCCGAGTACCTCCAGCTGCGCAACGCGGGCGGCGGAAACCTCAAGGGCCTGTGCCCCTTCCACGACGAGAAGTCACCGTCGTTCCAGGTCAGCCCCAGCAAGGGCCTCTTCCACTGCTTCGGCTGCCAGGAGGGCGGCGACACCATCACGTTCGTGATGAAGGTCGACCACCTCACCTTCTCCGAGTCCGTCGAGCGCCTCGCCGCCCAGGCCGGCATCACCCTGCGCTACGAGGAGGGCGGGTACAACCCGGCCCACCAGCGCGGCGAGCGCATCCGGCTGGTCGAGGCCCACAAGGCGGCCGCGCGGTTCTACACCGAACAGCTCGACACCAGCCCCGAGGCCGACACGGGCCGCGCCTTCCTCGCCGACCGCGGCTTCGACCAGGCGGCCGCCGCCCACTTCGGCGTCGGCTACAGCCCCCAGGGCTGGGACCACCTCACCCGCCATCTGCGCGGCAAGGGCTTCACCGACAAGGAACTGGTCCTCTCCGGCCTCGCCCAGGAGGGCCGCCGCGGCCCCATCGACCGCTTCCGCGGCCGCCTCATGTGGCCGATCCGCGACATCGGCGGCGAGGTCGTCGGCTTCGGCGCCCGCAAGCTGTACGAGTCCGACAACGGCCCGAAGTACCTGAACACGCCCGACACCGCGATCTACAGGAAGTCCCAGGTCCTGTACGGCATCGACCTCGCCAAGAAGGACATCGCCAAGAGCAGCCGGGCCGTCGTCGTCGAGGGCTACACCGACGTCATGGCCTGCCATCTGGCCGGGATCACCACGGCCATCGCGACCTGCGGCACGGCGTTCGGCGGCGACCACATCAAGATCCTGCGCCGGCTGCTGATGGACAACGGCTCGGCCCGGGTGATCTTCACCTTCGACGGCGACGCGGCAGGCCAGAAGGCCGCCCTGCGCGCCTTCGAGGACGACCAGAAGTTCGCCGCCGAAACCTACATCGCCATCGCGCCCGACGGCATGGACCCCTGCGAACTGCGCCTGGCCAAGGGCGACGAGGCCGTCGCCGACCTGGTCGAACCCCGCACCCCCCTCTTCGAGTTCGCGCTGCGCCAGATCGTCCTGCGCTACGACCTGGAGACCCCGGCGGGACGCGCGGCGGCGCTGGACGAGGCTGCCCCGGTCGTCGCCCGCATCAAGAACAGCGGCGCGCAGCACGAGGTCGCCGTGCAGCTCGCCGGCATGCTCGGCATCCTCGACACGCAGTTCGTCGTCAAGAGGGTCGCCCAGCTGGCCCGTTGGGCCCGCGACCGCGGCGGCGCGGGTCCCGCGCCCACCGCCGGCCGGCCCCAGCAGGCCTACGCCGCCGCCCCCAGGCCGTCCGGCGCCGCGGGCCCGGCCCTCACCCTGCGCAACCCCGTCTTCGCCACCGAACGCGAGCTGCTCAAACTCGCCCTCCAGCGGCCCGAGTTGGTCTCCCCGGCGTTCGACGCGTACGGCATGGACGAGTTCACCGCACCGCCGTACGCGGCCGTGCGCCAGGCCGTCATGGACGCGGGCGGCGCCGAGTACGGCGTCCAGGACCCCCAGGAGTATCTGATCCGGGTCCGCGACGCCGCCCCGGACGACGTGGTGCGCGCGATGGTCACCGAGCTGGCCGTCGAGGCGATCCTGCGCAAGACCGTCGACGAGACCTACGCGGGCGACCAGCTCGTCGCGGTCCGCCGCCGCGCCGTCGAACGCCGCATCCGGGACGTCCAGGGCTCCCTCTCCCGTCTCAGCGCGGGCGGCGACCCGGCCCAGCAGGCCGCCGTACAGAACGAGTTGTGGGTGCTCCAGCAGTACGGCCAGGCACTGCGCGAGCGGGGCGCCGAAGCCCTCTGAGGCCGCTCCAGGGGCCCTCGCGGTCGGGCCGGGAGCGCACCGGAGGGGCCGCCGGGACACGACGGGTCGCGGAAGCGGCGGGCGCACATGCCAATCCCGTGCCGGACTTCGCGGGTTTGGCCGCCGCTGAACTGCGCACTCGTCCAGGACGGTAACCACGCGGTCACGGACCATACGCAAAAAGTCACCGCACGCCCCTCGTGGCGGCGATGTGTCGTACTCCACACTGGGTTCCGGTGCCTGAGTCCTCGGAGCGCGGCCGACCCGCACGCGACGGGTTCCCCATCCCCGCGGTTCCGTCAAACGACTGCGGGATGGACAGCGGCGAGGCCGTCGACCCCATCCCCGACGTACCGCTGCCGCACGCCTCAGCAGCGACATCCCTGGAGGTCGCCCCCGTGCAGACCCAGACCCTCGCACAGACCGACAGCATCACCGCCACGGACGCGGAACCCGGCGTCGTCGGGGCGGTCCCCGCGCAGCGCCGGGCCGCGCACCACCCCGAGGGCGAGCCGGAGAGCCCCCCGGAAGGCCTTGGAGAGGGTCCCGGGGCGGAGGCCGAGGTGGAGGTGGAGACCGAGGCCCCCGAACCCGCGGAACCGGTCAGGAGCCGTGCCGCCGACACCGGTGGCCCCTCGTCCGACCTGTTCCGCCAGTATCTGCGCGAGATCGGCCGGATCCCGCTGCTCACCGCGGCGGAGGAGGTCGACCTCGCCCGCCGGGTCGAGGCCGGGCTGTTCGCCGAGGAGAAGCTGCGGCTCACCCCCGGCCTGGACGACCGGCTCGCCCTGGACCTGGACAAGATCGTCGTCATGGGCCGGATGGCCAAGCGCAGGCTCATCGAGGCCAACCTGCGGCTCGTCGTCTCGGTGGCCAAGCGCTACGTGGGCCGCGGCCTGACGATGCTCGACCTGGTCCAGGAGGGCAACCTCGGCCTGATCAGGGCCGTCGAGAAGTTCGACTACGCGCGCGGCTACAAGTTCTCCACGTACGCCACCTGGTGGATCCGCCAGGCCATGTCACGCGCGCTCGCCGACCAGGCCCGCACCATCCGCGTGCCCGTGCACGTGGTCGAGCTGATCAACCGGGTGGTCCGGGTCCAGCGCCGCATGCTCCAGGAGCGCGGCTACGAACCCACGCCCGAGGAGGTCGCCGCGCAGCTCGACCTGTCCGGCGAGCGGGTGAGCGAGGTCCTGCGGCTGGCCCAGGAGCCGGTGTCCCTGCACGCCCCCGTGGGCGAGGAGGACGACGTGGCCCTCGGTGACCTCATCGAGGACGGGGACGCCGCCTCTCCGGTGGAGTCCGCGGCGTTCCTGCTGCTCAGGCAGCATCTGGAGGCGGTGCTCTCCACGCTCGGGGAGCGGGAGCGGAAGGTCGTCCAGCTGCGGTACGGGCTGGCGGACGGGCGTCCGCGCACGCTGGAGGAGATCGGGCGGATCTTCGGCGTCACGCGCGAGCGGATCCGGCAGATCGAGTCCAAGACGCTCAACAAGCTGCGGGACCACGCCTTCGCGGACCAGCTCCGGGGCTATCTGGACTGACCCGGGGGCGCCGCCCCGGACCCCCGCTCCTCGATCGCCGGAGGGGCTGAATGGCTGAATCTCCTCAGCGGGGGTCCAGGGGAGGCAGGCTCTAGTCGACCTCGGCGACCGCCTGGGCGAACTGGGCCTGGTAGAGGCGGGCGTAGGCTCCGCCGGACTCCAGCAGATCCGTGTGGGCGCCCTGCTCCACGATGGCGCCGTCCTCCATCACGAGGATGGTGTCCGCGTCCCGGATGGTCGACAGGCGGTGGGCGATCACGAACGACGTCCGCCCGTGCGCCAGCTTCGCCATCGCCTTCTGGATCAGCACCTCGGTCCGGGTGTCCACGGAACTGGTCGCCTCGTCGAGCACCAGGATCACCGGGTCCGACAGGAAGGCCCGGGCGATCGTGATGAGCTGCTTCTCGCCGGCGCTGACGCCCGTGCCCTCGTCGTCGATCACCGTGTCGTAGCCCTGGGGCAGCGTCCGGATGAACCGGTCGGCGTGGGCGGCGCGCGCCGCCTCCTCGATCTCCCCGCGCGTGACGTCGCGCGAGGCGCCGTACGCGATGTTGTCGGCGATCGAGCCCCCGAACAGCCAGGTGTCCTGGAGCACCATGCCTATCCCGGACCTCAGCTCGTCGCGGGACATGGCGGCCACGTCGACCCCGTCGAGGGTGATCCGGCCGCCCGTGACGTCGTAGAACCGCATGAGCAGGTTCACCAGGGTCGTCTTGCCGGCGCCGGTCGGGCCGACGATGGCCACGGTGTGGCCCGGCTCCACCTTCAGCGAGAGATCCTCGATGAGCGGCTTCTCCGGGTCGTAGCGGAAGGAGACGTGCTCCAGCGCCACCCGGCCGCGCAGCTCCTCGGGACGGGCCGACACCGCCGGGTCCGCCTCCTGCTCGTCGGCGTCCAGGACCTCGAAGACCCGCTCCGCCGACGCGACACCCGACTGCACCAGGTTCGCCATCGACGCGACCTGCGTCAGCGGCATCGAGAACTGGCGGGAGTACTGGATGAACGCCTGCACGTCACCGATCGACAGGGAGCCCGAGGCCACCCGCAGACCGCCGACCACGGCCACCAGCACGTAGTTCAGGTTCGACACGAACATCATCAGCGGCTGCATGACACCGCTGTTGAACTGCGCCTTGAACCCCGCCTCGTACAGCTTCTCGTTCTGCTCGGCGAACTGCGCCGCCGACTCGTCCGCCCGCCCGAACACCTTCACCAGGTTGTGGCCGGTGTACATCTCCTCGATGTGGGCGTTCAGCTTGCCGGTGGTGCGCCACTGCTGCACGAAGTGCGGCTGCGAGCGCTTGCCGACCCGGGTGGCCACCACGAACGACAGGGGCACCGTGACCAGCGCGACGAGCGCGAGCAGCGGCGACACCCAGAACATCATCGCGAGCACGCCCACGATGGTCAGCAGCGAGTTGACCAGCTGGCCCATCGACTGCTGGAGGGTCTGCTGGATGTTGTCCATGTCGTTCGTCGCGCGGCTGAGCACCTCACCGCGCTGACGCTTGTCGAAGTACGACAGCGGCAGTCGCGACAGCTTCGCCTGGAGGTCCTCGCGCATGCGGTAGACGGTCTTGTTGACGGCCCGGTTCACCAGCCGCGTCGCCACCGCCATCAGCAGGCCGGCCAGCAGGAACGTGCCGAGCGCGAACAGCAGGACGTGTCCCACCGCGGTGAAGTCGATGCCCTCGCCCGGGGTGAAGTCCGTCCCCGCGAGCATGTCGGCGACGGCGCCCTTGCCGTGCGCACGCAGCCCGTCGAGGGCCTGGGCCTTGGTCGCCCCGGCCGGCATCTGGCGTCCGACGATCCCCGCGAAGACCAGGTCGGTGGCCCGGCCGAGGATCTTCGGGCCGACCACCGAGAGCCCCACGCTCATGACGACGGCGACGAGCATCACGTACAGCGTGGAGCGCTCGGGCTTGAACTGGGCGAGGAGCCGCCGGCTCGACACCTTGAAATCCATCGAGCGCTGGTCAGGGCCGCTTCCGGCCATCATGCGTCCCATGGGCCCGGCCATCAGGCGGCCTCCGCTTCCGTCAGCTGGGAGAGCACGATCTCCCGGTAGGTCTCGTTGTCCGCCATCAGTTCGTGATGCCGTCCGGTCCCGACGACCCGGCCCTCGTCGAGGACCACGATCCGGTCGGCCTCCCTGATGGTCGACACCCGCTGGGCGACGATCACCACGGTTGCCTCCGCGGTCTCCTCGGTCAGGGCCGCGCGCAGCGCCGCGTCCGTCGCGTAGTCGAGGGCCGAGAAGGAGTCGTCGAACAGATAGATCTCGGGGCGCTGCACCAGGGTGCGGGCGATGGCCAGACGCTGGCGCTGGCCGCCGGACACGTTCGTGCCGCCCTGCGCGATCGGCGCGTCGAGACCGTTCTCCAGCGCCTGGACGAAGCCCTTGGCCTGCGCCACCTCCAGCGCGTGCCACAGCTCCTCGTCGGTCGCCTCCGGGTTGCCGTAGCGCAGGTTCGTGGCGACGGTCCCCGCGAAGAGGTAGGGCTTCTGCGGGACCAGCCCGACCGTCCTGGCCAGCAGCTTCGGCTCGATGGTGGCGACGTCCACGCCGTCGACGAGCACCTGGCCGTCGGTGGCGTCGAACAGGCGGGGGATCATGCCGAGCAGCGTCGACTTGCCGCTGCCCGTCGAACCGATGACCGCGGTCACCTCGCCGGGGCGGGCGACCAGGTCGATGGACCTGAGGACCGGCTCCTCGGCGCCCGGGTAGCGGAACCCGGCCTCGCGGATCTCCAGGTGACCGTGGCGGCGCAGCTCCAGGACCGGTGCGACCGGCGGGACCACGCTGCTCTCGGTGCCCAGGACCTCCTGGATGCGCTCGGCGCAGACCTCCGCGCGCGGCACCATCATGAACATGAAGGTGGCCATCATCACGGACATCACGATCTGCATCAGATAGGCGAGGAACGCGGTCAGGTCGCCGATCTGCATGCCGCCGCTGTCGATGCGGTGGGCGCCGAACCAGACCACCGCGATGGACGACAGGTTCACCACCGTCATGACGATCGGGAACATCAGGGCCAGCATCCGGCCGGTGGCCAGCGACGTCTCGGTGAGGTCGGTGTTGGCGCCCCGGAAACGGTCCTTCTCGTAGCCGTCGCGCACGAACGCGCGGATCACCCGGTTGCCGGTGATCTGCTCGCGCAGGACCCGGTTCACGGTGTCCAGACGCACCTGCATGGTGCGGAACAGCGGGCGCAGCCGGCGCACGATGAGCGTCACGCAGATGCCGAGGGTCGGCACGACGGCGACGAGCACCGCCGACAGCGGCACGTCCAGGCCGAGGGCCAGGATGATGCCGCCCACGCACATGATCGGCGCCGACACCAGCAGGGTGAACGTCATCAGCGTGAGCATCTGCACCTGCTGGACGTCGTTCGTCGTGCGGGTGATCAGCGAGGGCGCGCCGAACTGGCCCACCTCGCGCGCCGAGAACGACTGCACGCGGTCGAAGACGGCGGCCCGGATGTCCCGGCCCACCGCGGACGCCGTACGGGCGCCGTAGTAGACGGCCCCGATGTTGCAGACGACCTGGGTCAGCGAGATGCCGATCATCAGGGCGCCGAAGGTCAGGATGTAACCCGTGTCACCCTTCACGACACCGTTGTCGATGATGTGCGCGTTCAGGGTGGGCAGGTAGAGCGTGGCGCAGGTCTGGAGGAACTGGAGCAGTACCAGCAGAGCGATGGGTTTCTTGTACGGACTGAGGTGGGTCCGCAGGAGTCGTATGAGCACGCGGGGTCTCTCGGAATCGTGGACGGCGGGGGTGACCGACGGGTTGTGCATGATGCACGCACCACCCCCTATCGTCGGACACTCCCCCCGCGTTACCTCAACCGATTAACCCAAGTGCGGTCCAAAAAAGGACACCGCCTCCGCCTTCGGTCGTACGTCCACACCGGGGCTACGCCCGGAACGCCCCGGGATGCGTCTGTTCGCGTACGGAGACGTACTGCTGCCGTACGGCCTGCCCCACGGCGAGGTCGTCACCGGGTTCCAGCACCTGGGCGACCGGACCCTGCCAGCGGGGCGGGGTCCGCGGGTCGAGCGTGCCCTGCGAGACGCCGAGGGCCCAGGCCGCCTGGCGGGCCGCGCCGAGCGCCGCGTAGTCCGCGGGCTGCGGTACGACGACCTGGGCGCCGAACAGCGCCGGCGCCACGGCCTGGACGGCGGGCAGCTCGGCCGCCTGGCCGAGCAGGAAGATCCGGCGTACGTCGACACCCCGGCCGCGCAGCACGTCCAGCGCGTCCGCGAGCCCGCACAGCATGCCCTCGAAGGCGGCCCGCGCCAGGTGCTCGGGCTTCATCGACTCCCGGCGCAGACCGGCCAGCGTGCCCGCCGTGTGCGGCAGGCTCGGGGTGCGCTCGCCCTCCAGGTACGGCAGCAGGACGAGCCCGTGCGAGCCCGGCGTCGACTTCATCGCCAGCTCGGACAGCCCCTCCAGATCGGGCACGCCGAGGAGCTCGGCGGCCCCGCGCAGGGCCCGTACGGCGTTGAGCGTGGTGACGACCGGAAGGTGCATGCCGGTCGCGTCCGCCAGCGAGGTGATCATGCCGCTGGAGTCCGCCAGCGCCTCGGGGTGGACGGCCATCACGGACCCGGAGGCGCCCAGCGACACCACGGCGTCACCGAGGCCGATGCCGAGCCCGAACGCCGCCGCCATCGTCTCGCCCGTACCGGCGGATATCAGCAGCCCCTCGGGCGTGGTCCCGGCCGCCTCGGAGGGGCCGAGCACGTCCGGCAGCCCGGCCTGGTGGCCGAGCGCCAGTTCGACGAGGTCCTGCCGGTACGCGCCGGTCGCCGCGGACCAGTAGCCGGTCGCCGAGGCACCGCCCCGGTCCGTGGTCCGGCGCACCGGCCGCCCGAGCAGCTGCCACACCAGCCAGTCGTGGGCCTGGAGCAGCATGGCGGTGCGCCGCGCGGCCTCCGGCTCGGTCTTGCTCAGCCAGCGCAGCTTGGTCACCGGCTGCGCCGCCTGCGGGACGCTGCCCACCGCCTGCGCCCAGGCCTCGCGGCCGCCGAGCGCGTCGATCAGGTCGGCCGCGGCCACCTGTGCCCGCTTGTCGCCGCCGACCATCGCGGGGCGCACGGTGGCGCCCTGCGCGTCCAGCGGGACGAGCCCGTTCTGCTGGGCCGACACGCCGATGGCCTGGACGCCCTCCAGCAGTCCGCCCCCGGCGGCCTCGCCCAGGGACAGCAGCCAGGCCTGCGGATCCACGTCGGAGGGGCGGCCGGCGCCGTCGCCGTCGAGCGGGTGCGGCGCATACCCCTGCCTCAGCACGGCACCCGTGTCCGTGTCGCAGACGACGATGCGAGTGAAATCGGGCGCACTGTCCAGCCCGGCGACTATCCCCATGGCGGAAATTCTGCCGTACCGCGAGCGCCGGTGGCGCCGGGCGGCCCCACGGACCTCACCCGGCGCCGCCCGACACGGCTTCGCGGCCGCGCCCTACGTCGTGTCCGCGAAGCCCCGCCTGCTCGGCGACGCCTGGAACGCGACTTCGGGGAGGGGCCCTAGGTGTTGCTGGTACCCCAGTCGTCCTCGCCGGTGCCGGACGCGTTCCGCTCCCGCAGGGACCGGACCCGGTCCGAGACCGAGTCGGGGACGCGGTCGCCCACCTTCTCGCTCACGGTGTGCAGCGCCTTGCCCGCGATCTCGCGGCTCTGCTGCGCCGCGGTCTCCGCGGTGTTGCGCACCGCGGGGTTCTGCGCGACCTGGCGCATGGACTTCTTCAGCTGTTCGTAGCGCTCGCGCCCGGCCCTCGTGCCGAGCACGTAACCCAGGGCCAGTCCGGCGACGAACGTGAGCCGGTAGCGCATGACGGCCACCCTTCCCTTGCGTCGGCATCGGTGCGGAGGGAACCGATTGGCGGAGCACCCCCCTGCTTGCGCTAATGTATGTGTCGCAGCAAGCGCACGCCCCCTGGCGAATACCCAGGTGGGTGCGTTCGATGCAAAGATCAATCCCCTGTAGCTCAATTGGCAGAGCAGCCGGCTGTTAACCGGCAGGTTACTGGTTCGAGTCCAGTCGGGGGAGCTCGATCTCCTGTAGCTCAATTGGCAGAGCAGCCGGCTGTTAACCGGCAGGTTACTGGTTCGAGTCCAGTCGGGAGAGCAACGAAAGAGGGCCCTTCGGGGTCCTTTTTCATGTCCGCGGGAACCGCCCAGGGCATGCCGAAGGCGTCATGGTCGCGCGAAGCCGACCAGCTGGAGCAGGAGATCGTATGAGCGGCTATGCTGCGGCAGACGGCGCGCACAAATGTGCGCGGCGCGCCGTAACGGGGCGGTAGCTCAGCCGGTTAGAGCAGCGGACTCATAATCCGTCGGCCGTGGGTTCGAGTCCCACCCGCCCCACCACTGGCTACGCGAGAAGACCTGACGCGGCCAGGGACGGTACGGCAGCCCCCTCCGGCGAGAGGGGGCTTCTTCATGTCCGCCGACCGCCCGCCGTGCCGCCTTCCGGCCATGTGAAGTGACAGGTTCTGGTCAAGGCCTGTCCAAGTGCCTGATGTTTCCTCCCGCCGGTGGTCGGGTCGTCCCCGACCGCTGTATCCGTGCCCGTTCGGGAGGTTTTGGTGTCGGCACCAACCCGCAAGAGACGATGGCTCACGATCTGCGCACTGTCCGCGTCCGCCGCGCTCGTCGCGATCCCCGCGGGCGCCGCGCCCGGTCCGGGCGGCACCCCCTTCGGCGCCCGGGCCCTCGCCCGGCTCGCCGCCGAACGCGCCCAGTCGGCGGGCGCCGTGACCCCCAGGGCGACCGCGAAGGCGAAGGCCGGGGACGACGGCGGTGACGACGGCAACGAGGCCGACGAGATCGCCGAGGGAGCGGACCAGTACGCCGAGGCCCGCACCTCGCCCGGCGTCGTCGCACCGGGCGCGTACGGAGCCGCCTGGAACGCTCTGACCGGCCTGCCGCGCACCGGCGGGAACTGGCGCAACATCACCGACCTGCCGTACGACTCCGACGACGCGCGCTACCGCGACTACGACTCCAACTCCAGCGGCGGCTCCGGCGACGTGACCGGCCGGATGGCCGCGATGGCCGCCGACGACCACGGGGACGTGTACGCGGGCAGCGCCGGCGGCGGCGTCTGGCGCTCGCGCACCGGCGGAGGACACTGGCAGCCGATCAGCGACAGGCTGTCCTCGCAGTCCACCGGCGCGCTCGCCCTCGACGGCGGCGGACGGCTGTGGCTGGGTACCGGCGAGGCGACGACCAACGCGGACGCCTATCTCGGCAGCGGCGTCTACGTCCTGTCCGACCCGCGCCACGGCACGTTCTCCGCGCGCGGCCGGGTCGGCGGCGACGAACTGGAGTCCACCACCATCCACGAGCTGCGCTTCGGCGGCGGCAAGGTGTGGGCGGCGACGAGCGAGGGCGTGTGGAGCCACTCCACGAAGAAGCTCGGCGGGTCCTGGAAGCTGGAGTTCGCGCCCAACCCCGCCTACCTGCCGGGCGGTCCGCTCGCGAACGACGCCTCGGCCCCGTACAAGAACATCGCCAACGACATCGCGATCGACCCGAAGGACCCCTCCAGGGTGGTCCTCGCGGTCGGCTGGCGCAGCGGTGACGACTACAACGGCTTCTACACCCGGGTGAAGGGCGTCTGGACGCGGATCACCGGCGGCCTGGGCGACCTGCCCGCCGACGCAGACAACGTCGGCAACGTCACCTTCGCCCGCTCCGCCGACGGCTCGCGCTACTACGCCGTCGACCAGTCGCCGGAGCAGCTGAACACCAACCCGGACAGCGGCCTGGAGGGCATCTACGTGTCCAAGTCCGGCTCCCCGACCGGACCGTGGACGAAGATCGCCGACTACCGGGGCCTGGCCGCCGACGGCTCGGCGCTGACGTCCAGCGGCTACATGCCCGGCGTGCAGGCCTGGTACAACCAGTTCCTGGCCGTCGACCCGGCGAACGCGCGGCATGTGTACGCGGGCCTGGAGGAGGTCTACGAGACCAGGGACGGCGGCGCGAACTGGTCGACCGTCGGCCCGTACTGGAACTTCGGCTTCGCCTGCTGGAGCATCGACCCGGCCAAGCAGACCGGCGACTGCAACCCGACCACCCACTCCGACCAGCACGGCGTGGCCATCGGGCGCTACCACGGCAAGAGCTTCGTGTACGTCGGCAACGACGGCGGCGCCTACAGGCGCCCGCTCGACGGCTCCCAGGACGCCTCCGGCCACGCCACCGACTGGACCTCGCTCAACGACGGCACCATCGACACCCTCCAGTACTACTCGGTGGGCATCGGCAAGGACCTGACCCACGGCGGGGTGTCCGTCACCGGCGGCCTCCAGGACAACGGCCAGTCCGTCCTGCGCGGCGACGACACGGTGATGGGCTCCGACTTCGGCGGCGACGGCGGCGACACCCTCACCGACCCGGCCGACGGCTGCCACATCGCCGAGGAATACGTCTACCTCGCGATCCAGGTGACCCAGAACTGCGCCGTGAACGACGGGAGCTGGGTGAGCGACCCGAGCAAGGTGACGTCGTACAACGTCGCTCCCGCCGACAACGCGACCGGCGAGGCCCGCTTCATCGCCCCGATCACGGCCGACGCGGGGAACAGCTCCACCTGGGTCGCGGGCGGCCGTCACGTCTGGGTGCAGACCCACGGCTACGCCATCCGCAGCGGCGACGAGTGGAAGAGCGTGTACGACCTCGGCGCCGGGCGTACCGCGACCGCCGTCGCGGCCTCGAACGGGAAGGTGTACGCGGCCTGGTGCGGCCCCTGCAACAACCAGGGCTTCGCCCGCGGCATCTCCGTCGGCAACGAGGACGGTACGGGCTGGCACGACATCACGCTCCCGGCCTCCGGGGCGGACGGCGCCGTGCCCAACCGCTACCTCAGCGGCTTCGCCGTCGACCCGCGCGACGCCGGCCACGTCTACCTCGCGGTC
This sequence comes from Streptomyces sp. f51, assembly GCF_037940415.1. Lineage (NCBI taxonomy): Bacteria > Bacillati > Actinomycetota > Actinomycetes > Kitasatosporales > Streptomycetaceae > Streptomyces > Streptomyces sp. f51. The sequence goes on along the minus strand of NZ_CP149798.1, from coordinate 2,215,867 downwards.
AACGGTTTCTCCCGGCACTGGACCGAGGGGCCCGGGGCCGGCGTCGGCCATGTCTTCGAGTCCAAGGACGGCGGCACCACCTGGAAGGACATCTCCAGGAACCTTCCCGACGTGCCGGCGAACTCCGTGGTCGTCACGCCGGACGGCGGCCTCGCCGTCGCCACCGATCTCGGCGTCGTCCACCGCGCGCCGGGCCGTACGACCTGGCGGCGTGTCGGGAACCTCCCGGCCGTCGCCGTGCTCCAGCTGAAGCTGGGCCCGGACGGCAGGACGCTGTACGCGGCCACCCACGGCCGGGGCATCTACACGATCAAGGTCCGCGACCTCGACTGACGCGGCGAGGCGGAAGGGGTGGCCCCGGACGGTCGGGGTCACCCCTTCCCCGTGTCCGAGAGCCCTGGGCCGCCGCGGGCCGGATCCGACGTGAGTTGACCGTCACATATCCATGACGGGTCCATTTTTGACGCATAAAAGGTTACTCGCGTTCCTGTTCTGTGCGTTTCCTTTGCTCTTCCCCGGAAGATCCTTTGCCTGGAGGCGCCGCCTCAGGCCCTAGCGTGATGATCCACGGGGGGCTCGGCCGACGTGTGCCTCCGTTTTGACGTGCACTCAACTCGCTCCAGCAGCAAGGGACTTGGACGAGTCGAGGCCGAGAGGGGGACGTACGGTATGGGGCGGATCTCGGAGTGGAGACGCGGTCGGACGGCTTGGGCCGCTCGAAGGGTCCGGCGCACGGCGGTGATGACGGCCGGCGCCCTGGTGGTGAGCCTGCTGCCCGCCGGCGCGGCCGCGGCGGCCGCACCGGTGAAGCGGGACATGTCAGCCCCCGCCGCCCCGCACACCAAACGAGTCCCCTTGGCCCACCCCTGGCCCGAGCGGGGTTTCTCCTCCAGGAAGTTCAAGCACTTCGACCCCGCCGGGCACACGAAGCTCCCCGCGCCGGGCAGCGCCGAGGTGACCCTGCCCAGAGGGTCCGCCCCCGCGAACCTGATCGCCAGATCGCCACAGGTGCGGGCCGGGAAACTGCCCGTCCTCCTCGGTGCCGCCGCAGGCTTACGGCCGCAGTCGTCCGCCGTCGCCAGGCCGCAGCGCGTGCGGGTCACGATGCTGGACCGGAAGGCCGCGAGCGCCGCCGGCATCCACGGTGTCCTGTTCACGCTGCGGCGCACCGGCCAGGGAAGCGGAAAGATCCCGCTGCGCGTGGACGACTCCTCGTTCCGCTACGCCTTCGGCGGTGACTTCGCCGCCCGCCTGCACCTGGTCCAGCTGCCCGCCTGCGCGCTGACCACGCCGAAGCTGGCCAAATGCCAGACCCAGGCCCCCCTGCGCACCGCCCCCGGAACACCGCTGTCCGCACAGGTCACCGTTCCGGCCTTCGGCGCGACGGCGTCGGGTGCCGTCGGCTCCGCACAGCCGGCCACGGCCTCGTCCGGCGCGGCGGTGGTCCTGGCGGCGACCTCGGGCACGTCGGGCTCCTCCGGCGACTACGCGGCGACCAGCCTGTCGCCCGGCGGCACCTGGTCGACCTCGGGGAACACGGGCGCGTTCACCTACAGCTACCCGATCACGGTGCCCCCGGCGATCGGCGGCGCGGTACCGAACGTCGACCTCGCCTACAGCTCCGCCAGTCAGGACGCGCGCACCGAGGGCACCAACAACCAGTCCTCGTGGCTGGGCGACGGCTGGACCTCCACCGAGAACTACGTCGAGCGCACGTACAAGTCCTGCAAGGACGACTCGGCGTCCGGAGCGCCGAAGAACGACGGCGACCAGTGCTGGGCGGGACAGATCCTCACCCTGTCCCTGAACGGCAAGTCCGCCGACGTCGTCTACGACGACGCGACCAAGACCTTCCACTCGGCCGACGACAGCGCCACCACCAAGATCGAGGACCTGAGCGGCGCCACGAACGGCACGGCGAACGGGGAGTACTTCAAGGTCACCGAGGGCGGGGTGCAGTACTTCTTCGGCCGCAACCGGCTGCCGGGCTGGGCCGGCGGCAAGGACGAGACGAAGTCCGTGTGGACCGAGCCGGTCCACCACGCGCACAGCGGCGTCTCCGACTGCCCCGACAGCACGGACTTCGCCTCCACTTCCTGCACGCTGGGATACCGGTTCAACCTGGACTACGCGGTGGACCTGCACGGCAACGCGGCCGCCTGGTACTACACCCCGGACACCGGCTACTACGGCGCGGACATGAAGGACACCGCTGTCGCCTACACGCGCGGTGGCACCCTGTCCCGGATCGACTACGGCATGACCGCCTCGACCGTCTACTCGGGCACCGCCCCGGAGCAGATCCTCTTCGACACCGCCGAGCGCTGCATCGCCGGCACGCCCTCCGGCAACACCTGCGCCGACAGCCAGTTCACGCCCGCCAACGCCGCGTACTGGCCGGACGTACCGGTGGACCTGAACTGCGCCTCGGGCTCGACGAACTGCACCAACCACGGCCCCAGCTTCTGGTCGCGCAAGCGCCTGACCTCGATCACCACCCAGATCCAGGTGGGCGGAGCGACCCAGCAGGTCGACAAGTACACCTTCACGCAGTCCTTCCCCGACGGCGGCGACCACGCCCCCACGCTGTGGCTGGACTCCATCAAGCGCACCGGCCTGGACACCCTGGGCGGCGCGTCGGGCAGCACCTCCACACCGGCGGTGAGCTTCGACCCGCCGCTGCAACTGCCCAACCGGGTCGGCACGATCCCGCAGATGCCGCTGATGTACCACGACCGCATCCAGACGGTCACCAGCGAGACCGGCGCCCAGACGACCGTCACCTACGACCGGCCGAACTGCTCCAGCGCCCCGGCCAGCGACCCGAACGACCCCACCGACGCGGCCGCCCAGTCCTTCGCCTCCACCAACACCCTGTCGTGCTTCCCGGTGTACTGGGCCCCCGACGGGCAGCCGGCGCCGTGGATGGACTGGTTCTACAAGTACAAGGTCTCCTCGGTCGTCACCGAGGACACCCACAACTCCTACCAGGACGGCACCGAGCCCAAGCTGGAGACGGACTACGCCTACAAGGGCAGTCCCGGCTGGCACTACGACGACAACGAGCTGGTCAAGGCCAAGAACCGTACCTGGGGCCAGTTCCGCGGCTATCCCGAGGTGGACGTCACCACCGGCGACCCCAGCGTGTTCCACCTGACCAACGGCGCCAAGGTCTACGACCAGAGGACCCTGGGCAAGACCTACTACTTCCTGGGCATGAACGGCGACACGCTGCCCGGCGGGAAGACCCGCTCGGTTCCGGCGCTGACCAGCCAGGACGGTGCCACCTCGGTCGCCGACGACAACACCCTGGCCGGGCAGGTCTTCGAGGCCGACACCTACACCAGCGCCACGGGCGGCCTGGACAAGGCCGTCGTCACCGTGCCCAAGGTCATCGGTCCCACGGCGGTCCGCAGCCGAAGCGGTGTGCCGGACCTGACGGCGCAGATGGTCCGCACCGCCAGGACGCTGACCCGGCAGGCCGTGTCCTACGGCTGGCGCAGGACCGAGACCGACACCTTCTACGACACGGCGCTCGGCACGTCGACCACGGGCATGCCCGTGCAGTCCGACGACCGCGGCGAGACCACCGACAGCGACAACGTCTCCAAGTGCACCTACACCCGCTACCTCACCGGCAGCGCGGACACCGTGGTGCTGCCCGCCGAGACCGTCACCACGGCCCAGGACTGCTCGAGCGCCGGCGCGACTCCGAGCGGCACCCTGATCTCCGACACCCGCACCTCCTACGACACCAACGGCTTCGCCTACGACGGTGACGGGCAGAAGAACCCGGCCCTGCCGAAGACCGGTGACATCACCCTCGTCCAGCAGGCGTCCGCCGCCACCGGCGCCACCGCGACCGCCTTCGTCTCCCAGGCCGCCTCCCGGTACGACTCCTACGGCCGCCCGACCAAGGTCACCCGGACCCCCGACTCGACCTCGCCGGACGGCAGGAGCCTCGCCCAGACCGTCTTCACCTCCTACACCCCCGCCACCGGAGCGCTCCCCACGGGCAGCACGACCGTCACCCAGGTCACGCCCGGCACGGACTGCTCCGCGGTCACCGTGTCGTCCAAGGACTGCCAACTCGTCTCGCAGTCCCTGGACCCGGCCAGGACCCTGCCGACCGCCAAGACCGACGTGGGCGGCCTGCTCACCTCGCTCACCTACGACGCGCTCGGCCGAATGACCGGGGTGTGGCTGCCGAACGAGATCAAGGCCAACGGCGCACCGGCGAACACGACCTTCAGCTACAGCACCTCCCAGACCGGTCCGTCGAACGTCGCGTCCAACACGCTGCTCGACAACGGCGGTTACTCGACCAGCCAGACATTGTTCGACGCGATGCTGCGGCCGTTGCAGGTACAGGCGACGGCGGAGAACTCCAGCACCGCGGTCTCGGACACCCAGTACGACTCCCACGGCTGGACGGTCTCCACCAACAACGCCTACAGCGTCTCGGGCAGCCCCCGCGGCAGTCTGATCACCGTCTCCCAGGTGTCCATCCCCGACACCACCGTCACCGACCACGACGGGCAGGGCCGGACCGACCTGGTCACCGAGGAACACAACGGAGTCAGGACCTGGGCCACGACCACCGCCCTCACCGGGGACAGGACCACGGTCCTGCCGCCCAAGGGCGGCGTGGCCACCTCCAAGGTCGTCGACGCGCGCGGCCAGACCACCGAACTGGACCAGTACACGGCCGCACCCACCGTTTCCGGCACCGCGGCCACCGGCTTCACCACCAGCGGCGGCACGCCCTCGGCCACCACCTACGGCTACACCGCCGCGGGCCGGCAGCACCGGATCACCGGCCCCGACAAGACGGTGTGGACGTTCGACTACGACCTGCTCGGACGCAAGAAGTCCCAGAACGACCCGGACGCGGGCAAGAGCAGCTACGGCTACGACGACGCCGGCGACCTCGTGTCCACCACCGACGACGCGAAGCAGAACGAACTCGACTACACCTACGACCTCCTGGGCCGCAAGCTCACCGCGAGCGACAAGTCGAAGTCCAACTTCCAGTTCGCCTCCTGGACGTACGACACGAAGCGCATCGGCCTGCCGACCTCGTCGACCCGCTACGTGCAGGGCGTCACCGGCGGGTACACGGTCGCCGCCACCGGCTACACCACCCTCGGCAAGCCGACCGGCACGACGATCACGCTGCCGGCGTCCGAGGCCCCGCTGCCGACGACGTACACCACGACGAACACCTACACCGCCAAGGACCAGCTGCCGGCGACCCGGTCGGACCCGCGCACCCAGGGCCTGAACAACGAGACCATCACCTACGAGCACGACGCACTCGGCAACCCCACGCGAACCACCAGCAGCGCCGGCGTCTACGTCGACGGCACCGTCTACACGGACTACGGGGCGCCGTCCCAGGTCACCCAGGGCGCCTCGACGAACCCCGCCACGACCACGTACCACTACGACGACCAGACCCTGCGGCCGACCGAGCGCATCATCAGCCGGACCCAGGCACCCGGTCCCACGGTCGACGACACCACGTACACCTACGACGCCTCAGGCAACCCGACCTCCATCACCGACCAGCAGTCGGAGACCGGCAACACCGTCACCGACCAGCAGTGCTACAGCTACGACGCCCTGGACCGGCTCACCGACGCCTGGACCGGCAAGGACAACTGCGCCGCCAATCCGCCCACGTCCGGCACCCTCGCCACGACGCCCGGCTCCTACTGGCAGTCCTTCGGCTACGACGCCATCGGCAACCGCCACCAGAGCGTCGACCACGCCATCGGCGGCTCGGGCAGCACCGTCACCACCACCTACGCCGACGGCTGCACCACCGGCTGCAACTCCACCGGCGCCCAGCCCCACACCCTGACCGCCACCACCGGCGGCACCAATCCCACGACCTTCGGGTACGACGAGAACGGCAACCTGCACACCCGCACCCCCACCACCGGCCCCGGTCAGACCCTGACCTGGGACGACGAGGGCCACCTGGCGCAGGTGGACACCACCGGCTCCAGCCCGGCGACCACCAAGTACCTCTACGACGCCGACGGCAACCAGCTCATCCGCCGCGACCCCGGCCAGACCACCCTCTTCGCGGGCGACACCCAGATCGTCGTCAACACCGGCGTCACCCCCAACGTCCTCCTCGGCGCCGTCCGCACCTACACCCACGGCGGCGCCGGGACCCCCGTGGCCATCCGCTCCAGCCTCGCGGGCGGGGGGCTGAAGTACCTGTTCAACGACCCGAACGGCACCGCGACCCTCTCGATGGACACCACCACCCAGCAGGTCGCCCGCCAGCAGTACACCCCCTACGGCCAGCCACGCACCAGCGCCAACACCACCACCTGGCCCGACCCCCTTCACTCCTATCTCGGCGCGCCGCAGGACACCTCCACCGGCTACACCGACGTCGGCGCCCGCAAGTACGACCCCGCTCTCGGCCGCTTCATCAGCATCGACCCGGTGTTGGAGGCGACCAAGCCGCAGGAACTCGGCGGTTACACCTACGCGGCCGACAACCCCATCACCAACAGCGACCCGACCGGCCTCGAATCGTGCTACCCGAGCTCCTACTGCTCCGGCAGCAACGGCACTTACGGGACGTACAAGTCGCACAACGACCCCCAGTCGCCCGACTACGACGGAACCAGCTACGACGCGCCGGGTGACGAGGGCTACCTGCCGCCGATGAAGCTCCTGAAGAGCTGGAACTCGGCCCACCCCGTGCCCACCATCAGGATGATGGTCAATTACGGGACCTATCGTTCGGATCTTTCCCCGCTGAGGAACGTCGAGCTCTATTTCCGTGAACGGTGCAGCGGCGAAGACGCCCTGTGGACGGATGCCTGCCAGGGATTCCAGAAGTTCTACCACCACTGGGACGACATCAAGGACGTCCCGAGCAACCCCTGCAACGCCGTGAGCCTGTGCCAGTCCCTCGGTGATCTGGCCGAGGGAATGCTCGCCGGGGGAGGCCTGGCGGGGGAGGCAGAGGCGGAGGGCATTTCCTTTTGCAGCTTCGATCCGCACACACCGGTTCTGATGGCGGACCGGAAGACCAAGCCCATCGGCAAGATCAAACCGGGCGACAAGGTGGAGAGCGCCGACCCGGCCACCGGTAAGCACCGCGGCCCCCGTAGCGTCACGGCTCGCCTGGTTCACCATGACGACGACCTCGTCGACGTGACGATCCGCGGCGCGGACGGTCACGAGGCGACGCTCCACACCACGTCCCGGCACCCCTTCTGGGACGACACGCTCCACACCTGGATCCCCGCCGGCAGACTCGAGCCGGGCCACGTCCTCAACACCGCCACGGACCACCACGTCCGCATCGACCGGGTCATCACTCGCCCCGGCGCCGCGGACATGTACAACCTGACCGTCCGGGAACTCCATACGTACTATGTGCTGGCCGGTACCACGCCAGTCCTGGTCCACAATGACGACAAGAACCTCTGCAAGCTGCTCGGGATCAGTCAGCCACAGCTCAATAAGCTCGTCGGCGATGCCTATCGCGATCACATTGCCGATTCCTATCGGCAGCGGGGAATGAACGTCATCACGGACGAAACAAATCCAGGTCCGCTGACCTTTCCTACTCCATGGGGTGATCGCATCTACGACATTGGAATTCTCGATTCGAATGGCAATGTCGCACATTACGTGGAGACGAAGTCGGGGGATGCGGGGAAAGATCCATTGCAGGCAAGGAAGGATGCTTATATTGAGCAGAATTTCGGGGTCCGCGTCAACTATGTCTTTGACGGCCACTGAGTCTCAAGGGTAAGCAATCATGGCATTTGAGTGCGGCGCCCTCGGGCGCTCAGGGGGCAAGACTGCTCTGGAGTCCTTGCATTGCCTTCTGGCGTACCTGCTGGCTGAAGATTCCGATGTCTCCCCTGGTTCGATCAGGGAAGGTGAGGGCTGGGCTGCCAGCAGAATCCAGATCGCCCGCCCCGGAGAGGCGGCCATGGAGCAGTACATTCAGGTGAGCGTCGGCGGAGAGATCGTGGACATTTACCTCGAGAGTGCTCGCGAGGTGTTGAGCGACGGTGATCTTCAGGGGAAGGATCTCATGATGACGACTGTTCTCAGTGGAGTAATCGACCCTGTGGTCAATGATCGGATCATGGCCTACGCCCTGACGGAGTGGCACGGAGTTTCATGGGATGAGACCTCCGGATTTACCGTCCCGGGATCGCCTGATTGAGTGCCGTTCCGTAGCCGGGTCAAGCGGTCAACGGAAGTCCTGCGGTCCCTGCCTTGCTTCCGGGCGGGCAGGGTCGGCAGGATGGACCGTTCTGGGTTCGAGAGAGGTCCCAGAAGGTGCTCTGCGGGTAGAAAGCAATCGGGAATTCCATTTTGCTCTCCATCGCCGACCGGCAGTCGGAGACCGGTAACACGGGCACCGACCGGCAGTGCTACAGCTACGACGCGCCGGCTCGGCGACGCCTGGACCGGCAAGGACAACTGCGCCGCCGATCCGCCCACTTCCGGCACCCTGGCCACGACGCCCGGCTCCTACTGGCAGTCCTTGGGCTACGACGCCACCGGCAACCGTCCCCAGAGCGTCGACCGCGCCATCGGCGACTCCGGCGGCAGCGGCCCCGGTCGGGTCCTGACCTGGGACGGCTCGCGGCCGGTCCACCGACGGGCAGGGTGATCCGGGTCGGTGTGGTGGGTGAGGTGGCTTCAAATTCCGTCACGCATAAGGGAGTTGGCGAACACGTTCCGGCACTCAAAGGGCGCGCACAGGTTTCGGCGGTGTAGCTTCTACCCGTCAGTAGAGGCTTGAGCAAGGGTGGAGACGTGGCTGCTGCCCCTTCGCAGACCGAGAAGTTCGCCGCCTGCCTTCGGATGCTGAAGGACCGCAGCGGCAAGGGATACGACCGCCTCGGCAAGGAGGCGGGCGTCAGCGGTTCCAGCCTGCACCGCTACTGCTCCGGCCTGAGCGTCCCGGCGGACTACCGGGTGGTGCACTCCTTCGGCAAGGTGTGCGGTGCCAGCCCGGAGGAACTCCGTGAACTCCACCGGCTGTGGGCGCTGGCGGACACCGACCGGGACGCACCGGCCGCGGCCCCGGTGACCGCCGAGGACGGGCCGCGGCGGGAGCCCGATCCGGCGACGCGGGCGGACAGGGAAGCGCCGGGGGACGAGGAACCGCGCGCGGACGAAGAACCGCGGCCGGGACCCGTGGCGGGCCAGGGCCCGGAGGCCGGGCGGGAGCCGCGGCCCGGGGCGGGCGGTCCCGCCGTGTCCGAGCCGGCCGGTTCCCGTGGCGACGACGCCGTTCCCTCGCTGAACACCCCTGCCGAAGCCGGCGGATCCCGACGGCTCCGGATGCCCCAGAAGCTGTCCTCCCGGTTCGCGGTGCTGGCCGCCGCGGTCGTGGCCGTGACGGGCCTCGTGGCCGGGTTCGTGTGGATGCCCGCCGACGACACGCCGTCGGCCGAGGACGGAGTGCTGTACTCCTCCGCCTGCAAGACGGTCAGCATGGGACAGCACGACGAGTGCGTGCGCGAGGTCCAGACACTGCTGGTGCGGGCCAAGGGCAGGCTCGCCGTCGACGGAGACTTCGGGCCCGAGACCCTGCGCCGGCTCACCGCGTTCCAGGTGCTGGCGGGCATGCCGGCCAGCAACGTGGTCGACGAGCCCACCAAGAAGGCGCTCTACGCGCGGAAGGTGAGCATGGCGACCTGGTCCCCGGACCGGGTGGCCGAGCGGATCCGCGAGGTGTTCCGCGAGGATCCCCGCACCGCCGTGGCCATCGCCCGCTGCGCCTCCTTCCTCGACCCGCTGTGGGTGCTGCCCAACACCAACGGCAGCCGCAACTGGGGCGTGTTCCAGATCTCCGACGTCCGCCTGCGCGAACTCGGCGGCACACCGCTGCGGGCGTTCGACCCCGAGTGGAACATCCAGGCGGCCCACCGGCTGTGGAGCGCCCGGCACGACTTCCACGACTGGCCCTCCTGCGAGGCGGCGCGCAAGGACGAGCCGAAGGGCTGAAGCCCGGAAGGCCCCGGGTACCGCCGCCGCGGTACCCGGAGCCCTCGGCCCCCCGTGTGGTCACCCGGGACGGTGTCAGACCGTGCCGCTCTCCCACCACCACTCGCGGCCCAGGTCGGCCCGGCTGTCGACGTGCTGGTGGTCGACGGTGTACCGCTCCAGGCCGGAGAACCCGCAGGTCTCCGCCTTCTGGTACACGGTCTTGGTGGCCACGCCGGGAACGTCGAGGTCGGCCGCGGTGCCGTACAGGTGCATGCTGTCGCTGGCCCCGCCTATGTCGGCGTTGTGCGCGATGCTGCGGAAGCCGGAGTTGACCGTGATCGGCTTGTCGCCCAGCTTCTTGCGCAGCGCCTCCAGTTTGTACATGCAGCGCCGGGCGTTCTCCTTCGTGTTCGCCGCGCTCAGCTTGCCGCCGTCGAAGGTGCCGTTCGACTGGTCCACGAACTCACTCCAGTTGAAGTGGGCCGTGGAACCGTCCGATTGCTCCAGCGCGTTGAGCTTCGCCTGGGTGTTGGGACCGGCGACCCCGTCGTCGTCGAGACCGTACGCCGCCTGGAACCGCTTCACGGCCGCGGCCGTGCCGGGGCCGAAGTCGCCGTCGAGGCCGACCCGGGTGTGACTGGCGCTGTCGGCCGCCCAGCCCGAGACCCGGATCTGGAGTTCCAGCACGTCGGCGCCGCTGTCCCCCTGCTTCATGGTGCGCGACCACGCATAGGCCTGCGCGACACCGGAGAAGAGGAGCTGGCCGAACGCGGCGCCGGCACCGACGGCCAGCGTGCCGCGCAGCATGCTGCGGCGGTCGAGGGAGCGGCTGCCCACGGAGCGGATGCCGGCGGGGCGTCCGTCGGCGGAGCGGAAGAAGGAAGTCATCGTCGTCCTTTCGGAACGTCGGAAGGTCGGAGCGGTGGAGCGGTGGAGCGGTGGAGCGGTGGTGTGAGACGTACGGGCGAAGGTCAGTAGGCGAGGTGGAACGTCACGTTCTGCGCGTCCTGGTCGTAGGCGTGGATCCGCAGGACGAAGTGGGTGCCGTCCTTGACGTCGGTGGCGACGGTTCCCCACTCGGTGCCGTGGGTGGTGTACGCGTCATCGTTGTTGCACTTGGTCGTGTGGTCGACGAACACCACGCAGGCGTCCAGGTACCACCCGTCCGGCGTGCCCGAGTCGAGCCGGATGTTGATGTCGCCGCACCGCGAGGACGTGGTGTAGGTGCCGTACTCCTTGGCGGCCGCCTGATAGTGGTACGTCAGGGTCTTGGCCCCGCCGTAGCAACTCGTCGCGGCGGCCGAGGGCTGCGCGGAGGCGGGCGCGACGCCCACGCCCAGCAGCGCGGCCGCGGTGAACAGAACAGAGGCGAGAGCCCTGCTCCTGATCATGGTGGTCTCCGTTCGGGTGAGGGTGAGGGTGAAGCCGAGGGGCTCAGAAGGCGATCTGGAGGGTGGCGGAACTGCCTTCCAGATCCACGCCGTTGGGCACGGTGAACCGGGTGCCGTCCAGGACGTCGGTGGCGATGGTCGTCCAGCTCCGGCCGACATGGGTCCAGCGGTTGCAGACGCCGGTCTTCTCGAACTTCACGCAGGCGACCACGTACTCCGCGTCGCCGCCGGTCATACGCATGTTGATGTCGATGCAGCGGCCCGTGGTCACGTACGGGCCGAAGTCGCGCACCTCGCCGTAGTGCACCGTGACCGCTCCGCCGTAGCAGCTCGCGCCGGCGGTGGCGGCCGAGGCGGGCGCCGGAACGGTGAAGCCGAGGGCGACGAGCAGCGCGACGAGGGACGCGCGGGCGAACCGGCCGGTCATGGTCTTCCTCCTCGGGACGGCGAGGGCCAGGGCGGGGATCACCGGTTGGCCAGCCGGTCCAGATCGGCCTGGGAGCCGTTGAACACGTCCCCGGTGGCCGGAGCGCGGAGGCCCGGGAAGAGCGCGGCGTCGGTGTACTGCCACATCGTCCAGGTCGACGAGCCGTTCGGGACCGGAGGCTGCGTGATCGACTGGCGGTAGTCCGCGAGCTGGAGCGGATACCGGGCGAAGGCGGTGGTCGACCCCATGCAGTCGTCCAGGAAGGACTTCTGGGTGTAGATCATCGGGACACGGCCGAAGGCGGACTCCACCCGGTCGAGCCAGGCCTTGGCGTCGGCGACCGTGCCGTACGTGGGACAGCGTCCGCTGCCGTCGTCCATCCGCTCCAGATCGAAGATCGGGGGCAGGTCGCCGGCCCGCTTCCCGGTGTAGCCGGTCGCCCGCACGGCGGCGACGAACCGGTCGGCCTGCGCGGCACCCGTGTCCGCCGCCGTCCCCGTGTAGAAGTGGTACGGCGCCACGGCCAGCCCCGCCGCCCTGGCCCCTTCGAGGTCGGTGGCCAGATATTCGTCGGTGACGTTCATGCCCCGGGTGGCCTTGACCGTCGCGAACTCGGCGCCCGAGGCGCGGACGGCCTTCCAGTCGATCGCCGCGCCGCCCGGGTGCTGGTACTTGGCCGTGTCCAGCCCGTCGATCGGCCGGCCGGCCGGGTGGGGCGGGGCGCAGTACGCGTTACGGCCGGACCAGTCCACGAGCTTGGCCCAGGTGTTGGGACCGACCGTGCCGTCGGCGCTGAGGTTGGCGCAGTGCTGGAGCTCGACGACCCGGTCCGCGGTGCCGCCACCGAAATCGCCGTCGATGGTCAGCGGCGGATAGTGGAACGGCTCCATGGTCAGGTTCAGCCGGCACTGGACCTCCTTGACCTCGTCACCCTTCGCGCCCTGCTTCAGGGTCGGACGGGTGTCGGTGTGGCCGCACACGGTCGCCTGCACCGTGTCCGCCGTGCCCTGGGTCGCGCAGGTGTGCGGCTGCGCGGCCCAGGTGTTGAGCGCGGCCCAGGTGTTCGGGCCGAGCACGCCGTCCGCGCTCAGCCCGGCGCATCGCTGGAACTCCTTGACCCGCGCCTCCGTTCCCGATCCGAACGAGCCGTCCGCCGCGATCGGCGTGTACCGGCTCGGCTTCGTCGCCAGGTCGAGTTCGCACTGCGCCTCGACCGTCGCGTCCCCCGTCGACCCCTGTTGCAGCGTGGGCTGCGCGCTCGTGTGCCCGCAGACGGCGACCGCGGCGGCCGCGGCCCCCGTCGCCTGCGCCGACACGAGCCCGTACAGGGGCAGGACCGCTGCCACGGCGAGGGTCAGACCCCGCAGAAGCGTCCTAGTTCCCATCTGGTGTTCCCCTCTGGTCAGTCGCCGGGAACCCCCGGCCGCCGCCATGCTGGCAGCGCCCGACCTTCGGTGGAGTCTCCTGGTCCGCCTCGGGACGCCGGGACGGTCCCACGCCCATGACCTGCGCGAACGCGCCACCGCTGGGACGGACATGGGACACGGGCCGGTGCCGGGACCCACGGGGCGACCGGCACCGGCCGGGTCCCCGGCGGGGGCCGGGACGCTCAGGTGTCCGCGGCCCGCTTCCCGGCGAGGAACGCCACCAGTTCTCCCGGTACGAGGTGCCCGGCTTCCGGCTCCTCCCACTGGACGGGGTGGATGCCGTGGTCCGCGAGTCCCCGCACGAACTCCTCGGGCAGCCTGTCGCCCTCGACCAGATGGAGTCCGAGGAGGGCCTTCCGCGCCGAAGGATCCAGGGCTTCCCACCACTGCGTGACGCGCGCTTCGTTTCTGCTGTTCATGCGTCCCAGGTGACCACGGGCGGACCCGGGAGGCAGGGACCGCGGCCGGGCGCGTTGGCCCCGCGCGCGGGCCGGTGCGGGAACATGCTGCTCGGAGGGTAGGAGAGGCGCATCCGTGGGCACCATGCGTCTATGCGCGTCGACGAGGACGCCGGTCTCATCAGTCATGAGGAGGGGTCATGAACCGTCAGATCCGGATTCGCGTCAACCGTCGGCCCGCTGCTCCGCGCGAGACGCCGATCGACCGCAGGACACCGTCGGGGCGCCTGCTCCCGTACTGACCCCCCGTACGCACGGCGGGACGGCCCCCCGGTACGCACGGCGGGACGGCCCCCCCCGGTACGCACGGCGGGACGGCCCATCCGTATCCACGGTGACACGGTCCGCCCGGCGGGCCTTCGCGGCCGCTAGAGCGGTGACTGCCACGTGACGTTGGTGCCGTCGTCGCCGGGGTCCTCGCCGGCCGGGCCCCCGCGGCCGTCGTCGTGGACGGTCAGCCGCACGCCGGGGCGGCCGTCCGGCAGAGGCACCGTCACATCGACGGCCACCTCGATCCGCGACACCCCCGGGCGCCGTGAGGCGGCGGCCAGCGCGCGCCGCAGCGCGGCGAGCAGCCGGCCGGCCACGGGATCGGTGATCCGGTTCTCCACCGGGCCGGTGAACCGGGTGGACGGCTGGACGCCGAGGACCGCCGCGGCGCCCGCGGTCTCGCGCAGCACCTTGCCGCGGAAGGTGGTGGGGGCGTCGGCCGGCGGCTGCTGGAGCGCGAAGATCGCGGTGCGTACCTCCTGGACCGTGGCCTCCAGCTCGTCGACCGCCCGGCCGAGCGTCGCGGACACCTCCGCGCTCTCGCCGTCCCCGTGCGAGGCGTTCCTGCGCTGCGTCGACTCCAGCATCATGCCGGTCGCGAAGAGGCGCTGTACGACCAGATCGTGCAGGTCGCGGGCGATGCGGTCCCGGTCCTCGTAGACCGCGAGGAGTTCACGGCGGTGCCGGGCGTCGGCGAGGACCAGGGCGAGCGCGGCCTGCGAGGCGAACTGGACGGCCAGCAGGCGTTCGGTCTCCGTATACGGGCGCTCGCCCCGCCCGCGTGGCAGGGCCAGCGTCCCGACGAGCCGTCCCTCCGCCTGGAGCGGCAGCATCATGCTGGGCCCGAACCGGGACCGAACCGGGGTCGTCATCCGCGGGTCGGTCGCCGAGTCCTCGATGAACAGCGGCTCCCCGCCCAGGAGTTGTTCGAGGACGGGGCTGCCCGGCGCGATGGTGGTGCCCACGATCCCGGTGGGGTCGCCCGGAGTGGAGGCGACCACGATCTCCATGCCGCCCTCGGCCGTGGGCGTGAGGATGATCCCCGCCGAGGCGTCCGCGAGGATCCTCGCGCGTTCGGCGACCGTCGTCAGCGCGTCGGCGCCGGTCCCGCCGCTGAGCAGGGCGGTGGTGACGGCGGCGGCGCCCTCGATCCAGCGTTCCCGCTGCCGGGCCGTCTCGTACAGCCGGGCGTTGGCGATGGCGATGCCGGCCTGCGTGGCGAGCAGACGCACCAGTTCCTCGTCCTCGCGGGTCACGGGACCGCCGGCCTTGTCCGCCAGGCAGAGATTGCCGAACACCTCGTCGTCGACCCGGATGGGAACGTCCAGACAGATGTCGGACTCACGCGAGCCGCCGGACTCGGGGGAGCTGCCGGACTCACGCGAGCTGCCGGACTCGGGGGAGCTGCCGGACTCACGCGAGCTGCCGGACTCGGGGGAGCCGTCCGGCCAGGGGGAGTCGCCGGACCCAGGGGAGTCGCCGGGCTCGGAGGAGCCGTCGGACCCGGGGGATTCGCCGGCCCCCGAGGGCTGCGACTCCCGCACGGGCGGCGGCGGGCCGGGCGGTCGCGCCGTGCGGATGTGCACCAGCCCGTCCCGCCCCGGGTCCCTCATGCCGAGCGTCGCGTACCGGGCCCCGGTCAGCTCGGCGGCGGCGTCCACGATCCGCTGGAGGGTCGCCCGCAGTTCGAGTTCGGTGCCGATGCCGAGGACCGCCTCCAGAAGGCGCGGGAGCCCGGGCACCGGGTCGGTCACGGAAGGCTCCCGGACGCGGGTTTGCCTGGCCGCCGGCCCGTCAGCTCGCCAGCGGGTTCAGGATCATCGGCTCGATCTTGCCCTCCAGCATGTAGCCGAGGCCCTGCACGGCGCAGACGTCGGGCCGCTCGGCGATGTGGACGGGGACGCCGGTCGCCTGGCGGAGCATCTGGTCGAGCCCGGGAAGCAGCGCGCTGCCGCCGACCATCATGATCCCGCGGTCGGCGACGTCGGCCACCAGATCGGGCGGGCAGGACCGCAGCACCTTGCCGACACCGTCCAGTACGGCGGTCAGCGGCGTGGCGATGGCCCTGCGCACGGCGGCGGTGTCGACCTTCACCGAGCGCGCGAGACCGGTCGCCACGTCCCGCCCGTGGATCTCGGTCAGGGCCGGTCCGTGCGGGCTCAGCCCGTTGCCGGAGAGGGCGAGTTGCAGCGGCCGTACGGCCTGGCTCGGCAGCATCAGCTCGTGCTGGTGGCGCAGGTGCTGCACGATCGCGTGGTCGACCGCCTCACCGCCGACCGGGATGCGCTCGGCGGTGACGATCGAGCCCAGCGACAGCACGGCGAGCTGGGTCGCCGCGGCACCGCACACCATGATCATGGTGGCCTCGGGCCGCTCGACGGGCAGTCCGCAGCCGACCGCCGCGGCGATCAGGGTGTCGACGAGCTCGACGCGCCGCGCCCCGAGACCGACGAGCGTCTCGATCGTGGCGCGCTGCGCCAGCGGGTCCGCGTCGTGCGGGGTGCAGGCCGCGGCCCGCAGCCGGGGCTTGCGGCGCAGCGTGCGCCTGACCTTGTCGCCCAGCAGATTGCGCAGCATCCGCTGCGCCATGTCGATGTCGACGACCGTGCCGCCGGACACCGGGCGCACCACCCGGATGTAGTCGGGCGTGCGGCCCGTCATCCGCTCCGCGAACTCCCCGACCGCGATCAGCGCGCCCGTCTTCGTGTTGATCGCCGCGACGCTCGGCTGGTCGACGACCAGGCCCGCGCCCCGCACCCACACACGGGTCCGCGACGCGCCCAGGTCGACGGCGAAGTGACAGCGGCGCAGCTGCTCCAGACTGGCGGTCATGGCAGGTCCTCCCGAGGCGCAGACCGTGGGCTCCGCCGGGCGGCGGTCCTCTCTGAACATCCTGCGCGCGGGACACGGAGGCCGCCCCTTTTGGACGGCCGGGCGAGGTGCCGCCGGACGGGTGGCGGGGCCGGTGCAGGTTCCCCGGGTGGTCTCCGGGTGGTCTCCGGGGGGTCCCCGGGTCCGGTCCGGGGGAAGCGGGCGGCGGGCTTCCGCCATGGAGCCGGCTCGGCGCGGGATCGTTTCGCGTGGGCAACATCCCTGTTGCGGACGGCAGTTGGAGTCGGCCCGGTTTCTGCCGCTCCTACCGGCATGTCCTGGCGGGAAGCCGCCAGGGCGCCTTCCCGCCAGGCTCCGTCGGCTTCCTGACGGCACAACGCCCCGAGACTCTTCGCAAGTACCGGGCGCCACCCCCTGCCCGGCGCGCGCACGGCCGACGAAGAGAGGCCACGAATGACCACAGGACCACTGAGACGCCCGGCGGCGCTGCTGTCGGCCGGGCTCGTGCTCGCCCTGCTGCCGACGGCGCGGGCGGGCGCGGCCACCTCGGACACCGGGACCGCCACCCCGGCACCGACGGGCACCGCCTCCGTCCCGGCGCAGGCGAGAGCCGCGGGCGCCGCGTCCACCGTCACCCTCGTGACCGGTGACAAGGTGACCGTCACCGACGTCGGCGGCGGCAAGAAGACCGTGTCCGTCGTACGCCCCCGGGGTGCCACGGGAGCCGTGCGCACCCAGGTCGCCGACGGCGCCGTCACCGTCGTACCGGACGAGGCGCTGCCGTATCTGCGGGCCGGCACCCTCGACCGGCGGCTGTTCGACGTGAGCGAGCTGATACGGCAGGGGCTCACCGACCGGCAGACCGGTGAGCTGCCGCTGATCGTGACGTACGACCCGAAGGCCCGCGCGGCCGTCCCCGGCGGCGCCGAACGCACGCGCTCGCTGCCGAGCATCCGCGGCGCGGCGCTCGACGCGGACAAGGGCCGGACCTTCTGGAAGGCGATGACCCGGCAGCTGACCGGGCCGACGGGGATCGGCAAGGTCTGGCTCGACGGGCGGGTCGAGGCCGACATGGCCGAGAGCAACGCCCAGATCGGCACCCCGAAGGCGTGGGAGGCCGGGCTCACCGGCAAGGGCGTGACCGTCGCCGTGCTCGACACCGGCGTCGACACGAGTCACCCCGACCTGGCGGGCCGGGTCGCGCAGACCAAGAGCTTCATCGACGGCGAGGAGGTCGCCGACCGCAACGGGCACGGCACCCACGTCACCTCCACGGTGGGCGGCACCGGCGCCGCCTCCGACGGCAAGGAGAAGGGGGTCGCGCCCGAGGCCACCCTCGCCGTCGGAAAGGTCCTCAGCGACCAGGGTTCGGGCAGCGAGTCGCAGATCATCGCGGGCATGGAGTGGGCCGCGCGGGACGTGCACGCCAAGGTGATCTCGATGAGCCTCGGCTCCACCGAGCCCAGCGACGGCACCGACCCCATGGCCGCCGCCGTCGACACCCTCTCGAAGGAGACCGGCGCCCTCTTCGTCATAGCCGCAGGCAACACCGGCGC
Source organism: Streptomyces sp. f51 (assembly GCF_037940415.1). Classification (NCBI taxonomy): domain Bacteria; kingdom Bacillati; phylum Actinomycetota; class Actinomycetes; order Kitasatosporales; family Streptomycetaceae; genus Streptomyces; species Streptomyces sp. f51. The sequence goes on along the minus strand of NZ_CP149798.1, from coordinate 2,197,513 downwards.
CCCCTCCTCCATCGGCTCGCCCGGCGCCGCCGACTCCGCGCTGACCGTCGGCGCGGTGGACTCCGCCGACCAGGCCGCGTACTTCACCAGCGCGGGACCGCGCTACGGCGACAACGCGCTCAAGCCCGACCTCTCCGCGCCGGGCGTCGACATCCTCGCCGCCCGCTCCCAACTCGTGGGAGGCAGCGGCTACTACACGTCCATGAGCGGTACGTCGATGGCGACACCGCATGTCGCGGGCGTGGCCGCGCTGCTCGCCCAGGAGCACCCGGACTGGACCGGCGCGCAGCTCAAGAACGCGCTGATGTCCACCTCCAAGGAACTCGACGCCTCCGCCTACCAGTTGGGCGCCGGAAGGGTGAGCGTCCCGGACGCGGTCGACGCGAGGGTCACCGCCACGGGCAGCGCCGACCTCGGCTTCCACGGCTGGCCTTACGAGGACGACAAGCCCGTCACGAGGACGATCACCTACACCAACTCCTCCGACGCGGCGGTGCGGTTGAGCCTCGCCGCGGAGGGGGCCGGCGAGGGTGTCGCCACCCTCGCCGACACCACGCTCACGGTGCCCGCGCACGGCACCGCGTCCACCACGCTCACCGGCGACGCCTCGACGGCACCCGTGGGCCAGACCTCGGGCCGGATCGTGGCCTCGGTGGACGGGACCCCGGTCGCGCACACCGCGTTCGGGCTGGTCAAGGAGGAGGAGCGGTACACGCTCACCGTCCATGTGAAGGACCGTGACGGCGCACCGACCGCCGCGGACCTCGCCGTCCAGCAGCTCGCGAAGGACACCGACGCCTACCCGGTGTCCGTCGGCGACTCCGGCACGCTGAAGCTGCGCCTGCGGCCCGGCACGTACAGCCTCACGTCGTTCCTCGACGTGCGCGGCAGCCACGGCGCCGACTCGCTCGGCCTCGGCTTCCTCACCGCACCGCAGACCGTGCTCGACCGCGACCGCGAAGTCACCCTGGACGCGCGGACGTTGAGAGAGGTCGCCGCGAAGGTCGACCGGCGCTCCGAGACCCGGCAGCTGATCATGGAGTACGACCGGACGGGTGGCGGATCGGACCTGTTCGGCGCCGTCCAGGTGCCGGTGAAGTACGACAGCGTCTTCGCCGCCCCGACCCGGAAGGTCACCGAGGGCACCTTCGACTACCGGACGGTGTGGCGGCTCGGGAAGCCGCTCCTCGACGTCGCCGGCGTCAAGGAGGCCCTCGTCCAGCCGGGCACCACCCTGACCGAGGGCCGCAGCAGGCTGCCGCTGGTCGACGTCGGAAGCGGACCGTTCACCGGGGTGCGCGGCAAGGCCGTCCTGGCCCGGCTCACCGACGGCGTCGAGCCCGGCGCGCTCGCGCAGGCGGCCCAGGACGCGGGGGCCAAGGCCCTGTTCGTCACCGACGACACGGCGGGCCGCCTCAACGCCTGGTTCGGCACGGACGCCTACGAGGACCGGCCGCTCCAGGTCGCCACGGTCGACGCGGCGGACGCGGCACGGCTGCGCGCGCAGCGGACCGTCGACATGACCGGCACCCGCAACTCGCCGTACGTGTACGACCTTTCGCACGGCTACAAGGGAGCCGTACCGGACCGGAGTCTCACCTATGAGCCCGGCCGCGGTGAACTGGCGGTGCTGAACACCAGGTTCCACGCGGTGAAGCCGGTCGCGGGCAGCGAGTTCCGCTACTCGATCGCCGACCCCTTCCCGATCGGACTCGGCTTCCAGGAGCGGATCGACTACCCGGCCGAGCGCACCGACTACGTCTCCACCGGCACCGGACAGACCTGGTCGGAGTCCGTGAACGTCGGGGCGGGCACGCTGGAGGAGCGCAGCGGCCTGGTCGCCTACCGGGGCGGTGCCCACCGGGTCCTGAACTGGTTCAAGCCGGTCTGGCACCCGTGGCTGGGCACCGGACTCGGCTGGGGCCAGCAGCGCGCGGGCAACGTCATCCAGTTCAACACCCCCGGCTGGGGCGACGCCGGACCCGACCACACCGGCTTCGGCGACGTGTGGAGCGACGACACCGGGATGACCCAGTTCACCGAGGTCTACCAGGACGGTGCCCTGCTCGCCCGGCGGCAGAGCTCCGCCGGATACGTCTGGGACGCGCCCGCCGACGAGCACACCTACAAGGTGGTCACGGACACGACCCTCGACCCCGGGCGCTGGAAGCTCTCCACCAAGGGCCACACCGAGTGGACCGTCCGCTCGGCGGCCACCCCCGACGACCACTGGACCTTCCTCCCGCTCGTCAACCTCGGCTACGACATCGACACCGACCTGGCGGGCGACGTGCGCGGCGGCAAGGTCCCGGTGAGCGTGTACGCCGAGTACGTCAAGGGGGCGTCGGACACCGGCGCCATCTCCGGCGGCAGGCTCGAGGTGTCGTACGACGACGGGAAGACCTGGAAGGCGGTGCCGCTGAGCGGCGGCGGCACGGCGCGCTGGACGGGCACGCTGAACGTTCCGCGCGGCGCCGCGTTCGTGTCGCTGCGGGCCTCCGCCCACGACGACCGGGGCGGTTCGGTCAGCCAGGAGACCATCCGGGCCGTGGGCGTCCGGTGACCGGTCGCCGGGTGGCGGGCCGCCCGGGGCGGGAGCCCGCCACCCGGTCCACTCCCTCCGGGCCGCCACCGCGGCGGCCCGGAGGGCGGGCGGCCACCGTCGTGGCTCCCGCGTGAGCAGGCGGCCGTCGGCCCCTCTTGGGAGGGAGGAACCGACGGCCGCCGTCCGTTCGGGCTCAGGCGTGGTGCGGCGAGATGCCCCGGATCACCCCGAGGTCCAGCAGGTCCTGCGGCCGCAGCCGGAGCTGGTCGGCCGTCGCCCTGATCTCGCCCGCGGGCCGCTTCAGGATCGCCGCCGCCGACTCCGGCGCGATGACCGAGAAGTAACTGTCCGGCGTGGCCCAGGTGTTGCCGGGCGCGGCCAGCGCCAGCGCACCGCCCGAGCCGCCCTCGCCGATCACCAGGGTGGTCACGGGCGTCCTGGCGGTGGCGACCGCGGCGAACAGGTCCGCGATCGCCGGGCCGGCCCCCTGCCGTTCGGCGTCCGCGTCGTTCGCCGCGCCCGGGGTGTCCACCAGCGTCAGGACCGGGATGCCGAGCCGGCCCGCCATCCGCACCAGCCGGGCCGCCGTGCGGTATCCGGAAGGACGGGTCGGGGTGCCGCGCTGGGCCGCGTACGCGACCGTCCGCCCGTCGTGCGCCCGGCCGAAACCGCACAGCACACCGTCGTCGGCGCCGCCGCAACGGTCCCCGCCGATCGCCGCCCGGCGGGTGAAGTACGCGTCCAGGTAGGCCTCGGCGCGCGGGCGTCCCGCGGACCGGGCCCGCCGCACCGCCTCCCAGCCGGTCGCGGGCAGCTCCGTCGCGTCACCCAGCGCAGCCGGAACGGGCGCGGCCCCGGCGGCGGGCCCGGTGAGCAGGTCCAGCCACAGGGCGAGCGCCTCCCGCAGCCCCTCCTTCGGTACGAGGGCGTCGACCGAGCCCGCCGCGACCTGCGCCTCGGCCGTGTACGCCGCCGGATCCGCGCCGGGCGGACGGACCCGGGAACCCGCGAAGGCGACCTGGGCCCCCGGCAGCGCCAGCGTCACATCGGCGCCCGCCCCGAGCGTGGCCCAGCCGCCGCCCGTCGTCGGATCCCGCAGGACCGCGACCTGGGCGAGCCCGGCGTCCCGGGTGAGCGCCGACTGCCGGGCCACGCGCTGGAGCTGGGTCAGGGCGAGCATGCCCTCCTGCATCCGGCTGCCGCCCGTGGCCACGAGCGAGACGACGGGCAGCCGGTGGGTCCGGGCGTAGTCGTGGGCGGCCTCCAGACGGTCCCCGGTGCGTTCGCCCAGGGAACCGCCGAGGAAGCCGAACTCGAAGGCGACGAGGACGGCGGTGACCGGTCCGAGCGGAGCCCGGCCGTCGGTCGTCGTGCCGAAACTCGCCGTCCCGAAGGTCGCCGTACCGCAGACGACCGACTCCTCCTCGCCGGTACGGGCCACGGCGCGCGCCCGGGCGTCGCCGTACCCCGCCCAGGACAGTGGACCGTCCGGCGGGAACGTCGCGTCGGGGCAGGGGAGTTCGGCGAAGCTGTCGGTGACCAGGGCGATGGCCTCGCGGGCCGAGATCCGTTCAGTCACGCGGCAGCTCCCTCTTCAGGATCTTGCCCATGTCGTTGCGGGGCAGCGCCTCCAGGAAGCGCACGGTGCGTGGCCTCTTGTGCGGGGCGAGACGGAGGGCCACGTGGTCGGCCAACTCCCCGGCGGACGGCGGCGCCTGGAGATCGAGCGGGACGATCCAGGCCGCGACGAGCTCGCCGAGGTCGGCGTCGGGCTCCCCGGCCACGGCGGCCTCGCGCACCCCGGGGTGTTCGAGGAGCGCGTTCTCGATCTCGCCCGCGCCGATCTTGTATCCGCCGCTCTTGATCAGGTCGGTGGCCTTGCGGCCGACGATACGGACGGAGCCGTCGGGGTCGAGGACCGCCATGTCCCCCGTACGGAACCAGCCGTCGGCGCTGTACGCGGCGGCCGTGGCGTCCGGCCGGTTCAGATACCCGGTGAAGAGGTTCGGGCCGCGCACCTGGATCTCGCCCACGCTCTCGCCGTCGTACGCCCCGGCCGGGGTGCCGTCGGCCTCGTACCAGGCGATCCGCGTCCCGTCCTCCTCGACCAGACGCAGACCGACGCCGGGCAGCGGCACGCCGACCGTCCCGGGCCGTACCTCCCCGTCCGCCCGCACGCTCGTGTTCATCAGGGTCTCCGTCATGCCGTACCGCTCGACGACCCCGCGACCGGTCGCCGCCCTGATCCGCTCGTGGTCGTGCAGGGGAAGCGCGGCCGAGCCCGACACGAGCAGCCGCGCCCCACGCAGCGCCTCGGCGAGCCCCGGGTCCTCGCCGAGCGCCTCGGCGAGCCGGTGGTACATCGTCGGCACCCCGAACAGCATGGTCGCCCCCGCGTCCAGCTCCCGCGCCACGCCCTCGGCGCTGAACCGGCCCAGATGACGCACGGAACCGCCGCGCCGCAGCGGGCCCAGGACGCCGATGATCAGCCCGTGCACATGGAACAGCGGCAGGCCGTGCACCAGCACGTCGTCGCCGGTCCACTGCCAGGCGTCGGCCAGCGCGTCCAGGGTCGCGGCGATCGCCCGGCGCGGGATGACCGCGCCCTTGGGCGGACCCGTGGTGCCGGAGGTGTAGACGACCAGGGCGGGGGAGGCGGGGTCGCGGACCGCCGCCGTCACGCCCACCACCACCTCGGTCCCCTCCTCCGCCTCGACTCCCGCCTCGGCTCCTTCCTCAGCCGCCGTCTCCGTCGTCACCTCGACGTCGATACGTTCCAGCGCCCCGAGCGCGGCCGGAAGCGTGTCGCCCGGGGCCGCGAGCACCAGGGACGGCGCGCTGTCGCCCACGATGTGACCGAGCTCCGTCTCCCCGGACCTCGGGTTCAGCGGTACGGCCGGCACGCCGGCGAGCAGCGCGGCGACGGCACCGACGGCCGTCTCCAGGGTCGGCGTCGCCCAGAGAGCGACCCTCCCGGCACCGTCGAGCCGTGCGGCCAGCGCTCCCGCGGAGGCGGCCAGTTCCGCGTACGTCAGGGACCGGTCGCCGAAGCGCAGCGCGGACCGGTCCGCGACCGAACCGCTCACCAGGGCCGGGAAGAGGGAGAACACGAGGACTCCTTGCCGAGAGGACTTCACCGGGAGGGACAGCCTCTTCCTACACGATCGGGACCGGCGACCGGGTGGTCGGCGGCCCGATCGCGCCGGGGACGTGGAGGGAGGGCGCAGGCGCCGTAAGGATCGTCCGGAAACCGGGAACGATCGTTCGGGAACCGTGGCGTGGACGGACCCGGACACGTAGGGTCGGGCTCGCGTCACAACTTGACGAGTCAACTGCCGGGAGACCTTTGGTGAGTGAGTCCCCGCCGCACCTTCCCGAGGTCCTGCCGGACGGCGAGGAGGCGGAGCGATGACGACGAGGCCTGCCGGCTCCGTCGGAAGGTTCATGGGGGCGCTGCGTCCGCGCGGGACCCGCTCCGAGATGCGCGCGCTGGCGGTGGAGCTCGGCCGGGTGCTGCGGAGAAGGATCGATACGCCCGTCGACGTGCGGGAGTTGGCGGAGGCCCTCTGCGCGGAGATGAGCAGACGCCGGGGCGGCCGTCCGGTGCGGCTCCGCTTCGAACGCTTCCCTGACGAGATCGAAGTCACCGGTCTGTGGATGGAGTTCGGCGACTTCGACCTCGTCGTGGTCGAGGAGCGTGCCGAGACCGTGCAGCAACTCGTCATCCTCGGGCACGAGTTGTGGCACATGAGGGAAGGCCACCGCGACCACCACGCGGACGGCGCCACGGCCGTCGCGCGGGCGGCCCTCTCGGACCGGTCCGGCTGGCGTGATCCCGGACCGCGGGCGCCGTTGCGGCAGGAGGTCGCCCGTACCGTCGCCGCCCGCGACGGATCACGTCAGGCGGACGAGGCGCAGGCCGAGGCCTTCGGCCTGCAACTGGCGAGCGTCTTCCGCTCCTGGGTGACCGGCCCCGGCGGCGGCGCCGCCTCCGACCCGGTCGGCCGCGCCATCGAGGCATCCCTCGGCTACCGCAGGCCCTAGGGTGTGCCAGGCGTCGCACGGCGGACGCGACCGTGCGGACACGACCTAGGCGAACCGGAGGCCGGACGGGCGGTCGGTCGCCTCGACCACGTCCGCGACCACGCAGCTGACGTTGTCCGGCCCGCCCGCTTCGTTCGCCGCCGCGACCAGCGCCCGTACGGCCGTGTCCGGATCGGGCGACGACGTGAGAAGCCGCTCGATCCCCTCCTCCGGCACGACGGTGGACAGGCCGTCGGAGCACAGCAGATAGCGGTCGCCCGGCCGGACGTCCTGGAGCCGCAGATCGGGTACGTCGGCGGGGGAGCCCAGTGCCTTGAGCAGCATGGCCCGCTGGGGATGCGCGGTCGCCTCCTCCGGGGTGAGACGGCCCTCGTCGATCATCGACTGGACCACCGTGTGGTCGTGGGTGATCCGGAACAGCCCGCCGTCGCGGAGCACATAGGCACGGGAGTCCCCGATGTGGACGAGCGCGAGCTGGGAGCCGGTCCACACCAGGGCCGTGAGCGTGCTGCCGGTGCCGGTGCCGCCGCCGTCCGGGACCCCGGCCGTGGCGTGCCGCGGCACCAGGTCCGCCACCGCCCGCGCCGCGCCCTCCACGGCGTCCTCCAGCAGGTTGAGCACGCCACCGGCCGACAGCGGTTCGTCGTCCAGGAACGTCAGGGCCTGCACGGCCGCCGTGCTCGCGGGTGCGCCGCCCGGCCCGCAGCCGTCGGCGACCGCGAGGACGCGGGCCCCCGCGTGGACGCTGTCCTGGTTCGCCGTACGGACCAGGCCGGTGTCGGAGAGGGCGGAGTAGCGGAGTTCCAGCATGCTGGTGTCCTTCCCTGGGGACGGTGACAGATGGTCCACGAGGAACGCCGCCAGATCCCGGCGGGCGGACGTCTCGGCCTCGACCCCGGCCCAGTACGCGCCGATCTCCCGCGCGGCCGGACCCGGTTCGAGGGCGCACACCCTGCGGATCCGGGCGAGCGGCATGCCGAGCCGCCGCAGCCAGGCCACGAGCCGCGCCTGTTCGAGCTGCTCCGCCGCGTAGTAGCGGTAGCCGGTGCCGGGGTCGACCCGTGCGGGACGCAGCAGCTCCAGTTCGTCGTAGAGCCGCAGCGCCTTGGGCGACAGCCGCGAGGCCTTGGCGAAGGCGCCGATCGTCAGCATGTCCACGTGTCCACCCCGTCGCTCCCCTGCCCGGACCGCGGCCGGCACTGGCCCCGGTCCTGGTTCTGGTTCCTCGTTCCGTCACCGATGCTGGGCCCTGCCCCTTGGTGAAGGTCAAGTGTGGCCCGGACCGGGAGCGAGCGGGTTGTTAGCCTGCGGCGGTGTTCCAGGGACGGCGTACCGGTGGGGTGCGCCGCAGACAGGGGCGCCGGTGCCCGCGCCGGTGCCGTACGAGGTTGGAGTCCGTCGTGGCCCGTATCGCGCTCGTCACCTACGACCCGGGCGAGGAGCCCGGCGCGGACCGGGATCTGCCCGTGCTGCGGGGAGCCCTCGTGGAGGCCGGGGCGGTGGCGGAGATCGTGCACTGGGACGATCCCGCGGTCGACTGGGCCGGGTTCGACCTGGCGCTGATCCGGTCGACCTGGGACTACAGCCGGCGCGTGCCGGAGTTCGTGGCGTGGGCCGAGCGGTGCGCGGGGCTCACGCGGCTGCTGAATCCGGCGCCGGTCGTGCGGTGGAACACGGACAAGCGGTACCTCGGGGACCTGGCGGAGGCGGGGGTGCCGGTCGTGCCCACCCGGTACGTCGCGCCGGGGGACCTCGTCGAACTGCCCCGCGACCACGAGTTCGTGGTGAAGCCCACGGCGGGGGCCGGCGCGCGCTACGCCGCCCGGTACACACCCGCCGAGGCCGGGACGGCCCTCGGGCAGCTCGCGCGGATGCACGCCGAGGGGCTGACCGCCATGGTCCAGCCGTACGTGCGGGACATCGACACCCGGGGCGAGCGGGCGCTCCAGTTCTTCGGCGGACGGCTGCTGCACGCCAGCCGCAAGGGGGCCGTGCTGGAGCCGGGGACGCCGTTCGACGGCGACAAGACGCCCCATCCGCGGCTGGAGGCCTGGGAGCCCACCGAGGCCGAACTGGCGGTCGCCGAGAAGGCGTTGGCCGCCGTCCCGGGCGGCCCCGACGGCGTGCTCTACGCCCGGGTCGACCTGGTCGACGGCGACGACGGCGGGCCCCGCCTGATGGAGCTCGAACTCGTCGAGCCGAACCTCTTCCTGTGGCTCCACCCCGGGTCGCTGCCCGTCGTCGTGGCTCTGATCATCGAGGCCGCCGCCCGCTGAGCGGGGCCGCCCCGGCCCGTCGGCGGCCGCGTCCGCGCACTACGGGCCGGGGTGTCCGGGGTGATCCGCGACGGGCCCCTTGACGCCCACCCGTTGCAGCAGCCCCCAGGTGAACTCCGCCGCGCACGCCTGCGGCACACCCGAGGCGTCGGGAGCGGTGAACGCCAGACCCCACCGGGTCGGGGCGGTGCCCTCCAGGGGCCGGGCGGGAGCGAAGGCGCGGGCCGCCTCGTCGACCGTGCAGGACCAGGGGGCCAGGTCCTCCAGGGTCTCCAGCACGGGGGCGGGGGCGCCCGGGGCCCGCACCAGCCATTCGTTCCAGGCGACGCCGTTCGGGGCGAGCAGGACCTCGAAGCGCAGACCTGGCCACAGCGGCACAGGCCATTGCAGGGCCTCGCAGGTCAGGTCGCCGATCCGGCGTTCGCGCACGGACTCGGGGGTGCCGAGGACGGAGCGGTGGCGCGAGGCGGCTGACCGGGAGCGCGGCGCGTGCAGCATCGCCTGCCAGCGCCGGTTGGCCTCGCGCATGTCCGCGATCGACACCCCCAGCGTGTGACGGGCGTCCTCGACCAGGCCGGGGTTGTGATCGGCCATGCGGCGCAGCAGGACCAGCTGGAAGTCGAGCGGGGTGAAGGGGGCGGCGGGGCGTTTGGCCGGCATGCGGTCCATGATCCCGCACCGGGCCACGCCGGGCGGGCGGTACGGGGCACTCGACCCATTGCCCGCCCCAGGGTGAATGACTAGCCTGTGTTCGTCATCCCGATCGTCTGTTGAAATTTCGAACAATGGAGAGGGGGCCGGTTGTGGGACGCCTCGTACCTGCCGTGACCCGGGCTCTGGACATACTGGAGCTCTTTCTCGACGGGGACGGGACGCTTTCCGCCCCCGACATCGTGCGCAGGCTCCAGCTGCCCCGCACGACCGTGCACGAACTGGTGACCACGCTCGCCGCCCGGTCGTACATCGTGCAGGTGCCCGGCCAGCCGGGACGCTACCGGCTCGGCGTACGCCCGTACCAGCTCGGCAGCCGCTACGCCGAGCAGCTCGACCTCGCCGCCGAGGGCCAGCAGGTCGCCCGCTCCGTCGCCGAGACCTGCGACGAGACCGTGCACGTGGCGATCCTCGAAGGCACCGACGTCATCTACATCGCCAAGGTCGACTCCACGCACGCCGTGCGCATGGTCTCCGCGGCCGGCCGCCGGCTTCCCGCGCACTGCACCTCCGTCGGCAAGATGCTGCTCGCCTCCCTCTCCGAGCCCGAGCTGACCTCTCGCGTCCCCGACGACGCCGAGCTCGTCGCGATGACCCCGAACAGCATCACCGAGCCGGGCGCCCTGCGCGAGGCCCTCGCCGAGATCCGCCGTCGCGGGATCGCCGTCGAGAGCCGTGAGTCCAACCCGGACGTCAGCTGTGTCGCGGCCCCGGTGCGCGACCGCGCGGGACACGTCGTCGCCGCGCTCTCGATCTCCGTACCGATGATCCGCTGGAGCGACGAGCGGCGGGCCGAGCTGGAGCAGCTCGCGGCGAAGGGTGCCGCGGAGCTGTCCGAGCGGCTCGGGCACCGGAACGCGCGGTGAGCGCCGTCGAGGTCGCGGTCCACGCGCACGCGGCGCTGGGCGAGGGCCCGACCTGGGACGCCCGGGCCGGGCGGCTCGTCTGGGTCGACATCCTCGGCTCCCGGATCCACACCTACGACCCCGTCTCGGGCCGCCGCACGGTGATGGCCACCGAGCAGCACGTGGGCGCGGCCAAGCCCGCCGCGGGCGGCGGACTGGTGGTCAGCCTCCGTGACGGCGTGGGCCTTTACGGGCCGCCCGGGTCCGGAGAGTCCACCGCCGGAGCCGGAGCCGGAGCCGGAGCCGGAGGTGTCCGGGCCGGCCGCTCGTTCCGCTCGTTCCGCTGGCTGCACCGGGAGCCCGTGCCCGGCCGCCGTGCCAACGACGCGGCCGTCGCGCCCGACGGTTCGCTGTGGTTCGGCACGATGCGCTACGACGAGGCACCGGGCGGGGGCACCCTCTCGCGGATCACGCCGGACGGCACGGTCCGCGCGATCCTCGACGACGTGAGCGTCAGCAACGGCACGGGCTGGAGCCCCGACGGCCGCCGGGTCCACTACATCGACTCACCGACCCGCCGCATCGACGTGTTCGACATCGGGGACGACCAACTCCCCGTCGGCAGACGTCCGTTCGCCACCGTGGAGGACGGATTCCCCGACGGTCTGACGGTGGACGCGGAGGGCGGGGTCTGGGTCGCCCTCTGGGACGGCGGAGCGGTCCACCGCTACACACCGGACGGCAGGCTGGACCGGGTGCTCACCCTCCCGGTCCGCCGCCCCACCGCCTGCGCGTTCGGCGGCGCCGATCTCACCGACCTCTACATCACCACCGCGCGTACGGGCCTCACGGCACCGCACCCGATGTCCGGCTCCCTCCTGGTGGTCCCCGGCGCGGGCAAGGGCCTGCCGCAGCCGGAGTTCGGAGGCTAGCCGGACACCCCGGACACCCCGGACACCCCTGGCGGCCTACGCGCCCGCGGGGCCGGGGGAGGGCACCGGGGTCACCGGTACTCCTCCGGCCGCGCTGCCCAGCAGCGTCAGCTCCACCCGGCCGGGCCCCGCGGGTGTGGTCCCGTCGGACAGCACCGCGAGGGCCAGCGTGTTGTGCCCGCGGGTGCGCAGCACCCCGTTGGGCAGGACGAACGTGTGCTGCGGGCCCACGTCGTTGATGTACTGGCCCATGTTCCAGCCGTTCAGGAAGATCTGGACGCGATAGGCGCGGGCCTGGTCGTCCGTGAGGGTGAGCCCGATCGAGGCGTCCAGGGCGCTGTCCACGGCCAGCCGGAAGCCGGTGCGGTACCAGGTGACCCCCTGCCTCCGCTCGGCGCGCGGGAAGGCGACGGGTTTCCAGCCGCCGTCCGCGAAGCCCGGCAGATGCCAGCCGTGCAACTCCCCGTGCAGGCCGCCGGTGTTGAGCGGTCCGCGCACCGGGTCGGGGGCCGCGGCGCCCCGGATGCGCCAGCGGACCGCGGGAGCGGCCCCGGTGAAGGAGGCGGCCGTCAGTCCCCGGGCCGCCTTGTGCGTGTCGTCGGCCCGGCCGTCCTCGTCGTGCTGCATCGGCCGGACCAGCACGGACAGCACGTGCGCGCGTCCCTCCCGCGGCCGGACGGGGAAGGTGGCGGTGGCCGTCCAGGTCCCCTTGCGCACGGTCTTCTTGTCCGGCACCGGCATCCGGTGGGTGCCCAGCGGCTCTCCGTCCAGCCAGGCCATCAACAGCCCCTGGGTACCGGCGACATAGGACAGGGACACCGAGTCGGCGCCGCCCGCGTCCGCGAAGTGCCCCCGGTACCAGACGTCTCCGTAGTGGAAGCCGTAGTCGTCGGCGAACAGCACGGGCTGTCCGGCGGGCACCGGGGTGACGCTGTGCGAGGACGTCCTGTCGGTCACGCGCCACGCGGTGTCGTCGTGACCGGCGGCCGACTCGGGGTTCCCCTCGGCCCGGCGCCAGCCGGTCAGCGCGGGCAGCCGCACCCGGCCCGCGCCGGCCAGCGGCCGTTCGGCCCGCAGACTCCCCGACGGCGTGAGGCGGGACGTCAACGCGCTCTGGTTCCAGACGAGTTCGCTGATTCCGCGCGGCCCCCACACCTCCAGGTCCGCCGCCTGCGTGGTGTCGCCGGTGAGATGCGCGGTCGTGCCGCGCACGGCGGCGGTGCGCAGCAGCGCGGGGCCCCTTACCAGCACCGGACCCGAGGGGGTGTCGTGGCGCCACAGGAGACGGGAGCTCTCGTCGTCGGCGAACAGCAGCAGAAGCGGGGCCGCGACCCCGCCCCCCTCCACCCGGACCCGGGTGATGCCGCCGAGCACGGTGTCGATCCGCAGGACACCGTCCGCGTGGGTGTATCCGGCCTCGCCGTCCAGCACGGTGACCTTCGGCTCGCTCGCGGCCTCCAGGCACGTGCGTGTCGCTTCGCCCGCGCGGCCGGTGAACACGGCGACGTCCTGCCGTCCTGCGGCCAGCCACAGCATCGGCTGGGCGGTGGACCAGCTCAGCCTCCTGCGCCCCAGGGCGATCCCGGAGGCGAGCAGCCGCGCGTCGAGGCCGGGCACCGGCACCTCGGCCCGTGTCCCGCCGAGCGTGACGGTGGCGACGGTCTCGGAGGGCGTGTCGTTGCGCAGGACCAGGAAGCGCGCCTTCGTGTCCGGATTGACCAGGTGGTACGCCTTGACGCCGGGGCCGGGATCCGGCTCGTCGCCGGGCAGAGGGTCGGCGCGGTCGAGCTTGGCCAGGTCGGGCACCGACTGGAGCAGCCGGCCGATCTGCCGCATCGGGACGAGCTTCGCGGTGGGCTGCCGTGCCTCGTCGATCGCGGCCCCGTAGTCGTACGAGGTGTAGACGATCGGCGCGGGCAGCCAGCCCCAGGACGTGCCGCCGAAGGTCATGTAGACGTTGTGGACGGTGATGCCGTTGGCGAGGTTGGTGAGGTAGAAGCGCCGCTCGTAGGCCGCGTCGCGGGTGCGGCGGGACTCGGCGTACCCGAGGCCGTCGAACTCCGCGCCGCCCCAGGGATCGAACCAGCCGCCGCCGAACTCGGGGATGCATCCCGGGGTGTCCGGGCTGGCGGTCGATCCGCCCCGCATGCCGCCGGGCCCGAAGTGCCCCCAGTCCGGCGGGGTCTTGAAGGGGGAGGGGTAGCCGTCGAAGCCGTACAGGTAGCGCCCGCGCTCCCCGCCCGTGTCGAAGGTGCCGGGGGCCCAGTGGCCGTTCCTGCCCTTGTCGTTGTGGAAGAGGGGGACGTCGATGCCGTCGGCGCGCACCTTGGCGTACAGGTGCGCCATGTAGTCGCGGCCTGCGGCCTCGGTCACGTGGTTGTCGTACTCGTTCTCCAGTTGGTAGAGGACGATCGTGCCGCCGCCGTCGGTGTAGAGGTGCCGGGAGGCGATGCGGTCGACGGCGGTCAGCCACCGGTCGGCGTGCTCCAGATAGGCGGGGTCGGAGGTGCGGGCCACGCCCGGGGTGGCCGTCAGCCAGCCGGGGAAGCCGCCCGCGTCGACCTCGGCGTTGATGTACGGGCCGGGGCGCAGGATGACGTACAGCCCGGTCTCGGCGGCGGTCCGCAGGAACAGGTCGAGGTCGCGGACCCCGGTGAAGTCGTGCTGTCCGGGTGCGGGGGAGTGGTAGTTCCAGGCGACGTAGATGCTGACCGCGTTGTAGCCGTGGGCGCGCATCTTCTGGAGGACGTCCCGCCACAGGGACGGACTGGGCAGCCGGAAGGGGTGGAACTCGCCGGACCAGATCACCAGGCGTCTGCCGTCGACGATCATCGAGTAGCGGTCGAAGCCGACGGTGTGCGGACGGCCGTCGGCGGCGGGCGGAGCGGGCGCGGGTCCGGTGGGTGCGAGGACCGTCCTTCCGGCCGCGCAGGCCACGTCGCTCCCGCTGCCGCTCAGCGAGAGGCCGAGGGCGGCGGTGCCGGCGAGTGCGCTGAAGGTACGTCTGCTCAACACCATGCGGGTTCTCCCGGGGGACGGCGACGGGGGCTCCCCCCTCGTCCGGTCCGAGCCCGGGCGCGGGGAAGGTGCGGCCATTGTCCACAGGGTCGGGTCGTTCGATGGTCGTACGACCGTCCCGGCGCGGGGGATTACGCGGTATGGGCGCGGCCGGGGGCGGCCCGCGGCGCGCGGACCGCCCCCGGCCTCCGTGGGGGGAGGGCCCGGGTCAGCTCGTCCCGACGCCGAGGGTCAGGGTGCCGGTGTAGCCGGCGGAGGCGGTGCCGCCCAGGGCCGTCAGGGTCAGCAGGCCGGAGGAGGCGCCTCCGCCGTCGTAGACGGAGTCCTGGGCGAGGGTGGTGCGGGTGACCTTGTTGGTGGAGTACGGGGACACCTTGGCCATCGCCGTGGTGACCGTCTCGCTGAAGAAGAGCTGGCCGGTGTGGAGTTCCCGGCCGCCGGTGAAGGAGCCGTCGGAGGTGAGGGTCACGCCGGTGTGCACCTTGACGTGGACGTGCACGCAGCGGCCCCGGTACCAGCCGGGGTAGACCGTGGTGAGGGCCGCGACGCCGGAGGCGTTCGTCAGGACGCCGCCGCGCAGGAACGTGCCGTCGTCCGGCTCGCTGTGGCCGTTGTTGCCGACGTACCCGGAGTACTCGCCGAGCGCGTCGCAGTGCCAGATCTCCACGAGGGCGCCGCCGAGCGGCGCGCAGGCGGAGTCGACGACGGTGAGGACGAGCTTGAGGGGCGCGCCCGGCTTGCCCTCGGTGACGTCGGAGCGGACGAGTTGTCCGTCCAGGTAGTAGGGGCCTTCGGTCATCTCCTTGGTCAGGGTGCACACGGCCGCCGCGACGGGGGCCGCGTCGGCCGGTCCGGCGGCGGGTGTGGGGGAGGGGGAGGGTGCGACGGGGGCCGCGGCGGCGACGGCCAGTGCCGCTGCCGAGGCACCCGTGGCGAGCAGGACGGTCCGGCGCCCGACAGGGGCCTCTGACATCTCGTTCGTGGGGGTTTCTGTCATGGACACGGCACCGTAGGGGTGCTTGCTGTCGGCCGGCTGTCAGATCCGCAAAGTGACGACACGTCAAGTGCTAAGCAGGACACGGAGATGCGCGGCCGCCGGGAGGAGACGCCCCGGCCCCTGCCGTGTCGTCGAATGTGGACGGATCCCCGCGGTCGGCCCGTGGGGTGACCGACTCCGCGGGGATCCCGCCCGGCCCGTGGGGAGGCCGGCCGCGCGGGGGTAGGCCGCGCGGCGGTACGAGTGGCCTAACCGGCCTGGTTGTACAGAAGGGCGCCGACGGCTCCCCAGCCGCTGCTCGACGGCTGGGGTGGTGGTGGTTCCGGCTGTGTCCTGCCGCGGACCTGGGCCGCCGTCAGGCCGCCCTGCGCGCCCATCGAGGGCGCGCCCGTCATGCCGGGCATACCGGTCTGGGCGGCGGCGGCCGGCCGGGGACCGGGCGGCTGGGCCGGCGCCTGCATCGCCGCGGGCGGCATCTGGGCGGGCATCACACCGGGGTTCTGCGCCGCCGCCGGCCAGCTGGAGGGCGGCGGGGTGGGATACGCCTGGGCCGCCGCGGGCTGCTGGACCCCGGGATAGACCGGGGCCGGCTGCTGGGCCGGGTACGGCGAGGCCGCGGCGGGACGCGGCTGCGGGGCGGACGGCAGGCTGGGCTGCGGGGCGGCGGCGGCCACCGGCTGGGGGGCCGCGGCGGCGACCGGCTGGGGCATCTGCGCGGGCTGTCCGGGCCAGGCGTTGGCCTGCGCGGCCAGCCCCTGCATGCCCCCGCCGTTGGTCGAGCCGACCAGCCGGTCCACCATGGCCGTACCCGAGCCGTAGCCGGTCCCCGTGCTCAGCTCGGGGACGGCGGTCTCCTTCCTCGACCCGAACAGCACCTGCTCCAGGCCGGCCACCAGACGCCGTACGTCGGTCTGCGGCCTGACCACGAGTCTCAGGAAGCGGCTGGAGGAGCCGACCTTGTTGCCGCACTCGCGGACCAGGATGCGGTGCTCGGTGAGCAGCCGGTCCCGGACCACCGTGCCCTCGGCGCCGACGGGAAGGCGTACGAACAGGAAGTTGCCCTGCGAGGGGTAGATCGTCAGACCGGGCAGCGCGGAGAGCTGGCGGGCCATGTCGAGCCGGTCGCGGCGGACCATGTGCAGGCTCTCCATGTACTCCTTGCCGTGGTTCTTGAGCATGAACACCACGGTCTCCGCGAAGGAGTTGAGGTTCCACTTCGGCAGCATCGAGCGGACCTTGCCCGCGAGCGAGGGGTTGGCGACCATGTAGCCGAAGCGGATGCCGTGCAGACCGAAGTTCTTGCCGAGGCTGCGCAGCACGATGACGTTGGGTCTCATCACCGCGTCCTCGACCACGCTGGGCTCCGACTCGGCGTCGGCGAACTCCAGGAACGACTCGTCGATGACGATCAGGTCCAGGTCGGCCATCGCGTCCATGAACTGGATGACGGACTGGCGCGGCAGGAAGCCGCCGTCGGGGTTGTTCGGGTTGCAGATGACGGCGACCCTGGTGCCTCGTTGGCGGATGAACTTGGCGTACGCGGCGAGGTCGAGGGCGAAGCCGGTGGACTCCTGGAGCGGGAACATGTCCACCCGCTTGCCGGTCTCCATCGGCTGGTCGGTCCAGCGGCCGAACGTGGGGACGGGGATCGCGAGGGACTCCCGGACCAGCAGGTGGTCGATCCAGGTGATGAGTTCGGTCGAGCCGTTGCCCATCGCGACGCACTGCGGCGGGAGTTGGAGCAGCGAGCACAGCTCGCTGGTGATCGTGTCGGCGCTGCTCGGGTAGTAGGTGATGATCTCGCGGAGCCTGCCCGCGAGTTCGTCGAACATGGCGGGGGTGGGGAAGTAGGGATTGCAGGGGATGCAGAAGTCCACCGGGCCGGCTCCGTCGCCCTCCCGCGTCAATGCGGCCATCGACGGGCTGTGCGCCGCGGTGCCGCGAAAGAGCGAGGTGACATTGCCGGCCATGGAACCTCCGTATGAGGCGAGCCCGTTGGGGAGGACGGGCCCCCGTTTTCTGGGTGGCCCGCGCGGGGGAGCACGGGCCGCCCTCTCATACGGATACGGATGGGGCGCTGTTCAATCGTTGTGAGGTCGTGCGGATTTTGTGAACCGGCTGTGAGGTACGGTCACGCGCCGAACGAGTGGACCGTGCTGGTCCGGTAGGTCTGTCCCGGCCGCAGCACCGTCGAGGGGAAGGCCGGGTGGTTCGGCGAGTCCGGGAAGTGCTGGGTCTCCAGGCACAGGGCGTCGCCCTGGCGGTAGATGTGACCGCCGGTGCCGACCAGGGTGCCGTCCAGGAAGTTGCCCGAGTAGAACTGGAGGCCGGGCTCGTTCGAGGCGATCGTCAGGGTGCGGCCGGAGGACGGGTCGCGGAGCGTGGCGACATGCTCGGGCTTCGCCGTGATCCCCTTGTCGAGGACCCAGTTGTGGTCGATGCCCTTGCCGTACAGGAGCTGCTGGTCCGCGACCCGGATGTCGCGGCCGACGGTCTTGGTCCTGCGGAAGTCGAAGGGGGTGCCGGCGACCTTCGCGAGTTCCCCGGTGGGGATCAGGCCGGAGTCGACGGGGGTGTACCGGGAGGCCGCGATGCGGAGTTCGTGGTCGTAGACCGAGCCGCTGCCCTCACCGGCGAGGTTCCAGTACACATGGCTGGTGAGGTTGACGACGGTGGCCTTGTCGGTGGTGGCCTCGTAGTCGATGCGCCAGTCGCCGTGCCGGGTCAGGGTGTAGGTGACCTTCGCCCGCAGCGTGCCGGGGTAGCCCATCTCGCCGTCGATGCTGGTGTAGTGCAGGACGAGTCCGACGTCGGATCCGGAGGCGAAGCCCTCGACGTCCCAGACGTGCTTGTCGAAGCCCTTGGCGCCGCCGTGCAGGCTGTTGACGCCGTCGTTGACGGAGAGCTGGTGGTCCGTGCCGTCGAGGGTGAACCGCCCCTTGCCGATGCGGTTGCCGTACCGGCCGATCAGGGCGCCGAAGTACGGGCTGGAGGCCACGTAGGAGTCGAGGTCGCCGAAGCCCAGGGCGACGTTGCGGTACCTGCCGTGCCGGTCGGGGATCTCCAGGGACTGGACGATCCCGCCGTACGACAGGACCTTGAGCCGTGTCCCGCCGTTCTCCAGGGACCACCGGTGGACCTTGGTCCCGTCGGCGAGTCTGCCGAAGAGTTCCCGGACGGGCTTCTTCCCGTCCGAGGCGTGCGCTGTGCCGATGCCGGCAGCGGTTAAGCCCGCTGCCGCCGCTGCGATGACCGTACGTCTGCTCGTTTCCATTTCGCGGCTCCTGCCCAATGGAGGGGGCCCCGCCTCTCGGCGGGGCCCCGGCTGACTTACGAACCGACCTTGCGCTTGTTCCACACGTCGAAGCCGACCGCGGCCAGCAGGGCCAGGCCCTTGATGACCTGTTGCCAGTCGGTGCCGACACTGAGGAGGTTCATGCCGTTGTTCAGCACGCCGAGGACCAGACCGCCGATGATCGCGCCGAGGACGGTACCGACACCGCCGCTCATGGACGCGCCGCCGATGAACGACGAGGCGATCGCTTCCAGCTCGAAGTTCAGGCCGGCCTTCGGAGAGGCCGCGTTCAGGCGGGCGGCTACCACCAGACCCGCCAGGGCCGCGAGCATGCCCATGTTCAGGAAGACATAGAAGGTGACCTTCTTGTCCTTGACGCCCGACAGCTTCGCCGCCGGGAGGTTGCCGCCGATCGCGTAGATGTGACGGCCGAAGACGGCGTTGCGCATGACGTAGCCGTAGCCGACGACCAGCGCGCCGAGGACCAGCAGCACGATCGGCGCGCCCTTGTAGCTGGCGAGCAGCATCGTGACGGTGAGCACCGCGGCGACCAGCGCCACCAGCTTGAGCAGGAACAGCTTCGCCGGCAGCACGTCGAGGGTGAACTCCTGCTGGCGCCTGCGGTCGCGGACCTCCTGGAGGACCACGAAGACGATCACCGCGAGGCCGAGCAGCAGGGTGATGTTGTGGTAGTTCGTGGTCGGGCCGACCTCCGGGAGGAAGCCGTTGCCCACCTTCTGGAGGCCGTCGGGGAACGGGCCGAGGGTCTGCCCCTTGAGCAGGATCTCCGTCAGACCGCGGAAGAGCAGCATGCCGGCGAGGGTGACGATGAAGCTCGGTATGCCGAGATAGGCGATCAGGAATCCCTGGACCGAGCCCGCCACGGCGCCCACCACCAGACACAGCAGCAGCGCGACGGGCCACGCCACCTTGTGCTCGACCATCAGCACGGCCGCGAACGCGCCCACGAACGCGGTCAGCGAGCCGACCGACAGGTCGATGTGGCCCGCGATGATCACCAGCATCATGCCGATCGCGAGGATCAGGATGTAGCTGTTCTGGAGGACCAGGTTGGAGACGTTGCGCGGCAGCAGCAGCTGGCCGTCGGTCCAGACCGCGAAGAGGACGACGATCAGGCCCAGCGCCAGCAGCATGCCGTACTGGCGCATGTTCTGGCGCAGACCGTCGAGCATCACCCGCAGCAGGTTCTCCCCGCCACCGGCGCTCCCGTCCTTGCCCGGTGGGGCCTCGGCCGGGACGTTGGTCACATCGGTGCTCATCGCGTTACCTCTTTGTCCTTCGTCATCTGACGCATCAGCACTTCCTGGGTGGCCTCGGCCCGTGAGAACTCACCGGTCAGCCGCCCCGCGGCCATGGTGTAGATGCGGTCGCACATGCCGAGCAGTTCGGGCAGCTCGGAGGAGATGAAGATGATCGCCTTGCCCTCGGCGGCCAGCTTGTCGATGACCGTGTAGATCTCGAACTTGGCGCCCACGTCGATACCGCGGGTCGGCTCGTCCAGGATCAGCACATCGGGTCCTGCGAAGATCCACTTGCTGAGGACGACCTTCTGCTGGTTGCCGCCGGACAGCTTGCCCACCGGCTCGAAGACGGTCGGCGCCTTGATGTTCATCGACGTGCGGTAGCCCTCGGCGACCTGCCGCTCCTCGTGCTCGTCGACGATCCCCCGCCGGGCCACCTTGCCGAGGGCGGACAGCGAGATGTTGCGGTTGATGGTGTCGATGAGGTTGAGGCCGTAGTGCTTGCGGTCCTCCGTGACGTACGCGATGCCGTGGGCGACGGCCTCCGCGACCGACTTCGTGCGGATCTCCTCGCCGTCCTTGAGAACGGTGCCGCCCGCGTGCCGGCCGTAGGTCCGCCCGAAGACGCTCATCGCGAGTTCGGTGCGGCCGGCGCCCATCAGACCGGCGATGCCGACGATCTCCCCGCGCCGCGCGTGGACCGACACGTCGTCGACGACCTTGCGCTGCTGGTCGATCGGGTGGTGCACGGTCCAGTCGCGGATCTCCAGCGCGGGAGCCGCCCCCTCCTCCGCGTGGTGCGGGGTGCGTTCGGGGAAGCGGTGCTCCAGGTCGCGGCCGACCATACCGCTGATGATCCGGTCCTCGGTCGTCTCCGGCGCCTTCACGTCGAGGGTCTCGATGGTCTGGCCGTCCCGCAGGATCGTCACCGAGTCGGCGACCTTGCGGATCTCGTTCAGCTTGTGGGAAATGATGATCGAGGTGATGCCCTGCTTCTTCAGCTCCAGGATCAGGTCCAGGAGCTTCTCGCTGTCCTCGTCGTTCAGAGCCGCGGTCGGCTCGTCGAGGATCAGCAGCTTCACCTTCTTCGAGAGCGCCTTGGCGATCTCCACGAGCTGCTGCTTGCCCACGCCGATGTCGGCGACGCGGGTCTCGGGGTGGTCGCTCAGACCGACCCGGCGCAGCAGCTCGGTGGCGTGCCGCAGGGTCGTGCTCCAGTTGATGAACCCGCGCTTGGCGTGCTCGTTGCCGAGGAAGATGTTCTCCGCGAGGGAGAGGTAGGGCGACAGCGCCAGTTCCTGGTGGATGATGACGATGCCGTGCTGCTCGCTCGCCCTGATGTCCTTGAAGCGGCAGACCTCTCCCTCGAAGAGGATCTCGCCCTCGTAACTGCCGTGAGGGTGGACGCCGGAGAGCACCTTCATCAAGGTGGACTTGCCGGCGCCGTTCTCACCGCAGATGGCGTGGACCTCGCCCTGCCGGACGGTCAGGGTGACGTCGGACAGCGCCTTGACGCCGGGAAAGGTCTTGACGATCGAGCGCATTTCCAGGACGGGTCCCGCCATGGTCGTGCCTTCCAATCCGTAAGGTTCGACGCTTACTTGAGCTGGTCCGCCGTGTAGTAGCCACCGTCGACGAGGACCGACTGGTAGTTGGACTTGTCGACGCTCACCGGCTGGAGCAGGTAGGCGGGGACGACCTTCGAGCCGTTGTCGTAGGTCGTGGTGTCGTTCGTCTGCGGCTTCTTGCCCTTGAGGACGTCGTCCACCATGGTCGAGGCGATCTTGGCCAGCTGACGGGTGTCCTTGTAGACGGTCTGCGTCTGCTCGCCCGCGATGATCGACTTCACCGACGCCAGCTCGGCGTCCTGGCCGGTGAGGATCGGCAGCGGCTTGCCCTTGGAGCCGTAGTCGTCCGACTTCAGCGACGACAGGATGCCGATGGAGATGCCGTCGTACGGGGAGAGGACCGCGTCGACCTTCTTGCTGGAGTACGACTTGGTGAGGATGTCGTCCATGCGCTTCTGGGCGGTGGCGCCGTCCCAGCGCAGGGTGGTGACCTGGTTGAGCGCGGTCTGGCCGGACTGGACGACGAGCTGCTTCTTGTCGATGTAGGGCTGGAGCACCTTCATCGCGCCGCCGAAGAAGTACTTCGTGTTGTTGTCGTCGTTCGAGCCGGCGAAGAGTTCGAGGTTGAACGGGCCCTTCTTGGAGCCGTCCGCGAGGCCGAGCTTCTGGAGGATGTAGTTGCCCTGGAGCTCGCCGACCTTGGAGTTGTCGAAGGACGCGTAGTAGTCGACGTTCTTCGTGCCGAGGATCAGACGGTCGTAGGCGATGACCGGGATGTGGGCGTCGGCCGCCTGCTGGAGCACGTTGTTCAGGGACTTGTTGTCGATGGCCGCCACGATCAGCGCCTTGACGCCCTGCGTGATGAGGTTCTCGATCTGCGAGACCTGCTGGTCCGGGTCGTCCTCGCCGTAGACCAGCTTGGTCTTGTAGCCCTTGGACTCCAGGTTCTTGACGACGTTGTTGCCGTCGGCGATCCAGCGCTCGGACGACTTGGTCGGCATCGCGATACCGATCGTCCCGCCCTTGCTGCTTCCCTTGTCGGCCTTGCTTCCGCCGTCGCTGTTCTGGCCACAGGCGGTCAGGGCGAGGGCGAGGGAGGCGGCTCCGGCTATGGCGGTGAGGGCGGCTCTGCGGTTACGCATGATCATCATCCTTGATGTCTTGGACCGGGCTCGGTCTCGCGGAACTCGGAAGCTCCGTGAGCTCTGAGAGGAAGGCCGAGAAGGTGTGTTGGATTGTGCGCGACTGTGTCTGCTTGTGTGAAGGGGGTTTGTGCGAACGTTATGAGGGAGTGTCGAAGCGCGAGAGAGTGCCGGGCAGACGGGAGCCGAGGGGGGCCATGTCGTCCCCCGCGCCGTGACGTGCCAGCAGGTCAAGGGCCAGCCGGCCGCGCCGCACCCGCTCCCGGGCCGTGCTCAGGGTCAGGTCCCGCAGATGGTGTCCGTACGGGTAGATCCCGGGGGTCTTGGACAGCCCGAACTTCAGATACAGCGGTGCGCCGCGCCGGATCAGCTCGGCGACCTCGTACATCCGGATGTACCCGCCGAGATCGTCGGGGGCCTCGATGTACATGTCCATGGGGGCGGCGGAGACCCGCCGGATCTCGGTGAGATGATCGAGCGTCAGATCGCTGGGCACGTTCAGCGAGTCGGCGCCGAGGTTCTCGTACACGGCGTACGAGGCCGGGTTGACCGGACCGATCAGCGCCGAGACCTTGAGCGTCGTGTCGGCCGGCAGGATCCCGGCGACCCGCGCCCGGTGCAGCGTCCACAGGACGCCCTCGTCGGCGACGAGCAGGCACGTGACGCCCAGCTCCGTCGCCCGGACGGCGTCCTCGACACAGCCGGCCATCGCGTCGTGGCCGCGGGCGCGCAGCCCGCCGCCGCGCGAGTCGGAGCGCGTCGAGGCGCCGATGTCCCAGGTGCCGCGCGGTCCGGTGAACAGGCAGAGCTCGATGTCGCGTTCACCGGTGGCCTCGACCATCTCGGTGATCTCGGCGTCGGTCAGCATCCAGACACCGCTGCCCTGGCTGATCCGGTGGATCGGCACGTCGAGCCGCGAGGCCTCCTTGAGGACCACCGCGAGCGCCTCGGGCCCCTCCACGGAGGGAACCTCGGTGCGCCAGCGACCGCCTCCGGGGAAGGTGTGCGGCGAGGCGTCCGCGGGGGAGAGGGCGGGCGCGGCCAGGCCGAGCGCGGCCAGGGCCGGCTCACCGGGTCGGCGGGGCGCCGTGGGAGAGGCGTCGGTCACAAGCTGTCCTTCATCGTTCGATATTTCGGTCATGGTTCGCGACCTTCGGCGCAGGAGGCCTGGTGCACGCCGGTACGGGGCCGTCAGGAACCCCGTACCGGCGTACGGATCGGGTGGTCACGGCTTCAGCAGGACCTTGCCGACCTTGGGATCGCCGGAGCCCACCAGCTCGATGGCCTCCGGGAACGCGGCGAGCGGCAGTTCGTGTGTCACCAGCGGCGACGGGTCCAGCAGCCCCGCGCCGAAGACCCGCACGGTGTGCGCCCAGGCCGCCGGCGGTGCCCCGAACACGGTGTGCACCTCCAGCTGCCGTACGACGAGATCGGTCGGGTCGAGACCCTCGGCACCCGGCGCCGGGATCCCCGTGAGGACCAGGCGTCCGCCGCGCCGCAGCAGGGAGGCGGCGGTGCGCGCGGCGGACGCGGACCCGGCGGTCTCGATCACCACGTCGAAGTCGTCGGGGAGCGGCTGGTCCCGGGTGAGGAAGGCGGTGGCGCCGAACTCCCGCGACAGCGCGGCCCGGTCGGGGCGGGTGCCCACCACGAGCAGCTCGGCCGGGGAGCCCGCCTTCAGGAACTGCACGGCGAACATCCCGAGCGTCCCGGTGCCCACCACGGCCACGCGCTCACCGGGCCGCGCGTTCGCCTTGAGCGCGGCGGCCGCGATGCAGGCGGCCGGCTCCAGCAGGGCGGCGGCCGTCAGATCGGCGTCGTCGGGCAGCACGTGCAGCAGCCTGGCCGGCAGCGTCAGCGTGCCCGCCATCGCCCCGGGAACGGTGAAGCCCGTCTCCTCGTACCCGGCCGTGCACAACGTTGTCTCGCCCGCGTGGCAACGGTCGCAGACCTGGCAGTTGCGGAAGCCCTCGCCGACGACCTTGCGGCCGACGAGCCCCGCCGGGACACCCGCGCCGACCTCCTCGACCGTCCCGGACCACTCGTGACCGGGGGTCAGGGGATAGCGGACGTACCCCTCGGGCCGGTTGCCCTGGTAGACCTCGCGGTCGCTGCCGCAGATGCCGACCGCGTGCACCCGTACGAGCGCCTCGCCCGCCGCCGGAGGGACCGGCTCGTGCGGGACCAGCCGGTGCTCGCCCGGACCCTCGACGACGACCGCGGTGCTCACTGCGACCCCTTGGGCTTGCGCTGCTCCCAGCCGTCGGCCCACAGGTCGAACCGGGCCTGCTGCTGCGGGAACTCGGCCGCCGCGTCGACGTCCAGCTCGACGCCGAGTCCCGGCTCGTGGGACAGCTCGAAGTAACCGTCGACGACCTGCGGAGCGCCCTTGACGACCTTCTTGATCTCCGCGTCGGCGAAGTCGTTGAAGTGCTCCAGGATCTTGAAGTTCGGCGCGGTGAAGCCGACCTGGAGGGAGGCGGCGGTCAGGACGGGGCCGCCGACGTTGTGCGGGGCGACCAGCATGTAGTGGGTCTCGGCGGTCGCGGCCAGCTTCCGGGTCTCCCAGATGCCGCCGATGTGGCCGACGTCGGGCTGGATGATGTCGACCGCCTGGCTCTCGAAGAGCTCGCGGAACTCGATGCGGTCGTGGATGCGCTCGCCGGTGGCGAGGGGCATGTCGACCTTGGCGGCCACCTTCTCCAGCGCCTTGAGGTTCTCCGGCGGCACCGGCTCCTCCAGCCACGCGGGCTTGAAGGGCGCGAGCTCATGGGCGAGGCGGACGGCGGTGGACGGCGAGAAGCGGCCGTGCATCTCCAGCATCAGCTCGGTCTCGGGCCCGATCGCGTCCCGCACCGCCTCGATGAGCGAGACCGAGTACAGCGTGGCCTCGTGGTCGAGCTCGAAGTGACCGGTGCCGAAGGGGTCGATCTTGAGGGCCTTGTAGCCCCGTGCGACGACCTCCTGGGCGGCCTTGTGGTAGGCCTCCGGGGTGCGCTCGGTGGTGTACCACCCGTTGGCGTAGGCCTTGACCCGGTCGGTGACCTTGCCGCCCAGGAGCTGCCAGACCGGCACCCCGAGCGCCTTGCCCTTGATGTCCCAGCAGGCCATCTCGATGACCGCGATACCGGACATCACGATCTCGCCGGCGCGCCCGTAGTCGCCGTACTTCATCCGGCGGACCAGGTCCTCGACCGCGAACGGGTCGGAGCCGAGAATATGGTTGGCCTGCGCCTCGTGCAGATAGCCGATCAGCGCGTCGGTGTGGCCCAGCATGCGGGTCTCGCCGACCCCGGTGACGCCCTCGTCGGTGTGCACCTGGACGTAGGTCAGGTTCCGCCAGGGTGTCCCGACCACGTGTGTGGTGATTCCCGTGATGCGCACGGCAGATGCCCCCTGTGCTTTCAGCTCTGTTCGAAATTTCGTCACACGTTCGAAATGCTGGCGTGACAGTAAGGACGCCGCCCGGGGGGTGTCAATGGGTCGCGCGCATAACGGTTACGACGCGATAGGCGCAGGATGGCGGGGAATGGTCGGGGTCGCCCGGGTCCGACGGACCGGAATACTTGATTCCGTACAACATCTTCACAACTGCGCCTAGGAACGTTACCGGCGGTGACCCTAGTCTTCCCGCGTCATGGACTACTGCCACGTGTGCCGCAGGCACCTCAACGGCGCGCTCGCCTGTCCCGGGTGCGGCACCCCGGTCGACGAACTCGGAGCGGACGTCGAGGAGACCGGTGCGCGCCCGCGGGCCGGTGCCGACGCCGACACGCCCCACGCCGAGGACGCCGACGTCGAATGGCGTTCCCGGCGCGCGGCGCGCCGGCGCGGGGGCCATGTCCCGGACGCCGGGGACGGGCGGGACGATCCGCGGGACCAGGAGGTTCCGGCCGGCGTCAGCCGCCGCGACCGCAAGGCCGCCGCGCACCGCCGCAAGCGCCGCCGCACCCTGTTCATAGCCGTGGGCTTCGTCCTCGCGGCCGGCGGTCTGAGTCTCGCCGAACTCGGCGTCGACGCACCCGGGTTGGACCCCAGTCCGGCGGCGGCCGAGTCGCCCGGCGGTTCGGCCTCGCCGACGGTGTCCGCCCTCCCGAAGAGCTCGGCCTCGGGCTCCCCCTCGGCCGGCCGTACGCCCGCCTCCTCGCCGTCGGCCTCCGCCTCCGCCTCCCGCTCCGCGTCCCCGACGGCGACGAGCGAGAAGCGTGCGGGCGGCGGGTCGGCGAGTGCCGGGGCGCTCCCCGGCCGGTCCACCTCGGCCCCGTCCACCGCTCCCTCGGCGCCCCGGACGACGGCCCCCGCGACCACGTCCCCGGAGACGTCGGCCCCCGCCCCGGCTCCGTCGTCGAGCGGCTGCAACAAGTTCCTGTGGTGGTGCACCTAGGCGTGTCGCCCGCCGCCGGGTGACCGTTTTCCCGGCGTGTCGCCCGCCGCCGGGTGGCCGTGCTGCGGGCGTTTCGCCGGCCGCCGGGTGGCCGTATCGCGCGCCGCCCGCCGTGGGGTGCCTCCAGGCGCCGCCGGTCCCGCCCGCCACGGGGTGCCCGGGGTGGCAGCCGTCCCGCCCGCCGAGCGGTGTCCTCAGGCGGCGCCCGTCCCGCCCGCCGAGGGATGCCCTCAGGCGGCGCCCGTGCCGGGGTCCTCGCCCAGCATGCGGCGCAGCAGGTCGCGCAGGGCCAGGCGCTCCTCGTCCGAGAGTTCCGCCAGGGGTTCGCGGGCGAAGTCGAGCGAGTCGCGCAGCCCCCCGGCGACCCTGCGGCCCTCGGCCGTCGCCGCCGCCAGTTTCACCCGGCGGTCCGCCGGGTCGGGGCGGCGCTCCACCAGGCCCCGGGTCTCCAGCCGGTCCACGATCCCCGTGACGTTCGACGGCTCGCACTTCAGCTTCTGGGCCAGACGGCGCATCGGCAGCGGCTCCAGCGAGAGCAGGCCCAGCAGCCGCGCCTGCGCCCCGGTGAGGGCGTGTTCGGCGGCCGCGTCCTCGTACTCGTCGTGGTAGCGGGCCACGACCGTGCCGATCAACTCGACGACCTCCATGGTCAGGGGGTCGATCCGTGGTCTCTTGTGGGTGGCCATGCTCCTGATCCTAGCGTGTTACTTGACATCATGAAATATTTAGGAGCATGGTTGTTTGAGGTAATGAAGTATTAGAGCCGCTCGCCGGTCACCGTGAAAGGCACACCTCATGTCCGAGACCCCCCAGCTTCCCTCCACCGGCCGTGAATGGCATCTGGTCAGCCGCCCGGTCGGCGTCCCCGAGCCCTCCGACTTCGCCCTGGTCGAGGCGGCGGTCCGCAGGCCGGGTCCGGGCGAGGTCCTGGTACGGAACGCCTACGTCTCCGTGGACCCGTACATGCGCGGCCGGATGAGCGACGCCAAGTCCTATGTCGCCCCCTTCGAGCTCGGCAAGACCATGCAGGGCGGCGCGGTCGGCGAGGTCATCGCCTCCAACGCCGAGGGCATCGAGGCCGGCGACCACGTGCTGCACTTCCTCGGCTGGCGCGAGTACGCCGTCGTGGACGCCAAGCAGGCCGTCAAGGTGGACCCCGAGGCCGCGCCGCTGTCGACGTACCTCGGCGTGCTCGGCATGACCGGCCTCACCGCGTACGCCGGGCTCCTGCGCACCGCCTCCTTCAAGGAGGGCGACTCCGTCTTCGTGTCCGGAGCCGCCGGCGCCGTCGGCAGCCAGGTCGGCCAGATCGCCCGGCTCAAGGGCGCCTCGCGGGTCATCGGCTCCGCCGGGTCCGACGAGAAGGTCAAGCTGCTGGTCGAGGAGTACGGCTTCGACGCGGCCTTCAACTACAAGAACGGCCCGGTCTCCCAGCAGCTGCGCGAGGCCGCGCCCGACGGCGTGGACGTCTACTTCGACAACGTGGGCGGCGACCACCTGGAGGCGGCGATCGGCTCCCTGAACCGGGACGGCCGCATCGCCGTCTGCGGCATGATCTCCGTCTACAACAACACCGAGCCCGCCCCCGGCCCGCGGAACCTGGCCCGGCTGATCCAGACGCGCGGCCGCATCCAGGGCTTCCTCGTCGGCGACCACTACGACCTCCAGCCGGAGTTCGTCCGGGAGGTCGGCGGCTGGATCCGCTCCGGTGAGCTGAAGTACGCCGAGACGGTCGTCGAGGGCATCGAGAACAACCTGGAGGCGTTCTTCGGCGTCCTGCGCGGCGACAACATCGGAAAGATGATCGTCAAGCTCTGACCCCGGGCGACGAGGAGCCGGCGCCTTCCGGCGGCTGCTCCCGCACGCACATCACGTGCTCCCGTACGTACATCACGGAGGCCGTCTCCCCGACCCCGGGGAGGCGGCCTCCGCCCGTGCCCCCGCGGTCGGGGGAGGCGGCCTCCCGGTCGGGGAAGGCGGCCTCCGGCTCCTGTCCCGTGGCCGGGGGGAGGCTCCCTCCGTCTCCTGTCTCGTGGTCCGGCGCGCCGCCCCGATAGGGTCTCCCCATGCGCGATCTTGGGGTGGGTTTCGGCTATCTGCTGCGCGGCCAGCGATGGGTGGTCCGGCACGGGAAGAGTTTCGGGTTCGGACTCCTGCCGGGGCTCATCACGCTCGTGCTCTACGCGGCGGCACTCGTCGCCCTCGGCGTGTACGGGGAGGGCTTCGTCACCTGGGCGACGCCGTTCGCGGACGACTGGTCCAGCCCCTGGGGCGGCCTCTTCCGCGGCTTCCTCACCGCCGTCCTGTTCGCGCTCGCGCTCCTGCTCGCCGTCCTCACCTTCACCGCGGTCACCCTGCTCATAGGCCAGCCCTTCTACGAGAGCCTCTCGGAGAAGGTCGACCGCGACGTCTCCCCGGACGGCACGGCCCCCGAGTCGGGGCGGCCGCTCTGGCACGAGCTGTGGATCTCCGCACGCGACAGCCTCCGTGTCCTCGTGCGGGCCCTCGTCTGGGGAGTCCTCCTCTTCGCGCTCGGCTTCGTCCCCCTCGTCGGCCAGACCGCGGTCCCGGTGCTCGGCTTCTTCGTCACGGGCTTCTTCCTCACCGAGGAACTCGTCGCCGTCGCCCTCCAGCGCCGCGACGTCGACCTCCGGGAACGCCTCGCGCTCCTCCGCTCCCGCAAGACCCTGGTCTGGGGCTTCGGCACCCCGCTCGGCCTGGCCTTCCTCGTCCCGTTCGTCGCCGTGTTCCTGATGCCGGGGGCCGTCGCGGGCGCCACCCTGATGGCCCGTGACCTGCTCGGCGAGGAGATCCGCGAGGGCGAGGCGGCCGAGGGCACCGAGGCGGCCGCCGACCCGGACTCCGACGGGGCGGCCGAGGAGCGAAGCGCCACCTCCTGACCGGGCCGGCCGCCCCACCGCGAGCGTCCCACCCGTCCCCGGTACGAACGGGGCCTCCCGGATGCACGATGGGGGAGACCGACGGCTCGCGACGAGGAGGGTGCCGACATGGCGGAGACTGCGGTGGGGACGGGGAACGGCCGGGAGGGCGCGGAGGCGGAAGCGGCCCGCGAGGCCGTCGTCGAGGAGGCACTCGGCCGGCTCGGCCTGGACGCCAAGGCCCGGCTGCTGTCCGGACGGAACATGTGGGCCCTGCCCGCACTCCCCGAGATCGGGCTGAGCTCCCTCGTCATGTCCGACGGCCCCATCGGCGTCCGCGGTGTCCACTGGAGCGCGGACGACCCCTCGATCGCGCTCCCCTCGCCCACCGCGCTCGCCGCGACCTGGGACCCGGAACTGGCCCGCCGCGCCGGGGTGCTGCTCGCCCAGGAGGCGCGCCGCAAGGGCGTCCACGTGCTGCTCGCCCCGACCGTCAACCTCCACCGGACACCGCTCGGAGGCCGCCACTTCGAGGCCTACAGCGAGGACCCGCTCCTGACCGGCGCGATAGGCAGCGGCTACGTCCGGGGCGTGCAGTCCGGCGGGGTCGCCACCACCGTCAAGCACTTCGTCGCCAACGACGCCGAGACCGACCGCTTCACCGTGAACAACCTCGTCTCCGAACGTGCCCTGCGCGAGCTGTATCTGGCGCCCTTCGAGGCCATCGTCGACAAGGCCCGCCCGTGGGGCGTCATGACCGCCTACAACTCCGTCAACGGCACGACGATGAGCGAGCACCGCAGGCTCGTGAACGACGTCCTGCGCGGCGAATGGGGCTTCGACGGCTTCAACGTCTCCGACTGGATGGCCGCCCGCGACACCAGGGCCGCGATCGAGGGCGGTCTCGACGTCGCCATGCCCGGCCCGCGGACCGTCTACGGGGAACCCCTCGCCGCCGCCGTGCGCGCCGGCGAGGTGGCGGAGGCGACGGTCGACGCGGCCGTCCGCAACGTGCTCCGGCTCGCCGCCCGCGTCGGCGCCCTGGAGGGAGCCGAACCCGTCGTGAGCGAACCGCCCGCGCCCGTGGACGGACAGGCGCTGGCCCGCGAGGTGGCCCGCCGGGGCTTCGTCCTCGTCCGCAACGAAGGCGCCCTGCCGCTCCCCGAGGGGCACCGGATCGCCCTCGTCGGCGCCGCCGCCCGTGACGCCCGCGTGCTCGGCGGCGGCTCGGCGACCGTCTTCCCGGCCTCGATCGTCTCGCCCCTCGACGGCCTCACCGCCGCACTCCCCGAGGGAACGCTGACCTACGCCGTGGGTGCCGACCTCGCCGTCGAACTCCCCGTCGCCGACAAGGGGTTCGAGCTGCGCGCGGTCTGCCGCGACGCCGCCGGCGAGATCCTCGCCACCGCCTCCGCCCCCAACGGCCAGATCCAGTGGATCGGCGACGACCTGCCCGAAGGGGTCACGGACGGGAACCTGGGCACCGTCGAACTCACCGGCACCTTCACCCCGCGCGTCTCGGGAGCGCACACCTTCGGCATCAAGGGCCTGGGCGCGTTCACCCTCACCGTCGACGGCACCACGTACTTCGACGGCGTCCAGGGCGCACCCAAGGACGACCCCTTCGTGACGTTCTTCGGCGCCCCTGTGGCCCGTGGCCGGGCCGAACTCGCCGCAGGCGAACCGGTGGAGGTCTCCCTCACTCACACCGTCGTGTTCCCCGAGGACGTCCCGATGAAGGTCGTCGGCTTCTCGCTCGCCCACCAGGAGCCCGTGCGCGACGCGGACGAGCTGATCGCCGAGGCGGTCGCGGCGGCCCGCGCCGCGGACACCGCCGTCGTCGTGGTCGCCACCACCGACCGCGTCGAGTCCGAGGGCTTCGACCGCGCGGACCTCAGGCTCCCCGGCCGCCAGGACGAGCTGGTCCACGCCGTCGCCGCCGCCAACCCGAACACCGTCGTGGTCGTCAACTCCGGCTCCCCGGTGGAACTCCCGTGGCGCGACGAGGTCGCCGCCGTGCTCCTGAGCTGGTTCCCGGGCCAGGAGGGCGGCGCCGCCCTCGCCGACGTCCTCACCGGCGCCCACGAGCCGGGCGGCCGCCTCCCCACCACCTGGGGCTCCCTGGCCGACGCCCCGGTCACCCGGGTCGGCCCGACCGACGGCGAACTCCCGTACACCGAGGACGTCTTCATCGGCTACCGCGCCTGGGAGAAGGAGCGCAGGACCCCCTCGTACGCCTTCGGGCACGGCCTCGGCTACACCGACTGGACGTACGAGTCCCTCGCGACCGAGGGCACGACCGTCACCGTCCGGGTCCGCAACCGCGGTGGGCGGGCCGGGCGGGAGGTCGTCCAGGTCTATCTCGCCCCCGCCGAACCGGGCACCGAGCGGCCCGTCCGCGCGCTCGCCGGATTCGCCGTCGTCGAGGCCGCGCCGGGCGAGAGCGCGGAGGCCGTCGTGGAACTCCCGCGCCGCTCCTTCGAGATCTGGGACACCGCCACGAACGCGTGGGCGTTTGTGAAGGGTTCGTACGAGATTCAGGCAGGCCGTTCCCTCACGGACCCTCGCCTGCGCACGATCATCGAGGCGTGAACACACGCCCGCCTTCGGCCGGCCCCGGCCCGGAACCTGACCTCCGGACCGGGGCCCGCCGTTTGCCCCCCGTGGACCCGCCCTAGGACCGCACGGAGAACCCGTACACCGTCTCTGAGCGGTACACCTCGCCCGGCCGCAGCTCGGTGCTCGGAAAGTCCGGCCGGTTCGGGGAGTCGGGGAAGTGCTGGGTCTCCAGCGCGATGCCGTCGTTGGGGGCGAAGGGCTCGCCCAGATGGTCGGCGGTGTAGAGCTGGAGGCCCGGCTCGGTGGTCGCGACCGTCAGTACCCGCCCGGACGCCGGGTCGTACAGCTCGGCGACCTCCACCGGAGCGGTGGTGGCCCCCTTGTCGAGCACGTAGTTGTGGTCGTAGCCGGCACCGGTCTTGCGGGGCTCGCGGAAGTCGAAGCGGGTGCCCTCGACCGGGTCGAGCTCCCCGGTCGGGATCAGGTTCCCGTCCACCCGCGTCAACCGCGAGGCGTCGAGCCGCAGTTCGTGCCCGAGAGCGCTGCCGGAGCCGCCGAGGTTCCAGTACGTGTGGTTCGTCAGGTTCACCACCGTCGGCGCGTCGGTGACCGCCTCGTAGGCGATCCGCAGCGCGCCCCGCTCGTCGAGCGTGTACGTCGCCGAGACCTCCAGGCGGCCCGGGAAGCCCTCCTCGCCGTCCGGGCTGACCCGGGAGAGCCTGAGCCCGTGTTCGAGCGGCTCCGCGTCCCACACGCGCTTGTCGAAACCGCCGTCGCCGCCGTGCAGCGAGTTGGGCCCGTTGTTCGCCTCCAGGCGGTACGTCACCCCGTCCAGCGGGAAGGCCGCGCCCCCGATGCGGTTCGCGTACCGCCCGACCAGTGCGCCGAGGTACGGCTCGGGATGGGCCGTGTACCCCTCCAGGTCCGGGAAGCCCAGGGTCACGTCCACGGCCCGCCCGTCCCGGTCCGGCACCTCGGCCGACTGCACGATCCCGCCGTACGTGAGCACACGCACCCGGACCCCGGCGCGCTCCAGCGTCCAGCGATGGACCGGGGTGCCGTCGGAAAGTGTGCCGAAAAGTTCACTCATGGGAGAAACCCTAGGTCCTGTCGTCAAATCCCCGTCGTCCGCCCGGAGGGCGGGCGCGGCGGCGTCAGGTGCGCGCTCTCGGCGTGCCGGCCCCAGGCCTGCGTACCGGACGTACTCGGGTCCGGGGCCGGTGCGGCGAGAGTGCGTGCAGGGCGTCGCCGCGCAGGCGGGGATTTGACGACAGGACCTAGGTGACGGGTTCGCTTGCGGTGACCCTGCGGTAGGCGATCTCCGCGAGTCGGGCCTGTCCGTCCCTGCTCGGGTGGAACCAGTCCCAGTGACTCAGCTGGTCGGTGCCGAAGCGGTAGTCGAAGACCGCGTTCCCGTCGAAGCGGCACCGCCGGTCCCTGGCGCACACCTCGCGCAGCACCTGGTTGTACTCCTTCACCCGGTCCCACACCTGGCCGCGCCGCAGCGTCGCCGCCGAGCCCAGCGAGTCCGCGTCACCGAGCATCGAGGGACAGATGCCCAGCTTCCACACCTGCTTGCCCAGCGGATTGCCGCGCCCCTCGGACCAGAGCCGTTTCAGATCCGGCACGCTCGACACGTACACCTGCGTCTTGGGCAGGGCCCGGCGCAACGTGCTCATCGCGTCCTGGAACGCGCCGCGGAAGTCGGCGACCGGCGTCATCGCCGAGGCGGACGAGCGGCAGGCGTCGTTCGCGCCCGCCATCACCGTCACCAGCTCCGGCCTGCGCGCCGCCGCCTGCTCCATCTGACCGGGAAGGTCGGCCATCCGCGCGCCGGTCACCGCGTAGTTCCAGCTCCGCTCGGCCGCGCCGGTGGCGCCGAGCAGCCGCACGGCGAGGCTGTCGACCCGGGGATCGCTGCCGGTCGCCCACGACACCTCGGGGCAGTCGGACAGCACGCTGCACGCGTCGAAACCGCGCGTGATCGAGTCGCCGACCGCGGCCATGGAGTGGGGACTGCGGTCCCAGACCGGCGTGGGCTTCGCCGACGGCCGCTGCTTCGCGGTCCCGCCGGGCGCCGAGGAGTCGCAGGCGGCGGTGCCCAGGAGAGCCGCCGCCGCGGCGACGGCGAGGACGGCCCGCGAACGGTGGCTGCGATTCCGCATCCCCTGGTCTCCTCGTTCGTTGTACAGGGTTGGTCGGCATCCGCTCCGCGCGGTCGGTCGCACCACGTCGTACACGGTCGGTCGCGCCGCGTTTCCATGGTGCGGCCGTCTCCACCCGGGAGGCGGACCCGGACCCCCGGCAGGGGAGTCCGGACACGTCCCGCCGGGTGAAACCTCGGCGGTTCACGGCGCTTGGACCGACGGTACGTCACACTCCTTGCGCCGCCGCAGGGTAGCCTCGCCACGTGGCCGCCCTGCCACTGCCGTTCCGCTAAGTTACAAGATGTCTCGCTCTGTCCGGAGGCCCCAGTGACGACACGTGGAGTTCTCTACGTGCACTCCGCGCCCCGCGCGTTGTGTCCGCATGTCGAGTGGGCGGTCGCGGGGGTGCTCGGCACACGCGTCAACCTCGACTGGATCCGGCAGCCCGCCGCGCCGGGCACCTGGAGATCCGAGTTCTCCTGGAAGGGCGAGGTGGGCACCGCCTCCAAGCTCGCCTCCGCGCTGCGCGGCTGGCACCTGCTGCGCTTCGAGGTCACCGCCGAACCCTGCCCCACCGCCGAGGGCGAGCGCTACAGCTGCACCCCCGAGCTGGGCATCTTCCACGCCGTCACCGGCATCCACGGCGACATCCTCATCCCCGAGGACCGGCTGCGCGCGGCCCTGCTGCGCTCCCAGCGCGGCGAGAGCGACCTGGAGGCCGACCTCGCCAAGCTCCTCGGCAAGCCCTGGGACGACGAGCTGGAGCCCTTCCGCTACGCGGGCGAGGGCGCCCCGGTCCGCTGGCTGCACCAGGTGGTCTGACGCCCCACCGGTGACGCTCCGTCAAGGACGCCCGGACCCGCCCGAGAACGAACGCCGTGTGGCCCGTACCCCCTTGACCAGGGGTACGGGCCACAGCCGTACGGGACGGGAGCCGGCGTCAGACGGAACGGAACGCCAGGACCACGTTGTGCCCGCCGAAGCCGAACGAGTCGTTCAGCGCGGCGATACGGCCCTCGACGGGCAGCTTGCGGGCCTCGCCGCGCACGATGTCCGCGGCGGCCTCGGCCTCGGGGTCAAGGTTCTCGACGTTGATGGTCGGCGGGGCGAGCCGGTGGTACAGGGCGAGCACGGCCGCGACCGACTCGACACCGCCGGCGCCACCGAGGAGGTGACCGGTCATCGACTTGGTGGCGGAGACCGCGAAGTGGTCCGCGTCGTCGCCGAACACCTTGCGCAGCGCCTTCAGCTCGGCCACGTCACCGGCGGGCGTCGAGGTGGCGTGCGCGTTCACGTGCACGATCTCGGCCGGGTCCAGGTCCGTGTTGTCCAGCAGGCTCTGGAGGGCGTGCGCGATGCCGCGGCCCTCCGGCTCCGGCTGCACGATGTCGTGGCTGTCGGCCGAGATGCCCTGGCCGACCGCCTCCGCGTAGACGCGGGCGCCACGCTTGGCGGCGTGCTCGGCGGACTCCAGGACGACGACACCGGCACCCTCGCCGAGGACGAAGCCGTCACGGGCGACGTCGTAGGGGCGCGAGGCACCCTGCGGGTCGTCGTTGTTCTTGGACATCGCCATCATGTTGCCGAACGCGGCGATGGGAAGCGGGTGGATGGCCGCCTCGGTGCCACCGGCGACGACGACGTCGGCGCGGCCCGTGCGGATCATCTCGATGGCGTAGCCGATGGCCTCGGCGCCGGAAGCGCAGGCGGAGACCGGGGTGTGCACACCGGCGCGGGCGCCCACGGCGAGACCCACGTTGGCGGACGGACCGTTCGGCATCAGCATCGGAACGGTGTGCGGGGAGACACGGCGTACGCCCTTCTCCTTCAGCACGTCGTACTGGTCGAGCAGGGTCGTCACACCACCGATGCCGGAGGCGATGACCGTGCCCAGCCGGTCGGGGTCGACACTCGGGTCCTCGCCCGCCTTGTCGGTGAAACCGGCGTCGGCCCAGGCCTCCTTGGCCGCGATCAGCGCGAACTGCGCCGAGCGGTCCAGACGGCGGGCCTGCGGGCGGGGGATGACCTCACCCGGCTCCACGGCGATCTGCGCCGCGATACGGACGGCCTGGTCGGCGGCCCACTCCTGCTCGAGGGGGCGGACGCCGGAACGTCCGGCGATCAGGCCCTCCCAGGTAGAGGCTGCGTCGCCACCCAGCGGTGTGGTTGCGCCGATACCGGTGACGACCACGGTGCGATTGGTCGGGCTCACGGGAATTCTTTCTCCAACGGATACGAGGATTCAGCGGCGCCACCGCCGGGTGGCGGGGCATCAGCCAGGGCGAACCGGGGCACGCGGCCCCGGTCACCCGGACGGTCGGCCCAGGTGACCGGAAGGTCAGGCCTGGTGCTCGAGGATGTAGGCGGTCGCGTCGCCGACGGTCTTGAGGTTCTTGACGTCGTCGTCCGGGATCTTGACGTCGAAGCGCTCTTCGGCGGCGACGACGACCTCGACCATGGACAGCGAGTCGACGTCCAGGTCGTCGGTGAAGGACTTGTCCAGCTGGACGTCCTCGGTGGGGATCCCGGCGATCTCGTTGACGATCTCGGCGAGACCTTCGACGATCTCTTCCTGAGTGGCGGCCATGTCAGGCGCTCCTTCGGTGTGTTTCCAGAGGGGTGGCGATGTTCCGTACGGACCGGATGATCCGGTACGGAGTGCCTAGGGGAGGGTAACGACGGTCGCGGCGTACACGAGACCCGCCCCGAAGCCGATGACGAGCGCGGTGTCGCCGCTCTTCGCCTCACCGGTCGCCAGGAGCCGCTCCATCGCGAGCGGGATCGAGGCGGCCGAGGTGTTGCCGGTGGTGCGCACGTCACGCGCGACCGTGACGTGTCCCGGCAGTTTCAGCGTCTTCACCATCGAGTCGATGATCCGCTCGTTGGCCTGGTGGGGAATGAAGACATCCAGGTCGTCCGAGCTGATCCCGGCCGCGTCCAGCGCCTGCTGTGCGACCTTCGCCATCTCGAACACGGCCCAGCGGAACACCGCCTGGCCCTCCTGCGTGATGGCAGGGAACTTGATCTCGCCCTTGGAGTCGAGCGGGAGATTGGAGACGTCGCCGACCTTGAAGCGGTCCCACGGCACGGTCTGCTTGATGGTGCCGGCCTTGTCGCCCTCGCTGCCCCAGACGGTGGGGCCGATGTGCGGCTCCTCGGAGGGGCCCACGACGACCGCGCCCGCGCCGTCGCCGAACAGGAAGGCCGTCGCACGGTCCTCCAGGTCGGTCAGGTCGGACAGCCGCTCCACGCCGATGACGAGGACGTACTCCGCGGAACCCTCGACGATCATGCCCTTGGCGAGGGTCAGGCCGTAGCCGAAGCCCGCGCAGCCGGCCGAGATGTCGAAGGCCGCGGCCTTGTTCGTGCCGAGCTTGTCGGCGATCTCGGTGGCGATGGCCGGGGTCTGGGCGAAGTGCGACACGGTGGAGACCACCACGGCGCCGATCTGGTCGGCGTTGATCCCGGCGTCGGCGATGGCCTTGCCGGACGCCTCGATCGACATCGCGGCGACCGTCTCCTCGTCGGAGGCCCAGTGCCGGGTCTCGATGCCCGAACGCGAACGGATCCACTCGTCGGACGAGTCGATGGTCTCCAGGATCACCTCGTTGGGCACGACCCGGACGGGACGGTAGCCGCCGACGCCGAGGATGCGCGCGAACGGAGCGCCCTTGGGTGCCTTGATCTTCGACATGCTCTCGGGCTCCTCAGGCGGCGCCGTGCTCGGCGATGAGCTCGCGAGCCGCGTCCAGGTCGTCGGGGGTCTTCAGGGCCAGCGTCGGGACGCCGGGCAGCGCGCGCTTGGCGAGACCGGTCAGCGTGCCGCCGGGGCACACCTCGATCAGCGCGGTCGCGCCGAGTTCCCGGAAGGTCTCCATGCACAGGTCCCAGCGGACCGGGTTGGCGACCTGGCCGACCAGGCGGGAGACGACCTCGGCACCGGAGGCCACCGCCTGGCCGTCACGGTTCGAGACGTAGGTGACCCGCGGGTCGGCCGGCGTCAGTTCCTCGGCGGCCTTCGCCAGCGCGTCGACCGCGGGAGCCATGTGGTGCGTGTGGAACGCGCCCGCCACCTTCAGGGCCACGACCCGCCGGACACCCTCGGGCTTGTCCGCCTCCAGCGCCGCCAGCTGCTCCAGCGTGCCGGCGGCCACGATCTGGCCCGCGCCGTTCACGTTCGCCGGGGTCAGACCCAGCTTCTCCAGGTGCGCGACCGTCGTGTCCGGGTCCCCGCCGAGCAGCGCCGACATACCGGTCTGCGTGACGGCGGCGGCCTCGGCCATCGCCAGGCCACGCCTGCGTACGAGGGTCAGCGCGGCAGTGTCGTCGAGCACTCCCGCGAACGCGGCGGCGGTGATCTCGCCGACGCTGTGGCCGGCGACGGCACCGGGGGTGACGTCACCGAGCGCGGCGGCGGACAGCAGACCGGCGGCGACCAGGAGAGGCTGCGCGACGGCCGTGTCACGGATCGCGTCCGCGTCGGCCTGCGTGCCGTAGTGGGCAAGGTCCAGCCCGATGGCGTCCGACCACGCGGCGAGGCGTTCGGCGGCGCCGGGGAGGTCGAGCCAAGGAGTCAGGAAGCCGGGCGTCTGAGCGCCCTGGCCGGGAGCGACGAGTACGAGCACTCTCACACTCTCTCTTGTGGACGGCCACGGCCGCCCGTGGGGACAGGGACGAAGAACACGAGGGGGAATTGTAGGTCCCCGACAAAACCCTATGTTTGTGGATCTCCATCGGCCAGACGCCCCAGGATCAGCGCGATCCGCAGCGTGAACGCCGACCGAACATCCGAGGGCGACCAGCCGGTGACGTCAGTCACACGTCGCAGCCGGTAGCGCACGGTGTTGGGATGGACGAACAGCATCCGGGCCGCGCCTTCTAGGCTGCTCGCCTGCTCCAGATAGACGGCGAGCGTCTCCAGGAGCGCCGAGCCCGCCTCCTCCAGCGGTCTGTAGATCTCCTCCACCAACTGCTCGCGGGCAGACGGGTCTCCTGCGATCGCGCGCTCCGGCAGCAGATCGTCCGCCAGAACCGGACGCGGGGCGTCCTGCCAGGCGAAACACGCCTTGAGCCCGGCCGCCGCGGCCTGCGCGGACCGGGTCGCGGCCAGCAGATCGGGCACGATCGGCCCGGCGACGACCGATCCGGCGGCATACGGCCCGATCAGCGACTTGGCCACGGCGAGCGGGTTGTCGCTGCCGCCCGCGATGACGACCAGCCGGTCCCCGAGCACCCCCGTCAGCACCTGGAGCTTGGCGTGCCGCGCCGCCCGCCGGATCGCCTCGACCGTCAGCTCGCTGTCACCGTCGGGTGCCGTGCCCAGCACCACGCAGACATGTTCGGGCGAGTTCCACCCGAGCGCGGCGGCCCGGGAGACGGCGCCCTCGTCGGCCTCGCCGGAGAGCACGGCGTTCACCACGAGCGACTCCAGACGGGCGTCCCACGCGCCGCGCGCCTCCGCCGCCTGCGCATACACCTGGGCGGTGGCGAAGGCGATCTCTCGGGCGTAGACCAGCAGCGCCTCGCGCAGCACGGACTCGTCGCCGGGGGCCGCCACCTCGTCGATGGCCGATTCCATGACCTCGATTGTCGTCCGCACCATCTCCACCGTCTGGCGCAGCGTGATGGCCCTGGTCAGCTCGCGTGGCGCGGTGCCGAAGACGTCGGTGGAGATGGCCTGGGGCGCGTCCGGGTGACGGAACCACTCCGTGAAGGCCGCGATACCGGCCTGGGCCACAAGACCGATCCACGACCGGTTCTCCGGTGGCATGGCCCGGTACCACGGCAGCGTCTCGTCCATCCGCGTGATGGCCTGGGCGGCGAGACTGCCCGCCGACTTCTCCAGCCGCTTGAGGGTCGCGGTGTGCGAGTCGACGTCGTGCGCTGGGCGCTCGGTGTTGCTGGCTTCGGGTTCGGGCACGGGACAAGACTGCCTTATCCGGACGCAGCCGTGCGGCGGCGGGTCGTAAGTAAGAGAGGGGTGGTTCGCGGTGCCGGGCTACCGTGGGGGAGTGATGGACGTCCGCCGCGCCGACGAGCGCTACCGCGGAGGGGACCCGGAAGCCGGGATCTCCTCGCTCCACGCCTTTTCCTTCGGACCGCACTACGACCCCGACAACCTCCGGGTCGGCGCGGTGATCGCCTGCAACGAGGAGCGGCTGGCCCCCGGCGCGGGTTTCGACGAGCACCCGCACAGTCACACCGAGATCGTCACCTGGGTGGTGGAGGGCGAGCTGACCCACCGCGACTCGGCGGGGAACGTGTCGGTGCTGCGCCACGGTGACGTGCAGCGGCTGAGCTCCGCGGGCGGTGTCCGCCACGTCGAGCGCAACGACGGCGAGCTGCCGCTGGTCTTCGTCCAGATGTGGCTGGCGCCGATCGAGCCCGGCGGTGACCCGGCCTACGAGACCGTCCGCGGCATCGCCGACTCCACCCCGTACGCCGTCCCCGAGGCGGGGGCCATGCTCCATGTGCGCCGGCTGACGGCGGGCGAGCGCACGGCCGTCCCCGACGCGCCCTGCGTCTACGTCCATGTCGTGCGCGGCGAGGTCCGACTGGACGGCGTGGAGCTGGGCGAGGGGGACGCGGCCCGGATCACCGGGGCGAAGGACCTGGAACTGGTCGCCGGGGCCCCGGCGGAGCTGCTGGTGTGGGAGATGGCCGCCGTCTGACCCCGCCCTTGTCAGGAGGCGAGTTCGGCCAGCACCGCGTCGGTGAACGGCGTCCACGCCTCGATCGCCCAGGGCCCGAAGTTCCGGTCGGTCAGCGCGACACAGGCGGCGCCCGCGACCGGGTCGACCCACAGGAACGTACCGGCCTGACCGAAGTGGCCGAACGTGCGCGGCGAGGACGAAGTCCCGGTCCAGTGCGGCGACTTGGAGTCGCGGATCTCGAAGCCGAGCCCCCAGTCGTTGGGGTTCTGGTGGCCGTAGCCGGGCAGCACGCCCTTGGTCCCGGGGTACTGCACGGTCATCGCCTCCGCGACCGTGCGCGGGTCGAGCAGCCGCGGCGCCTGGAGCTCGGCGGCGAAGCGGACGAGGTCGTCCACCGTCGAGACGCCGTCCTTCGCGGGCGAACCGTCCAGCGTCGTCCCCGTCATGCCGAGCGGTTCGAGGACCGCCTGGCGCAGATACTCCGCGAAGGGCATGTCCGCGGCCTTGGCGATGTGGTCCCCGAGCACCTCGAAGCCGGCGTTGGAGTACAGCCGCCGCTGCCCGGGCGTGAAGGTCGCCCGGTGCTCGTCGAACGCCAGGCCCGAGGTGTGCGCGAGCAGATGGCGGACCGTCGAACCGGCGGGCCCGGCGGGTTCGTCGAGCTCGATCGCCCCCTCCTCGTACGCGACGAGCGCGGCGTACGCGGCGAGCGGCTTGGTGACGGAGGCCAAGGCGAACCGGTGGCCGCCGGGACCGTGCGACCCGGCCACGGTGCCGTCCGCGCGGACGACCGCGGCGGCGGCGGTGGGAACGGGCCAGTTCGAGATCAGCGCCAGGCTCTGCAAGGACATGACCCGAGCCTAAGCGGGTCAAAGGGTGAGCCGCATCGAGGGGTCGCGCTTGCGGACGAAGCCGAGGGCCGCGTACAGCGGCTCGGCCTCGGCGGACGCGTTCAGGTCGACCTGGGCGACCCCGCGTCCGCGGAACCAGTCGAGAAGGGCCTCCATACCGGCGCGGGCGTAACCGCGGTGCCGGGCGTCCGGATCGGTGGCGACGCTGAAGACGTGCCCGACCGCGCCGTGCGGATTGTCCTCGCGCCCGATCCGGTAGTCGACCGTCCCCGCGACGAGGGACGCGAGCGCTCCCGGCCGGTCCGGGTGGTCGATCACGAACGCGGCGAAGGAGCCCTCGGTGTCGGCGAGCTTCGCCCGGACGGTGGGCAGCGAGGTGGCGTGCCAGGAACTGGAGGAGCCGGCGTCGAAGAGCGCGTGGATCATCACCTGGCGCAGGCGCAGCACTTCCGGGGCGTCCTCGGGCGTGGCACGGCGTACGAGACTCATGATCGGCACGGTAGCCAGCACCTCCCGGCCATGTCCCGGCATTTTCGGCCGGTTCGGCTTGCCTGGAGTGCACTCCAAGGTTTTAGCGTGGGGGCATGACGGTGATGGAGACCACAGCCGAGGCCACCGGGACCGACACCTGCGCCGAGCCTCCCGAGCGGGAACCGCGGCGCCCCGACGGCCGGGACAACTACACGATCAGCGAGGTCGTCGCCTTCACCGGCCTCAGCGCGCACACCCTGCGCTGGTACGAGCGCATCGGCCTCATGCCGCACATCGACCGCTCGCACACCGGCCAGCGCCGCTACAGCAACCGCGACCTGGACTGGCTCGGCCTCGTCGGCAAGCTCCGTCTCACCGGTATGCCGGTCGCCGACATGGTCCGCTACGCGGAGATGGTGCGCGCCGGCGACCACACGTACATGGACCGCTACGAGCTCCTGGAGGCCACCCGCCGGGACGTCCGGGCCCGGATCGCGGAACTCCAGGACACGCTGGCCGTGCTCGACCGGAAGA
This sequence comes from Streptomyces sp. f51, assembly GCF_037940415.1. NCBI lineage: Bacteria > Bacillati > Actinomycetota > Actinomycetes > Kitasatosporales > Streptomycetaceae > Streptomyces > Streptomyces sp. f51. Next base: position 2,154,400 of record NZ_CP149798.1, on the reverse strand, counting down.
TCGGCTTCTACGGGGACGCGAGCCGTGCCCTCGCCTCGGAGCGGTCCTGACAAAGGACGGCTCCGAGGGCGGACGGTCCGGCCCGCGGACGGGTGTGGCCGGCGCCCCCGGGTGCCGGCCCGCTACAGCTGGGCGAGCAGTTCCGCCTTCTTGAAGGAGAACTCCTCGTCCGTGACGAGCCCGGCCTCGTGCAGTTCCCCGAGATGCCGGATCCGTTCGGCGATGTCGGCCGGGTCGCGGTGCGGCACGGGAGCGGCGACCGCGGGCGCGGGACTCGCGGAGCGCGAGGCGGCGAGCACGGCCGCCGCGAACGGCAGCGACTCGTGGACGGGCCCGTACCCGAGCCCGAAGACGACGGCCGCGGGGTCCTGGTCCGCCTGCGCGGGATGCGCCGGCGCGGGATCCCGCCGCAGCAGCCGCAGATGGCCCTCGAACACCTCGGGGGAGCGCCACTCGACCCCGCACAGCGCGGAGACCGGGAACGTCTGGTCGCCGGCCTTCCACTTCGCCGAGGACGCGCCCGTCCTGAACCAGCGGAAGGACACCGTCTTGCCGTCGAAGGACGCCTTCCCGTCGTAGGCCTTGAAGACCAGCGGCCGCTCGGGCGGCTTCACGAGAAAACGCTCGGCGGGCTCGTCGTCCGTCGTGATCCGGCCGCGCAGCTCGTCCGCGTAGTACTCCGCGAGCGTCTCGCGGTCGGCCGGCAGCACCAGCCGGTACGGATCGCACCCTTCCTTGAGCTGTCCCGCGGCCGCCTCCATCAGCGGATCGGCGCCGGGCCGCGGCACCGCACGCAGAACGACCGTGCCTCGCTTCCCCGGCGCCAGCGTCACCGCCGAGATCGCCTCCAGGGGGATACGGCGTTCACCGAGCGCCTGGAACAGCTTCGGTGTGCGGATCCCCCGTTCGAAGCGGATGAGCACGGAGTCGGACTCGAACTCCCAGGCGGCATGAAAACCGGCCAGTACGTCACCCATGCGGGCCATCGTATGCGGCACGCAAGCCTCCGTCGCCTCTCTGGGCGGACCGCAGTTCTTCGTCCTCTACGCGCGTCAGGCCGACGTACCGGCGGACAAACCCGTCCGGCAGGCGTCGTCGTCGCGCGCGCAGCTGACATTGCGGTACGCGCCGATCCCGATCTCCGCAAAGTTGCGGAGACTCTCCGTGCCCGGCTGGAAGTAGCCGGCGTGGCCCTTCGCGCCCTCGGCGGACAGCACACGTGCCCCGAACCCCTTCGACACCGGGTCCGCTCCGTGCCCGAGGCCCCCGACCTCCATGTGCGGTACGTCCTGGATCCAGTCGTCCGCGTCGCGCATCGCCCAGACCCGGGCGGTGGTGTGCAGGTTCGCCGCCCGGGCCGCCCGCATGCCGGGGCTTCCCGCCACGGCTATGTCGGAGACCCTGGAGGGCAGCGAGGAAGCGGCCACCCCGCACAGGACCGAGCCGTAGCTGTGGCAGTACAGCGCCACCTGCGAGCCGCCGGGCAGCGCCCGCACCAGCGCGTTCAGCCGCACCGCGCCCTCCTCGGCCCGCATGGCGGTGGCCGAGTCGATGCCGAGACCGCTGGGCGCCGTGTAGTCCGCCCACGCGATCACGGCCGTACGCGCGGCGGGGTCAGCCGAGCGCTCCTCGCGGTACAGCGCGCCCGCCATGCCCACGGGTGCCGAGTACTGCTTGTACGTGCGCTGGAAGGTGAGCAGGTCGGTGTCGACACCGGGGACCACGACCGAGACGCGGCGGGCCGTGTCGAGGTCGCCGAAGACCTCCGCGACCCGGCCCGAGCCGTTGGGGTCGAAGGCGAGGATCTTGCGGCCCTTGTCCAGCAGCGCGTCGTAGCGGTGCATCCGGCGGCCCGCGTCGTAGTGGCCGGCGGAGGAGAGCCGGTCGTCGTGCATGCGCCCGCGTTCGACCGCGCGTTCGTGCTTGAGCGCGACCCGGTTCGCCGCGTAGCGCAGGGTCACCGGCGCCCCGTTCATGTTGCCGACCGCGAGCGGATAGCGGTGGGCGAGCCGTGAACGCTGGTGCGCGTCGAGCGTGGTGAAGAACTGGGCCAGCAGAGCCGGATCGGAGTCGAGGGCGGGCAGCCGGTGTCCGGCCACGCTGCCGTGCGCCCACGCGGAGCGGGACGCCTGGAGCGCCGAGGCTGCGCGGTGGCTGTGGATCGCGGTCCAGCCACTGGTGGCCAGCATCACGAACACCACGGCCAGCGCGAGCAGTGCGCGCCAGACGTTGAGTTGGGGGGTGGTGTCGAAGGAAGTCACTGAGAGGACACCCTAGGAGAAGTGGGGAGCCTCCCGTTAAACGAGTGACTGGGATCACGTTTCTGATGGGGTGATTGGGGCAAACCGGGTTCAGTTTGAGTTAAATGGTCACACTGTGTACGGACATTTCTGCTACGCGTGTGCGATATGTGACGCTGCGTATGGGGGTGTTGTGATTCCGTGGAGTCCCTCGCGGAACAACTCGCCGGGTGTCATCCGTAACAACGAGCGCGGGTGTGCGCGAGGTTCCGTACGAGGGGTGCGGACCGCCCCGAGGTGACGTGACGTCACGAAGAGTCACGCGACGTCACCCGTCGTCACCGCGGTGCGGTGTCCCACTTCTCCGCCAACGCGGGCCCCACATGGTCGAGATAGGCCGCGGTCAGCTCGCGGATCGCCTCGACGCTGGTGTCCTCGCCCGCGCCCCACATGCGGCCCGTGACCCGCATCACGCCGCCGAACACCGCGACCGCGATGCGCGGGCGCGGGTCCGTGTCCACGTCGAGGCCCTCGCGGTCGGCGATGAGCCGCGCGATCTCCTCCTCGATCTCCTCGGAGCGGCGCAGATGCACGGCGAGCAGCGCGGGAGTCGACTCGATCAACCGGTAGGTGCGCATGTGCAGTTCGATGGGCACCACCTCCTCGATCGCCTCGCCGATGGTGTCCCAGCTCTCCAGGACCGCACGGCGCAGCGCCTCCAACGGGGCCTCGTGGGCCGGTCGTTCGCGCACCGCGGCGATGAAATGCGACTCGGTGAGCCGCTGGAGGAACAGGGCGGCGTCCTCCTTGCCGGCGAAGTAGCGGAAGAAGGTGCGCTGGGAGACGTCGACGGCCTCGGCGATCTCGTCGACGGTGGTCCGCTCGTACCCCTGCGAGGTGAACAGTTCGAGGGCGGCCCGCAGCAGAGCGTCCCGGGTGCGCTGCTTCTTGCGTTCCCGCAGCCCGGGACGCGGCGCGTGAGCCGGGGGGACCGTGTCCGTCATGGTGCCGCACTTCTCCTTCGCCAACAGTTCGCCCAGTTCAGCCTATCTGTGAGTGACGTGACAGTTACCGACTTGTGAATCGGTTTGTCAATTGTCAGTGGCTGTCACTAGCCTCCCGCGCATGACTAGTCAGACCACCATCGAGACGACGGGACAGGGGGGCGAGGCACCCGCCGCCCCGGCGGACGGCGCTCCCGCCCGGGGCCTGCGAGGCCACCCCTGGTTCACCCTCATCACCGTCGCGGTCGGGGTGATGATGGTGGCCCTCGACGGCACCATCGTGGCCATCGCCAACCCGGCCATCGCCAAGGACCTCGGCGCCACCTTCGCCGACGTCCAGTGGATCACCAACGCCTACTTCCTCGCCCTCGCGGTCTCCCTCATCACCGCGGGCAAGCTCGGCGACCGCTTCGGCCACCGGCAGACCTTCCTGATCGGTGTGACCGGCTTCGCCGCCGCGTCCGGCGCGATCGGCCTGTCGCACACCATCGCCCTCGTGGTCACCTTCCGCGTCTTCCAGGGCCTGTTCGGCGCGCTGCTCATGCCGGCCGCGCTCGGCCTGCTCCGCGCGACCTTCCCGGCCGAGAAGCTGAACATGGCCATCGGCATCTGGGGCATGGTCATCGGCGCCTCCACCGCGGGCGGCCCGATCCTCGGCGGTCTGCTCGTCCAGCACGTCAGCTGGCAGTCGGTGTTCTTCATCAACGTGCCCGTCGGCCTGATCGCCCTCACGCTCGGCCTGCTGATCCTGCTGGACCACCGCGCCGAGAACGCCCCGCGCTCCTTCGACATCCTTGGCATCGTGCTGCTGTCCGGCGCGATGTTCTGCCTGGTGTGGGCCTTGATCAAGGCCCCGTCCTGGGGCTGGGGCGACGGCAAGACCTGGCTCTTCATCGGTCTGTCCGTCCTCGGCTTCGGGCTGTTCTCCTTCTGGGAGACCCGCGTGAAGGAGCCGCTGATCCCGCTCGGCCTCTTCCGCTCCGTCCCGCTCTCGGCGGGTGTGGTGCTGATGGTGCTCATGGCCATCGCCTTCATGGGCGGCCTGTTCTTCGTGACGTTCTACCTCCAGAACGTGCACGGCATGAGCCCGGTCGACGCGGGCCTGCACCTGCTCCCGCTCACCGGCATGATGATCGTCGGCTCCCCGCTCGCGGGCCTGGCCATCACCAAGCTCGGCCCGCGCATCCCGCTCGCCAGCGGCATGGCGGCCACCGCGATCGCCATGTACGGCATGTCGACGCTGAAGGCCGACACCTCCAGCGGCCTGATGTCCATCTGGTTCGCGCTCCTCGGCTTCGGCCTCGCGCCGGTCATGGTCGGCGCCACCGAGGTCATCGTCGGCAACGCCCCGATGGAGCTCTCCGGTGTCGCCGGCGGTCTCCAGCAGGCCGCCATGCAGATCGGCGGCAGCCTCGGCACGGCCGTCCTGGGCGCCGTGATGGCCTCGAAGGTCGACAACGACCTCGCGGGCAACTGGGTCGCGGCCGGCCTGCCCAAGCTCACCGACGCGCAGGAGGCCCTGGCCTCGCAGGCCGTGCAGCAGGGCGCGGCGCCGGTGGCCAAGGGCACGCCGGAGGCGATAGCGGCGAAGATCTCGGTGGTCGCGCACGACACGTTCATCTCCGGCATGAGCCTCGCGTGCCTCGTCGCCGCCGTGGTCGCCGTCGTGGCCGTCTTCGTCGCGCTGCTCACCAAGCGCGGCGAGAACGCCGAGGCGGGCGCGGGCGTCGGTCACATCTGACGCCTCCCGCCTCCGTGACGGACCCGCCCGGGCAACGGGCGGGTCTGCCAGCGTGAAACGGGGGTACCCGGTCCATCGACCCGAACCGACCGACAGGTCACGGGAGTTCAGGAGTTGATGATGGCGGGCTTCGGAAACGGTACGCGCAGGTACCCCCGTTCACGTGGCCGTACAGGATCACGGACCGGGCCGGACAGCGCGACCCTGGGGATCATCGGCACCGTGTGCGCGGTGGCCGGCTTCTTCGCACTGGGCATCGTCCTCGGGCCGGCCGCGATGGTCTGCGGATGGCTCGCCATGGGCCGCCGCTGGACCGGATCGGGCCCGGTGCCGGCCCTGATAGCCCTGGTGCTGGGAGCGATAGACACCCTCCTGGCGATCATCTGGCTGGGCGGCGGACCGGGCAACGGCCTGCTCTGACACCGGCCTTGACGCCCCGCACCCGTGGGCCCGCGCACCGCTCCCGAGCGGTGCGCGGGCCCACGGCCGTCAGCCGGGGGAGTGTTCCTCCGACCCCGCCGACACGGGGTGCGGCAGGATCCCCGGGACGCAGGAGAGCGCGGCGACCTCGGCCCGCAGTGCCTGCACCTGCGCCGCGAGCTCCTCGATCGCCGCGGTCTGGCGCCGCTCCTCCACGTCGTCCTTGTCGAACCGGGAGATGAACCAGGCGGCGATGTTCGCGGTGACCACACCGAGCAGGGCGATCCCCGACAGCATCAGGCCCACCGCGATGACACGGCCCATCCCTGTTGTCGGCGCGTGATCGCCGTACCCCACGGTCGTCATCGTCGTGAACGACCACCACACCGCGTCACCCAGCGTCTTGATGTTCCCGTTCGGTGAGTCGCGCTCCACCGACAGCACGGCGAGCGAGCCGAACATCAGCAGGCCGACGACCGCGCCGCCGACGTACGTCGTCAGCCGGATCTGCGAGGCCATCCGGGCGCGCCGCCCCACCAGCATCAGCGTGGAGACCAGCCGCAGCAGCCGCAGCGGCTGGAGGATCGGCAGGATCACGGCGCACAGGTCGAGCCAGTGGCCGCGGACGAAGGCGCGCCGCTCCCGGGCCAGCGCGAGGCGGACCAGGTAGTCGACGGCGAAGGCCCCCCACACGACCCACTCCACCAGCGTGCAGGTCAGGGTCACCGGACGGCCGGCGTCGTTGTCCACGATCGGCACGGCGTACCCGAGGGCGAACGCCACCGCGAGGACGAGCAGGGGCCGCTGCGTCAGCAGCTCCCAACGGGCCTGCGCCGATTCTTCGCTCATGCCCGCATCGTAGAAAGAAAACGGCGAGGGGGCGGCGGGCCCACGGCCCTCGCCCCCTCGCCCGCCCCGCTCCCGCCTACGCGTCGCCGCCCGCGGCGCCCGGGTCGGCCGCCCGCACGTCGAGCAGCTGATAGCGGTCGACCGCCTGCTTCAGCACCGACCGGTCGACCTTGCCCTCACGGGCCAGCTCGGTCAGCACCGCGACCACGATCGACTGGGCGTCGATGTGGAAGAAGCGCCGGGCCGCGCCGCGCGTGTCCGCGAAGCCGAAGCCGTCCGCGCCGAGTGACTGGTAGGTGCCGGGCACCCACCGGGAGATCTGGTCGGGAACCGAGCGCATCCAGTCGGAGACGGCCACGAACGGACCCTGGGCGGAGGACAGCTTCCGCGTCACGTACGGGACGCGCTGTTCCTCCTCCGGGTGCAGCAGGTTGTGCCGCTCCACCTCGACCGCCTCGCGCCGCAGCTCGTTCCAGGAGGTCGCCGACCAGACGTCGGCCCGCACGTTCCACTCCTCGGCGAGGATCCGCTGCGCCTCCAGCGCCCAGGTGACGCCGATGCCGGACGCCATGATCTGAGCGGGGATGGTGCCCGAGGTGCCCTCGCTGAAGCGGTGGAGGCCCTTCAGGATGCCCTCCGCGTCCACGTTCTCCGGCTCCGCCGGGTGCTGGAGCGGCTCGTTGTAGACGGTGAGGTAGTAGAAGACGTCCTCGCCGTGCGGGTGCTCCTCGGAGGAGCCGTACATACGGCGCAGACCGTCCTGGACGATGTGCGCGATCTCGAAGCCGAACGCCGGGTCGTAGGCGACACAGCCCGGGTTCGTGGAGGCGAGCAGCTGCGAGTGGCCGTCCGCGTGCTGGAGGCCCTCACCGGTCAGCGTCGTCCGCCCCGCGGTCGCGCCCAGGACGAAACCGCGCGCCAGCTGGTCGGCCATCTGCCAGAACTGGTCACCCGTCCGCTGGAAACCGAACATCGAGTAGAAGACGTACACCGGGATCAGCGGCTCGCCGTGCGTGGCGTACGCCGAACCCGCGGCGATCAGCGAGGCCGTGCAGCCCGCCTCGGAGATGCCGTCGTGCAGCATCTGACCGGTCGGCGACTCCTTGTACGCGAGCAGCAGCTCACGGTCCACCGACTCGTACTGCTGGCCGAGCGGGTTGTAGATCTTCGCGCTCGGGAAGAACGAGTCCATGCCGAACGTGCGGTACTCGTCCGGCGCGATCAGCACGAAGCGCTTGCCGATCTCCTTGTCCCGCATGAGGTCCTTGAGCAGCCGCACGAACGCCATGGTCGTGGCGATGGACTGCTGACCCGAACCCTTCTTCACGCTCGCGTACGTCTTGTCCTCGGGCAGGGCCAGTGGCTTCGAACGCACGACACGCGTGGGCACGTACCCGCCGAGACTCCTGCGGCGGTCGTGCATGTACTGGATCTCCTCCGAGTTCCGGCCCGGGTGGTAGTACGGCGGCGCGCCGTCCTCCAGCTCCTTGTCGGAGATCGGCAGGTGCAGCCGGTCGCGGAAGCCCTTGAGGTCGGCGACCGTCAGCTTCTTCATCTGGTGCGTGGCGTTGCGGCCCTCGAAGTTCGGGCCGAGCGTCCAGCCCTTGACCGTCTGCGCCAGGATCACCGTCGGCTGGCCCGCGTGCGCCTTGGCCGCCGAGAACGCCGCGAAGATCTTCTTGTGGTCGTGGCCGCCGCGCCCCAGGTGCAGGATCTGGTCGTCGGTCATGCTCTCGACCATCGCGCGCAGCCGGTGGTCGTCCCCGAAGAAGTGGTCGCGGATGTACGCGCCCGTCTCCGTGGCGTACGTCTGGAACTGGCCGTCCGGCGTGGTGTTCAGCCGGTTGACGAGCACCCCGTCGCGGTCCTGCGCGAGCAGCGGGTCCCAGGTGCGGTCCCAGACCAGCTTGATCACGTTCCAGCCGGCGCCCCGGAACTGCGACTCCAGCTCCTGGATGATCTTGCCGTTGCCGCGCACCGGGCCGTCGAGGCGCTGGAGGTTGCAGTTCACGACGAAGGTCAGGTTGTCCAGGCCCTCGCGCGCGGCGATCGACAGCTGGCCGAGCGACTCCGGCTCGTCCATCTCGCCGTCGCCGAGGAACGCCCAGACGTGGGACTTGGAGGTGTCCGCGATACCGCGCGCCTCCATGTAGCGGTTCATCCGCGCCTGGAAGATCGCGCCGAGCGGGCCGAGGCCCATCGACACGGTCGGGAACTCCCAGAAGTCCGGCATCAGCCGCGGGTGCGGGTACGACGACAGTCCGTACGGTGCCTTCGACTTCTCCTGCCGGAACGCGTCGAGCTGCTGCTCGGAGAGCCGGTCGAGGAGGAACGCGCGGGCGTAGATGCCCGGCGAGGCGTGCCCCTGGAAGAAGATCTGGTCGCCGCCGTCGCCCTCGTCCTTGCCGCGGAAGAAGTGGTTGAAGCCGACGTCGTAGAGCGAGGCCGAGGAGGCGAAGGTCGCGATGTGGCCGCCGACCCCGATACCGGGGCGCTGCGCCCTGGACACCATCACGGCGGCGTTCCAGCGGGTCGCGTTCAGGACCTTGCGCTCGATCTCCTCGTTGCCGGGGAAGAACGGCTCGTCCTTGGTGGCGATCGTGTTGACGTAGTCCGTGCTGCGCATCTCGGGCACGGCCACGCGCTTCTCACGGGCCCGCTCGATCAGCCGCAGCATCAGATAGCGGGCCCGCTCGCGGCCGCGCTCGTCGACGGCGGCGTCGAGCGAGTCGAGCCACTCCTGAGTCTCCTCGGGGTCGAAGTCCGGGACCTGGCTGGGAAGGCCGCCAATGATGATCGGGTTGCGATCGGATCCGGGAGCCACGCTGTTCCTTCGCTGTCGGAGGGCTGTGTTCGGTGGGTTTTCCCCGCGTCTGCACCGATCCCATCGTGTACCCCGCGAACGCCTACGTCATCTCTACCTGGAGGTAACCGAGACGCTCGTCCGGACCGTTGGGGCGGTCTCGACCAAAACGTAACGATACGCTCAGGGCGTGACGCGTTCCGCAAAGCCGTTCGGCTTTCGCACGCCCCAAGGGTTCCGAAGGGGATAAATGGGGCAGAAGTGTGTGGTGCCCGTCACGCGGCGTCATGATGGCCCGCCGGGAGTTGCGTCGGCACTGCCAGGATCGTCACCGTTTCGGCGGTCTCGACGGCCGGGTACTTGCGCGATCCGCTCCGCCCGTGTGGACTACGGCCAACGCTTCGCGTACGCGCGTGGCTGACATCCCCCGGCTCTGGACGAGCAGAGGGTGACCCCAATTCCGAAACATGATCAGGAGGCAAGCCGTGAGCGCGACCGCGGACCACGCGGAGGAGCGGACCAACCCGGCCGCCAGGCTGGGGTTCGAGCCCGGACAGGTGGTCCAGGAGATCGGCTTCGACGACGACGTTGACAACGAGCTCCGTGAAAGCATCGAAACTCTGATCGGCCAGGATCTGGTCGACGAGGACTACGACGACGTCGCCGACGTGGTGCTGTTGTGGTTCCGGGACGAGGACGGCGATCTCACGGACGCGCTGGTGGACGTCATCGGTCTCCTTGAGGACGGCGGCAACATCCTGCTGCTGACCCCGAAGACCGGCAGGGACGGTTACGTCGAGCCCAGCGACATCAGTGATGCCGCACAGACAGCCGGCCTCTCCCAGACGAAGAGCATCTCCGTCGCCAAGGACTGGTCGGGCACCCGCCTGGCCACCCCCAAGTCGAAGCGCTGAGCTGCGCCCCGTCTGTAAGCCAGAACATCCGTGAGGCCCCCGCCGAGCCACCTCGGCGGGGGCCTCACGCATGCCCGGAGGCGGCACCCGGGGGACCCCGCCGGGGTCGCGCCGCCGCCACGAGCCGATCACTGCGTACGCTGGTCGTCACCCGAACAGACCCTTGGAAGGGAAGCGAGTGACTATGGCCGTCGAGGTCGGCAGCAAGGCCCCGGACTTCGAGCTGAAGGACAACCACGGCGCCACCGTGAAGCTGTCCGACTTCCGTGGCGAGAAGAACGTCGTACTGCTCTTCTATCCCTTCGCCTTCACCGGCGTGTGCACGGGCGAGCTGTGCTCCCTGCGCGACAACCTGCCGCAGTTCACCGACCGCGACACCCAGCTCCTCGCGGTCTCCAACGACTCCATCCACACCCTGCGCGTCTTCGCCGAGCAGGAGGGCCTGGAATACCCGCTGCTCTCCGACTTCTGGCCGCACGGCAACATTTCGCGCGCCTACGGCGTCTTCGACGAGGACAAGGGCTGCGCCGTGCGCGGCACGTTCATCATCGACAAGGAGGGCGTCGTCCGCTGGACCGTCGTCAACGCGCTGCCGGACGCGCGTGACCTGAACGAGTACGTCAAGGCGCTCGACACCCTGTGATTCTTCGGTTCCAAGCCCTGCGGGGCACGGGAACCCGTCACTAGGATCGAACCGTTGATCCGATACCAACGCACCTACGGGGCTCCCCGCCCCTGAACACCATTGGGAGGACTCGTGGGAGTCAGCCTCAGCAAGGGCGGCAACGTATCGCTGTCGAAGGAGGCCCCGGGACTGACCGCGGTCATCGTCGGTCTGGGATGGGACGCCCGTACGACCACCGGTGTGGACTTCGACCTCGACGCCAGCGCCATCCTCACGAACGCGGACGGCAAGGTCAGCACCGACCAGAACTTCGTGTTCTTCAACAACCTGAAGAGCCCGGACGGCTCGGTGGAGCACACCGGGGACAACATCACCGGTGAGGGCGAGGGCGACGACGAGCAGATCAAGGTCAACCTCGCCGCCGTTCCCGCCGACGTCTCGAAGATCGTGTTCCCGGTCTCCATCTACGAGGCCGAGAACCGCCAGCAGTCCTTCGGCCAGGTCCGCAACGCCTACATCCGCGTGGTGAACCAGGCCGGCGAGGCGGAGATCGCGCGCTACGACCTCTCCGAGGACGCCTCGACGGAGACCGCGATGGTCTTCGGCGAGCTCTACCGCAACGGCGCCGAGTGGAAGTTCCGCGCCATCGGCCAGGGCTACGCCTCGGGCCTGCGCGGCATCGCGCAGGACTTCGGCGTCAACGTCTGAGCCACAGCCCTCGGGCATCCCGGTCCGGTGCCGCACCGCCTCGGTGCGGCACCGGACCGGCCGCACCAAGTGAAGATCGAACCTCGGGGAGGACCAGCATCATGGGCGTCACGCTCGCCAAGGGGGGCAATGTCTCCCTCTCGAAGGCCGCACCGAACCTCACGAATGTGATGATCGGGCTCGGATGGGACGCGCGCTCCACCACCGGAGCCGACTTCGACCTCGACGCCAGCGCGCTGCTGTGCAGCGGCGGCCGGGTCCTCGGGGACGAGTGGTTCATCTTCTACAACCAGCTCAAGAGCCCGGACGGCTCCGTCGAACACACCGGCGACAACCTCACCGGTGAGGGTGAGGGCGACGACGAGTCGATCCTGATCGACCTCGCCAAGGTCCCCGCCGTCGTCGACAAGATCGTCTTCCCGGTCTCCATCCATGACGCGGACAACCGCGGCCAGACCTTCGGCCAGGTCAGCAACGCGTTCATCCGGGTCGTCAACCAGGCCGACGGCCAGGAACTCGCCCGTTACGACCTTTCCGAGGATGCCTCCACCGAAACGGCGATGATCTTCGGCGAGGTCTACCGCTACAACAGCGAATGGAAGTTCCGCGCGGTCGGCCAGGGGTACGCATCAGGTCTGCGGGGCATCGCACTCGACTTCGGGGTCAATGTTTCCTAGACCCACCTGTATCAGCCGAAGGCGGCCCCTTAGACTTCGTGGTCAACAGTAGGTAAAGCCGAGTACGGCACGGGGGTTGCACACCCCCCGGGCCTGCGCTTGGGGGTGCCCCCACCACACGATGATTGGGTAGCCAGTGCTTCTGAAAACCTTCGGCTGGTCGTTCGCGATCACCGCGCTCGGTCTGGCCGCGGCGGCCGTCTACGGGGGGTGGACCGCCTTCGGCATCGTGGCGATCCTGGCCGTCCTGGAGATCTCGCTGTCCTTCGACAACGCGGTGGTCAACGCCGGAATCCTGAAGAAGATGAATGCCTTCTGGCAGAAGATCTTCCTCACGGTGGGTGTGCTGATCGCCGTCTTCGGCATGCGCCTGGTCTTCCCCGTCGTGATCGTCGCCATCAGCGCCAAGATCGGCCCGATCGACGCGGTCGATCTCGCGCTGAACGACAAGGACAAGTACCAGCAGCTGGTGACCGACGCCCACCCGTCGATCGCCGCCTTCGGTGGCATGTTCCTGCTCATGATCTTCCTCGACTTCATCTTCGAGGACCGGGACATCCAGTGGCTGCGCTGGATCGAGCGGCCGCTGGCCAAGCTCGGCAAGGTCGACATGCTGTCCGTCTGCGTCGCCCTGATCGTCCTGCTCGTCACCTCCATGACCTTCGCGGTCCACGCCCACCAGCACGGCGGCGGCCACGTCGACAAGGCGCAGACGGTCCTGGTCTCCGGCATCGCCGGTCTGATCACGTACATGATCGTCGGCGGACTCTCCGGCTACTTCGAGGACAGGCTGGAGGAGGACGAGGAGCGGGAGCACGAGGCCGAGGAGGAGGCCGAGCGCACCGGCAAGAAGAAGCCCGCCGTCGTCCTCGCCGGCCAGGCCGCGTTCTTCATGTTCCTCTACCTGGAGGTCCTGGACGCCTCGTTCTCCTTCGACGGCGTCATCGGCGCCTTCGCCATCACCAACGACATCGTGCTGATGGCGCTCGGCCTGGGCATCGGCGCCATGTACGTCCGCTCGCTCACCGTCTACCTGGTCCGCCAGGGCACCCTCGACGACTACGTCTACCTGGAGCACGGCGCCCACTACGCGATCGGCGCCCTGGCCGTGATCCTCATGGTCACCATCCAGTACGAGATCAACGAGGTCATCACCGGACTCGTCGGCGTCGTCCTGATCGCCCTGTCCTTCTGGTCGTCCGTGCGCCGCAACAAGACCCTCGCCGAGGCCGAGGGAAAAGCCCCGGCCTCGGACGAGAAGGCTGAGGTCTCGTCCGGGGTGTGACACCCCTCCGGCTGAGGAACGCTCTGAGCGGGGCGGTCGCAGAGGACGAGTCCTCCGGCGGCCGCCCCGCCGCATACCGACGGACGTGGGGGGCCGAATGGGCATCTGGCAGGACCTGTGGCGCGGCCGCTCGGCGGATTTCGACTCCGGCAGTGCCGCGTCCAACTCCATCGAAATGAACAAGCGCAACCACACGGTCTCGCTCACCAAGCAGGGCGCGGCCAGCGGCAACCTGCGCATCAACCTGTCCTGGCGGATGCGCACCTCCGACATCGGGGGCCCGCAGCGCGGCAGCCTGCTGCGCCATCCTTTCCGGACCTTCAAGCCGGAAGTGGTCCAGGCGCACACCCAGAGCATGGTCAACGTCGACCTCGACCTCGGTGTCATGTACGAGCTGACCGATGGCACCAAGGGCGTCGTCCAGCCGCTCGGCAGCTTCTTCGGGGAGCTCAACGCCCCGCCGTTCGTCAAGCTCAGCGGCGACGACCGCTTCGGCTCCGGATCGGGCGAGACGGCCTACGTCAACCTCGACCACCGCGACGACATCAAACGCCTGCTGGTCTTCGTCTACATCTACGACAAGACCCCGGCCTTCGACCGTACGCACGCCATCATCACGCTCTACCCGAGCAACGGCCCGCGTATCGAGATCGGCCTGGAGGAACGCCATCCGCAGGCCCGTTCCTGCGCCGTCGTCATGATCGAGTGCAACAAGGGCGAGGTGACCGTGCGCCGCGAGGTCCGGTTCGTGTACGGCTTCCAGGCCGAACTCGACCGGCTCTACGGCTGGGGGCTCCAGTGGGGCCGCGGATACAAGTCGAAGGCCGACCGTTAGCGCCCGCCCGGGCCCGGCCGGCCGCCGGCACGCACCCTTACCGGAACCACGGGCCTCGGCGCCCCCACAGGCCCCTTCGGCCCTGCTGGTTTCACCTGCCTCGCGGCCCCCGGCGGAGCCTTCGGCCCAACCGGCCCCACCTGCCTCAGCGGCCGATGAACTGCGGTCCCTGCGGCGGCAGCCGGAAGTCCGGGTCAGGTCCGGCACCGACCGCCTGCGGGAAGCCGTACGCGGGCTGCGTGGCCGGCGCGCTCTGCGGCTGCGGGTAGCCGTAGGCGGAAGGATCCGCCTGCCGTCCGGCGGGCTGCGGGTACCCGTACGCGGGGCCCGTCGCGGCCGCCGCGGGCCCCGGGTAGCCGTAGGCGGGCTGCTGCGGCACGGGGGCCTGCTGCGTGACCGGGGCGGAGTGCTCGGGCGGCAGCGGCATCGAGGTCTCGGGAGCCGTGGCCGGCGCGGCCCAGGCGCCCTGCTCGGGCGCGGCACCCGAAGCCGGCACGCCGCCGGCCTCGGACTCGTCCACCGAGATCCCGAAATCGGTCGCGAGGCCCACCAGCCCGTTGGAGTAGCCCTCGCCGAGCGCCCGGAACTTCCAGCCGTCACCGCGCCGGTACAGCTCGCCACAGATCAGCGCGGTCTCCGCACCGGTCTCCGGCTTGATGTCGAAGTACGCCAGAGGTTCACCGTCCGCGACGGCCGCGTCGTACAGCAGAATGCGCAGATCGCGTACGTGATCGAAGGTGACGTCGTCGGCCGATGCGACCAGGAGAATCTGTCCCACGCCGGACTCGACACCCGTCAGATCCGTCTGGATCGTGTCGGTGAGGCCCTCGGCGCCGCGCTTCTTGCCGAGCCGCCACACCTTGCCCGACGGATGGCGGGGCTGGTTGTAGAAGACGAAGTCCTCGTCGGATCGCACACGACCGTCGGGGCCGAGGAGCAGCGCGGAGGCATCGACATCGGGGACACCCTGACCGGGCGTCCAGCGCAGGACGGCGCGCACCGCTGTGGCGTCCAGCGGGACGTTCGACCCTTTCAGCATCGCGTGCGTCATGCCGTCATCCTGCCCTGTCGGTCCTGGTCACGACAATGTGGGGTCGTTCCGGAACCGGCCGGTGATGGACATGGCGGAGTTACCTGAACTTCACGCCCGGTGGGAATCCCAGACATGAATCCGTACGTACTATTACCGGCCACATCACATTCGGCCACCTAGCCGCCGCGGGGGAGTCCCATGCGTCATTTCGGTCACGTCACCCCTGAGGAGCGGCAGCGCCTCTTCCACCGGGAGCCCGGCGTCTTCACGTCCGACTCTCCGGCCAGAGTGCTGGCCGCGGCCCTCGGGGCGACGCTCTACAGCCCGGCCACCCGGCCCACCCTGGCCGACGACATCGTCAAACAGACCACACGCGGTGTGGTCTCGATGGTCCTGTGCCTGGAGGACTCCATCGACGACTCCGAGGTCGTGGGCGCCGAGGAGAACCTGGTCCGCCAGTTCGAGGACCTCGCGGCCCGCCCCGACACCGGCGAACTGCCCCTGCTGTTCGTACGGGTCCGCTTCCCCGAACAGATCCCCGACCTCGTACGGCGCCTGGGCCCCGCCGTCCGGCTGCTGTCCGGATTCGTCATGCCGAAATTCACCGAGGAACGCGGCACGCCGTTCCTGGAGGCCCTCACCACCGCCGAGGCGGAGAGCGGCCGCAGGCTCTTCGCCATGCCCGTCCTGGAGTCGCCCGAGCTGCTCTACCGCGAATCGCGCGTGGAGACCCTGGAGGGCATCTCCCGCGCCGTCGACAAGTACCGCGACCGCGTCCTCGCGCTGCGCCTCGGCGTCACCGACTTCTGCTCCTCGTACGGGCTGCGCCGCGCCCCCGACATGACCGCCTACGACGTCCAGGTGGTCGCCTCCGTGATCGCCGACGTGGTGAACATGCTGGGCCGGGCCGACGGCACCGGCTTCACCGTCACCGGGCCCGTCTGGGAGTACTTCCGCGTCCAGGAGCGCATGTTCAAGCCCCAGCTGCGCCGCAGCCCCTTCCTCGAGGGCGAGGCGGAGAAACTGCGCGAGAAGCTGCTCGAACACGCCATGGACGGCCTGCTGCGCGAGATCGCGCTCGACCAGGCCAACGGGCTCATGGGCAAGACCTGTATCCACCCCTCGCACGTGCCGCCCGTCCACGCGCTGTCCGTGGTCAGCCACGAGGAATACAGCGACGCCCAGGACATCCTCAGGCCGGAGCGCGGCGGTGGGGGTGTACTGAGATCGGCGTACACGAACAAAATGAACGAGGTGAAGCCGCATCGCGCCTGGGCCGAGCGCACCCTGCTGCGCGCCGAGGTCTTCGGGGTCGCCCACGAGGACATCGGCTTCGTCGAGCTGCTCACCGCCGGAATCCTGGCGTGAGCGGGCCCGGCCGAGCGAAGCGCACCCCCGACAGCAAGGAACAGATGAACACCCCAGCACACGACCCTAACCACCCCGGCAGCGGCCCGGACGGCGGCAGCGGCCCGGACCGCGCCGGCGCCCCGCGGGACGCGGTGTGGACGGGGACCTGGGTCGCCGAGCGGCTCGGTGTCGAGCTCGTCGGCGACGAGGGCCTGAGCGGCCTGCTCGGGCTCGCGCTGCGGCGCAACCCCAAGCGGGCCCACCTGCTCGTCTCGAACGTCCTGGGCAAGCACGTGCCGCAGTCTCCGGCCGTGATCCACGGGTACGGCGTCGAGCTCGGGCGGCGGGTGCGTGAGCTGCTGGGCACCGAGGACGCCCGCGCGGCCGTCGTCCTCGGGTACGCCGAGACGGCCACCGGGCTCGGCCACTCGGTCGCGGACGGGATCGGCGTAGCGCCCTACCTCCACTCCACGCGCCGCCCGGTCCGCGGGGTCCGCCAGGCGGGCGGCTTCGAGGAGTCCCACTCGCACGCCACCTCGCACCTCCTGCTTCCCGAGGACCCGGGACTGCTCGCGGGCTCCGGTCCGCTGGTCCTCGTCGACGACGAGTTCTCCACCGGCAACACCGTCCTCAACACGATCCGCGACCTGCACCGGCGCTATCCGCGCGAGCGGTACGTCGTCGTGGCACTGGTCGACATGCGCTCACCGGCCGACCACGCGCGCTTCGAGAAGTTCGCCGGGGACATCGGCGCCCGGGTGGACCTGGTCGCGGCCGCCTCGGGCACGGTGCGCCTGCCCGAGGACGTCCTGGCCAGGGGAACGGCCCTGGTCGCCCGCTACGAGCAGCCCGCCCGGCACGAAGAGGGCGACCAGCGCGAACCGGCAGCTCCCGCCGCCGACTCCGCCGCCCCGGCCGTCCGCGTCGGCCTCGGCTGGCCGCACGGCCTCCCCGACGGCGGACGGCACGGGTTCACACCCGGACACCGAATACGCCTGGAGGCGGCCCTGCCCGCCATGGCGGCACGGCTCGCCGACGCCCTGCCCGACGGCGCGGAGCGCGTCCTGGTCCTCGGCTTCGAGGAACTGATGTACGCGCCGCTGCGCCTGGCCCACGAACTGGAGCGGACGCTCCCCGCCGAGGTGCGCTTCTCCACCACCACCCGCTCCCCGGTGCTCGCCCTCGACGACCCCGGCTACGCCATCCGCAGCCGCATCGCCTTCCCCGCCCACGACGACCCGGACGACGGGCCGGGGGAGCGCTACGCCTACAACGTCGCGGGCGCCGGCTTCGACGCCGTCGTCGCGGTGGTCGACTCCACCGCCGACACCCCCGAACTGCACGCTCCCGACGGCCTGTTGGCACAGTTGGCGGCACACACCCCGCACGTCCTGCTCGCCGTCGTGCCCTCGTACGCGCCCGCACGGCCGTCCACCGAAAGGCCCTCCATGCTGCCCGAGCCCCTCCGCGGCCCCGCCTTCTCCTCGTACGCCCCCGACGAAGTCGGCTGGCTGCTGCGGGACTTGTCGGACGTGACGCTGGAGGCGCCCACCGAGGAGCGCGAGGAGGCCATCCAGAGCGGCGGAGCCCACTACGCCGAGTCGCTGCCGGTCGAGTACCAGCCGAGCCCCGAGTACCAGGAGCTCTTCCAGGCCGCCCTCACCGCCTCCGCCGCCCGGATCGCCGAGGCCGTCGGCGCCGTGACCGAACTCGTGCTCGCCGACCGCTCCCCGCGCCCCGTCCTGGTGTCCCTGGCCCGCGCCGGCACCCCGGTCGGTGTCCTGATGCGCCGCTGGGCCCAGCACCAGCACGGCCTGGACCTGCCGCACTACGCCGTCTCCATCGTCCGCGGCCGGGGCATCGACGCCAACGCGCTGCGCTGGCTGGCCGCCCACCACGACCCGGCCGACGTCGTCTTCGTCGACGGCTGGACGGGCAAGGGCGCCATCACCCGCGAACTCGCCGACGCCATCGAGGAGTTCGAGGAGGCCGAGGGCATCACCGGCTTCGACCCGGAGATAGCGGTGCTCGCCGACCCGGGCTCCTGCGTGCGCACGTACGGCACCCGCGAGGACTTCCTCATCCCCTCCGCCTGCCTCAACTCGACCGTCTCCGGACTGATCTCACGCACCGTCCTGCGCGCCGACCTGGTCGGCGAACACGACTTCCACGGCGCGAAGTTCTACCGCGAGCTCGCCGGCTCCGACGTCTCCGTCGAGTTCCTCGACGCCGTCGCCGCCCACTTCCCCGACGTCGCCGAATCCGCCCGCGACCGGGCGAAGGAACTCCTCGCCGCCGACCGCACCCCCACCTGGGAGGGCTGGGCCGCGGTCGAGCGCATCAGCGAGGAGTACGAGATCCACGACGTGAACCTCGTCAAGCCGGGCGTCGGCGAGACCACCCGGGTGCTGCTGCGCCGGGTCCCCTGGAAGATCCTCGCGCGCGCCGGAGCGGGCGCCGACCTCGACCACGTCCGGCTGCTCGCCGGACAGCGCGGGGTACCCGTCGAGGAGGTCGAGGAACTCCCTTACACCTGCGTGGGGTTGATCCACCCGAAGTACACGCGCGGCGCGACCGGTGCCGACGGCAAGGCGGTGACCCTCTGATGTCCGCGCCCAAGGTGCTCGTCGCCAGCGACCTCGACCGTACCCTCATCTACTCCTCCGCCGCCCTCGCGCTCACCATGCCGGACGCCCGCGCGCCCCGGCTGCTGTGCGTCGAGGTGCACGAGAACAAACCCCTGTCGTACATGACGGAGACGGCCGCCGGGCTGCTCACCGAACTCGGCGACATCGCGTACTTCGTGCCCACCACGACCCGCACCCGCAAGCAGTACCAGCGCATCAACCTGCCCGGTCCCGCCCCCGAGTACGCGATCTGCGCCAACGGCGGTCATCTGCTCGTCGACGGTGTCTCCGACCCCGACTGGCACGCGGCCGTCAAGGAGCGGCTCTCCTCCGAGTGCGCGCCGCTCGACGAGGTGCGCGAGCATCTGGAGAGGACTGCGGACCCGGCCTGGCTGCGCAAACACCGGATCGCCGAGGACCTGTTCGCCTATCTGGTGGTGGAGCGGGAACTGCTCCCCGAGGAGTGGGTCAAGGACCTGGCCGTGTGGGCGGAGAACCGCGGCTACACGGTCTCGTTGCAGGGCCGCAAGATCTACGCCGTGCCGCGGCCGCTCACCAAGAGCGCGGCCGTGCGCGAGGTCGCCCGGCGCACCGGGGCCCTCCTCACCCTCGCGGCGGGGGACTCGCTGCTCGACGGCGACCTGCTGCTCGCCGCCGACCGCGGCTGGCGTCCGGGCCACGGCGAACTCGCCGAGGCGGACTGGACGGCACCGGCGATCACCGCGCTGCCCGAGCGGGGTGTCCTGGCGGGGGAGCGGATCCTGCGCGAGTTCGTGAGCGCCTGCGACCGCCAGGGCGCGGCCTGATCGGGGCCCCGACCTGTCGGTGTCGCCCGCGGGCTGGGAGCGACACGGCCGTCCGGCCCGGGCGAGACGTCCGGGCCGGACGAGACGTCCGGGCCGGACGAGACGTCCGGGCCGGAGGGAGGGCGCGGGCGAGGTGAACCCCGGGACCTCCCGGAAGCTCCTGGCCGGTCAGCCGCAGCATCCGCCCCCGCAGCACCCGCCTCCGCCGCCGGCGGACGGGCGCGGGGCGGGTGCGGACGCCGACGCGCCGGTGGCGACCGCGACGGTCGACAGGAGCTTCACCGTGTCGTCGTGCCCGGCGGGACAGTCCGCCGGAGCCGAGGACTCCGCCATGGGACGGCTCAGTTCGAAGGTGTCACCGCAGGTCCGGCAGCGGTATTCATAGCGAGGCATGCGCACAGGCTACCGCCGGGATCCGGCGGCCGAAGTGTTTCGTCGCCCCGTCAGGACACCGGACGCCACCGGAGGCACCGGTCCGGTTCCTCCTCACCGGGAGCGGCGAGTCCCACGAGGGCCGTGGGGCGTCGCGGGATGGCGGGGCGTCGCGGGTTCGCGGGGCGTCGCACGATTGCGGGATCGCGTGGCGCGGCGGGATCGTGGAGAGGCCGCGAGGCCGCCCGCGCTGCCGCTGTCCCCGCCCGCGCCGTCCCTGGACCTGCCGTTCCCGGACGTGCCGTTCCTGGACCCGGCGTTCCCGGACCTTGCGTCCCTGGACCCTCAGGCCGGGCCGCCGCGCTCCTCGCGGATCTGGGAGACCACGCGGGCCACCGTCGCCCGCACCGCCTCCGTCTCGGTCAGGAAGTGCCAGTAGTCGGGGTGGCGGCCCTCCAGCGCGGCCACCGCACGGTCGAGCCGGACGACGGAGTCGTCGAGGGGGCCGGCCTGCCGCGGGTCGGGCGTCGTCCGGCCCGACATGGCCAGCCGCTGCGCGTCCCGGATCGCGAACCGGGTCCGGTCGATCTCCTGCTGGGGATCCTTCTGCACGGCGTTCAGCCGGCGCAGCCGGTCACCGGCCGCGGACACCGCCTCGTCCGTGCTGTTCAGCAGCGCGCGCACCGTCGCCAGCAGCGAGGCCGCGTCCGGCCAGCGCTGCGCCTCCCGCGCGGCCCGCGCCTCGTTCAGCTTCGCCTCGGCCTGCCGTACGTTCTCCGCGGCCTGGTCCGGTACGTGCTGGAGGTCCTGCCAGCACGCCGCAGAGAATCGCCGCCGCAACTCGCTCAGCACCGGTTCCACCTGCCCCGCACGGGTCGTCAGCGCCTGTGCCCGGGTCCGCAGCGAGACGAGCCGGTGGTCGATCTCCGCCGCCCGCTCCGGCAGCCGCTCCGCCTCCGAGCGCACCGCCGCGGCCTCCCGCGAGACCCGCTCGGCACGCTCCAGCGTCTCCGGCACGCCGTGCTGCCCCGCCCCCTGGTTGAGCTTGGTCAGCTCGGGGCCGAGCGCGGCGAGCCGGGCGGCGAGGTCGTCGGCCCGCAGCCCGGACCGCCGTACGGAATCGAGGGCGTTCGAGGCGGCCAGCAGTGCCTGCCGGGCGCGCTCCACCGCAGGCGCCAGGCGGGCCAGCTGGGTCTCGGCCTTGCCGAGCAGTGGCCCGAGACTCTGCTCGAACCGGTCCAGGTCGGCCTTCACCCGGGCCAGCTCGTCCTTCGCGGCGACGAGTTCCGTACGGGCCCGTACCGCGACGGACGCCTCCAGCTCGTCCCGGTCGAGATCGTGCGCGTCGACGGCGGTGATGTACTTCTGGCTGGCCTCGTCGATCCGCCGTCCCAGCGCCGCGAAGTCCGAGACCACGCGCCGGGCGGCCGGGGAGTCGTCCACGGCCGTGATGGTCTCGATCGAGATGCGCAGGTCGCGCTGGGCGGTGTCGAGTTCGTAGAACGCCGCTGCCGCGGCGTCCTTGGCGGCCTGGGCCTCGGCCCGCTGGCTCTCGGACCGCCCGCCGAACCAGCGTCTGGTGCCGCCACCCGCGAAGGCCGCGGGAAGCGCCAGGGCGGCCAGCAGGGGCAGCGTGACGAGCGTGAGCACGTCACCGGCGTACGAACGAGGGCGGCGCACCGGCCGTACCGGCGCGAGGTCCCGGCGGGCGCCGGGAGGGCGCGCGGGCCCCGCCTGCCCCGCGAACGGCGAACACGGCTGTGAAGGTATCGCCGTCACGTCCCTCTCCTGTGCTGTCATCCGCCTTGCCCGGCTGTCATTCTCCCACCGCTTGAAGACGAACACACGGGCCGGTCAGTTCGCGTTTCGCGCCGTGATCTTTCCGCCGCCGCCCCCGTCCCGGCCGCCCGGCCCGGCGACACCCCGTCGCCCGGCCACCACGCGCCGCATATGGGTTTGCGGGTCATCCCCCCGGGCAATGTAGGCTGTCGACTCGTCCTGGGCGCGTAGCTCAGCGGTAGAGCGCCGCCCTTACAAGGCGGATGTCGGCGGTTCGAAACCGTCCGCGCCCACCAGTCTCAGGACATGAACAAGGCCCAGATCAGCCGGTGTGATTCCGGTGATCTGGGCCTCTGTCGTTTCCGACCGCCGAGGGCTGCCGTGCCACTCACATGCCAGATGGACCGCGCGAAGGGCGCCGCACCTTCCTGATCTGACCGTCCACGTAGTCGGCGATCTCGTGGTCGCGCCCGTTGACGAGGTGCTGGTAGACCAGCGCGGCCCGCACCGACAGGTGGCCCATGCGCTGCATCAGCTCGCGGGTGGTGGCGCCACCGGTGGCGGCGAGGGCGTTCCCGGTGTGCCGGAGATCGTGGAAGTGGACGTCACCGAGCCCGGTCGAGGCGAGCGTGCGGAGCCAGATCCGCCGGAAGTTGTTCCGCCGCAGGACACCACCGCGGGCCCCGACGAAGACGAGCCCGGTGCGGCCGGCTTCCGCGTGCTCCGCAAGGTGGTGCGCCAGCTCGGGCACGAGCGAGGCCAGGAACGCCACGGTGCGGACGCCCGCCGCGCTCTTGGGAGCCTTGACCGTGAGGCCGTCCGTCCGGGTCTCGGAGTACGAGCGGCGAACGGAGACGGTACGGGTCTCCAGGTCGATGTCCCGGCGCTGGAGTGCCGCCAGTTCACCGAAGCGGAGCGCGGCGAACGCGGCCAGGAGCACCAGGACGCGGTAGTGCGACGGGACCGCGTCGGCGAGCCGGTACACCTCGGGTACAGAGAGGAACGGCCCGTCCGTGACTGTGCTCGCGCCCTTGACCCGGCACGGATTGCGCTCGATCAGCCCGTCATCCACAGCCGTGTTCAGGATGGCCCGGAGGACCTGATACGCCTTGGAGACGGTGGCCGGCCCGACGCCCGCGTCGAGGAGATCGGTACGCCAGCGCCGCACCTGTGGCGTGGTGATCTCCCGCAGGGGGACCGCGCGGAACGTCGGCAGGATGTGCCGGTTGAGGACGCCCGCGTCGCGCTCCCGCGTGGTGGCCGCGTAGTCGCGATCCTTGAACCAGGACGCGGCGAAGTCACCGAACGCGATCTTCACGTCAGGGTTCTTCCAGTCCCCGTCGAGGATCTTGGCCTCCTGCTTGACCAGCCAGCGATCCGCATCGGTCTGCGTCGCGAAGGTCGTGTCAGCCGTCCGCATCAAACCGTCCGGACCCCGATAGCGAGCCTGGAAACGCCCGGAAGGCAGCTCGCGCACGGACCCGAAGCGGCGACGGCGCCCTTTGGAGTTCGCCATCAGGCCACCGCCTTCAGCCGCGAGGTACGCGCGGTGATCGGCTCCACCCTGTGCTCCGTGATGTACGAGTCCACCGCGCTCTCCGGGATGCGGACGTGACGGCCGACCTTGACGAAGGTGATGCGCCGCTCGGCTATCAGGCGCCGGGGGAAGCGCGCCGAGGTGCCGAGCAGTTCGGCCACCTGGTCGGCGCTGAGGTACCGGTCTTTCATGCTGCGGCTCCTTCCAGGGCGAGCTGGTCGCGTAGGGCTTCGCGGGCGGTTTCGCGGTTGTGCTGGAGGTCGCGGGCGATGGTGGCGGCAAGGCCGGATTCGCCGGGGGTGTGGCCGTGGCCGGCGTACTGCCAGTCGGCGAGGACGAGGACGGTGTCCGGCTCGCGGTCCTCGAGGCCGAGGGCTTCGCGTTCCTGCGCGGCACGGAAGTCGGCGCGGGCCTGGCGGAGTTCGCCGAGGGTGGTGGAGTAGCGGCGGGACTTGATGCCGATGGCCGCGTTCTCATGGTGGAGCCCACGTACAAGGACTACTGGGACATCCCGGGCGGGTATGTCGAGGCCGGTGAATCGCGGCTCCAGGCTGCCGGCCGTGAGGTGCACGAGGAGTTGGGCGTCACGCCGGTGCTCGGACGCCTCCTGGCTGTCGACTGGGCGCCGAACGGCACCGAGGGCGACAAGGTGTTGTACCTGTTCGACGGCGGCGAGCTCTCGCAGCAAACCACGGAGGGCATCCGCCTCCAGGCGGACGAGCTGAAAGCCGTCAGGTTCGTTGGCCCGTGCGAGATTGCAGATCGCACGATCCCGCGACTGGCCCGACGGATCCTGGCAGCGATCGAGGCCCGCGCCGAGAGCGCTCCGGTCTACCTTGAGCACGGCCAAGCGCCGGGCAAGCAGGCGGCATAGCGGTGGTGGGGCCCGGCGCTGGGGAGGCTGATCTCGCGCTGCTCTAAGCCCGATTCACCCTGAAGGGCCTTCCAGCGGGTCGGGGCGCGCGATCTATGGTCTCGTCTCAACTATGCCCAAGATCTCCAAAATCACCGCATCCCGGGTACAGGAGTTCGGTCCGGTGACCGACCGGCGCGAGGACATGGACGGTTACACGGTCGAGTTCGTATCTTTCGCCGCGGACAGCGACCTCGATGGCCCGCTCAAAGCCCTGCCCGGGAGTCAGTGCCCCTGCCCTCACTGGGGCTACGTCTTTGCCGGACACGTGCGCTTCGTCTTTGACGACCACGAGGAGGTGTACGAGACCGGAGATGCGTTCTACGCCCCGCCTGGTCACCGGCCCTACGTCGATGCCGGCACCGAACTCCTGCAATTCAGCCCGACCGAACAGCTCGCCGAACTTGAGCAAGCCATCGCAGAGTGGATGAGCCAGCAGCAAGGCGGCTGAGAAATCCGTGGGGGCGACCAGCATGGTTGAACGCCGAATCCAGGGATAGAACTTTCTCTACTTCATCAAGCACCCGGCTGCGCTCCGCTCCGCCGGGCGCGCTCCCGCCTCCGCGCCGGGCGCCGCTCCTGCCTTCGGCCCGCTCCGCCCCGGCTGCGCCGACGCCCGCCCACACGTGGATAGGTCCGGAGGCCATGAGTCGAGCACCCGACGTTCATAGCCCACGGTCACCAACGATGCCTCCGGCGGGGGATCGGCCGGCACCGGGATGGAGGGGGGCGCCGTTCCCGGCCGCGGGCCCATCGTGGCGAGCGTTGGGGGCTCCCATCCCGTCCACCATCGACCCAGGCAGAGCCGAGCAGACGCGGCCCATGGCGTCCAGGTCGTTCGTACAGTGGCGCGCTCCACCTGGACGCCATGAACCACGCCCGCTCCACATGCGTGTGGGTCGACGGCGGACGGGATGGGAGCTGGGGAGAGTGGTGGGTCAGGGAGGTATGTACGGTCTCCGCAGACGATCAGGGGAGGGGCCAGATGTCGAGTGATCTTCAGTTCAGTTGGAGTCTGACCGGAGCAGGTTGGGCAACGTACCGAATCACCGATGGTGGGACGGAGCACAAGAGCGATCCGAGCTACTGCACCAACGCTCTTGCCGATCTGCTTGTTGGCGTTGCCGGGTTGTACGGCCCGGAAGCTACTCAGCGGTTCTCGTTCGACCTGGAGCCCGCAGAGGTGAGGTGGGTCCTCAGCAGCCGTGGGGCAAAGGTCGTGATCGGGATCTACCGATTCCCCGACATGTTCAAGAGCTTCGACCTCCCGGCCGACGACGGCGTCCTCTTGTGGAGCTCAGAGCAGTCGCGCACCGCCTTCGCTCACGTGGTCGCGGAAGCGGCGCAAGATGTTCTGCGCTTGCATGGCGAAGCCGGATATCGGAAGAAGTGGATGCAGCATCCCTTTCCCGTCGCCGAGCTGCGAGAGCTCCGTCACCTGCATCTGGAGCAGGACGCTTGCGATCTTCCGCACGAGTTGCCACACCCGGAGTGAGCAGGCGGCGAAAGCCGGACTGTCAAGGGCGCCCAAGCCGTCTGACACCAGCGGCTGACACCAACAACGGCGTACAGTGCCGATCAACGCCGGACCTCACCGGCAGCCGGACCAGGGTTCAGCGGACGTTCATCACGGTCAAGAGAACGCCTCGATCGACCTGATAAAGATGAGGCCAGACCTCAAAGCCCTTGTGCCTCGCGGGGCGCTGTCCTGAACCGATAGACAGCGCCCCGCGACGCCCTGCGGACCGAAGGGGGCACTTGGGGTCAGACGCCCCAGGTGCCCTGGTTCACGGCGCAGGTCCAGCCGGTGCCGTGGAGGGCGAACTTCACCTTGTAGCTGTGGGTGTTGAGCAGGTGTGTCTGTACCTTCATGCCGAGGCTGCTGCTCGGCTTGAGGGTCCCCGTGTACACGGAGACCGTCTTCGACGTCTTGTTGGTGACCCGGCCGTTCTTGGGCGTGGCCGTGCCGAAGCGGATGTTCGCGACGTCCGTGACGGTGAGCGTGACCTTCGTGAAGCTCTTGGTCGTGCTCTTGTTCTTGATCCCGAAGTACAGACCGCCGTTGGTCACCCAACCGTGCGAGTCGACGTAGAACCTCGCCGGGTAGACGAGGCTGACCGGGCAGCCGGTGCTCGTCGTAGCCGGGGTCGCGGCCGATGCCGTGCCGGCGAGACCGAGCTGGGTGGCGGTGACGAGCCCTGCGGCGGCGAGAAGGGCCGCGGCGGCGCGCATGCGATGCATCGTGGAGAGACTCCCCCTCTGACTGGCCCGACCTGACGGGCCGTAGGCGGAAAGAGTGCCATCCCCGGCACCCGGGCGCGCGTGCCTGCCGGGGTTCGGCAGTGGTTGTTACGGCAGTAGTACAAACCGCCTCAGCACTCCGCGTGGCCGCTAGGCGACGCATGACCAGACGGAACCTATTCCCTTGCATGGTGGTGGGTCGACGCATTTCCTCCCGTGGGGCCGCAGCCTGCCGGGTAGAGCCGCCCGTCTCAGTTCCCGTCTCTCAGCCCCATTCAGGACCGTTCACACGGGACCGTCAGCAGGTGTTGCCGCCCGCGCCAGCCGCCCATGAACGCAGGTGAACGACCCCGGAGGCAGTCCACGAGGCCACCAACACCGTTGGAAAGGCGCGTTGGCCAGGTGATGAGGGGGGTGGGGTCTGCGGCCTGCAACATAGTCCCGAGGTGGCTCCCGGGGACCTTTGCGCCCACCCCCCTTGCCCGCGGACCTCGAAGGTTCTCTGACCGGTCTCATCCCGCCAGGCAAGCTAACAGGGGGACTGACAACAGGGGTAAGAGCCGAGAGACGCGGTACGGCAGCCAGGTACAGCAACCCGAGGGGCAGGCAGCCCCCGCAGGGCCGCGACACGCCGAGGGCCCTGTCGTCACGGGTCGGCCGTCACGGCTTGCTCTGGTCGACGGCAGCGACAGCGTGGCTGAGGCTCGTGGGGGCGGAGCGAGGCATACGCGTGCGTGGTCGCTCGGCGCGCCCGCTGTCGTGGCTGGCTGTCGTCGGCTGAGGTTCAGACGGGGAGTGTCGAAGGTGCCGGCTGTCGGTCGAGCGGGCTGAAGCTGGGCCGTCTCTGGGCTGTACGACGTTGCTCAACAGCGGCCAATGACGACCAACGACGACGGCCAAGCGTACGAGGCCATCGCCCCTGAGCAGCGAAAACGCAGGTCACCAAGATCTCCGGCAAGATCCAGGACAAGAAGAAGGCAGCAACCAGCCGTAGCCTTCGGACACGGATCAGACGTGTGAGGAACAGTGTGGTGAAGCGCGAAGCCGGTCGGCCTGTCTACCAGGTGGGCGATGTACTGCGAGTGGGTTGTTCGCCAGCGAGGGCGCGGGTTGCCGATGTCCGGGGCTCCTACATTTTTGTGGAGTGGCCCTGGGGGAAGGTCGATCCGGACTCACGATTCCGATGGAACGGGCAAAGGGCTTTTCCCGTTGACCCTGGGTCGGGGGAGTGGTCGTACACGCTGTTTCGCACCGAGCCGAACCCTCAGTACCTGAACCGTGGTGACTTGTGCAGCGTCAGCATCCCCGAGACGCTCGTTCGTGTCGTCGACGTCCTGCGTCACGATCCTCCCCTGGACCTGGGCCGGCTTCCTCGACCGCGCACGAGGCTGGTCGTAGTCCCCGTCGACGTTTCCTCTGACGCCCTTCAGGAAGATGAAGCGGCCACAATCGAGATCGAGTCTGCCGCGCCCATGACGATTGAACTAGTGAGGCGGGCCTAGAGATCGCGTAGCTCGCGTAACCCACCCCTAGGGCGACGCGGGCGAGGCGCACTGAGTGTCTAACTGCGTGACAACCACAGCACACAGCCGCGGACAACTGTGGACGCCAGCGGACCATCAGCGCAGGTGACAGGCACAGCAGCCCAAGGACGTCGGGCCCCCCGAGTTGCTTCGGGACGAAGTGGTCCCCGTGCCACAGCCGTGCCACATCGTGCGGTCAACCGCGGTCAACAACGGCTCGCCACAGTCGAGATGCACCGTTCCCCCCGGCTGCCGCTACTGCCGGAATGACCTGGGGAACTCCGCCGTCGGCCACGTCCGCCCTTACAAGGCGGATGTCGGCGGTTCGAAACCGTCGGCGCCCACCAGGAAAAAGGCCCCCAGCCGATCATGGCTGGGGGCCTTTGACATCCAGATCTGACATCAGTGCCGTCGCTACTCGCGCTGTAGCCGCCGCGTGAGCAGCCGATCCATGTGACTGACGGCCTCGCGCTGCGTGTCCTGGACGACGTGCGCATAGACGTTCACGGTGAGCAGGCATCCGTGCCGGGCGTCGTGCAGCCGGATGACGCGCAGGCCCGCGTTCCCGGCGACCCGGGTGAAGGAGCGGTACACGTTGCGAGGTTCGATCGGTCGCCCCGTGCGCGTGGTGAACACATATCACGGAAGTGCTGGATGCCTACCAGGCTTCCCGCTATGGCTTCGCAACTCGCCGCCTGCCGTTGCTGCTTGAGCACGGCCACGCGCCAGGCAACCTGGCGGCATAGCGGCAGTGGGAGCCCGAGGCGCTCCGTATCTGTCGCGACGACTCCTGAGAGCCGCCTGGCAGAGTCATGGAGCTGGGTGACCAACGCGCATCGATCAGGGACTGTCCGGGCCAGGCGGGCTGTTTCTGCCCAAGTCGCCCGAGAGATGCCGGCGGAGCAGTCGGATGGCGGGACGATGGTCGTAACTCTCTGCCACTTGAAGAGGTGTCTCTCCGCTCCCGTCCGCCAGTCCAGGATCCGCGCCGTAAGCCAAGAGCACTGCCGTTGTGGCAACGGTCAGCGGCTTGCCGCTCTGCAATGCCCAGTCACCTTCGCTATCGATCGCGTGTGTCGCGCCGTTACCCTCGTTCGGGTCGGCTCCGGCATCTAGCAACCGAGCCATCAGCTCCACGTCCTGGTGTTCCGCAGCAAACAGCGTCGGAGGCCACCAGCCGCTGCCGTCAATGATTGCCCGCTGGCTCGGCGGAAGTGAGACGAAGGTGTTGATGCGCCGTTCCGTCCGCTCGACAGCAGCACCGAGATACGGTCGTGCCTTCCTGGTCGCGGCGTGAACCTCGCTGTCCGGCCCATACCGTTGCAAGATCTCGTCAATGCGCCGACCGAACTCGAAAGACTGCCCGGCAGGTCCAGTGGTCATGTCGGCGAAGATCAGCGCGTCCATGACTGCGGAGTCCTCCCGGTCATACACCGCGAGTTCAGCAGTCAGCCCCCGCTGCTCGGCCTCGTAGACGGCGCCGGAGTGGTGGGCGACCAACCGCACAAGGCGCGAAGGAGCAGCCAGCCTTTCCAAATGGCGTGCGCCGTCAAGGGGATGGAACCCGGTGTCTCTCAATTCCGGCGCGTAGCCGATGTCATGCAGCCATGCAGCCGCGACAAGGAGCTCCCGGTCATCCTTGGACACCGCCGTTGTCGCCTCAATTGCTCGCGCTGCTACAGCCTGCGTGTGCAACCAGCGATCTCCGAGCGGGGACAACAGTGACTCGGCCAGCTCAGCAGCGCCTTGGGGCGTGTCCAATCCAGAGAGCATAGGTCGCACGGTAGCCCAGACGGACACGTAGCCCGCAGCCTGGGAAAACCGATCCGGATCATGGACGCGGTAAGACTTTCTCTACTCCATCAAGCCCCGGCTGCGCTCCGCTCCGCCGGGCGCGCTCCCGGCTCCGCGCCGGGCGCCGCTCCTGCCTTCGGCCCGCTCCACCCCGGCTGCGCCGACGCCCGCCCACAGGTGGATAGGCCCGGAGGTCATGAGTCGAGAAGCCGACGTTCATGGCCCACGGTCAGACGCGGCCCAGGGCGTCAAGGTCGTTCGTACAGTAGCGCGCTCCACCTTGACGCCCTGAACCACGCCCGCTCCACGGTGTGTGGGTCGACGGCGGACGGGATGGGAGCTGGGGTGAGTGGTGGGTTGGGGTAGAGGATGCCGCCATGGCAGATCAACCGAGACGGCCTCTTAGCGAGCTTCGGCAAGGCGAGACAGTCCAAGCAACGATCACTGGTCACCAGCCATGGGGCCTCACGGCAAAGCTCGACGAGTACGACCCGGTGGGCGCCTCACTGGACACGATTCGCCGCGGAAGTGAGCCGGGAGTGAAGCGCCTCGTGCGGGAACTGCCGCCAGTGGGGACGACCATCGACCTAGTCATAGGCGAGGTACGCGACTGGGATCACAAGCCGTGGATATGGGTCGACCTCACGGCACCCAGTCCTGCCGGAGACCGACCGTGACCCCGGCGTGACCGATCGAGCGGGGAACACCGGGGAACGACGGTCACCCACGGCCATCGCGCAGCACGACTGCCCCTGACCGATGTACCTGGTCAGGGGCCGTTCACCTGCGGTGGGTGTGGGATTTGAGTCCACGGTGACATCGCTGCCACGACGGTTTTCAAGATTGCTGAAGTGTTGACTCGCCTCGCCCGTTGAGACTCCACCGACCGCACGAAAATGGAAGGTGGGTCAGCGTGATCGCACAGCACAATGCGCTCATGGTGTTCGCGGATGTCATAGGCCGAGCCGACACCGGTCCGTATCGCTGCCCTTGCTGCGGATTCGTCACCCTCGCTGAGCGTGCAATGTACGAGATCTGTCCGGTTTGCTTCTGGGAGGACGACGGTCAGGATGACCACGATGCAGACGAGTGCCGAGGCGGCCCGAACGGTCAGCTCAGCCTGACTGAGGCACGGCGGAACTTCGAAGCTACCGGTGCAAGCAGCGGGCGTCTCTCGCCACAGGTACGCGCGCCGCGACCGGAAGAGCACCCGGACATCGCTCCGCACTACGGCACGGGTGTCCTCTACGGCGGGACCCCGTCGAGTGATCAAAGCTAGGTCCCAACTTGTCCGATCGTTCACCTCCGCTGTACAGCCGCGAAGTACAGCAACCGGCACGACCGCAGTCGACCGTCACCGGCTCAAGGTGACCGACTGAACAGCCCAGCAGACCTCAGTGACCACCGTGCCCATATTCGCATCGAGGCGATCAGTTCGCGTCAGAGTCCGCGCGACCTACGGAGCGGAACACAGTCTCGTACTCACCTGCTTGCACCAGATGATCCACAACTCTCACCATGGCCGCGATCCCGGCGTCACGGACGATGAGGCCGTCCCAGCAGGTGAAGAAGATTCCTCCCAGCTCCTCACCCGTGGTCGCCCACCGATCCATGAGCCGTTGGACCTCAGCGAGCGTGAAGATGGTCCCTGACCACCGGAGCCCGTCCGCGAAGATCACCCACATGTCGACGTTGCAGACGTCCTCAAGCGCTTCGCCCGCATTGGGCACGAAACAGATCTCGTACCCGTCCCGCTGCACACGGTAAAAAGGCCCGTCCCACATGACGTCCTTGACTCCCCCTTCACTCCATGTCGAAGGCGGAGCCTAGCTCCTCGCTCGTGCCCTGGCGTGCCACTCTCGTGCCAGAACGGGCGGAGACTCGGGGGGACTCGCGGTACACAACGGGACGCGCCAGCCGCGCCATCCGAGGCGGGGAATCCGCAGGTCAGGCCAATGCTCGCCCCACCTCGCTTCCGCCCAGGTCAGCCCCTCGACAAGCCCCAGATCACCTCAGCTCCCAAGCTCAGAGCGCGCTCGGTAAACTGCCCTCTCACGGCAATGCAAGAAGGCATCTTGGCAAGCTCGATGGGTCCCGCGTTCACAGCCGCTCTCAACGAGATGAGACGCGTGCGCAAGCTCAAGCCGGACGACCGCGGGTCGAATGCGTACGCGGAGTGGCAAGACCAGATGGCTACAGCGTTGGAATCGATGGCTGGAGTCCTACCAGACGAAGCTGATCGGCTTTGGGCTCTTGCCAGAGCAGAGTTGGCCCGCCGGGAGGCAGTGGAGATTCGCTCCCGACGGTCGCTCCAGGCGCCGGGCTGTCTCAGTTTCCGTGAGGACGACCAGGACGCCGACCGGGTCCGGGGCGGCCCGAACGACCGACTGAGCCTCACGGAGGCACATCGGAACTTTCATGCCGTAGGAGCCTGCGACGAGCGGTGTACCGAGTTCGTCCGCGTTCCCCTGCCCGACGAGCATCCAGCGGTCTGACATCACCAGCTGACATCAACGTCGCCAGACGGCCACAGATCCCAGCGTCCAAAGCTGGATCCCGATTCGCCCGGCCAGCACAGGCCCGAGCAGTCCACGCGACCCAGGAATCGAACTTACAAGGCGGATGTCGGCGGTTCGAAACCGTCTGCCCACCGGTCTCAGGACACGAACAAGGCCCAGGTCAGCCGGTGTGCATCCGGTGATCTGGGCCTCTGTCGTTTCCGGCCGGTGAGGCCGCCGTGCCGCTCCTGTGCCGGAGGGGCCGGCGGTGGTCGTGGCGCGGGTGTTCCCGGTGTCCGCGGATCGTGCTCGTGCCGGTGGGAGATGACCCGCGTGCCGGTCCGATCGGCGTTCGCCGGCGTCCAGTTGCCCGTGCCTGCGCCCCCGCGATGAACGCCGGGTGCCCGAAGTCCGTTGACCTGTACGGCGGTATGGTGTGCGCCAGTCGATCGCCGGTTCGGCGGTCACGGACCGACAAGGGGGGTTTCATGAGACATGCGCGACCGCGGCCGCGTCGCAATCTGATCGCCAAAGCGGTCGGTACGGCGGGTGCGCTGGCCGTCGTACTGGGTGCGGGGATAACGCCGGCGAGTGCCGTCGGAAAGACGTCCGGCAAGCCCACGGCCACCGGGGCCAAGGAATCGCCGGACGACACGCCCTGGGCGCCCGAGAACGACGAGCCGCAGCAGCAGCACGTCGTCAGTCCGGCCACCACGTTCAGCAGCCCGACCACGAAGCTGCGCAGCGCGAACATGGGCCCCGTCCAGCTCAGCCTTCCCGACCCGACCGGGCCCTACAAGGTCGGCATGGTCGGCCTGCACCTCTCGGACAAGTCCCGCACGGACCCGTACGTGTCCGGCAACAAGCGGCGCGAACTGATGGTCACGCTGTGGTACCCGGCCTCGTCCACGTCCGGGCACTACCAGGCGCCGTGGATGTCGTCGATCGCGGGTGCGCGGTTCCTCGCCACGCGCGGCCTGTCGACGCAGCAGGTGACGCTGCCGAAGACCGCGGGCCACGTGCTCGCCCCGGTCGCCACCAAGCTGGGCAAGCTGCCCGTCCTGCTGTACTCGACCGGGCTGCACTCGGACCGTGCGATGGGCACCGGGCTCGCCGAGGACCTCGCCAGCCGCGGTTACCTCGTCGTCACCGTCGACCACACGCACGACGCCAACGAGGTGCAGTTCCCCGGCGGACGGCTGGAGGTCAACAGCATGCCGTCCGGCGCGCACTCCTCCGACACGCTCAAGGTGCGCGCGGCCGACATCCGCTTCGTCATCAACCAGCTCGGCACGATCAGCACCGGCGGCAACCCGGACGTCGGCAAGGCCACGCTGCCCACCGGCCTGTCCAAGGCCGTGGACATGTCCCGTATCGGGATGTTCGGCTGGTCGCTGGGCGGCGCCGCGGTCGACACCGCGATGCAGCTCGACTCGCGTATCGCCGCGGGCGCCAACCTGGACGGCCAGTTCTTCGGCACGGCGCCGACCAAGGACCTGAACCGCCCCTTCATGCTGTTCAGCTCCGGCGGCCACAACCGCAACAACGACAGTTCGTGGCGCACGCTGTGGCCGCACCTGAAGGGCTACCGGGTCGACGTCCAGCTCCACGGCGCGGCGCACCTGTCGTTCAGCGACAACGAGGCGCTGGTGCCGCAGTGGGCGGGTGTGCTCGGGCTCTCCCGTGCCCAGGTCCAGCAGTCGTACGGCACGATCGACCCGAACCGGGCGATCGAGGTCCAGCGCGTCTATCTGGCCGCCTTCTTCGACAAGGAGCTGCGCAAGCAGCACGTCACCCTGCTCGACGGGCCCAGCACGAAGTACCCGGAGATCTCCTTCGTGAAGTGAACCGGACAAGCGGTAGGGCGTGCCCCGCGTGCGGGGCACGCCCTACCACTGTGGGTGGAGAACTCCGCCCCAGGTCCGTCCGCGCGCGCCGGGTGACCCCGCGCGAACGCGACGAAGCGGACGTGATGGTTATGTGATTGTAGGCAGCTAAAGTGTTCCTCTGATCGAACATTCGGGCGCTTGGCGCCAATTGAGAGAGGATTCGCTGCCCTGCCCACCGCATCCCGGGCGCCGCGCCGGCACCGCAGCCGCCGCCGCGCCGATATGCCGCTGCTCGGCGGGGTGCGACCGCCCATCGCCTCGCTCATCGTGCTCCTGCTGGTCGTCGCCGCCCTGACGGTGATCGGCCTCGGAGGCATTTCCGCAGAGCGGGTCCCGCAGGCCGTACTGAACGGCGAGCAGCAGATAGCCGCGGACACGGCGCTGTCGACGCGCACCACGATCGACGTCGAGGCCAGAAGCGTACGCCGTACGGCCGGCGCGTTCGTGGCGACGGGCACCACGACCCCCGCGACCGCGCTCAAGGCCCTGACCTCCACGGGGAACGCGGCCCACGGCAGCGCGCTGTTCGACGCGCGCACCGGCAAGCTGCTGGCGTCCGGCGGCAAGACGGTCCCGTCGACCGGCGTGGACGCGACCACCACGGCGTCCGGACACAACGCGATCCCGCCCCGCATGGTCACCTCGGGCGGTACGCGGCGGCTGCTGTACTTCGCCAGGGTCACCGTGCCCGCGCAGGTGGACGCCAACCAGGACCAGAACCAGCAGAGCGGGGCCGACCGGCAGTGGCTGCTGGTGGTGTCCGAAACGCTCCCCGCCCTCACGGCGTACGGCGACGGGCGCACCGCCGTCGCTCTGGACGCGAGGGGCGAGACGCTCGTCACAGCGGTCCACGGCACGGCGTCGTCCGCCGCGGCCGACAGCGGCCTGCCCGCGGCGGCCGTCCGCGCCGCGAAGGACTCGGGGCGCGACTCCGACGCCTCGGGAAGCATGCTGGGATCCTCGGTGGGAGGCCGGCGCACGGTGGCCGGCTGGGCCCAGGTCGCCTCCGCGACCGGACCGGGCGACACCGACGGCCTCGGCCTGATGGTCCTCACCTCCCGCGCGGTGCCCGCCACGACCGCGAACGCCGACTACTCGAGCTTCGCGCTGGAGGCCGCGGCGGCGCTGGCCGGGATCGTGCTGGTGCTCGGACTGGTGCTGCGGTTCTTCGTGCAGCAGCCGCTCCTTCAGCTGTACCTGTCCTCGAGCCGCCTGGCCCGCGCCGTGACCGAGGGCGGGCCGACCGCGTTCGAGGAGCTCTCCCGGCCGGTTCCGGCGACCGGTTTCGGTGAACCGGCCCGGATCGCGCGGGCGTTGGAGTCGCTGCGCCTTCAACTGCTCGGCGAGAGCGGCCCGCAGGAGTTCCCGCCGCGACGCGGACCGGGCGGCAGGGCGCTGGCCGTGCTCGCCCTGGTGCTCGTCGCCTGCTGGGCGATACCGATGATCTTCGTGCTGAACCGGGCGAACACCGCGACCGCGGTTCCGGCTCCCGTTCTCACCGTCCAGCAGGCGCGCACGGAGATCGCGGCGAACCGGATCCGGCAGTCCCTCGACCAGTCGTACACCGACCTGAGCGACGCGGCCGCGGCCCTGCCGGGCAAGACCGACAGCGCCAGGACCGAGATCCTGCGGCGTGCCCTGAACGACCACAAGCAGTACCGCTCGCTGTACCTGCTGGACCGCTCGGGCGACGAGACGCTGCGGGTGGGCGCCACACCGCTGCGCACCATCGTCCACGTGCCCCGGGGCAGCGGGATCACCACCGTCAACACCTCGGGCCGCATCCCGGCGATCGCCGCCTACGTCCAGGTCCCGGTCGCCAACGGCAAGGCGGCGGCGCCCGGGGTCGTACTGTTCGGCGAGATCGACGTGAAGGCGCTCAACTCCATCCTGCCCAGGCCCAAGCTGGGCAGTGTCTGGGTGACGGACGGCGACAGCAGGGTCCTGGCGGCGAGCGTGGGCTACCGCGCCTTCCAGGCACTGCCCGATGCCGGCCTGACCCGTCTCGCCCGCGCCGCCAAGGGCGCCCCGGGTACCGCGGGCGCCTCGGCCTCGGCGGTCCTGTCCGGGTCCTCGGGCCCGGAGGTCGACGCCGCCGCCCCGCTGGCACAGAGCGGTCACACGGCCGGCCTCGGCTGGCACGTGGTGACGGCCGAGCCCGCGGCCGCGCTCCAGCTCCCCGCGATGCAGGCCGAGCAGCGCACCATCCTCGCCGGCATCCTCGGCCTCACGGCGGGCGTGGCCTGCCTGGGCTGGCTGTACGTCGTGGTGATCAGGCCGCTGCGCTCGGTCGACGTGCTCGTCGAGCGGCTCGCGGGCGGGGACCGCCGAACCGTGCTGCACCCGGTCAACCACGACGAGGTCGGCTCGGTCACCCGCAGCCTCGAGCTGATCCGCCAGGCCCTGGCGGAACGCGGCCGGGCGGGCAGATCCGGTCAGGCCGTCGGCCCCTCCGGGTCCCGGTACGAGAACACACCTCAGGGATAGAAGGACGGAATCGACGTGCTTTTCCTCTATGTCGTACTCCTGCTCTGCTGTGCCGGGTTGTGTGCCGCCGGGATCCTGGAGCAGCGGCGCCACTTCGACTCGCTGGGACAGATACCCACGCGGGTGCTGGTCAACGGCATCCGCGGCAAGAGTTCGATCACCCGGCTGTGCGCGGGCGCGCTGCGCGGCGGCGGCCTGGTCACCGTGGCCAAGACCACCGGCACCGCGGCCCGGTTCATCCACCCGGACGCCACCGAGGAGCCGGTGTACCGCAAGTTCGGGCTGGCCAACATCGTCGAGCAGATCGGCATCGTACGGCGGGCGGCGACCTACCGGCCGGACGCGCTGGTGATCGAGTGCATGGCGGTGATGCCCGCGCTTCAGGAGATCAACCAGGAGAAGCTGATCCGCTCCACCATCGGCGTGCTCTGCAACGTCCGTGAGGACCATCTGGAGGAGATGGGCCCGACCCTGGACGACGTCGCCCGCTCGCTGTCCCGGTCGATGCCGGTGGGCGGGGTGTGCGTGACGGCGGAGAAGGACCGGCTGCACATCCTCCAGGAGGAGGCGGACAAGCGGGACTGCCGGCTGGTCGCGGTCGACCCCGACTCCGTGAGCGACGCCGAACTGCGCGGCTTCAGCTGGTTCACCTTCAAGGAGAACGTGGCGATCGCGCTCGCCGTCGCCGAACTGCTCGGTGTGGAGCGGCAGACCGCGCTCCAGGGCATGTGGGACGCGCCGCCCGACCCGGGCGTGCTGTCGGTGGAACGCTACGTCACCCCCGAGGGCAAGCGGCTGTCGTTCGCCAACGTCTTCGCCGCCAACGACCCCGAGTCGACGCTGATGAACGTCCAGCAGCTGAAGGACCTCGGCGTCATCCGGCGGCCGCTCAACGTGGTCATCAACTGCCGCCCCGACCGGGTGGAACGCAACGGCCAGATGGGCGCCATCGTCCCCGACCTCGGCGCCGAGACGGTCTTCCTCATCGGCCACCCGACCAAGAGCGCCCGCGACGCCATTCCGGCCGGCTTCACCGGGCGGGTGGTTGACCTCGGCGGCGACCGCCGGGACCCCGAGGAGCTGACCGCGGACATCCTCGCGGAACTCGGCCCGGCCTCGTCCCTGGTGGCGATCGGCAACATCCACGGCCAGGGCGAACTGTTCCTGGAATGCCTCGCCGAGCTGTCCCTGGACGGCTCCGAGGACGAGTTCACCCCCGCGCCCGCCCGCGACGGCCTCGACCAGGAGACCATGCAGATCGCCGTGGGCCGGCCGCCCGAGCCGGAGCCGTACAGCTGGGTGGCACCGCTGGAGACACCGGCACACGGCTTCCACGTCCCGGGGCAGCGCGACCTCGCGCGCGGGTTCGCCGCGCGCCGCGGCCGGGCCGACGACGAGAGCACCGACGACTTCCCGCACTACTCCTACGATCCGTACCAGACGACGAGGAACCAGTAAGTGATCCCCGCCAACCTCACCGCACAGACCGCCGCGCTCGGGATCGCCATCGGGCTGGTCTTCTCGCTCGTCTGCTACCTGACCACCAATCTCTCCCCCGGCGGCATGATCACCCCGGGCTGGATCGCCCTCACGCTCGTCACCGACGTGCAGATGGCGGCGCTGATGGTCGGTGTCGCCGCGCTCACCTACTTCGCGACGAAGCTGTTGCAGCGCAACGTGATCCTGTACGGCAAGAGGCTCTTCGCCGCCGTGGTGCTGTGCGCGGTGCTGTTGCAGACCACCGTGATGCTCGCCCTCAGCCACGAGTTCCCGCTGCTGTACACCTCGCAGACCCTCGGCTTCATCGTCCCCGGGCTGGTCTCCTACCAGCTGGTCCGCCAGCCGATGGCGGCGACCCTCATCTCGACGACGGCGGTGACGCTAGCCACGTACGTGGTGCTGGTCGCGGGACTCCTGCTCGGAGCCCTGCCCACCGGCTGACCCAGCCACCGCCCCCGTTCACCCCCGCGTCCCCAGGAGGATCGGCCATGAGACCAGAACCCGCAGCCAGGCGCAGCCGGCTGACCCGCCGCGCAGTGCTCGGGACGATCGCGGGGGTGGCCGCCGGCGGGTTCGCCTGGGACCGCCTCGCCAACAGCGGTGACGACAACGGCGGCGGCACCGCCGCCGACGGGGCCGGCCCGAGCGCCGGGCCCACCGGAGCCCACACCTTCGAGCGGCTGTCCCGTCCGGACCGCACCGTCGTCCGCTCCGCGGACGGGGGGACGCTCGCCACCTTCACCGACGGGGCCCGAACCGCCGTACTCAGCGGACCCAGCCGCAGCTTCAACGAGCCGCGGACCACCACCGCCACGGTGACCACCGACGCCTGGGTGCGGGTACTGCCGCACGAGTGGCAGCAGGGCATGGAGAGGTCGGCCTGGTTCAAGGGCTGGTTCCCCAAGACGCTCGGCGACACCAGCCCGGACGTCTTCGCGGTCGCCTTCCAGTACAGCAGTGCCGGGGCACCCGACAAGCACAAGGCCAACGGCCTGCGCTACGCGGGCACCGCGCACTTCGGCCCGCGCAACGCCGAGGTGAACAACCCCCTGGACTTCGCCTACCACGACGAACAGTCCGACTTCTACGACTACTTGGGCGTTCCCTGGGACTTCCCGGGCGGTGTCCGCGCACAGCCGGAGAAGGCGCGCTACGGCGACGTCGACTGCTCCGGCTTCCAGCGTCTGGTGTGGGGCTACCGCATGGGCATCCCCGTGCACAACACCAACGCCAAGGGCGCCGGCCTGCCCCGTCGCGCCTTCGCCATCGCCGCCTACGGTCCCGGCCGGCTGCTGATCCCCAACACCGGCCGGCAGCCCACCGACCTGGACGTCCTGCAACCCGGCGATCTGGTGTTCTTCGCCATCATCAAGGACCGGCCCGACCTGATCGACCACGTCGGCATGTACATGGGCCTCGACGACCGGGGCCGCCACCGCTTCTACTCCAGCCGCTCCGCCGCCAACGGACCCACCATGGGCGACATGTCGGGCCGCTCGCTGCTGGACGGCACCGACTTCTACGCCCGCGGCTTCCGGACCGCCCGCCGCCTGTGACCCGCGGCTTCCGGACCGCCCGCCGCCCGTGACCCGCGGCTTCCGGACCGCCCGCCGCCCGTGACCCCGCCGCCCTCTGCCCGCTGACCCGAGGACCACTGCCATGGCCACCATCCCCGCCGCCCAGCCCACCGGTGCGCACCGACGCGACCGGGCGGCGAAGCCTGCCTCAGGAGAGCCGGAAGCCGCCCTGAAGTGGGAGCTCCCGGCACTGGCCGGGGTGCTGGTCGTCGCCACGGTGCTGTACACCTGGGGGATCGGACAGGCCGCGATCCACCCCTTCTACGGCGCGGCGGCGCGGTCGATGGCCTCCGGATGGCGCGCCTTCGCCTTCGGCGGGCTCGACGCCAGCGGTTCCATATCCGTCGACAAGCTCCCCGGCGCCTTCTGGCCCGAGGCCGCCTCCGTCTGGCTCTTCGGCCCGCACACCTGGGCCGTCGCGTTTCCGCAGGTCGTCGAGGGCGTGCTCACCGTATGGCTGCTGCACCGGATCGTACGGGCCTGGGCCGGGCCGTTCGCCGCGCTGATCGCCGCGCTGGTGCTCACCCTCACCCCGATCACCGTGGTCCTCACCCGGGCCACCATCCCGGACACCGCGCTCACCCTGCTCCTGGTGGCCGCCGCCGGCGCCTTGCAGAAGGCCGTCGGCAGCGGACGGCTGCTGCCGCTGGTCACCTGCGGAGTCTGGGTCGGGCTCGCCTTCCAGGCGAAGATGCTCCAGGCGTGGCTGGTGCTGCCCGTCTTCGCCGTCGTCTACCAATTCGCCTCTCCTGGAACGCCGTTGAAGCGGGCCCTGCGCGTCCTGCTGAGCGGAGCGGTCGCGCTGGCGGTCTCCTGCCTCTGGATCCTGTTCGCCTGGGTGACACCGGCCGCCGACCGCCCGTACCTCGACGGAACGTCCAACAACAATCCGTTCACCCTGGTCTTCGGCTACAACGGCCTGAGCCGATTCAGCAGCGACTCCACCGCGTTCGGCGCCGTCGCGGGCACCGCCGCCAGCCGCACCACGGGCAACACCGGCTGGACGATGCTCATCAACGACACCGTCGGCCCGCAGATCGCCTGGTTCCTGCCGCTCGCCCTCGCCGCCGCCGTACTGGGCATCGTCTGGCGTTCCGGGCAGCCGCGAACCGACCTGCTGCGCACGGGTTTTCTGCTCTGGGGCGGCTGGCTGGCCGTGCACGCCCTGGTGTTCGGCGTCTCCAACGGCAACCACGCCTACTACACCGCCGTCATCGCCCCGGCGCTCGCCGCCCTGGCAGGCGGCGGACTCGCCCTCTTCAAGGCGGAGTACGAGACGGGCGGCCCACGGCGCGTGGCACTGCCGGCGGCGATCGCGCTGACGGCGCTGTGGGCGCTGGTGCTCGACTGGCCGACCCGGTTCGTCTCCTATCTGCTGCCGGTCGCCCTGATGCTCGCCGCGTGCGGCGCGCTCGGCCTGTGGACCCGCGGGCCGCGCACCTCGCCCCGGATGGTCCAGGGCGCCCTCGCCGCCGGGATCGCGGCCACCCTGGTCGTCCCGGCCGGCTGGGCCACTTCCAGCCTCGATCCGCACTACGCGGGCAGCTCCACCTCGCCGATGGCAGGTCCGGTCGGCTTCGCGTTCCGCGACGGCCACCGCGTCCGCTCGGTGAGCCGGGTCGGGATCGACCGGCCCAGCGCCCGCGACGCCGCCCTGCTCGGCTACCTCACCGCGCACCGCCACGGCGAGAAGTACCTGCTGGCCACGCAGGCCGCCTACACGGCCGAGCCCCTGCTGCGCGCCGAGTCCGAGCCCATGCTCGTCA
The DNA here is from genome assembly GCF_037940415.1 of Streptomyces sp. f51. Taxonomy (NCBI): domain Bacteria; kingdom Bacillati; phylum Actinomycetota; class Actinomycetes; order Kitasatosporales; family Streptomycetaceae; genus Streptomyces; species Streptomyces sp. f51. Next base: position 2,112,607 of record NZ_CP149798.1, on the reverse strand, counting down.
TGGGCGGCTTCACCGGCAGCACCCCGTTCCCCACCGCCGGCCAGTTCGGCACCCTCGTCAGCACCCACCAGGTGCGCTACGCGCTGCTCACCACACGGCGCCCCGGCACGCCCACCACCACCTGGGTGAAGTCACACTGCGCCCGGGTCCGTCCCTCCGCCTACGGCCGCCGCACCGACGGCAGCCTGACCCTCTACGACTGCGGCCCGAAGCACTGAGGCGCGCGCCGCGTCCCTGGGGGCGCGGCAGCGGGGGAGTCGTTCGCGGGTCGCCGCGACGACCGCCTCGCGGGGCCGGTCGTGTGAGGGTCCCATCGGGCCGGTGCCGTCTCGACGACGGTGCCGGCCCTCGGCGTTCCTCGGGTGACGCGGCCTCAGACCTCCTTGCCGTGGGCGTGCTTCAGCCGCGCCCGGGCGTCGGTCGTGTCCGGAGGCGCGACCTGCGACCAGAAGCGGTGGCCGGAGACGAACACGGCGAGTTCGAGCTCGCGTTGGCGTAGCTTCTCGACCTCGGCCTGTTCGTCGTCGGTCCAGCCCGGGGAGGCGGGGCGCTCCACCTTGCGCCAGCCGCCGGTGTCGCTGAAGCCGTCCAGCGGCTCCACCGACCAGGGGAGTCGTTTCAGCAGGGCCAGCAACTCGGCCCGGACCTGATGCAGCTCCTCCTGACCGGCGAGGAGGTCACTGGGAAAGTCATAGGTCTCAGCCACACGGCAATGGTACGCCTGTTCGATTTTGTGGTGCGAGCTTCCACGGGGACTTCACGCGAACGGGTGTTCCGAATGTGTGTTCGTGTGAAGAGGGGATGGAAAGGGGTTCGGCAGGTTGGGCTGTGCAGTTTCAACTGGACAGTTTGGGCTGGGCGATTTACCGTGGCGGTATGGATCAGAGCGGCGGCCGGCCGGACGACACGGGCGCTCAGGACTCGGCGGCACGGGCCGCGCAGGACCTGAGGGTCGCCTTCAGCCTGCTCAGGCGGCGCATCCGCGAGGTGTCCGAGACACAGGACGGCGCACAGGGCGCGACGCAGGACCTCACCCCCTCCCAGATCTCCGCGCTCACCCTGGTGAGCAAGAGCGGGGCCGCCACGGCCAGCGCCCTGGCGGCGGCCGAAGGAGTGCGCCCGCAGTCGATGGCCGCCACGCTCGCGGCCCTCGACCAGTTCGGACTCATCCAGCGCAACCCCGACCCCGGGGACGGCAGGCGCCAGCTGGTGACCCTCACCGACGCCGGGCGCGAGCGCGTCGAAGGCACCCGGCAGGCCCGTTCGGAGTGGCTCACCCGGGCCTTCGAGGAGCGCTGCACGGAGGAGGAACGGCAGACCGTCATCAAGGCGATGGCGCTGCTGGAACGGCTCACCCGGTCGTGATACCCGCACTCCGGGACTGGCTCCAGCACAGGCTCACCCCCGCACACCACCGGCCGCCCGACCGTTTCGACCGCCGGCTGATCGCCCCGATGGTCCTCGGGTCCGTACTGAACCCCGTCAACTCCTCCATGATCGCCGTGGCGCTCGTGCCGATCGGCAGGGCGCTCGGGGCGTCCCCGGCGGAGACCGCGTGGCTCGTCTCCGGGCTCTACCTCGCCACCGCGGTGGGACAGCCCGTCATCGGACGGCTCGTGGACCTGTACGGCCCCCGCCGCCTCTACCTCGTCGGTACGGGCCTGGTGGGCGTCGCCGCACTGCTCGGCGCCCTCTCCCCGACCCTCGGCGCGCTCGTCGCCGCCCGGGTACTGCTCGGATTCGGCACCTCGGCCGCGTACCCCGCCGCGATGCACCTGACCCGGAGCGAGGCCGAACGCACCGGGCAGAGCAGCCCGGCCGGCGTACTGACCGCCCTCGCCGTCTCCGCCCAGACCGTCTCCGTCGTCGGCCCCACCCTCGGCGGCCTGCTCATCGGGCTGGGTGGCTGGCGCACCATCTTCCTCGTCAACGTGCCGCTGTCCCTGGCCTGTCTGGTCCTCGGCGCCCTGCGGCTGCCGAAGTCCCCGAAGCCGAAGTCCCCGGACCCGGCGGCCCGTCCGGCCCGAGGCGTCGACCTCGCCGGCATGGCCCTGTTCACCGCGCTGCTCGTCTCGCTGATGCTGTTCCTGATGCGGCCGCGGGCCACCGACTGGTACCTGCCGGTGCTCGCGCTCGCCGCCGGAGCCGCGTTCGCGCGACGCGAACTCCGGACCCCGGCCCCGTTCATCGACCTGCGGGTGCTCGGCGGCAACGCGCCGATGCTCGCCACCTTCCTGCGCCAGTTCCTCAGCTACACCACCGCCTACGCCTTCCTGTACGGATTCACGCAGTGGATGGAGGAGGGGCGCGGCCTGCGCGCCGCCGACGCCGGACTCGTCCTGCTGCCGCTGTCCCTGAGCGGACTTCTCGTCTCCGGGATCACCGGGCGCCGCGAGGCCGTCCGGGCCAAGCTCGTGGTCGGGAGCCTCGCCCAGATCGCCGGCTGCGCGGTGCTGCTGACCATGAACGCGACCAGCGCGATCTGGCTGCTGGCCGGCGTCGGAGCCGTCATGGGTGTGCCCCAGGGACTCAATGGCCTGGCCAATCAGAATGCGCTTTACCGGCAGGCCGACCCCACCCGGATGGGCTCCGCCGCCGGCCTGCTGCGCACCTTCACCTACCTGGGCGCGATGGCCGCCTCCGCCGCCGACGCCGCCTTCTTCACCCACGGCGCCGACACCGGCGGCCTGCACCATCTGGCCCTCTTCATGCTCGCCGGGGCAGTGCTGCTCCTGGCGGCGACCCTCATCGACCGATCCCTCCGCCATCCCACCCCCCGAAAGGCCTGACCATGGCAGTCACCACGCTCGACCCCCGCACCGCCCTCGTCGTCATCGACCTCCAGCACGGCATCGTCGGCAACCCCGGCCTCGCGCCGCACGCCGCCGCCGACGTCGTCAAGCGCTCCGCCCGGCTCGCCGACGCCTTCCGCGGCCACGGCCTCCCGGTCGTCCTCGTCCGCGTCACCGCCGCCGCCGACGGCGCCGACGCCGTCCCCGGCCGCATCGACGGCCCGAGCCGCGCCCGCTCCTTCCCGGAGGGCTGGGACGTCATCGTCGACGACATGGCCGGCCACCCCGGGGACATCACCGTGACCAAGCGGAACTGGGGCGCCTTCCACGGCACCGACCTCGACCTCCAGCTGCGCCGCCGCGGGATCACCCAGATCGTGCTGACCGGCATCGCCACCAGCATCGGCGTGGAGTCCTCCGCGCGCGCCGCCCACGAGCACGGCTACCACGTCACCCTCGCCACCGACGCCATGTCCGACCTCGACCCCGAGACCCACCGCAACAGCGTCGAGCGGATCTTCCCCCGCCTCGGTGAGACCGGAACGACCGAGGAGATCGTCGAGCTGCTCGACAGGACCCGCGCCTGACCGGCCAACTCCGCCGGTCCGCGGGTACCTTGGGGCCGTGACGCTGGATGATCTTCGCGTGTTCGTCGCCGTCTGCCGGGCCGGCAGCCTGAGCGCCGTCGCCCGGGAACTGGGCTGTACGCAGTCGGCGGTGAGTCAGCACGTACGCAGGCTGGAACGCGAGGTCGGGCTCGGGCTCGTCGAGCGCCAGGCCCGGGGAGTGGTTCCCACCCGGGCCGGGCGCATCCTCGAACGGGCCGCCGCGGACGGCATCGCCGGACTCGACCTCGCGCTGCGCCGCCTCGACGAGCTGGTGCGCGGGGACGGCGGTACGGTGCGGATCGCCACCGGCGGCACCACCGTGCGGCACTTCATGGCCGAGGCCGTGGTCGAGTTCCGGGGCCGGTATCCCGAGGTCAGCCTGGAGTTCCAGACCGAGAACTCCAGCCGGGGCTGCTTCGACGCGCTCGCCGACCACGGACTCGACCTCGCCTGGGTCACCCTCGGCCCTCCCGTGCGCGGGGTCGAGCAGCGGACCGTCGCCGAACTCCCCTGGGTGCTCGCCGTGCACGCCGACCACGAACTCGCCGGGCGGGAGAGGATCGAGGCGGCGGAACTGGCCGGACTGCGGATCGTGGGACTGCCCGAGCGCTCCACCTCCCGCGCGCATCTCGACGCCGCCTACAGGGAGTTGGGGATACCCGTGAGCGCCTCCGACACCAGCGTCGCCGACTGGGACACCGCGATCCTGCTCGCCGAACTCGGCCTCGGACACGCCGTCGTCCCCGCCCTGCCCGGCCTGCCGGGACCGGGCCACCCCGGCCTCCGCTTCCTCCCCGTACCGGCCCTGCCGCCCCTCGCCGTCGGCTGGGCCGTCCGCGGCTGGGACACCCTGTCACCGGCGGCGCACGCCTTCGCCGACACGGTGGCCCGGCACTGCTCGGACACCGGCACGACGGACCCGCACGCCGACGGGCAGCCGGCACCCGCTCCGTAACCCCCTTACGCGGTAAGGCGGTTACGGGCTCGCGACGACCGTCAGCCCACCGTGCCGGCGAGTGGCGCCAAGTGCCCGACCAGTGCGCTCGCCACCGGTACGGGAACGCCCGTACGCTCCGCCGCTCGCAGCAACGCGCCGCCGATCGCGTCGAGTTCGAGGGCGCGGCCCGCCTCGGCGTCCCGCTGCATGGAGGACTTGGTGGCCGCGGGGAACGCGTCGTAGCGAGCCAGGGCGGTCGCCGCGTCCACCGGAGCGCCGCACGCGCGGCCCACCGCGGCCGTCTCCTCCACGAGAGCGGTCAACTCCGCTCGGTGCAGGGTGCGTACGTCGCCCACCGGCACCCCGTACCGCGTCGTCAGCAGCGCGAACGGCGCCAGGAACGACATCTTCGCCCACAGCGCCGCCGACTCGTCGTCCTGCACCCGGGCGCGCACACCGGCCCACTCCAGCGCCCCGACGAGCGCCTCGACCCGCGCAACGGGAGCCGTATCGGCGGTCAGGTCGACCTCGGCGAACGGGCTGCCGTGCTCGATCACTCCCGGAGCGATCCGCGTCGACTCCACACGGATCACCGCGGGCGCCACCCGCTCGTAGCCGTAGCGCTCCCGCAGCCGCGCCGGGTGCTCGACACCGTTCAGGAGCGGGACGACCAGGGCCTCCTCGCCCAGGACCTTCGCCGGAAGCCGCTCCATCGCGGCGTCCAGAGCCGTCGCCTTGACCGCGATCACACACACGTCGGCCGGTTCGCGCAGTTCGGTGTCCGCCGCCACCCGTGCCGTGAAGTCGCCGAAGTGGGCGCTGCGCACCTCGACGCCGTCCGCGGCCAGCTTCCGCGCGGTCCCGTCCCCGGCGAGACAGACGACCCGGTGGCCGGAGCGGGACAGAAGCGCCGCGAGCAGCCCGCCGACACCTCCAGGGCCCAGCACCGCCACCGTCAGCCCGTTGTTCGCCATGGATCCTCGTTCCTCTCCGCGGGACCCCGGACGGGCCCCGGAGATGGTCACAAGTCGCGGCCACCGGAGTCAATCCTCGGAGAACCTTGCCGAACTCCAAGCTCTCACTGGGGTGTTGCTCTGAAGTGGGAGTGTCGCGGCGGCCCAGACCCCAGGCACCGCTACGGAACCCGCACCGAAGCCCCGGGCGCCGGGAGCCGCAGCCGGTCGCTGAGACCCGCCTTCGCGAACGCCTCCGCCAGGGCCGGGCCGTCCTCGGTGAAGTGACCCCAGTGCTCGAAGTGCAGCGGGACCACCCGGACGGCCCCGAGGATCCCCGCCGCCCGTGCGGCGTCCCCACTGGTCAGCGTGAGCGGCGCGTCCGGCACCAGCGGGGTGCGCGCCGCCCCCGCGAACAGGACGGCCACGTCGAAGGGACCCTCCCGGTCCGCGATCTCCCGTACGACGTCCAGGGACGCGTTGTCACCGCTCACGTACACCTTGGGCAGCCCCTCCCCGGACAGCACGAACCCGGTCACCTCGCCCACGAGCGGCAGCGAACCGTCCGGCCCGTGCTGCGCGGGAACGGCCGTCACGCGCAGCGCCCCGCCGTCCGGACGCGCCAGCTCCACGGACTCCCAGGGGCCGAGGGGCCGTACGGGGGAGCCGATCCGCTCGTACGCCGACGCCGTCGACAGCGTCACCGGGGCCTCCGCGAGGAAGCCGCGCCCGGACGCGTCCAGGTTGTCCGGGTGCTGGTCGTGCGAGAGCAGGACCGCGTCGACCGGGCCGAGCTCGCCGGCGGGGAGCGCGGGTCCGGCGGTCTTCACCAGCTTCCGCGCGCCCACGGGGTACTCGCCCGGAGCGTCGAAGGTCGGATCGGTCAGGAGCCGCAGGCCGCCGATCGCGATGACGGCGGTGGGACCGCCGACGTAGGTGATCTCCACTGAAGTCATGCTCTGCTCAATCCGTGCCACCGGCGGCGGTATTCCCGGCCGGGGCCCGCCCGGCTTTCGCGAGCTTTCACCATCACGGCGCCGGACGCGCGAGACTGGACCCATGTGCCGCAGCATCAAGACGCTCCGTCCGCCCGCGATCCCCGAGGAAGCGACCGAGGAGGAGATCCGCGCCGCCGCCCTCCAGTACGTCCGCAAGGTCTCCGGCTTCCGCGCCCCGGCCGCCCACAACCGCGAGGTCTTCGACCGCGCCGTCGCGGCGGTCGCGGCGGCCACGGCCGAGCTGCTGGAGGACCTGGAGGTACGCGGGGCGGCGCCCCAGCGCGCCGGATAGCCACGGGCCGGCGGCGACAGGCCACCGGCGGCCTCCGGGCCTCAGGTCTGCGGGCCTCCGCGCCTTCGGGTCACCGGACGCTGACGGCGGCCGTGCCTCAGGCGCCGGTCTCCTGCTCCCGTGCCACGGGCCGGCGTACGAGGTAGGCCGCGCCCGCCCCCGCGACGAACAGCGCCCCGACCGAGACGCCCGTCGCGAGCCAGGTGGCGCCCAGCCACTGGCCGCCGAAGTAACCGAGGGCCACGCTGTACACGGCCCACGCCAGACCGGCCAGGACCGACCAGGGCAGGAACTCGCGGACCTTGCGGTGCGCCGCGCCCGCGCCGAGCGAGACGACCGAGCGGCCCGCCGGTGCGAAACGGGCGGCGACCACCAGCAGACCGCGGGCGCCGCCGCCGCGCGCCAGGACCTCGCCGAGACGTTCCTGCGCCCGGGTCAGGCGGCGGGACCGGGCGATGGCGCGATCCAGCCGTTCACCACCGCGCCAGGCGACGCGGTACGCCACCAGGTCACCGAGGACCGAGGCCGTGGCCGCGCAGAGGGTGAGCACCAGGATGTCGGGTACCGAGCGCGGCACGGCGCCGGTCGCCGTGGCCGAGCCCGCCGCGGCCGTCGCCGCCGTGATGACCAGGACCCCGCTCGGCAGGACAGGCAGGAACACATCAAGAACGATGGACACGGCGATCACCGCGTAGATCCATGGGCTGCCCGTCAGCGACCCCACACTCTCCAGCACCGAAACTCTCCCCCGACCACCCCGTGAGCCCGGCCGCGGCGCTCCTCGCGAGCGAGTGGCGCGGCGGCCTGTGACAGCCATACAGCGTACGCCGAGGATGGGGCAGATGATCCTCCCGGGACGCAGGTGTCGGTCACATCACGTTCACGGGCCCGCACGCTCCGGCATACCGCGTGGTGAGGGCACTCGGACGGAATGGGTCTATTCCGGGGTGATCCGGGATTCCGTCACCGTCGTCAGCCGGGCGCCGCTCGCCGTGCGGCCGTCGCGGTCGGCCGACCCCGCGCCCCGTGCCCGCCGCGCCTGTTCCAGGCGAAGGGAGGCCGAACGGCCGTGCAGGGTGAGGGTCATCAGCTGATTGCCGAACCAAGGACCGCCGATTTTGCGCCAGTCGACCGGCGGCCGACCGCAACGGCCGTGCCGGGACAGGAGGTTGCCGAGCAGCCGGGCCGGGCGGCTCCATCCGAAGCGGAAGCCGAGCCGTACCGGGCGCGGGATGGAGTTGTGGACGGGGGAGCAGGTCAGCTGGAGGACCCGGGCGGCGGGCTGCCGGGCGGGGTCGGCCCAGACCGGATCGGCCGCGTAGGCGTGATGCACGTCTCCCGACAGCACGCACACCGTCGCCGGCGCGTGCTCGCCTGAGCCGGCCTCGGCGATCAGCTCCGTCAGTTCCTCGAACGACTCCGGGAACGCGGCCCAGTGCTCCAGGTCGGCCGCGCGGCGCAGTCGCTCGCCGAACCGCGCCCAGCGCCCGCCCCGCTCACCCCGGCACAGCGCGGCGTCCCATGCCTCCGCGTGGTGGAACAGCGGGGGCAGCAGCCAGGGCAGCGAGGTGCCGATCAGCAGGTGGTCCCGGGTGTCCGGCGCCTGGAGTGCCTGTTCGCGCAGCCAGGCCGCCTCCCCGGGGTCGAGCATCCTGCGGTTCTGCTCGTCCAGGACGCGGGCGGCGCGGCTGTCGAGCATCAGGACCCGGGTCCGGCCGAAGTCGCGGCGGTAGCTCCAGCGGACCGAGGCCGGGTCGGTGTCGGCCTGCGCGGTGAAGGCACGCAGCACGTCCGTGCCGTCGGGGGTCTCGCGTACGGCCGCGTACAGCAGGTCCGCCGAGAGCTCGGCGGGGGAGAGGTTGCCGAGGTGCTGGTGGACCCAGTACGACATCAGGCCGCTGAGCACCCGCTCGCGCCACCACGGGGTCGCCCGGATCTCCGCGAGCCAGGCGGCGCTGGTGTTCCAGTCGTCGATGACGTCGTGGTCGTCGAAGATCATGCAGCTGGGCACGGTCGACAGCAGCCAGCGGATCTCCGGGTCGAGCCAGGATTCGTAGTAGAGGCGGGTGTACTCCTCGTAGTCCGCGACCTGACGGCCCGGGGGGTCGGCGAGGCCCCTGCGTGCCGCGATCCACGCGCGGGTCGCCCGGGAGACCTCGTCCGCGTACACCTGGTCGCCGAGCAGCAGCAGGACGTCCGGGCGTTCGCCCTCCGGGGCCGCCGCGATCCGGGCGGCGAGGGTGTCCAGGGCGTCGGGTCCGACCGGGTCCTTCTCGTCCGCGGGCGGCGACGCCCAGCGGCAGGAACCGAAGGTGACGCGGACGGGGGATTCCTCGCCCCCTGGGGTGCTGACCACCGAGGGGGGAAAGGCCGAGCCGGGCAGCGGCCACACCTTCGCGCCGTCCAGCAGGATCTCGTACGGGGTGGACGTGCCCGGTGTCAGTCCGTCCACCGGCACCAGTGCGTAGTGGTGGCCCGCGATCTGGAAGGTGCGGGCGGTTCCCCGGGCGCCGTCCGCGCAGCGCACCTCGGCGGTGCACGGGCGGCTCGCCTCGACCCAGAAGGTCGCCGCGGAGCCGTCCACGTACCTCAGCAGTGGTCCCAGGCGCAGCTCGGCCATGGTGATCCCCCTCCTCCGTCGCCCCGTACGGTACGGAACGACGGAGGCCCCTGGGGAGGTTCCGGAGACCGCGGGAACAGCGTGGGGGGAGCGGTGTCCGGAACCCGGGCGGCACGAGGCCGCCGGTCTGTGCCAGGGGTGCGGGTCAGCAGCCGCTGAGGACCGAGGTCAGCTTCGACTTCTCCGCGGAGTCGACCTTGAGGTTGTAGTAGTACTTCACCTGCACCCAGGCACGGGCGTAGGTGCAGGCGTACGAGCTGAGCGGGGGCATCCACTCGGCCGGGTCCTTGTCGCCCTTGGACTGGTTGACGTTGTCCGTGACGGCGAGCAGCTGCGGACGCGTCACGTCGTTGGCGAAGGCCTGGCGCTGGGCCGTGGTCCAGGCGCTGGCGCCGGAGTCCCAGGCCTCGGCGAGCGGCACGAGGTGGTCGATGTCGACGTCGGAGGCGGCGGTCCAGGTGGCGCCGTCGTAGACGGAGTACCAGCTGCCGCTGGTGGCCACGCACGCGGAGTCGGTGGTGACGCCCGAGCCGTCACGCTTGAGGATGTACTCCCGGGTGTTGCAGGTGCCGCTGATCGTGATCCAGGTGGGGAACAGGTCGCGGGCGTAGCCGGTGCGGTTCTCCGTCGCGACGGTGAGGGACGCGAGATAGGTACGGGCGGTGGCCGCGCTGACCGGGGTGGGGAGGGCGGCGGAGGCGGTCGGGCCGTTGAAGACACCGGCCATGGCTATCAGACCCGTGATGGCCGCGAGTATGCTCAGCCGTCGACGCGCGTAGACCTTGGGCATGCGAACTCCCTTGTGGTGTGGGGGTGTTGGAGTACGGGCGAACGAATGCTCGCGGCGTCGTGTAGCCGTGAGGTAAGTACGCGGTTAGAAAATAGTGACGCGTTCATGACATGACAAGGTTCATGACGAAACTTTCCCGGCTCGGTGGCGGGCCCGGCGGGCGACTCGGAGGCCCGGCGGGAGGCTCGGAGGGCTTGCGGGCCGGTGGGACCCTCGGCCCTGGGGGCCGCCTCGCGGGTCGCGTACTATGGACGGCGCAGAAGGGGAGTAGCTCTTCGCCGGACCGTCGACATACTGCTCAGCTCGTCTGAGCCGGCGCCCGGAGGCAGACCTCGGTCACGAGGCCGGCCAGCGAGACCTTCGGCAAGCAGTGCACGTGCCCTGCCGGGCCTTTCCGGTGTGGGCGCTTCTGCCCGTACCTCCAGGTGCGGGTGTCGCCGTGTGCTGCCGTGCCGAGGTGTCGCGCAGTCACAACAAGCGCAGTCGCAACACTCTCGGCGGGGCAGCCCGACCGATTGAGGGATTTTGATCAGCTTCAGCGTGATGGCGCTCGTCTTCGGTGTCGTCTTCCTTGCCGAGCTGCCGGACAAGACCGCGCTCGCCGGCCTCGTCCTCGGCACGCGCTACCGCGCCTCGTACGTCTTCGCCGGTGTCGCCGCCGCCTTCGCCCTGCACGTGGCGCTCGCCGTCGCGGCGGGCAGCGTGCTGACCCTGCTGCCGCAGCAGATCGTGCACGCCGTGACCGGTGTGCTGTTCCTCGGCGGGGCCGCGGTGCTGCTGATGAAGAAGGACGAGGACGAGGAAGAGGTCCGCAAGCCCGAGAACCAGACCTTCTGGAAGGTCTCCGGGGCCGGCTTCATGCTCATCCTCGTCGCCGAGTTCGGCGACCTCACGCAGATCATGACGGCGAACCTCGCCGCGCGGTACGACGACCCGCTGTCGGTGGGGCTCGGCGCGGTGCTGGGGCTGTGGGCCGTGGCGGGGCTGGGGATCGTGGGCGGCAAGGCGCTGATGAAGCGGGTGCCGCTGTCGCTGATCACCAAGGTTGCGGCTGTGCTGATGATGGGGCTGGGGGTTTGGAGCTTGTACGAGGCTGTGGCGGCGTGACGGTTCGCTGCGCTGGCTTGACCGGCGTTGGTGCTGGGCTGCGCCTGCGCCTGCGTCTGTGCTGGTGCCCGGTGCTGGTGCCCGGTGCTGGGGTGAGCCCCTCGGTGGCCGGCCGGTGATGTGGCCCCGGTCGGGCTCCGGTCGGTGTTGATGTGGCCCCGGTCGGCCTTGGTCCGGTGGGTGGGTCGGGGCCGTGCCGGTGCATCAGCCCGTCGCCGTTGGGTGAGGCGTGACCGTCGGTGGCGACGGGCATCGATGTACCGGCACGGCCCCTCGCGCCGCATCCCGGCTGCGGGTGGGTGGGGGCTTGGGGGACTTCTTCCGAGGGGCCCGTGGGCACCCCACGCACGGGGGCGGGGCCCCGCCGTCTGTGTCCTGCGTTTCTGTTCTGCGTTCTGTGTTCTGTGTCTCTTGGGTGGTTCTTGGGTTCCGGTGGCGCTGGGCGGGGTTGTTTTGTATGTTGTAGGAACAAAGTGGTTCCCGTCCGTACTTCCCTGACCGGCGGGCGGGGCCGCCTTGTTTTCCCGGGGTGTATGTGTCCCCCTCTCTGCGTTTTGGAGCATGCCGATGACCACGGCCACCACCGTTCTGACCGTCCGCGCCTTCCTGCTCGACATGGACGGCACCCTCGTGAACTCGGACGTCGTCGTCGAGCGCTGCTGGCGCGGCTGGGCCGACCGGCACGGGCTGGACGGGGACGAGGTCATGAAGGTCGTCCACGGTCGGCAGGGCTACGCCTCGATGGCCCTGTTGCTGCCGGACCGTCCGATGGAGCAGAACCACGCGGACAACGCGCGGATGCTGGCCGAGGAGACCGCCGACATGGAGGGGGTCGTCGCGATTCCGGGGGCGTCGGAGTTCCTCGCCTCCCTTGCCGGGGTGCCGCACGCGCTCGTCACCTCGGCGGATGTGGCCCTGTCCAGCGGGCGGATGGCCGCCGCCGGGCTGGAGCTTCCCGACGTGCGGATCACCGCGGAGTCCGTCGGTGCCAGCAAGCCCGATCCCGAGGGGTTCCTGAAGGGGGCGGCCGAGCTGGGTGTCGCGCCCGAGGACTGTGTCGTCTTCGAGGACTCCGGGGCCGGGATCGCCGCGGGGCGGGCTGCCGGGATGCGGGTCGTCGGGGTCGGGCCCCGGGCTGCGTTCCACTCCCCGGACGTGGTCGTACGTGATCTGACCGAGGTCCGGGTCGAGGTTGTCGCGGACGGAATCGTTCGCCTGCACATCGGCTGAGGGACGGCTTGGCCGGCCTGGTCCTTCGGGAGAGGGTGAGGGGGCTGGGCGAGGGTTTTTCGCCCCCTCCGCCCCTTCCCTTCCCGCACCTGGGGCGCCGCCCCAGACCCCGCTCCTCAAACGCCGGAGGGGCTGAACTTTCGCCGGCCCGGGCTGAACTTTCCCCAGCCCCGGCTGGAGCTTCGCCCGGCCGGGGCTGGAGCGTTGCCCGGTCGGGGCTGGAGCTTTGCCCGGCCGGGGCTGAAATGGCGCCCAAGCCACTTCCCTCCCGCAGCCGGGATGCGGCGCGAGGGGCCGGGCCGGTACATCGATGCCCGTCGCCACCGACGGTCACACCTCACCCAACGGCGACGGGCTGATGCACCGGCCCGGCCCCGACCCACCCACCGCCGTGAACCGCCAGAGGCGAGCTACGGCTGGGACGTCTCCGCCTCCAGGCTGGCGCGGGTCGCCGGGCCGTACACGCCGGGGTCGTCGCCCGTGATGCCCCGCGCCCACTGGTACCAGCGCACGGCGTCCTCGACATGGCGGTCGAACTGACCGTCCGCCCTGTGCATGTACATCCGCAGCTGACTCAGTCGCATCTGGAGCTCCGTCACCTCGGCCCCGCTGTCGCCGCGCCGCAGGGTCGGCCCGGTCGCCACGGCCGGGCCGCCGCCCGTGGCACCCGTGGAGCCCGTGGCGGTCGCCGTCGGACTGGGCCGCGCGGACGTCGGCGACGCCGTGGCCGAGGAGGACGGGCTCGCTGAGGTGTCCGACGCGGACGCCGAGGGCGACGCGCTCGTGCTCGGCGAGGAGGACGCGGACGCCGAGGCCGACGCCGACGAGGACGCGCTCGCCGACCCGAGCGCGGAGGCCGTGTCGGACAGCACGTCCGGCACGCTCGCCCTGACGTCCTCCGGCTGGGCCCCGTCCCGCGAGGGAGGGTCGTAGGAGAGCAGACCGCTCGCGACCCCCGCCGCGGCCACCATCGTCACGACGACTCCGGTGACGGCGAGCACACCGGTGCGCCGACGCCGCCGGGGCCGCTCGGAGGGCGGGTCCACCGGCCCGGGCTCCGAGGAGCGCGCCCTCTCGTGGAAGAGGCGGACGTCGGTGGCGCGCGCGTCGGACGAGAGCGCCTTCAGCTGCATGGTCGCGTCGGCCGGCATCTGCGCCGAAGGCATCGGCACTTCCGGCGGCAGTGGCACCGAGCGCGGACCTGGGTCCGCCGGTACGGGGGCGAACCGCATCGTCGCGTCCGCCGGGATCGCGGACAGCTGCATGGTGGCCCCGGTCGCGTCCTCCCCGTACGCGACCGGCGGGGCGCCGTCCAGGGCGCCCGCCGCGGCATTGCCGTCCTGCGGTGCTCCGTGGGCGCTCACGGGGGCCGTGGCGCCCTCAGGGGCCCAGCCACCCGCCTCGGGGGCAGCCCAGGGCTCCCCGGCCGTCGGGGCGGCCTGCCAGGGTCCCGCGGGCGTTCCGGCCGGGCCGGTCCCGCCGGTGCCCCCGGCCGGCCCGTAGTCCCCTTGTCCTCCGGAGTGGCCGGAGTGCTCCGTACCCAGTTCCACGTACGGACGTATGCGCAGCGGATTGAAGTCCTCCGCCGCGGCGGCCTGTGCCGTGCGCTCGTCGCGCAGGGCGTCCGACGCCCTACTGGTGCAGGCGCAGGACGGAGTGCCGTCCAGCGCCCGGTGTGCGGCGCACTCGGGGCAGACATGCCCGGTCGGTTCAGTCACGAGTGGGTCCCTCCCCCCTGAAAACTCCAGTGATTATGCGGACAACCTTCATACAACCTTCAAGCAGCCCCCCGGAATCGAGGATTCCGGAATCCTCGACAGGCCATAACGGGACACACCGCTCAGGATGGAGGGTGACCGGGACCCTCGGTGCTCAGGGAGGCCGCATGACCGGCGACGCGCACGGTTCCGACACGCCGCCCGGCCGAGCGCCGGACGGGGCGGAGGTACCGGCGGGCGACGGCACGGGCGGACCGCCCGGACTGCACGACTCCATCGAGGTGAGCGAATCGGCGGTACGCCGCCGCAGCGCCGCGGCGACCGACGCCCGCGACTCGGTCCACGGCAGCGTCTTCGTGTCCATCGGCGCCCTGCTGCTCGGCATGCTGCTGGCCGCGCTCGACCAGACGATCGTCTCCACCGCGCTGCCGACCATCGTGAGCGACCTCGGCGGTCTCGAGCACCTGTCCTGGGTGGTCACGGCGTATCTGCTCGCCTCGACCGCGGCAACCCCCCTGTGGGGCAAGCTCGGCGACCAGTACGGCCGCAAGAAGCTCTTCCAGACGGCCATCGTGATCTTCCTGATCGGGTCGGCGTTGTGCGGCATGTCGCAGAACATGGGCGAGCTGATCGCCTTCCGGGCCCTCCAGGGACTCGGCGGCGGTGGCCTGATGGTGCTGTCGATGGCGATCGTCGGCGACCTCGTCCCGCCGCGGGAGCGGGGCAAGTACCAGGGGCTGTTCGGCGCGGTGTTCGGCGCGACGAGTGTGCTGGGGCCCCTGCTGGGCGGGCTGTTCACGGAACACCTCAGCTGGCGCTGGGTCTTCTACATCAACCTGCCCGTCGGCGTCGTGGCGCTCGCGGTGATCGCCGCGGTCCTGCACATCCCGAAGAAGTCGGCACGGCACGTCATCGACTACGCCGGTACGTTCCTGATCGCCGCGGTCGCCACCTGTCTGGTCCTGGTGGCCTCGCTGGGCGGCACCACCTGGGACTGGGGCTCGCCGCAGATCATCGGGCTCGTGGTCCTCGGCGTGGTCCTCGGCGTCGCCTTCGTGGCGGTGGAGCGGCGCGCGGCCGAGCCCGTCCTGCCGCTCAAGCTCTTCCGGGTCCACACCTTCACGCTGTCCGCGATCATCAGCTTCATCGTGGGCTTCGCGATGTTCGGCGCGATGACCTATCTGCCGACCTTCCTCCAGGTGGTGCAGGGCGTCTCGCCCACGATGTCCGGCGTGCACATGCTGCCGATGGTCTTCGGGCTGCTGCTGTCGTCCACGGTCTCCGGGCAGATCGTCAGCCGCACCGGCCGCTGGAAGGTGTTCCCGGTCGCCGGCACCGGGATCACCGCCATCGGTCTGCTCCTGCTGCACCAGCTCGACGAGAACAGCAGCACGGGGGAGATGAGCGCCTACTTCTTCGTGTTCGGCCTCGGGCTCGGCCTGGTCATGCAGGTGCTGGTCCTGATCGTGCAGAACGCGGTGTCGTACGAGGATCTGGGCGTCGCCACCTCGGGGGCGACCTTCTTCCGGTCCATCGGTGCCTCGTTCGGCGTCGCGATCTTCGGCACGGTCTTCGCGGGCCGCCTCGGCGACAACCTGACCAAGGCGCTGGGCGGGCAGCAGCTGCCGCCCGGCATCACCACGGACTCCCTGAAGGCCGACCCGAAGGGGATCGGGCAGCTGCCCGCGGACCTCAGACCACCCGTGCTGCACGCGTTCGCGACCTCGATCACGGACGTCTTCCTGTACGCGGCCCCGGTCGCCCTGCTCGGCTTCGTGCTGGCCTGGTTCCTGCGCGAGGACAGACTGCGCGGCTCGGTCACGGCCCCCGACGTCACGGAGACCCTGGCCAGCAACCCGGTCGAACGGTCGTCGTACGACGAGGTGTGCCGGGCGCTGTCCGTGCTCGGCACCCGGGAGGGGCGCCGCGAGATCTACGAGAAGATCACCGCGCGCGCGGGCTACGACCTGTTGCCGGCGGCGAGCTGGCTGCTGCTGCGGATCAAGAAGTACGGGTGGGCGGAGCCCGCTCTCCTGGCCGAGCACAGCGCCGTGCCGCTGGACGTCGTCCTGGCCGCCGCCCGCCAGATCGAGGAACGCCGGCTCGCCCGCCGCGAGGGCCTGGACCTGGTCCTGACGGACGAGGGCAGGATCGCCGCCGGGAATCTGTCCAGGGCCCGGGAGGAGTCCCTCGCCGAACTGCTCGGCGACTGGTGGGCACCGGACCGTCCCACCGACCTCACGAAGCTGGTCGCGGAACTGAACGAGGAGATGTGCGGCTCCGACGCGGAACGCCCGCACGGGAGCGCCCCGACCGTCCGTCCCCAGGGGGAGCCGGCCTGACCCGGCCGCAGCCGGGGCATCAGGCTCTCGCCAGGGCCGTCAGCCGGTCAGGTCCTTGCGGAACCAGTGCTCGGCGTACACGTCGTCGTTGTGCGCCGCCGTCTCCTCGTAGCCGTGCCGGGCGTACAGGGCCCGCGCCTCGACGAGGTCGCCGCGGGTGTCGAGGATCAGCTCCCAGGCGCCCAGGTCACGGGCCGCCGCCTCGGCGGCCGCCAGCAGGAGCGGGGCGGCGCCCTTGCCGCGCAGGTCGGCGCGGACGAAGACGCGGCTCAGCTCGCCCGTCGTGGCGTCGAGCATCCGCACCCCGGCCGTCCCCGCGGGATCGCCGTCGTGGCGCGCGACGAGCAGCACGCCCGTCGGCGGCGTGAACTCGGCCCCGGTCTGCGCGGCGACCTCCCGCTCCAGCTCCCGGGGATCCGTCGCGCGTCCTTCGTGCAGGCGGTACCAGCGGTCGCTGACCTCCGTGTAGTAGGCCCGCCAAAGCGCAAGCGCGGCAGGGGAGTCGAAGGGTTCGGGGGCCACGCTCCAGGAGGCTCGTGTGCCGGAAGGCGGTCGGGTCATGCCGGCCATTGTCGGCGGGTGCCGCCGCCGTGGCACAACCGGATTTCGGGCTCCGGGCGAACGGCGCCGCACCGAGGGGGCGTTGAGTCCCGGGCCGTCGCCGGGGCCGTTTGAGGAGCGGGTTCCGGGCAACCCGGTCCAGGAACCGGCCCGTTGGGTCGAGAACCCGGGAAGGCACCCATGTCCACAGGCGTGATCATCGCTCTGATCGTCGTGGCGGCCGTCGCCGTTGTCGCGGCCGCCCTGACCCTCCGCGCCCGAAGGCCGCCGGGCGGGCGCGCCCTGCGGCGGCGCTTCGGGCCGGAGTACGACCGCACCGTCGCCCGGCACGACGGCGACACCCAGGCCGCCGAACGCGACCTGAACGAGCGGGTGAAGCGGCACGGCGCGCTGCGTGAGCGGCCGCTCGAACCCGCGGCCCGCGAACGGTACGCGGCCGGCTGGACCGCCGCCCAGGAACGCTTCGTCGACTCGCCCGAGGAGGCGGTGGCCGAGGCGGACCGGCTGCTCGGTGAGCTGGCCGGAGCGCGCGGATTCCCCGACGGCGACCGCTACGAGGAGCAGGTGTCCGCGCTCTCCGTCCATCACGCGCACCACGTCCACGGCTACCGCCGGGTGCACCGGGCCGCGTCGGTCCGCACCGGCGGGGCGCGCGACGGCGGTTCCGACACCGAGCAGTTGCGCGAGGCCATGCTGGCGGCCCGTGACCTCTTCGACGAGTTGATGACCCCGGCCCGCCACGAGACCTCGCCCGGCCGGGCAGGTGACACGGACGCGGTGACCGAGCCCCCGGCCGACCGCCGGAACGGCACCGGGCGGTTCGCCCTGACGAAGGACGCGCGGCGCACCGGGCCCGCGCGGGCGACCGAGCGCGCCGAGAGTGGCGACGACGCCGTCGACGGCGGAACCCGCGAGGACGCCGAGAGCGGCACCAAGACCCCGAGGACTTCCCGTACTTCCACCCCCGACACTCGCTCCCATCTGCCGTGGTCCTTCACCAGGCGCCAGGCGAAGGGGAGTTGAGGAAGGTGAGCGCCATGAAGCCAGACCAGGACCCCGAGCGGACCCCGTCCAGTGAGACCGGCACGACGAAGGGCCGGGTGACGCCGGTACCCCCCGAGCGTTCTCCCGACGACCGGGCGGGCGAGAGCCGCCCCGAGGCCGAGGAGGTCTCGCGCCGCGAGGCACTGAAGGGCCGGGTGGATCCCGCGTCCGACGAGTCCGCCCCGGACGGCCCGGTCCTGGACGGTGACCGGACCGCGAACGGCGACGGGCGGACGGCCCGGCCGGCCGGGACCGTCACGACGGCCGGCGCGGCGAAGAGCGCCGGCACCGACGGGCGAGGAGCCGCGGGCGACGGGCGTACGGGGCGTACGGGAGCCGCGCGCGACGGTTCCGCGTCCGGCGTACCCGGCACGTCCGGCGCGTCCCGTGAGTCCGTCCCGTCCGGCTCGGCCGAGGGGCCCCGTCCGCGCTCCGTTCCCCGTGACGCAGCGGAAGAGCGCCCCGAGGGCACCGGGGATTCCGCCCGGCGGGATGAGCGGATGCTGCCGCTGGACGAGCAGGACAAGTTCTCGCTGCGAATGCGGCACGCGGTCAGCGGGTTCATCGACGGGCCGCAGGCCTCGGTCGAGGAGGCCGATCATGTGCTGGAGGAGCTCGCGGGCCGGTTCACGGAGGCGGTGACCCGGCGGCGGCGCGATCTGCGCACGTCCTGGCAGTCCGGCGCCGAGGGCGGCACGGCCGACTCCGACACCGAGCGGCTCCGGCTCGCCCTGCGGGACTACCGCGAGATGACCGAGCGGCTCCTGCGGCTCTGACACCTTCCCCGGTGAGAAGTGAGGCCGCGTCCCGGACCATGCCCCGGGACGCGGCCTCACGCTCGTCGTACCGCGTTCGCGAGCGCTCCTGGCCGCGACCGCCCGGGGTGGGCCTCCTCCGGGCGTCCCGGCGGCGGCCCCGGCCTCACGCGGCCCCGTTCTCTCCCCGACCGTCCGGGTCCCGGCTCCCGCGGGCCGCGCGCCACTCCTCGACGATCTTCTCCACGTCGTACGGCTTGAGTCCGAGGGGAGGTCCCGGCGGCGGCTTGAACATGACGTCGCGGATCTTGGCGTTGACGTCCTCGACGCTCCGCCGGACCGCCCGTTCCGAGGGAAGCGCGGGGACCGCCGCGAGCACGTCCTCCGCCTCCTTGCGCAGGGCCAGCGTGGGCGGCAGGACCGACAGCCCTTCACGGGCCATCTTCCGCTTGATCCACCAGAGTTCGTCGTACGGGGTGTCGGTGACCTCCGGCAGCGGCTTGCCCGCGCCGGGGAGCTCCGTGAACTCGCCGCGGGCCTCCGCCTGGCGGATCTGCCGGTCGACCCAGGACTCGAAGGTGACGCCGGGTGGCTTGCGCTCGGTCATGAGTCCATTGTGCCGGACGTCACACGGCGAGGGCGAAGGTCGAATTATCATGCGGCGGCGACGGGGCAACCTCGTTCCCCGGCGGGACAATTGGACCAGCACCTCACGAAGGAGCGCGCGTTGCTCGAACTCACCATGGCCTCGGTGTCCGGCGCGGACGCCGGAGCGACGGCCGGGATGCAGATGGCCGACGCGCCGAGCGACCCCGGAGCCGTGCTGCGGGTGGGCAGGGACCGGGCCGTGTGCCGTCTCTCGACCCCCGACGACTGGCTGTTCGTCTCCAGGGTGCACCTGGAGTTCCTGTGCGGCCCGGACGGCTCCTGGCAGGTCACCTGGCTCCGGGGCTCCCACACGGAGCCGTCCTCCGAGGTGCGGCTGGTCCTGACCGGGCTCCAGCCCCAGCCGCTTCCGTACGGCGGGACGGCCAGACTCCCGGCGGGCGGCTCCGGCGAACTCGTCATCCAGGACCGCACCGGGCCCCACACCGTGAACGTGGGCTTCTACCACGAGCTCTAGGACCGGTTCGGCGGTGCGGGGCCGGGCGGGGAGGGCGGTGCGGTCAGGCGCGTACGCGGGCCAGCGCGAACCCGTCGTATCCCTTGCTTCCCACCGTCTGCACCGCCGTGCCGTCCAACTGCGGGTGGGAGGCCATCAGTTCGAGTGCGGCCCGGGTTCCGACCACACTCGGGTCGGTGCTCGCCGCGTCGGTGACCGCTCCGCCGCGCACCACGTTGTCGAGGACGATCACGCTGCCGGGCCGGGCGAGCCGGACCGCCCACTCGACGTAGCGGGGGTTGTTCACCTTGTCCGCGTCGATGAAGACGAAGTCGAACGGCTCCGGATTCTCGTCGGCCAGCTTCGGCAGGGACTCCAGGGCGGGGCCCACCCGCACCTCGGCGATCTTGTCGAGGCCGGCCCGCGCGAGGTTGGCGCGGGCGACCTCGGCGTGCCGCGGGTCGTACTCCAGGGTGACCAGCCGCCCGTCGGCGGGCAGGGCGCGGCCCAGCCAGATCGTGCTGTAGCCGCCGAGCGTGCCGATCTCCAGGATGCGGCGCGCGCCCTGGATCTCGGCGAGCAGCCGGAGCAGCTTGCCCTGGTTCGGCGCGACGTTGATGGGCGGCAGTCCGGCCGCGTCGCTGTCGCGCAGCGCGGCGGTCAGGATCTCGTCGGCGGGGGCCAGGAGGGTGGTGAAGTGGTCGTCGACGTCGTTCCAGAGCTGTGACTCGCTCATGCACCGGGCCTTTCATAGCCTAGTTAGATGCGCTAAGGACTTTTCGGATCGAACCTAGCCGCCGGCACCACGGTGTGCCAGCGGGATTCGGTCCGGCCCAGCGGATTCAGGCCCGGGGCAGGGGTGCCGCGCGCGTGTCAGCGGTCCGCGGGTTCCACCGCGGGCGCGGAGCCCGGCAGCGGCCGGCCCGCCGACTCCTTCATGAACCAGACGGCCGCACCGCCGATCACGGCGGCGCCCATCATGTAGTACGCGGGCATCATCATGTTCCCGGTCGCGCCGACGAGGGCGGTGACGACCAGCGGGGTCGTGCCGCCGAAGAGCGAGACGGAGACGTTGAAGCCGATCGAGAGCGAGCCGTAGCGGACCCGGGTCGGGAAGAGCGCCGGGAGCGCGGCGGGCATCGCGGCGGTGAAGCACACGAGCAGCAGGCCGAGGGCGCCCATGCCGAGCGCGACGGCGAGCAGGCCGCCCTGGCGGATCAGCAGCAGGGCCGGGACGGACAGGGCGAGGAAGCCGGCACAGCCCGCGGCGATCACGGGGCGGCGGCCGATCCGGTCGGTCAGGGCGCCCGCGAAGGGCTGCACGATCATCATCAGCGCCATCACGCCGAGGACCACGAGCAGGCCGTGCGTCTCGTCGTACTTCAGCTCGCTGGTCAGGTAGCTGGGCATGTACGACAGCAGCATGTAGTCGGTGACGTTGAAGACCAGGACCAGGCCCATGCACAGCAGCAGGGTGCGCCACTGGCCGGTGATCATCTCGCGCAGCGGCACCTTGGGGCGGCCGGCCTCGGCCTTCTCCAGCTCGGCGGCGAACGCCGGGGTCTCCTCCAGGCGCATCCGCAGGTAGAGGCCGACGATGCCCATGGGGCCCGCGATCAGGAACGGGACGCGCCAGCCCCAGGACAGCAGGTCGTCGCTGGACAGCAGGGCGGTCATGAGCGTCACCAGACCGGCGCCGCCGATGTAACCGGCCAGCGTGCCGAACTCCAGCCAGCTGCCGAAGAAGCCGCGCTTCTTGTCGGGCGCGTACTCGGCGATGAAGGTCGAGGCGCCCGCGTACTCGCCGCCGGTGGAGAAGCCCTGCACCAGACGGGCCAGAAGCAGCAGCACGGGAGCGCCGACGCCGATCGTGCCGTACGACGGGATCAGGCCGATCGCGAACGTGCCCGCCGCCATCATGATCATGGTGAGCGCGAGGACCTTCTGGCGGCCGATCCGGTCGCCGAGCGGGCCGAAGACCATGCCGCCGAGCGGGCGGACGAGGAAGGCCGCGGCGAAGGCGCCGAAGGTCGAGAGCAGCTGCGCGGTCGGGTTGCCCGAGGGGAAGAAGACCTTGCCCAGGGTCACGGCGATGTAGCTGTAGACGCCGAAGTCGAACCATTCCATCGCGTTGCCGAGCGCCGCGGCCTTCACGGCGCGCCGGACGAGCGCGGGGTCGGTGACGGTGACGTCGGGGGAGACGGGGCGGGCGGGAGCGTGAACGGCGGGGGCCGCCGGGGTCGCGGTCGGCAAGGCGTTCCTTTCGCAGGGGACAGGGACGGGTCCGCCCGGGAGCGGACCTTTCGGCTCACCCGGGGGCGGGCCGAAGAAGCGACCTTAGGCCGGTTCGTCCCCTTCACGTGGAGTGCGCGACCGGTCGCACAGCGCACGTAAAGGCCGTGTATGCAGGCGTGACGGGACGGCCGCAACCCCGTTCGCGCGGGATCTTTTGTGATCCATGTCCCGGTACCCGGCGGGAACCGGGCCTCATTTCGGTTGTCGTGATCCGGACAAATGGGTGAGGGGTGTCGGGTCGACCGGATACTCCCGTGCCCCCCGGCGAGGGTGGCCGTGTCGTGCGGGGTCCTGATATGGGTTGACATAAGGGACACATGAGACGCAGGCCGACCAATGGGCCGGGAGGGTCGACAGGGCGTGGCGAACGTGGAGCACGGCGGAGGACCGGGCGAGGGCTTCGCGGGGGCGCCGGAGACGGCGCGGGCACGGCTGCGCGCCCTCCGCGTCGCCCTCTGGGCCCTCGCCGCGACCCTGGCCGTACGACAGGTCGCCGCCGTCCTCGGCACGCCCAAGGCGGAACGGCTGACGGACCTGGAGACCTGGGTCGGCCCGAACGGCGTCCTGCACATGAAGGGCTCGCTCTACGACTCCACGCGGTTCACCGGCACCCCGTTCGGCGGCCTCGTCCTCAAACCCCTCACCCGGGCGGCCGAACAGACCCTCGGCTGGGGCTGGACCTTCGGCACCCTGCTCCTGGTCGTCGCCCTCGGTCTCGTCGCCGCCCACGCCCTGCCGCCCCCCGTGAGCCGGCGCACCTCGCTCCTCGCGGCGCCCGTGGCCGTCAGCCTGCTGATGCTGTCGCTCCCCGTGCGCAACGCGCTCTACCTCGGCCAGACCGGCATCATCCCGGTGCTGCTCGTCCTGCTCGGCTGCTTCACCGTCCGCGGGGAGCGGGCCTGCGGGGTCCTCGTCGGGCTCGCGGCGGCCCTCCAGCCGACCGTGCTGCTCTTCACGCCCCTGCTCTGGTTCACCGGGCGCCGCCGAGCCGCCGCCTCCACCGCGACCACCTTCGCCGCCCTCACCGCGCTCGCCTGGGCCGTGATGCCGCACGACTCGAACCGATACTGGGTGCACCACCTGGCGGGCGCCGGTCTCGGCAAGGGCGCCGACGACGTCGCCAACCAGTCCCTGCACGGCGCGCTGCTGCGGCTCGGCCTCGCCGGGCCGCCGGAGATCGCCCTCTTCCTGGTGCTCGGCGCCGCCGTCGCCTTCGTCGGGCTCCGTCGCGCGGTGCGCTACGCCCATGACGGCCAGTTGCTGCTCGCCGTCGCGGTGACGGGCTGCGTCGCCGTCGCCGTCTCGCCCGCCACCTGGCAGCACCAGGTGCTGTGGGTGCTGCTCGCGCTCGTCGGCCGGGCCGGCCGGAGGGCCGCGGACCGCTCCGTGTGGCCCGTCGCCGTCGTCCTCGTCATGACCCTGCCGACCCGGATGATGCTGCCCGACATGCCGGTGCTCGACCCGCTGCGCGGCAACCTCGTACTGATCGCCGCGCTGGCCGCCGCCACCGCCGTACCGTTCCTGTTCCGCACCTCCCCGTACTACCGGAGCCCGCTGCCGACGGATCACGCGGCGCCCGTCGCCACCCGGTGGAAGCGGGTCCCGCTGCTCACGTCCGGCCGGGTCCTCTCCCGCCCGAACCTGCTGCTCGAACTGCTGCTGATCCGTGTCGGATACTCCGTCTACGCCTCCGTCCGTCTCGCCGTGACGGACGGGTCCAACGCGCTCGGCCGGCCCGCGGCCGAGCGCCACGGCCGGCAGATCCTCGGCGTCGAGCGGTTCCTGAACCTCGACATCGAGCGGTGGGTCAACCACACGACGGCGCAGGTCCCCCTCCTGAGGGATTTCTTCGACTTCTACTACGAGTCGTTCCACTTCGCGGTCCCGCTCACGATCCTCGCCGTGCTCTACGTCCGCCGCCCCGCCGACTTCCGCTGGGCCCGCTCCGCCCTCGGTTTCGCCACCCTCCTCGCCCTCCTGGGCTTCTGGCTCTACCCGCTCGCCCCGCCGCGCCTGATGCCCGACCTCGGCATCGTCGACACCGTGCACGGCGTGCAGGACTTCTCGCGGCCCGACTACGGCGTGCTCACGGCGGTGACCAACCAGTACGCGGCGATGCCCTCGCTGCACTTCGGCTGGTCCCTGTGGTGCGGGATCGTCGTCGTGATCCTCGCGCCCAGATGGTGGATGAAGGCCCTGGGGCTGCTGCACCCGCTCCTCACGGTCGCCGCGATCGTCGCGACCGGCAATCACTGGATCGTGGACGCCGTCGGCGGCGCGGCCGTGGTCGGCGCGGGCTTCGGACTGACGTACCTCCTCCAGGGGCCGCGGGTCCGGAAGGCGGCGATCCGGGCGGGGGCGGGGCGGACGGAGGCGGTGACGACGACGGGGGTGGCGACGGGGCCGGGGACGGGGCGTACGCCGGACTGATGGGGTGCGGGTGCGGGTGCGGGTGCGGGGCGGGGTGGGGGTGGGGGCGGGGCGTGGCGTGTTCGGGGGAGGCAGGGGTGAGCGCGGGGACGGCCCCTGCCTCCCTCGGGGCGGGCCGACGGCGCCGGGAGGCCGTCGGCCCGAGCGTGCGGCGCCCGCTACGCGTGGGCGACCTGGAGTTCCTTGACGCCGTTGAGCCAGGCGGAGCGGAGACGGCGGGGGCCGCCCGCCAGCCGGAGGTTGGGCATCGCGTCCGCGATCGCGTTGAAGATCAGGTCGATCTCCAGCGTGGCCAGGGACTTGCCGAGGCAGAAGTGCGGACCGCCGCCGCCGAAGCCGAGGTGCGGGTTCGGGTCACGCGTGATGTCGAAGACCTCCGGGTTCTCGAACACCTCGGGGTCGTTGTTGGCGGAGGAGTAGAAGATGCCGACGCGCTCGCCCTTCCTGATCCGCTGCCCGCCCAGTTCGGTGTCCTGGGTCGCGGTGCGCTGGAAGGCGACGACGGGGGTCGCCCAGCGGACGATCTCCTCGGCGGTGGTCTTCGGCCGCTCCCTCTTGTAGAGGTCCCACTGGTCGGGGTGGGTGAGCAGGGCGTGCATCCCGTGGGTGATGGCGTTGCGGGTCGTCTCGTTGCCGGCGACCGCCAGCAGGAGGACGAAGAACCCGAACTCGTCGGAGGCAAGGTTCCCCTGGTCCTCCGCCGCCACCAGCGTGCTGACGATGTCCTTGGCGGGGCACTGCTTGCGGTCCGCCGCCATGTTCATCGCGTACGAGATGAGTTCCGTGGCCGACTCGGCGCCGATCTCCTCGGTGATCGCGTACTCCGGATCGTCGTACGCCACCATCTTGTTGGACCAGTCGAAGATCTTGACGCGGTCCTCCTGCGGGACGCCGATGAGCTCCGCGATCGCCTGGAGCGGCAGTTCGCAGGCCACCTGGGTGACGAAGTCGAAGGAGCCGTCGGGGGCGGCCTGGGCGAGCGCGTTCGCGACGATCGAACCGGCGCGGGCGCGCAGCGCGTCCTCCAGGGACCGGATGGCGCGCGGGGTGAAACCGCGCTGCACGATCTGGCGGACCCGGGTGTGCTCGGGCGGGTCCATGTTGAGCATGATCAGCCGCTGCACCTCGATCTGCTCGCGCTGGATGTGCTCGTTGAAGCGGATGACGGCCGTGTTGAGGAACGAGGAGAACAACTCGGGGTGCGTCGAGACGTACTTGACGTCCGAGTGCCGGGTGACCGCCCAGTAGCCGTCGTCCTCGAAGCCCGCGACACCGGGCTGTTGCGCGATCCAGTGGACCGGTTCGGCCCGGCGCAGCTCGGCGAACTCCGGGAGGGGCACGCGGTGGTGCAGCACATCGGGGTCGGTGAAGTCGAACCCGTCGGGCAGCGCTGGACAGGACATCGGCAACTCCAGGCTCTTTCTCGCATGTGATTCTGACGGGCCATCAGGAACATGGAATCGCCGTGAAGGTAGTAACGGGTTCTACAAGTGGCAAGAGGCGCGGGGCCCCCAATTGCGTGCGAGGTTTGTGTGGATCGCGGCTTCGGGAGCTGCACGACCCTTGCGGCGCGGGGGGTCCGCTCAGCAAACTGCACGGAGAACTGGTACGCGTTCTAGTTCTGCGCGGTGGGTGGGCCGGGACGCCCCGCGCTGCGCGGGTCAGCTGGGCCTGGCCGCCGGGCAGGCCTGAGGAGAGGACGAGCCCCCATGGCCGCGGAACCCGTGATCGTCGAAGCCGTACGGACCCCCATCGGCAAGCGCGGTGGCGCGCTCGCCAATCTGCACCCCGCCTATCTCCTGGGCGAGACCTACCGTGAACTCCTCGGCCGCACCGGCATCCCCGCCGACTGCGTCGAGCAGATCGTCGGCGGCACGGTGACCCACGCCGGCGAGCAGTCGATGAACCCCGCGCGCACCGCCTGGCTGACCGTCGGGCTCCCCTACGAGACGGCGGCGACGACGGTCGACTGCCAGTGCGGCTCCTCGCAGCAGGCCTCGCACATGGTCGCCAACATGATCGCGGCGGGTGTCATCGACGTCGGGATCAGCTGCGGTGTCGAGGCGATGTCGCGGGTGCCGCTGGGCTCGGGATCCAAGCACGGTCCGGGCAAGCCGTTCCCCGACGAGTGGAACGTCGATCTTCCCAACCAGTTCGAGGCGGCCGAACGGATCGCGCGCCACCGCGGACTGACCCGCGAGAACGTCGACTCCCTCGGGCTCATCTCGCAGGAACGGGCCGCCGTGGCCTGGGCCGAGGAACGCTTCAAGCGCGAGACGTTCGCCGTGCAGGTGCCCACCACCGAGGACGAACAGCGGGCCGGGCAGGGCATGTGGCGGCTCGTCGACCGGGACGAGGGGCTGCGGGACACGTCCATGGAGGCGCTGGCGAAGCTGAAGCCCGTGATGCCGACCGCCGTGCACACGGCCGGCAACTCCTCGCAGATATCGGACGGTTCGGCGGCCATCCTGTGGGCCTCCAAGCGGATGGCGCGGGCGCTGAAGCTGCGGCCGAGGGCGCGGATCGTGGCCCAGGCGCTGGTGGGTTCGGACCCGCACTTCCATCTGGACGGTCCGATCGACGCCACCCGGGCCGTGCTGGGCAAGGCCGGGATGTCGCTGAAGGACATCGACCTCGTCGAGATCAACGAGGCGTTCGCTTCCGTGGTGCTGAGCTGGGCGCAGGTCTTCGAGCAGGACCTGGAGAAGGTGAACGTGAACGGGGGCTCGATCGCGCTCGGGCATCCCGTGGGCGCCACGGGGGCCCGGCTCATCACCACGGCGCTGCATGAACTGGAGCGCGGGGACAAGGAGTTCGCGTTGATCACGATGTGTGCGGGTGGGGGGCTGGCCACGGGGACGATCATTCAGCGGTTGTGAGGGGTCCTACTCCCGGTCGGAGACGGTTGCCGCCAGGGCCGCCGGGATCAGGGCCGCGATCAGGAGGGGGAGGGCGAGGCCGTGGTTGAGGACCAGCCATGCGCCGAGCAGGGCGCCCGCCGCCATCGCCAGGACGGAGGCCGTGCGGCGCGGGGAGTGGTGGCCCGCGCCGCCGCCCGCGCGGCTGTCGGCGGCGAGGCCGGTGAGGGTCATCGTCAGGACGGTGGTCGTCAGGTCGGCGATGCCGAGCCTGCGGACCGTCGCGTTGCGCAGGCCCATCGCGAAGGCCGTGACGGCGATCACCGTGTAGGTGGTGGCGGTGGCGTGCGGGGCGGCGAAGGCGACCGCCGCGCAGGCGGCCGTCAGGACGGCCTCGGCGGCGAAGACCGAGCGGGCCCAGGTGCGGCGGGGGCCGTCGGCGAGGTGTACGGCGGTTCGTCCGCCGGTGGCCGCGCCGGCGAGGAAGCAGCACAGGGAGGTGAGGGTGTGCGGGACCGAGAAGCCGGGGGCGCCGGCCGCCGCGAAGCCGAGGACGACCACGTTGCCGGTCATGTTCGCCGTGAAGACGTGGCCCAGGCCCAGGTAGCTCACCGCGTCGATGAGTCCGCTGACCACGGTCAGCGACAGCAGTGCGGGTACGAGGCGGAGGCCGCGTGACTCGGGGGCCTGCGGTGTGGTCATGGGGGTCAGTCCACCACGGCTCGGCAGCGGTGGGTGGGTGGGTCGGGGCCGTGCCGGTGCATCAGCCCGTCGCCGTTGGGTGAGGTGTGACCGTCGGTGGCGACGGGCATCGATGTACCGGCCCGGCCCCTTGCGCCGGATCCCGGCTGCGGGAGGGAAGTGGCTTGGGTGCCATTTCAGCCCCGGCCGGGGCCGGGGCAACGCTCCGGCCCCGGACGGGCGCCATTTCAGCCCCGGCCGGGCAAAGCTCCAGCCCCGGCCGGGCAGCGCTCCAGCCCCGGCCGGCGAAAGTTCAGCCCCTCCGGCGTTTGAGGAGCGGGGGCTGGGGCGGAGCCCCAGGGGTGGCCTCCCCGCGGGTCGCCCTTCGGGTTCCGGGGGCCGTTCAGCCCCTCCGGCGATTGAGGAGCGGGGGGCCGGGGGCAGCGCCCTCGGGTACGGGTCGGGTAGGGGCGGAGGGGGCGAGAGAAGGTTGGTGTGGGGGCGGGGACCCGGGGCCGGGTACGCGAAAGGCGGCCGCCCCGGGTGGGGTGCCGCCTTGCTGTGGGGGCTGATCAGTACCAGCCGTTGGCCTGCCAGAAGCTCCAGGCGCCGGTGGGGCTGCCGTAGCGGGAGTTCATGTAGTCGAGGCCCCACTTGATCTGGGTCTTGGGGTTGGTCTTCCAGTCGGAGCCCGCGGAGGCCATCTTCGAACCGGGCAGGGCCTGGACCAGGCCGTACGCGCCGGAGGAGGAGTTCGTGGCGCTGATGTTCCAGCCGCTCTCGTGCTCGACGATCTTGCTGAAGGCGTTGAACTGCGAGGCGTCCGGAATCATCGCGTGGGCGATCGACTTCGCGGAGGAGGCGCTGGTCGGCGTGGCGGCCTGGGCGGGCGCCGCGGCCAGGACCATGCCGGCGGTGGCGGCGGCCACGGCGGTACCGGCGAGAGCCTTCTTCGGGGAGGAGACGATGCGGCGGATGACGGAGACGGACACGGAGAACCTGTTTCCTCGGGGACATGGAGTCGCTGGTGCGCCGTGTCCACGTGGTGTGCGGAAGGAGCGGCGTACGTCGGCGCCGCGGCCCGTGAGGGCTCGTGGCGCCTGGCGACGTCCTCAAGACAAACAGGATCCGGGCTCGTCCGCAATGACCCCTTTTACTAGTTGTGGTCGCATTCGGGGGGGAGGGGTTTGGTGTGACCTGGCTCTCAAAGTGCAGGTCGGAGGGGGTGGGGGTGCGTTCATGTCATGAGCGTTGGTCTACTAGGCGGGCTCGTATGTGACCTGGGCCCTGTGGGCCGCTTCACCTGCTGCCTGACGGTGGGTGCGGGGGAGACCACGGGGTGCTGCCGGGTGATGTGACGTGGGTCCCGGATCACCGGGGGTCGAAGGTGACCGGGCTCTCGAAAGCGGCCCGGCGCGTGGCCCGGCGCAGTGCCTTGAGCAGCGTCGTGCCGATCGTCAGGGTCAGGACGACGGTGACGACCGCCCGTCCCAGGTCCCAGCCGAGCGAGGTGGCCAGGCAGTACGCGACGAACCGGGCGAGGTTGGCCGGGACGGCCGCGTGCGGGTCGAAGGCGATGTTCGAGGCCAGCGCGTCCATGAAGGGCCAGCCCGCCAGATTCATGACGGTGCCGTACGCGAAGGCGGCGAGGAAGCCGTAGGCGGCGAGCATCAGCAGCTCCGCGCGTCCGCGCAGCCGGTCCGGGCCCGGCAGTAGTCCCGCCCCCATCGTGAACCAGCCCATGGCCAGCATCTGGAAGGGCATCCAGGGCCCCACCCCACCGGTCAGCAGCGCCGACGCGAACATGGTCACGGACCCGAGGACGTAACCGAACCCCGGCCCGAGCACCCGCCCGCTCAGCACCATCAGGAAGAACATCGGCTCGATCCCCGCGGTCCCGGCCCCGATCGGGCGCAGCGCCGCCCCGGTCGCGGCCAGCACCCCGAGCATGGCGACCGCCTTGGGGCCGAGCCCCGATTCGGAGATCGTCGCCGCGACCACCGCGACCAGCAGGACGAGGAGCCCCGCGAACAGCCACGGAGCGTCCTGCGCGTGCGCGCTGACCTGCGAGCCGGGCCCCGCGAACAGCGGCCAGCCGAATCCGGCCGCCCCGGTCGCGCTGACCAGGGCCAGCGCGATGACGGAACGCGGGCCGAGACGAACGGCCCTGGCCTGCGGCTGGGACCGAGCGGGGTGGACGGGCGTCTTCGCCGTGCTCATGCGAGGGCACCTCTGACCTGGGCGACGGTGAGCCATGGCTCGGGGGCCAGGATCTTGGCCACCTGGGGGGCGAACGACGGGGACGCGACGACCACCTCGGCGGTGGGACCGTCCGCGACGACCTCGCCGTCCGCGAGGATCACCACCCGGTCGGCCAGCTCGGCGGCGAGCTCCACGTCGTGGGTGGCGAGCACGATGGCGTGCCCCTCGGCGGCGAGCTGGCGCAGCACGGTGAGCAGCCGGGCCTTGGCCGCGTAGTCGAGACCGCGGGTCGGTTCGTCCAGGAGCAGCAGCGGGGGGCGGGCCGTGAGGACGACGGCCAGCGCCAGCGCCAGCCGCTGTCCCTCCGACAGGTCACGCGGGTGCGTGGTGTCGGCGATGTCCGGCAGCAGCTCGGACACCAGCGCCCGGCAGGTTCCGGCGGCGGCCCCGGCGTCCTCGTCGGCCGCCTCGCACTCGCCGGCCACCGTGTCCGCGTACAGCAGATCCCGGGGTTCCTGCGGTACGAGTCCCACGCGCCGTACGAGGTCGCGCGGCGCCGTGCGATGCGGTGGCGCCCCGCCGACCCTCACGGAACCTGCGGTCGGCTCGACCAGTCCGACCAGCGCCGCGAGCAGCGTCGACTTCCCGGCGCCGTTGCGGCCCATCAGCGCGATGGTCTCGCCCGGCCGCGCGGTCAGGTCGATCCGGCGCAGCGCCTCGACGCGACCGCGCCGGACGGCCAGCCCGTCCACGACGGCCACCTCGGGTGGCGGTGGCCCGGCGGCATGGTCGCGGTCGCGGTTGCGGCCGTGGCCGCGGAGCAGACGGGAGAACGCGGAGGAGGAGGGGGAGGTGCGGGTTGTGGGGGGCTGGGGATGGGGGTGGGGGGCCGAGGAGGTCGGCTGTGGTGGCGGGGTGGCCAGGCGTTCGCGCAGGGGGCCCGCCTGGCGGCGCGCGTCGCGCACGGTCAGGGGGAGCGGGGACCAGCCGGCCAGCCGGCCGAGGTCCACCACCGGCGGGCGCACGGGGGAGACGGCCATGATCTCGGACGGCGTGCCGAGTATCAGGGGCGCTCCCGGCGCGGGGAGCAGGGCGAGCCGGTCGGCGTACTGGATGACGCGTTCCAGGCGGTGCTCGGCCATCAGGACGGTGGTGCCGAGGTCGTGGACCAGGCGCTGGAGGACGGCGAGGACCTCTTCCGCGGCGCCGGGGTCCAGGGCCGAGGTCGGTTCGTCGAGGACCAGGACCCGCGGGTGCGGGGTGAGCACCGAACCGATCGCGACCCGCTGCTGCTGGCCGCCGGACAGGGTGGCGATCGGGCGGTCGCGGAGGTCGGCCAGCGACAGGAGGTCGAGGGTCTCCTCGACGCGGCGGCGCATCACGGCGGGCGCCAGGCCCAGCGACTCCATGCCGTAGGCGAGTTCGTCCTCCACCGTGTCCGTCACGAAGTGGGAGAGCGGGTCCTGGCCCACCGTGCCGACCACGTCGGCCAGTTCGCGCGGTTTGTGGGTACGGGTGTCACGGCCCGCGACGGTCACCCGGCCGCGCAGCGTCCCTCCCGTGAAGTGCGGGACCAGTCCGCTCACCGCGCCCAGCACCGTCGACTTGCCGACCCCCGACGGGCCGACCAGTAGGACCAGTTCGCCTTCCGGGACCTCGAAGTCCACGCCCCGGACGGAGGGTTCGGGTGCTCCGGCGTACGTCACGGAGACGTCCTCGAAGCGGATCACGATGACTCCTCGGGGGCAGGGGTTCGCCGGACGGCCGGGGCCGCGAAGGCGGGGAGCAGGCCGAGCAGGATCGCCGCCGCGGGCCGGAGGGGAAGCGTGGGGGCGACCAGGGGGATGACGCCGGGGTGCAGCGAGGCCGGGTCGCCGGACGCGGCCACGATCATGAGGGCCGCGACCGCCACGCCGGAACCGGCGACCAGCCAGGCGCGGACGCCCCAGAGGTCCGGCCGGTAGCGCGTGCGCGGGGAGCGGCGTCCGCCCAGCCACAGGCCGCCGAGCGCCGCGGCGAGTCCGGCCAGCAGGACCGGCAGTCCGTAGCTGTCGCCCGCCGCGGTCAGCAGTCCGTAGGTGCCGGCGCAGACGCCGAGCAGGCCGCCCAGGGTGAGGGCTCCGGTGGTCCGGCGGACGCCGGCCGGGACCTGGGCCGTGCGCCCGTACCCGCGTGCGTCCATCGCCGCCGCCAGCGCGACGGAGCGTTCCAGCGCGCCCTCCAGGACGGGGAGTCCGACGTGCAGCAGGCCGCGCAGCCCGCGGTCGGGGCGGCCTCGGAGCCGGCGCGCGGCGCGCAGCCGCTGGACGTCGGCGATCAGATGGGGAGCGAAGGTGAGCGCGACGACCACGGCGACGCCCGCCTCGTACAGCGCCCCCGGCAGCGACTTGAGCAGGCGTGCCGGATTCGCCAGGGCGTTGGCCGCGCCGACGCAGACGAGGAGGGCGGCCAGCTTCAGGCCGTCGTACAGCGCGAAGAGCAGGCCCTCGGCGGTGACCCGGCCGCCGATGCGCACCCCTTGCGCCCAGTGCGGCAGGGGGATCTCGGGCAGCGTGACGATCACGTGGGTGCCGGGGATCGGTGAGCCGAGGAAGACGGCGAAGGCCAGCCGGATGAGGAGCACGGCCGCGGCCAGTTTCACGAACGCGGTGTAGGAGCGGGCCCAGGGCGCGTCGGTGCGGTGGGTGGCCACCACGAAGCCCGCCACCGCCATGAGCAGCGCCAGCAGGAGGGGGTTGGTGGTGCGGGAGGCGGCCGTGCCGAGGCCCAGGGCCCAGATCCACCAGGCCCCCGGGTGCAGGGCATTGGCCCGCCCCACTCCCGAACCGGATCTTCCGAGGCGGGAGTTGGAGGAGGGGAATGGGCTAGGGGAGGGGGAGGGGGAGGGGGAGGGAAAGGGGGTACGGGAGGGGGAGGCGCCGCGGGATCGCGGCACCCGGCCCGGCGGAAGGGAGGCCGGTGCCTGCTCCGGCGGGCGGGCGTGCGGTGCCTGCTCCGACGGGCGGGCGTGCGGTGCCTGCTCCGACGGGCGGGCGTCCGGTGCCTGCTCCGGCGGGCGGGCGTGCGGTGCCTGCTCCGGCGGGCGGGTGTCCGGTGCCTGCTCCGGCGGGGCGGTGTCCGCGGTCGACGGTGCTTCGGCGTCCGGTGCCTGCCCCGGCAGGCCCGTGTCCGGTACCCGCCCCCGTGTGGCTGCGGTCGGTCGCGGGTGCCGGGGATCCGTCGTTCCGGGGCTCCGGGGCTGTCCGGGCAGGGAGGAGCCCCACCGCAGCACGGGCCGTCGGCCCGCGTCGGTGGGGCGGTCGCGGTCGCCCTCGTTCATGACCGGTGCCTCAGTCCTTGCGCCGCCGGGCCTGCCAGACGGCCCCCGCGCCCAGCACGGCCACCGCCGCCGCTCCCGCCAGCAGGCCCACCGAGGGACCGTCGCCGGTCGGCGCGGAGGCGTGCGGACGGGCGGTCGCGGTCGGTCCGGCGGCCGCGACCGGGTCGCCGCAGCCCGTCCTCGGGTAGCCCGTGATGGCGCACAGCAGGGCGTTGGTGTCGTAGCGCAGCGGACCGGCGACCGCCGCCAGGGCCTCGGCGGTGCTGGCGTCGGGGGCGACCTGGGCGCAGGCGGTGCGCGCGGACGGCGGCGTCTCGCCGGACGGCGCGTCGGCGGGCGTTCCCGGGTCGATGACCAGGGCCACCCGCTTCGTGCCGTGCCGGGCGGGCGTCTTGGCGCAGATCGAGGCGAACTCCCGCTTCCCGCGCGGCTGTACGGCGTGCTGGGAGTCCTCGCTCACCGCGAAGCGGAAGCCCTGGACATCGCCGTCGGACGGCCGCGCGGTCGACGGGCCCTGGGTGGCGTACGTCCACTTCCCGCCGGTCAGGTCCCAGAAGGACCAGTAGCGGTAGCCGACGGCTCCGGCCTGCCCCGCGCCACCGAGGACGAGGAGCAGGAGGGCGGGCACGAGTGTCAGGGCGAGCGCGGCCGTCCGACGGCGGGTCACAGCTGCTGCTTCTTGTTGCGGCCGCTGAGGAGGAAGCCGATGCCGATGCCCGCGACCAGGCCGACGCCGATGATCCACCAGACGGCGAGCCCGTTGCCGCCGTCCTTCTTCTCGTCGTTCTTCTTCTCGCTCGGGCTCGCCGAGGCGCCGGCCGCGACGGGCGCCGGGCCGGTGGCGGTGAGCCGGGCCACCAGGTCCTCGCCGCCGAAGGCGCGCGGGTCGGTGCCGGTGGCGTGCGCGGCGAAGACGAGCTGCGCGTACGCGGCGGGGCCGGACTTGGCCGCCCAGTCCGCGGAGTTCTTCTCCAGCCAGGCGAGCGGCTTCTGCGCGTCCTTCGTCGCGCCGATGGCGGCCAGGGCCACGACCGCGTCTGCCGTGTTGCCGTAGTCGGGCTGGTCCTTGGCGCCCGGGAGCGCGGACTTCAGGTACGAGGTCTTCGCCAGGGCCTTGGCGAGGTAGTTGGCGCCGTTGCCCGCGGCGTCCGCCAGGTTGGGGGAGTCGGAGGTGACACACCCCTTGAGCTCGAAGGCGTTGCCGGTCTCGGCCACGAAGCCCTGGCCCATGCCGGCGGTCACGCCCGCCGCGGTCGCGTCCGCGTTCGCGACCAGCTTGCCCTTCTTGTCGGGCTGGTAGGCGAAGGCGCCTTCGCCGTCCTTGCCGCAGGCCGCCGACAGCTTCACCAGGGCGTCGAGGGGGGACTTGCCGCCCTTGGAGACATCCTTGGGCTTCTCGCCCACGGCCTTCAGCGCGCCGACGACGACGGACGTCGAGTTGGTGTCGCTGGGCCCGCCGGCCATGTAGCCCCAGCCGCCGTCCTTGTTCTGCACGGACTTCAGCCAGGTCACGGCCTTGCCGGTGGCGTCGCCGTGGCCGCCGAGCGCGGCGAGGGCCTGGACGGCGGCGGCGGTGCTGTTGGTGTCGACCTGCGTCTTGGCGTCGCACGCGGCGCCCGCGTCGGCGCGGTACGCGGCGAAGGCGCCGTCGGCGCACTGCTGGCCGGTCAGCCAGTCCACGGCCTTGACCGCGGGCTTCACGCCGACGGTGTGCTCGGCGAGCAGCGCGAGCGACTGCCGCCAGACGCCGTCGTAGGTCGGGTCGGCGGTGCCGAAAAGGCCCGAGGGGAGCGCGGCCGAGGGGGACGGCGAGGGGGACGAGCCCGCGGCGTACGCGGCCGGTGCGACGACCGCCCCGATGACGGCGGTGGCGGCCAGTACCGCTGCGGTGCGGCGAACAAACATGACTCTCCCCTGCGGGGAGCCGGGCAGCACCGGGCGCACGGGGGCATCCGGGCGGCTCCGGCTCCGTATCCCTCGACGATGCCGGCCGTCGGCGGGCTGCCGAGGGCGCGAGCCGGTCACGTCCCGTGCGAGGCGATCCGGCTCACCACCGGAGTGGTTCACGGTTGCGGGTCAGCGCCGGAATTGCACCGGCTTCTCCTCGTAAGGGTGTGATGACGACGCGCACACTCTACCGGCCGCCCGGATTCCGGCGGGTGTTGCCTGGGGCACGGGCCCGGAGTGACCTGGGCGACATCCGCTAGGTTCGGGTCATGCGTACGGGGAGACTGCTCGGCTCGGGGCGTTCGGCGGATGTCTACGAGATGGACGAGGCGTGGGTGCTGCGGCGGATGCGCGGGGGCCGGGGTGACGCGGCGGCCGAGGCGGCGGTGATGCAGCATCTGCGCTCGCACGGTTATCCCGTGCCCGGTGTGCGGGCCGCGACCCGGGGGGACCTGGTGATGGAGCGGCTGTCCGGGCCGACCATGCTGGAGGCCTTCGGGCAGGGGCTGCTCTCCGCGCAGGAGGCGGGTCTCACCCTGGCCCGGCTGCTGCGCAAGCTGCACGCCGTGCCCGCCAGGCTTTCCGCCGAGCCCGCCGTCCGTGTGCTGCATCTGGATCTGCACCCCGGCAATGTGATGCTCACCCCGGACGGGCCGAAGGTCATCGACTGGTCCAACACCGAGGAGGGGGCGCCCGCGCTGGACTGGGCCATGTCCGCGGTGATCCTCGCCCAGGTCGCCGTCGGCGGCGAGGCGATCGGGGAGGTGGCCGAGGAGACGCTGGAGGCGCTCCTCGACGGGAACGAGGACCAGGTCGGTGACGCGGGGCTCACGGAGGCGGGCCGGCGCCGGGCGGCCGACCCGATGATGAGCGCGCGCGAGGTCGAACTCCTCGGTGAGGCGGACGCGTTGATACGGGAGCTGCTGCCGCGCTGAGCGATCGGCGGGTTCGGGCGGCCGTGTCATACCGCCCTGTACGTCACCGGATCGCTGCCGGTGACCGGCTCCGCCCGGCCCAGCTTCACCAGCCGGCGGATGTGCGCCTCGGCCTCGGAGACCGCGATGTTCCGTGATCCGTAGGGGATCTCGGCCCACGGGCGGTTCCATTCCATGCGCTCGGCGAGCTGCCAGGGCGTGAGCGGGACGGCGAGCAGTGCGAGCAGGCCGGTGAGCCGTTCCTCGTGGTGCGCGAGCAGTTCCGCGACCCGGGCGGGCGCGTCGGTGAACACGTGCTGGTGGGCCGGGAGCACCTCGGCGGGGGCGAGGCGTCCGACGCGCTCCAGGGAGTCGAGGTAGTCGCCGAGCGGATCGGCGATCTCCCCCAGGCCCTCGACGCCGTTGGCCCAGGGAGGGCGCCCGTGGGTGTCCGGGTCCTCGTAGAGGCCGATGTGCGGGGTGATCCGCGGCAGCAGGTGGTCGCCGGAGAACAGGCGTCCGTTGCCGGGCAGCCGGTCCGGGTGGGTCTCCTCCAGGTGCAGGCACACGTGTCCGGGCGTGTGGCCGGGGGTCCAGACGGCGCGCAGCCGGCGGCCGGGCAGGGGGAGGTGTTCGCCGGGGACGATCTCGCGGTCGGGCAGCGCGGGGGAGAAGCCGGGCAGGGTGCCGGGGCGGCGGAGCGGTCCCTGGGCCTCGCGGAGCGGGGCGACGTGGTCGTCGGGGGCTCCGGAGGCCTCCAGCTTGGCGGCCATGTAGGCGAACCAGCGCTCGGGACGGTTCTCCCGGGTCCGCCGGACGATCGCCGTGTCGGCGGCGTGCATCGCGATCCAGGCGCCGGACGCCTCGCGGACCCGGCCCGACAGGCCGTGGTGGTCGGGGTGGTGGTGGGTGATGACGACGCCGTGGATCTCCTGGACGGAGGTTCCGCAGCCGGTGATTCCCTCGGTGAGTGTGTCCCAGGAGGCGGGGTCGTCCCAGCCCGTGTCGACGAGGACGGGTCCCGCGTCGGTGTCGACCAGGTACACCAGCGTGTGGCCGAGCGGGTTGTCCGGGATGGGGACCCTGATCGACCGTACGCCCCCGCCGTGATCGGTCACCTGCGTCATGCGCTTCCACCCATCGCCGATTCCCGCCACTATAACTAGAACGGGTTCCAATGGGAGCCCGAGTCGACTGTTGTGTAACGGAGTTCGCCGGTGTCCGCGCCGTGGACTCATGTGGCGGAAACTGGTATCAGTTCTCGTATCTGATGGAGTGTCAGACAAGGTGCCAGAGAGCGTCCTTGGGAGGCAGTCGGCCATGACCGAGCTCGTGGAACACGGACAGCTGTTCATCGGCGGGGAGTTGACCGACCCCCTCGGCAAGGACGTCATCGAGGTGATCTCGCCGCACACCGAGGAGGTCATCGGCCGGGTGCCGCACGCCTCGGCGGCGGACGTCGACCGGGCGGTCGCGGCGGCGCGGCGGGCGTTCGACGAGGGACCCTGGCCCCGGACGAGCCTGGACGAGCGGATCGCGGTCGTGGCCCGGATCAAGGACGCCATCGCCGTACGCCACGAGGAGATCGCGCGGGTCATCTCCTCGGAGAACGGCTCCCCCTATTCCTGGAGCGTCCTCGCGCAGGCCCTCGGCGCGATGATGGTGTGGGACGCGGCGATCACGGTCGCGCGCGGCTACACGTACGAGGAGAGCCGCGACGGAGTCCTCGGCAAGCTGCTCGTCCGCCGTGAGCCGGTGGGCGTGGTAGCGGCCGTGGTGCCCTGGAACGTCCCGCAGTTCGTGGCGGCGGCCAAGCTCGCGCCCGCGCTGCTGACGGGCTGCACCGTCGTCCTGAAGCCGTCGCCCGAGTCGCCCCTTGACGCCTATCTGCTCGGCGAGATCGCGCGCGAGGCCGGGCTGCCCGAGGGCGTGCTGTCGATCCTCCCGGCCGACCGCGAGGTCAGCGAGTACCTGGTCGGGCACCCCGGAGTCGACAAGGTCTCCTTCACCGGCTCGGTCGCGGCCGGCAAGCGGGTCATGGAGGTGGCCTCCCGCAATCTCACCCGCGTGACACTGGAGCTGGGCGGCAAGTCGGCCGCCGTCGTGCTGCCCGACGCCGACCTCGCCACCTCGGTCCCCGGGATCGTCTCGGCGGCCTGGATGAACAACGGCCAGGCCTGTGTGGCCCAGACCCGCATCCTCGTGCCCCGCTCGCGCTACGACGAGTTCGCGGACGCCTTCGCCACGGCGGCGAGCGCGCTGGTCGTCGGCGACCCGCTCGATCCGGCCACCCAGGTCGGCCCGCTGGTCGCCGAGCGGCAGCGGCGCCGCAACCTCGACTACATCCGCATCGGCCAGGAGGAGGGCGCCAAGATCCTGGCGGGCGGCGGGCGTCCGCGGGGTCTCGACCGCGGCTGGTACGTCGAGCCGACCCTGTTCGGGGACGTCGACAACTCGATGTGCATCGCCCGCGAGGAGATCTTCGGCCCGGTGATCTGCCTGCTCCCCTACGGCGACGAGGCCGAGGCCGTGAAGATCGCCAACGACTCCGACTACGGGCTGAGCGGCAGCGTCTGGACCGCGGACGTCGCCCATGGCATCGACATCGCCCGCCGGGTCCGTACCGGCACCTACTCGGTGAACACCTTCAGCCTCGACATGCTGGGCCCCTTCGGTGGCTACAAGAACTCGGGGCTCGGGCGGGAGTTCGGACCCGAGGGGTTCGGCGAGTTCCTGGAGCACAAGATGATCCATCTGCCGGCCGGCTGGGAGGCCTGAGGATGGGTGACCGCTGGCGGGTCGAGGTCGACCGGTCCGTCTGCATCGGCTCGGCCCAGTGCGTCCACCTCGCCCCGGGCGCCTTCCGCCTCGACGCCGGCATGCAGTCCCACCCCGTGGAGCCGGAGACCGACGCCAACGAGAAGATCCTCGCGGCGGCCGAGGGCTGCCCGGTCGAGGCCGTCATGATCTCGCTGCCCGCCGGCGGCGAGCCGGTGTTCCCGCCCGAGGAGTAGGCCGTGGGGCCGGGCGCGGGGACGGCCCGCGCCCTGGATATCCTCCAGCCGTTTCGACGGATCGACCGGGGCGGGATGCGTGCGCAAGTCCGAGGCCAGGAAGCTGATCGGGGAAGCGAGAGAGGCGTTCGACGCCGGGGAGTGGCAGCGGTCCGCCGACCTCCACGAACAGGTCCTCGCGCATTTCCCCGACGAGGAGCCGAGCGCGGTGTGGTGGTACGACGCCGCGCTCGCCCACAAGTTCCTGCGGAACTGGGAGAAGGCGCTCGACCTCGGGCGCGAGGCGGCGGCCCGTTCCCCGCGGGGGGAGGGCGACCCCGCGTACTGGAACCTCGGGATCGCCGCCACGATCCTGCGGGACTGGGCGACGGCCCGCGACGCCTGGAGCGGCTTCGGCATCGAACTCCCTGGCGGGGAGGGCGAGATCGACGGCCGCTTCGGCGCCGCCTGTGTGCGGCTGGACACCGAGGGGCAGCGGGAGGTCGTGTGGATCGAGCGGTTGTGCCCGACCCGGGGCCGCGTGGTCAACGTGCCCGTCACGGGCGGACGCCGGTACGGCGAGATCGTGGTCCACGACGGCGAACCCAAGGGGGAGCGGGTCTACGACGGCACGGCGTTCCCTGTGTTCGACGAGCTCACGCTCTTCGAGGCCTCGCCGCTGCCGACGCTGGAGGTGACGGTCGCCGCGGGCGAGGCGGGGGACCTGGAGGCCCTGCTCGCCCTGTTCACCGAGCACGGCTTCGGCGCCGAGCCGGCCAGTTCCGTACGGCTGCTCTGCGCCTGTTGCAGCGAGGGCACCCATCAGCAGGAGCGCGAGGTCCTGGCGGGTGCCCAGGCGGTGTCGCTCGCGGCTCCGGAGCCTCAGGCGCGGCTGCTGCTGGAGCGCTGGGCGGGGGAGAGGGCGATCGGCCGGAGCTGGAGCGGCCTGGCGGACGTCGGCTAGCCGGGGCCCGCGCGGCCACTCCGGGCACCGCGGAGCGGGGGGCCGCTCCGGGGGCCGTGGCTCCGGCTCGCGGGGGCGGCCCGGTTCGCGGGGGCGGCCCGGTTCGTGGGCGGGGTCCGGTTCGTGGTGTGGATCCTGCCGGTTCCGCTCCCGGGGGCGACCCGGGTCCTCCGGCGGGCCCGGGTCTACCGCTCGGACGGGTCCGTCAGGTCGATCAGGCGGCAGACCGTCTCGATGTCTATCTTGACCTGGGCGATGGAGGCGCGGCCGGAGAGCCAGGTGATCAGGGCCGAGTGCCAGGTGTGCTCGATCACCCGGACGGCGGAGAGCTGGGCCGGCGTCGGATCGTCCAGGCCCATCGAGTCCAGGATGATCACCGTGGTCTGCCGCGACACCTGGTCGACCTCGGGGCTGACACTGCGGTCCGCGAACGTGAGCGCGCGGACCATCGCGTCGGCCAGGTGCGGCTCGCGCTGGAGGGCGCGGAACGCCCGCATCAGGGTCTCCGCCACCCGCTCCGCGGCCGTGTCCCCGGCCGGCGGCTTCTTGCGCAGCGTGCCGTGCATGTGCGCCAGCTGGTCCTGCATCGTGGCGACCAGCAGATGCACTTTCGAGGGAAAGTAGCGGTACAGGGTGCCGAGCGCCACCTGCGAGGACTCCGCGACCTCGCGCATCTGCACGGCGTCGAAGCCGCCCCGGCTGGCCAGCTGCGCGCTCGCGTGCAGGATCCGGCGGCGGCGCGCCTCCTGCCGCTCGGTGAGCGGGGGAGAGGCGGGACGCGACAGGGAGTGCGGACGGGTGTGCGCGGTGCCGGACCGCGCGGCGGGCGTGCTGGCCCCCGGCGCCGGTCGCGCGTTCTTCGAGTCCGCCTTGGCTTCCGCAGGCATGGGTCCGTTCCGTGACATCGGCGAGAGGGAGCGACGAGCCGGCCCGGCAGGGTGCGGCACCACCGAGTGGATCAGCTGATTCCGCCGCCCGGTCGTGGCGTGAATCACCTGCTCCACCGCTCACAGCGGCGCTACCTGCCGGTAGATTCAGTGCTCCGTGAACGATCAAGTCTGAAACTTGTTCTAGATTAGCGTCCCGGCGTAATCTCGCGGGAAATCGCAGGGAGAAGGGGACCGGAAGTGACCGCTGAGGCCATGGAGGCGGCCCCCGGGAAGGGCGCGGCAGCCGACGGGGAACGACCCCTGCGTATCGCGCTCCTCACCTACAAGGGAAACCCGTTCTGCGGCGGCCAGGGTGTCTACGTACGGCACCTCTCGCGCGAACTCGCCCGCCTCGGTCACCGGGTCGAGGTCATCGGTTCCCAGCCCTACCCCGTGCTCGACGAGGGACTGCCCGGCCTGAGCCTCACCGAGCTGCCCAGCCTCGACCTCTACCGTCAGCCCGACCCCTTCCGCACCCCCGGGCGCGACGAGTACCGGGACTGGATCGACGCCGTCGAGGTCGGCACGATGTGGACCGGCGGCTTTCCCGAGCCGCTGACCTTCTCGCTGCGCGCCCGCCGTCATCTGCGGGCCAGGCGCGGCGAGTTCGACGTCGTCCACGACAACCAGACGCTCGGCTACGGCCTTCTCGGGGACGTCGGCGCCCCGCTGGTGACCACCATCCACCACCCCATCACCGTCGACCGGCAGCTGGAGCTGGACGCCGCCGAGGGCTGGCAGCGCCGCGCCTCGGTCCGCCGCTGGTACGCCTTCACCCGGATGCAGAAGCGCGTCGCGCGCCGCCTGCCGTCCGTCCTCACCGTCTCCGGCACCTCCCGCCAGGAGATCGTCGACCATCTGCGGGTCGAGCAGGACCGCATCCACGTCGTCCACATCGGCGCGGACACCGACCTCTTCTCGCCGGATCCCTCCGTGCCCCAGGTGCCGGGCCGCATCGTCACCACCTCCAGCGCCGACGTGCCGCTCAAGGGCCTGGTGTTCCTCGTGGAGGCGCTCGCCAAGGTCCGCACCGAACACCCGGGCGCGCACCTCGTCGTCGTCGGCAGGCGCGCCGAGGACGGACCGGTCGCCCAGGCCATCGAGCGCTACGGCCTCGACGACGCCGTGGAGTTCGTCAAGGGCATCTCGGACGCCGAACTCGTCGACCTCGTCCGCTCGACCGAAGTCGCCTGTGTGCCCTCCCTGTACGAAGGTTTCTCGCTGCCCGCCGCCGAGGCGATGGCCACCGGGACACCGCTGGTGGCCACCACCGGCGGAGCGATCCCCGAGGTCGCGGGAGCCGACGGCGAGACCTGCCTCGCCGTTCCGCCGGGCGACCCGGGAGCGCTGGCGGCGGCCCTCGGCCGGCTCCTCGGCGACCCCGCGCTGCGCGCACGGCTCGGCTCCGCCGGACGTGAGCGCGTCCTCGCCCGCTTCACCTGGGCCAAGGCGGCCGAGGGCACGGTGGCCCACTATCGTGCGGCGATGGCCCTGTCCGCGTCCCGGATCCGCTCCCGCGCCGCCGCGGGCACCGACGGGCGCGGCGCGCCGGACGCCGGCACCCCGGCGACCCCGGGACCCGACCGCGCCGAGGCCGCGGAACACACTCCCGCCGCCGATGAACTAGTTGCAGCCAACCGCGAAAGCAGGGCCACGTGCTGACCGTCGACTTCTCCCGGTTCCCGCTCGCCCCCGGCGACCGC
This sequence comes from Streptomyces sp. f51, assembly GCF_037940415.1. Taxonomy (NCBI): domain Bacteria; kingdom Bacillati; phylum Actinomycetota; class Actinomycetes; order Kitasatosporales; family Streptomycetaceae; genus Streptomyces; species Streptomyces sp. f51. Next base: position 2,069,523 of record NZ_CP149798.1, on the reverse strand, counting down.
GTCCTGGACCTCGGATGCGGTGCCGGCCGGCACGCCTTCGAGTGCTACCGGCGGGGAGCCCAGGTCGTAGCCCTTGACCAGAACGCCGAGGAGATCCGCGAGGTCGCGAAGTGGTTCGCGGCGATGAAGGAGGCCGGGGAGGCGCCCGCGGGGGCCACCGCGACGGCCATGGAGGGCGACGCGCTCGCCCTGCCCTTCCCCGACGAGTCCTTCGACGTCGTGATCATCTCCGAGGTCATGGAGCACATCCCGGACGACAAGGGCGTCCTCGCCGAGATGGTCCGCGTGCTCAAGCCGGGCGGGCGCATCGCCATCACCGTGCCGCGCTACGGCCCGGAGAAGGTCTGCTGGGCGCTGTCCGACGCCTACCACGAGGTCGAGGGCGGCCACATCCGCATCTACAAGGCGGACGAACTGCTCGGCAAGATCCGCGAGGCGGGCCTGCGCCCCTACGGCTCGCACCACGCGCACGCGCTGCACTCGCCGTACTGGTGGCTGAAGTGCGCGTTCGGCGTCGACAACGACAAGGCGCTGCCCGTGCGGGCGTACCACAAGCTGCTGGTCTGGGACATCATGAAGAAGCCGCTGGCCACCCGGGTCGTCGAGCAGGCGCTGAACCCGGTGATCGGCAAGAGCTTCGTGGCGTACGCGACCAAGCCGCACCTGCCGGAGCTCGCGGGCGCCACCGGCTCCGCGCAGGCCGTTTCCGAGGCGGACGCCACGTGACCACTCCCCGGCGGACAGAGCACCTCGTCCTGCCCGGGGTCCTCACTGCGGAGGAGGCCACCGCCACCGTGCGGGGGATCCTCGCGGTGCAGCGCCCCGACGGAGCCATCCCGTGGTTCCGCGGCCACCACCTCGACCCGTGGGACCACACCGAGGCCGCGATGGCGCTCGACGCGGCCGGCGAGCACGAGGCCGCCGAGCGGGCCTACGAGTGGCTGGCACGGCATCAGAACGAGGACGGTTCCTGGTACGCGGCCTACGCGGACGGGGACTTCGAGGACGTCACCGACCGCGGGCGCGAGACCAACTTCTGCGCGTACATCGCGGTCGGCGTCTGGCACCACTATCTCGCCACCGGCGACGACGTGTTCCTGGACCGCATGTGGCCCGCGGTGTACGCGGCCATGGAGTTCGTGCTGCGGCTCCAGCAGCCCGGCGGGCAGATCGGCTGGAAGCGCGAGGACGACGGACGGGCGGTCGAGGACGCTCTGCTGACGGGGAGTTCCTCGGTCCATCACGCGCTGCGCTGCGCGCTCGCCATCGCCGAGCAGCGCGAGGAGCCGCAGCCCGACTGGGAGCTGGCCGTCGGCGCGCTGCGGCACGCGATCCGGCTGCACCCGGAGCGGTTCCTCGACAAGGACCGCTACTCGATGGACTGGTACTACCCGATGCTCGGGGGCGCGTTGACGGGCGCCGAGGCCAAGTCCCGTATGGACGAGGGCTGGGACCGTTTCGTGGTGCCCGGTCTCGGGGTGCGCTGCGTGGTGCCCAACCCGTGGGTGACGGGCGGCGAGTCGGCCGAACTCGCCCTGGCGCTCTGGGCGATGGGCGAGTCCGACCGGGCCCTGGAGATCCTCCAGTCCATCCAGCACCTGCGCGATCCGAAGTCCGGTCTGTACTGGACGGGCTATGTCTTCGAGGACCGGGCCGTCTGGCCCGAGGAGCTGACCTCCTGGACGGCGGGCTCCCTGCTGCTGGCGGTCGCGGCGCTGGGCGGCGACGAGGCCACCTGCGCGGTCTTCGGCGGCGAGCGTCTGCCCGTCGGCCTGGACCCCGACTGCTGCACGCCCACGCGCTGAAGGTCCGGACGGTCCAGGGTTCCTGGACCGTCCGGACGCTTCGGACCCGCTGTGCGCTCCCGGCCGTCGGTGCCGGTCAGTGGCGGTGCATGCGGTTGGCCACGGCGTGGCCGATGAACAGGTAGACGACGGCGGCGAGACCGTAGCCGGCGACGACACGCGCCCACGCCTTGTCGAAGGTGAACAGATCACGCGACCAGCCGGCGAGCCAGCTGGCGGTGCTGTGGATGAACTGCACGAGTTCGTTGCCACGATTGGCGTCGAGCAGATACATCAGGATCCAGAGACCGAGGATGACGGCCATGACGTCCGCGATGATCGCGATGACCGTCCCCGCCTGATTCGAGCCGTTGCGATATCTAGGGGACATGACGAGCGGATTGCCCGTCGATCCCGGATGAAACCCGAACGGTTCCGGTCACGTGCCCGGTCGGCCCCGAACGGTTCCGGTCGCGTGCCCGGTCCGCCCCGAACGGTTCCCCGCCGGTCCGCGCGACCGGCCCCGAAGGTGTCCCGCCGGTCCGCGCGACCGGCCCCGAAGGTGTCCCGCCGGTCCGCGCGACCGCCACGAACGGTCCCGCCGGGTGGCACGGCCGGTGCGCGCGGGTGAGGCTGCCGGGGAGGGCCGTGTTCGTCCGCGGAGCGGGAGAGCCGGCCGACCGGGGAGAACCGTCCCCTCATCCGGAGGATCCCGTGCCTGTACCCATACGGCGCCTGATCGTGGCGCTGACCCTCTCCTGCGTCCTGATCAGCGGCGCCACGGCCTGTGGCGGCAGTGGCTCGGGCCAGAACACCGCCGCCGTGGCGGAGATGGCCGCCACTCCCACGCCGACCACCTCGGCCGAGAAGCAGAAGTTCGCCAAGACCCGCTTCGTGGCCAACGCCGGGCTCGCGGCGGGCGCGACCTACCAGTGGATCGTCAAGCCCTGGAAGGCCGGCAAGTTCAAGAAGGGCGCCAAGGGCCGCAAGCTCGCCCTGGTCAAGGCCGGGCTCGCCGGTGTCTTCGCCTACAACCGGCTCAAGGCCGCCTCGAAGAACGCGCAGGGGGACCCCGCGCTGTCCAAGGCCGTCGCCCCGCTCGCCGCGGGGATCGCCGCGCTCAAGGACCTGCCCGCCAAGCTGCGCAAGGGCGACTCCACGGACTCCGTCGTGAACTCCTTCGACGACGTCATCAACCAGGTGAAGGCGGCCGGGAAGAGCGCGGGTGCCGAGGTCAAGGACAAGGTGCCGTCGGCGTCCCAGCTCAGCGGCGGCTAGGCCGGCCACAAGGCCGACAGCCCCGCCTCACCTAGGAGTTCAGTTCGGCCAGCACGCGCAGGGTGTGGGGGTCCGGGGACAGGACCAGCAGGTCGGTCACCGGGCCCTTGCGCCACAACTCCAGCCGCTCGGCGATGCGTTCACGCGGACCGACGAGGGAGATCTCGTCCGCGAAGGCGTCCGGGACGGCCAGCACGGCCTCCTCCCTGCGCCCTTCCAGGAACAGCCGCTGGATCAGGCGGGCCTCCTCCTCGAAGCCCATCCTGGCCATCAGGTCGGCGTGGAAGTTGCGGGCCGCGTGGCCCATCCCGCCGATGTAGAAGCCGAGCATCATCTTGACCGGCAGCAGCCCCTCCGCCACGTCGTCACAGACCCGCGCGCGGGCCATCGGCGCGACGAGGAAGCCCTCGGGCAGTTCCGTGAGCGCGGCCTCGTACGCCTGAGGGCGTGTCGGGGACCAGTACAGCGGCAGCCAGCCGTCCGCGATCCGGGTCGTCTGCGCGATGTTCTTCGGCCCTTCGGCGCCGAGCAGGAGCGGCAGTTCGGCCCGCAGCGGGTGCGTGATCGGCTTGAGCGCCTTGCCGAGGCCCGTGCCGTCGGGGCCCCGGTAGGGGTGGGAGTGGAAGCGCCCGTCCAGTTCGACCGGCCCTTCGCGCCTGAGGACCTGGCGTACGACGTCGACGTACTCCCGGGTCGCGGTCAGCGGCGACTTCGGGAACGGCCTTCCGTACCAGCCCTCGACGACCTGCGGTCCCGAAAGCCCGAGGCCGAGCATCATGCGCCCGCCCGACAGATGGTCGAGGGTGAGCGCGTGCATCGCGGTGGTGGTGGGGGAGCGGGCGGCCATCTGCGCCACGGCCGTGCCGAGCCTGATGCGGGTCGTGTGCGCGGCGATCCAGGTGAGCGGGGTGAACGCGTCCGAACCCCATGACTCGGCGGTCCACACCGAGTCGTAGCCGAGCCGCTCCGCCTCGACGGCGAGCGGCACATGGTCCGCGGAGGGGCCCCGGCCCCAGTAGCCGAGCGCGAGACCGAGTCGCATGTCGCCTCCAGGACCAGCATTCTGACGATCCGTCAGTTACGGGATGCTGCGACTGTACGACAACGGCCCCCCGCCGGAAAGGGCGAGGGGCAGTCGCGCGAGCGATGAGCGGATCAGCCGCGCTGGATCCCCGAGGTGTCCTGGAGCACACCACGACGACCGTCCTGCGTCTGCGCCACGATGGTCGCGCCACGCTGCTCGACGGCCAGGTACCAGGTGCCGGGCGCCAGTTCGGCGATCGGCGACTGCGCGCCGTCCTCCGAGAACAGCGGCCGCGCGACCGGGACGGCGAACCAGAACGGCGAGAAGTCCTGCGCCGGGGTCTGCGTCTGCGGCACCGACGGCTGGCTCGGCTGCCCGCCGAACGACGGCGCCGGCTGCGAGGGCTGGCCGCCGAAGGACTGCTGGCCGGGCTGACCGGGCTGCGAGGCGCCCGGGTAGCCGTAACCACCCTGCGGCTGACCGCCGTAGGGCTGCGCGGGGATCTGGCCCGGGGCACCCATGAGGGCGGCCTGGAGCGCGGGAACGAGCGGCGTCGCGACGGCCGCGCCGGCCAGCACGAGGGCCGCGATGAAGCCGAGGATGAGACCGGCGGCGGCGCTGGCGCCGTCACTGACGTCGACGAGCGACCAGAAAAGGGTCCACGAGACGAGAATCGTGAACGCCACGCCGACCGTGCCCAGGTCGAGTCCGAGGACCTTGCGCGGCTGCGGCAGGCAGCGGTTGATGACGATCAGCGCGGCGCCGATGACCCCGCCCATGTACACGCCGAGGCCGTAGCCGAGGTTGTCCCAGGCGGTCGTGTTCAGGTTGAACCCGGAAACGGAGTAGAGGTGCAGGAACGACGCGATGAACAGCAACACCGCTGCTCCGATCACCACGCCGTCGCCTCGAGTGAGGGAGCGGATATTCACTTCAGGTCCTTCGTCTGTCGTCTCGTCGTCGGTGAGGCATCGCTGTGCGCCGTGTCGCCGACATGGTGCCGTTGTCGGGACTCGGTGTGAAGCGCGGGGGGTAGCCCTTTATCGTACGGACGGACACTATCGCCCGGACGATCAGGGTGTCGCCGGGTTGGATCCGTAGATCACTACCCGTGCAGGAAACCAACGATTCCTTCAGAGATCCCCCGTGCCGCTTTCTCACGCCAGGCGCCACTGGTGAGCAGCGCAGCGTCCTTCGTATCGCGCATGTTGCCGCACTCGATGAACACCTTGGGAACCGTTGACAGATTGAGACCGCCGAGATCCTTACGGACCACCAGTCCGGTTCCGTCACCGACGTAGTTGGAGGGCGCGCTGCCCGTCTCGCGGACGAACAGGCCCGCGATGTGCTCGCCGAGGTCGCGGGAGGCGGCGACGATCGGGCGGGTGTCGGCGGCGCCCGCGTGCACCGACGCCGGGAGGATCACATGGAAGCCGCGGTTGCCGGCCGCCGATCCGTCGGCGTGGATGGAGACGACCGCGTCCGCGTGCGCCGCGTTGCCGATACGGGCCCGTTCGTCGATGCAGGGGCCGAAGGAGCGGTCGCCGTCCTGGGTCAACTTCACCGTGGCGCCCTCCTTTTCGAGGATCGCCCGCATCCGGTTCGCGACGTCGAGGGTGAACCGGGCTTCCGTGTAGCCCGCGTTGGTCGACGTTCCGGTGGTGTCGCACTCCTTCCAGTTCGTCCCGATGTTCACCTTGCGGTTGATCTCGGACGTGTGCCGGAAGTTGTTCGGGTTGTGCCCCGGGTCGATGACGATGACCTTGCCCTTGAGCGAGCCGGAGCCCGAGCCGGGGGCGGCGGGTGCCGAGGAGGATGCCGGGGCCGACGGCTTGCCCGGCTTGGCGTCGTCCGTCGCGGAGGCGGACGGACGCGAGGAGGAGGGTGAGGCGGCGGAGTCGGCGGAGTCGGCGGAGTCGGCGGAGCGGGGCGCGGAGGACGAGGACGCGGGAACGGCGCGGTCGGAGCCGCCCCCCGAGTCGTCTCCCACGGCCTGCCACACCAGCCAGCCGGCCAGCGCGCCGGGTACGAGCGCGGCGAGCGCGACGGTGAGCGGACCGCGCCGGAAACGGCGCGGCTGGGGCGGATCGAAGTCTGGGCCTACGTACGACACGTCAGCGACTCTAACCGTGCGCCCGGATCCCTGTGCCGGTTCGCCGCAGGACGCGCAGTGAGCCGGTCACGGCCGTCTCGGTGAACTCGCCCGATTCCAGGGCCCGGAGGTAGACGCGGTAGGGAGCCTGACCGGTGAACTCGTCCACGGGGTCGGGGAACACGTCGTGGATGACCAGGAGGCCGCCCTCGGCGACGTGCGGGGCCCAGCCCTCGTAGTCGCCGTTCGCGTGTTCGTCGGTGTGGCCGCCGTCGATGAATACGAGGCCGAGGGGCGTGCCCCAGAAGGCGGCGATCTGCGGCGAACGGCCGACCAGCGCGACCACGTGGTCCTCCAGGCCCGCCCGGTGCAGGGTGCGGCGGAAGGTGGGGAGCGTGTCCATCAGGCCGATCTCCGGGTCGACCGTGGACGGGTCGTGGTACTCCCAGCCCGGCTGCTGCTCCTCGCTGCCGCGGTGGTGGTCGACCGTGATCGCGGTCACCCCGGCCTCGCGGGCCGCGTCGGCGAGCAGGATCGTGGAACGGCCGCAGTACGTGCCGACCTCCAGGAGCGGCAGCCCGAGCCGTCCGGCCTCGACGGCGGCCTCGTGCAGCGCCAGCCCCTCGTCGAGCGGCATGAACCCCTTCGCGGCCTCGAAGGCGGCGAGGATCTCGGGCTTGGGTGCCGCGGGCATGGGGTTCCTCCAACGGTGCGAGCGACGGTCTACGCGCAGCATCGTGCACCACACCCCCGCCGCGTGGGCGGCGGGGGTGTCGATGATCACTGTGAGCGAAGGATCACCCGGGCGCGGATGCCGGCGCGGCCGCCGGTGCCGGGGTCACGCCGTGACGCCGGCGTTCTCGCCCGGGAGCGACAGGTCGAGGACGACCGGCCGGTCGTCGCCCGTGTGCGTGGCCGACGAGGCGAGCGGGCCGTGGCCCGCTGCCCGCGCGGCGAGGACGTACGCGCCCCGGTCCGGCACGGCGAGCGCGTAGCTGCCGTCCTCGGCGGAGTGGGTGGCACCCGCCTGCCGGCCGTGCCGGTCGATCAGGGTGACCTTGGCGCGGGCGACCGGACCGCCGTCGGCGTCCAGGACCTTGCCGTGGAAACCGCCGAGCACCTCGTGCGCCCGCTCCAGCGCCGCGTCCTCCTCGCTGCTGGCGACCAGCGAGGGCTTGGTGGCGGGACGGCGGCCCGGCAGGAGGAACGCCATGGCCAGACCGACCGCGACGGCACCCGTGGCGATCATGAAGGAGACCCGGAAGCCGTGCATGGTCGGGATCGCGACCCCGCCCGCGTGGTGCGCCGTGTTGGCGAGCACCATGCCGATGACGGCGCTCGACACCGATGTGCCGATGGAGCGCATCAGGGTGTTCAGGCCGTTGGCCGCGCCCGTCTCCGAGGCCGGGACGGAGCCGATGATCAGGGCGGGCAGTGAGGAGTAGGCGAGGCCGATGCCGGCGCCCAGGATGACCGAGATGACCAGCGACTGCCAGGCGGCGCTCATCAGGCCGAGACCGGCGCCGTAGCCGATCCCGATGATGATCATGCCGATGATCAGGGTGACCTTCGGGCCGTACTTCGCGGACAGACGGGCGTACACGGGCGCCGTGACCATCATCGTCAGGCCGAGCGGCATGACGAGCAGACCCGCGCTCACCATCGACTGGCCGAGGCCGTAGCCGGTGGACTTCGGGAGCTGGAGCAGCTGCGGCAGGACCAGCGAGACGACGTAGAACGAGACGCCGACCATGATCGAGGCGAGGTTGGTGAACAGGACCGCGGGGCGGGCCGTGGTGCGCAGGTCGACCAGCGGGGCCTTCAGGCGCAGCTCCATCGCGCCCCACAGCAGGAGCACGACGAGGGAGGCGCCGAACAGGCCGAGCGTGGTGAGGTCGGTCCAGCCCCAGTCGCTGCCCTTGGTGATCGGCAGCAGGAAGAGCACGAGCCCGGCGGACAGGCCCGCCGCGCCCAGCACGTCGAAGGTGCCCTCGGCGCGCATCGGGGACTCCGGTACGACGAGGAGGGTCAGGGCGATGGAGAGGACGCCGAGGCCGGCGGCGCCGTAGAAGAGGGCGTGCCAGTCGGCGTGCTGGGCGACGAGGGCCGCGGCGGGCAGCGCGAGTCCGCCGCCGACGCCGATCGAGGAGCTCATCAGGGCCATCGCGGAGCCGAGCTTCTCGCGGGGCAGCATGTCGCGCATCAGGCCGATGCCCAGGGGGATCGCGCCCATCGCGAAGCCCTGGAGGCTCCGGCCGACGATCATCGGGAGCAGGGTGCTGCTCAGCGCGCTGACCAGGGCGCCGCCCACCATCACGGACAGGCTGGCGAGCAGCATGCGCCGCTTGCCGTAGAGGTCGCCGAGGCGGCCCATGATCGGAGTGGCCACGGCGCCCGAGAGCAGGGTCGAGGTCAGGACCCAGGTGGCGTTGCTGGGCGCGGTGTCCAGGAGCGTCGGCAGGTCCTTGATGACCGGGACGAGCAGGGTCTGCATGACCGCGACAACGATGCCCGCGAAGGCGAGCACCGGCACGGTCGCGCCGCCCGGCCTCCGCACGGGGCTGCCGGTCGTCGTGTGCGTCATGGCGGGGGCCTCCAGGCCGTAGGAAAGCGAGCTCTCGGGAGAGCGGGGGTGAGGGGTGGTCCGTGCGGATGCGGGACGGTCGGTCGGTGATCCGGGGGGACACGGGGACGTCGGTCGGCTGATCCACGCAGGTACGTGCAGGAGGAACCCGGTGCGCCTGGGCAACTATTCCGATGCTTCGGCGTACTAACGAATTCTTGACCGATCCATGGGTATCTGACCTGTCGTCAGAATGGAACGTGTTCTAGTCTGGCGCGGATCCACGCGGCCCGGGTCTTCGCGGATCCACGCGCCGTGGGCCTTAGGGGAACCTTCGGGGAGGCAGGCATGGGCATCGCGGTCACGCCGGAACAACGGGAGCTCGCCGAGGCCGTACGCGGCTGGATCGCCCGCGCCGTGCCGGCAGGGGAGGTCCGCAAGCTGCTGGACTCCCCGGGTGCCGGCCGGCCTCCGTTCTGGGACGCGCTCGCCGCGCAGGGGCTGCTCGCCGTGCACCTTCCGGAGAGCCTCGGCGGTGGCGGCGGGGATCTGGTGGACCTCGCCGTCGTCGTGGAGGAGGCCGCGCGGGCCGCACTGCCGGGACCGTTCGTCGCGAACGCGCTGGCGACGGCGGTGCTGGCGGCGGAACGCACGGGCGGGGCGGGCGGATCGGGTGAATCGGGCGAGACGGGTGACACGGGCGGGGCGGGTGAGACGGGGGAATCCGGTGGATCGGCCGATTCCGGTGGATCGGCCGGTTCCGTGCGCGGGGCGGAGCGGGCGGATCTCTTACGGGCCCTGGGACGCGGGGAGCGCATCGGCGCCGTCGCGTTCGGCACCGGCTCCCTGACGGCCCGGGCGGTCGACGGCGGGTACGTGCTGGACGGGACGGCGCCGCCCGTGCTCTCCGGCGCCGACGCGGACGTCCTCGTGCTGGCGGCGTCGAGCGGGACGGACACCGCTCCCGGCCCCACCCTGTGGTGCGTGGCGGACGCCGCCGATCTGGCCGTCAGGGCGCACGAGAGCGCCGATCCGACCAGGGCCACCGCCGAGGTCCGGGCGCGGGAGGTACGGGTTCCCGCCGGCCGCGTCCTCGCGGTCGGCCCGTCACTGGTCCGCGACCTCGCCGCCGTCGTCCTCGCCGCGGACGCCTGCGGCACCGCCGCCTGGTCGCTGGACACCGCCGCCGCGCACGCCAGGGTGCGCGAGCAGTTCGGCCGTCCCATCGGGCACTTCCAGGGCGTCAAGCACCTGTGCGCCGACATGCTGCTGCGGCTGGAACAGGCGCGGGCGCTCACCTGGGACGCGGCCCGCGCCGCGCAGGAGCCGCCCGGGGTACGGGAGCTGGCGGCCGCGCTCGCGGCCGGCACCGCCCTCGAAGCCGCCTGCTCCTGCGCCAAGGACTGTGTCCAGATCCTCGGCGGCATCGGGTTCACCTGGGAGCACGACGCCCATCTGTATCTGCGCCGGGCCCTGGTGGCGCGGCAGCTCCTCGGGGCCGGGAGCGGACACCTGCGGCGGGCGGTACGGCTCGCACGGGACGGCGTACGGCGGGAACTGCGCCTGGAGCTGCCGCCGGAGGCCGCCGGACACCGGGCCGCGGCCCGTGCGGTGATCGACCGTGCGCGCGGACTCTCTCCCGCGGACGCCCGCCGGGCTCTGGCGCCCACCGGGTACGCGGCCCCGCACCTGCCCCCGCCGTACGGCCTGGGCGCGGGCCCCGTCCACCAGCTGGCCGTGCAGCAGGAACTGGCCGCGGCCGGGGTGCGGATCGGCGATCTGGGGATCGCCGCCTGGGTCGTCCCGTCGCTCATCGCGCACGGCACTCCCCGGCAGCTGGAGCGCTATCTGCCGCCCACCCTGCGCGGCGACCTCCTGTGGTGCCAGCTCTTCTCGGAGCCCGGCGCCGGATCCGATCTCGCCTCCCTGCGCACCCGCGCCGAGCGGACGGCCGACGGCCGGTGGCGGGTCAACGGACAGAAGGTGTGGACGAGTGCGGCGCAGTGGGCCGACCACGGGATCCTGCTGGCCCGGACGGACCCGGCCGCGCCCAAGCACAAGGGACTCACCTACTTCGTCGTCGACATGAAGAACACCGACGGCATCGACATCCGCCCCCTGAAGGAGATCACCGGCGACTCCCTGTTCAACGAGGTCTGGTTCGACGACGTGCTGCTGCCCGCGGACGCGGTGGTCGGCGACGTCGACGACGGCTGGCGGGTCGCCCGCACCACGCTCGGCAACGAACGCGTCCACATGGCCGACCAGTTGACCTTCGACACCGGCCTCGAGGCACTGATTCCGGCCGATGTCGACGGCGCCCGGCTGGGCGCGCTGCTGGCCGAGGCCCACGCCCTGGCGTGCATCACCCTGCGCACCACCCTCCGCCAGGTCTCCGGCGTGGAGCCCGGCGCGGGCGCCAGTGTCCGCAAGCTGGCGCAGACCGCGCACCAGCAGCGGGTCGCCGAACTCGCCCTCGAACTCCTCGGCCCCGAGGGCGCGTTGCGTGAGGGGCCGGGGAAGCGGGCGGTGCACGGGTTCCTGCTCTCCCGGTGCCTGACCATCGCGGGGGGCACCACCCAGGTCCAGCTCAACGTCGTCGCCGAGCGCATGCTCGGCCTGCCACGTGACTAGGAGCGCCATGAGGACGTACGTCGTCGGGGTCGGCATGACCCGGTTCGAGAAGCCCGAGACCCGCGAGTGGCCGTACTGGGACATGGTCCGGGAGGCCGGTACCGCCGCCCTGGCCGACGCCGGGATCGCCTACACGGACGTGGAACAGGTCCCGGTCGGCCACTGCTTCCAGCCCTCCACCGCCGGCCAGCGCGCCGCCTACGAACTCGGCCTGACCGGCGTGCCCGTGTACAACGTCAACAACAACTGCGCCACGGGGGCCAGCGCGTTCATGCTGGCCCGGCAGTTCGTCCAGGGCGGCGTCAGCGACTGCGTGCTCGCGCTCGGCTTCGAGAAGATGAAGCGGGGATCGCTCGGATCGGGCGCCGACGGCGGGGACTTCGCCACCTCGCCCGTCGCCCGGCACTACGGGATCATGGCCGCCCGGCACGGCTTCGAGATGTCCCCGCCCACCGCGCAGATCTTCGGCGACGCGGCCCGCGAGCACATGGAGCGGTACGGCACGACCGAGGCCCAGCTCGCCGCCGTCGGCGCCAAGAACCACCGCCACTCCGCGAACAACCCGTACGCCCAGTTCCAGGACGTGTACTCCGTCGAGGAGATCCTCGCCGCGAAGGCCGTGCACCGGCCGCTGACCCGGCTCCAGTGCTCGCCCACCTCGGACGGCGCCGCCGCGGCCGTCGTCGTGTCCGAACGGTTCGCCGAGCGGCACGGGCTGGAGGACCGGGCGGTCGAGATCGTCGCCCAGGCGATGACCACCGACACCGAGGAGTCCTTCGCCTCCGGCTCCTGCATCGACGTCGTCGGCCTGCCGATGTCGCGGGAGGCCGCGCGCCGGGTCTACGAACGCTCCGGGCTCGGCATCGAGGACGTGGACGTCGTGGAGCTCCACGACTGCTTCTCCGTCAACGAACTGCTGACCTACGAGGCGCTCGGCATGTGCGCGGAGGGGGAGTCGGGGCCCCTCGTGGAGTCGGGGGCCACCACGTACGGCGGACGCTGGGTGGTGAACCCCTCCGGCGGACTGATCTCCAAGGGCCATCCGCTGGGCGCGACGGGCATCGCCCAAGTCGCCGAGCTGGTCTGGCAGTTGAGAGGCGAGGCCGAGGCGCGGCAGGTCCCGGGGGCCCGGGTCGCCCTGGCCCACAACATCGGCCTCGGCGGCGCGGCGGTGGTGACACTCCTGCGCAGGTCCTAGATCCGGCGCCGTAGACCCGGCTGGGCCGAAATCCTGATGCAAGGACCGTAAGCGGGTTGAGAGCATGACACTCATGCTCCGAGCCGTTGAAGACACCAGGACGTCAGCCCGTACCGCCCCGCCCACCTGGCTGGTGATCGCGCTCGCGTGTGCCGGACAGTTCCTGGTCGTCCTGGACGTGTCCGTCGTCAACGTGGCCCTGCCCTCCATGCGGGCCGACCTCGGGCTGAGCGCCACCGGACTCCAGTGGGTGGTGAACGCCTACTCGATCGCCTTCGCCGGATTCATGCTGCTCGGCGGGCGGGCCGGTGACCTGTACGGGCGCAAGCGGATGTTCCTGGTGGGCCTCGCGCTCTTCACCCTCGCCTCGGCCGCCGGCGGCCTCGCCCAGGAAGGCACCCAACTGCTCCTCGCGCGCGCCGCGCAGGGGCTGGGGGCCGCGGTGCTCGCGCCCTCGACCCTGACGATCCTGACCTCGGCCGTCCCCGAGGGCGCGGCCCGCGCACGGGCCATCGCGACCTGGACCGCCGTGGGCGCCGGCGGCGGCGCGGCGGGCGGACTCGTCGGCGGACTGCTGGTCGACGGTCTGTCGTGGCGCTGGGTGCTCCTCATCAACGTCCCCGTCGGAGCGATCGTGCTGGCCGGCGCGGCCCGCCGGCTGACGGAGAGCCGGGCCGGGGACGGACGGCGGCTCGACCTGCCGGGCGCCCTCCTGGTGACGGCGGGACTCGCGACCCTGGCGTACGGGATCGTGCAGACGGAGGCCGAGGGCTGGGCCGCGGCGGCGACGCTCGTGCCGCTCTGCGCGGGAGCCGCTCTCATCGGGGTGTTCCTGGCCGTCGAGGCGTGGACGGCGGCGCCGCTGATGCCGCTGAAGCTGCTGCGGCTGCGGTCGGTGTCCTCGGCGAACGCGGCCATGTTCGTCTCCGGTTCCGCGATGTTCTGCATGTGGTTCTTCATGACGCTGTACGCGCAGAACGTGCTCGGCTACTCGCCGCTGGGCGCGGGCCTGGCCCTGGTGCCCAGCTCCCTGGCCGTGGTCATCGGCTCGAAGACGGCGCCGCGCCTGATGCCGGTCGTCGGGGCGCGCAACGTGGCGGTCATCGGCACGCTCCTGGCCGCGGCCGGCTTCGGCTGGCAGTCGACCATGACGGCGGACGGCTCGTACCTCACGGCGATCATGCTGCCCGGCGTCCTGATGATGGCGGGCGCCGGTCTGGCCGCGACACCGCTGGCCGCGCTCGCGACCTCGGGCGCGGTGCCGGAGGACGCCGGGCTGGTGTCGGGACTGGTCAACACCTCACGGGTGATGGGCGGTTCGCTGGGACTCGCGATCATGTCCACGATCGCGGCGACCCGGACCGGCGGAAGTGTCTCCGGCGAGGCGCTGACCGCCGGATACGCCCTGGCGTTCCGGGTCAGCGGCGTGATGCTGCTGGCCGGCGCGCTGATGATGCTCCTGTGGCTGCCGCGGGGAATCTCCCGGCGGTGAGGCAACGAAATCCGGTGCCCGCGGACTCCTTCAGTCATCGAGGAGGTACTCATGGGGGATCGGAAACAGGCTCGGGACGCGGAGTTCCAGGCCTTCGTCGTCGGCCGCTGGCCGCGGCTGATGCGTACGGCCTTCCTCCTGACGGGGGAGCGGCACGCCGCCGAGGACCTGGCCCAGACGACGCTGGAGCAGGTGTACGTGGCCTGGCGCAGGGTCGGTTCGGCCGACGAGCCGGAGGCGTACGTACGGCGCGTGATGATCAACGCGCACGCACGCGGACACCGCAGGAAGCTCAAGGAGTTCCTCGCCCCGAAGGACGACTCGGGGCTGGGCCGCGAGGTGCCCGACGGCAGTGACCCGATCGGCCGCGCCGACGACCGCGGCGCCCTGGTCACGGCACTGGCCGGGCTGCCGCCGCGTCAGCGACAGGCGGTGGTCCTGCGCTACTGGGAGGACCTGAGCGAGAGCCAGGCGGCCGAGGCGATGGGCTGCTCGGTGGGCGCGGTGAAGAGCAACGCGGCCAAGGGGATCGCGAAACTCCGTGTCCTGCCCGGCTTGGCGGACAGGGTGACGCACGAGGGGCGGAAGTGATGAGCGCGAACCGGGAGACGGATCACGGCATGGCGACGGACGCGGACATCGCTTTCCTGCTGGCCCGGGCGGCGGACGAGGTCGAGATCGGCATGGCCCCCTGCCAGGCGGTGCTGCGCGGCGGCCGGCGCCGCAAGGCGCGCCGCTGGGCGACGGCGGCAGCGGCGGCCCTGGTCATCGCGGGCTCCACGGGGACGCTGGCGCTGGCGGGGGGTACGGGTGCGGACGACGGCAGGGGGGTCGCGCCGGCCGTCACCGCGCCGTCGACGCCGGAACAGCGGCACGTGTACGAGCCGCGGACGACCACGCTGGCCACGGCGTGGGACCACGGCAAGGAGTGGAGCGTCACCGTCATCGTCTGGGGTGCGCCGAAGGACGAGGAGGAGGCGCAGTACCAGCGGAGCCAGATGGGCGAGTACGGCCTCACGCCGACGGGTACCGAAGTCGCCTCGGACCTCATCGGCAAGAGCTGGGTCTTCGTCGACCTGCTGGTGGGCGAGGGGCATCCGACGACGGTGCTGGACGGGCCGGCCGAGAAGGGCGACTCGTTCTCGGGCGCGGACATCGAGGCCGCGTCGGTGCCGCTGCGGACCGGCCGGGCCGGTACGGCGGGGGCGTATCGGCTGCTGGTGATCGGCAAGGTCGCTCCGACCGCCCGTAAGGCCACGTGCAGTTGGAGCGACGGCACGTCGACCCTGGTCCCGCGGGCGTCCGAGGGCGCCGGTTTCGCCAAGGAGCTCAAGCCGGTGATCCGCCCGGTCGCGGGCTCCCCGGCCAACTGGTTCGTGTGCCTCGCCCCGGCGGGTACGAGCTACAAGTCGGCGGCGGTGACCAGGTGAGGTGAGCGGAGGGGCGCGCGTCCCGCCCGGGCGGGACGCGCGTCGGCGGAGGGCGCCCGCCGGGGGCCCGCTACAGCCAGCCCTGTTGACGGGCCTCGCGCAGCGCCTCCATGCGGTTGCGGGTGCCCGTCTTGCCGATGGCCGAGGACAGATAGTTGCGGACGGTCGATTCGGACAGGTGCAGCTTGGCGGCGATGTCGGCGACGGTGGCGCCGTCCACGGACGCGTTCAGGACGTCGCACTCGCGGGCCGTGAGCGGACTGGGCCCGGCACTCAGCGCGGCGGCGGCGAGCGCCGGATCGATGACGGTCTCCCCGGTCAGCACCCGCCGGATCGCCTCGGCCAGTTCCTCGACGGGCCCGTCCTTGACCAGGAACCCGGCGGCGCCCGCCTCCATGGCCCGCCGCAGATAGCCGGGGCGGCCGAAGGTGGTGAGGATCAGCACCCGGCAGTCGGGCGCCTGCTCCCGCAGTTCGGCGGCGGCGTCCAGCCCGCTCATCCCCGGCAACTCGATGTCCAGCAGGGCCACATCGGGCCGGCCGGTCAGCACCGCGTCCACGATCTCGTCCCCCGCGGACACCTGCGCGACCACCTCGATGTCCGGCTCCATCCCGAGCAGCAGGGCGAGCGCCCCGCGCATCATCTTCTGGTCCTCGGCGAGCAGGACACGGACGGACTTGGCGGGCCGGTGGTCCCGGGGCATCTCGTTCACGCGGCCAAGCGTAAGGCGGCAGGGGCCCCGGGCCGCCCGCTCGGCGGGCTTCGGCGGCTTCCCGGACGACGCCGTCGTTCGGCTCCGCGCGTCTTGACGGCCCCCGGGCACGGGCAAATAATCGCCTCGGAATTCAACGAGCCCCTTTGGCATTCCCGAGCCGGGGCGTTTCCGTAATCGTTCGGAATGTCGACCGGGAATGGGTTCGGTATATCGATCGAACGATGTCCGGTATTTCGACCGGGCACCCGCACTGTCCTACCAGGAACGGAAGAGGTGCACCGTGTTGTCGTCCTTCGTGCGCTTACGAAGTCTCAGAAACACCGCCCTGGCCGTGCTGTCGGTGATGGCGGCCGTGGTCGCGTTCGCCGTCGGCACGCCGTCGGCCACCGCCGCGGGGTCGCTCCCCTGTGACGTCTACGCCACCGCGGGCACCCCCTGCGTGGCCGCGCACAGCCTCGTCAGGGCGCTCTCCTCCTCGTACGGCGGCTCGCTCTACCGGGTGCGGCGCGCCTCCGACGGAGCCACCGCGGACATCGGTCTCCTCGCGGCCGGCGGATACGCGAACGCGGCCGCCCAGGACTCCTTCTGCAACGGCACGACCTGCGTCGTCACGAAGATCTACGACCAGTCCTCGCGCCACAACGACCTCACGATCGAGGGCGCGGGCGGGGCGGGCGCGGCCGATGTCGGGGCGCCCGCGGACGCGTTGCCGGTGACCGCGGGCGGCCACCAGGTCTACGGTCTGGAGATCTCGGCCGGCATGGGTTACCGGGACAACTCCACCTCGGGGGTCGCCACGAACGGGGCGGCCGAGGGGATGTACATGGTGACCTCGGGCACCCATGTCAACGGCAGCTGCTGCTTCGACTACGGCAACGCCGAGACCAACAACCTGGACACCGGCAACGGCCACATGGACGCGATCAACTTCGGCACCGAGTGCTGGTTCTCGCCCTGCTACGGCCAGGGGCCCTGGGTGCAGGCCGACCTGGAGAACGGGCTGTTCCAGTCGGACGCCGGATACAGCAGGAACACGTCGAACACCGGCACCGGCGCGATGCCCTTCGTGACCGCTCTGCTGAAGAACAACGGTCAGGACCATTTCGCGCTGAAATACGGCAACGCGCAATCGGGCGGTCTCACGACCACCTATTCCGGGGGCGAGCCCACCACGAGCGGCTACTCGCCCATGCATCAGGAGGGCGCGATCGTCCTGGGCACGGGCGGCGACAACAGCAACGGCTCCATCGGGTCGTTCTTCGAGGGCGTCATGACCTCGGGCATTCCGACGGACGCCGCGGACAATCTGGTGCAGTCGAACATCGTGTCCGTCGGCTACGGCGGCTCGACCGGCAGCACCGGCTCGCTCACGGCGGGGTCCGAGATCTCGCTGCGCGCGACCACCGCCTGCTGCACGACCGACTACCTCCGCCACCAGGCGGACGCGGCGGTCGTCTCGGCCGTCACGTCGGCCAGTTCGGCACTCGACAAGGGCGACGCCACCTGGATCGTGCGCAAGGGACTGGCCGACGGCTCCTGTTACTCCTTCGAGTCGCGGAACTACCCGGGCGACTTCCTGCGGCATTTCAACTTCCGGCTCTACCGCCAGCCCATGACCGGCACGGCGCAGTTCAGACAGGACGCCACGTTCTGCGCGGGGACGGGCAAGAGCGGTACGGGGACCTCGTTCGCGTCGTACAACTACCCGACGCGTTATCTCCGGCACTACGACTACGCCGTCTACATCGCGAGCGACGGCGGCTCGAACTCCTTCGACAGCACCACCTCGTGGACGGACGACGTGAGCTGGGCCGTCACGGCACCCTGGGCGCCGTAGCCGCCCGCCGGTTCGCCGACGGCCGGACGGCCGCCCGCGCGGCGACCGTCCGGCCGCCGCGGGTCAGCGGCCGGTGGCCAGGTTGGCCCCGCCGGTGCAGTCGAGGACGACCCCGGTCATGAAGCCGTTGGTGGCCAGCAGATGCAGGGCGCGGGCTATGTCGCCGGGGTGCCCGACCCGGCCCGCCGGGGTGGAGTCGGCGATCCCCTGGAACAGCGCCTCGCGCCGCGCGGCGGGCATGGCGTCCCACCAGGGCGTGTCGACGACCCCGGGGGAGACCGCGTTGATCCGCAGCGGCGCCAGTTCGACGGCGAGCGGCGGGACCATCGCCTCCAGGGCGCCGTTGATCGCGGCGAGTCCGGCCGTGCCGGGGAACGCGGCGCGCGCCGAGGCGGCGGTCACCAGCGTCACGGAGCCGTCCGCCCGCAGGTGCGGCAGGGCGGCCCGCAGGATGCGCACGTAGGGCCAGAACTTGGCGGCGAACCCGGTCTCCAGTTCGGCGAGGTCCAGTTCGGCGAAGGGGCCGGCGCCCGCGGCCCCGCTGAGCGACAGGACCAGGTGGTCCAGTGGGCCGGACCGGTCGAAGAACGCGTCGATCTGCGCCGGGTCCGTGCCGTCGAGGCGGTATGTGCTCGTCTTGCCGCCGATCCGTCCGGCGGCGGCCTCCAGCTTCTTGCGGTCGCGGCCGGTGACGACCACTTCGGCGCCGTCCGCGGCGAAGAGGGCCGCCGCGGCCTCGCCGATGCCGGAGCTGCCGCCCATGACGACGACACGCTGTCCGGCGAGGGGGAGGCCGGGCGGGAGGTCGGCGCCGGGGCCGGTGTCGGTGGTGCCGTACGGGGTGCTCTCAGGTCGTGTGGTGCTCGTGGTGCTCGGGGTGGTGCTCATGGCGGGGCTTCCCCTTCCGGAGCGTCGAGGCTGCTGCTGAGCCACTTGACGAGACTGTCGGTCTCGTTAAAGTGTTGCCGAGACCGCCAGTCTCGTCAAGGGATCGCGGAACCGCGTCGCCGGAATGGGAGAAGATCGGGCCATGGAAGCGAACGACACCGAGGGAGCGGCCACCGGTACGGGGCGGGGGGAGCCCGGTGCACGGCCGCACACCGGCCGGCGACGGAACGAAGCCGCGCGGCAGGCCGTCCTCGACGCGGCGCTGCGGCTGCTCGTGGAGTCGCGGGGCGCCCCCATCACCGTGGAGGCCGTCGCGCGCGCGGCCGGCGTCGGCAAGCAGACCCTCTACCGCTGGTGGCCGTCCAAGGGAGCCGTCCTGCTGGACGCGCTCACCGACCGCGCCGGCCAGGACGTACCGCCGCCCGACACCGGATCGCTGCGCGAGGACCTGCGCACGGTGGTCGCCGCCACCTTCGACGCGGCCCAGCGCGCCCCCTGGGGCCCGGCCCTGCGCACCCTCGTCCGCGAGGCGGCGGCCGACCCCCACCTCGCCGAGCTGCTGCGCGCCTACACCGGCACCCGGCGCGCCCTGCTGCACGACGTCCTCGACCGCGGCCGCGCGCGCGGCGAACTCCCCGCCGACCGGGACCTCGACCTCATGGTCGACCAGGTCTACGGCCTGTTCTGGTACCGCTTCCTGCTCGGGCACGCCCCCCTCGACGCGGCCGCCGCGGAACGCCTCACCGACGCGCTGCTCGGACCCGGCACCCCCTGAGGGGCGCCGCTCACCGCGACGCCTCGGTCAAGTCCACCGCCTCCACCGGGAGTTCGGCCCGCACCTCGAAGCCGCCGCGCGGGGTCCGGCCCGCCCGCAGGGACCCGCCGGCCGTCGCGAGGCGCTCGGTGAGCCCCTTGAGGCCCGTGCCGCCCACACCCGGCTCGGGCTCCGCGGGGGAGGCGCCGGTGCCGTTGTCCGAGACCGTCAGCCGGACGAGGTCCACGGTGCCGTCGACGGTGATCTCGCAGCGCGTCGCGTCGCTGTGGCGCACCACGTTGGTGACGGCCTCGCGCAGCACCCAGCCCAGCAGGGCCTCCGTCTGCGGGACCAGGGGCGGCCCCGACTGCCGTACGACCGGCTCCACCCGCGCCGCGGACAGCGCCGAGCGGGCACCGTCCAGCTCCGTGGCGAGACTGCCCTCGCGATAGCCGGTGACCGCCTCGCGGATCTCCGTCAGCGCCTGCCTGCCGACCGACTCGATGTCCGTGACCTGCACGAGGGCCGCGTCCAGATCGCGGGGAGCCAGCCGGCGGGCCGCCTCCGACTTCACCACGATGACGGAGAGCGTGTGCCCGAGCAGGTCGTGCAGGTCGCGGGAGAAGCGCATCCGCTCCTTCTCCACCGCCCGGCGCGCCAACTCCTCCCGCGCCGCCCGCAGTTCGCGCACCGCCTCGGACAGGGAGAGGATCGCGGCCGTGACCATCGTGGACAGGAAGGTGCCGTAGGCGACGTTCACCGCGTCCCAGCCCGCCCGGACGGCGGAGACCGCCGCCGCGAGCGCCGTCAGGCCGAGCCCGATCCTCCCGAGCCAGGGCCCGCGCACCACCGCCCCGGTGGCCAGCCCGAGCAGCGGGAAGAAGTACAGCCAGCTTCCCCCGTACCCGAGGGCGAGCGCGCAGGTGATCACGCCCATCATCACGAGCGCGACGCGGGTGGAGCGCGCCTCCCGCGTCGTCTTCACGAACGCCCGGAACGTCACGTAGATGTACAGGGAGTTGAAGGCCAGCAGGCCCAGCCCGCCGACCCAGGGCTGCGGGGTCGTGCCCTGGAGGAGATTGGAGAAGGCGCCCATCCCCAGCAGCAGCCACGGCAGCAGCGCGAAACCGGTCGGCGGCGGCCCCGGGTTCTCCGGCAGGGCCGCGCCGCTCCTGCGCGCGGCCCGCCGCTCGGCCTTGAAGCGCTCCATGTCGGCCTTCCAGCGCCGCCGTTCGGCCCGCAGCGCGCGGATCTGGCAGCGAATGCCTTCCATCCTGGGCATGTCCCGCTCCCCGTTCAGACAGTGCGTGCGGATCGACGGTACGAGATCACGGCGTACGAACCGAACAGCAGCAGCCAGGCGGCGAGGACCGCCATCGCCGTGACGCCGGGTGCCCGGCCCTCGGTGACCGACACGCCCAGCTGGGCGAAGCGGTTCGTGGGCGTGTACGCGGAGACCGAGCGCAGCCAGCCGGGGAAGAGGGCGAGCGGGAACCACAGCCCGCCGACCACCGCGAGCCCCAGATTGCACACCATGTTCACGACACCGGTCGTCTGCGCGGTCATCCGGTAGCCGTTGCCGAGGCCCAGCAGGGTGAAGGGGACCGAACCGAGCCACAGCAGCAGGGCCGTCGCGGCCCACTGCCAGGCGTCCAGCCGTACGCCGTTGACCAGACCGCCGGCCGCCAGAACCGCGACGATGGCGGGCAGCACGGTCACCGAGCCGGTCAGAGCGCGCCCGAGCACCACCTGGCGCGAGGTCATCGGGGTCACCCGGAGCTGCCGCAGCCAGCCGGTCACCTTGTCCTCGGCGACCCCGCCGCCGGTGTTCAGCGCCGAGCCGACCGCCCCGTACGCGGCCATGCCGACCATCGAGGCGGTCCTCCACGCCCCGTCGTCGCCGCCGCCGAGGTTGGTGAACAGCAGATACATCATCACCGGCATCGCGACGCCGCCGATCACGAAGCCGGTGTCGCGCAGCGTCCGGCGCACTTCGAGCCGCAGATAGTCGAACATCACACCGTCTCCCGTTCGTCCGAGGTGAGGGCCATGAACGCGTCGTCCAGGGACGCGGGGACGACCTCCAGGCCGCGGATCGCGCCCCGTTCGGCCAGCGCGATCACCGTCGCGTCCGAGTCGTCGGTGCGCAGCCGGGCCCGCCGCCCGCGCACCTCCACCGCCACCACGCCCGGCAGCAGCGCCAGGTCGTCCGGGACCGGCCCCGCCAGGTCGAAGGAGACCAGGTTGCCGCCCGCCGCCCGCCGCAGCTCCTCCCCGCTCCCGTCCGCGACGATCCGCCCCTTGTCGACGACGACGATCCGGTCGGCGTGCGCGTCGGCCTCCTCCAGATAGTGCGTGGAGAACAGCACGGTGTGACCGCGCCGCGCGAAGGCACCCATCGACTCCCAGAACGCGTGCCGTGCCTCCACGTCGAGCGCCGCCGTGGGCTCGTCCAGCACGATCAGCGCGGGGTTCCCGGCGAGCGCCACCGCGAACCGCACCCGCTGCGCCTGTCCGCCGGACAGCCGGTCCACGCGCCGCCCGGCCAGTTCCGTGATGCCCGCCAGGCGCAGCGCCTCGGCCACCGGGAGGGGGTGCGGATAGCGTCCCGCCACGAAGGAGACCAGCTCGTGGACCGTGACCCGCGGCACCGGCCTGGCGTCCTGGAGCATCGCGCCGACCCGTCCGGCGCGCACCGCGTCCTGCGGGCGGGCGCCGCAGAGTTCGACCGAGCCCTCGTCCGGCTCGTTCAGGCCGAGCAGCAGGGAGATCGCCGTCGACTTTCCCGCCCCGTTGCGGCCCAGCAGCGCCACCGTCTCGCCGGCCGCCACGTCGAGGTCGAGACCGGCGACCGCGCGCACCTCGCCGAAGGTCTTGACCGCGCCCCTGAAGCGCACCGCGGGTGCCGTCCCGGCCACCGGTGGCGCGGACGTCCCCCGCGGCTCTCCCGCCGCCTCCGTCGTCGTCCCCGTCGTCTGTGTCATGGCTACGACGCTAGGGGTCGGGGGCGCCGCCCCGGCAGAGGCAACTGTCAGCGATCGGCCGGGACAAATGTCACGGCCACCGGCGCGACGCGCGCGAAAAACCTTCACCACGACTCGATCTGACATGGCGTCAGTAGTCTTCACAAGTGCTGGACGCTCGGCTATACAAGGGGTCGCCGGACTGGAACGCGTTCTAGAACGAGCGTGTCCCGCGGCCCAGTGTCGACCTCGGTGCGGCCGACGGTGCGGACGGCCGCACCGAGGTCTTTCGCGCAGTCGAGCAAGGAGCCCCATGCCCATTGACGCCGCCAAGGCCGTCGCAGCCCAGCCGCGGACCGGCGAGATCGCCTGGAGCCACAAGGACGTCCAGCTCTACCACCTGGGGATCGGGGCGGGCGTGCCCGCGACCGACCCCGACGAGCTGCGCTACACCCTCGAATCCAGGCTGCACGTCCTGCCGAGCTTCGCCACCGTCGCGGGCGCCGGCTCACCGGGCGTGATCAGCGGGCTCTCCATGCCCGGCGTCGACGTCGACCTCGCCCGCGTCCTGCACGGCGGCCAGAGCGTCCGCCTGCACCGCCCGATCCCCGCCGAGGGCACGGCCACCGCCACCGGGCGCATCGCCGCCGTCTACGACAAGGGCACCGCAGCCATCCTCGTCATGCGCACCGAAGTGGCCGACACCGACGGCCCGTTGTGGACCAACGACGCCCAGATCTTCGTGCGCGGCGAGGGCGGCTGGGGCGGCGACCGGGGACCGGGCACCCGGCCGGCGGCCCCCGCGGGACCGCCGGACAGGACCGTGGAACGCCCGGTCCGCGAGGACCAGGCCCTGCTCTATCGGCTGTCCGGCGACTGGAACCCCCTGCACGCCGACCCCGAGTTCGCCAAGCTCGCCGGGTTCGACCGGCCCATCCTGCACGGGCTGTGCACGTACGGCATGACGCTCAAGGCCGTCGTCGACACCCTGCTCGGCGGCGATGTGACCCGGGTCCGCTCGTACAGCACCCGCTTCGCCGGAGTCGTCTTCCCCGGCGAGACCCTGCGCATCCGGATGTGGCGGAACGACGGCGGGGTCCGGGTGGCGGTGAGCGCGGTCGAGCGGGACGACGCGCCGGTCCTCGCCGACACCGTCGTCGATCACGTCTGACACCCGTAGGAACCGTCCCGAGGGGAGCCGCACCATGCGCGCAGCCGTACTGCACGAGACAGGCCAGGACAAACTGGAAGTCCTCGACGACGTCGAGGCGGTGGGCTTCGGGCCCGGCAAGGTGCGCGTCCGGGTACGGGCCACGGGGCTGTGCCACTCGGACCTGTCCGCCATGAACGGCGTCCTGCCCCAGCCCGCGCCGTTCGTGCCGGGACACGAGGGCGCGGGCGAGGTCACCGAGGTCGGCGAGGGCGTCACCCATGTGAAGCCCGGCGACCGGGTCGTCATCTGCTGGCTTCCCGCCTGCGGTGCCTGTCCCTCCTGCAAGCGGGGCCAGACCGAACTGTGCCTGGCCGGATTCATGAACGCGGGCACCCCCAACTTCAAGCGTCCCGGCGGTGACGTCTTCGGCTTCGCGGGCACCGGCACCTTCGCCGAGGAGGTCGTCGTCGCCGCCGGCTGCGCGGTCCCCATCCCCGCCGACGTGCCCTTCGACATAGCCGCCCTGATCGGCTGCGGCGTCACCACCGGACTCGGCGCTGCCCTCAACACCGCCGACGTGGAGGCCGGTTCGTCGGTCGCGGTGATCGGCTGCGGAGGCGTCGGCATCTCCGCGATCCAGGGCGCCCGGCTCAAGGGGGCCGCCGAGATCGTCGCCGTCGACCCGGTCGCCTCCCGCCGCGAGGCGGCCCTCCGCTTCGGCGCCACCCGGGCCGTGGCGCCCGACGAACTCGCCGACGCCAAACAGTCGGTGACCGCGGGCGAGGGCTTCGACTACGTCTTCGAGGTCGTCGGAAAGTCCGCCACCGCCCGCACCGCCTACGACCACACCCGCCGCGGCGGCACCCTCGTCGTCGTCGGCGCCGGCGCCATGGACGACCACCTCCAGCTCAACATGTTCGAGCTGTTCTTCGACGAGAAGCGCATCCTGCCCTCGATGTACGGCGGCGGGGACGTCCTGCGTTCCTACGAGCGCACGATCGCCCTGTGGCGCGCGGGCCGCATCGACCTCGAAGGCCTGATCACCCACCGGGTGCCGCTGGCCGGGATCAACGAGGCGCTCGACCAGATGCGTTCGGGCACCGCGCTCCGGACGTGCATAGAGATCTGACCCGGGCACCCGCCGGCGCC
Organism: Streptomyces sp. f51; assembly: GCF_037940415.1. Lineage (NCBI taxonomy): Bacteria > Bacillati > Actinomycetota > Actinomycetes > Kitasatosporales > Streptomycetaceae > Streptomyces > Streptomyces sp. f51. Next base: position 2,044,569 of record NZ_CP149798.1, on the reverse strand, counting down.
GACCGCCACCACAACCGCTAAGGACCCTGATGTCACTGCCACTCGAAGGGCTCACCGCGATCGTCACCGGCGCGGGCCGCGGGCTCGGCCGGGCCGAGGCTCTGGAACTGGGCCGGCTGGGCGCGGCCGTCGTCGTCAACGACTACGGACAGCCCGGACGGGACGGCTCGGGCGCGGCCTCGGCCACCCCGGCCGAGGAGGTCGCCGCCGAGATCCGCGCGGCGGGCGGCCGGGCCCTCGCCCACACCGGGGACGTCTCCGACCACGAACAGGCCCGCGAACTGGTCGAGTCGGCCGTCACGGGCTTCGGGAAACTGGACATCCTCGTCAACAACGCGGGCATCCTGCGCGACCGGATGGTCTTCTCGATGACCGAGGACGAGTGGGACTCGGTCGTCAGGGTCCACCTCAAAGGCCATTTCAACACCACCCACTTCGCCTCGGTCCACTGGCGGGCCCGCTCCAAGGCGGCCGGCGGGTCGGTCTTCGGACGGATCGTGAACACCTCGTCGGAGGCGTTCCTCGCGGGCTCCGCCGGGCAGCCCAACTACGCGGCGGCCAAGGGCGGGATCGTCGGCCTGACCACCTCGACGGCGCTGGCCCTGGCCAAGTACGGCGTCACCGCCAACGTCATCTGCCCGCGCGCCCGCACCCGGATGACGGAGGACGTCTTCGCCGGATTCGATCTGCCCGAGGACGGTCTCGACCCGCTCGCCCCCGAGCATGTCGCCCCGCTCGTCGGCTACTTGGCCTCTCCCGCCGCCGCGCACGTCAACGGACAGCTTCTCGTGGTGCACGGCGGCATGGTCGCGGTCGTCGAACGGCCCCGGGTGGCGGCGAAGTTCGACAGCAAGCAGGACACCTTCAGTCACGACGAACTCGACGCGCTGCTCACCCCGTACTACGCGGACCGGCCGCGCGGCGAGACGTTCGCGGCCGCGGAGGTGCTGGCGCTCAAGCGGGAGGGCTCCCCCCGCTGAGCGGACGGCCACCCGCGGACCGGCCCGCATCGGTCCGGCCCCACGGGACACGGGCCGCCCGGACATCGTCCCGAATCGGTTAGGCCCGCCCGGACGCGGCCCCGAACCGATACGGCCCCGCTCGCCATGGTGCGAGCGGGGCCGTGTGTCGTTCGGTGTGCCCTGGCCGGCAGGGCGCTCCGCGGACCGTCAGGCCGTCGTGGCCTGCTGGCCGGACGGCTTGCGGTGGCGGCCGTGAGGGGTCGCCTCGTCGTCGTGGCCGGAGACCGGGCCGCGGTGTCTGCCGTGGCCCTCGGACCCGGCCGCCGACGCCTCGTGGACGTCCCCGACCGGCGCTTCCATGGTGCTGGTGTCGTTCATTTAAGTGTTCACCCCGTATGCAAGATCCTTCTTTACAGCCGGGGGAGTCTAACGTGCGGTCATCGCACGGGAGTCGGAGGGTGACGTTTCTTCGCCCGTGCCGTCCCTTTTCTCCTCGTCCGTGTGGGCCAGTACACACGGACCGCCGGACTCCGCGTCCCCGGGTGTGTGCGGGGCGGGGGGGAGGGGGCGCAGGGTGACCTGGCCCCTGAACTCGCCGACGGGCGGCGGACCGTCGGGGGTCCCGTTCCCGGGAGCGGTGCCGTCCGGGGAAGCCGACCGCGTGCGGGTGCCGAAGCGCATGCCGGGCGGGGGTGTCTCGGCGACCTTGGTCCAGAGCAGTGGTGCGACCGGGGCCGGGGCCGGGGCCTGTGCCTTGGCGGCCGCGACGGTGCCGGTGGTGGTGCCTGTGTCGGTGTCCGCCGTGGAGTAGGTGTCCGTGCCGAGGCCGGCACCGACCGGCATGGCCGGTGGAATCGGCTCGGTCGTCTCGATGACGACGGTCATGCCGCCCGGGAGCGTCCCGTCGGCCCTGGTCCGCAGGCCCATACCGGGCGGGGGTGTCTCGGCGACCTTGGTCCAGAGGCCCGGCTCGGTCGTCGGTGTTCCGGCGGGCGCGGCCCGGCGCGCCGGCTGCGGCGCGGGAGCCATGGGCGCGGGCGACGTACCGATGGACTCCATGGGCATGGGGGCGGACGTCGTGGGCGCCGGCTGCGTGGGCCTGGACGCGGACATCATGGGCGTGGGCGGCCGGGGGACCCGGGTCCAGCGGCTGGGCCGCACCGGTCCGGTGGCCTCGGGCGCACGCGGCACGGCGGGCGGGAGCGGTTCGGCCTCCCCTCCCGGGAGCGGTACGACGGGGGGCAGCTCCCCGTCCGCCCGGTGGCCGGAGTGCGGGTCGGCCCCCGGCACCCCGGCGGGCGAGGTCCTGAGGATGAGGCTCGTCACCGTCGACTGCGTCTCCGGGCCCTCGGGCACGGGGCCGGCACCGGTCTGCGATGCCGGGGATCCCTCGGGTGCGGGGCCCGCACCGGTCTGCGATGCCGGGGACCCCTCGGGTGCGGGGCCGGCACCGGTCTGCGATGCCGGGGACCCCTCGGGTGCGGGGCCGGCACCGGTCTGCGATGCCCAGGATCCCTCGGGCACGGGGCCCGCGCCGGCCTGCGATGCCCAGGACCCTCCGGGCACGGCGCCCGCACCTGTCCCCGCTGCCAGGGGCCCCTCGGCCGCGCGGGCCGCCGCGTCCTTGCGGGCGCGGGCGATGCCGTCGCTCAGTGCCAGATGGGCGGGGATCGCCCGGGGCGGGTCGATGACCGCCGGAGACTGCGGGGACGGACCGGACGGGCGTGCGGTCCGCAGGGGCGCCTGCTGGAGGGGGACCGGCCGGGGTGCGGGGAGGCCGGGGAGAGCCGGATCCCCCGTGTTCTGCTCCTCCTCGGAGGCATCCAGCCGGGCGACACCACAGGGGACGCCCCCGGTGACGTACGGCAGCCGGAGCACTCCCTCCGCGGTCCACAGCCCGGTGCCGGGCAGCCAGCCCTCGGGCGCGGGGCGATGGTGGATCCGCCGCTCGGACGGGCGCCACACCCCCACCCAGGTGCCGCCCGGCCCGTCGAGGCGCAGGGCGACCGCGCAGGACTCGGGGGTGAGCACCTGGCCCGGCTGGATCGCGAACGGGCTGATCGAACAGCCCGTCGCGCTCAGACAGTCCGGGAAGCGGACGGGCAGGGTGCTGCCCAGCACGCCCCAGCCGAGCCGGTCCCGGCCCGGAGAGGGAGCGTCGGACCGGATCAGCAGCAGCCCGCTGTCCGCGTCCGCGAGGAGCAGGCGGTCGTTGCTGTGTTCCGCGATCTGGAGGAGCGGCGACACCTCGCCGCTCCGCTCCAGGTCGACGACCACGGTCTTGGTGCGGCCGTGCAGGGAGCGGTCCAGTGCGAGCAGGCGCCCCGTCCCGTCCAGCCAGACCCCGCCCGAGCAGTGGCCCGGCACCTCGGCCAGATGCTCCGGGCCGAACGCGCCGCCCGCCACCAGCCACACCGCCGTCGATCCCCGGCCCACCGCGAGGGCGTAGGCACGTTCGCCGTCCGGCGAGGGCGGCAGCAGCCGCAGCACCGTGCCGGCGTCGGGACACTCCACCGCGCCGAGCGGAAGCTCGCCCGTGCCGGGACCGGTCGGGTACAGCAGGGCGAAGGTGTGGCGTCCGTCGTCCACGCGATGGATCAGCACCCTGCCGTCGGACAGCGGCAGCACCTCGGTGCCGGGCTCCTCCGGCTGCGGACCGGGCAGCGGTACGGCGTACGGCTCGGGTCCGTCCAGCGTCCAGCGCTCCGGGTACCAGCGCTCGCCGTCGTGGGCGAGCCGTGCCCCGTAGGCGCCGTCGGCGGTGATCACACAGCCGGGAGGAGCGGCCCACCGGCTCGCGGCGTCACCGTACTCGGCGCCGCTCGCGTGCCCGCTCTGCACCAGGGGTTCTCTCGCACCGGCCGTCATCGTTCGGTCACCTCCGGCGACGAAGGTAGTTTTCGCACGCACAGGCGGGGAGGCGACGGGCTGCTGCTTCACACATAAGGGTGGCCGTGTCCGTATTCGCCTGAGGGAACGGGACGGATGTGCTGAAGGATGGCGTGGAGCCGTGCGGGGCCGTACGCCGGGAACCGGGTGCCCGCCGCCGTCCCGGCGCGGGTCCCGTGTGCCCGCCGGCCGCGCGGGCGCCGGTCCGCACGGGTCCGTGGTCCGCGACCGGCCGGACAGGGACCCGGGGCAGGTAGCCTTTCCCCGTGCCCCGTCTCTCTGAAGTCATCGCCGCGCTCGACGCCCTGTGGCCCCCGGAGCGGGCCGAGGGGTGGGACGCGGTCGGCACCGTCTGCGGCGACCCCGACCAGGAGGTCACGCGCGTCCTGTTCGCCGTCGACCCGGTCCAGGACATCGTCGACGAGGCGGTGAAGCTGGAGGCCGACCTGCTCGTCACCCACCACCCGCTCTATCTGCGCGGCACGACGACCGTGGCGGCCGGAACCTTCAAGGGCCGGGTCGTGCACACGCTGATCAAGAACGACATCGCGCTGCACGTCGCCCACACCAACGCCGACCGCGCCGACCCGGGAGTCAGCGACGCGCTGGCCGGAGCCCTGGACCTCAGGGTCGTACGGCCCCTCGTGCCGGACACCACCGACCCCGAGGGACGCCGTGGCCTCGGCCGCGTCTGCGAGCTCGACCATCCGCTGACCGTGCGCGAACTCGCCGCCCGGGCCGCCGAGCGGCTGCCCGCCACCGCGCAGGGCATCCGCGTCGCGGGCGACCCCGACGCGCTCGTACGGACCGTCGCCGTCAGCGGCGGCTCGGGCGACAGCCTCTTCGAGGACGTGCGCGCCGCGGGCGTGGACGCGTTCCTCACCGCGGACCTGCGGCACCACCCGGTGTCGGAGGCCCGCGCCCACAGTCCTCTCGCGCTGCTCGACGCGGCGCACTGGGCCACCGAGTGGCCCTGGTGCGAGCTGGCCGCCGCCCAGCTCGACGAGATCTCCGACCGGAAGGGATGGGGACTGCGCGTCCACGTCTCCCGGACGGTCACCGACCCCTGGACCGCCCACGCGGCCTCACACAACGAAACCTCAGGAGCCCCCAACTGAACGCCGCGCCCGCCGACCAGATCCGACTTCTCGACGTCCAGTCCCTCGACTCCCGTGCGCAGCAGCTCGCGCACAAGCGGAGGTCGCTGCCCGAGCACGCAGAGATCGAGTCGCTGACCAAGGACCTCACCCAGCTGCGCGACCTGCTCGTCGCCGCGCAGACCGAGGAGAGCGACTGCGCCCGCGAGCAGACCAAGGCCGAGCAGGACGTCGACCAGGTGCGTCAGCGCGCCGTCCGCGACCAGCAGCGCCTCGACTCGGGTGCCGTCACCTCGCCCAAGGACCTGGAGAACCTCCAGCGCGAGATCGTCTCCCTCGCCAAGCGCCAGGGCGACCTGGAGGACGTCGTCCTCGAGGTCATGGAGCGCCGCGAGTCCGCCCAGGAGCGGGTCGCCGAGCTCACCGAGCGGGTCTCCTCCGTCCAGGGGAAGATCGACGACGCGACCGCGCGCCGTGACGCCGCCTTCGAGGAGTTCGACGGCGAGACCGCCTCGATCACCAAGGAGCGCGAGGTCATCGCCGCCTCCGTGCCCGCCGACCTGCTCAAGCTGTACGACAAGCTGCGCCTCCAGCAGGGTGGCGTCGGCGCCGCCCGGCTCTTCCAGCGCCGCTGCGAGGGCTGCCGTCTGGAGCTCAACATCACCGAGGTCAACGAGGTGAAGGCGGCCGCTCCCGACGCCGTGCTGCGCTGCGAGAACTGCCAGCGCATCCTGGTGCGCACGTCCGAGTCCGGCCTGTAGGGAGTCCGGCTCGTGCGGGAGTTCATCGTCGAGGCCGACGGAGGGTCCCGGGGCAACCCGGGGCCCGCGGGCTACGGCTCCGTGGTCATCGACGCGGCCACCGGGGAGACGCTGGCGGAGCGCGCCGAGTACATCGGCGTGGCCACCAACAACGTCGCCGAGTACCGCGGTCTGGTCGCCGGTCTGGAGGCGGCCCGCGAGCTCGACGCGACCGCGCGGGTCAGGGTCCGGATGGACTCCAAGCTCGTGGTCGAGCAGATGTCCGGACGCTGGAAGATCAAGCATCCGGACATGAAGCCGCTGGCGGCACGGGCGGCCGGGGTCCTCCCGGGCTCCCAGGTCACCTACGAGTGGATCCCGCGTGAACGCAACAAGCACGCGGACCGGCTGGCCAACGAGGCGATGGACGCCGGCAAGCGAGGCGAGACCTGGTCCCCGTCCGCGTCGGCCGCCGACCTGAACACCCGCGCGACCCGCCCCACGCCACCGGCCCCGACGGCCCCACCGGGCGACGCGACAGCAGGAGCGGCCAGAGCCCGAGCGGCCCTGAAGGAAACCCGCGGAGAAACACCCCGCAAGGACCGCGAGGAACTGCGCGCCCAGCCCGGGACGGGCGAGAGCCGGGAGACGACGCCGGCCGGCCCGCACGTGCCCCGCAAGGGGCGCGAGGAACTGCGCGCCCAGCGCGCGACGGCCGGCACCCGGGAGACGACGCCGGGCGACACGCACGTGCCCCGTGAGGGGCGCGGGGAACTGCGCGACCAGCCCGGGACGGGCGAGAGCCGGGAGACGACGCCCGGTGGCACCCCGTCGCCCGGCGGCGAAGCCGGCAGGCCGCCCGCAGGGCCGGGTGACACCGACCGGTCCGGAGCGGCCGCCGACGACAAGCGGGCCGCGAGAAACGTGGCCGCCACCACCCCCGCCACAGGCTGGACCGCACCCCCCGACATGGGCGCCCCCGCCACCTTCGTCCTGCTCCGGCACGGAGAGACCCCCCTGACCCCGCAGAAGCGGTTCTCGGGCAGCGGCGGCAGCGACCCCTCGCTGTCCGACGCGGGCAGGGAACAGGCGGAACGCGTGGCCGCGGCACTGGCGGCGCGCGGCACCATCCAGGCCATCGTGGCCTCCCCACTGGCCCGCACCCGCGAGACAGCCGCGGCCGTCGCCGCCCGCCTCGGCCTCGACGTCACCGTCGAGGAGGGCCTGCGCGAGACGGATTTCGGCGCCTGGGAGGGGCTGACCTTCGGCGAGGTCCGCGAGCGCCACCCGGACGACCTGAACGCCTGGCTCGCCTCCCCGGAGGCCGAACCGACCGGCGGCGGCGAGAGCTTCGCCGCGACGGCGCACCGCATGGCGGCCACCCGCGACAAGCTGATCGCCGCCCACGCCGGCCGCACGGTCCTGCTCGTCACGCACGTCACCCCGATCAAGACCCTCGTACGCCTGGCGCTCGGCGCCCCGCCGGAGTCCCTGTTCCGGATGGAACTGTCGGCGGCGTCGCTGTCGGCGGTGGCGTACTACGGTGACGGCAACGCGAGCGTCCGCCTGTTCAACGACACCTCGCACCTGCGCTGACCCCGGCCGATCCGGTCCCGGCGCCGCACGGCGGTCTCACCCCCGCCGGGCGGCACGGTCCCGGAGGATCCCGGCGGTCTCCCGGTCCGCCGGGAGGAACGCCTCCAGATGGAGTTCGGCGAGCGTGACGTCCACCGCGGTCGCGAACGAGGTGAGCGTGGTGAGCAGCCTCAACTCGCCCTCGGGGCACCGCAGTCGCAGCGGCACGGCGAACCCGAGATGATCCGCGCCGGGCTCGCTCGCCGGCACGTACCGCGCCAACTCCTGCACCAGCGCGTCGAGACGGGGGTCGGGACTGCGCAGGGCGCGGGCCCGCAGGTTCTCCACGATGTGCCGGCCCCAGGCGTCCAGGTTCACCACCCGTGGGGCCATCCCGCGCGGATGCAGGGCCAGCCGCAGCACGTTCACCGGCGGTTCCAGCAACTCGGGCGCCGCCCCCTCGGCCAGGACGTCCAACGCGGCGTTGGCGGCGACGAGTTCACCGAGCGGCCCCGTCACCACCGCCGGATACGGCAGATGCCCTTCGAGGATGCCGTCCAGCGCCTCGCGTACGGGTTCGAGCGCGGCCGCGTCGAGCGGCGACTCGGTGAACGCGGGGGCGTAACCGGCCGCCAGGAGCAGCGCGTTGCGCTCCCGCAGGGTCAGCTCCAGCGACTCGGCGAGCCTGATCACGATGTCCCTGCCGGGCACCGAACGTCCGCGCTCGATGAAACTGACGTACCGCTGGGTCGTGCCCGCGCGGGAGGCGAGCTCCAGCTGGCTCACCCTGCGCGCGTGCCGCCAGCGCGACAGCTCCCGGGCGAAGAGAGGGGGCTCGGTGGAGATACCGCTCGTCATGCGACCAGTTGTACGTCACGCCCGCGACGGCGGCACGCCTGCACCACACGGAGCGAGTCGGCGTCACCATACGGAGCGGCACGGCACCACACGGAGCGGCACCGCGGCATCACAGGGAGCGGCACGCCGAACGCGCCATACCCCGGCGGGAATTGAGCGGGAATCCGTCTCGCACCAGCATGGAAGCGACCACTCGGGAACCCACTCAGGGAGCGGACATGCGGGCCTACCACCTCGAAATCCCCGGCACCGTCGACGGGATCGTGCCGCGCGAGTCGCCCGTCCCCGAACCGGGGCCCCGGGACGTCCTCGTCCGCGTGCGTGCCGTCTCCCTCAACAAGCGCGACCTGCTGATCCTGCGGGGGACCTACCCGCTCAAGGCCGTGCCGGACGTGATCCCGCTGAGCGACGGAGCGGGGGAGGTCGTCGCGGTGGGCGCGGAGGTGACCCGGTTCGCGGTGGGCGACCGGGTGGCGAGCACGTACTTCCCGAACTGGACCGACGGACGGATCACCCCGGACCGGTTCGACCAGCCCGGTGCCACCCTCGACGGCATGCTGACCGAGTACGCCTGTCTTGGCCAGGACGCCGTGGTGCGTGTTCCCGGCCATCTGACCTGGGAGGAGGCGGCCTGTCTGCCCTGCGCAGGGGTGACCGCCTGGCACTCCCTGACGGGCGGCGAGCCGCTCGTCCCCGGCCAGACCGTGCTCACCCTGGGCACCGGCGCGCTGTCCCTCTTCGTCGTGCAGTTCGCCAAGACGCTGGGCGCCGAGGTGATCGTGACGACGTCGGACAGGGCCAGGGCCGACAGGGTCAAGGCGCTCGGCGCGGACCAGGTCGTCGACTACGTCGAGCATCCCGAATGGGGGCGCGTCATCAGGGAGTTGACGGGCGGCCGGGGCGCCGACCTGATCGTGGAGACCAACGGGCCCGACACCATCGAGCAGTCGATGCGCGCCGCCGCGCTCTACGGCCAGGTCGTGCTCCTGATCACCGGCAACGGGCGCAGGCCCGGAATCGAGATCTCCAACACGGCGTACGCGTCGAGTCTGGCCACGATCCGCCGCGTCTTCGTGGGCAGCAGGGCCCACTTCGAGTCCATGAACAGGGCCCTGGAACTGCACGGGACCCGCCCGGTCGTCGACCGTGTCCTCGGATTCGACGAGGTGGGGGAGGCGTTCCGCCACTACGAGAGCGGTGCGGCCTTCGGCAAGGTGGTCATCCGCGTGAGCTGAGCTGAGCTGAGCCGGGTCGGTGGGTCCGCGGCTACCGGCGCAGTGCCGACGCGGCTCGGGCCAGGTCCTCCACCCGGCGCCAGTCCCGGGCCGCGACCGCGTCCGCCGGGAGCATCCAACTGCCTCCCACGCAGCCCACGTTGGGGAGGGCGAGGTAGTCCGGCGCGCACTCGGGGCCGATGCCGCCCGTCGGGCAGAACCGCGCCTGCGGGAGCGGTCCCGCCAGTGACTTCAGATAGGCCGTGCCGCCCGCCGCCTGCGCGGGGAAGAACTTCATCTCGCGCACGCCCCGTTCCAGCAGTGCGACCACCTCGGAGGTCGTGGACACCCCCGGCAGGAACGGCACCCCCGACGCCTGCATCGCGGCGAGGAGTCCGTCCGTCCAGCCGGGGCTGACCAGGAAACGGGCGCCCGCGGCCACCGACGCGGCCACCTGCTCCGGCGTCAGGACCGTGCCCGCGCCCACCACCGCCTCCGGCACCTCGGCCGCGACGGCCCGGATCGCGTCGAGCGCAGCCGGGGTCCGCAGGGTCACCTCGATCGCGGGCAGTCCGCCGGCGACCAGCGCCCGGGCCAGCGGCACCGCGTCGGAGACGTCCGCGACCACGACGACGGGGACGACGGGCGCGAGATCCAGGACGGAGGCGTGCCAAGGCGAGGGCGACGGCGAAGTCATGCCCTCATCCTGCCCGGGGTGTGCAGCATGCGCAAAGGTCGTTGCACATGTTGCAACGCTGATGCGGGGGCCCTGACGGGGCCTCGCTCAGCGGAGCCCGGTCAGTGGATCTCCCGCACGATCACGTCGAGCGCCCACGGCCGCCCCGCCCGGGCGGGGGCCGACGCCTCCACCGTGTGTCCGAGATCGCGCAGGGCCTCCACCAGCTCCGCCGGGTCCTTCGGGGCGGCGTTCGCGGTGAGCAGGCTCCGCACGATCCTGCCCTTGGTCGCCTTGTTGAAGTGGCTGACGACGGATCGCTTCTCGACCCCGTCCACCAGCTGCGCGTGCAGCACCCGCACGGTCGCCGTCCGCCCCGCCACCTCACCGCTGGGCTTCCATGCCGCGGTGTACGCCGAAGAGCGCAGGTCCAGTACGAGCCCGTCGCCCGCGGCCTCGGGAAGCGCGGCCGCCATCGGCGTGCGCCAGTGCGCGCCCAGCGCTCCGAGCCCCGGCAGCTTGACGCCCATCGAGCAGCGGTACGAGGGGATCCGGTCGGTGACCCGCACCGCGCCCCACAGCCCGGAGAACACGAGCAGCGAACGGCCCGCGCGCCGCTTGGCGGCCGTGTCCAGCGAGGCCAGGTCCAGGGCGTCGTACAGGACCCCCGTGTAGATCTCCCCGGCCGGGCGCGTGCCCGCGGTCCTCAGCTCCGTGTTCTTCGCGATCTCTCCCCGCAGGCCCTCGCTCAGTCCGAGGACCTCACGGGCCTTGTCCTCGTCGGCCACGCACAGCTCGACCAGCTCGTCCAGGACCGCCCGTCGCGCCTCGGCGAGACCGGGCAGGGACAACGACTCCGGCTTGAGCGCGGTTCCCCGGCCGGAGGGTGCCTTGCCCTCGGAAGGCGGCAGCAGCACGAGCACGGTGGGTTCTCCTCACGGTGGATACGGACCGCCGCCAGCCTACGGGGTACACCCGAACCCCTTTCCGCCCCCGACCACCCGCAGACTTCACCGCCGCCGGCCCAGCAAGCCCGATCCGGGTCTCCGCCGCCCGCAGCGTCACCGGCCCCCGCTCCGGCGGCCTCGAACCGGCCTCCCGCCCGGCCGCCCGCAGACATCACCGTCCCCGCACCGGCCGGCCGAACCGGTCCCCCTCGCCCGGAGGGCGCCCGGCGTGCTCAACAGGTGCCCCCGGCCTACGCTCGACCCATGCCCCGCCGCCACGTCCGCGTCACCGGCGCCCCCCAGGCCCCGCTGCGAGCCGCTCTGCGCGCGCTGCGGACCGAACTCGGCGTGCCCGGGATCTTCCCGGCCGACGTCCTCGCCGAAGTGGGCCCTCCGGCCCGCCTGCCCGCGTACGACGCGACGGACCTGCCCCTGTTCACCGTCGACCCGCCGACGTCCGAGGACCTCGACCAGGCGATGCACCTCTCCCGCCGCGAGCGGGGCGGCTACCGCGTCCAGTACGCCATCGCCGACGTCGCCGCCTTCGTGGTGCCCGGCGGAGCCCTGGACGCCGAGGCGCACCGGCGCGTGACGACCCTCTACTTCCCCGACGGCAAGGTCCCCCTCCACCCGCCCCGGCTCTCCGAGGGCGCGGCGAGCCTCCTGCCGGGCCAGACCTGCCCGGCCGTCCTGTGGACGATCGACCTCGGCGCGGACGGCCGCACCGAGATCACCGACGTCCGCCGCGCCCTCGTCCGCAGCCGCGCCAAACTCGACTACGCGGGCGTGCAGCGCCGGATCGACGACGGGACCGCGGAGGAACCCCTCGCCCTGCTCAAGGAGATCGGCACCCTGCGCGAGGCCCTGGAGGTCGAGCGCGGCGGCATCTCGCTCAACGTGCCCGAGCAGGAGATCGTCGAGAAGGACGGGACGTACGAACTCGCCTACCGCGCCCCGCTGCCCGCCGACGGCTGGAACGCGCAGATCTCCCTGCTCACCGGGATGGCGGCGGCCGAGCTGATGCTCGACCACGGCACGGGCGTGCTGCGCACCCTGCCCGCCGCGCCCGACGGAGCCGTCGGACGTCTGCGCCGCACCGCCCGCGCCCTGCGCATCGACTGGCCCCACCACGTCTCGTACGCGCGGCTCGTCCGCTCCCTCGACCCGCACCTGCCGCACCACGCGGCCTTCCTCCAGGAGTGCACGACCCTGCTGCGCGGCGCCGGGTACACCGTCTTCAGGGACGGCGTGCTCCCCGAGGTCACCGCGCACTCCGCCGTCGCCGCGCCCTACGCCCACTGCACGGCCCCGCTGCGGCGGCTCGTCGACCGCTACGCCTCGGAGATCTGCCTCGCGGCCGCCGCCGGACTGCCGACCCCCGAGTGGGTCCTCGCGGCGCTCGACGCCCTGCCCAAGGAGATGGCCGAGGGCAGCCGGCGCGCGGGCACCGTCGAGCGTGAGTGCGTCGACATCGTGGAGGCCGCCCTCCTCAAGGACCGGGTCGGTGAGCTCTTCGAAGCCTGTGTGGTGGACGTGCAGGAACACGACCCCACCGTCGGCACCGTGCAGCTGGAGTCCCCGGCGGTCTTCGCCCGGATCTCGGGCGGTACGACCGGACTGCCCCTGGGCGAACGCCTGCGGGTCCGGCTCACCCGCGCGGACCCCGGAACGGCGAAGGCGCAGTTCGAACCCGCGTGATCCCGGCCCCGGCCACCGGCATGGAAACGGGGGACGCCGGTGTTGCTCCGTAGAGCGAACGCGGCCGACGCGCGCGACCACGGTGGGCGGCAAGGGGGAGAAGTGGCCAGGACCGAGTACGCCGGGAACGGCACGACCCGGCACTCCGGGGACGGCGTGACCACGCACCCCGGGAGCTGCACGGCCCAGCACCGGGACAGTGGCACGACCACGCTCCCGGGCAGTGGCGTGACCCGGCATCCCGGGGACGGCGTGACCAGGCACCCGGGCAGCGGCACGACCACGCACCCCGGAAGTGGCACGGCCCAGCCCCCCGGCAGCGGCACGACCCGGCACCCCGGGGACGGCGTGACCAGGCACCCGGGCAGCGGCACGACCACGCACCCCGGAAGTGGCACGGCCCAGCACCCCGGCAGCGGCACGACCGGGTTCTCCGGGAAAGAGGAGACCCGCTGGACCCGGGCCACCCTCGGCCGGGACGGCCGGCCGCTCGACCTGCTGACCGCCCGTTTCGACCGGCACCGCTACGCCCCGCACGCCCACGACGAGTTCACCATCGGCGTCAGCGTCGGCGGCTCGGAGCTCATCGGCTACCGGGGCGGCCAGCTGCGCACCGGCCCGGGGTCCATCGTCGTCCTGGCCCCCGGCGAGATGCACACCGGCGGCCCCGCCGCCTGCGACGGCTACGCCTACCGCGCCCTGTACGCGGAGCCGTCCCTGCTGCGCGAGGGCGCCCTCGGCGGACTCCCGCACTTCCGCGAAGGACTGCTCGACGACCCCGAACTCGCCGCCGCGCTGCGCGCCGCGCACACCGAACTGAGCCTCTGCCCGGACCCGTTGGAGGCCGAGTCCCGCCTCCCCTGGCTGCTCGCCGCGCTGACCCGGCGCCACTCCACCGCCCGCCCGGACCGCGACGAGGTCCCCGGCGCCGCGCGCATAGCCGAGGCCGTACGCGACCGCCTGGCCGACGAGCTCCAGGACCCGCCCTCCCTGGCCTCCCTCGCCCTGGACCTGGGACTGTCCCGCTACCAGCTCCTGCGCGCCTTCCGGACGACGACGGGGATACCGCCGTACGCCTGGCTGGCCCAGCACCGGGTGAACCGGGCCCGCAGGCTCCTGGAGTCCGGACTGCGCCCCGCCGAGGTCGCGGCCCTCGTGGGCTTCGCCGACCAGGCGCATCTGACCCGCTGGTTCCGCCGGGTGCTCGGGGTGACCCCCGCGGCGTACCGAGCGAGCGTGCTCCCGCCCCCGCCCGGGGCGCAACAGCGTTCAAGACGCGCCGCGGGCCGGTGACCGAGACTGCCCGCATGACTGCACGCGGCTGGTTTCTGTTCTCCCTGATGGGAGTGATCTGGGGCATCCCCTATCTGATGATCAAAGTGGCGGTGGACGAGGTGTCCCCGTCGGTGGTGGTGTTCACCCGCTGCGCGGTCGGCGCCGCGCTGCTGCTCCCCTTCGCGATCCGTCAGGGCGGCCTCGCCCGGACCGTACGGGCCCACTGGCGGCCGATGCTGGCCTTCGCGGTCATCGAGATCATGGTCCCCTGGTGGACCCTGACGGACGCCGAACGCCGTCTGTCGAGCTCCACCGCGGGCCTGCTGATCGCCGGTGTGCCGATCGTCGGCGTGGCCGCGGCCCGCTTCCTCGGGGACACGGAACGGCTCGGCGCCCGGCGCCTCACGGGCCTCGCCCTGGGCCTCGCCGGGGTCACGGTCCTGACGGCACCGCACCTGACCGGCGGTGACGCCCGCTCGCTGGTCGAGGTGCTGCTGACGGTCGTCGGCTACGCCACCGCGCCGCTCATCGTGGCCCGCCGGCTCAAGGACGTGCCCTCGCTGCATCTGACGGCCCCCTGCCTGGCGCTGGCGGCACTCGTCTACGCCCCCGCGGCGGCCCTCACCCGGCCGCAGGCGATACCGTCCGGCCACGTCCTGGCCGCCCTCGTGGGCCTCGGCGTGATCTGCACGGCCGTCGCCTTCGTGGCCTTCCTGGAACTGATCAAGGAGGCGGGTCCGACCCGGGCGACGGTGATCACGTACGTCAACCCGGCCGTCGCGGTCGCGGCGGGCGCCCTCCTCCTGGACGAACACCTGACGCCCGGGATCCTCGCCGCCTTCGCCCTCATCCTCGCGGGCTCCGTCCTTGCCACGGCCACCGCCGGTCCCCGGCGACCCGCCCGCCCGGTACCATGGTCGGCACGGCAGACGAGCCGGGCGGACGGCCGCGTGGAGGTTCTTGTGGACCTTCCCGAGGAACGTCCGGGCTCCACAGGGCAGGGTGGTGGCTAACGGCCACCCGGGGTGACCCGCGGGACAGTGCCACAGAAAGTAGACCGCCGTGAACTCCGGTTCACGGTAAGGGTGAAACGGTGGTGTAAGAGACCACCAGCGCCTGAGGCGACTCAGGCGGCTAGGTAAACCCCACCCGGAGCAAGGTCAAGAGGAGCCGCTCTCTCGCGAGGGAAGGCGGCTCTGCGCGGACGTTCGAGGGCTGCCCGCCCGAGTCCGCGGGTAGACCGCACGAGGCCGGCGGCAACGCCGGCCCTAGATGGATGGCCGTCTCCCCGGCCGCCGCGAGGCGACCGGGCGACAGAACCCGGCGTACAGCCCGACTCGTCTGCCCTCAGGGCCCGGCCCCGGTCCACGGACCGGGACCGGGCCCTGAGGCATGTACGAGCCCTGTCAGGGAGGGCACGTGCGTGACCCCGTCAGGGAGGGCATGTGCGTGACCCCGTCAGGGAGGGCATGTGCGTGACCCCGTCAGGGAGGGCATGTGCGTGACCCCGTCAGGGAGGCATGTACGGGGCCCCGTCAGGGAGTTGACGGTCCACCGCTCGAACGGCCGCCGGACGGCGTCCCGGCCGACGGCCCGCCGAGCGAACGGCCGGCGACGGACGCCAGATGGGCGGCGAAGACCTCGCGCGCGTCCGGCGCGAGCGTGCGCAGCGCCACCATCGCCGTGATCACCACGTCGCACAGCTCCGAACGGACGTCGTCCCAGGTGTGGCTCACGCCCTTGCGCGGATTCTGGCCGGTCGCGCCGATCACCGCCTGGGCGACCTCGCCGACCTCCTCGGACAGCTTCAGGACCCGCAGCAGCACCCCCTCCCGGCCGCCGTGCGCCCGTCCGGCGTCCAGCCAGGCGTGCAACAGGTCGATCGTGGGCCAGGGGTCCGTGCCGTCGCTTGCGAGGTGATCCGCCATGGGGCGAGCCTCCCCCGGGGGAGGCGAGCCGACTCCTACTCCTCGAACAGGGCCTCCTGCTTGCCCTCGCGCGCCTCGCGCAGCCGGTTGTTGCGGGCACTCACGACGACCGCGGTGGCCACCGCCGTCGCGCCCAGCGCGATCGGCACCATCCAGCCCCGGTTCAGCACGTTGCACGTCAGATGGTCCAGGGACAGCCGCCCCGGACCCGACACCGCGAGGCCCACCGCCGTCAGACCGAGCGCGGCCGAGTACTCGAAGCCGCCGCCCTGCGCGAAGAACCCGTTCGGCGCGTGCACCGCCGTCGCACCCGCCATCGCGCCGGCCGCCGCGGCGCCGGCCGCGGGGGTGGCGAGGCCCAGCGCCAGCAGGGTGCCTCCGCCGGCCTCCGCGAGCCCGGCGGCCCTGGCACTCTCCTTGCCGGGTTCGTACCCCATCGCCTCCATGGCCTGTGCGGTGCCCTCGATGCCGCCGCCCCCGAACCAGCCGAACAGCTTCTGCGCTCCGTGCGCGGCCAGCACGCCGCCCGCGCTCAGACGGAGCAGCAGCAGTCCCAGATCACGCCGGTCGATACAGGTCACGGTGAACTCCCAGTCCAGGCAGCGGCAACGGTTCCCTCCCGGGTCTCCACCGTCGCACCGATCGGGGCGGACCGGCGGACTCGCGCCGCCGATCGGGTGGCGGGTGCGGGCGGCCGGTGTGAGTGTGGCTCCCATGACCATTCAGGTGACGCGACTCAGCGACCCGGCGGTCCGGGCCTTCGTCAGCGCGGTGAACGCCCACGACCGGGCCGCCTTCGAGGCGCTGCTCGCTCCGGGCGCCACCATGTCGGACGACGGCTCAGACCGTGACGTCGGCGACTGGACCGACCGGGAGATCTTCTCCTCGCGCGGCCACATGGACGTCGACAGCGAGTCCGCGGGCGGGCGTTGCCTCCTCGTGCGGTACCGCAACGACACCTGGGGCGAGATGAAGACCAGGTGGACCTTCACCGTCGAGGACGGCGGCCGGATCAGCCGCTTCGAGACCGGCCAGGCGTGAACGCCGAAGGGCCGCCCACCGGGGTCCGGTGAGCGGCCCGGGAGGCGCGGGGCTCAGGAGTGCCGGGCCACGCCGTACGGCTCCTGCGGCAACTGCCCGGGCGCGTACGGCTGTTGCGCGTACGGGCCCTGCCGGGGCACCTGGAGCGGGCTGTCCTGTGCGGCGAGGGCCCGGCGGTCACCCTGCTCGGTCAGGCTGATCTGCCCGGCCTTGATGGTCGCGAGGCGCGGAGCGCGGCGGGCGATGGACGAGTCGTGGGTGACCATGACGAAGGTCAGCCCGTACTCGTGCCACAGCCCTTCGAGCAGGCCCATGATGTCGTCGCGTGTGCCCTCGTCGAGGTTGCCGGTCGGCTCGTCGGCGAGCAGCACCTTCGGCTTCTTGACCAGGGCCCGGGCGATGGCGACGCGCTGCTGCTGGCCGCCGGACAGCTCGGTCGGGACGTGCGTGAGCCGTTCGCCGAGACCGACCGAGCGCAGCGCCTCGGCGGCCCGCTCGCGCCGTTCGGCGGGCTTGACCCCGAGGGGTACGAGGGCGGTCTCGACGTTCTCCTGCGCGGTCAGCGTCGGGATGAGGTTGAACGACTGGAAGATGATGCCGATCTTCTCGGCCCGCAGCCGGGTCAGCCTGGCCTCGCTGATGCCGCCGAGGTCCACGCCGTCCAGCTCGACCGAGCCGGCCGTCGGCCGGTCGAGCCCGCCGATCATCTGGAGCAGCGTCGACTTGCCGCCGCCCGTGGGGCCCTGGATGACGAGCTGGTCGCCGTCCTCGATGGTGAGGTCGACGCCCCGCAGGGCCTCGATCGTCTCCTTGCCCCGTGTGTAGCGCTTGGTGACGCCGGTGAGCTTGTACATGAAGGTTCTCCGAGGATGAAGGGGGCGGGGGCGCCGCGTCCCGGGGGAGTGGACGCGGCGCGCCACCCGAGGGGTGGGCCCGGGGGCGGGTTACGAGACGCTGCGCAGCGCGTCCGCCGGGCGCATCCGGGAGGCGCGCCAGCCGCCCATCGCGCCGGCGATCAGACCGCCGGTGACGGCCAGGCCCACGGCGAGCGCGATGGTGGTGACGGAGACCGGCGCGGACAGGGCGATGTCGACGGTGTTCTTGGCCGCGGAGGCCGCCGGCCCGCCGGGGCCGCCCATGCCGCCGGGGCCGCCGCTGCCTCCGGTGGAGCCGAGCTCCGCCGTCAGCTTCGGGCTGATCGCGGTGACGGTGTAGGCCGCGGCGAGTCCGAGGGCGATGCCGAGGGCACCGCCGAGCAGACCGTTCACGACGGACTCGCCGACGACCTGGCGGGTGACCTTGCGCGAGGGCCAGCCGAGCGCCTTCAGGGTGCCGAACTCGCGCACCCGGCGGGAGACGGCGGAGGAGGTGAGCAGCGCCGCGACCAGGAACGCGGCGACCAGGACCGCGATGGACAGCCACTTGCCGACGTTCGTGGCGAGGTCCGAGGCGGTGGACAGCGACCCGGAGACGGTGTCCGCGAGGTCGGCGGAGGTGGTGACGGTCGTCCCGGCGATGTTCTTCTGGATGGTCGTCTTGACCGCCGAGATCTGCTTCGAGTCGGTGGCCTTGACGTAGATCGTGGTGACCTTGTTCTTGGCGTCGCCGAGGGTCTGGGCCTGCTTCAGCGGCACGTAGACGTCGGTGGTCGACTCGCTGCTGTCGGGCGTCGCGATGCCGATGACCTTGTACGCGGTACCGGAGATCTTGAGGGTCGAGCCGACCTTGTACTTGTTCTCCTTGGCGTACGACGTGCTGAGCACCGCGACCTTCGCGGAGGTCTGCGCCGACGTGAAGGTCTTCCCCGTGGTGATCTTCGAGGTGGCCAGCGGGCCGAGGTCCTGGTGACCCACGTCGACGCCCGCGACGGAGTAGGAGTTCACGTCGAAGGAGGCGCCGCCGCCCTGCACCTGGGGCATACCGGTGCTGCCGCCCTGGCCGCCGGGCCCGCCCTGCGCGTTCGACGCCGAGGACTTCGCCTTGCCCTGGGTGAACGAGCCGTCGACCTTGACGACGTTCAGGCTGAGCGAGCCCACCGCGCTCGCCACGCCCTTCTGCGCGGAGACCTCGGTGACCAGCGAGGACTTCAGCGTCTGCCCGCCCTGGGTCATCACCCGGTCCGAGCTCTGCTTCTTGCTGCCGCTCGACTTGGCGTCGAAGTTGAACTTGGGGCGGCCCGAGGAGCTGCCCGACGGCGCCGCCTGGGCCTTGGTGACGGTCATGTCCGTGCCGAGCCCGTACAGCGACTTCAGGACCTTGTCCTGGGCCTGCTGCATGCCGGCCGACACCGAGTTGACGGTGATGACCAGCGCGATACCGAGCGCCAGACCCATGGCGATCACCAGCGCCGCCTTTTTCCGCCGGCTCAGCTCACGCTTGAGATAGATGCCAAACATCCCGTTCCTCAAAGGTTCTTGGCGCCCCCCTGTGGGCGCAGTCACAAGCTAGGGAGGAACCTTTGCGCCGGGCTGAGCGAGGGATGTGTGCGGGCTGAGAATCCGGACCCCGGAATCAATATTGGGTCAGACAGCCCATTCTCAGCCTTTCGAGGGCCCAATGCCAGGAAAGCCCTGTTGAGTGACCCGCGCCACGGGCGAGCGGTCCGGTCGTGCGGGTATTCACGGCGGACCGGCGGAAGCCGCCGACGGATGTGCCCGTTCCCTCACGCCCTGTTTTGCCCCCGCTTTGGAATCGTCTTTCCTTCTCTTTGTGACCCCGCTGTCAGGCTTACCGGACGGACTTTGTACGGTCCCGGGATGCGTGATTCTTCCGGCCTCTCCCGCCGTGCCGCTCTGGGCCTCGCCGCCGCCGTACCCCTCGCCGCCGCGACGGCCAGCACCGCGTACGCCACGACGGTGGTCGGCGGCGCGAGACTGGCCCGCCCCGGGGTCCAGACGAGCGGCGCGTCGGGACTGCCCAAGCGGCTCACCGCCCGCTCCTGGCTGGTCGCGGACCACACCACGGGCGAAGTGCTCGCCTCGTACAACGCGCATCTGCGGCTGCCGCCCGCCTCCACGCTGAAGATGCTGTTCGCGGACGCCGTGCTGAAGAAGTTCGAGCGCACCGAGACGTACAAGGTCGTCGACGCCGACCTCGCCGACGTCCCCGCGGGCTCCAGCCTGGTCGGGGTGAAGCCCGGCATCACCTACACCGTCGAGCAGTTGTGGCAGGGCGTCTTCCTGCGCTCCGGCAACGACGCGGTGCATGTGCTCAGCCACATGAACGGGGGCGTCCCGGCCACCGTCGCCGAGATGCAGGCGCTCGCGCGGGACCTCCAGGCCCTGGACACCCATGTCGTCAGCCCCGACGGCTTCGACCACAAGGGCCAGCTGTCGTCCGCCTACGACCTGACGCTCTTCGCCCGGCACGGTCTCGCGGACGCCGCCTTCCGCGGCTACTGCTCGACGAAGACCGCGGACTTCCCGGCCGGCGGCAAGAAGACCTTCCAGATCCAGAACACCGACCGTCTGCTGACGGGCGCGTGGGGCGTACGGCCCTACGAGGGTCTGATCGGGGTGAAGAACGGCTACACCAGCCACGCCGGCAACACCTTCACCGGCGCCGCGACCCGCGACGGGCGGACCCTGCTCGTCACGGTGATGCACCCCAAGAGCGGTGGCAGCGGTGTCTACGAGGAGACGGCCCAGCTGCTCGACTGGGGCTTCGGCAAGGGCGCGCACGCCGAGCCGGTCGGCGCGCTGGTCGAGCCGCTCAGCGCGGGCGGCGCGAGCGCGGCGCCCTCCCACAAGGCGGCCAGGGCCGCGGCGGGCGCTCCGGCCCGGGCCGAGGCCGGGGACTCGGACGGCGCGCCGTGGGGGCTGGTCGGCGGGGCCGGGGCGGCGGCGGCGCTCCTCGCGGGCGGCGCGCTCGCGCTGCGCAACCGCAGGCGCCGGTCGGCGGAGGAGCCGGCGGCCGAGGAGCCGGCGGCCGAGGCGGAGGGCCGCCGCAGGCGCCGCTGACGGGCGGACGACGACGGGACAGCCGCTCCGCGGTCCGGTGCACATCTCGCGTCCCGCGCGAGATGGCCCCCACCCGGGCCGCGGAGCGGCTGCCACCTCCCCCATCGGTGTGGACCGTGGTCGTACCGAAGTCGTGTGCTCCAACTGTGAAGCTCTGAGGGGGGAGATGACGAGCATAAGCGCACCAACGGCTTATATGCTCCGGAGATTCGGCTTCCGTATGTGAGGGTTGCGGCGTTTGCCGTTCCTTGGTGAACCGCTGGTCTCCGCGATACGTGGGAGACGGCCACGCCGCACGCGCGGCGGGTCCGCGTCCGGCCGACGCTCCGTCAAGTGCCGTAGCGGGTGCGCTACTTCGTCGCTTCCGTCGTCTCGCCGGGGTAGCGGACGCCGATGCGGTCCCGGATCGTGTCCAGCGTCCGCATCACGGCGAGGGTGCCGTCGAGCGGGACGAGCGGGGACTCGGTCTCGCCCGCGAGCAGGGCGCGCATCACCTCGGCGGCCTCGTGCTTGAGGCTGTTGCGCGGGCCGGCGGCGGGGTCGGCGCGGAACGTCTCCGGCTCGCGGCCGTCCCGGTGCAGGACGAAGTGGTCGGGGAAGAAGAAGCCGCCGGGGATGTCGACGCGGCCCGCGGAACCGGTGACGGAGGCGGCCACCGGAGTGCCACCGTTGATGGAGCAGTGCACCGAAGCCAGAGCGCCGCTCTCGAAAGAGAGCACCGCACCCGTCTGGAGATCGACGCCCTCGTCGGAGAGCACCGCTCTCGCGACGATGTCCGAGGGCTCCCCGAGCAGCAGCTGCGCGAACGACACCGGATAGACGCCGAGGTCGAGCAGCGCGCCGCCGCCCTGCGCGGGGTCCCGCAGCCGGTGCGAGGGCGGGAACGGCCCGGCCAGGCCGAAGTCGGCCTGCACCGTGCGCACTTCACCGATGACCCCGTCGTCGACCAGTGCCTTCAGCCGTCCGACCAGCGGATTGCAGTACATCCACATGGCCTCCATCAGGAACCGGTCGTGCTCGCGGGCGAGCGCGACCAGCTCCCCGGCCTCCCGCGCGTTCAGCGTGAACGCCTTCTCGCACAGCACATGGCGCCCCGCCTCCAGGCACATCCCGGCGGCGACCCGGTGCGCCGAGTGCGGAGTGGCGACGTACACGACGTCGACGTCCTCGTCCGCGGCGAGCGAGGCCCAGTCCCCGTACGCCCGCGGGATCCCGAACCGCTCCGCGAACGCCTTGGCCGAGGAGTCCGAGCGCGAGGCGACGGCCACCACCTCGGCGTCCGGCATGTCCACCAGGTCCGCCGTGAACGCCGCGGCGATCCCGCCGGTCGCCAGAATCCCCCACCGCACGCGTTCACGCTCGCCCGTCATGCCCGCCCCTTGATCCGTGACTCCGAACCCGCTGTCCGAACTGAGAGCATAGGGGGCCGCATCATCCGGAGAGGGGGGCACATGCCCGAGCGTGGCCGCACCACGCGGGACCAGGAAGACCCGCGGGGGCACATACCGCGGGCAACCACCGCGGGCACCGCACCCGCGACCGCCGAGGGGGCGCGGCCGGCCGGGCCCGCCGCGGCGCGACCGCACGCAGGACCCGGCGCCCGGGGCCGCACCGGACTCCTCGTCACCCTCGTCCTCGGCGGACTCACCGCCACACCCCCGCTCGCGATGGACATGTACCTCCCCTCGCTGCCGGAGGTCACCCGCTCCCTGCACGCCCCCGCCTCCACCGTCCAGCTCACGCTCACCGCGTGCCTGGCCGGGATGGCCCTCGGGCAGCTCGTCGTCGGGCCCATGAGCGACCGGTTCGGCCGCCGCAGGCCACTGCTCGCCGGACTCGCCGTCTACGTCGTCGCCACCGCCCTGTGCGCCCTCGCGCCCGGCGTCGGGCTCCTGGTCGCCCTGCGCCTCCTCCAGGGGCTCGCGGGCGCGGCCGGGATAGTGATCGCCCGGGCCGTCGTGCGCGACCTCTACGACGGCGTGGCCATGGCCCGCTTCTTCTCCACCCTCATGCTGATCTCCGGCGTCGCCCCGGTCGTCGCGCCGCTCATCGGCGGACAGATCCTGCGCTTCACCGACTGGCGGGGCGTGTTCGTGGTCCTCACCGCCGTCGGCATCGCGCTGTCGGCCCTCGTCTGGACGAAGCTGCCCGAGACCCTCGCGCCCGCGGACCGGCACGCCGGCGGCGCCGGCGAGGCCCTGGGCGCCATGCGACGGCTGCTCGCCGACCGCGTCTTCGCCGGGTACATGCTCGCCGGCGGCTTCACCTTCGCGGCCCTCTTCGCCTACATCTCGGCCTCCCCGTTCGTGATCCAGGACCTGTACGGCGCCTCGCCGCAGACCTTCAGCCTGCTCTTCGGCGCCAACTCCGTGGGCCTCGTGATCGCCGGACAGGTCAACGGCAAACTGCTCGTCGGCCGGGTCGCCCTGGAGAAGGTCCTCGCCACCGGCCTGGCCCTGATCGTCCTGGCCGCGACCGCGCTGCTGCTGATGTCCACCGGCGCCCTCGGCCCGGTCGGGCTGGCCCCGGTCGCCGCCGCGCTGTTCGTGCTGATGTCCGCCATGGGCCTCGCGCTGCCCAACACCCAGGCGCTCGCCCTCATGCGGGTGCGGAACACGGCCGGGTCCGCCTCCGCGCTGCTCGGCACCACCTCCTTCCTCATCGGCGCGGTGGCCTCACCGCTCGTCGGCGTGGCGGGGGAGCACACCGCCGTCCCGATGGCCGTTGTCCAACTGGTGGCCGCCCTCGTCGCCGTGGGCTGCTTCGTGGGACTGTGCCGTCCCCGGCGGACGGGACCCACTGCGAACGGAAAAGGGGCGGAGCACTGAGCGCGCCAAGACTGCGGACCGGCACGCCGGAACGGGCCGGACTCGACTCCGGTGAACTGCGGCAGCTGGTCCACGAGGTCCGCGCCCTCACCCGCGGGGACGACCCGTGGGCGGCGGGTGTCGTGGTGGCCGCGGGGCGGGGCCCGGTCATGGCCGTCGAGGAGGCGGCGGGATGGGCCGTGCGCTACTCCGCCCACGACGCCGAGAAGGGCAGGGGAATCGAGCTGCCGCCGGCGGCACGTGTGCCGATGACCGTGCACACGCCCTTCGACCTGGCCTCCCTCACCAAACTGTTCACGGCGGTCGCCGCGGTGCAGCAGCTGGAGCGGGGCACCCTGGGCATCGAGGCGCGCGTCGGCGCGTATCTGCCGGAGTTCCGCGCGGCCCGCCGGCACGGCATCACCGTACGGCAGCTGCTCACCCACACCTCCGGGCTGCGCCCCGAACTCCCGCTGTACGACTGCCCGGACGACGCGTCCCGGCTGGCGCTGCTGCGGGCGGAGGCGCCCTCGTCGCCGCCGGGCGAGTACCTCTACTCCGACATCAACCTGCTCCTCCTCCAGTACGTACTGGAACGCGTCACCGGCCGGGGACTCGACGTCCTCGTCCGCGACGGCATCACGCGCCCCCTCGGGATGCACGCCACCGGCTTCGGGCCCTGCCCCGGCGCGGCGGCCACGGAGGACCAGCGGCGGCCGTGGGCCAAGGCGGACCGGGGCATGCTGAGGGGCGTCGTGCACGACGAGAACGCCTGGGCGCTGGGCGGGGTGGCCGGTCACGCCGGACTGTTCTCCACCGCACGCGATCTGGCCGTGTTCTGCCGCACCCTGCTCGCGGGCGGTTCGTACGGTCCCGCCCGCATCCTCGGGCCCGACTTCGTCGAACTCCTCCTCACCCCGCCCGGCCTCGGATTCGCCCTCGACCAGCCCTGGTTCATGGGCACCCTCGCGGGCCACGGCGCGGCCGGGCACACCGGGTTCACCGGCACCTCGCTGGTCCTGGACCCGGCGACGGACACGTTCCTGGTGCTGCTGGCCAACACGGTCCACCCCCGGCGCCGCCCCGCGGACAACGCGCCCCGGGCGGCGGCGGCCACACGGCTGCGCCGGGCGGTCCGCGGCACCTGAGAGAATCGGGCCGTGAACGCCCCCGCATCCCCCGCCGACATCCTGCGCGGCGCCCTCGCCGGACTGCTCGACGGACTGCCGCCCAAGGCCGCCGCGCAGGCGGTCGAGCGGCTGATCGTGAACTACCGGGGGACCACCCCGACCCACACGCCGGTCCTGCGGGACCGCTCGGACGTGGCCGCCTACGCCGCGTACCGGATGCCCGCGACCTTCGAGGCGGTGTGCGCGGCGCTGGAGGCGTTCGCGGACGCGGTGCCCGGCTGGGCGCCGGGCAGCCACGTGGACGTCGGGGGCGGCACCGGCGCGGCCACCTGGGCGGTGAACGCGACCTGGGAGGGCGTCCGCCCGGTCACCGTGCTCGACTGGGCCGAGCCGGCCCTCGCGCTCGGCCGGGAGATCGCCGCCGCCAACCCGGAGCTGGAGTGCGCCGAGTGGCGGCGCTCTCGTATCGGAGCGGCGCTCACCATCGAGAGCACTGATCTCGTCACGATCTCCTACGTCCTCGGCGAGCTCACCGAGGAGGACCGCGGCTCGGTCGTGGACGCCGCCGCGAGCGCCGCCCCGGCCGTCGTGGTCATCGAACCCGGCACCCCCGACGGCTACGCCCGGGTGCTGGCCGCCCGCGAGCGCCTGATCGGCGCCGGCTTCCACGTCGCCGCCCCCTGCCCGCACAGCGCGGCCTGCCCCATCGTCCCCGGCCAGGACTGGTGCCACTTCTCGGCCCGCGTCGCCCGCTCCTCCCTGCACCGCCAGGTCAAGGGCGGCTCCCTGCCCTACGAGGACGAGAAGTTCAGCTATGTCGCGGCGACCCGCCTCGCGCCCGAACCGGCGCCCTCGCGTGTGGTGCGCAAGCCGCAGATCCGCAAGGGGCAGGTGCTGCTCGACCTGTGCGAGCCGGACGAGCGGCTGCGCCGGGAGACGGTGACCAAGCGCCACGGACCGCTGTACAAGGCGGCCCGCGACGCCGAGTGGGGCGACGCCTGGCCGCCGCCCGGGGACGCCTCCTGACTCAGGCCCGCAGCTCCTGGGTGCAGCACTTCACGCTGCCCCCGCCCTTGAGGAGTTCGCCGAGGTCGACGCCGACGGGAACGAAGCCGCGTTCCCTGAGCGGGTCGAACAGGCCCGTGGCCTCCTGCGGCAGCAGCACGTGCAGACCGTCCGAGACGGCGTTGAGGCCCAGCGCGGCGGCGTCCTCCTCCGTGGCGGTCAGCGCGTCGGGGAACAGCCGCCGCAGGACCTCGCGGCTGCCGGGGGAGAACGCGGGCGGGTAGTACATGACCTCGTCCGTGCCGTCGTCGAGGACGGCGAGCGCGGTGTCCAGGTGGTAGTAGCGCGGGTCGACCAGGTCGAGGCCGATCACCGGGCGGCCGAAGAACTCCTGCGCCTCACCGTGCGAGAGCGGGCTCGCCCGGAAGCCGCGGCCCGCCAGCAGGTACGACGCCGTGACGACGAAGTCGCCCTCTCCCTCGTTGACGTGCTCCGGTTCGCGGACCGGCCCGACACCGCGGGCGCGGAACCACTCCAGATGCGCCGCCGCCTCGGCCTCGCGCTGCGGGTAGGCGAACCGGGCGCCCAGCACCCGGCCGTCCACGACCGTCGCGCCGTTCGCCGCGAAGACCATGTCCGGCAGACCCGGGCGCGGAGCGAGCTCCTCGACCGCGTGCCCGAGGGAGCGGTAGCGGTCCCGCAGGTCCTCCCACTGGGCCAGGGCCAGCGGCACGTCGACCGGCTTGGCCGGGTTCATCCACGGATTGATCGCGTACGTGACGTCGAAGTGCACCGGGGGGCACATGAGGTAGCGCCGGGGCGTGGCGCGGCGGACAGGGTGCAAGGAAGGCTCCTTACGCGACCGCAGGGGCAGTTGATGCTCATGGTGCGGTGCGTCCCGGCTCCGTCACGGCACCGGCGCGCGGTCGTGACCGCGTACGACCGCCTCGTTCGACCCCGCGGGCGCGTGCGCCTGGTCCGCGGACGGGCGCCGCCCGTCCGCTGACGTGCGCCTCACGTGCGCGGGCGCGCGCCCCGGCCGGGTCCCGCGTCGTGATCCCGCACTCGTTCGGCGCCCGTGAAATCTCCCCAAATCCTGTAATAACACCTGATCAGGGCCTGGCGGGCGCATCGCCCCACCTACCCCGGTTGTCGGCTCCGGCCACCCGGAGCGCAGGATGGTGGGACGATGGGGCAAGGACGAATCGCACTACGGCGAGGCGAGGGGATAGATGAGCGCAGAGTTCGCAGGTCGCTCCGGCACGCGGGGCAGGATCTCGAAGTGGCTGCGCGGACGCCGGTCCGAAGCCCCGGCGGAGACCTCCGCCGCAGGCCGTGAGGAGCTTCTGCTCGCCGCCGCCGCCGCGGGACTGCCGCTCGCGCAGGCCGCCCACCCCGTCGGCTACCGCTGTTCCTGTGACCGCGTCGGCTGTCCCACGCCCGCGCGTCACCCCGTCTCCTTCGCCTGGCAGACGCAGTCGACGACCGACCGCGCCCAGATCGAGCGCTGGGCCCGGCACCAGCCGAAGGCGAACTTCATCACCGCGACCGGCATGGTGCACGACGTCCTGGACGTGCCGCTGGACGCGGGCCGCGAGGCCCTGGAGCGCCTGCTCGCCTCCGGCATCGAGGTCGGACCCGTCGCGCAGACCGGCGACGGACGCATGCTGTTCTTCACCCTCACCCGCGGTACGCCCGAGGACGAGGACGAGTGGTGGCCCTGCGAGCTCGACTGCCACCCCGAGACGATGGACGAACACCCCGGCTTCCGCTGGCACTGCCGCGGCTCGTACGTCCTGGTGCCGCCGGCCCAGCTGCCCGGTGGTCCGGGCGTGGACTGGGTGCGCGGCCCCGAGCACGCGCTGCCCGACCCGCTCACGCTCCTGGAGACCCTGACCGACGCGTGCGCCCGCTACGCCGGGGAGAACGGCGCGGACCAGCTCGCCGCCTGGCCCCACAGGGGCTGAGCCCGCCCCGGTGCGCGGACGCGCTCCGGGCTACTCGCCCTTGGCGCCCGTCAGCCCCTCGACCCGCCCGAGGACCGACACCTGCCCCCGGCCCGAGCCCTTCGGCGGGTCCAGGGCGACCTGGTTGGAGACGAACTCCAGGGTCAGCGACTGACCGATCTCGCCGGTCGTCAGCGCCTGCACGTCCGCGCCGGGGGAGGGGATCTCGGTGCCCGCGGCGGCGGTCTCCTTCTCGAAGCGGTGCGTGGCGAAGAACACCAGCGCCCCGCCGTCCGCGGTGCGCAGCCCCACCGGCGCGTAGCCGCCCGAGGACAGCGGCTCGTCGATGTACTGCCGGGCGAGGCCGGGCCGGCTGGCGTACTTCTCCCGCTGGGCCCGCCACTGCGAGGTGTGGACACCCGCCGCGAAGGTCTCGCCGCCGGATCGGAGATAGTCGGCGTACGACCGGCCGAGCCGCCGGGGTTCGATCGCGAGCGCCGGGTCGTCGGCCGCGACGGGCTGTGCCCAGCCGGCGGAGTCGGTCGCGAACTTCGGTACGTCACCCGCGCCGAGGACCGTCAGATACGAGGCCTGCCAGGGCTCACGGACGTTGTCGCGGGTGAAGACGAGCAGCCAGCGGCTGCCCGGAACGCCCTTGTTGGCGGTCGCGTCCGCCACGAACCAGCGCGGCCAGCCCGCCTTCGCCGGGATGGAGAAGCGGGCGTCGTCGAACGTCAGCGCCGAATGCGTCGGATTGCCGCCCGGGCTGCCGAGGTGGCCGGCCTTCAGCCTGGCGCCGTCGATGGCGGCGAGGGGACCGCTGACCCGGTCCGCGTCCTTCGAACGGTCGTACGTCGCGTCCGCCTTGTTGTAGGCGGCGGTGAAGCCGGCCAGCGCGCGGGCGGCGTCGGCGCGGGTCGTGGCCGGCACGACCTCGCGCTCGCCGTGCACCACCACGCAGCCGCTCGCCGCCCACAACGTGGTCACCGTCGTCGCCGCCAGGGCGAGACGGCCGAGCCTACGAGGCCTTCGAGGGCTGCGATCCGTGCGATCCCTGCGCATCAGCTGCCTTCACCTTCTTCTTCCCGGAGGCGAACCCTACCGGGGCGAAGAAGATCGTGAGCGTGGGGACCAAGTACAGCGCCCACACCGTGACCTGAAGGACGGTCGGGTCGGGCTGGAAGTTGAAGACACCCTTGAGCAGGGTCCCGTACCAGCTCGTCGGGTCGATCGTGTCGCTGATGTCGAAGGCCAGACGCGTCAGGCCCGGGATGAAGTCGGCCTCCTGGAGGTCGTGGACGCCGTACGCGAGCACGCCCGCGGCGACGACGACCAGCATGCCGCCGGTCCAGGTGAAGAACTTGGCGAGGTTGATCTTCAGCGCGCCGCGGTAGAACAGCCAGCCGAGCAGGACCGCGGTGGCCAGGCCCAGCGCCACGCCGATCAGCGGACGGGGAGTGCCGTCGCTGGCCGCGTGCACCGACGCCCACACGAACAGGGCCGTCTCCAGGCCCTCACGGCCGACCGCCAGGAACGCGGTCGCGACCAGCGCGCCCGTGCCCATCGCGAGCGCCGCGTCCAGCTTGCCGTGCAGTTCGGACTTCAGATGCCGGGCGGTGCGCCGCATCCAGAAGACCATCCACGTCACCAGGCCCACGGCGAGGATCGACAGCGAACCGCCGAGCGCCTCCTGCGCCTGGAACGTCATCTCCTGCGAGCCGAATTCGAGGGCGCAGCCGAAGCCGAGCGCCACGGTGATCGCGACCGCGATGCCCGCCCAGATCGGCTTCAGGGCGTCCCTGCGCCCCGTCTTCACCAGGTAGGCGATGAGGATGCAGACGACGAGGCTGGCCTCCAGGCCCTCGCGGAGTCCGATCAGATAGTTGCTGAACACGGCTACGCCTCCTTGGAGAACAGCGCCCTGCCCCACCAGTCGTCCTTGTCCCGGACGCCGGGCGGAACGGCGAAGACAGCCGAACTCACGTGCTGGATGTACTCGTTGAGCGCGTCGGAGCGCGACAGGCTCCGCTGGAGGGGGATGAACCCCTTGCGCACGTCCCGCTGGTAGGCGAGGAAGAACAGGCCCGCTTCGAGGCGGCCGAGACCGTCCGTGCCGTCCGTGAAGGAGTAGCCGCGGCGCAGGATCGTGATGCCGTCGTTGGAGTCGGGGTGCGCCAGCCGGACGTGGGCGTCGGGCTTCATGGCCTTCAGGAACGGCTTGTCGTGCTCCTTGGCCTTCCCGGCGGGGGCGCCCTCGCCCTTGTCGCGGCCGAAGACGTCCTCCTGCTCCTGGAGCGAGGTACGGTCCCAGGTCTCGATGTTCATCCGGATGCGCCGGGCCACGAGGTAGGAACCGCCGCTCATCCAGGCGGAGTTCGGGTCGTGGTCCTTCTCGTCGGCCCACACGAACTTCTTCAGCCGCGCGGTCTCGGTCCCCGCGATGTTGCGGGTGCCGTCCTTGAAGCCCATGAGGTTGCGCGGGGTCTGCGCGTCCGGGGTCGTCGAGGAGGTCTTGCCGAAGCCGAGCTGCGACCAGCGGATGGCGACCTTGCCGAAGCCGATACGGGCCAGGTTGCGGATGGCGTGCACCGCCACCTGCGGGTCGTCCGCGCAGGCCTGGACGCACAGGTCGCCGTCGCTGCGGGCCTTGTCCAGGTTGTCGCCCGGGAACTCCGGCAGGTCCACGAGCGCCTGCGGGCGCCGGTCGGCGAGACCGAACCTGTCGAACAGTGACGGACCGAAGCCGATGGTCAGGGTCAGCCGCGACGGCTTGAGCCCGAGGGCCTCACCGGTGTCGTCCGGCGGAGCCTCGGCCAGACCGCCGTACGCGCCCTCGCCGACCGTGTGTCCGGCGGTCATCCGGGCGGCCGCCTGCGTCCAGTCCTTGAGGAGCTGGACGAACTCGGCGCGGTCGTCCGTCTTCACGTCGAACGCGGCGAAGTGCAGCCGGTCCTGCACGGCTGTCGCGATGCCGGCCTGGTGGGCGCCGTGGAAGGGGACGGCGGCACCGGTGTCGGCGCCGGCCGGGTCCACGTCGTTGCCCGTGCGGGTCATGGCGACGGCGCCGCCGGCCGCGGCGGCGCCGAGCGCGAGCCCGGCACCGCCCCAGCCGATCAGGTTGCGCCGGGTCGGCGCGGAGCCGGCGCGGGCGGTGCCGGCGGTGTTCGCGCTGTCGGTCGTGTCCGTCATGGCGATGCTCCTACTTCACGACGGCGGCGGCGAGCTTGGACAGGGGCTCGGCGAGCGCGTTGACGGCGTCCGAGAGCTCCTTGCGGTCGGCCTTGCCGACCGTGTCGTACGAGACGAAACCGTCCGAGGTCTTGTCCGTGCGGTACTTGTCGAGCAGCTTGTCCAGCGCGGCGAACTGCTTGTCGAGCTCCGCCGTCAGCGCCGCGTCGTTCTCCGCGGCGACCGGCTTGAGCAGCTCGTACGCCTTCTGCGCGCCGTCGACGTTGCCCTTGAAGTCGCTGAGGTCCGTGTGCGAGTAGCGGTCCTCCTCGCCGGTGACCTTGCCGGTGGCGACCTCGTCGAGCAGCTCCTTGGCGCCGTTGGCCATGGAGGTCGGGGTGATCTCGGCCTTGCCGACGCGCTTCTGCCAGTCGGTCAGGTCGGTGACGAGCTGGCCGGCGAGGGCCTTCTGCTCGTCACCGATCTTCTTGTCCGCCCACAGCGCCTTCTCCAGCGCGTGCCAGCCGGTCCACTTCTGGCCCTTCTCCAGGCCGTCGGCGCGGGTGTCGGTCTTGGGATCGATGTCGCCGAAGGACTCGGCGATCGGCTCGGTGCTCTCCCAGCCGACGCGCGAGGGGGCGTAGGCCTTCATGGCGGCCTCGAGGTCGCCGGCCTTGATGGCGTCGGCGAACGTCTTGACCCTGGGGATCGTGGCGTCGGCCTCGGACTGCGCCCACTCACGGTAGGAGGCGACGGCCTTGTCCAGGCGCGGGTCGCGCTGGGCGACCTTGCCGCCGGTGACGGTGAGCTTCTGGCGGACGCCGTGGCCCTTCATGCCCGGGCGGCAGGCGATCTCGTACGAACCGGCCTTGACCTCGGCGGTCAGCGTGTACTTGGTGCCGGGGCCGATGTTCTCCTTCTCGGAGACGATGCGGTCGTCGGGGAAGACGATCTCGACCTCGGTGGCCTGGGACCCCTTGTTCTCGATCTTCAGGGTGACGTGGCCGGCCGGCACGGTCTTTGTGGACGTCTCGCACTTGGAGTCGGCGGCCGTCACCTGGATCGCGTCGCCGTTCTTCGCGTCGCTCTTCTGGGTGCAGCCCGTGACGGCGGCCAGAGCGGCCGCGGTGGCGGCAGCGGTGACAACGGACAGTCGGACGGCTCGCATGCAGGCTCCAAGAGAAGTCGGACAAGCCGCACGGCTGGGCCCGTTCGGCATGGTGAGGCTGGCCTAACTTATCTGAGGCTTGCCTCACTGATACCCACCCGTGCGGTGATTCACCTCTCACGGACGCCGTACAGGAACGGCTTGATCACGACGACTCAAACCAATCCCCAAAGAATGGTCAAGGGGAGGTCAAGGGACGGCTTTCGTCGCGTTTCGGGGTGATGGGCGCGGCTCCGGTCCTGGGGTGCGCGAACACCCCCACCGGCTGCCGGTGGACCTCGGCCGGCGACGCGCCGGTGAGAACCTCCGCCGGCGGGCCCCGGGCCGCGACACGACCGGCGCACGGAATCGCGAGCCGGTGCGCGTAGGCCGCCGCCGGACCCGGATCGTGCAACACCACGCCCACCGCGTCACCGGCGTGCGCCCTTTCCCGGCACGCCCGCAGCCCAACTGTCGGACGGGGACGCGGAATCGGCCGCCTCCGGCTCGGGATCGGACGCCTCCGACACCGTTTCCTGTGATCAGGGAGCTTTCGGAAGCGGGCGGTCCGGTCGTGCGGGTCACCGATCGGACGGATGAATGTTTGAATGCCGGAGTGACTGACTACGACGTGCTGCGGGTCTTCTGCGGACCAGGCGGCGGGTATGGC
The DNA here is from genome assembly GCF_037940415.1 of Streptomyces sp. f51. Lineage (NCBI taxonomy): Bacteria > Bacillati > Actinomycetota > Actinomycetes > Kitasatosporales > Streptomycetaceae > Streptomyces > Streptomyces sp. f51. Next base: position 2,011,837 of record NZ_CP149798.1, on the reverse strand, counting down.
AATGAGCTCGGTGTCGTGCGCGAGGGTTCGGTGATGCCGGACCGTGCGGAACGGCAGGAGTTCGCCGCGAAACTCGGCTTCAGCGAGACCGTGTTCGTCGACGACCCCGAGCGCGGGGTCATCGACATCTACACCCCCTCGCTGCGGCTGCCGTTCGCGGGCCATCCGTGCGTCGGGGTGGGCTGGTTGCTCGATGTGCCCGAACTGGTCACGCCCGCCGGTGTGGTGGGGGTCCGGCTGGACGGCGAGTTCAGCTGGATCGAGGCGCGCGCCGAATGGGCCCCGCCCAGGACGCTGCGCCGGCACGGGACCGCGGCCGAGGTCGACGCGCTGGCCGTGCCGCCGTCGGGCGAGTGGATCTACGCCTGGGCCTGGGAGGACGAGGCCGCGGGCCGGGTGCGGGCCCGCGCCTTCCCCGGCCGCAACGACGGCATCGAGGAGGACGAGGCCACCGGGGCGGCGGCGCTGCTGCTGACCCAGCAGCTCGGCCGTGCCCTCAACATCACCCAGGGCGTCGGTTCGCAGATCCTGACCGCACCCCAGCCGGGCGACTGGGTGGAGATGGGCGGCCGAGTCCGCCTGGAACGCTGACCAAACCTTCGCTTCCGGGTGGGCCGCCCAGAACGCCGGGCCCCGTCAGGGGCGCGGGGAACTGCGCGCCCAGCCCCCACCGGCCGGCAGGCGCACGGCCGGAGCACCCCTTTCCCTGGAGGGCGAGGCAAGGGGGACCCCCCTTCTTCCGGGTGGCCGCCTCGTACGCGTGGGGCCCCTGGGCCCCGGCAGGGGCGCGGGGAACTGCGCGCCCAGCCCCCACTGCCCCGCAGGCGCACGGCCGGAGCGCCCCTTCCCCCGGAGGGCGGGGCGGGACCCGGGGTCCCCGGAGCCCGCCACACCCCCCGCACCCGCGCCCGGGGCGACCTTCACGCGCTCAGCGGGAACTCCGCCCCCAGCGCCCCGAACACCCCGGTGTTCAGGGCGAAAGCCCGCTTGCACTCCGCCACGATCCGCTGCCTCTCCAGGTCGTCGGCCCGGACCCCGTCCAGCAGTTCGCGATAGCTCCGCTTGAACGCGGCCGGGTTGGCGATGTCTTCGAAGACGTAGAAGCGGACCCCGTCGCCCTTGCGGCTGAACCCCCAGGCCCGCTCGGCCCTGCCACGGATGATCTGGCCCCCGGAGAGATCGCCCAGATAGCGCGTGTAGTGGTGGGCCACATAGCCTCCCGGCCACGTCCGGGCGCACTCCGTGACCCGGTCCGCGTACGCGCGGGTCGCGGGCAGCGCGGTGAGCGAGTCCCGCCAGTCGGGGCCGCGAAGATGGGCGAGGTCACGCTCCAGCGCGCCGCGGCGCGGCAGCTCGGGCCGCAGGAACGGCCCGGCCACCGGATCGGCGGCCAGGCGCCCGGTCTCCGCCTCCAGCGCCTCGTACACGAACCACAGCTGCTCGGTGTAGCGCGTGTACGCCTCGACGCCGAGCCGGCCGCCGAGCAGGTCGCTCATGAACGTCGAGGTCTCCGCCTCGGTGTGCTGTTCGTGCGACGCGGTGCGGATGAGCGTCGAGAAGGGGACGGCCGCCGGGTCCGCAGGGTCCGGCGTGCTCGGGGTGTCCGGCGTGTCCGACGCGTTCATGGGGCCTCCGGGGCCGGGGGGAGGGGCGTGAGCCGTTACGGGATCGATCACAGCTTCTATGGTTAGGCTTACCTAAGTCAATAACCTTCCCGACGCTCTGTCGGTAAAACCGTACCCCGATCGGCGGCCGCGTCCACATGAGAGAACCCGCCCTGTGGACAGGGCGGGTTCCATGGGTCCGGGAGCTTCCGGGGGCTACGGCAGGGTGAGGATCTCCGCGCCGCTGCCGGTGACGACGAGGGTGTGCTCGAACTGGGCCGTGCGCCTGCGGTCCTTCGTCACGACGGTCCAGCCGTCGTCCCACATGTCGTAGTCGTGCGTACCGAGGGTGAGCATGGGCTCGATGGTGAAGGTCATCCCGGGCTGCATGACGGTGGTCGCGTGCGGGTTGTCGTAGTGCGGGACGATCAGCCCGGAGTGGAACGAGGAGTTGATCCCGTGCCCGGTGAAGTCACGCACGACCCCGTACCCGAAGCGCTTCGCGTACGACTCGATGACGCGCCCGATGATGTTGATCTGGCGCCCCGGCCTGACTGCCTTGATCGCGCGGTCGAGCGACTCCCGGGTCCGCTCCACGAGGAGCCTCGACTCCTCGTCCACGTCACCGACCAGGTAGGTCGCGTTGTTGTCGCCGTGCACCCCGCCGATGTACGCCGTCACGTCGAGGTTCACGATGTCGCCGTCGCGCAGCACCGTGGAGTCGGGGATGCCGTGGCAGATGACCTCGTTGACCGAGGTGCACAGCGACTTGGGGAAACCGCGGTAGCCGAGGGTCGACGGGTAGGCGCCGTGGTCGCACATGTACGCGTGCGCCACCCGGTCCAGCTCGTCCGTCGTCACGCCCGGCGCGATGAGCTTCGCGGCCTCGGCCATCGCCCGCGCGGCGATCCGCCCGGCGACGCGCATCGCCTCGATCGTCTCGGGCGTCTGCACCTCCGGTCCGGTGTACGGCGTGGGGGCGGGCTTTCCCACGTACTCGGGGCGCCTGATGTTTCCCGGCACGGGAAGGGTGGGAGAGAGCTCCCCTGGTACGAGCAGCGACTGGCCAGACATGACAGCGAGTCTAACCAGCGGGCATGGGGGAACATGTCTCTGGCGAAAGGAGCTGGTGATGGCCCTGTTCAAGAAGAGGACGGTCGGCAAGCCCGGCGAGTGGTACTACTGCCTGGAGCACAAGAAGGTCGAGGAGGGCCCCGACTGCCCGGGCAAGGACCGTTTCGGCCCGTACGCCTCCCGTGAGGAGGCCACGCGCGCGATGGACCTCGCGCGGGAGCGGAACCTCGAATGGGAGACGGACCCGAAGTGGCACGACGCGTCGGGCAAGGAGCCGGGCGCCGAGGACGGCTGAGGCTGCGCCGCCCCCGGCCCCGCCGCGACGCCGGACCCCGGGGCGGGTGACGGCCGGCACCACCGGGGGCGACTCCCCGCCCCCGGAGCCCTGACCGGCACCACCGGGGCGACGCCCGCACGACGGCCGTCCGCGACCACCGCGGCGACACGGTCCGCCACCGCCGCTGTCACCGATACGGCGGCCGTCCGCGCCCGCCGGGGCGACGGCCGTTCGCGACCACCGACGCGACACCGTCCGCTCCCGCCGCTGTCACCGACACGGCAGCCGATCGCGACCACCGGGCGACACGGTCCGCTCCCGCCGCTGTCACCGGTACGACGGCAGTCCGCGCCCGCCGGGGCGACGGCCGCCGGGGCGACGGCCGTTCGCTACCACCGGTACGACGGTGGGGCCGTCAGCTGGTCCGCGAGGCGGGAGAGGCGGTCGCGGAAGCGGTGCCGGCCCCGGGGCGAGGGCAGCGCGTTCTCCCCGGCCGCCGCGCTGACCAGATGCTGCACGGTGTCGAGGTCGAGCTCGGGGTCCTGGGGCACCGTGAGCGACTCGTGCGCCAGCGCCGGCAGCTCGCCCTCCCCGTGGGACAGGGCCATGACCGTCGCCCCCGCCCGCCGGGCGTCGTGCACCCGCTCCAGCAGCGCGCCCCCGGGCGCCTCCGGCGCCACCACGAGCAGCGTCTCCCCGCGCCGGGCCGCCTCGATCCGTCCGAGCCCCACCGCGAGGTGGGCGGGATCGGACTCCCGCGCCCCGTGCCGCACCAGCGTCGGCGACAGCTCCGGCGTTCCCGACCAGGCCGCCTCGTCCACCAGGTGCGCCGCGAGATGCCAGGGTTCGTACGCCTCGGAGCCGACCAGCAGCAACCCGCCTCCGTGCGCCACCACGGCCCCCCGCAGGGTTCCCCCGAACCGCCGTGTCGCACCCAGCCATTCGGTCCCGGCAAGCACCTCGCGCAGCAATGCGACCCGTACGGCATCCATTGCTGCATCCTGCCGCAACGGGCCACTCGTGACCCGGAGTTCACCACGAATTCGCCCAAGTTGGGCAGAACTCCGCACCGACGACCCCACAAGCGACCGCAGCAGGGAGCCGGCCATGACACAGCCGAGCGCAGCGACCGGGACCGACGGGACGACAGGGACCGACGGGACGACAGGGACCGGGGCGGGTGCGGACCCCGCCGTGAGCGTCCCCTTCCGCGCCGGACGCGAGGGCTACGCCAGTTTCCGGATCCCCGCCGTCGTCGCCACCCGTACCGGCACCCTGCTGGCCTTCTGCGAGGGCCGGGTCGGCTCCGCGCAGGACCACGGGAACATCGACATCGTGCTCAGACGGTCCCTGGACGGCGGCCGGACCTGGGGACCGCTCCAGATCGCCGCGAACAACGGGACCGACCTCGCGGGCAACCCCGCGCCCGTCGTCCTCGACACCGGCCGCGTCCTGCTCGTCCACGTCCGCAGCGCCGCGAGCGCCTCCGAGGACGCCCTGCTGCGCGGCAGGGTCAAGGCGGCCGACGGGCGGCGCGTGTGGGTGCAGCACAGCGACGACGAAGGGCTCACCTGGTCGGCTCCCAAGGAGATCACCGCACAGGTCAAGAAGGCGGGCTGGCGGTGGTACGCCACGACACCGGGCCACGCCCTCCAACTCGGCTCCGGCCGGGTGGTGGTCCCCGCCAACCACACCGTCGCGCCCACCGGCGCCGACAACGGGACCGAGGCGAAGTACAACAGCGGGCACTGTCTGCTCAGCGACGACCGCGGGACGACCTGGTACCTCGGCTACCTCGACGAGAACACCAACGGATACGTCAACGTCAACGAGACCACCGCCGCCGAACTCCTCGACGGCCGCGTCTACTTCAACACCCGCAACGACTCCCCGTCGCCCGGCAACCGCGCCGACGCCCACTCCCTCGACGGCGGCAGGACCCTGGTCAAGCCCTTCCGTCCGCAGGCCGGGCTCGTCACCCCGATCGTCCAGGGCAGCCTGCTCCAGCTCCGCGACCCGGACCTGCTCCTGTTCTCGGGGCCCGCGGACCCGGACTTCCGCGCCCTGATGACGCTCCGCGCCTCCGCCGACGGCGGCACCACCTGGCGCTCGGCGCACACCGTGGACGGACTGCCCGCCGCCTACTCCGACCTGGTCCGCGTCGACACCGGCACGGTCGGACTCCTCTACGAGACGGGCGACTTCGGCGCCTACGAGACGATCACCTTCCGGCGTGTCCCGGTGACCGCGCTCGGGTGACCGTGCTCACCCCGGGCGCCCGGCCGTCCCGGGAGCCCCGGCGCGGCCCGCGCACGTAAAGTCGGCCCATGACCTCTACTGACAGTGCACAGAAGGCCCCCGCCAAGGACCCCTGGGACCTGCCCGACGTGTCCGGACTCGTCGTCGGCGTGCTCGGCGGCACCGGTCCGCAGGGCAAGGGACTCGCCTACCGTCTCGCCAAGGCGGGCCAGAAGGTGATCATCGGCTCGCGCGCCGCCGACCGCGCGCGGGCCGCCGCCGACGAACTCGGCAACGGTGTGGAGGGCGCCGACAACGCGGAGACCGCGCGGCGCAGCGACATCGTGATCGTCGCCGTGCCCTGGGAGGGCCACGGCAAGACCCTCGAATCGCTGCGCGGGGAACTGGCCGGGAAGCTGGTCGTCGACTGCGTCAACCCGCTCGGCTTCGACAAGCAGGGCGCCTACGCGCTCAAGCCGGAGGAGGGCAGCGCCGCCGAACAGGCCGCCGCCCTGCTGCCCGGCTCCCGGGTCACCGCGGCCTTCCACCACCTCTCCGCCGTGCTCCTCGCGGACCCGGAGATCGAGGAGATCGACACCGATGTGATGGTCCTCGGCGAGGAGCGGGCCGACGTCGAGATCGTCCAGGCCCTCGCGGGCCGCATCCCCGGCATGCGGGGCGTCTTCTCCGGCCGTCTGCGCAACGCCCACCAGGTCGAGGCGCTGGTCGCCAACCTGATCTCGGTGAACCGCCGCTACAAGGCACACGCGGGGCTGCGGGTCACGGACGTATAGTCCGCGCCGACTGACACGGGCCGCGGGTGACGGACGTACGGGCCGCGTGGGGGACACTGGTGCCAAGCAGTGTCCCCCCGACAGGAGCCGACCCCATGCCCCGCCTCGCTCTCTACGCCCTCGCCGTCTGCGTGCTGTCCCTGGCCGCGGCCGTCGTCTCGTTCGTCCAGGGCAGCTGGCTGGGCATCGTGTGGGTGCTGCTGGTGGGCCTGTCGTCGAACATGACCTGGTACTACGCGCGGCGCGGCAGGGCGTGACCGCCGGCCGGTCCCCGGTCCCCTCCGGTCACGACCGGACGCAGATGTCGCTGTTCGGCTCCCAGAAGCGGTAGAGCCACTGTCCGCAGTCGGTGTCCCGGCCGTCGATGCCCAGGCCGCTCAGGAGCGTGTCGATCAGGTGGAAGAACTCCCGGTTGACCGACGGGATCCACAGCAGCCCGAACACCGCGATCAGTCCGAACGGCGCGAAGGGCTCGACCTGACGGCGGACGCCGTACGACAGCCAGGGCTCGATCACGCCGTAGCCGTCCAGGCCCGGGACCGGCAGGAAGTTCAGGATCGCGGCCGTGACCTGGAGCAGCGCGAGGAACGCGAGAGCGTAGCGGAAGGCGGCCGGGACTCCGTCCAGGGCGTGCAGCCAGAACGGGGCCGTGCACACGACGGCGAACAGCACGTTCGTCAGCGGACCCGCCGCCGAGATCAGGCTGTGCTTCCAGCGGCCGCGGATGCGGTTGCGCTCGATGAACACCGCGCCGCCCGGCAGCCCGATCCCGCCCATGATCACGAACAGCACGGGCAGCACGATGCTGAGCAGGGCATGGGTGTACTTCAGCGGGTTCAGGGTCAGATAGCCCTTGGCGCCGATCGAGATGTCGCCGCTGTGCAGCGCGGTCCGGGCGTGCGCGTACTCGTGCAGACACAGCGAGACGACCCAGGCGGCCGTGACGAAGAGGAACACGGCCACACCGGGCTTCTCGGCGAAGCCGGTCCAGGTGGCCCAGCCGGCCACCCCCGTGACGGCGGCGATGCCGACGAAGACGGGGCTGATCCTCCGGTCGCTGTGGCGGGTCGCGGCGGTGGTCATGGTGCTCCCTGGACTGGCTGGGCTGACGACGGTGTGTTCGGGCCTGCCCGACCGTACCGGGCCCATCCCGAAAACGTCTCGCGATCGGCCATCGGTTCCGGGGATGGTGGGGGAGTGTGCCGTCGGAGCCCTGGCGGAACTCCCTCACCCGGCCCCCGCACCCGACGGCAACAGAGACAATGGACCCCGTGCGCTACCGCATCCTCGGCACCACCCAGGCACTTCGCCCCGACGGCACGCCCGTCCCGGTCGGCGGGGCGCGGCTGCGTGCTCTGCTGACCGTTCTCGCGCTGCGGCCCGGACGGACCGTTCCCGCGGTCGTCCTGGTCGACGAGGTGTGGGACGGCGACCCGCCCGCCGACGCACCCGGAGCGCTCCAGGCGCTGGTCGGGCGGTTGCGCCGGGCCGTGGGCGCGGACGCGGTCGCCTCGGCGGAGGGCGGCTACCGCCTCGAAGCCGTGCCGGACGACGTCGACCTGCACCGCTTCGAGCGGCTCGCCGGTGAAGGCACCCGCGCCGTCGCGGACGGGGACCCCGCCAAGGCCGCCGTCCTCCTCGACGACGCCCTGGCCCTGTGGAGCGGGCCCGCCCTCGCCGACCTCCCCGACCGCACCGCCGAGGCGGCGCACTGGGAGACCCGTCGCCTGCACGCCCGCTGCGCCCGCCTCACCGCCGCCCTGGCCCTCGGCCACGCCGGATCGGTCCTCCCCGAGCTGACCGCCCTGTGCGACTCCCACCCCCTGGACGAGCCGCTCCAGGCCCTGCGGCTGCGCGCTCTGCGGGACGTGGGCCGCACGGCGGAGGCCCTGGCCGCGTACGAGGACGTACGGCGGCTGCTGGCCGATCGCCTCGGCTCCGATCCCGGCGTCGAACTGCGCTCCCTGCACGCCGAGTTGCTCCGCCCGGCCGAGACCGGCGCCGCCGCCCGGGCGAACGGCCCGCAGGCCCGCGCCGCGGGGAACGTCGGCGGGCCCGAGGCGGCCCGCCCCGCCGTCCCGCCGCCCGGCAACCTCCGCGCCCGGCTCACGTCCTTCGTGGGGCGGGAGCACGACATCGATGCCATCCGGGGCGATCTCGCGACGGCGCGGCTCGTGACCCTGCTCGGGCCCGGCGGGGCGGGCAAGACACGCCTGTCCCAGGAGGCGGCAGAGGCCCTGGCCCCCGCCCCGCGGGACGGGGTGTGGCTGGCCGAACTGGCCCCGGTGGACGACCCGAAGGCCGTGCCCGAGGCCGTGCTGACCGCCGTCGGCGCCCGTGAGACCGTGCTGCGCGGAGCCGGTGCCGAGGAGATGCGCGCCGTGGCCGACCGGCACGACGACCCGCTCACCCGGCTCACCGAACACTGCGCCAAGCGCCGCATGGTGATCGTCCTCGACAACTGCGAACACGTCGTCGACGCCGCCGCGCACCTCGCCGAGGCGCTGCTGGAACGCTGTCCCGGCGTGACCGTCCTCGCCACCAGCCGCGAACCCCTCGGTGTGCCGGGGGAGTTGCTGCGCCCGGTGGACCCGCTGCCACAACCCGTCGCGCTGCGGCTGCTCGCCGACCGGGGAGCGGCCGCCCGGCCCGGCTTCCGCGTCGAGGACGACCCCGAGGCGGCCGCCGAGATCTGCCGGCGCCTCGACGGCCTGCCGCTCGCCATCGAACTCGCCGCCGCCCGGCTGCGGATGCTCACCGCGCGCCAGATCGCCGACCGGCTCGACGACCGCTTCCGGCTGCTCACCTCGGGCAGCCGCACGGTGCTGCCCCGCCAGCAGACCCTGCGCGCCGTCGTCGACTGGTCCTGGGATCTGCTCGACGAGGCCGAACGCGACACCCTGGGGCGGCTGTCCGTGTTCGCGGGAGGCTGCGACCTCGCCGCCGCCGAAGCCCTCTGCGGCCCGGCCGCGCTGGACGTCCTCGGCTCCCTCGTCGACAAGTCGCTGGTCGTCGCGGCCCCTTCGGGCGAGGGGGACGGCGGGATGCGCTACCGCCTCCTCGAGACCGTCGCCGAGTACGCGGGCGAACGCCTCGACGCGTCCGGCGCCCGCGCGGACACCGAGCGCGCCCACCTCACGTACTACCGCGAACTCGCCCGCACCACCGACCCGTTGCTGCGCGGACCCGGACAGCGGGCCGCGATCGACCTGATCGAGCGCGAGTACGAGAACCTGCGCACCGCCCTGCGGCACGCCGTCGCCGAGCGCGACGAGCAGGAGGCGCTGTGCATGGTCCTTTCGCTGACCTGGTACTGGCAGGTCCGTGACCAGCGCGTCGACGCCCGCGCCTGGTCCCTGGAGGTGATGGGTCTCGGCCCCGACCCCTTCGCCCCGCCCGTACGCCCGGCCGCCCCGCTGTACGAACGCTGCACGGACTTCCCGCCGCCGATGCGCGAGGAGGTCCTCGAAGAGGCCCGCCGCGGAGTGCACCTCGTCCATCTCGCCTATATGGACATGGACATGGGCGCCTGGCAGACCCCGCAGGCCCAGGAGAAGCTCCGCGTCATCGGGGCGACCTACGAGCCCGGCATGCCGCAGACCTGCCGGACCCCGGGCTACCTCTGGTTCTACGCCGTCCTGCTCACCGGCACGATGGAGCGGTTCACCGAGGTGATCAACAAGACGGTGAGCACCTGCCGGGAACTCGGCTACGACTGGGAGCTGGCCACCGCCCTCCAGATGCGGGCCAACATCCTCGCCAACCGCACCGAGATGGCGGGCGACGCCACCGTGGACGCCGACGAGGCACTGGAGCTCTTCGGCCGTATCGGGGACGCCTGGGGCGCGGCGGAATCGCTCTCCGCGCGCGGCGAGGCCCATGAGCGCAAGGGCGACTTCCGGGCCGCCGCCGCGGACTACGCGGAGGCGGCGAAGTACGCCGAGCGGCTCGGCGCGCGGGCCCAGACGGCGGTGCTCAACGTCCGGCTCGGCAGCATGTACCTGGAGCTGGGGGAGCCCGAGCGGGGCGAGCGGATGATCCGTGAGGTCCTCGCGACCGGGCAGGGCGCCCACAACGAGGCCATGCCGGCGGCCCATCTCTTCCTCGCGATCTGGCTCGGCCGCAAGGGCAGGACCGCAGAGGCGCGCGAGCAGATACGGCTGCTGCGGCAGGACTTCGGGGCCGGTTCCTTCGTTCTGTTCGACGGGTTCATGCTCGGTGCCGAGGCGTGGCTGGACGCGATCGACGGGCGGAACGAGAGCGCCCTGGACAAGGTGCGCGTGGCGCTGGAGCGGTCGGGCGACCGGCTGTCGCGGATGATCGCTCCGCACATGCCCTCCGCGCATCTGACCACGGCCGCCATCGCCCTGAACGGTCTGGACGGCGGCGGCCGGGCCGTGGACGCGGCCCGGCTCCTCGGTGCCTCGGACGCCCTGCTGCCGCCCGGCCACTTCCCCGGCCCCATGGAGGTGGAGGTGCGCGAGCGGGCCGAGACAGGCGCGCGCACCCTCCTCGGCGACACGGCGTACGAGGCCGCGTACGCGGAGGGCGGCGGCCTCTCCCTGGAGGAGGCCACCGCCCTGATCTGAGGCGCCGACGCGAACCGGCCCGATCCGGCCCGGCCCGGGTGGGCGGGGCCGGGTCCGTGCGCCGGACGTCAGCTCTTGGTGCGGAACTTGTGGATGGCGATGGGCGCCATGACCACGGTGAGGGCCGCCGTCCAGCCGAGGGTCAGCCACAGGCTGTGCGCGACCGGGCCGCCCACCATCAGGCCGCGGGCGGTGTCCGCGAGGTTGGACAGCGGGTTGTAGTCGGTGAAGGTCTGGAGCCAGCCGGGCATGGTCGCGGTCGGCGAGAAGATCGACGAGCCGAACTGGAGCGGGAAGAGCACCAGGAAGCCCATCGCCTGCACGGACTGGGCGTTCTTCATCGTCACCCCGAGGACCAGGAAGATCCACATCAGGGCCGAGGCGAACAGGGTGGCGAGCCCCACGGAGGCGAACAGGCCGGGCCAGTTGGTGATGTGGAAGCCGACCAGCACTCCCACGACCATGAGGATCGTGGTGGCGACGACCATCCGCATGAGCTCCACCACGAGCTTGGCGAAGAGCACGGAGCCCCGGCCGATCGGCAGGGTGCGGAAGCGGTCCATCACCCCCTTGTGGAAGTCCTCGTTGAAGCCGGTGCCGACGGCTGTCGCCATGTTCATGGTCGTCATCGCCATCAGGCCGGGCATCACGTACTGCACGTACTTGTCCTGGCCGCCGCCCAGCGACTGCCCGATGGAGCCGCCGAAGACGTACACGAACAGCAGGGTGAAGATGATCGGCATCAGGACGGCGTCGAACATCGACTCGGGGTCCTGGCGGATCCACAGCAGATTGCGGCGGATCAGCGCGCCGATGTGGCGGGCGTGCGCGCGCGGCGAGATACGGGCGTCGGCCTCGACGACGAGGGGGGCTTCGGCGGTGGCGGTGGCGGTGCTCATGCGGAGACCTCCTCGTAGGCGCGGGCGGGGTTCTCGTCCTGCGGGGCACTGGCCTTGTGTCCGGTGAGGGAGAGGAACACCTCGTCCAGACTGGGCAGTTCGGTGGAGATGGAGCCGATCGTGATGCCGCGCGCGGTGACCGCGCCGACCACGGCGGTGAGCTGCTCGTCGCTGAGGATCGGGACCAGCACGCTGCCGGTCTCGCTGTCCACGATCGTCGTGGCGAGGCCGGTGAGCCCCAGCTCGTCGAACATCGTCGCCAGCGGCCGCAGTTGGAGCGGGTCCGCCGGGCGGATCCGCAGCGTCCGACCGCCGACGCGCGCCTTCAGCTCGTCGATCCGGCCGCCGGCGATGACCTTGCCGCGGTCGATGACGGTCAGTTCGGAGGCCAGCTGCTCGGCCTCCTCCATGTACTGGGTGGTGAGGAGCACGGTGACGCCGTCGGCGACCATGCGCTTGACCTCCTGCCACACCTCGTTGCGGGTGCGCGGGTCGAGGCCGGTCGTCGGCTCGTCCAGATACAGCACGGCCGGGCTGCCGATCATCGAGGCGGCCAGGTCGAGCCGGCGGCGCATACCGCCGGAGTACGTCGATGTCGGGCGCTTGGCGGCCTCGGTGAGGGAGAAGCGCTCAAGGAGCTCGTCGGCGCGGCGGCGGGCCTCCTTGCGGGGCAGGTCGAGCAGCCGCCCGATCATGTAGAGGTTCTCCCAGCCGGGGAGCTTCTCGTCGACCGAGGCGTACTGGCCGGTGAGGCCTATCACCCGGCGCAGCTGCCGGGGCTGCCTCAGCACGTCGTAGCCGGCGACCGTGGCCGTTCCGGCGTCGGGGGTGATGAGGGTGGAAAGGCAGCGGACGAGGGTGGTCTTGCCGGCACCGTTGGGGCCGAGGACTCCGAGGACGGTGCCCTCGCGCACGTCCAGGTCGATCCCGTCCAGCGCCTTGGTCTCGCCGTAGTGCTTGACCAGCCCCCGTACGGTGACGGCGCTGCGGCCGGTCGCAGCTTGCCGGGGCGTGTTGTCGATTCGCGTCATGTCCATCAAGGTGCCAGCCGCCACCGACAAACGACCGACAGGATGCCTACAGAACCCGACTGTCACCGATAGGTCGCCGACAATCGGTCGACAGCAGGCCGATGGTGGGCCGACAGCAGGCCGACAGCAGGCCGACAGCAGGCCGACAGCAGGCCGACAGTGGGCCGACAGGACGGGGAAACGACGACAACCCGCCGACGGGGGAAGATCGGCGGGTTGTCACCGGTGCCGCAGTGGCTCGGATGCCCCGGGGGGCGTCGAGGCTCAGTGGACGGAGTGCTCCTCCAGCGGGAACGTCCCGCCGACCACGTCCTCGGCGAACGCCTTCGCCGCGTCGCCCATGACCCGGCGCAGATCGGCGTACTGCTTGACGAACTTCGGCACCTTGCCGCCCGTCAGGCCCATCATGTCGGTCCACACCAGGACCTGTGCGTCGGTCTCGGGGCCCGCGCCGATGCCGACGGTCGGGATGTGCAGGGTGCGGGTGACCTCGGCCGCGAGCTCCGCCGGGACCAGTTCGAGGACGACGGCGAAGGCGCCCGCGTCCTGGACCGCCTTGGCGTCCCGCAGCAGCTGGTGCGCGGCCTCCTCGCCGCGGCCCTGGACGCGGTAGCCCATGGAGTTCACGGACTGCGGGGTCAGGCCGATGTGCGCCATGACCGGGATACCGGACTCGACGAGGAGCTCGATCTGGCGGTGCGAGCGCTCGCCGCCCTCCAGCTTCACCGCGCCCACCCCGGCCTCCTTGACCAGGCGGGTCGCCGAGCGCAGCGCCTGCACCGGGCCCTCCTGGTAGGACCCGAAGGGCAGGTCGCCGACGATCAGGGCCCGGCTGGTGCCCCGGACGACGGCGGCGGACAGCACGGTCATCTCGTCCATGGTCACCGGGACGGTGGTCTCGTACCCGAGGTGGCAGTTGCCGGCCGAGTCGCCGACGAGCATGACCGGGATGCCGGCCTCGTCGAAGACGGACGCGGTCATCGCGTCGTAGGCGGTGAGCATGGGCCACTTCTCGCCGCGCTCCTTGGCGGCGGTGATGTCGCGCACCGTGATACGGCGGGTGCTCTTGCCCCCGTACAGCGCCTTGCTGCTGCCGGCGGCCTTGAGGACACCCTCCGCAGGCTGCTTCTGGGCAGCCGAAACCTGCGTCATCGCAACGGCTCCTTATATGTCATCTCGAGGCACCCTGACGGCGTCCCCGGATCCCCTCCATGGTGGCACCTCGGGGTACGCGCGGCTAGACCGGGCCCGCCGGACCCGGTGTCGATCACGCCACTCCGCCCCGTGCCGCCGCGCCACTCACCGCCGCGTCCCGCAGCCCCCTCGTTGTCCGCCACCCCGGGCCTCCGTCCACGGACCTAGGTCCCTTCGTAAGTTCTGCGTAAAGGCTTTCCGATACGAGACGGTGCCGTATCGAAATGCCTCTAGGGTGGTCGTCATGACAACTTCCGCTCCTCCGCTCGACCGACGAGTGCCCGAGGCGGTGCACCGGCGCCGCTGGGCGATCCTCGGCGCGCTCATGCTCAGCCTGCTGATCGTGGTGCTCGACAACTCCATCCTGAACGTCGCGATCAAGACGATCTCGACCCCGGCGCCGACCGGGCTCGGGGCCACCCAGGGTGAGCTGGAGTGGGCCATCAACGCCTACACCCTCGTCTTCGCCGGTCTCCTGTTCACCGCCGGCCTCCTCGGCGACCGCCTCGGCCGCAAGAAGGTGCTGCTCGCCGGTCTCGCCGTCTTCGGCATCGGTTCCGCGCTGGCCGCCGAGTCCGGCTCGCCGGTCCAGCTCATCGTCTTCCGTGCCCTGATGGGCCTCGGCGCCGCCTTCGTGATGCCCGCGACGCTCGCCGTCCTCATGAACGTCTTCGAGCGCGACGAGCAGCCCAAGGCCATCGGCATCTGGGCCGGCGGCGTCGGCCTCGCCATCGCGATCGGCCCGATCACCGGCGGCGTGCTCCTCGACCACTTCTGGTGGGGCTCGGTCTTCCTGATCAACGTGCCCATCGTGATCCTCGCGATCGGCCTGATGATCTGGCTGGTCCCCGACTCCCGCGACCCGAACCCGGGCCGGCTCGACCCGGTCGGCGTGGTCCTGTCGATCATCGGTCTCGTCCTGCTCGTCTACGGCATCATCAAGGGCGGCCAGCTCGCCGACTTCACCGACCCGCAGGTCCTCGCGACCATCGGCGCCGGTCTCGCCGTCCTCATCGGCTTCGTGCTGTTCGAGATGCGCAGCGACCACCCGTCGATCGACGTCACCTACTTCAAGAACAAGGTCTTCTCGGCCGCGATCTCGGCCATCGCGCTCGTGTTCTTCGCGCTCATGGGCGTGACCTTCTTCTCCGTCTTCTACACGCAGAGCGTGCGCGGCTACTCGCCGCTCCAGACCGGCCTGCTGATGCTCCCGCTGGCCGTGGCCCAGATCATCTTCGCCCCGCGCGCCCGGCTGGTCGTCGACCGCTTCGGCAACCGCGTCACCTGCACGGCCGGCCTGGTGATCATCGCCGCGATGCTGGCCGCGTTCGCCACGCTGGAGGCGGACACCCCGATCTGGATTCTCGAGGTCATCTTCTTCCTGATGGGCACCGGCATGGCGCACATCATGACCCCGACCAGCGTCGTCATCATGCAGGCGCTGCCGCGCGAGAAGGCCGGCTCCGCGTCCGCGCTGAGCAACACCTTCCGCCAGGTCGGCGGCGCCCTCGGTATCGCGGTGCTCGGCTCCGTGCTCTCCACCGCCTACCGCAACGGCATCGACGGCAAGCTCGCCCTCGTCCCGGCCCCCCTGCGGCACACCGCGGGCGAGTCCATCGAGGCCACCCTCGGCGTCGCCGCCAAGCTCGGCCCCCAGGGCAAGGCCCTCATCACCCCGGCCAACGACGCCTTCCTGCACGCGATGCACGTCACCGCCCTGTGCGGCGCGGGTGTCGCGGTCATCGGCGCGGTCGTCGTCGCCCTGTTCCTGCCCGGCCGTCCCGCGGCCCCGCAGAAGGGCGAGGAGGAGGCCGAGCTGGTCACGGCCGACCTCGGCCAGGACTGACACGGCGCGCGCGGCCGTGGGCACCCCCGACCGGGTGCCCACGGCCGGCGCGACGCGCCGGGTGCCCGCGGGCACGGTGAACGGGGGAGAATGACACCTGGTCAACGATGGGAACGGAGTTCGACGTGAGCCTCGCGGACAGCCGAGACAGGCAGGTGTGCCCCGGTCGGGGACGTCCCCGCAGCGAGGCGGTGGAACGCGCCATCATCGAGGGCGTGATGAAGCTCCTGGAGGACGGTGTCCCGCTCGCGGACATCTCCATCGAGCGCCTCGCGCGCACCGCGGGCGTCGGCAAGGCGACGATCTACCGCCGCTGGAGCGGCAAGGAGGAACTCTTCGTCGACGTCCTGCGCGGCGCCGAGCCCGCCGACCCCGAACTCCCCGGCGTCTCCATGCGCGACGACCTCGTCGTCCTGCTGGAGACGCTGCGTCGGCGCGGTCTGGTCAGCCGCTCGTCCGCGATCCTGCACAACGTCTACGCGCAGATGAAGTCCAGCCCCAAGCTGTGGGCCGCCTACGACGCCACGGTCATAGCGCCCCGACGCCAACTCGGCTACGAGGTGCTGCGCCGGGGGCAGGAGAACGGCGAACTCCGCGACGACGTCGACATCGAGCTGCTCAACGACATGTTCGTCGGCCCCATGCTCGTCCGTTCCGTCATGCGCCCCGACACCGATCTCCCCGAGGGGCTCGCCGAGCGGATCGTCGACACCCTGCTGGAGGGCCTGCGCCCCGCCCGGCCGTGACACGACACGTTTCTGACGGGGTGAATGTGCGCGTTTCGTCACAGAGGCCGCACCTCGTGCCAGTATGCGGAACTCCGGGCACGGAGTTGTACGTCCCCTTGCCTGTACGGCCGTCCTGGACGGCGAGAACGACACCGGACATCCCCTAGGGTCGTAGTCGAGGGGCAGACGGTGCGCACGGCAGGTTGTGAGGCGACGGTATGGCGCAGGCGTATATGACGGAGACGGGCAGCGACGGCCGGGGGCCGGAGCGCAGAGAGTCCCGGCTCCGGCGCCTGCTCGACGGCTGGCGCGGCGACCGGGGCATCTGGCGGCGCGGACTGGTGCTGGCCGCCCTCGCGCTGCTGCTCGCCCTGGTGATGCTGACCCACGGGCGGATCCCGAACCGGATCGGCAACCTCGGCAGTCTCACCGAGACGTTCCTGCCGTGGCTCGGCGTGTTCATCCCGGTCCTGCTGGTCCTCGCCTTCGTGCGCAGGTCCGCCAGCGCCCTGATCGCCGTGGTGCTGACCGGCGCGGTCTGGCTGAACCTCTTCGGCGGACTGCTGACCGACAAGACGGCACCGGGCGGCGATCTGACCGTCGCCACCCACAACGTCAACGCCGACAACGCGAACCCGTCCGGCACCGCCCGGGACGTGGCCGCCTCGGGCGCCGACGTGCTCGCCCTGGAGGAGCTGACCGCGTCGGCGGTGCCGGTGTACGAGAAGGCGCTCGCGTCGACGTACAAGTACCACTCGGTGCAGGGAACGGTCGGGCTGTGGAGCAAGTACCCGCTCGGTGACGTCCGGCCGGTGGACATCAAGCTGGGCTGGACGCGCGCCATGCGGGCGACGGTGTCGGCGCCGGCCGGCCGCGTCGCGGTGTACGTGGCCCATCTGCCCTCGGTGCGGGTGAAGATGAAGGCCGGGTTCACCGCCCGGCAGCGCGACAAGAGCGCCAACGCGCTGGGCGAGGCGATCGCCGGCGAGCCCCTGAAGCAGGTCGTCCTGCTCGGTGACCTCAACGGCACGATGAACGACCGGGCCCTGAACGCGGTCACCGCGCAGATGCGTTCCACTCAGGGCGCGGTGGGCAACGGCTTCGGGTTCAGCTGGCCCGCCTCGTTCCCGATGGCCCGGATCGACCAGATCATGGTCAAGGGCATCGAGCCGGTGACCTCCTGGACCCTGCCAGCCACCGGCAGCGACCACCTCCCGATCGCCGCCCGCGTCAAGGTGGACGCCACCGCGTCTTGACCCGCCCGTCATCGCCTTTCAACCTCCTGGAATACTGGGCCCGGCAGACTTTGTTCACCGGCTAAACTTAATAGGCCGGTGCCCGACCGACCGCGTCCCGCGCACATCGCCGTGCGCGGGCGTGCCCGTACCCGCGTGCCTTCCCGCAGGCGACCGCGCCGCTACGGACTCCCGCCTCGCCCCAGCTCCCCCCGAAAGGCCCCTCATGCCTCTGGCCCTGCTCGCCCTCGCCGTGGGCGCCTTCGGCATCGGCACCACCGAGTTCGCCATGATGGGCCTGCTGCCCGACGTCGCAGGCGACCTCGGCATATCCATCCCGTCCGCCGGGCATCTCGTCTCCGCCTACGCGCTCGGCGTCGTCATCGGCGCCCCGCTGCTCGCCGCGGCCACCGCCCGCATGCCCCGACGCACCGTCCTCATGGCCCTCATGGGCCTGTTCGTCGCGGGCAACGCGCTCTCCGCGCTCGCGCCCGACGAGAACTGGCTGCTCGCCGCCCGCTTCCTCAGCGGACTGCCGCACGGCGCCTTCTTCGGGGTCGGAGCCGTCGTGGCCACCGGCCTGGTCGCGCCCGAACGCAAGGCCCGCTCCGTGTCGCTGATGTTCCTCGGCCTGACCGTCGCGAACATCGCCGGTGTCCCGGCCGCCACCCTCGTGGGACAGCACCTGGGCTGGCGGGCCACGTTCCTCGGGGTGAGCGCGATCGGCGTGGCCGCCGTGGCCGCGCTGTTCCTGCTGATCCCGCGGACCCCCGCGCACGCCCCCGCCGGCGGTCTGCGCGGTGAACTTGCCGCCCTGCGCCCGCTGCCCGTCTGGCTCGCCCTCGGCACGACGGTCGCGGGCTTCGCGGCCCTGTTCTCCGCGTACAGCTACATCGCGCCCATGCTCACCGACGCCGCCGGATACACCGAGGGCAGTGTCACGCCGCTGCTCGCGCTGTTCGGTGTCGGCGCCACGGCGGGCAACCTGCTCGGCGGGCGGCTCGCGGACCAGGCCATGCGCGGAACCCTGTTCGGCGGTCTGGCCTCGCTGGTGGTCGTACTGGCCGCCTTCCCGCTGCTGATGCGCACCGAGTGGAGCGCCGCGCTCGCGGTGGTGCTGCTCGGCACGGCCGCGTTCGTCACCGGCTCGCCCCTCCAGCTGATGGTCATGGAGAAGGCCGCCGCCGCTCCTTCCCTGGCGTCCTCCGCCAACCAGGCCGCGTTCAACCTGGCCAACGCGGGCGGCGCGTGGATCGGCGGCCTCGCGCTGGCGGCGGGCCTCGGCGCGACCTCTCCGGCCCTCGCCGGAGCGGGACTCGCGGTGCTGGGCCTCGCGGTGGCCGCGGTGGCCCACGCGGTGGACCGCCACCGGGCGGCCCCGGCCGCCACCCACGAACGGGTGGTCGCCACCCACGTCCCGGAACGGCCGGGTGCGCTCCGGGGGTGAAGGACCGGCCGCCGGCGGCCGTACGCCGACGGCGGCCGGTGCGTCGTCAGCCCCCGGAACCGGGCTTCTGCTCGGCCTGCTCCGGCTGTTCGGCTGATTCCGGGACGTCGAAGCGGGACAGGTCGCGCAGCCAGGTGCGGGCCGAGCCGTCGGAGGGGGCGCGCCAGTCGCCGCGCGGCGAGAGCGAACCGCCGGCCGAGACCTTCGGTCCGTTCGGCATGGCCGAGCGCTTGAACTGCGCGAACCCGAAGAAGCGGCGGCAGAACACGTCCAGCCAGCGCCGGATCTCCGGCAGGTCGTACGCGACCCGCTCGGCCTCGGGGAAGCCGGGCGGCCAGGCGCCCGCGTCCGGGTCGTGCCAGGCGTGCCAGGCCAGGAAGGCGATCTTCGACGGGCGGAAGCCGTAGCGCAGCACGTGGAAGAGGGTGAAGTCGTGCAGCGCGTACGGGCCGATCTTCGACTCGGTGGACTGCAACTCCTCGCCCGGCACCAGCTCGGGGCTGATCTCCGTGTCGAGGATGGCGGCCAGCGTCCGGTTCGTGTCCTCGCCGAACTGGTGGCTGCCGATGACCCAGCGGATCAGATGCTGGATCAGCGTCTTCGGTACCCCCGAGTTGACGTTGTAGTGGCTCATCTGGTCGCCCACGCCGTACGTGGACCAGCCGAGCGCCAGCTCCGACAGGTCGCCGGTCCCGAGCACGATGCCGTCGCGCTGGTTGGCGAGCCGGAACAGATAGTCGGTGCGCAGCCCGGCCTGCACGTTTTCGAAGGTGACGTCGTAGACCGGCTCGCCCGAGGCGAAGGGGTGGTCCATCTCCTTGAGCATCAGCCGCGCGGTCGGCGTGATGTCCAGCTCGGCCGCGGTGACCCCGAGGGAGCGCATCAGCTCGTGCGCGTTGCCCTTGGTGTGGTCGCTGGTGGCGAAGCCCGGCAGTGTGAAGGCGAGGATGTCGCCGCGCGGGCGGCCCGCCCGGTCCATCGCGCGGGCGGCGACGATCAGCGCGTGCGTGGAGTCGAGACCGCCCGACACCCCGATGACGACCTTCGGGCCACCGATCGCCGCGAGCCGCTGCTGGAGCCCCGCGACCTGGATGTTGTAGGCCTCGTAGCAGTCCTGGGCCAGCCGGTCGGGGTCGGCCGGCACGAACGGGAAACGCTCGACACGGCGCCGCAGGCCCAGGTCACCCGTCGGCGGGTCCAGCCGGAACGCCACCGTCCGGAAGTCGGCGGTGCGGGCCGCGTGCGTGCGCCGGTTGTCGTCGAAGCTGCCGGTCCGCAGCCGCTCCTGGCGCAGCAGGTCGAGATCGACGTCCGCCACGGCGAACTGGTCGCCGAGCGGGAAGCGGCCGGACTCGGCCAGCAGCGCCCCGTTCTCGTAGATCATGGTCTGGCCGTCCCACGACAGGTCGGTCGTCGACTCGCCGAGACCGGCCGCCGCGTAGACGTAGGCGGCGATCCCGCGTGAGGACGCCGAGCGGCACATCAGCTTGCGGTCCTCGGCCCGGCCGACCGTGATCGGGCTGCCGGAGAGGTTGGCGAGGACGGTGGCGCCCGCCAGGGCCGCCTCGGCGCTCGGCGGCACCGGCACCCACATGTCCTCGCAGATCTCCGCGTGCAGCACCAGACCCGGCACGTCCTCGGCGGCGAACAGGAGGTCGACCCCGAACGGCGCGGACTCGCCGCCCGCCCGGATCGTGCCGCCGCGCTCGTCGTCGCCCGCGGCGATCTGCCGGCGCTCGTAGAACTCGCGGTAGTTCGGCGGGTACGACTTGGGCACGACACCGAGGATCCGGCCGCGGTGCACGATCACCGCGCAGTTGTAGACCCGGTTGCGGTGCCGCAGCGGGGCGCCCACGACCAGGACCGGCAGGAGTTCCGCCGACCCCGCCACCACCGTACGGAGCGCCTCGTCGACCTGGTCGAGCAGCGCGTCCTGGAGGAGCAGGTCCTCGATCGAGTAGCCGCACAGGCCCAGCTCCGGGAAGACGGCGACGGCGACACCTTCCTCGGCGCAGCTGCGCGCCTGGCGCAGGACCGCCTCGGCGTTGGCGGGCGGGTCCGCGATGACGGTGTGGCCCGTGCAGGCGGCGACGCGTGCGAAGCCGTGCTGATAGAGCGACCGGAAGTTCAGAGGAGGCACCGGGCCAGTGTAATCGTCAGAGCGACGCGATGGGGTGGTGGGCCGACGCCGGACACCCCGGCCGACGGCCGTCGGGCGAGCACCCCGGCCGCCGCACGTCCCGCGCACCCCGGCCGCCGCACGTCAGGCCCGCGCCCCGCCCCCGTACGCGTCCCGCACGCGCGAACGCGCCCGCTCCCGAAGGGGCGGGCGCGCTCGACGGACGGCCGTGGAACGGACGTCAGTGGTGGTGCTTGGTGGTGACGTACGACTCGACGTAGCCGGGGGCGGGCGAACCCACACCGGTGACGTCGTCGTAGCCCTTGACCGCCTTCAGCGAGCTGTCCTGACCGAGGCTGCGGACCGAGGTCGCCAGGCCGTCGGCCGCGTCGAAGCCGTTGAGGAAGTCGATGCGGGCCACGGCGTACTGCTTGCCGCCGGGCGTGTCGGTGACGTCGTGGTACGTCTTCGAACCGGCCTTGGCGTAGATCGACGGGTTGGCGAAACCGATCGCCTTGCCGCCCTTGGCCTCCTGCGCCAGGGCCTGGACCGCCGCGATCACCGGAGCGGCGAGCGAGGTGCCGCCGATGCGGTACTCGCTGTACTGCTCGGTCCCGTCCGGGAAGGTCTGCGTCTGGCCGACCTTGAATCCGGTGTTGGGGTCGGCGATCGCCGAGATGTCCGGGACGACGCGGTTGCCCGCGGCGTTGTTGGCCTTGGCCAGCGCGTCCGGGACGACGCCCTTCTGGTAGTAGGGCTGCGCCACGGTCTTGCTGGTGCCGCCGCCGGCACCCGAGGTGAACGCGCCCGGGAACCCGGTCCAGCTCTTGCCGTCCGTGGACAGCGTGGCCTTCTCGGTGCCCCAGCCGGTCTCCCACAGGTACTTGTCGCCCTTGCCGACCGCCAGCGAGGTACCGCCGACCGCCGTCACCCAGGCCGAGTTGGCCGGGGTGTCGACCTGCTTCGTACCGGTATTGGCGACCTCGTCGCCGTTGTCACCGGAGGAGAAGTAGAAGCCGATGCCCTCGACCGCTCCGAACTGGAACGTCTGGTCGTAGGCCGCGGCCAGGTCCGGGGTCTGGTTGGCCTCGATGTCGCCCCACGAGTTGGAGACGATGTCGGCCAGGTGCCCGTCGACGACCTTGTTGAGCGAGGCGAGCAGGTCGTCGTCGTAGCAGGAGGCGGCACCCACGTACGTGATGCTCGCGCCCGGCGCGACGGCGTGCACGGCCTCGACGTCGAGGGTCTCCTCGCCGTACCAGCCGGCCGCCCCGCACTCCTCGGTCTTCGTGTACGACGCGGGCAGCACCTGACGGAGCTGACCGCTGGTGTACTTGGCGTCGCCGTGCTTGCCGGCGTAGGTGGCCGCGTCGAAGGCGATGGTCGGCGAGGCGTAGGCGTCGGTGATGGCGACGCGCACGTTCTTGCCGGTGCGCTTGCCCGCGCCGTACGCCGCACGCAGCTGCTTGCCGGTGTACCCCTGGACGGCGTACGGGATCTTCGTTCCGTACGCGGACGGCAGGGTGCTCGCGGTGTTCGAGCCGTAGTACGAGGAGAACGGCCCGGAGTTCTTGAACACCGCGTCCGGAGGCGGCAGTTGATCGGCGTGCTGCGCCTTGTGCGGAGCGTTGTCCAGGCCGGTGACGGTCAGGACGGCGCCGTTCAGGGAGGCGGGCGCGGAAGCCGTCTTCGACGGCGCCCGGTACGTCTTGCCGCCCTTGGCGTAGTTGTGCAGCTGCGTGTTGAACGCCTTCTCGGCGGCGGCCACGTCACCGGTGACGGTGACGTAGTGCCGCGTCG
Source organism: Streptomyces sp. f51 (assembly GCF_037940415.1). Taxonomy (NCBI): domain Bacteria; kingdom Bacillati; phylum Actinomycetota; class Actinomycetes; order Kitasatosporales; family Streptomycetaceae; genus Streptomyces; species Streptomyces sp. f51. The sequence continues at coordinate 1,988,962 of NZ_CP149798.1, read as the reverse complement.
TCCCGGTGACCGTCAGGCCCGCCGACTTCAGCCAGTGGGTCACCGCGGCGACCTGGGCCTTGGTGGCACCGAAACGCGCCTGCGCCTTCTTGGCGCTGAGGTACTTCCCGTACGAAGCCGAGTGCGGGTCGGACACGGCCCTGGCGTACGCCGCCAGGCCCTTGGCGTCCCGTCCGGCGAAGTACACCCGGGCCGAGAGCCGGGAGCTGTCGGAAGCCGCCCCCTTGTCCGCGTGGGCGGTCGCCCACGCGGGCTTGGTGCCCGCGAGCGTGACCCGGCTCGGGCCGTCCGCGGCGTGGGCCGCGGGTATGCCGAGCGCCAGCGCGCCGGCGAGCAGAGGCAGCGTCGCCGCCAGGCTCACTCCGGCGCGCGCGGTGGCGCGGTTGGATCTCATAGAACCCCCTGCGATGCGATTCGTCGCATGTAGTGGTTGCGGTGATCCATGCGAGACCTCCGCGTTCCTGTCGGAGCGTGAGGAATGGATCACAGATGGGGGCAACTCTTACGGTGAACCGTTCATGCCAGGGGAATGAAAAACCCAAGGAAAGACCAAGTGAAGGCAATTGACGATCATTTGGGGTGGTTTGACGTGCACCCTCGCTCATAGTCAAGGGTTTTCCCTCTATGCCGGTCCTGGCTCTGTAAAGAGGTCCCCGTTTTCCGTAAGCGGATCGAGTCCCCGGGGCGTGTCAGTGGTGTGAAGCAGCTGGAGTTCGAAGACTTCTACCGGAGCGGACGGGACGTCTGCCTGCGGGCGGTCCTCGCCGCGGTGAGCGACCGTCAGCTGGCCGAGGACCTCGTGGCCGAGGCGTTCGCCCGGGCCTGGGCCGCCTGGCCCCGGGTCCGCGGCCATCCCGCCCCCCGCGCCTGGATCGTCCGGACCGCGCTCAACACCCGTGTCTCGTGGTGGCGTCGGCGCCGCCGCGAGGTCGCGTACGGCGACCACGACGGGCGGGAGGCCGCGGCCGCGGAGTCCGGCGGCGCCGGACTCGACCCCGCGCTGCTGGCCCTGCTGCGCGAACTCCCGCGCAGACAGCGGGAGGTCGTGGCCCTGCGGGTCTTCCTCGACCTCGACACCGCGACCACGGCACGGACGCTCGGGATCGCCCCCGGGACCGTGACCGCCCATCTGGCACGGGCCGTCGGGACACTCCGCGGCCAACTCGTCACCCTCGACACACCGGAGGCAGGATCATGAACGCCACCCACGACGACCGGGACGTCCTGGACGTCCTCAGGGGCTCCCTCGACGACATCACGATGACGGTGCCCGTGGAACGGATCGTGGCCGAGGGCCGCGCGGTCCGCCGCCGGCGACGGCGCCTGGCCGTCGCCGCCGTCGGAGTCACCGCGGCCGCGGGCCTCGCGCTCGGCGCGCCCGGCTACGGCCACCCGCCGACCGCGCCGCCCACGGGCGGCGGCACCGAGGCCGTCGCGTTCACCGTCGCCAAGCGGCCGGACGGGAAGGTCGCGGTGACCTGGACCAAGGAGCAGTACTTCAAGAACCCCGCGGGTCTCCAGAAGGCGCTGCGCGCGGCCGGATTCCCCGTCCTGGTGAAGACCGGGGTGTTCTGCAAGGGCCCGGACGACCGCACACGGGTCGACCGTCACGGCTCGGGACCGGGGGTCGAGCGGGTCGTCGAGCGGGAGCGGCGCGCCGACGGCACCGTCGTCTTCGTGTACGACCCGGCGGCCATGCCCGCCCGCACCCAGCTCTTCATCGGCTACCTGGACAAGGCCCAGCTCGCCGTCACCCAGGGCCGGCCCGGCTCGATGGAGCGGCTCGTCCCCACCGGGGTCGCCCTCACGTGCGGTACGGACTGGCGCGGCTGACCGTACGCCGGACAGGCCGAGGGGGTCCGGGGCGGCCACCCCGGACCCCCTCGGGACCTAGGCGCGCGGCTTCGCGCCGCGTGCCTTCAGCATGTCGGCCATCATCGTGATCTCCGACTGCTGGGCGTCGACCATGCCCTGCGCCAGCCGCTTCTCCACGCCGACCGTGCACTTGGCGACACAGCCCTCGGCCATGTGGATACCGCCCTTGTGGTGGTCGGTCATCAGCTGGAGGTAGAAGACCTCGGCCTGCTTCCCGTCGAGCGTGCCGAGCCGCTTCATCTCGGCGTTCGTGGCCATGCCCGGCATCAGCGAGCCGTCCTTGCCCGACGCCATGTCACCCATGCCCATCCAGGTCATCGGCGCGTCCGGGGACACCTTGGGCAGATCCCACAGATCGAGCCAGCCGAGCAGCATGCCCCGCTGATTGGCCTGCGTCTGCGCGATGTCGTACGCGAGACGCCGTACCTCCGTGTCCTTGGTGCGGTCCCGCACGATGTACGACATCTCGACGGCCTGCTGATGGTGGACGGCCATGTCCCGGGCGAAGCCCGCGTCCGCGGAGTCGGCGGCGGGCGTCCGCGTCCCGGAACCGGATCCGGAGTCGGAGCCGTCGGCGACCGCGTACGTGATCGCGCCCGCCGCGACGAGCGCGGCCGCCGCGGCGCCCGCGATCCACCCGGCGCGCCTCACTGGGAGAGACCGTTGGTGCAGGCGGCGCCCGGCTCGGGGGTCTGCTTGCCCTGGACGAACTCGGCGAGGAACGCGTCCACGTTCTTGTCGTTCGCGCCGGTCACCGTGCGCTGCTTGCCCCAGGCGCTCATCATGATCGGGTCCTTCTGGTCCTCGACCGGGCTCATCAGCGTGTACGGGGTCTTCCTGACCTTGGCCGCGAGGGCCTTCACGTCGGCCTGGGACGCCTTGCTGTTGTACGTCACCCAGACCGCGCCGTGCTCCAGGGAGTGCACGGCGTTCATGTTGTTCACGGCCTTGGTGTAGACGTCGCCGTTGCAGTTCATCCAGACCTGGAGGTGGTCACCGCCGACCGGCGGCTCCATCGCGTACGTGACGGTCTTCGTGACGTGGTTGCGGGTCAGCGTGCCCTTCCACGTCTTCACCCCGTCCGCGCCCGTGACGAAATGCCCCGACGCCTGCTTGGAGTCGCTCGCCGTGCTCTTCTTCGCGTCGTCCGACTGTGACTGGACGAGCACGACGGCACCGGCGACGAGACCGGCGACGACGACCGTGGAGGCCGCTATCACCAGGAAGCGATTGCGCCGCTCACGGGCACGCTCGGCACGGCGCAGCTCCTCGATGCGCTCCTTGCGCGATCCGGTGCTGGTGTTCTTGGCGGAACCCATGGTGATCCTTATGAGGGACGGGACGGTCGAGTCCGCCGATCGTAGACGGAAAGGGAACGGCGTCGGCAGGGAGGGCACGGGATTGGCGCGGAGTGCGCGGTGACGGCCGGGGGAGGGGCCGGAGGCGAAGGGGGAGGGGGACGGACGGGATCCGGGAAGAAAATTTGAACCGGAGATGCGCATTACCTACCCTGGCGGGTATGCGGTTGCTGCGCTCCACCGACCTGGCCCTTCGCGTCCTGATGCGACTGGCCGTCGCCGGCGACTCGACGCCCACCACGCGCGAGGTCGCGGAGGACATGCGGGTCCCGTACACGCACGCGGCCAAGGTCGTCGCCGAGCTCCAGCACCTCGGCCTGCTCGACGCCCGGCGCGGCAGGGGAGGCGGCCTCACGCTCACGGAGAAAGGGCGCGGGGAGTCCGTCGGCGCGATCGTGCGCTCCTTCGAGGGGGAGGGCGACGTCGTCGAGTGCGAGGGCGACACACCGTGCCCGCTCGTCTCCGCGTGCCGGCTGCGGGGCGCCCTGCGGCGGGCCCAGGAGGCCTTCTACGCCTCGCTGGACCCGCTGACCGTCGCCGACGTCGTCGCCGAGCCGACCGGTCCCGTACTGCTGGGCATCACCCGCAGGCCGTAGAGCCCGTCCGGCAGCTTCCGGGGCTCAGCCCCGGGCCAGCCACAGGTCCGGTCCGAACACCTCGTAGTGGATGTCGCGGGCGGGGACGCCCTTGGCGAGGAGCTGGGTCCGTACGGCGCGCATGAAGGGCAGCGGACCGCACAGGTAGGCGTGCGTGCCCGGTCGCACGGTCACGTCGGACAGGTCGGCCGGACCCGTGCGCTCGGCGGGGTGGCCCGGCTCGGGCCGCTCGTACCAGAAGTGGGTCTCCGCGTCCGGGAGTTCGCCCGCGAGCCGCTCGTGCTCGGCGCGCAGCGCGTGCTCGGCGGGGGAGCGGTCGGCGTGCACCACGGTGACGGGGGCCTTGTGGCCCGCGAGCGTCAGCTGCTCCAGCATGGCGATCATGGGGGTGACGCCGATGCCCGCCGAGGCGATGAGGAGGGGGGCGTCCGTGTCGTCGAGGACCAGGTCGCCGTAGGGCGCGGAGACCTCCAGGACGCTGCCCTCGCGGACGTGGGCGTGCAGATGGCCGGAGACCTCGCCCTCGGGGCACGGCGCCCCGGTGCCCTCGTCCGCGCGCACCCGCTTGACGCTGATCCGGCGCTCCGGGGCGCCGGGCGCGCCGGAGAGGCTGTACTGGCGTATCTGGCGTGCGCCGTCCGGGAGTTCGACGCCCACGGAGACGTACTGGCCCGCTCGGAAGTCGGGCAGGGGGGCGCCGTCGGCCGGGCGGATCCGGAAGCTGGCGACGTCCTCGGTCTCCTCGACGCGCCCGGTGACGACCCAGGGGCGCAGGGACCCGTCGTCCGCGTTCTCCTCGTACAGCCGCTTCTCGATGGCGATCAGGGCGTTCGCCATGAGCCAGTACACCTCGTCCCAGGCGGCGGCGACCTCGGCGGTGACCGCGTCGCCGAGCACCTCGACGATGGCGGCGAAGAGGTGCTCGTGCACGACCCCGTACTGCTCGGGCGCCACGCCGAGGGAGGCGTGCTTGTGGGCGATACGGCTCAGCATCGCGTCGGGCCGCTCGTCGGGGTGCTCGACCAGATGGGTGGCGAAGGCGGCGATGGATCCGGCCAGGGCCTGGCGCTGGGTGCCGGCGGCCTGGTTGCCGCGGTTGAACAGGTCGCGGAGCAGCTCGGGGTGGGCGGCGAACAGCCCGGCGTAGAAGCGCTCGGTGATCTCGCCGATGGCGGCGCCGACGACGGGGAGGGTCGCGCGGACGGTGACGGCGGACGGTTCGGACAGCATCGGGACTCCTCAAGGCCGGGGCGGGAGGGCTGGGTTGCGCCCGTCCGCCTGAGCCGCACAGTAGTAAAACTTGCATCTGAGATGCAAATTAAAACCGGGGTGACAGATGGGGACCGGACGCCCCTTACGGGTGGGTGGGTGAGCAGGCAGTATGTGCGTCAGAGCAGGACACCTCTCGTACGCGAGGCGTTCAGGCCGCGGTCGCCCGGCCGATCATGGTCGGCAACGCGCATGAAATGGTGTTGTGGTGGGATGCTCAGGTGCGCCGATCGTCTTCTAGGCGTGGGAGCAGGCGGCCTGACCAGCAAGGATGGGTGGAAGCGGAAGATGGACAAGCAGCAGGAGTTCGTGCTCCGGACACTGGAGGAGCGTGACATCCGGTTCGTACGTCTGTGGTTCACGGACGTACTCGGCTTCCTCAAGTCGGTGGCCGTGGCCCCGGCGGAGCTGGAACAGGCCTTCGACGAGGGCATCGGCTTCGACGGCTCGGCCATCGAGGGCTTCGCCCGCGTATACGAGTCGGACATGATCGCCAAGCCGGACCCGTCCACCTTCCAGGTGCTGCCCTGGCGCGCCGAGGCCCCCGGCACCGCCCGCATGTTCTGCGACATCCTCATGCCGGACGGCTCCCCGTCCTTCGCGGACCCGCGCTACGTCCTCAAGCGCGCCCTCGCCAAGACCTCGGACCTGGGCTTCACCTTCTACACCCACCCCGAGATCGAGTTCTTCCTGCTCAAGGACCGCCCGCTCGACGGCTCGCGTCCCACCCCGGCCGACAACTCCGGCTACTTCGACCACACCCCGCAGAACGTCGGCCAGGACTTCAGGCGCCAGGCGATCACGATGCTGGAGTCGATGGGCATCTCGGTCGAGTTCAGCCACCACGAGGGCGCCCCCGGCCAGCAGGAGATCGACCTGCGCTACGCCGACGCGCTCTCCACGGCCGACAACATCATGACCTTCCGGCTGATCATGAAGCAGGTCGCGCTGGAGCAGGGGGTGCAGGCCACCTTCATGCCGAAGCCGTTCTCGGAGTACCCGGGCAGCGGTATGCACACCCACCTCTCCCTCTTCGAGGGCGACCGCAACGCGTTCTACGAGTCCGGCTCGGAGTACCAGCTCTCCAAGGTCGGCCGCTCCTTCATCGCGGGCCTGCTGCGGCACGCCGCGGAGATCTCCGCGGTCACCAACCAGTGGGTCAACTCCTACAAGCGCATCTGGGGCGGCTCGGAGCGCACCGCGGGCGCCGGCGGCGAGGCCCCCTCGTACATCTGCTGGGGCCACAACAACCGCTCCGCCCTCGTCCGCGTGCCGATGTACAAGCCCGGCAAGACCGGCTCCGCACGGGTCGAGGTCCGCTCGATCGACTCGGGCGCGAACCCGTACCTGGCCTACGCCCTGCTGCTGGCCGCCGGCCTGAAGGGCATCGAGGAGGGCTACGAGCTTCCGCCGGGCGCCGACGACGACGTCTGGGCCCTCTCCGACGGCGAGCGCCGCGCCATGGGCATCGAACCCCTCCCGCAGAACCTCGGCGAGGCCCTGGCCCTGATGCAGCGCAGCGAACTCGTGGCCGAGACCCTCGGCGAGCACGTCTTCGACTTCTTCCTGCGCAACAAGAAGGCGGAGTGGGAGGAGTACCGCAGCGAGGTGACCGCCTTCGAGCTGCGGAAGAATCTGCCGGTGCTGTAAGCACAGGTCAGAGGCATTTTCCACGGCCCAGCACACGGGGCCCACGGTCGTCGAACGTGGGCCCCGTGGTCGTTCTCGCCGCTTCGGGGCGTGCGTCTCAGGTCAGGTGTCCGGGTGGCCTGGTGAGGGGGTGTCACGTCGGGTGGGTGCCTAGGTGAAGGGCTTTGTGGTGGTACGGGTGTGCTGACTGGTGGGTTTCGTTGGGATGTTGGCGCCTCGTTTCCGCCGGTCAGCGCCGTCGTGATTGAGCATGCACATTGCATGAGTCCCTCAGGGCTGCTATCAATTGCTCACGCATCAACCACTTGATCTTCACAACGTGAAGAACTTTCCTGTCGGTTCGGCGCTCAGGGCGCGGACGTACCCGTGATGTGTCCGGGTGGTCGGGGGAGTTCGCGCGTTCCACCTGTGGGCCCCCCGGGGCGCCAGTCCTTCAGGGAAGCGAATGAGTGCCTGTCCGTCCCGTGCCGAACCGATCGCCGCGGGCCCCGCGTCGCCCGGCGGTTGCGGGACCCCGGTCACGCCCGGCCCTGCGGCGGCCACCCCGCTGTCTGCTGTGACCTGCCCTTTGGCGGCCACCCCGCTGACCGCCGTGACCGGCCCCTCGGCGTCCGCCCGTGTCCGGCCTTTTTCCGGCGACGGTGACACGAGTCAGCCGGGGCGGCCGCACCACACCCGCCGTGACCTCCGGCCCCGACGGCGGCCACGGGCGGCGGCCGGCCCGGGCCGCCACCGGCTCGCCTCGCTCTGACGGCGGGCCGCTCGACGCGGCATCGGCCCGCCGCCGCGCGGCCGCCGTCACCCGAACCCCCACGCCCGCCGTCGCCCCAGCGCCACGGCAGGCACCTCTTCCCGACACCCACGCATGTCCCGACCTCTTGAGGAGCAGTGCCATGAACATGGACAAGGCGTCCACCGAAGCCCCCGCCCCGACCACGCCCGAGGCGGCGGCCGGGCCGGCCCCGACGCAGGCGCCGGGCTTCGGACCCGCTCCGAGCGTGCCCGCCGGTTACGGCGCGCCCGTCGTTCCCGCCCCGGCGCCGGGCTACACCGTGCTCGTCACGCAGACCGTGCCGAAGGAACTGCGTGTGGGCGGCGGCCCGCGTTTCCTCGCCTACCTGCTGAACCTTCTGCTGATGACCGTCACCCTGGGCATCGGCTGGCTGATCTGGGCCATGGTCACCTGGTCCACCGACTCGGCGAACCCGGGCCAGAAGCTCATGGGCCTGAGCGTCGTGAAGAAGGACACCGGCGTCCGGATGACCTGGGGCGAGCTGTTCGTCCGCAACTTCCTGCTGGGCGGCGTCGTCCTGGGCTTCCTCAGCGGCATCACGCTGAGCATCGTCGCCTGGGTCAACCTGTTCAAGATCTTCGGCAGCGAGAAGCAGACCCTGGTCGACTCGATGGCCGGTTCGGTCCTCGTCAGGCGCACCGTCTGATCCCGGTCCGGTCCTCCGGCCAGGACGTGCCCGCACCCGGGTGCGTCCTGGCCGTCCCGCCGGCACGCGCCCTTCGCGGCCGGGCGGTCCGGGCCGGTGCGGGCGCCGCCACGGCCCTCTCCTCGGGCAGCGGTACAACCCTCGCCGCCTCCCAGGTGTCCAGGACGTGGCCGGACGGGAAACCTCCGGCGGCGTCCAGACTGTTCCCACGAGGAGACCCCACCGTGCGCCAGCGCATCAGCCCCTCGCACCTTCGCAAGCCGGCGGCCTTCGTGGCCGCCGTCGCGGCCGTCGCGGCCGTGCCCGTGTTCGCCGGCTCCCCGGCGTACGCCGATCCCGGCGAGCCCTCCCTCGTGATATCGAGTCTGCCGAGCGCGTCCCCCAAGCCCGGTGAGGTGTACGACAAGTCCGTCGTCATCACCAACAACGGCACCGCGGCCGCCGACGGCGTCACCTTCCGGGTCAGGCTGAGCCGCGGGCTCGACTTCCCCGAGGAGGTGAAGGGCTGCACCTACTCGACCGTCGCGGACCAGGTCAGGCAGGCCCTCTGCGAGCTCGACACGGTCATCGAGCCGGGGGCTTCGGCCGAGACGCCCGTACGGTTCAAGGCGCTGCCCAAGGCGCTGATGGAGGAGGTCGAGTACGGCACCTCGGCCACGGGCGCGGTCCCGGGCGAGGGATTCAGCGACAGCTACCGCCGGCTGACCCTGACCGCCGACAGCTCGGCCGACCTCGTCGCCGTCGGTGACGACACCGAGGCCCTCGCGGGAGGTCAGCAGTCCGTCTTCGTGCAGCTCCGCAACGACGGCCCCGGCTGGATCCGGAACCGGACGAGCGACGACCAGCCGGCGCTCATGGTGCGCATCCCCAAGGGCACGACCGCCTCCGTCGTCCCCCACGACTGCGCGCCGTTCGGGATCGACGGCCCGGACGCGCCCGGGGGGACGCCGCGCAGGGCCGTGTACGTCTGCACGCCCGACGACCACACCATCGAGGTCGGCCAGTCCCTGGAGTACGCCTTCACGCTGGACGTGGCCAAGGGCACGAAGACCACCGACGGCCAGGTCAAGGTGACCTCCGTCTACGACATCCACCCGGACTTCGACAAGAACCCCGCCAACGACACGGCCAAGATCCACGTCGCCATCCCCACCGACAACGAGGAGGACCCCGGCCCGTCGGCCTCCGCCACGCCCCCGGGTTCCTCCACGGGCGGCGGCAACGACCCCGCGGGCCAGTCCACCGGCGGCTCCGGTGGCTCCGGCACCACGGGCGGCACCGGCTCCACGTCGGCCGGGTCCACCACCGGCGGCTCCACCACCGGTTCCACCGGCGGCAGCCTGGCGAGCACCGGCTCCGACGGCACCCCGCTCGTCGCCGGGACCGCCGCCGCCACGGCCGTTCTCGGAACCGGCCTGGTCCTGGCCGTCCGCCGTCGCCGCGCCGGCGCGGAGTCCTGACGGCCCCCGTCCCCATCCGGGCCGGACCGGCCGTCCGGCGCCGACCTAGCGCGGATACGCGGGTGACACGGCCGCGGTGCTGACGCGCCGCGGCCTGCCCGTGCCGTCGGCCGGGAGCGTCCACAGGTCGGCGCCGTAGTCGCCGGGGAGCGCGTAGACGAGGGTGCGGTCGTCGCGCCAGACGACCTGGTCGTCGACGCTGCGCGGTTCGGCGAGCGCCGTCTCGCGCCCGGTGCGCAGATCCAGGACGTACAGATGCCAGGGGGCGTCCTTGGGCAGGCCCTCGACGCGCTTCTTGAAGGCGACGCGCGTGCCGTCGGGGGAGAGGGACGGGCACTCGACGTTGGTGTGCACGGTGGTGACGGTGCGGGTGGCCAGGTCCCCGCGGATCAGATAGGTCGTGCCGTGCGTGGCCATGGTCGCGTAGAACGTGCGGTCGTCGTCCGCGAACGTCACGCCCCAGAAGTTGACGTCGGACGAACGGTAGGTGCTGCCGTCCTTCACCACGCGGTACGCCTCCAGGGACGGCGTCAGTCTCCCCGTGCGGGTGTCGACGATCGCCGCGCGGGTGGAGAAGTTCGTGCCCGCGTACGAGTCGCCGCCCACGAAGGCCGTCCAGGCGGCGTAGCGGCCGCTGGGCGAGACGCGGGCGCGGGACGGGATGCCGGGCACGTCGTAGCGGGCCCTGACCCGCAGGGCGGAGTCGAGGATCACCGCGCGGTAGGTGTCCTGGACCGTTCCGTGCACCGCCTGGAGGCACACCCCGGTGCCCGAAGCGGCGTAGAAGCGCAGGCACTTGACCTTGGACGCGGTGCGCGGGCCCGACGGGTCGGAGGCCGGCACGGACGTCAGCTCGTCGCGGTGCGGGCCCCACGCCATGTTCCGGAACACCAGCCGCCGGGAGTCGGTCAGCGCGACCGTCCCCGTGGTGATCAGGGGACCGCCGGGCTGCGCCTGGTTCCGGCGCTCGGCGCGCGCGGAGGCGTGCAGCACGGAGGCCGTCGCGACGCCCGCGAGGACGACCAGTGCCGAGACCAGGACCAGGATGCGGGTGCGCAGCGTCATGCGAGGCCTTCCGCGGAGGTGGCGGGGGTGCGGCGGACAGGGCGCAGGATCGTCGAGAACAGCGCGCACAGGGCCAGCGCCACGGCCGACACCATGAGCGCCGTACGGTCGCCCCACGCCGTCCAGGCCGCGCCGAAGGCGAGCGAGCAGGCGAACCGGGCCAGCGCCTGGCCCGTCTGGACCAGCGCGAGCCCGGACGACCGCAGTTCCACGGGCACGCTGTCCGAGGCCGCGGCCATGAGCACGCCGTCCGTCGCCGCGTAGAAGCCGCCGTGCAGGAACAGGACGGCGAACGGCAGCGCCGTACCGTGCCAGGAGGTCAGCAGCAGCCCGTACGCGAGGAGCAGGGCCCCGTGGCCGGCCAGGAACACCCGCCGGCGGCCGGCCCGGTCGGCGAGCCGACCGAGCGGGACGGCCAGCAGCAGGAACGCGGCGGCGGTGCCGACGGGCAGCAGCGCGAACCAGCGGTCCGGCACCCCGAGCCTGCGCTGGAGCAGCAGGAACACGAACGAGTCGCTGACCGTGGCGAGGCCGAGCAGGAGCGCGCAGAGCGTGATCCCGCGCAGCTCCCGGCGACGCAGCAGAGCGAGGGCGGCGAGCAGGGTGGGGCGGGGCACGGCGCGTTCGGTGGGGGCGGCGCCGGGCGCGGCCGGTGTCTCCGCCCCGGCCGCGGGCCGAGTGACCCCGCCGCCCGGTACGAACAGCACCAGGACCAGCACGCCCACGACGGCCACGCAGAAGCTCACGGTGAAGACCGCGTCGTAGCCGTCGACGGTCTCGCGGAGGATCAGGAAGGCGACGAGCGGACCCAGCAGGGCGCCCGCGGTGTCCATCGCGCGGTGCACGCCGAAGGCGCGGCCGCGGGTCTCGGGGCTGCTCGACAGGGAGATGAGGGCGTCGCGCGGGGCGGTGCGCAGGCCCTTGCCGGTGCGGTCGACGGCGAGGACCAGGCCGATGGGGGTGAGGGTCCTGGCCACCAGGAGCAGCGGTTTGCAGAGGGCCGAGAGGGCGTATCCGGCGCCCGCCACCCACTTGTGACGCCCGCCGCCCCGGTCGGCGAGATGCCCGCCGGCCAGGCGCACCAGCGCCGAGAAGCCGTTGTAGATCCCGTCGAGGAGTCCGAAGCCGAGGGGGGACAGACCGAGGCCCGCCACCAGGTACAGGGGCAGGACGGCCGTCACCATCTCCGAGGAGACGTCGGTGATCAGGCTGACCGTGCCGAGGGCCAGCACCGTGGGCCCGACCGCGGTGAGGCGCCGCCCGGCACGGGACCGGGCGGCGCTCTCCGCGGACGCCGCCGCGGCCTCGGGTGCACCGGCGCGGCTGTCCGCTACGTACATGTCAGGACGTCCAGATGCCCGTGATGTCCTTGCCGGAGGCCGCGTTGCCCGCGTGCGACGTGAGGCCCTGCGTGTCCTCCAGCGTGCGCAGCAGGTCGTAGTGGTTGTACGTGGTGGCGGACGACGATCCCGGGGTCACCTGCTGGCCGTAGAGGACGGTCGGGATCTTGTTCCCGGCCAGCCGGTTGTCCTCGTCGAAGGTGACGACGAGCAGGCTGTTGTGGGTCTTGGCCCAGGTGGCGTACGCGCTCAGGTTGTTCTTGAGCCAGGTGTCACCGGTGGACACCGAGCAGTCGTGCATGTCGCTGCACAGGTTCGGGACGACGAAGGAGACCTGCGGAAGCGTCGTGTAGTCCGTCGGGAACTGGGCGAACGTCTTCGCGCTGGACGTCGGCACGTTGCTGAAGCCGAACCAGGGGTTGTGCTTGCGCGCGTAGTCGCCGTTGCTGCACGTGGTCGAACCCTGGCTGGGCAGCGTCTCGTTGTAGCTGCCCCAGCTCCTGCCCGCGGCGATCAGCTCGGAGGCGAGGTTCGGGGCGGAGGAGAAGCCGGGGGTGTAGCAGCTGTCGTCCGTGATCCCCTGGGTGGAGCCGGAGAACAGGGCGAAGTAGTTGGGCTGGCTCGGGTGCGTCTCGGCGTACGACTGGGTGAGGTTGGCCCCGCCGGTCTTCAGCGAGTTGATGTACGGGGCGCTGGAGGAGCCGATCACCTGGCTGTACGCGTGGTTCTCGAAGACCACGACGACGACGTGGTCCGGGGCCGGGACCGTGGCCGCGGCGTGCGCGGGGGCCGAGCCCGCGAGCCCGCTCCACAGTCCCACCGCGGCCGCGGTGAAGGCGAGGGCGGATGCCACGACGGCACGGCTGCGGGTGTACACGTTTCTGCCGGACACTTCTGACCTCCGGTGGGGGGAGAGGCGACGGTGGCGGTGCAGACAGAGCATGTGCACGCCAACATTCCCCGGGTTCACATCCCTCAACCCGAGGGGTGAAGATCGGATGAACTGCTGCCTCTCCCTCCTTTGTACCGCCCCGCACGGCCGTCGGCGCAGGGCGCAACCGTGCGAACGGGGGTTAGGCTCGGGCTCGTAGGGCCTTGATCGGACCGGTGTGCGGGACGGGACCGGGCGTACGGCATCGATCGACAGGAGGCCGGGATGACGGCGCCGGGGCGCAGGAGCAGTACCTTCACACGGCTGCTGCGGCACGGCTTCACCGATCCCTCGGCGGCCGAACGGCTCCTGGAGGGGCCCGAGCTCGCGCCCGTACGGTCCGACCCGGTCCTCCTGGACGCCCTGGGCGTCACGGCCGACCCCGACCTCGCCCTGCTCGGACTCGTCCGGCTCGTCGAGGCGCAGGACGGGCACTCCGCCCAGCGGGAACTCCTCGACACCCTGATCGCCGCCAAGCCGCTGCGGGACCGGCTGCTCGGGGTCCTCGGAGCCTCCGCCGCGCTCGGCGACCATCTCGCCCGGCACCCCCAGGACTGGCAGGTCCTCGTCACCTACGAGGCGCGGGACCTGCACCCCGGCGTCGAGGAGTTCGAACGCGGGCTGGCCGACGCCACCGACCCCGTCTCGCTGCGCGTCGCCTACCGCCGCTGCCTGCTCTCCATCGCCGCCCGCGACGTGTGCGGCACCACCGACCTCGCCCAGACCGCCGCCGAGCTCGCCGACCTCGCCACCGCGACCCTGCGCACCGCGCTCGCCATCGCCCGGACCGCCGCCCCCGACGACGCCGCCCTGTGCCGGCTCGCCGTGATCGCCATGGGCAAGTGCGGGGGACACGAGCTCAACTACGTCTCCGACGTCGACGTCATCTTCGTCGGGGAGAGCGCGGAGGGAGCCGACGAGGGCAAGGCCCTCCAGGCGGCCACCCGGCTCGCCTCGCACATGATGCGGATCTGCTCGGAGACCACCGTCGAGGGCAGCATCTGGCCGGTCGACGCCAATCTGCGCCCCGAGGGACGCAACGGCCCCCTCGTGCGCACGCTCAGCAGCCATCTCGCCTACTACCAGCGGTGGGCCAAGACCTGGGAGTTCCAGGCGCTGCTCAAGGCCCGCCCGGTGGCCGGGGACCTGGAGCTCGGCGAGGAGTACGTCGCCACCCTGGCCCCGCTCGTCTGGCACGCCGCCGAGCGGGAGAACTTCGTCGCCGACGTGCAGAAGATGCGGCGCCGGGTCGTGGAGAACATCCCGGCCGCCGAGATCGAACGCGAGCTGAAGCTCGGCCCCGGCGGACTGAGGGACGTCGAGTTCGCCGTCCAGCTCCTTCAGCTGGTGCACGGCCGGGCCGACACCTCCCTGCGCAGTGGCACCACCCTGGACGCCCTGAAGGCACTCGCCGCGGGCGGCTACGTCGGCCGGGCCGACGCCGTCCAGCTCGACGACGCCTACCGCTTCCTGCGCTCGATGGAGCACCGCATCCAGCTCTTCAGGCTGCGGCGCACCCATCTGGTGCCGCAGGACGAGGCCGACCTGCGCCGGATCGGCCGGTCACTGGGGCTGCGAGCCGACCCGGCCGTCGAACTGAACCGGGAGTGGAAGCGGCACGCGGCCATGGTCCGGCGGCTGCACGAGAAGCTGTTCTACCGGCCGCTCCTCGACGCCGTCGCCCAACTGGCGCCCGGCGAGACCCGGTTGAGTGCCGACGCGGCCCGCGAGCGGCTCGTCGCGCTCGGGTACGCCGATCCGGCCGGGGCCCGGCGCCATCTGGAGGCGCTGGCCTCCGGGGTCAGCCGCAAGGCCGCCATCCAGCGGACCCTGCTCCCGGTGCTGCTCGGCTGGTTCGCGGACTCCGCCGACCCCGACGCCGGACTGCTCAACTTCCGCAAGGTCTCGGACGCGCTGGGCAAGACCCCCTGGTATCTGCGGCTGCTCAGGGACGAGGGCGCCGCCGCCGAGAATCTCGCCCGGGTGCTCTCCGCGGGCCGGCTCGCCCCCGACCTGCTGATGCGCGCCCCCGAGGCGGTGGCCCTGCTGGGCGACGGGGAGGGCGGCGGCCTCGAACCGAGGGGCCGGGTCCAGCTGGAGCAGGAGATCCTCGCCGCGGTGCGGCGGGCCGACGGCGGCGAGCAGGCCGTGACCGTCGCGCGCGGGGTCCGGCGGCGCGAGCTGTTCCGTATCGCCGCGACGGACATCGTCGCCAGCTACGGGACCGAGGAGACACCGGCCGTCGCCGATCAGGGGGCGCTGGTCGACCTCGTGGGCGGAGCGGTCTCGGACCTGACGGCGGCGACGCTCGCGGGCACCCTGCGGGCCGTGGTGCGCGACGGCTGGGGCGACACCCTGCCCACCCGGTTCGCGGTGATCGGGATGGGCCGCTTCGGCGGCCACGAGCTCGGCTACGGCTCCGACGCGGACGTGCTGTTCGTGCACGAGCCCCGCGAGGGCGTGGACGAGCAGGAGGCGGCGCGTGCCGCGAACGCCGTGGTCTCCGAGATGCGGCGGCTGCTCCAGATCCCCAGCGCCGACCCGCCGCTCCTGATCGACGCGGACCTGCGGCCCGAGGGGAAGTCCGGGCCGCTGGTACGGACACTGAAGTCGTACGAGGCCTACTACCGCCGCTGGTCGCTCGTGTGGGAGTCGCAGGCGCTGCTGCGGGCCGAGGTCGTGGCCGGGGACGCCGGCCTGGGGAGCCGCTTCGTCGAGCTGATCGATCCGCTCCGGTACCCGGCGGAGGGTCTCGGTGAGGAGGCCGTACGGGAGATCCGGCGGCTCAAGGCCCGCATGGAGTCGGAGCGGATGCCGCGCGGCGCCGACCCGACCCTGCACACCAAGCTGGGGCGCGGAGGCCTGTCCGACGTGGAGTGGACGGTCCAGCTGATGCAGCTGCGGCACGGCTGGGCCGAGCCGGGCCTCAGGACGACCAGGACCCGCGAGGCGCTGGCCGCGGCCCGCGCGGCGGAGCTGCTGTCCACGGAGGACGCGGCGACACTGGACGAGGCATGGGTGCTGGCCACCCGGGTGCGCAACGCCGTGATGCTCGTCCGGGGCAGGGCCGGTGACACCTTCCCCTCGGACGGGCGGGAGCTGGCCGCCGTGGGCCGCTATCTGGGCTACGACCCTGGGCACGTCGGGGACATGCTCGACGACTACCGGCGCACCACCCGGCGGGCCCGTGCCGTGGTCGACGAACTGTTCTACGGAGCACCCGGCGGTCACTGAGCGTGACGGCGGGTGCCCGTCAGTCCTCCCCGAGGACCGGTGTCCCGCGGGTCCCCGGAACCCACTGCGGCAGCGCGTAGGGCAGCGCGCCGTACCACAGGCGCGCCACGGTGAAGCCGAAGGCGAGGCAGATCAGGCCGCCCACCGCGTCCAGCCAGAAGTGGTTGGCGGTGGCGACGATGACGACGAGGGTGGCCGCCGGGTACAGGACGCCCAGGATCCGCGCCCAGGGGGTTCTGGCCAGCGCGACCAGGGTCAGCCCGCACCACACGGACCAGCCGATGTGCATGGACGGCATCGCCGCGTACTGGTTGGACATGTGCTTGAGATCGCCGGAGGCCATGGAACCCCAGGTCTCGTGGACCATGACCGTGTCGACGAAGGTGCTGCCGGTCATCAGACGGGGTGGCGCGAGCGGGAAGAAGTAGTAGCCGACGAGGGCCACCGCCGTGGTGGCGAAGAGTGCGAGACGGGCCGCCGCGTAGCGGCCGGGATGACAGCGGTACAGCCAGACCAGAACACTCAGCGTCACCACGAAGTGCAGGGTCGCGTAGTAGTAGTTCATCCCGATGATCAGCCAGCCCACCGAGTTCACCGCGTGGTTGACCGACTCCTCGACGGCGACACCGAGCTGGTGCTCGAGCCGCCAGATCCAGTCGGCGTTGCGGAGCGCCTCGCGTCTCTGCTCCGGCACGGCGTTGCGGATCAGCGAGTACGTCCAGTAACTCACGGCGATGAGCAGGACTTCGAACCAGAGGCGGGGGCGACGCGGGGTACGCATACGACGCAGGAGCGCGTTCCCCGCCTTCTCCTCCGCGACGGGCTGTGGAGTGGCCTGGCGGCCTTCCAGTGACGTCACGGTCGAATCACCCATAGGCACAGAGTCTGCCAGAAAAGGCTTCCCCCACCGATGATCCCCGGGTCGGGTCCCGGCCGCATTTTCTACACCTGTGGGAGTGCTTCGCTCCCTTTGTCGTCCTGCTCAGGGACGATTCCGGTCCCCAGGGGCAGAAGCGGTCGAACCGCGCACCACGAGTTCCGGCATGAACACGAACTCGCTGTGCGGCGCGGGTGTCCCGCCGATCTCCTCCAGCAGCGTGCGCACCGCGGCCTGGCCCATCGCGGGGACCGGCTTGCGGACCGTCGTGAGCGGCGGGTCGGTGAAGGCGATCAGCGGCGAGTCGTCGAAGCCCACGACCGAGATGTCCGTCGGGACCTCGAGACCGCGCTGGCGTGCCGCCCGTATCGCGCCGAGCGCCATCATGTCGCTGGCGCACACGATCGCCGTGCAGCCGCGGTCCATCAGGGCGCTCGCGGCGGCCTGACCGCCCTCCAGCGTGTACAGCGAGTGCTGGACCAGTCGCTCCTCGATGTCGGCGGGGTTCAGGCCCAGCGTCTCCTGCATCGAGCGCACGAAGCCCTCGATCTTGCGCTGCACCGGCACGAACCGCTTGGGGCCGAGGGCGAGTCCGATGCCGGTGTGCCCGAGCGAGGCGAGGTGGGTGACCGCGAGGGCCATCGCCGCGCGGTCGTCAGGCGAGATGAACGGCGCCTGCACCTTCGGCGAGAAGCCGTCGACCAGGACGAAGGGGACGCCGCGGCCGCGCAGTTGCTCGTAGCGCTGCATGTCCGCCGAGGTGTCGGCGTGCAGACCGGAGACGAAGATGATGCCGGCGACCCCGCGGTCGACCAGCATCTCGGTCAGCTCGTCCTCGGTGGAACCGCCCGGGGTCTGGGTCGCGAGCACCGGGGTGTAGCCCTGGCGCGTCAGAGCCTGCCCGATCACCTGCGCGAGCGCGGGGAATATCGGGTTCTCCAGCTCGGGGGTTATGAGGCCCACCAGGCCCTCGCTGCGCTGCCGCAGCCGCACCGGGCGCTCGTAGCCCAGGACGTCCAGGGCGGCGAGGACTGACTGGCGGGTGGTCGCGGCGACGCCCGGCTTCCCGTTCAGGACGCGACTGACCGTCGCCTCACTGACCCCCGCCTGGGCTGCGATGTCGGCAAGCCGTGTGGTCACAGGATTGGACTGTACCGGTCGCATCTCACCCTGCCCACCAACCAGACGCCGTGTGCGGGCGGTTGATCGGCCCGCTCCGGGCTGCTGCGTCATCGCGCTCCCTCGTGATTCTGGTCGGCTCGGTGTCCCGTGCGTGCGTCGCGCGGGAAGGGGGTGGCTCCTGCAAGACGCTGACGGGCTGATGATCCCTGTATGCGACATCCGTGGCAAGAGCTTGCAGAGTCTTGCACAGGGCGCGGGAGGTGTGCTGAGCGGCACAGCAGCAGGGTTTCGGGAAGGATGCCGCGAGGTCACGGGCGCATAACTGTCGTCAGGTCTTGCACTTTTTTGCTGCAAGGTCTTTCGCGTCGCTTACATCGCTGTTACGTTCACGTCGCCCGGCGGACGCAACGGCGCAGTCGGCAAGTCGGCAAGGGGACCGGGCGGGACCGGTTTCCCCACCTACTCGGGCTTTCACCCTCAAGGAGAACTCATGCGGCGTGGCATAGCGGCCAGTGCGCTGGTGGCGTCTTTCGCCCTCGCGGCGACGGCCTGCGGCGGCAGCGGCAGTGACAGCAGCGACAAGGCCAGCGGGCCGGTCACCATCACGTGGTGGGACACGTCCAACGCCACCAATGAGGCGCCGACGTACAAGGCCTTGGTCAAGGAGTTCGAGGCCGCCAACAAGAACGTCAAGGTCAAGTACGTCAACGTGCCCTTCGACCAGGCGCAGAACAAGTTCGACACGGCCGCCGGTGCCTCCGGCGCCCCGGACATCCTGCGCTCCGAGGTCGGCTGGACCCCCGCCTTCGCCAAGAAGGGCTACTTCCTCCCGCTCGACGGCACCGCCGCCCTCGCGGACCAGGCGAAGTTCAAGCCCAACCTGATCGAGCAGGCCAAGTACGACGGCAAGACCTACGGTGTGCCGCTCGTCACGGACACCCTGGCGCTCGTCTACAACAAGGCGCTGTTCAAGAAGGCCGGCATCTCCGAGGCACCCAAGACCTGGAGCGACCTGAAGAAGGACGCGGCCACGATCAAGGGCAAGACCGGCGTCGACGGCTACTGGGGCTCGACCCAGGCCTACTACGCGCAGAACTTCCTCTACGGCGAGGGCACCGACACCGTCGACGCCTCCGCGAAGAAGATCACGGTCAACTCCCCGGCCGCGAAGAAGGCGTACGGCACCTGGCTGGGCCTCTTCTCCGGCAAGGGCCTGCACAAGGCGGACACCACCGCCGACGCGTACGCCCACATCCAGGACGCGTTCGTCAACGGCAAGGTCGCCGCGATCGTCCAGGGTCCCTGGGAGATCACGAACTTCTACAAGGGTTCGGCGTTCTCGGACAAGACGAACCTCGGTATCGCCACCGTCCCGGCCGGCTCCACCGGCAAGGCGGGCGCCCCGACCGGCGGTCACAACCTCTCGGTCTACGCCGGCTCGGACAAGGCCCACCAGGCCGCGTCGCTGAAGTTCGTCAACTTCATGACCTCGGCGAAGTCCCAGGCCACCATCGCGCTGAAGAACTCCACGCTGCCCACGCGTGACGACGCCTACACCGACGCCGTCAAGGCCGACCCGGGCATCGCCGGCTACGGCACGGTCCTCTCCGCCGCCCAGCCGCGCCCGGCGCTGCCGGAGTACAGCTCCCTGTGGGGCCCGCTGGACACCGAGCTGCCCAAGATCGCGGGTGGCAAGGAGTCCCTGGACAAGGGTCTGAGCAACGTCGAGCTGGCCATCGCCAAGCTGGTGCCGGACTTCAGCAAGTGAGCCCGTGTGGCCGCCGGATCCCTCCCCGGCCCGACTTCGGTCGGGCCGGGGGGACCCCCGAGAACGGGGACACGGACCCGGCGGCCACCGGCTGTGTGCGCCCAACTCCTGATCTTGCAGAAGGTGTCGAACCATGACAGTCGCCATCGACCGCGCGACCGGCAAGCGCCGCGGTGACCGAGCACCGCGTCCCGGCCGGGCGCAGCGTCTCAAGCACTCGTACCAGAAGTACTGGTACGCGTACGCGATGATCGCCCCGGTCGTCGTCGTACTCGGCGGATTGGTGCTCTATCCGCTGGTTCGGGGCCTGTACCTCACGCTCACGGACGCCAACAGCCTCAACTCGGCCCGCACCATCGGCGTCAACCACATCGACGCCACGTACAAGTTCATCGGCCTGGACAACTACAAGGACATCCTGTGGGGTCCGACGTCGTACGACCGCTTCTGGTCGCACTTCATCTGGACCATCGCCTGGACCGTCATCTGCGTCGCGCTGCACTACTGCGTCGGCCTCGGCCTCGCGCTGCTGCTCAACCAGAAGCTGCGCGGCCGCACGCTCTACCGGCTGATCCTGGTGCTGCCCTGGGCCGTGCCCACCTTCGTCACCGTCTTCGGCTGGCGCTTCATGCTCGCCGACGGCGGGATCATCAACTCGATGCTCCACGCGGTGCACCTGCCGGCCCCCGCGTGGCTGGAGGACACCTTCTGGCAGCGGTTCGCCGCGATCATGGTCAACACCTGGTGCGGTGTGCCGTTCATGATGGTGTCGCTGCTCGGCGGACTCCAGTCCATCGACACCACGCTGTACGAGGCAGCCGAGATGGACGGCGCGAACAAGTGGCAGCAGTTCCGGTTCGTGACGCTGCCGGGCCTCAGGTCGGTCAGCTCCACAGTGGTGCTCCTCGGCATCATCTGGACCTTCAACCAGTTCGCCGTGATCTTCCTGCTGTTCGGCAACACCGCGCCGGACGCGCAGATCCTCGTCACCTGGGCCTACTACCTCGGCTTCGGACAGCAGCCGCGTGACTTCGCCCAGTCGGCGGCCTACGGCATGCTGCTGCTGGCCATCCTGATCGTCTTCACCTCCTTCTACCGCCGCTGGCTGAACCGCAATGACCAGCAGCTCGCGATCTGAGGCAGGAGTCTCCATGAGCACCACCACACTTCAGACGCCTCCGGCCGACCAGACCGCCGAGGCCGACGCGTCGCCCCGTCCGGCGCGAGCGCGCGGCCGGCGCAGCCTCGCCGGCTCGCTCGCCTCCCACGGCATCCTGACCGTCGCCAGCCTGGTCGCGCTGTTCCCGATCGCGTGGCTCGTCTTCCTGTCCCTCGGCCCGGAGCAGGACGACTACCTGCACCCCGGACGCATCTGGCACACGATGACGTTCGGCAACTACTCCTTCGTGCTCCAGCACACGAACTTCTTCGAGTGGATGAAGAGTTCGCTCATCGTGTCGCTCGGCACCACGGTCATCGGCGTGATGGTCGCGGCCACCACCGGCTACGCGGTCTCGCGCATGCGCTTCCCCGGCTACAAGAAGTTCATGTGGGTCCTGCTGGTCACCCAGATGTTCCCCATCGCCGTGCTGATCGTGCCGATGTACCAGATCCTCTCGGACCTCCGGCTCATCGACTCCTACTTCGGCCTCGTCCTCGTCTACTGCTCGACGGCGGTGCCCTACAGCGCCTGGCTGCTCAAGGGCTACTTCGACACGATCCCGTTCGAGATCGACGAGGCCGGCCGGGTCGACGGGCTGAGCCCCTTCGGCACCTTCTTCCGGCTGATCCTGCCGCTCGCCAAGCCGGGCCTCGCGGTGGCCGCGTTCTACAACTTCATCACCGCGTTCGGCGAGGTCGCCTTCGCCTCGACGTTCATGCTGGACGACTCGAAGTACACCTTCGCCGTCGGCCTCCAGAGCTTCGTCAGCGAGCACGACGCGCAGCGCAACCTGATGGCGGCCACCGCCGTCCTGGTCGCGATACCCGTCTCCGCCTTCTTCTACCTCGTGCAGAAGAACCTGGTGACAGGTCTCACCGCGGGCGGCACCAAGGGCTGATCCGCGAGGACGCCCCACAACGCCCCAGACTCCCGCGCGCTCGTCGCGCGCGGGCGGCGGCCGCGGTGCCCATCCGACCCCGCCAGTACCGCGGCCGCCTCTTTTCTCCCCCCGCCCCGAAGCCTTTCGCCCCGTGCTCCCGGCCTCGCGCGAGCAGGGGTATGCCCCCACAGCCGATTTCCTCCCCCTGCCCGGCCGCGTCCGGACGCGGGGACCCTCATCGCATCAAGGACGCCATGAGCCAGCACCCCGCCGACCAGGCCCCGAACTCCGTTCTCGCCACCGTCGCCGCGCATCGCGACTGGTGGCGCGACGCGGTGATCTACCAGGTCTATCCGCGCAGTTTCGCCGACAGCAACGGCGACGGCATGGGCGACCTGGAGGGCGTACGCTCCCGACTCCCGTACCTGCGCGACCTCGGCGTGGACGCCGTGTGGCTGAGCCCGTTCTACGCCTCGCCGCAGGCCGACGCCGGCTACGACGTGGCGGACTACCGGGCCGTCGACCCGATGTTCGGCAACCTGCTGGACGCCGACGCCCTGATCCGTGACGCCCACGGCCTGGGCCTGCGGATCATCGTCGACCTCGTGCCCAACCACTCCTCCGACCAGCACGAGTGGTTCAAGCGCGCGCTGCGCGAGGGCCCCGGCTCCTCCCTGCGCGACCGCTACCACTTCCGCCCCGGCAAGGGCGAGGACGGCGAACTGCCGCCCAACGACTGGGAGTCCATCTTCGGCGGCCCGGCCTGGACCCGGGTCACCGAGCCCGACGGCACCGCCGGCGAGTGGTACCTGCACCTCTTCGCGCCCGAGCAGCCCGACTTCAACTGGGAACACCCGGCCGTGGGCGACGAGTTCCGCTCGATCCTGCGGTTCTGGCTGGACATGGGCGTCGACGGGTTCCGTATCGACGTCGCGCACGGCATGGTCAAGGCGGAGGGCCTGCCGGACCTCGGCGGCCACGACCAGCTGAAACTGCTGGGCAACGATGTCATGCCGTTCTTCGACCAGGACGGCGTGCACGACATCTACCGCCAGTGGCGCACGATCCTCGACGAGTACTCGGGCGAGCGCATCTTCGTCGCCGAGGCGTGGACGCCCACCGTCGAGCGCACCGCGAACTACGTGCGCCCCGACGAGCTGCACCAGGCCTTCAACTTCCAGTACCTGGGCTCCCACTGGGACGCGGCCGAGCTGCGCGCCGTGATCGACCGCACGCTCGACGCGATGCGTCCCGTCGGCGCGCCCTCCACCTGGGTGCTGTCCAACCACGACGTGACCCGGCACGCCACCCGCTTCGCCAACGAGGCCGGCCTCGGCACCCAGATCCGCACCGCGGGCGACCGCGAACTCGGTCTGCGCCGGGCCCGCGCGGCGAGCCTGCTGATGCTGGCGCTGCCCGGCTCGGCCTACGTCTACCAGGGCGAGGAGCTCGGCCTGCCCGACGTCGTCGACCTGCCGGACGAGGCCCGCCAGGACCCGGCCTTCTTCCGGGGCGCCGGACAGGACGGCTTCCGCGACGGCTGCCGGGTGCCGATCCCGTGGACCCGCACCGGCTCCTCGTACGGCTTCGGCGACGGCGGCAGCTGGCTGCCGCAGCCGGCGGAGTGGGCCGAGCTGAGCGTCGAGGCGCAGTCCGGCGTGGCCGGTTCCACCCTGGAGCTGTACCGCGACGCGCTCGCGGTCCGGCGTGAGCGGGCCGACCTCGGCGCGGGCGACGCCGTCACCTGGCTGACCGCACCCGAGGGCGTACTCGCCTTCCGGCGCGGCGACTTCGTCTGCACCGCCAACACGGGCGACGCGTCCGTGACCGTTCCCGCCCACGGCCGGGTGCTCGTCGCCAGCGGCGAGGTGACCGTGTCGCAGGACGGCACGGCGCTGCTGCCCGCCGACACCACCGTCTGGTGGGCACTCTGACCCACGCGTGACCTGACCCGCGCGTGATCCGACCCGCGCGGAAGCGGTACCCCGGTCCTGACCACCGGAGCACCGCTTCCGCGCGGGTCTCTCCTTTCCGCCTCCGCTACTTCCAGGTGTCGCTCACCGCGTACCCGGCGCCCGAGCCCGTCGTGTAGGCGCGATTGCTCCCGGACTCCCAGGTCACCGTGCCCGACGCGTCCTTCTTGATGTACTTGTACGTGAAGGACGTCGACTTGGGCACGATCGCCGCCCGGCCCCAGTACGGGTACGAGGCCGAGGACAGTGGAATCGCGTCGGCGGTGTTCCACGAGCCGAGCGCCGGGACCGAGCCGACGACGTACACGTTGGTGCCGTAGACGGTCGTCGCGGTCACCCCGAAGGTCAGGTCCGTGGCGTCGGCGTCAGCCAGGTTCCAGGAGTTCTGCGCCGTCACCGCCGCCGTGCCGGTGGTCAGGGTCCTGTTGGCGTTGGACTCCCAGGTGACGTTCCCCGAGGCGTCCTTCTTGATGTACTTGTACGTGATCGCGCTGTTCGCCGGGACGGAGACGTCCGCCTTCCAGACGGGGTAGCCGGACGCGGACAGTTTCACCGCGTTCGCCGCGTTCCAGCCGCCGAGCGCGGCGGCCGAACCCACGACGTACACGTCCGTGCCCGAGGTGGTAGAGGCGTACTCGTCGAAGGTGGCCGTGACCGTGCCCGGGTCGGTGCCGCCGCCTCCGCCGCCGCAGTTGACGGTGCAGACGTAGTGGGGGTCGTAGAACGCGACGGCGCCCTTGGCGGGCACGGTCAGCGAGGCCCTGCCGCCGGTGACGGTGACCGAGGTGGCGCCGCCGTCGATGACGTTCGGGTAGGTGCCGTCGGCGAGGCCGGTCGTGTACGTGTACGTGCTGGCGCCCGAGCTGTTGTTGATGGCGACGAAGCCGGCGCCGCCCCGGCCGAAGCCGATCACGTTGGACGCGGGGGACTGCCAGTTGGCGACGGCGTAACCGGCGGCCGCGTTGTGCCAGCCGATCATTCCGGAGACCGCCGGGTCACGGTCCAGGCAGTACCAGCCCGAGGAGCAGTCCGTGTCGGTGACGAATCCGTTGCCGGAGTTCGGCGGGGCCTGGTCGCTCTGGCTGAAGGTCCAGCCGGAGTACACCGACGGCCGGCCGTAACCGCGTGCCAGCTGGTAGACCTTGGCGAGCACGGCGGTGGCGCCGTCCTTGTAGCTCAGCGAGTAGCCGTTGCGTTCGGTGTCGTGGTTGGTGACCATGGTGTTGGAGTGCGCCTCGGCGACCAGTCCCCAACTGCTGCCGAGACCTGCCAGGTTGGCGATGTCGCCCTGGAACTGCGCCTTGATCTGGGAGGCGAAGGAGAAGTCGAGGACGTCACCGGTGCCGTAGTACTCGTCGACGGAGGGCGGGGTGCCGGGATAGACCTCCTGGGTGATGAACGGCGCCGAGCCCGAGGTCGTGGTGTGCAGGGCGGCGACGATGGCGCTCATGTCGGCGGCGTCGATGTGCTTGGCCGCGTCGACCCGGAAGCCGTCGACGCCCAGGTCGATCTGCGCGTTGAGAAAACCGGTGATCTTCGAGCGCACGTTGCTCTCGGCGGTGTCCAGGTCGGGCAGGCCGAGCAGTTCGCAGTGCTGCACCTGATAGCGGTTGGTCCAGTCGGTGATGGTCGTGGTGCAGTCGTCGCTGTCGGCCGGGTCGTA
The DNA here is from genome assembly GCF_037940415.1 of Streptomyces sp. f51. Classification (NCBI taxonomy): domain Bacteria; kingdom Bacillati; phylum Actinomycetota; class Actinomycetes; order Kitasatosporales; family Streptomycetaceae; genus Streptomyces; species Streptomyces sp. f51. Next base: position 1,963,300 of record NZ_CP149798.1, on the reverse strand, counting down.
GTCCGGGGTGTCGTACTTGTTCGTGATGACCGTGCCGTTGTAACCGGTGCCGGTCTGGGCGGCGGTGTGGTTGATCACCGCGTCGGTGTAGACCTTGATGCCGGCCGCGTGACACGTGTCGACCATGGACCTGAAGGCCGCCGCCGTGCCGAAGCGGCTGTTCAGGCTGTAGGAGTAGGGCTGGTACACGTCCCACCAGTAGGAGTTGGACTGCTTCAACGACTCCTCGGGCGGGGCCACTTGGACCGCCCCGTAGCCGGCCGGGTCGAGCACGTTCGTACACTCGGAGGCGACCGACTTCCAGTTCCACTCCCACAGGTTGGCGATCACGTCGCCGTTGGGGATGCCGGTGTCCGCCGCCGCTGCCTGCTGTGCGGGCAGCGCGGCCAGGCCGCCGAGCGCCAGCGCCACGGTCACCAGCAGCCGGGGGACCCTTCTTCGTCGTAAGGCCATCGGGGATGCGGCTCCTCTCCGGATCGGTCAGCGCGGCCGCGGGGGTGCGGAGCTGACCCGTGTGGAGCGTGGAACCGCCGAACAGGGCGCGTCAATAAGGGAGTTGGAAATTCTTTCGACATCTTGCTGAAACTTGTCTGCAAGCGGTACGTTCCGATCCCCCCACCCGCACGACGTAGTGCAGGAGTACACACATGGCAAGGAAGACGCTTGCCGCCTCGTTCGCCCTCGCGGCGGGCCTGGCGGTCTCGGTGACCGTTCCCCCCGGTACGGCCGTGGCCTCCCCGCCCGGCACCAAGGACGTCACCGCCGTCCTGTTCGAGTGGAAGTTCGACTCGGTCGCCAAGGAATGCACCAACACGCTGGGCCCCGCCGGGTACGGCTACGTCCAGGTGTCCCCGCCCGCCGAGCACATACAGGGCTCGCAGTGGTGGACCTCGTACCAGCCCGTCAGCTACCGGATCGCCGGACGGCTCGGCGACGCCACCGCCTTCAAGAACATGATCAACACCTGTCACGCGGCCGGTGTGAAGGTCGTGGCGGACACGGTGGTCAACCACATGGCGGCCGGATCCGGCACCGGCACGGGCGGCTCCTCGTACACGAAGTACAACTACCCGGGCCTCTACACGTCCGCCGACATGGACGACTGCACGGCCGCCGTCAGCGACTACACCAACCGCGCCAACGTCCAGAACTGCGAACTCGTCGGCCTCGCGGACCTGGACACCGGCGAGGAGCACGTCAGGGCGACCATCGCCGGCTACATGAACAGCCTGCTCGGCTACGGCGTCGACGGGTTCCGCGTCGACGCCGCCAAGCACATCCCCGCGGCCGACCTCGCCAACATCAAGTCCCGGCTGAGCAATCCGTCCGTCTACTGGAAGCAGGAGGTCATCTACGGCTCGGGCGAGGCGGTCCAGCCCACCGAGTACACCGGCAACGGAGACGTCCAGGAGTTCCGCTACGCCTACGACCTCAAGCGGGTCTTCAACAACGAGAACCTCGCCTACCTGAAGAACTACGGCGAGGGCTGGGGCTACATGAGCAGCTCCGTCGCGGCCGTCTTCGTCGACAACCACGACACCGAGCGCAACGGCTCGACGCTCAACTACAAGGACGGGGCGAACTACACCCTCGCCAACGTCTTCATGCTCGCCTACCCCTACGGAGCCCCCGACATCAACTCCGGCTACGAGTGGTCGGACGCGGACGCCGGACCTCCCAACGGCGGTACCGTCAACGCCTGCTGGCAGGACGGCTGGAAGTGCCAGCACGCCTGGCCGGAGATCAAGTCGATGGTCGCGTTCCGCAACGCCACCCGTGGACAAGCGCTTTCCAACTGGTGGGACGACGGCAACGACGCCATCGCTTTCGGCCGCGGCACCAAGGGCTTCGTGGCCATCAACCACGAGACCTCGTCGCTGAGCCGGACCTACAGCACCTCCCTCGCCGCGGGAACGTACTGCAACGTCCAGAACAACACGAGCATCACGGTGAACAGTTCGGGCCAGTTCACGGCGACGCTGGGCGCCAACACGGCACTCGCGATCTACGCGGGCAAGTCCAGCTGCTGAAAACCCTTTCCGCATGTTGCAAGACTCTTGCTGTAAACCTTGCGTGAGCGATACGGTCACGCGGGCGTTCGGCATCGTGGCCGAAACGCTGCGCGGGGTCGGACCCGAGTACGCCGTAATCGCTAGGAGTTCACGACTGTGGACCTGATACCGAGAGGGCCGGCGAGCCGCTTCAGCCGCCCCAGGCTGCGTGCAGCCGTCCTCGCCGCCGCACTGGCCGTATCGCTTGCGCAACCCCTTGTGGCGCGGGCCCAGACCCCGCCCGCACCGCCGTCGGACGCGAAGCTCGCCGCGACGCCGTCCCGGCACGACTCCACCCGTGACCAGTTCTACTTCGTCATGCCGGACCGCTTCGCCAACGGCGACACCTCCAACGACGAGGGAGGACTGACCGGCTCCCGGCTGTCGACCGGCTACGACCCCACCGACAAGGGCTTCTACCAGGGCGGCGACCTCAAGGGCCTGACGAAGCGGCTCGACTACATCAAGGGCCTCGGCACCACCGCCATCTGGATGGCGCCGATCTTCAAGAACCAGCCCGTCCAGGGCACCGGCAAGGACGCCTCGGCCGGCTACCACGGTTACTGGATCACCGACTTCACCAAGGTCGACCCGCACTTCGGCACCAACAAGGACCTGGAGACGCTGATCTCCAAGGCCCACGCCAAGGGCATGAAGGTCTTCTTCGACGTCATCACCAACCACACCGCCGACGTGGTCGACTACAAGGAGAAGTCCTACGACTACCTCTCCAAGGGCGCCTTCCCGTATCTGACCAAGGACGGCAGGCCGTTCGACGACGCGGACTACGCGAACGGCACCAAGGGCTTCCCGTCGGTCGGCAACGGCTCCTTCCCCCGGACACCCACGGTCCCCGCCGCCAAGAAGAACGTGAAGGTCCCGTCGTGGCTCAACGACACGACGATGTACTCCAACCGCGGTGACTCCACCTACGCGGGCGAATCCGCCACCTACGGCGACTTCTCCGGCCTCGACGACCTGTGGACCGAGCGTCCCGAGGTCGTCAGCGGCATGGAGAAGATCTACGAGCGCTGGGTCAAGGACTTCGGCATCGACGGCTTCCGGATCGACACCGTGAAGCACGTGAACATGGAGTTCTGGACGCAGTGGGCGACCGCCCTCGATGCCTACGCGGCCCAGCACGGACGCAAGAACTTCTTCATGTTCGGCGAGGTCTACTCCGCCGACACCTCGATCACCTCGCCCTACGTCACCCAGGGCCGGCTCGACGCCACCCTCGACTTCCCGTTCCAGGACGCGGCCCGCTCCTACGCCTCCCAGGGCGGCAGCGCGCAGAAGCTCTCGTCCCTGTTCGCGGACGACTACAAGTACACGACCGACAAGGCCAACGCCTACGAGCAGGTCACCTTCCTCGGCAACCACGACATGGGCCGCATCGGGTACTTCCTGGACCAGGACAACCCCAAGGCCACCGACGCCCAGCTGCTGAAGAAGGACGAACTCGCCAACGAGCTGATGTTCCTCAGCCGCGGCAACCCCGTCGTCTACTACGGCGACGAGCAGGGCTTCACCGGCTCCGGCGGCGACAAGGACGCCCGCCAGCCGATGTTCGCCTCCAAGATCACGGACTACCTCGACGACGACGAGATCGGCACCGCCCGTACGGCCGCGAGCGACGCCTACGACACGAACGCGCCGCTCTACAAGACGATCAGCGCCCTGTCGAAGCTGCGCAAGGACAACCCGGCCCTCGCCGACGGAGTCCAGACGGAGCGCTACGCGGCCGACGGCGCCGGCGTGTACGCCTTCTCCCGCACCGACGCGAGGACCGGCACCGAGTACGTCGTCGCCGTGAACAACGCCGACGAGGCCAAGACGGCCACGTTCGCGACCGGTTCGGCGAACATGAACTTCCGTGCCCTGTACGGGACGACGGACTCGGCGACCAGCGACGCGGACAAGAAGGTCACCGTCACGGTCCCGGCCGGATCGGCGATCGTCCTCAAGGCCGCGGGCCGGCTCGCCGCCCCCGCGACCAGGCCCACGCTGACGCTGAAGGCCCCCGCCGCGGGCGCCACCGGCACCGTCGAACTGTCGGCGGACGTCACCGGCGGACAGCTCGACCGCGTCGTCTTCGCCGCCCAGACCGGCAACGGCGCCTGGCACACCCTCGGCTCCGCCGACCACGCCCCGTACAAGGTCACCCAGGCCATCGGCAAGGGCGTACCGGCCGGAACGGCCCTGCGCTACAAGGCCGTCGTCGTCGACTCGGCCGGACACACCGCGAGCGCGACGGCCGGGTCCACCACCGGCACCGCGCCCGCCGCCGAGGTCCCGACGGCCTCCTCGCGCGACTACGCGGTCGTCCACTACAAGCGCACCGACGGCGACTACACCGACTGGCGCCTGTACGCCTGGGGCGACATCGCCGACGGCGAGGCCACCACGTGGCCGGCCGGCCACGACTTCGTCGGCCGGGACGCCTACGGCGCCTTCGCCTACGTCAAGCTGAAGCCGGGCGCCTCCAGCGTGGGCTTCCTGGTCATCGACAAGGACGGCAACAAGGACGTCGCGAGCGACCGCACGATCGACGTCACCAAGACCGGCGAGGTCTGGGTCGAGCAGGGCAAGGACACCGTCCTGACCGAACAGCCCGACCTGCCCGCCCAGGACAAGACCAAGGCGGTCGTCCACTACCACCGCGCCGACGGCGACTACACCGGCTGGGGCCTGCACGTGTGGACCGGGGCCGCGACGCCCACGGACTGGACGAAGCCCCTGGAGCCGGTGCGCACCGACGCCTACGGAGCCGTCTTCGAGGTGCCGCTCGCCGAAGGCGCGACCAGCCTCAGCTACATCATCCACAAGGGCGACGCCAAGGACCTGCCCACCGACCAGTCGCTCGACCTCACGGCGAACGGCCACGAGGTGTGGCTGCTGGACGGCCAGGAGAAGTACCTGCTGCCGCAGCCCAAGGGCAGCGCGGCCGCGCTCGACCTGACCACCTCCAAGGCGGTCTGGATCGACCGCGACACGGTCGCCTGGAACGGCTCCGACGCTGCCGTCTCCACCCAGCTCCTCTCCTCCCGCGACGGCTCCATCGCCGTCAAGGACGGCGGGCTGACCAGCGACGACGAGCGCTGGCTGCGGCTGGAGAAGACCACCCTCACCGACGCCCAGAAGGCCAAGTTCCCCTATCTGAAGACGTACACCGCCTGGTCCGTCGACCCGCGCGACCGCGCCCGGGTGCGCTCCGCGCTCGGCGGCCAGCTCGTCGCCTCGCAGCGGGCCGCCAACGGCGCCGTGCTCGCGGCGACCGGCGTGCAGATCGCCGGAGCCCTCGACGACCTGTACCCCGCGACGAAGGCACACCTCGGACCGGTCTTCCACAAGGGCGTCCCCACCCTCTCGGTGTGGGCCCCCACCGCCCAGTCCGTGAGCCTCGACCTCGCCGGCTCCACCGTCGCCATGAAGCGCGACGACGCCACCGGCGTCTGGTCCGTGAACGGCCACAAGTCCTGGACGAACAAGCCCTACCGCTACGTCGTCAAGGTGTGGGCGCCCAGCGTCCGCAAGATCGTCACCAACAAGGTGACCGACCCCTACTCCGTCGCCCTGACCGCGAACTCGGAGCGCAGCCTGGTCGTCGACCTGGACGCCAAGTCCCTCGCCCCGTCCGGCTGGTCGGCGCTCAGGAAGCCCAAGGCCGTACCGCTGCGGGACGCGCAGATCCAGGAACTGCACGTCCGCGACTTCTCGGTGGCGGACAAGACCGTCCCCGCGAAGGACCAGGGCACCTATCTCGCCTTCACCGACAAGAACAGCGACGGCTCCAGGCACCTGAAGCAGCTGGCGAAGTCCGGCACTTCGTACGTGCACCTGCTGCCCACGTTCGACATCGCCACCATCCCCGAGAAGAAGGCCGACCAGCAGAGCACCGACTGCGACCTCCCCTCCTACGCCGCCGACTCCGACAAGCAGCAGGAGTGCGTGGCCAAGACCGCCGCCAAGGACGCCTACAACTGGGGCTACGACCCGTACCACTACACGGTCCCCGAGGGCTCCTACGCCACCGACCCCGACGGCACCGGCCGCACGGTCGAGTTCCGCAGGATGGTCAAGTCGCTGAACGAGGACGGCCTCAGGGTCGTCATGGACGTGGTCTACAACCACACCGCCGCCAGCGGCCAGGCCGACACCAGCGTCCTCGACAAGATCGTCCCCGGCTACTACCAGCGGCTCCTCGCCGACGGCAGCGTCGCCAACTCCACCTGCTGCTCCAACACGGCGACCGAGAACGCCATGATGGGCAAGCTGGTCGTCGACTCGATCGTCACCTGGGCCAAGGAGTACAAGGTCGACGGCTTCCGCTTCGACCTCATGGGACACCAGCCCAAGGCCAACATCCTCGCGGTCAGGAAGGCCCTCGACGGGCTGACCCCCGCCAAGGACGGCGTCGACGGCAAGAAGATCATCCTGTACGGCGAGGGCTGGAACTTCGGCGAGGTGGCCGACGACGCCCGCTTCGTCCAGGCCACCCAGAAGAACATGGCCGGGACGGGCATCGCGACCTTCTCCGACCGCGCCCGTGACGCCGTCCGCGGCGGCAGCCCCTTCGACTCCGACCCCGGGATCCAGGGCTTCGCCTCGGGCCTGTACACCGACCCCAACTCCTCGACCGGCAACGGCACCCCGGCCGAGCAGAAGGCCCGCCTGCTGCACTACCAGGACCTCATCAAGGTCGGCCTGACCGGCAACCTGGCCTCGTACCGCTTCACCGACTCCGACGGCAAGGAGGTCAAGGGCTCCGAGATCGACTACAACGGCCAGCCCGCCGGCTACGCGGCAGCGCCCGGCGACGCGCTCTCGTACGCCGACGCGCACGACAACGAGTCGCTGTACGACGCGCTGACGTACAAGCTGCCCGCGACGACCAGCGCCGCCGACCGGGCCCGGATGCAGGTCCTGGCGATGGCCACGGCCACCCTCTCGCAGGGTCCGTCCCTCTCCCAGGCCGGCTCCGACCTGCTGCGCTCCAAGTCGCTCGACCGCAACTCCTTCGACAGCGGTGACTGGTTCAACGCCATCCACTGGAACTGCCAGGACGGCAACGGATTCGGGCGCGGACTGCCGACGGCCGCGGACAACTCCTCGAAGTGGCCCTACGCCAAGCCGCTGCTGACCTCCGTGAAGGTCGGCTGCGACCAGATCGACGGCACCTCGGCCGCCTTCCAGGACCTCCAGCGGATCCGTTCGACGGAGAAGGTCTTCTCGCTCGCCACGGCAGCCCAGGTGCAGTCGCGGCTCTCCTTCCCGCTGTCGGGCAAGGACGAGACCCCCGGAGTCATCACCGCGCGCCTCGGCGACCTGGTGATCGTCTTCAACGCGACCCCGGAGCAGCAGAAGCAGACCGTCGGTTCCCTGGCCGGGACCGGCTACCGGCTGCACCCGGTGCAGGCGAAGGGCTCGGACTCCGTCGTCAAGTCCTCGTCCTACGCGAAGGGAACGGGCTCCTTCACCGTTCCCGCCCGCACGGTGGCGGTGTTCACCCGGACCCCGTGACCACGGCCCGACCCGGTGGGGCGGCCCCGGACACCCTGAGCACGACGGGTGTCCGGGGCCGCCCCCGTTCTCCGTCCGCCGCCGTCCGGGTCCCGCCGGGCGGGGCGGCTAGGGTGAGCCGGAGACCCCCGGAACAGGAGCACCCATGCCGCAGATCACCGTCGAGTTCTCCCCGGCACTCGACCACGTCGACTGGCGCGCGTTCGCGCTCGCGCTGCACCCCGTGGTCGTCGAGACGGCCGCCGCACGGCTGGAGGCGTGCAAGACCCGCACGCTGCGGACCGCGGACGAGATCGTGGGCGACGTGGTGGGCGGCGGCACGGGCCCGGCCGTCGTGCACGTCACGCTCGCGCTGCTCGCGGGCCGCAGCGAGGAGACCAGGGCGAAGCTCTCCGAGGCCCCGCTGGAGCTGCTGCGCAAGCACATCGAGCCGGTCGACGGGGTCACGCTGCACGTCTCCACCGAGGTGCGCGATCTCGACCCGTCGTACCGGAAGTTCGAGGCGTAACCCCCGCTCCTACGCCTCCGGCGGCGCGGCGAGCGCGAGCAGCCGGACGACGAGGTCGGTGAAGGGCCCGTCGCCCGGCTCGTCGCTCAGTCCCTTGCGCAGCAGCGCGGCGACCTCCGGGTCGTAGGCGGCGCTCACCGCGGCCAGGGCCGCGAAGTCGTGGACGAGCTGCACCTCCAGCTCGCCGCGCTCGATCCGCCGTCCGTCCAGCCAGATCAGCGCCGTCGACTCGACGAGCGAGATCCAGGAGCGGATCACCAGCTCCAGCCGGGCGGGCGGGTCCTCGACGTCCAGATGCGACACGATCTGGAGATAAGCCGCCTGCCGTACGCCGTCCACGAGCGCGTTGGTCGTCGACGAGCCGACGGCCGGGCCGCCCCGCATCAACGCGGCGAAACCGGGCCCGTGGTCGTCCACGAAGTCGAAGAAGCGGCGCATCACCCGCAGCAGCCGCGCGCCCAGCGGGCCCTCGCGGGGCTCCACGAAACGCTCCGCGAGATCGTCGGAGGCACGCTGCAACGCCGCTTCGTACAGGCTGAGTTTGCCCGGGAAGTAGTGATAGACCAGGGGTCGCGAGATGCCCGCGGCCGAGGCTATCTCGTCGATGGAGACCTCGTCGGGCGAGCGTCGGCTGAACAGTTCGAGGGCGACACCGATCAGCTGCTGCCGTCGCTCCTCGACACCCATCCTGCGGCGTACCCCGGTTGTCATGCGGATACTTTACCGATCGGATCCGGCCCGGAACGGGCCGGTCCGGGCGGCGGACGTCCACATGTCCAGCACGATGCGCTCGCCGCGGGTCCGCGAGACGCAGATCAGCATCGAGTCGTCACGCTCCGCGTCCGTGAGCAGTTCGTCGCGGTGCTCGACCTCCCCCTCCAGGACCCGCTGCCGGCAGGTTCCGCAGAATCCCTGCTCGCAGGAGTAGAGCGTGCCGGGCAGCGCCTCACGGACCGCCGCGAGGACCGTCGAACCGGCGGGCACGGTCACCGTGCGTCCGCTGCGCCGGAGTTCGACCTCGAAGGCGGTGTCGCCCGCACCGGGCGCGGAGGCGGTGAACCGCTCCAGGTGCAGTGCGACCCCGGCCGGGATCCGCGCCTCGACGGCCGCCATGAGCCCGTCCGGTCCGCAGCAGTAGACCGCCGTCCCCGGCACGAGGTCCGCGAACAGCGCGTCCAGGTCCGGCAGTCCGTCCTCGTCCTCGGCGACGACGGTGACCTTCGTGCGGTCCTGCTTCTCGATCTCCTCGAGGAACGGCATCGAGGCGCGCGTCCGGCCGCCGTACAGCAGCCGCCGGTCGGCGTCCTCCGGGAGGGCCCGCAGCATCGGCAGCACCGGGGTGATCCCGATGCCGCCCACGACGAAGACGTAGGCGGGCGCCGCCACGAGCGGGAAGCGGTTGCGCGGTCCGCGCACCTCGACGCCCACGCCCTCCCGGAGCTGTTCGTGCACCTCGCGCGAACCGCCCCGCCCGTCCTCGACGAGCCGGACCGCGACGGTGTACGAGGAGCGGTCCTCCGGGTCCCCGCACAGGGAGTACCGCCGCACGAGCCCGGAGGGCAGCACCACTTCGAGATGGGCTCCCGGCTCCCAGGGAGGCAGGTCCGTGCCTTCCAGCCGCAGCAGGACGACACCGTCGGCGACGGTCTCGTGGCGCCCGACCCGCAGTCGCAGGGTCCGTGAGCGTGGCCGGCCCGAGACGGGGTCCTCCAGCGCGGGCAGCGGCCACAGCGGTGACGCCCCGATCCGGCGGCGCAGCGCACGCCGTACGAGCACGGCCGCCCCGGCGACGGCGACGACGGTCCCGAGCCTCGGCGTCACGCGGCACCTGCGGCCTTCTCGGCGGCCGAGGCGGCCGTCGCGGCGGGGGAGACGGCCAGATAGGCGGCGGCCTGCTCGGTGGAGCCCTCCTGCGAGGGGTGGTAGGCGCGGCTGAGATAGCGGGGGACGGACCTCAGCAGGGCGCCGGTCGGCGGCAGCACGCCCCGCTTCCCCGCGGTGTGGAAGGCCTTGAAGCTCGCCCGGCCGTTCACGAGCGTCGGGTCGTTCTCCATGAAGAACCGGGCCCCGCGCTGCCACAGGAAGACGAGCGCGGTGAACGCCGTCGCCCAGGTCCGCGCGCGCCGCCGGTAGCTGCCGTCGAGGTGCACGAACAGATCGAAGGCCACCGAGCGGTGCTCGACCTCCTCGGCGCCGTGCCAGCGCATCAGGTCCAGCATGACCGGGTCGGCGCCGCGCCGGTCCAGCTCCTCCGAGTTCAGGATCCAGTCGCCGAGGAAGGCGGTGTAGTGCTCGATCGCGGCGATCAGGGCGACCCGCTCCAGCAGCCACCAGCGGCGCGCCCTGCCCGGCGGCAGGGTCCGGTCGCCGAGGAGCTTCTCGAAGAGCCAGTCGACCTGCGCGGTGTACGGCGTCGGGTCGAGCCCCAGGGCCGCCAGATGGGGCAGCACCTCGTCGTGGGCCTGCGAGTGCGTCGCCTCCTGCCCGATGAACCCGATGACGTCCTGGCGCAGCCGCTCGTCGCGGATGAGGGGCAGGACCTGCCGGTACACATGGACGAACCACCGCTCGCCGGCCGGCAGCAGCAGATGCAGCACGTTCATGGTGTGCGTGGCGAAGGGCTCTCCCGGCACCCAGTGCAGCGGGGTGTCCTCCCAGGAGAACGACACCTTCCGTGCCTTGAGGGCCGTCCGCTCGGACTCGACCGGCCGGGGCAGCCGGCCCTGCGTGTTAGACATGGCGTCAATGTACTGACGGGTAGGCGCCCGGAGAAGCCCTCTGCGCCCACTTGTTTACGTCTCTGTCAGCAAAGCGGGCCGGTGTGCCCGTACCGAAGCCGTCGTCCCCGTGCCGGGCCCGCGGCCGGTGTCCCGGCGGTCAGCGCAGCCCGGTGATGTCACGGCCGTCCGTCAGGGTCCCCTTCAGCTCGGCCTGCGCTCCCTGCGTGGCCCGCACGGTGAGCAGGGGGCCCGGCGCGGAGCCGCTCACCCCGCCGGTCGCCCGGACCGACGCGGTGCCCTTGCCGCCGGCCGCGAGGAGATACCAGACCCCGCCGCCCGACTTCCACAGCACACCGGCCAGCACATGAGGATCGCGGGAGCCGCACGCCGGGGAGTTCTCGGCCTTCGCGGCCACCGCCCCGTACACCCCGCCCGGGGTACGGAACTGGGCCAGCACCCGGGTGCCGCCGCCGCGCCAGGTGTCGGCACGCGTGCACACCCAGGCCGCCGATCCGCTCGCGTCGGGCAGCGGCTGGCGCGCGTACTCCCAGGCGTTCACGCTCCGCACGCCCTGCGAGCGCATGGTGGCCAGCGAGCACGCGAACGGCGCCCACTCCCGCAGGTTCTCCGCCCCCGCCGCCTCCCGGGGCGCGGCCGGCCTGCCCGCGGTGAGGTGGGCCGGGATCAGCTCGCCGAGGTCGGTCAGCAGCCGGGTGCCGGTGGCGTCCTGGACCTGGAGCACGTTCCACGACGTGCACGCGCCGGTCTGCGGCGGACCGGCCAGCGGAGAGGTGGTGCCGTCCGCGGACCGGGTGAGGTCCATCGCCCCGGCCGAGGGCTTGAGCAGATCGCGCTCGGCGGCCTTGGTCACCCAGGGCGCGGTCAGATAGCGGACGTTGCCGTCGGCGCGGCCCAGCACCACCGCGCTCGCCTCCGCCCCGTCCGCCCCGTCGGCCCGCGCGAAGTCCAGGGCCGCGCCGCCCGTGCCGTCCTTCGGCTCGGCGTAGCGCGCGATGCGCAGACCGTCGTACAGGAGCACCACGCGCGCCTGGTCGACGACCCCCGCGTACAGCAGCTGGGGCGGTCCGGGCGGAGCGCCGGAGGGCGTGCCGGGTGTCGCCGAGACCTGGACGGACTCGCCCGGCCTCGCCCAGACCGCGAGCGCGCGGCGCAGCAGCGCGGTGTCGCCGACGAGGCCGCCGCGGGCCGGCCAGACGGAGAAGTCGGTGCGCGCGGAGGACTCCCAGGCCGCGGGCGCCACCCGCTCCAGCCGGGCCGGGTCCAGCGCGGCCTCGGCGGCCGGGTTCTGCGCGTACGAGGGGGCCGCTGCGCCGTCCGGCCCCCAGCCGTCGCCCGGCAGTGCCAGCAGCGCGCCGCACACGGCCGCGGCGGCGGTGGCGGCGAACGCGGCCTTCATGTGCTGCCTGCGCCGCATCAGATCGGTGGGCCGGGCCTGGAGCGAGCAGGGGTCGAACTCGGGGGACTCGAGCAGCGCGTCCCGTGCCTCGACGCCCGAGGCCTCCCGCAGCGCCGCGGCCGGGTCGCCCACCCCCGCCGCCGCCAGCACCCGGCGCAGCGGCGCGTCGGCCAGCTTCTCCAGACCGCGCAGCACGTAGGCGGCGCGGGCCGGCCCGGAGAGCGCGGACAGCCGCTGGTCCAGGGCGAGTTCGTCGGCGCCGCCGGAGCGGGGGAACAGTCGCAGGCCCCACACCTGGGGGAGGAGCGGAGGCAGCTGGGACCGCTTGGGCCACGCCCGCCGCCGCAGCGGCAGTCCCGCCTCCAGCGCCGCGCGCACCACCTGGAGGCGTACGAAGGCGTAGCCCGGGTCGCCGTCACGGCCGCCGCCGCTCTGCTGGGCCGGGATCGCCGACGTGTCGCCCGCCGCCCTGCCCCGCGGCAGGGCGCGCTGGGCCAGGGCGTGCGCGGTCAGCACCCGCCGGTTGCGGCCGAGGCTCGGCGCGAGCATCAGATAGGCGAGCCGGACCAGCCGCGGGTAGTGCTCGACGAGCGCGGCCTCGGCCTGCTCGACGTCGACGACCGCTCCGGAGGAGGGTGCGGGGCGCGGGGCTACATCCTGTGACTGCACGTTCAGCAGAACGAGCGAATCGGCGGATGGTCACCGGCCCCGCGGGGGACTCAGCCCGCGGATTCCCCGGGTTCGACGAGCAGGCGGGCGTAGTTGGCCATCGACCGCTGGTAGCGCGGCAGATGGGGGGCCAGCGCGCCGATCACCAGGGCCAGGCCCTCGCGTTCGCGGCCGAGATCGGCGAGACAGAGCGCCAGGCAGGCACGGACCGCGTCGTCCAGTTCGTCCGAGGGCGCGACCAGTTCGGGGGTGAGGAGCTTGACGCCCTCGTCCGCCTGGCCGATGTTGCGCAGCGAACTGGCGAGCTGGATCCGCGCCCGGCGGCCCTTGTAACCGCTCAGACCCCGGGCAAGAGCCTCCCGGTACAGGGGGACGGCCTTGTCGGAGTGGCCCGTCGAGTCCCAGGCGCAGGCCTGCTCGAAGGGGCCGAGGGGGCTGTCCGCCGGCAGTTCCGCGACCAGCGCGTCGATCACCCCGCGGAAGTCCGCCGCCCGCTCCTCCTCGTAGTCGTCGAAACGGGCCCAGGCCGCCGCCGTACGCTCTTCCCAGTCTTCGTTCACGGGTGTCACCCTCGCACAACCGTGTCCCGGGCGGTACCGGGTTCCCCGTCCGCGGGGGCGGATTGAGCACCGGGCCGCCCGGAGCCGTATCGAAGGCAGAGCCCTCGCCGGGGCTCTTCTCGGCGTGAACGCCGACAGGTACCGGAGGAACGTATGAGGTTGACACGCGGGAAGCTCCTGACCGGGGCGGCCGTGGCCGCCGCCCTGCTGGCACTGACCGGCTGCGGCGGCGGATCGGACGGCAAGAGCGCGGCGGCGAAGGAGACCGTGCCGCCCACGGCCACCGGCAGTCTTGAGGAGCTGGCCGCCGAGGTGAAGTGCAGGCCGAGCATCCAGACCGACGCGGACGAGATCCGCCAGGGCGTCTGCAAGATCAGCGCGGGCAAGTTCATCCTGGCGACCTTCGCCACCGACCGCGGTCAGCGCGAGTGGCTCAACGGGGCCAAGGACTACGGCGGTTCGTACCTCGTGGGCGCCAAGTGGGTCGCGGTGGGGGACCAGAAGATGGTCACGACGCTGCGCGGCCGGCTGGGCGGGACGCTGGAGCAGGGGGCCTCGCACTCGGGTCATCAGCACAGCGGCTGACCGCGCGGGACCCGGGCGGGCACACAAGAAGGCCGGTGGCGGGAGATCCCGCCACCGGCCTTCTCGGTGGGGCTACCTACAACGCTGGCCGTTGTTGATGCAGGTGACCATCTTGTTCATCAGGGCGTCGTCGAAGACGTTGATGAAGTCGTCGTGGTCGGTGGCCGGCTTGTGCAGCTGCTCCGGGAAACCGTCCACCGCGTAGGCGTTCTTGATCTGCCCGTTGGTGAGGGTCGGGGCCCGGAAGTTGTAGACGAGGCGCATCGTCAGCTGCGGGATCGCCTTGAACCCGTTGGCGCAGTTGCCCTGGGCGTCGGCGAAGGCCACGTGCGTACGGTGGTTCGCGCTGTCGATGTTCACCCCGTCCCAGCAGCTCTGGAAGGCGAAGGTGCGGACCACGGTGCTGCCGCGCGGGCAGATCGGGTACTGCTGCGTCAGCTGCACCTTGTTCTCGAAGCCGGTGCAGCTCCAGTGGGCGTTGGCGTTCGCGAGACCGTTGGTCGTGGTCTTGGCGTCACCGGTGATGATGCGCAGGAACTTCGGCATCGCGACGACCTTGCTGGTCGGGCTGCCGACGAACTTGATCTGCGCCTGCTTCACCCGCTGGATCGCGCCGACGTTGAGTTCCTTGCCGCCGCCCAGGTTGTTCTGGTCGAAGTCCTGGGTGCCGTTCTGGATACGCACGACCGGCCAGTAGTACGTCGACTTGTCGCCCTGGTTGGCGCAGGACGTCTGCGCCGCAGCGAACGTGTCGTTGGTGGCGAAGGCGTCGTTCGACTGGTTGCCGACGTAGTCGTGCAGGTGGTGCGCGCCGTTGGAGACACCCGGCGCCACGATCACGTTGTCCGTGTTGAACTTCTTGTTCGCGTTGACACCGCAGGACGACGAGAACACACCGCGCGAACCGGCGGCCCCGACAGCGGGCTTGGCGGCGACGTTCGGCTGGACCTTCGTGATGTCGACGAAGTCGGTGGCGAGCGGACCGTTGCCGGCCTGTCCGCCGTTGTTCGCCTGGGCACCACCGGCCGGTGCGCTCGCGCTCGCGGAGGCACCCGCACCGGCACCGGCACCCGCACCGGCACTCGCGCTCGCGGCGGCGGACGGAGCGGCCGTGGCCGTGGCGCCGCCGTTGTTCTGGCCGCCGTTGGCCTGACCCGCGGCGGGCTGGCCCGTACAGGTGGAGAGCCCGTCGAGCCAGCCCGGAGCCCTGCCGCCGACGCGGTTGATCTCCAGCTTGATCCGGTCGATGATCACCGACCGGTTCTGCTTGAGCGGCGTGAGGATGGAGTTCTGGACGAAGCTCGCGTCTCTCACCTGCGCGTCACGCGTGGTCGCGAGTCGCTGGTAGGCGGCGGTGATCTGCTGGTCGAGTGTCGCCAGCTCCCCGTCGACCTGGCCCCGCGCCTGGTTCGGAACGTTGGACAGCTTCTGGCCGACGTCCGGGCAGCTGATGGTGGCCACCTGGGCGGGCGCGGACTTGGTGGTGTTGCGCCCCGAGTTGGTCTCGTGCGCCGAGGCGTAGAAATTCGCCCAGACCAGCCCACCCCCACCGATCGCGAGCGCTGCCGACGCGGCAACGGCGCGAACCGCCAGCGGCGAACGGCGTTTTCGAATGTTGCGTCCCATGGAACTCCTCTGACTTCCTTGCGGGGCAGCGAGGCGCCCGACAGGAGTGAAGCGGCTCCATTCCATACGCGGGAGGTGCCAGAGGTGTTCAGGTGTCTCGGAAGAATCTTGGAAAGTCCTGAGACCAATTCGGTCACAATGGACCCAGAAGCCCGCGAATTTCCGGGAGTTGATCTCGGAATTCAGGTTTGAGGGCGGTTTTCTTGACTCGTATTCAGTAACCGTCCGAGGTCCGCGGAGCACCGTGGGCTGCCATCGGACGGCCGTCCACGGTGCTCCAACTTCCCTTCCTCGCAACCGAGTTCGATCCGGCACGGCCGAACTGCCGGAAGCGGGGAATTCCCGGGTCTCAGATTCCGAGGACCTTCGCCTCCACCGCGGGATCCAGTCCCACCGCGGGCCGGTCGGCGCGCCGGGGGCCGGGGCCGCCGAGCGACCTGAGCCAGTTCCAGGTGGCGTCGACGGTCTCCTCGACGGGCCGGCACCGCAGGCCCGTCCGCAGGGCCCGTGACACATCGCCCGCGTACACCGAGGCGTGCAGTTCGGAGTCCGGCGGCACCCACACCGGAAGCTGCGTCCACGGCTCGATCCCGGCGCCGAGCACGGTCGCGGGGTCCGTCCAGCGCAGCTCGGCCCGCGACCCGGTGGCCTCGACGCAGGCGTCGAGCAGCGCCCCCATGGTGCTGTGTCCCGGGGCGCTCACCAGGTTGTACGGACCGGCGAGTTCGGCCTCCACGGCGCCGAGCGTCCATTCCGCCAGATCCCGGACGTCGACGTACTGGAGCGGCAGATCACGGGGCCCGGGGGCCAGCACCGGACCCCCGGCCGCGATCCGGTCCAGCCACCACGGAAGCCGTCCGACGTTCTCGTACGGCCCGAGGATCAGTCCGCACCGCACGAGCAGCGACCGGTCGGCGCCGAAGGCATCGGCGGCGGCCAGTTCCCCGCCCCGCTTGTCCCGGGCGTAGTCGGTCGCGTCGGCGCCCGCCGACGCGCCCTCCACGAGCGGGGCGTCCTCGGCGAACCCGGCGGCGCGCGGCCGGGCGTACACCGAGCAGCTCGACACGTACACATGGCGGGACGCCCGTCCGGCCAGCAGTCGCGCCGCGTCCCGGACGGGGCGCGGGGCGGCCGACCAGGTGTCGACGACGGCGTCCCAGGTGTCCGTGGTGCCCGCGAGCGCCGCGAGGCCGTCCGCCGTGGTGCGGTCGCCGAGCAACGACCGTGCACCGGAAGGGGGTTCGTGGCGGCCCCGGTGGAAGACGGTCACGTCCCACCCCCGGGTGAGCGCCGCCTCCACGACCGCGCGCCCCACGAACTCCGTACCGCCCAGCATCAGAAGTCTGCGTGTCATACGGACGACTGTGCCCGCGCGGGCCGTCCGGCGGAACTCCGATCTGCCGACAGGAGATTCGCCGGACGCCCCGGACGCGGCCGCAGCCGTACGGGATTGCGGTCCGTGGAGGTCAGCGGCCGGTCGGCGGCGTGTACTTGTAGCCCACCCGGCGCACCGTCTGGATCGCCTGCCGGTGCCGGGCGCCGAGCTTGCGGCGCAGCCGCGCCACATGGACGTCGACGGTCCGCCCGTCACCGACGTGGCCGTAGCCCCACACCGTGGAGACCAGCTGGTCGCGGGTGTGCACCCGGTGCGGATGCCGGACGAGATGCGCAAGCAGCTCGAACTCCAGATAGGTGAGGTCCAGGGCCTGCCCGTCGACCTCGGCGGTGCGCTGCACGGTGTCGACGCGCACCAGCGGATCGGCGGTCCCGGTGCCGTCGGCGGCGCCGCCGACGGGCTCGGCCGGGGCCGTGACGGCGACCGGCAGCAGGGGCTGCTGATCGGCCGGTACGAGGACCAGGTAGCCGATCATCGGGGGCTGTCCCGGCAGGACGGGCAGCGCGTTCTGGGGAGCGGGCAGCCAGGTGGCGCCCGGGGGGAGGAAGGTCGCCACATCGGCGACCTCGTCCCGGTCCACGGCACGCAGCCGGTGCCGCGCGGGGGCGGCCGGGGGCGCGGGAAGGGGGGAGGTCGCGACGGAGGAGAAGGAACGGGTGGTCGCCATGAGAGGTCAGCTCTTTCGCGCGAGAAGTTCGTCGGGAGGTTCGACGGCCGCGAGTTCGTGGTCGGGGCGGTCGAGGACGTACGTCGTGCGCGCTGGCCGAAGGCCGGGGTGTACGGCTTTAGAGGGCCGGCGCGTTCGTCGCGCGACAACACACCCGGTCGAAGTCGTGGTGCTGACGGGAAGGCCAGAAGGGCTCGAGGTCATGGCGACCCGTCGCGACGCACTTCTGGAAGTTGGCCATGAACCCATTGAAGCAGACACGGCCCCGTAACAGGAGCCTGTGCCCACTGCTCGGACGCCTCCTTGGCGTGAAGTCGACCTCGTGCGGCCGCCGTTCCCCCGGGCGACGCGAAGAGGCGCCCACCGCGACGGTGGACGCCTCTTCGGAAGTGCTGGGCGGGATCAGACCTGGCCGGCCTTCTCCAGCGCGGTGCAGCAGGTGTCGACGATCAGACGCGTCACGACGTACGGGTCGACGTTGGCGTTCGGACGGCGGTCCTCGATGTAGCCCTTGCCGTCCTTCTCGACCTGCCACGGGATGCGGACCGAGGCGCCGCGGTTGGAGACGCCGTAGCTGTACTCGTTCCACGGGGCGGTCTCGTGCAGGCCCGTCAGACGGTCGTCGATGCCGGCGCCGTAGTTCTTGACGTGGTCCATCGGCTTGGAGCCCTCGCCGAGCGACTCGCACGCGGTGATGATGGCGTCGTAGCCCTCGCGCATCGCCTTGGTGGAGAAGTTGGTGTGCGCGCCCGCGCCGTTCCAGTCGCCCTTCACCGGCTTCGGGTCCAGCGTCGCGGAGACGCCGAAGTCCTCGGCGGTGCGGTAGAGCAGCCAGCGGGCGACCCACAGCTGGTCCGAGACCTCGAGCGGCGCGAGCGGGCCGACCTGGAACTCCCACTGACCGGGCATGACCTCGGCGTTGATGCCGGAGATGCCGAGACCCGCCTTGAGGCAGTTGTCCAGGTGCGCCTCGACGACGTCACGGCCGAAGATCTCGTCCGCGCCGACACCGCAGTAGTAGCCGCCCTGCGCGGCCGGGAAGCCGCCCTCGGGGAAGCCGAGCGGGCGCGAGCCCTTGAAGAAGGTGTACTCCTGCTCGATGCCGAAGATCGACTCCTGGGCGGCGAACCGCTCGGCGACCTCGGCCAGCGCGGCACGGGTGTTGGACTCGTGCGGCGTCATGTCGATGTTCAGGACCTCGCACATGACGAGGATGTCGTCGCCGCCGCGGATCGGGTCCGGGAAGCTGGCCACGGGCTTGAGTACGCGGTCCGAGGCGTGACCCTCGGCCTGGTTCGTCGAGGAGCCGTCGAAGCCCCAGATCGGCAGCTCCGCACCCTTGGCGTCGTCGCCCAGGATCTTCGTCTTGGAACGGAGCTTGGCCGTCGGCTCGGTGCCGTCGATCCAGATGTACTCAGCCTTGAAGCTCACGGGCCACATCCTTCGGGGTGGGTCTTGATCGCACTTGCGGGTGCTGCGGCGCTGCGGCACTGGGGCGCCGCCGGGGATGACCGGAAGCCTGTCAACCAGCGATTTCCCGAGCGTTGCCCGAATGTGAACCCCGTGTTACCTGGGTCGTATGTGCCCGGTCTCACACGGCCCGCATGACCGTCTCCGACCGCTTGTGATCGTTCGCGCTCGCGATCGCCCGACCCGTCGCCCGCCGCGGCCGCGGAGCTCCGGCGGGAGTTCCTCGTATGCGATCCGGGTGAAGCCGCCTGGGGGCATTCGCCCTGATGTCAGGTGTGTTGACCGTTCCGGGGTGAGGGCGGCCGTCCGTGCGGAGGGCCGCCCGCGCAGGCGAAAGCCCTGCCGCCTCCGACCCGGGGCAGGTCGGCGACGACAGGGCTTTCGTGGCGATCCGCCCGTTATCCCACCTTCTCGATACGGGCCCGGCGGATCAGGAACTTGCCCGGCTCACGGACCTGTTCGAAGGCCGCGTTGTTGAGCAGGACGCAGCTGCCGGAGACCGAGGTGACCTGAACGGTCGTGGACTTGTTGTTGTCCAGGTTGGTCACCTTGAGCTTCGTACCGGCCGGGAACTGGTTGCTGGACGCGGCCGGAGCGCCGCCCTCGCCGGAGAGCGTGACGGTCGAACCGTTGCAGACCTGCTGCCCGGTCGCCGCGCCGCCGCCCGCGTTGTTCGCGGGGGCGCTCTGCGCCGGAGCCGCGGGGGCGGCCTGGGCCGGAGCGGACTGCGCGGGCTGCTTGGCGGCCTGCTGGCCGGTCTGGGAGCCCTGAGCCGACTCCCCGACAGCGCAGCCCGAGGCCTGCTGCTGAACCTTGATCTGCGCGACGACCGCGTCGCGGTTCGCGATTCTGGCCGCCGACTGGGAGTCGGGGTGGGCCTTCTGGTCCGCGATGAAATTCAGGTTGTTGCCGAGCGCGGTGGCCAGGCCCTGGCACACGACAGAAGTCTGAGCGGTCTGCACGGACGCCGCGTTCGAGGTGGCGGCCAGGGCGAAGGCCCCGCCGCCGGCCACGGTCGCCGCGCTGACCAGCAGAGCGATCTTCTTCTTGGTGCTGAGAGTTCTCCTACGCGACATGCGCGCCTCCAGAGAGTGGGGGAGCGTTACGCCGCTATGTACGAGATGCCGAACGCAGTTACTCAACGGTTACGGCATTCACTTAAGTAACCTGGATCACAGGGGAGTTGGCGAGGGGGCCCGCCTCCTGCCGCTGCCGGACCGTCGGGCGACCCGGCCGTCGGGCCGCCGGGCTAGCGGGACATGGCGTCCCGTACCGCCTCCTCCGTACGGCCCACCAGCGCCGTCCCGTCGTCCGCGGTGATGATCGGCCGCTGGATGAGCTTCGGGTGCTCGGACAGCGCGGTGATCCACCGGTCCCGTGAACCGGCGTCCCGCGCCCACTCCTTGAGCCCCAGCTCCTTCGCGTCGGCCTCCCCGGTCCGGGTGATGTCCCACGGTTCGAGGCCGAGACGGTCGAGGACGGCACGGATCTCGTCCGCGCTCGGCACGTCCTCCAGGTACCGGCGGACGGTGTACTCGGCGCCCTCCGCGTCGAGCAGGCTGATCGCGCTGCGGCACTTCGAACAGGCCGGATTGATCCAGATCTCCATGCCGCACACGTTACGCCAGAGCCCTTTTCCCCCGGCTGTCACGGCGCCCCCAAAGCGCTTGTGGCCAGCGGCTTTTGTCAGTGCCCGGCGGTAGAATAGAAGCAGTGTTCGAGGGTGTCGCCGGGGGGTCCGGACGGCGCCCTGACCGCGACAGGAGGATGCCTGTGCCCGCTGCCGCACTGAAGCCGCTGCCCACCCAGTCCACATCCAAGACGGCGGTTCCGCTGGATCTGCCGTACGAGCCCGTGGAGAAGCGCCCGCTGCCGCCGGGGCGCCCCCGCGACTGGTACGTCACGCACAACCGCCGGCTCAAGGCGATGCGACTCGCCATCGCCCTGCTCGACTCCGGCGTGTACGTGCCGAACCAGGCCCGCGACGAGAAGATCCGCAGCACCGCGCTCCTCATCGGTGTGCACCCGCCGTCGGACACCACGTGTCACATGGTGCGTGCCCTGATGAGGTACGCGCGCTGAGAGACCGGGCGCGTCGACCGGCGCGGGGTGGCTCCGCCTCGCGGCGGGGCCGCCCGGCACCGGTTCCGGCGCCGGCACCCGCCCGGGTGCCGGCGCCGACCCGTGCGGCCCGGACCCGGACAGCGCCGTTCCGGGGCGCCGGTCCCGGTGTCGCCGTGCTCTACTCCGCCGACAACTCCCGTTCCAGGGGCGTCCGGAAGCGCGGGGTGACGCGCGTCTCGCCCACCCAGCCCCGCAGACGTTCGGCCTCCGCCGTGATCGCGGCCAGGGCCTCGCGGCCGACGCCCCCGGTCTCCAGCAGCCGCCAGACGATCTCGCCGTCGGGCCGCTGCGCCCAGCCCCCGACCACCCGGCCGTCCCACCACACCGTCGGGCCGACGTTGCCGCTGCGGTCGAAGAGGGCGGGCCGCAGGGACGGTTCGAGGAACCAGTCCCGCTCCGGCCGGCTCATCGGCGTCGGATCGAGGCCGGGCAGCAGGGCGGCCCAGGGCGCGTCCGGCCCGTCCACGGCCTCCTCGTCACCCGCCGCCACGTACCCGGTGACCCCGTCGTCCAGCGAGACGGCCACCGCCCCGCTCGCGGCCAGCGCCCGCCGTACGTCGGTGACCTTCCACCCCGTCCACCACTTCAGGTCGGCCTCGGTGGCGGGCCCGCACGCCCTGAGCCAGCGGTCCAGCAGCTCGGAGCGGGCCTCGGCGGGCGCGACCGGGGGATGCGGCGGCGCGACCGCCCAGCGGAACTGCGTCGACGTCCAGGATCCGAGCGGACGCCCCCGCACCACCCGGCCCTCGACCCCCAGGACACGCATCAGACGGGACGAGACGGTGTGCACACCCTCGTAGCTCTTCCCGGCCGCGTAGGCGAACTGCTCCTTCAACCGTGGCTCGTCCACGCTGAGTTCACTCACCGTGGCCTCGCCGTGCCGGGCCAGCGCGGCGAGCGCCGACGCCTCGACCTCGTCGAGCCACGGCCCGGTCAGCCGCCCGCCGCTTCCGGCGACCAGGTCCTTGACCAGTGCGGCACGGGCCTTCGCCGCGATGTCGAGCGCCGTCGAGGCGTGCACGACGGCAGCCAGATCGGTGGGGAACACGAACACCGTGTGCCGCATGCCGTGCATCCGTACGAGTGAACGGTCCTCGTACAGGGCCCGCTCCACCCGCGCCACCGTGCCGCCGGCGTCTGCGAGCCGGGCACCCACCGCCAGATACACCGTCGCCGGATCGGTGCCGTGCAGCGCGACCAGGGAGTCCGCCACCTCCTCGGGACCCGCCGCCCGCGCGGAGCGGGCCAGCCGCTGCCGCAGCCCGAGCCGTGCCCGCCGCTCCGCCACCCCGATGTGCCGCGGCTTCCCCGTCACGTCGTCTCCGTCCGGTCGCTCCGTACTCGCACTCCGCCCCTGTCATCCTCCAGGACGCACCCCCGTCACGGGACGAGGTTCACCCGTTGGACGCAGCCGGGCATGCGGCGGACCGGCCCGCGGCCTTGACTTGGGCCACCGCGAGGAAGCGGGATCCGGAGGCGAACCAGGACCACGTGGGGAGAGACGATGCAGCAGAGGGACGGCATACGAGGACCGGTCCGGCTGATTCTGGCCGTGTCCGTGGTGGCGGCCCTGGCCGCGCAGCTGACCGCCTGCTCGGACGACAGCAGCCCCTCGGGCACCGCGTCCAAGGCGGCGTCCGCCGCCTCCCGGGCCGCCTCCGCCGTCTCGCAGGCCGCGTCCGCCGCCACCGAGGCCGGTGACGCCCTCGCCTCCGCGACCGCCGAGGCCGGCCGGAAGTTCGACGAGTTCAAGAGCGGCGCGGACGCCAAGGGCGAGGTGAAGCTCGACGGGACCGCGACCGCCGACTCCGACGGGCGCGCCACGGTCAAGGTCACCGCCGCCAATCCGACCTCCTCGGCGAAGTCGTACGTCGTCCAGGTCGACTTCCGCGACGCGAGCGGCAACCTCCTCGACACCACCGTCGTGACGGTGGACGACGTCGCCGCGGGCGGCTCAAAGGACGCCACCGCCCGCAGCAACCGCTCCCTCACCGGTGACGTCAAGGCCGACGTCGCCCGGGCCGCAAGGCACTGACGGCCGTGCTCCGCGACAGCGTCACGGCCGGTACGGCCGGTACGGCGGACCGCGCCGCCCGCGGCCGGGCGGCCCGCAAGCGGGTACGCCGTTCCGCGCACGGCAGCTGGATCCCGGCCGCGGGCCGCCCCGACCCCGTCGGGATCCTCCAGACACAGGGCAGGGACCGGCTTCCGGAACTCCTGCCGATCAGATACGCCCGGATGGCGGCCTCCCCCCTCGCCTTCCTGCGCGGGGGCGCCGCCGTCATGGCGGCCGACCTGGCCGCCCAGCCCCACACCGGGCTCACCGTCCAGCTGTGCGGCGACGCCCACCTGCTGAACTTCGGTCTCTACGCCGCTCCGGAACGCCCCCTGCTCTTCGACCTCAACGACTTCGACGAGACCTTCCCCGGCCCCTTCGAGTGGGACGTCAAACGGCTCGCGGCCAGCGTCGCGGTCGCGGCCCGGGAGAACGGACACAAGGAGGAGCACGTCTTCGGAGCGGCACGGGCCGCCGCAGGGCAGTACCGCGAGGCCGTACGGCGGCTGGCCCGGCAGGGCGAACTGGCCGTCTGGTACCAGCACATCGACGCCGGTCTGCTGCTGCCCCTGGTCCGCTCGGGCCGCCGCGGCCGACGCGCCGAGGCCACCCTCACCCGGGCCCGCCGCCGCACCAGCCTGCTGGCGCTCGGCAAACTCACCGAGACCGTCGGGGGCCGCCGCCGCATCGTCCACGACCCGCCCCTCCTGGAACCGGCCGGAGCCATGGACATGGCCTCGCTCCGCAAGATCTTCAGCGACTACCGCTCCACGCTCCCCGAGGAACGCCGGCTGCTGCTCGACCGCTACCGGTTCGTCGACGCCGCCCGCAAGGTCGTCGGCGTGGGCAGCGTCGGCACCCGCTGCTTCATCGTGCTGCTCGCCGGACGGGACGCCGACGACCCGCTGTTCCTCCAGATCAGACAGGCGGGACGGTCCGTCCTCGAAGAACATCTGCCCAGCGGCCCCTACGTCCATCCCGGGCGCCGGGTCGTCGCGGGCCAGCGGCTCATGCAGGCCGCCGGTGACGCCTTCCTCGGCTGGACGACCGGCCCAGAAGGACGCGCGTTCTACTGGCGCCAGCTGCACGACATGAAGGAGTCGGCGGACATCGCCGGCATGGGCCCGGGCGAGCTGCGCGCCTACGCCCGGCTGTGCGGCACCGCCCTGGCCCGCGCGCACGCCCGCTCCGGCGACCGCGTCGCGATCGCCGCCTATCTCGGCGGCTCCGACACCTTCGAGCGGGCCGTCGCGGAGTTCGCGCTGCGCTACACGGACCGCAACGCCGCCGACCACGCGGCGCTGGGGGCGGCGGTCATCGCGGGCGTGGTCCCGGCGGCACCGGGCGTCTGAGGCGGCGGCCGGCGGTACGGACCGCCGACGGGGAGGTACGGCGTCGTCGCCCGCTCGGGCCGTGTCCGCCGTCGCTCAGGCCCCCTCGGCCTCGGGGACTGCGCCGGCCTGGTGGGCCCCGGCGGGCTCATCGGCCGGGGCGGCCGGGCGGACCGCCGTGGACTCACCGGCCGGGGTGCCGAGTCCGGTGAGGGCGAGGTCCACGAGCCGGCGCCGGTCCTCGGCGTGGTCGCGGAACCAGAGGCCCAGGAAGTGATCGGCGTCCGGCAGTTCGAGGCGGGTGAAGTCCGCGCGAGCGCCCAGCGCCTCCGCGACAGCCTGCGTCACGGCGGGCGGGATGACCGCGTCCGTGGCGGGCACGACGAGCACGGCGCGGCCCTCGTAGTCCCGCAGCACGTCGAGCGCGGACGTCCGCCGCCAGCTGTCCGGCGTACGGAGGATCCCGCTGAACCGGCTCTGCGCCGCCGCACCGTCCTGCCGAGGGGTGCTCTCCGGGTCCTCGAACGGGAGGGGCCAGGCCTCGGCGGCGTACACCGCGGGCGCGCACAGGACGAGGGCCACCGCCCGTTTCCCGTAGTGGCGTACGAGATCGGCCGCCGTCTGGCCGCTCATGCTGAACCCGACCAGGATCAGCGGGGCATCCGCCGGAACCGTCGCGTCGATCACCGACACGGCCTGCTCGAACCGCAGCCGAAGGCTCAACTCGCCCAGCGTGCCGGTTCTTTCGCCGTGTCCGGAGAAGTCGAACGCGAGCCCCGCGCAGCCGCGGGCGGCGAACTCGCCGAGCAGCGGGAGCAGCCGCTCCTTGCTGCCGTTGCCCGCGCCGTGCAGCAGGACGGCGGTCGCGACGGAACCGTCGGCAGGGGCACCGTCGCTGGAGACGCAGCTCAGTCGTTCGTCGTCGTGGTCGTGCGTGAAGGCGGAGAGCATCTCCCCATTCACGCACGCGGACCGCACCGCGCCCGAGGCGGGGTACGGGGGTGCCGTCCGGTCGCCGGAACCGGTGCTCAACCACCGGGAGGGACAGGGTGATCGACGGGCCGGGCCGCTCGGCTCAGCCCGCCGCGGGAGTACCGCTCGGGCCCGGCTCAGCCCGCTGCGGGAGTACCGCTCGGGCCCGGCTCGGCCGGACCGGGCGACGGCTTCGTGACCCCGGAGTCCGTCGCCTGCGTGGCCGTGACGACCGTGGCCGGTCCCGTCTCCGGCGGCGCGGTGCCCCCGGCCGCCTTCGCCTGCGCGGCGGCGACCGCCTCACGCAGGTGGTCCTCCTGCTCCTGGCTCAGCGAGGTCTGCACCAACTGGCCGCCGAACCCGGCGATCTGGGGAATCACCTTGTCCCCGGCCGCCTGCTTGACCAGGACGAACAGCGCGCCCGCGCCCGGCCGCAGATTCTGGCTGAGATCCTTCATGAACTTGTCGTTGATCCCGGTGTCCGTGACCGCCCCGCCCGCGGCACCGGCCGCCGCGCCCACCGCCGCGCCGAGCAGCGGCGCGAGGAACAGCAGCCCGATGACACCGCCCCACAGCGCGCCCCCGGCCGCGCCGAAGGCCGTGTGACTGACCGCCTGGTGGAGCTTGATCCGGCCGTCCTCGCTGCGCTCGACGACGACCGCGTCCTCCAGCTCGACGAGATGCTGCTTCGACAGCTCGAAGAGCTTGTCGCGCACCCGGCTCGCGGTGGCGACATCGTCGTAGGCGACGACGAACAGATTGCTCATGAGGGCACCCCTTGTGTCGATTCCGTACGACTTTATAGCGATATGGGATGGGGTGCAGTCGGGAGAAATCCGGATGAGCGCCCGGCGTGGGGCTCCTCGGCGCGGGGCGTCACAGGCCCGGCGCGCCCCAGATCGGGAACCAGCGGGCGAGGTCCTGCTCGACGCGCTGGTCGTCGGACAGGACCGCCTTGATCTGGAGCTCCAGCGCGTTGTCGCGCCGCTCGCCCCCGCCGGCGAGCGGCGCGAAGGGATAGAAGGTCCCGCGTTTGTACAGGTAGACGAGACCGAGCCGCCGCTCGCCGCCGTCCTCGAAACCCACCACGGAGCACAGCAGCTGAGGACCGAAGCCGGTGCTTTCCAGGGAGCTGTTGACCGCGTGCAGATCGCTCACCAGCGCCGGCAGGTCCTCGGGGGTGCGGCGGGAGACCAGCCACGAGTAGCCGTACTCGTCGCGGCTCCGTTCCACCGGGGGACCCGTACGCGCGGTGTCCGCGTCCAGCAGGGCCTGCGCCTCCTGGTGCGCCTGGGCGAAGGCCGCGCCCTCGACGGACGCGAAGCACACCGCGCCCGTCCCGGTCGGGGTGAACCCGGCCGCCGCCTGGAGGGTCAGGGCCGCCGACGGCAGTCCGAAGAGCTGGTCGAGGTCGGGTACGGCGGGCTTGCTGCGGCCGAGCAGGATGTCCAGGAACCCCATGCGGTCAGAGAACCTCTCCGGGAGTCGGGGTGCCCGCGTCCGGCACCGCGGGCTCGCCCAGCTCCGTGGAGATCCGGGCCAGTTGTTCGAGCCGCTGCTCCAGGCTCGGGTGGGTCGAGAACAGGTTGGCGATGCCCGGCTGGGCGCCGAGCGCGGGGGTGAAGTAGAAGGCGTTGAAGGCCTGCGCGGTCCGCAGGTCCTTCGTCGGGATCCGGCCGATGTCCCCGGTCACCTTGGTCAGCGCGGACGCCAGCGCCGAGGGGCGGCCGGTGAGCAGGGCCGCGGACCGGTCGGCGGCCAGTTCGCGGTACCGGGACAGCGCCCTGATCAGCATGAAGCTGATGGCGTACACGGCCGCGGACACCGCCATCACCGCCATGAAGATGGCGACGGTGTTCTGGTCCTTGCGGTCCCGCCCGCCGAAGAGCTGCGAGTAGAACGCGAACCGCACGATCAGTCCCGCGAGCACCCCGAGGAAGGACGCCACGGTGATCACGGCGACATCCTTGTGGGCCACGTGCGACAGCTCGTGGGCGAGGACGCCCTCCAGCTCGTCGGGCTCCAGTCGGCGCAGCAGCCCGGTGGTCACGCACAGCACGGCGTGATCGGCGTTGCGTCCCGTGGCGAACGCGTTCGGCATGTCGATGTCGGACACGGCGACCAGGGGCTTGGGCATGTCGGCCACGGCGCACAGCCGGTCGACGACACCGTGCAGCTGGGGATACTCCTCCCGCTCCACGATCCTTCCGTGCATGGCGTACAGCGCGATCCGGTCCGAGAACCAGTACTGCGCGATGAGCATCCCGGCCGCGATCACGACGACCAGGACCCAGGACTTCAGCAACACGATCAACGCGGCGACGAAGGCCACGTACAGCAATCCGAGCAGGAACAGCGTGACCGTCATCCGCACGGTCAGCTGCCGATCGTTCCGGAACCGGCTCCGCATCTCGCACCACCCCGCACTCAGGCACTCGTCCCGCTTTCCATTGTGCGCCCGCGCTTCCCCATGAACTGGGTCCGATCGGCCCCGCGGCGGGCAAAGAACCCCCCGGCACCGTTCTTCCGCCACCGGCGCACGAACGGCACCGGCCGCGCCCTTCCCGGAGGAAGGACACGGCCGGAGACGCGTGCGGCTGGATCGACGGCCGTGCGCACGCCGCTAACCCAGGGCTCCCAGGTCTGTGCCCGCGGGATGCTTGCTCGCTCGGATCAGCCCGATGCTGAGAGCCAGGAACAGGACGCCGACTGTGTGGGCCGCCGAATGCAACAGATCGCTGGACGTCATCTCGCCGGCTGCCATGAAGGACGTGCCGACGGCGGACACCAGAGCTCCCACGCCGTAGGCGCGCTTGTACCGCACACCCGCCCGGATGTTGGGAAGCACCCAGCCGAAAGCGATCGCTGCGATGCCGCCGACGGCGGCCACCAGGGCCCACAGGGCACAGAGTGCTGCGAGGTAGATGGCCATGGGTCCTCTCCGAGTGCCGGATCGAGGGCGGACGCCCGCGTGATCTCTACAGCCTCCGCACCCTACGTCCAGACCTGCCCGCGGTCCGCCGCCACCCCCTCCGCTCGACGACTCCCCGGGAGCCGTGCACGCCTTGCGGCACTCCTGGGCGTCGGTGCTGCTGGACTCGGGAGAGAACGCGCATTCGGTGCGCCCGTCGCGGACGGCCGGCCCCGATGAGGGCGGCGCGGTGTCCCAGGTTCTGTCCGGCGGAATTGAGGACCCGAGCCTGATCAGCAGTGGCACAGGAGGCGAACGACGACGCAGTCCTCATGGAGCCCATCGAGGTAGGCAGTGGTTTGTCGGGCGTAAGCGGCCGACGGCTCCTCACCGGGCAGGACGTTCGTGAACGGTCCTGGCCGGTCCGCCTCGATCCACTGCCCGTCCAGGGTGAGCAAGGCGGTAGGCGCAAGGGCCCACGACGCCGCCTGGTCCAAGTCCGGTTGGACGTCCCGGGTGAAGTGGGAGATCGGGTCACTTTCAGGCCCCAATACCCACAGGCCCAGGTTCGGATAGCGCTCCCAGGCCGAACGGTGGTTCAACGCCGATACCAAGGGCTGGGCATGGTGGTCCGCGACAGCCTGCTCGCGGGGATAGCCTTCCGAATTCGCACGGTGCCGTTCCAGGAACGTGCTCAGCGGCTCGGCCGAAGGGTGGTCGGCGACGAGACGTGCGAAGTCCTGCTGCTCGGCCTGCCACCGGGCTCGGCCCTCATCGACGGCTCTGGCCTTGGTGGCTTCGAAGTCGAGCAGGCCCCGCGGTCCGCCATCGCAGCGCAGTGCCCGGCGCGCACGCGGTCGGCCGGCCGGATAGGTCGGCTCGTGGATCAGACGCGGATCGCCGTCGAACTCCGGCCTGACGA
Source organism: Streptomyces sp. f51 (assembly GCF_037940415.1). Lineage (NCBI taxonomy): Bacteria > Bacillati > Actinomycetota > Actinomycetes > Kitasatosporales > Streptomycetaceae > Streptomyces > Streptomyces sp. f51. Next base: position 1,933,792 of record NZ_CP149798.1, on the reverse strand, counting down.
CGAAACCGTTCTCGTCGTCGCCATTGATGTGCCACCAGTCCCATTCACCGTTCGGGTTCCACTTGCCATCAGGGAAGCTGATGTCGAACGGCGCCATCACGGCGTCCAGCGCCGCGCGCAGGTCCCCGAGGGCGGTCGAGGGCAGGCACACGCTCAGGTAGAACTTGGTCACGACCACCCCTGTGCTCACTGATCAGTAGGCGGTGATCTTAAGGGTGCCGTTCGCCGCTGTCCTGTGGTTTGCTCCGCCGTCGGTCGAACAGGGGCGACAAGCGGTGGCAGGCCCCGAAACAGGCCGTCGGCCGTGCCCTTCCCGACAGGAAGAACACGGCCGACGGCCCACACGGCCCAGGGGAGCGGAAACCCGCTCTGACCTGGGGCGATATCACACGTCGAAGTACAGCTCGAACTCGTGCGGGTGCGGGCGCAGGGCCAGCGGGGCGATCTCGTTCGTGCGCTTGTAGTCGATCCACGTCTCGATCAGGTCGGACGTGAAGACGTCGCCCGCGAGCAGGAACTCGTGGTCGCGCTCCAGCGAGTCGAGGACGGCCGGGAGCGAGGTCGGGACCTGGGCGACGTTCGCGTGCTCCTCGGGAGCCAGCTCGTACAGGTCCTTGTCGATCGGCTCGGCCGGCTCGATCTTGTTCTTGACGCCGTCCAGGCCGGCCATCAGCAGGGCCGCGAACGCCAGGTACGGGTTGCCGGAGGAGTCGGGCGCGCGGAACTCGACGCGCTTGGCCTTCGGGTTCGAGCCCGTGATCGGGATACGCATGGCCGCGGAGCGGTTGCGCTGCGAGTACACCAGGTTGACCGGGGCCTCGAAGCCGGGGACCAGGCGGTGGTACGAGTTCACCGTCGGGTTGGTGAAGGCGAGCAGCGACGGGGCGTGCTTGAGGATGCCGCCGATGTAGTAGCGGGCCATGTCCGACAGACCCGCGTAGCCGGCCTCGTCGTAGAACAGCGGGGAGCCGCCGCTCCACAGCGACTGGTGGACGTGCATGCCCGAGCCGTTGTCACCGAAGATCGGCTTCGGCATGAAGGTCGCGGTCTTGCCGTTGCGCCAGGCGACGTTCTTCACGATGTACTTGAAGAGCTGGAGGTCGTCGGCCGCGGCGAGCAGCGTGTTGAACTTGTAGTTGATCTCGGCCTGGCCGGCGGTGCCCACCTCGTGGTGCTGGCGCTCGACCTGGAGGCCGGAGGCGGCCAGCTCCAGGGAGATCTCGGCACGCAGGTCGGCGAAGTGGTCGACCGGCGGGGTCGGGAAGTAGCCGCCCTTGTAGCGGACCTTGTAACCGCGGTTGTCCTCGATCGCACCGGTGTTCCAGGCGCCGGCCTCGGAGTCGATGTGGTAGAAGGACTCGTTCTCGGCGGTCTTGAAGCGCACGCTGTCGAACACGTAGAACTCGGCCTCGGGACCGAAGTACGCGGTGTCGGCGATGCCGGTCGACGCGAGGTAGGCCTCGGCCTTCTTGGCCACGTTGCGCGGGTCACGGGAGTACTGCTCGCCCGTGATCGGGTCGTGGATGAAGAAGTTGATGTTGACCGTCTTGTCGCGGCGGAAGGGGTCGACGCGCGCGGTGGACAGGTCGGCGCGGAGCGCCATGTCGGACTCGTGGATGGCCTGGAAGCCGCGGATGGAGGAGCCGTCGAAGGCGAGCTCCTCGGCCGGGTCGAAGGCCTCGGCCGGGATCGTGAAGTGCTGCATCACACCCGGCAGGTCGCAGAAACGGACATCGACGAACTTGACGTCCTCGTCCGCGATGTACTTCTTGGCCTCGTCGGCGTTCTGGAACATCCAGCTCCTCCTACTCCCGCCCACAGTGGACCGGGGTGGTAGTTCGTTCGTGCGGCCAGTGCGGTGGCACACGCTGGAGCCGACCATAGGGACGGGGGATTTCTCCAGCGTGACCCATTTGTTTCGCCCAAGTTAACCGACCGCGGCCCTCCGGGCCCCTCCTGTCCGCATGGCAAAACGGGCACAGTACCTTGGACGGGTGGACAACAGGCAAGCAATCGGATCGTGGCTCTCCGGCCCCCGCGCGGCGGCGGAGGAAGCCGGTGTCGACTTCGGGTACCGCGGCGAACAGCTCGGTCTGCCGGAGCACGGGCCGGGCTCGATCGCCCGTCCCGGCCGCCGTCTGGGCGCCCTCGCGATCGACTGGGGTCTGTGCCTCCTGATCGCATACGGGCTGCTCACCGACGGCTACGACCAGGCCACGGGCAACTGGGCGCTGCTGGTCTTCTTCGTCCTCGGCGTGCTCACGGTGGGCACCGTCGGCTCCACCCCCGGCAAGCGGCTGCTGGGTCTGCGTGTCGTCGCCGAGGGCGGCGGCCGGGCGAACCCGCTGCGCGTGCTGCTGCGCACGGCGCTCCTGTGCGTGGCCATCCCGCCCCTGATCTGGGACCGGGACGGCCGGGGCCTCCACGACCGCCTGGCCCGCACGATCGAAATCCGCATCTGACCCCGGGTCCCGGTACCGGGGAAGCCCGGGCGCCGAAAACGGCCCCCGACCGGGGCGGCCCACCCGCCATGCCCGGACAGTGACCTGTCCTGTCCCGATGGCAGACCGCCCGGCACACACGAAGCCGTCGCCTCCGACGGCCGGCCGCCCACTGCACCCGGAGCACCCCGGCCCCAGCGACACACCGCGCCTTCCTGACTTCCCGGCGAGGGACGGTCCGGCGGGGGCCCAGAGCTCATCGCCTCCCGCGGCCGACCGCCTGGAGTGCCCCGCCTCCGGCAAGAGGCCGCCTCCCTGCGTCCCGAGCGCCCCGCTCCCGGCGAGGGACCGTCCGGTAGGCCCGGAGCACGTCGCCTCCGGCGGCTGACCGCCCAGAGCAACCCGGGCCCCGGCGGTGGACAGCCGCGCGCACCCGCAGCCCCTCGCTCCCGGCGAGGAACCGCCCGCTACGCCCCCAGCGTCACGCCCCCGGGGAAGGGGCCCCGGTACGCCCTCGATCGCCGGCTCCCGGGGAGGCCCCCCGCTGCATCCCGAGCGCCGGCTCCCGGCAAGGCGCCCGCCCGCGCCCGCCCGGTACGCCCCGCTCCCGCGATGGACCACCCGGCGTGGTCGATGCGACCCGTCCCCGGCAGGGGAGGGCGACCCGGTCCGGGCGTCCCCGTGGGGAGCGCGCGCAACGACGATGGGGCGACCGGAGATCTCCGGTCGCCCCATCGTCGTAGGACTGGTCAAGCCAGCGCGAGCGTCACCGCTTGGGACCGCCCCGCGGCATCCGCATCCCCTTGGGCATCGGGCCCTTCGGCAGCGGCATGTTGCTCATCAGGTCGCCCATGGCGCGCAGCCGGTCGTTGGTCGCCGTGACCTGGGGACCGGCGAGCACGCGCGGCAGCTTCAGCATCGTCGTGCGGAGCCTCTTCAGCTCCACCTGGCCCTCGCCCGTGCCCACGAGAATGTCGTGCACCGGAACGTCCGAGACGATCCGCGCCATCTTCTTCTTCTCGGCGGCCAGCAGGCTCTTGACCCGGTTCGGGTTGCCCTCGGCCACCAGCACGATGCCGGCCTTGCCGACGGCGCGGTGCACCACGTCCTGGCTGCGGTTCATCGCGACGGCCGGAGTCGTCGTCCAGCCGCGGCCGATGTTGTCGAGCACCGCGGCGGCCGCGCCCGGCTGGCCTTCCATCTGCCCGAAGGCGGCCCGCTCGGCCCTGCGTCCGAAGACGATCGCCGTCGCGAGGAAGGCGAGCAGGAGCCCGAGGATCCCGAGATAGACCGGGTGACCGATCAGGAAGCCGATCGCGAGGAAAACACCCAGGGTGAGAATTCCGACAGCCGCGAGTACAAGACCGATCTTCGAATCGGCCTTGCGGGTCATTTTGTACGTCAGAGCGATCTGCTTGAGTCGCCCGGGGTTCGCAGCGTCCGCTGCGGGTTCCTTCCTCGCCATGCCCACGAGTCTACGTGGCCCGCGAAGCGCCGACGACGGCAGTCCCGGGCGAAGCGGGGCCGCGGCGGCCCGGAGGAGGCCGCCGTGACGGCACGGACCCGCGCCGGAGCCGCGACGGCACCGACCGGCGCCGGACCGGCGGCGTCAGGACCGGGTGACGGACTCCACAACGCGCTGCGCCTCGACCCGGTCCTTGGCGCGGCGACGGTCCTCCAGGACGGAGGTCCAGGCGTTGCGGCGGGCGGTGCGCTGCCCGCTGCTCATGAGCAGCGATTCGACGGCACGCAGTGCATCGGTGAACGACGGAATCGGGGTGGCGCGTACGGGCGCGGCCTGCATGATGCGGATCCCCCCTAGGGATCGACGGCTCGGACGGGGACGGGTGTGACGTGGAACCAGAGTCTCTGATTGGTGTTACCAGTACGTGACCGAGCGGTCAAACACCAATGAAGCCTTGATACCGCGGGTCCTTTTCCCGCCCCCTTGCTGATGCCGCGTTCAGCTGCGGGTACGCGGTGAGGGGGTGTGAACGGGCCGTAGTGAAGGGCGAGTTGCTTGTGCGCGGATTCACACGAAAGCAGTGGCACCGAGTGCCACCGCTTTTCTTTCGCAACGTGTGCCGTTCGGGGGATCAGACCGCCTGGGAGGCGACGTACGCGCCGCGCTTCTCGATGGCCATCCGGTACAGGCGGCCGGCCCGGTACGAGGAGCGGACCAGCGGGCCCGACATGACGCCGGAGAAGCCGATCTCCTCGGCCTCCTCCTTCAGCTCCACGAACTCCTGCGGCTTGACCCAGCGCTCCACGGGGTGGTGGCGCACGGAGGGGCGCAGGTACTGCGTGATCGTGATGAGCTCGCAGCCCGCTTCGTGCAGCTGCTGGAGCGCCTCGCTGACCTCTTCGCGGGTCTCGCCCATGCCGAGGATCAGGTTGGATTTCGTGACCAGACCGTAGTCACGGGCCTCGGTGATGACCTTGAGCGAGCGCTCGTAGCGGAAGCCCGGACGGATCCGCTTGAAGATCCGCGGGACCGTCTCGACGTTGTGCGCGAAGACCTCGGGGCGCGAGGAGAACACCTCGGCGAGCTGCTCGGGCTCGGCGTTGAAGTCCGGGGCGAGCAGTTCGACCTTGGTGCGGCCGGCCTCGCGGCCCGCCGTCTGCGCGTGGATCTGGCGGACCGTCTCGGCGTACAGCCAGGCACCGCCGTCCGCCAGGTCGTCGCGGGCGACGCCGGTGATGGTGGCGTAGTTCAGGTCCATCGTGACGACGGACTCGCCGACGCGGCGGGGCTCGTCACGGTCGAGCGCCTCGGGCTTGCCGGTGTCGATCTGGCAGAAGTCGCAGCGCCGCGTGCACTGGTCACCGCCGATGAGGAAGGTCGCCTCGCGGTCTTCCCAGCACTCGTAGATGTTCGGGCAGCCCGCCTCCTGGCAGACCGTGTGCAGGCCCTCGCTCTTCACCAGGCCCTGCATCTTCGTGTACTCGGGGCCCATCTTCGCCCGGGTCTTGATCCACTCGGGCTTGCGCTCGATGGGGGTCTGGCTGTTCCGGACCTCCAGGCGCAGCATCTTGCGTCCGTCGGGTGCGACTGCGGACACATCGGCTCCCTGTAACTTCGATTCTTCGGCGTACACCAGGGTACGCCCGTGCGGTGCTCGGCCCCCGCCCTGGGCAACCTTCGGGAACGGGGGTGCATTCCCGGAGGGTGCCGACGGCGGGGTACGGGTTCTAGGCGGGGGCGCTCTCCACGACGCGCGGCTTGAGGTCCGCGTTCGTCAGGACGTCCCTGAGGTGCCGCTCGGCCACCGGCAGGACCTCGGCGATGGTCACGTCGCGGCCCAGCTCGTTCGCGAGGGAGGCGACGCCCGCGTCGCGGATGCCGCACGGGATGATCTTGTCGAACCAGGCGTTGTCCGGGTTCACGTTCAGGGCGAAGCCGTGCATCGTGACGCCCTTGGCGACGCGGATGCCGATGGCGGCGATCTTGCGGTCCTCGCGGCGCTGGCCCGCGTTGGACGGGGCGTACTCCGGGCCGTTGAGCCGCGGGTCGAACTCCTCGTCCTGGAGGCGGGGGTCGAAGTCGAGGGAGAGCCCGCCGAGCCCGGAGGAGGCCCCCTGGGCGGGGTCCTTGGCGTCGCCGAGGACCCAGACGCCGCTGCGGCCCTCGACCCGGCTCGTCTCCAGGCCGAACTCCGCGCACGTGCGGATGAGCGCCTCTTCCAGACGGCGTACGTGCGCTACGACGTCCACGGGACGCGGGAGCTTCTGGATGGGGTAGCCGACCAGCTGGCCGGGACCGTGCCAGGTGATCTTGCCGCCGCGGTCCACGTCGATGACCGGGGTGCCGTCCAGGGGCCGCTCGCTGTCCGCCGTGCGCCGCCCCGCGGTGTACACCGGCGGATGCTCCAGGAGCAGGCAGGTGTCGGGGATCTCGTCCAGGAACCGGGCGGCGTGCACGCGGCGCTGCTCGTCCCACGCCTCCTGGTACTCGACGGCCTCGGCACCGAATCCCATGCGGACGAACCGCAACTCACTCACGGCAAGCGCCTCCCTCGAAGATTCCTCGGGCACGTGGTGGTCCCCGTGCGGGGCACGCGAAGGAACCTTTCGTCAGGTCCGTGGCGCGCCCACGCCACTGTACGTCCGCCCGATCCGCGTCAGCTCGACAGCCAATCCTCACACGATCGGATGAATGAATGTCGATGTGTGCGATGACGTGCTCACGCTCCGCTACATTCGCGCCGTTCACGAGGCCATAAGGGCTGCTCACAGGCAATCCGGGCACAGGGAGGCCTCGGGGAGGCGCAAGCACGTTCTCACGCCGCCCCGAGACCCCCTGGAGACCCGAAGGCAGGAGACCGCACCGCAGATGACGGAACGACCCGCGCAGCGCACGCCCAATCGACAGCTCGCCGCGCTCATCGCAGAAGCGGGGTTCTCCAACGCAGGTCTCGCCCGTCGGGTCGACCAGCTCGGACTCGAACACGGACTGGACCTGAGATACGACAAGACATCGGTGACCCGGTGGCTGCGGGGCCAGCAGCCGCGCGGGACCACCCCCGCGCTCATCGCCGAGGTGTTCACGCGCCGCCTCGGGCGGCGCCTGAGCGCGCAGGACCTCGGGCTGGACGCCTGCGCGCCCGTCTACGCGGGGCTGGAGTTCGCCGCGACCCCTGAGGAGGCCGTGGACATCGTCAGCGGCCTGTGGCGCAAGGACTCCGGCAGCCACGCCGAGCTCCGCAAGATCGCCTTCACCCCGGCCGGGCTCGTCGTGCCCAGCCGGGACTGGCTGATCGGCCGGGCCGACGACCGGGTCGCCCGCGGCGAGCAGCCGGCCCGCATCCCCGCCCAGGGCCGTCCGGTGCCGCCCAAGGTCACGGCACCGCCGGAGCAGGGGGGACCCGCCTCCCGGCGCGGCCGCACCGAGCGGGGCCCCGGCCAGCGGGTCAGCGGCGGGGACATCGCCGCGCTCCGCTCGGTCGGCGAACTCTTCCGCGCCCTCGACCACGCCTACGGCGGCGGTCACGCCCGCCAGGCCCTGGTGCGCTACCTGGAGCACGAGGCCGAGCCGATGCTGCGCGGTGCCTACGGCGAGCAGACCGGCCGGCACCTGTTCGCCGCCGCCGCCGACCTCACCCGGCTCGCCGGCTGGACGTCGTACGACATCGGCGCGCACGGACTCGCCCAGCGGTACTTCGTCCAGGCGCTGCGGCTGGCCCAGGCCGCGGGAGACCGGGTGTACGGCTCGTACGTGCTCATCACGATGAGCCGGCAGGCCGTCTACCTCGGACACGGGCGCGAGGCCGTGCAGCTCGCCCGGGTCGCGCAGCAGGGCCTCGGCACCGGGGGGCCGCAGGTCGTGCAGGCGCTGCTGCACGCGGTCGAGGCGCGCGGCCACGGGGTGCTCGGCGAGGTGCGGGCCTGCACGGCCTCCCTGGTCCGGGCCGAACGCGCGCTGGAGGCGTCCAGGACCGGCGACGAGGTCCCGCACTGGGCCCGGTACTTCGACGAGGCGCAGCTCGCCGACGAGTTCGGGCACTGCCACCGCGACCTCCAGCAGTTCCGGGCGGCGGCGCAGCACGCCGAGCGCTCCCTCCAGCTGCGGGCGCCCGGCTACGCGCGCAGCCGGCTGTTCTGCCGGGTGGTGCTCGCCTCGGCGCGGCTCGGGCTCGGAGAGCTCGACCAGGCCTGTCTGCTCGGGGCGGAGGCGGCGGGGCAGGCGGCGGAGATGCGGTCGGCCCGGGCCGTCGAGTACGTACGGGACTTCGAGAAACGGCTCGAACCGTACAAGGACGCCGCACCCGTGCGGGGGTACCGCGACAAGGTGGCGGCGCTGAGCTGAGGGCGTCCGTCCGGCGGGGTCGGGGGTCACGCGGGCCGGGGGATCACATGGGCCGGGGGTCCGTCCCCGGCCTCCGGCCTGGGGAACCGGAGACCGGGAAGCTGAATGCGGGCGCCGGGGGCGCGCCACTCCCCGGCGCGCGTGCCGGGACCGCCGGGCCGGGGCTGCCCGTCGAGCTGGGGGTTGCCCGTCGGGCTGGGGCTGCCCGCAGGGCCGGGCCGGCGGGTTCGGAGCACCTCCCGGGAGGTTGGGGCCCGAGGGGGGCTGACCCCCGGCTGCGGTCGGCCCTGCCGGGCGGGCCGGGAGCCCCTCCGGCTGCGAGTCACCTTCCCGGGGCGGGGCGCCCCGGGAAGGGGCAGTTGCCGGCTGTGGCACGGGGCCCCGGCTCTCCGGAGCCCCGTGCCGCAGGGATGGGGCTCCGCAACTCCGTTGTGGAGAGCCGGAGTTGCGGCCCCGGGCGGCGGTCCGGGTGTGGCCTACGCGGCGGCCGACTCCAGGGGTTCCGCCAGGGGGGCGGCCGGGCTGATCTCCAGGTCCGTCAGGAGGGCGTGGGCGGCCCGCCTGGCCGAGTGCAGCGCGCCCTGCACCGTGCTGGTGTCCCGGTGGTCGCCGCACACGTACAGGCCCGCGAGCAGCCGTACGGGCCGGCGTGAGTCGTGCGGTGGCGGCATCGCCGGTACGGCCTCGGGCTCGTGATGGACCGCCAGCAGTTCCCAGCGGGTCGTCGAGGTGCCGTACAGGCGGGCCAGCTGGGCGCGGACCGTGGCGTCCAGGTGGGCCGCGGCGGGCGGTGTGCCGAGCACGGTCGAGGAGATCAGCGCCCGGCCGGCCGGTGCCCGGGTCGGGTCGACCTGGCTGACGACCGCCGTGTGCGCCACCGGACCGCTCCGGTCGGCGTCCAGGATCAGCGCCGGATCGGTGAGCGGCGGTTCGTCCGTGGTGTGGTGCAGGACGGTCACCGGATGGAAGGCGGGGACGTGGAGCCCGGGCAGGAACCCTGCGGCGGCGCGGGCCCCGGTCGCCAACAGGATCGCCCGGCAACGGAGTTCGCCGTGGTCCTTCGTCGTCACGCGGGTCGTGGAGACGGACGTGACCTCGACGCCCGTGTGCACGGTGCCGGGCGGAAGCGCGGCCGCGAGCAGTTCGGGGAGCGCGTCCGCGCCGCCCTCGGGAAGGCACAGCCGGCCCGTGGCGAAGGAGTGCAGCGCGAGGTCGGCGCAGCGGCTGGACGTCGTCAGCTCCGGGTCGCACAGCAGGGCGGCGAGGAGGGGGCGCAGAAAGGCGTCGACGGTACGGGCCGGGAGCCCCCGCGCGGTCAGCGACTTCGCCGCGGTGAGGTCGGGGCGGGCGAGCAGGCGCTCCGGCGGAGTGGAGGCGAGACGGGCGAGGGCCGCGCCGAGACGGGACTGGTCGAGGGGGCTGCCGAGCGGTCCGGGGCGGGTGGTGCCGCGCGTCGGCCTGGGCAGCGGAAGCCGGGGGGCGCTCGCGAGGGCGCGCGCGGTGGTGAGTGCGCCCCTCGCGCTCCGGGGTGTGCCGGGCGTGCCCGTGTGATGGCGATGGCCGTCGCTGTGCAGCAGCACGCCGGGCGTGAACGGGCACAGGACGAGGCCGCCCAGGCCCGGCGTGAGGCGCAGTTCCGGGTACGAGGTGGACAGGAGCCGGCCGAGCCGGTCCAGCCGGAAGCCGTCGATCTTCTCCGTGGACATGCGGCCGCCCACATGGGGGGCGGCCTCCAGGACGGCGGTCCTCAACCCCGCCCCGGTCAGATGACGTGCGGCCGCGAGGCCGGCGACACCGGCTCCCACGACGACGACGTCGACGTCTTCGGTGATCTCCGCCGTGTGCGCGGCGTGGCGTGCGGGCTCTAGCACGTGCCCCTCCTCGAGGTTGCGCGGCCGGTGGGGACGTCATGCCCCCAACACGCTTCTGGAATGCCCGAGTTCGGAACGAGGGTGCGAGGTTCGGCCGCACGGGGGAAGCCGCGCGGCGGCCGTGCACGGGGGCATGGGGGGTGCATGTGCCGTCCGGCGGGGTGATCGGTCTCGCCGGGGGCCGGCCCCCGGCGCCTCGGGCAGCCCGGTGCGGGGCGACGGCGCCCTCGATGAGCCCGTGCGACCGGGGCCCTCGGGGCCCGTTCCGGCGCCGGAGGCCCGCGCACCGGCCGGAGGCGCGTCCGTTCCGGCGGATCCGCCGGAAACCGGCCCGTCCGGGGTACCGGGAAGAGTCGTTCACCCGGGGGAGCAGCCCTCGATGACGCCGGGTCCGTCGGCGAGCTGGCCACCCGGAGGGGGGAGCCGCCGGGACGGACTTCCGGGACGTGCTCCGGGGTCGAACCCCCGGGGTCGAACCCCCAGGACGGGCTCCAGGGGCGAACCCCGGGGACGAACTCCCGGGGCGTCCCCCCGGGACGGACTCCCGGGGTCGCCCCCGGGACGCACTCCCAGGGTGGACTCCCAGGGTCGCCCCCCGGGACGGACTCCCAGGACGGATTCCCAGGGTCGCCCCCGGACCGGACTCCCAGGACGGACTCCCAGGACGGACTCCCAGGGTCGCCCCCCGGGACGCACTCCCAGGACGGACTCCCCAGGCGGAGGCGAAGCAGCCCCCGGGAACGGTCCTCAGTCCAGCGCCGCTCGCAGGGCCGCCTCGATCGACGGGAAGGCGAAGGTGAAGCCCGACTCCAGGAGGCGGGTGGGCAGGACGCGCTGGCTGCCCAGGACGTCCTCGGCCATGTCGCCGAGGGCGAGGCGCAGCAGCGGGGCGGGGGCGGTCAGGAGGGTCGGGCGGTGCAGGACGCGGCCCATGGCGGCGGTGATCTCGGCGTTGGTGAGCGGGTCGGGGGCGGTCAGGTTCACCGGTCCCGACAGCGACTCGGTGTCGATGAGATGGCGGATCGCGGCCACCTCGTCGTGCAGCGCGATAGGGCTCCAGTACTGCCGCCCGTTCCCCATCCGCCCCCCGGCCCCCGCCTTGAACAGCGGAATCAGCCGGGCCCACGCCCCGCCCTCGCGGGCCACCACGAGCCCGGTCCTGGGGATCACCGTGCGCACCCCCGCCTCCTGCGCGGGAGCGGCCGCCTCCTCCCACTCCACGCAGACGGACGGCAGGAACCCGTCCCCGGGCGGCGCGGACTCGTCCACCGCGCGGTCGCCCGTGTCGCCGTAGAACCCGATCGCGCTCCCGTTGACGAAGACCCGCGGCGGTTCGTCGAGGGAGGCCACCGCCTCCGCGAGCGTCGCCGTACCGAGCACCCGGCTGTCCCGGATCATCCGCTTGTACGCACGGGTCCAGGGCCGCCCCGCGACCGGGGCACCCGCCAGGTTGACCACCGCGGCACAGCCGATGAGCCCCACCGCGTCGATCCGCTGCCGTTGCGGGTCCCAGCGGACCTCGTTCGGCGAACGCGGCTCGCGGCGCACGAGCCGGACCACCTCGTGCCCCTCGGCGCTCAGCGAGCGCGCCAGCGCGGAGCCGATCAGGCCGGACGCGCCGGCGATCACGATGCGGGAACCGGGGGACAGCGGTGAGTCGCTCATGGGTCCATCCTGCCCCCGCCGCAGCCGAGTTCACGGAAGGGGCGGCAGCGCGGCGGCCGTACAGTGACCGGTATGTCAGCTGCTCCGCGGATACGCACCGCCACCCTGGACGACGAGGACGCGCTCGGCCGGATCGACCGGGACACCTGGTCCACGCTGCACGCGGTCATGCCACGCCCCAGGCCGCCGTACGAGCCCTTCTACAGCGAGCGGTTCGGCCCCCGGGACCACATCGTCGCCGAGCTCGACGGCCGGCCGGCCGGATACGTCCGGCTCGGCTTCCCGACCCCGCTCGCGTGCAACGCCCATGTGCGCCAGATCCTCGGACTGGCCGTCGCCGACGAGGCCCGCGGCGCCGGGGTGGGCCGGGCGCTGCTGCGGGCCGCGTGCGAGGAGGCCCGCCGCCAGGACGCCCGGCGCATCACCCTGCGCGTGCTCGGCCACAACCTCCCCGCGCGGCGGCTGTACGAGTCCGAGGGCTTCGTCGTCGAGGGGATCCTGCCCGGCGAGTTCCTGCTGGACGGCGCCTATGTGGACGACATCCTGATGGGGCGCGCTCTCTGACCGGAGCCCGCCCCGGGGCCGCGGCCGGTGCTCCGGGCCGGTCCCCGGCCCGGAGCGGTCAGGAGGTGACGAGGTGGCCCGTGTCCACGCGGGCCGTGGCGTGAGCCGCCTTGCGGGCGTCGCTCGCGACCTCGTGCGCCGTCAGGACGTACCCCGTCTCGTCGTCCGAGGTCGAGCGGGCGAAGACCACGCCGTAGACCTTGCCGTCGGTGGTCAGGAGCGGGCCGCCGGAGTTGCCCGGCCGGACGGTCGAGCGGATCGAGTAGATCTCGCGGGTGACCGTGCCGGAGTTGTAGATGTTCTGGCCCGTCGCGTTGATGCGGCTCGCGACGGTGGCCGCCTGGAGGTCGAGACCGCCGTCCTGCGGGTATCCCGCGACCACGGCGGAGTCCCCGCGCGAGGCGACCCCGTCGAAGTGGAGGACCGGGGCCCGCAGCGCCGGCACGTACAGGACGGCGACGTCCTTCTGCGGATCGAAGAGGACCACCCGCGCCTGGTACGGGCGGCTGACCCCGCCGACGCGCACGGTCGGCCGGTCGATGCCGGCCACCACGTGCGCGTTGGTCATCACGCGGTGCGGGGCGTAGACGAAGCCGCTGCCCTCCCGGCCCTGGTTGCCCGAGGCGCCCTCGACCTTCACGGTGCTCACCTTGGCCGCGTTCGTCGCGGCGGGCGTGACACTGTCCCCTGAGGGCTTGGCGACCCCGGCCGTCGGTTCGTTCTCGAAGGGGTTGAAGACCTGCGGGAAGCCCGCCTCCGTGAGGGCAGAGGTCGCGCGCGAGAACCAGGTCGGCGTGGTCTCCGGCATCGAGTTCTGCACGGCGCCCAGCAGCGCCGAGTTGCGGATCGACTGCGTCACCACCGTCGAGGAGGACGCGCCCAGGACGCTCGCCGCCACCCACGCCACCAGCAGCACGGCCAGGGTGTTCGCGGCGGCCCCGCCGATCCCGTCGGCCACCCGCAGCGGTCCCTGGTCCAGCTCGCGGCGCAGCTTCAGCGCCAGCCGCCCGGCCAGCTCGTGGCCCACCACGGCGGGCACGAGCACCGTGAGCACCGCCGTGACCGTCGCCGCCTGGGTCCCCGCCGTGACCAGCTCCATCATCCACGGCAGCACCCACACGCCGATCACGGCGCCGCCCACGAAGCCCGCCAGCGAGACACAGCCGGCCACCAGGCCGCGGCGGTACCCGGACGCCGCGTAGACCAGGATGACCAGCATCAGCAGGAGGTCGAGTACGTCCACGGAGCCGCCTTTCTCTAGGGCCCCTTAGTACGCGTCGGGCGGGCCCGGTGATCAGCCACGCGCGTTCCGTGCCGCGGAAACGGCCGCACCCGTGGACCTGTAGAAACGTCCCGGACACGCCCGATGGTTCCACCAGGTGGCACACCACACATCGCGGCCCGCTCGGATCCGGGTCAGGGTGGCTCCATGCGTGTCTTCCGGAAGCCGCGGGGGCCTCGAATACGGAGCGGGGAACGAGCGTCCCGCCCCGCCGGGCACGGGCGCCACGGACGGCCGGGCCCCAGGGCCCGCGAGAGCCGTACCGGGCCCTGGAGAGCCGCGCGTGCCTCCGTGCGCTCCCGCGTGCGCCGGAGCGCGCCGGCCGGGATACCGCGACCCGTCCTCGTGCTCCTCGGGTGCGTACCCGGCCTGCTCGCGGTCCTGGCGCTGGTGATCTGCGCGACCGGAGTGGACCGTACGACGGCGCGCCGCACCGCCCCGCCCCCGGTCGAGGCCCGGATCACCGTCCCGCGGCCCGTGGCCGTGCCCCCCATCGTGCCGCGGTCGAAATGGCTCGACGCGACCACGGCCCGCGAGCAGCCCCCGCCCCGCTACGACGACCGCGTGGTGGCGGTCTTCATCCATCACACCGACTCGCCGAACGGCTACGACTGCGCGGACGTGCCCCGGATCATCCGTGACGTGTACACCGGCCAGACGGGTGCCAAGGACTGGGACGACATCGGTTACAACTTCCTCGTCGACCGCTGCGGCACGATCTACGAAGGCCGCGCGGGCGGGGTCGGCCGGCCCGTCACCGGGGCGCACACGCAGGGCTTCAACCACCGCACCACCGGGATCGCCGCCATCGGCACGTTCACGGCCGGATCACCGGTGCCGAAGGCGATGACCGACGCGATCGCCCGTCTCGTGGCCTGGAAGCTCGGGCTCGCCGGGGTGGATCCGCGGGGCACGGTCCGGCTCGTCTCCAGCAACAGCCTCAGCCGTTTCGCGGCGGGCACCGCCGTCGTCCTCTCCACCGTCTCCGGCCACGACGCGGCCTTCATGACCCGGTGCCCGGGCGCCGCCCTCAGTGCCCGCCTCCCCGAGATCCGTGAACTGGCGGCCCGCTACCAGGGCCGCTGAGCGCCCGGCGCCGCCCGTCACAGGTGCATCTCCGGCGGCTCACAGGGTCCCCCGAGCCGGGCGCCCTACGGTCCCCGTACGGCGCCGCACGGCGTCGTACGGGCTGACCGGAGGCGGGACCATGGGGATCGGTCGGAAGGGGTCCGCGCGCCGCGCGGGCAGCGGGGCGCACACGGGGCGCGCCGGGGGCGGACAGGACGCACGGGGCGTCGAGCCGTCCGGTGCCCGGGCGGCGGCGCGGGGGCCGTGGGCGGTGGTGTGCGCCGTGGTGACGGTCGTCCTCGGCCCGATGGCGCTCACGGCGTCCACGCTGGACCGGGCCAACGCGGCCCCGCGGCATCACACCGCGCGTCAGTCCTCCCTGAACCGTTCCCACAGCTTGGGGTAGCGCTCCGCGATCACCGAATCGTTCTCGAACGGGAGCGGGGTGCCCTCGGGCTCGGCGGGCGCGGCCGGGATGCCGAGGGCGGGCGCGACGGCTCCGGTCAGCTGCTCGTAGGCCTCGTCGGCCGCGTACCCCAGCTCCTCGCCGTCCCCGTCGATCTCCTCGTCGAAGTCGTCCAGCAGCTCGGCGAGCGTGTCGGGGTCGTGCATCGCCCCCTCGAAGACGTCCCGGCCCTGGCCGATCAGCCAGCACCGGAAGAAGTCGAAGGCGTCGTCGCTCGCCCCGTCCAGCAGCAGCCAGGCCGCGCCCCACAGATCCCAGCGGTAGGCGCGGTTGTAGCGGGACTCGAAGTGCCGGGCGAAGTCCAGGACGGAGTCCGGGTCCAGCTGGACGAGCCGCTCGACGAGCAGATCCGCCTGTTCCTCGGGGTCGCCCTCGGCAGTCTCGCGGGTCGTGTCCACCAGCTGCCAGAACTCCGTCTCGTCCATCACGGGTCCAGCATCGGGCCTGGGCGGGAGGGACGCACGTCAAGTGGCGCAGATTGTTATGCATGCACATGCCGAAGGTAAAACCGCCGGGTTCCTACGGATTTCAAGTGGTCCACGACCGGTACAGCGCCGCCGCCCCGGCCGCGTCCCGCGCGCACAGCTCCCGCAGAGCCGCAGGGGCGAGCACCTCCACCTCGGGCCCGAGGCCCCGCAGCTGCATCCGGGCGACCTCCTCGGACTCGACCGGCAGGGTGAGGGTCACCCAGCCCCGTTCGTCGGGGGCGCCGGACGTGCCGATCCCCTCCTCGGCGGACACGGGACCGAGGGCGTACGGCAGCTGTCGTACGCCCTCCGGGGAGAGCCGTACGGTGATCTCGGACCGCAGGACGGACCGGGCGAACTCCGCGGCCCGCTCCGCCCAGAACGCCGGCAGATCGAACCCGTCGTCCCGCCGGAACCGCTCCGGGCCGGGGTCGACGGCCGTGAACCGGTCGATCCTGTACACCCGGAAGACCTCCGCGTCCGCCACCCGCGCGCACAGGTACCAGACCCCGGCCTTCAGGACGAGCCCGTACGGTTCGAGCGACCGCTCCACCTCCGCCGTGCCGCGCCGGTAGCGCGCGAGGACCGGGCGGTCGTCCCACACCGCCTCCGCGAGCGCGGGCAGCAGCCCGGGCACCGGCGGCTCACTGAACCAGGCCGGCGCGTCCAGATGGAACCGCTGCGCCGCGGAGCGCGAGGCGTCCCCCACGGAGGGCAGCAGCGCCGCCGACACCTTCAGCCGGGCCGCCGAGGCCGTGTCCTGGAGGCCCATGTCGCGCAGCGCCCCCGGCACCCCGCTCAGGAACAGCGCCTCCGCCTCGCTGCGCGCCAGCCCCGTCAGCCGGGTGCGGTACCCGCCGATCAGCCGGTAGCCGCCGGCCCGGCCACGGTCGGCGTAGACCGGGATCCCCGCCTCCGACAGGGCCTGCGCGTCCCGGGCGACCGTGCGCTCGGACACCTCCAGCTCCCGCGCCAGCTCGGCGGCGGTCATCGACGCGCGGGTCTGGAGCAGCAGCACCATCCTGATCAGACGAGCGGCACGCATGCCCTCATGATGCCGGGCACCACCGACAACGCGGAGGACGGGCGGCCGGCGCCGAAGGCACCGGGAAGGAAAGCGGGGAAGGGGCACGGCGTCCGCCGTACCCCTTCCCCGTGGTCATGCCTCGGGCACTACAGGCCGTAGCGCTCCCGGGCCTCCTTCACCGCCGACGCCTTGACCTCACTGCGGCGGGCGAGCTGCGCCAGCGCCGCGACGACGATCGACTGCGCGTCCACGCCGAAGTGGCGGCGGGCCGCCTGGCGGGTGTCGGAGAGACCGAAGCCGTCGGCGCCGAGCGAGGACCAGTCCTGCTCGACCCACTGCGCGATCTGGTCCGGGACCTGGCGCATGTAGTCGGAGACCGCGAGCACCGGGCCCTCGGCGCCCTGGAGCGCCTGGCGGACGAACGGCACCCGCTCCTCGCCGCGCAGCAGGGCCGCGTCGGCCTCCAGCGCGTCACGGCGCAGCTCGGTCCAGGAGGTCGCGGACCACACGTCGGCGGCCACACCCCACTCCTCGGCGAGCAGCTTCTGCGCCTCCAGCGTCCAGTGGATCGCCGTGCCGGAGCCGAGGAGCTGGATGCGCGGGGCGTTCGCCGCCGCCACGTTCAGGCCCGCCGACTCCGCCGTGTTGAAGCGGTACAGGCCCTTGACGATGCCCTCGTCGACACCGGCCGGCTTGGCGGGCTGCGGCATCGGCTCGTTGTAGACGGTCAGGTAGTAGAAGACGTCCTGGTCCTCGCCCGGGGCCGCCTCGCCGTACATCCGGCGCAGACCGTCCTTGACGATCGCGGCGATCTCGTACGCGAACGCCGGGTCGTAGGACAGCGCCGCCGGGTTCGTCGCCGCGATGACGGGGGAGTGGCCGTCGGCGTGCTGGAGACCCTCACCGGTCAGGGTCGTACGGCCCGCCGTGGCACCGACCAGGAAGCCGCGGCCGAGCTGGTCGCCCAGCTGCCACATCTGGTCGGCCGTGCGCTGCCAGCCGAACATCGAGTAGAAGATGTAGAAGGGGATCATCGTCTCGCCGTGCGTGGAGTACGCGGTGGACGCGGCGATGAAGTCCGCCATGGAGCCGGCCTCGGTGATCCCCTCGTTGAGGATCTGGCCGTCCTTGGCCTCCTTGTAGTACATCAGCTGGTCGCGGTCGACCGGCTCGTACGTCTGGCCCTTGGGCGAGTAGATGCCGAGCGACGGGAAGAGCGACTCCATACCGAAGGTACGGGCCTCGTCCGGGACGATCGGCACCCAGCGGCGGCCGGTCTCCTTGTCGCGGACCAGGTCCTTGACGAGACGGACGAACGCCATCGTCGTCGCCACGTTCTGCGAGCCGGAGCCCTTGTCGAAGGACGCGAACGCCTTGTCGGCGGGGGCGGGCAGCGGGGCCACGGCGTGCGTGCGGCGGGCCGGGGCCGGGCCGCCGAGGGCGGCGCGGCGCTCCTGGAGGTAACGGACCTCGGGGGAGTCGGCGCCGGGGTGGCCGTAGGGGACCACACCGTCGACGAACTGGCTGTCGGAGATGGGCAGTTCGAGCAGATCACGCATCTGCTTGAACTCGTCCGTGGACAGCTTCTTCATCTGGTGGTTGGCGTTCTTCGACGCGAAGCCCGGGCCGAGGGTGTGACCCTTGACCGTCTGGGCCAGGATCACCGTCGGCGCGCCCTTGTGCGCGAGGGCCGCGCGGTAGGCCGCGTACACCTTGCGCGACTCGTGGCCGCCGCGCGAGAGGTGGAAGCACTCCAGGATCTTGTCGTCGCTCAGCAGCTTCGCCATCTCGGCGAGCGCCGGGTCGGAGCCGAAGAAGTCCTGGCGGATGTAGGCGGCGTCGCGGGTCTGGTACGTCTGCACCTGGGCGTCGGGCACCTGGCGCAGGCGGCGGACGAGCGCGCCCGTGGTGTCGAGCTGGAACAGCTCGTCCCAGGCCGAGCCCCACAGCGACTTCACGACGTTCCAGCCGGCGCCGCGGAACTGGGCCTCCAGCTCCTGCACGATCTTGAAGTTCGCGCGGACCGGGCCGTCGAGGCGCTGGAGGTTGCAGTTGATGACGAAGGTCAGGTTGTCCAGACCCTCGCGGGAGGCCAGCGCGAGTGCCGCGGTCGACTCCGGCTCGTCCATCTCGCCGTCACCGAGGAACGCCCACACGTGGGACGCGGAGACGTCCTTGATGCCGCGGTTGGTGAGGTAGCGGTTGAAGCGGGCCTGGTAGATCGCCGACAGCGGGCCGAGACCCATGGAGACGGTCGGGAACTCCCACAGCCAGGGCAGGCGGCGCGGGTGCGGGTACGACGGGAGGCCGTCGCCGCCCGACTCCTGGCGGAAGTTGTCCAGGTGCTGCTCGCTCAGCCGGCCGTCGAGGAAGGCGCGGGCGTAGATGCCGGGGGAGGCGTGGCCCTGGATGTAGAGCTGGTCGCCGGACCCGTCACCCTCCTTGCCCTTGAAGAAGTGGTTGAAGCCGGTCTCGTAGAGCCAGGCCGCGGAGGCGAAGGTGGCGATGTGGCCGCCGACGCCGTGCTTCGCGCCCCGGGTCACCATCGCGGCCGCGTTCCAGCGGTTCCACGCGGTGATCCGGGTCTCCATCGCCTCGTCGCCGTCCACGGAGGGCTCGGCGGCGGTGGGGATGGTGTTGACGTAGTCGGTCTCGAGCAGCTTGGGCAGCGCGAGACCGTTGCCCTCGGCGCGCTCCAGCGTGCGGCGCATCAGGTACGCGGCACGGTGCGGCCCGGCCGCCTGGGTGACGGCGTCCAGGGAGGCCTGCCACTCGGCGGTCTCCTCGGGGTCGCGGTCCGGGAGCTGGTCGAGCTCGCTCGGCTGGATTGCGGTGGGGTCGGTCATTGCGCCGCCTTCCGGATGCGGAGGGGGGTTCCCTCATCGGCAAGGGGTTTTCGGGGTGTGCCCTTGGTCTATGGCAGGACAGGGCGACGGGCTCTTGTGGGAGCCCGTCGAGGACTGTAACCCCCTGATCGATGATCGATCAAAGGAATCGGGGGGAAATCCTCTTCAGATCGGAAAGTCGGCACGGGGTGCCTTGCCGCCAGGCACCGGGTGCCGTGAAAAGCGGGGGTTTTCGCAGGTGGGAGCACGGTTGAGCGGGGGTGTGCTCCCCTGCGCCGACGACGTCGGCGACTCCCTCAGGCGCGCGGGGCGCAGCCGAGGACGTGGGCCTTCACGAGGTCGGCGATCAGCGGGTCGCGCCGCCGGAAGGCGTCCACGAGCGCCTCGTGCTCCTCCGCGTACGACTGCTGCACGGTCCCGAGCCAGCGGATGGACAGGGCGGTGAACACCTCGATGCCCAGGCCCTCCCAGGTGTGCAGGAGGACGGAGTTGCCCGCCGCCCTGACCAGCTCGCGGTGGAAGCCCACGGTGTGCCGCACCTGACCGGTCCCGTCCGCCAGCCGGTCGGCCTCGTACAGGGCCGTCACATGCGGTTCGAGGGCCGAGCAGTCCTCCGCCAGCCGCTCCGCCGCCAGCTCCGCCGCGATGGCCTCCAGGCCGGCTCGTACGGGGTAGCTCTCCTCCAGGTCGGCGGCCGTCAGGTTCCGCACCCGGACGCCCTTGTTCGGCGCCGACTCGATCAGCCGCAGCGACTCCAGCTCGCGCAGCGCCTCGCGCACCGGGGTCTGGCTGACCTCCAGCTCGGTGGCGATCCGGCGCTCCACGATCCGCTCGCCCGGCTTCCAGCGCCCGCTGACGATCCCCTCCACGATGTGCTCGCGGATCTGTTCGCGCAGCGAGTGGACGACGGGCGCGGTCATGAAAGCTCCTTTGGGAGGGGCGGCGAAACCCTCGTGGGCGTTTGACCTTTAGACAATAAGGCCGCCGCTGTGCCCGTGAGGGGCGCATGGCGGCGCTTTCCCGCAGGTGAGACGAGACTTACACGCTGTCAGAGTGTTCCCGGCCGTACGGGTTCGTACCGGGTGAAGTCCGGATTCGTGCCGTCGATGTGATCGCGGAAGGCGGGGCGCGACGGAAGAACGGCGGCCGGGGCGACCCCGGTGCCGTGGAAACACCTCACCCCCGCCCGGAGGTCCGGACGGGGGTGAGGTGTCTGCGTGCCGTTACGGGCGGCGCGGGTTACAGGCCGAGCTCGACCTCGAACTCGCCCGCCTCCAGGATCGCCTTGACCGCGGTCAGGTAGCGGGCGGCGTCGGCGCCGTCCACCAGACGGTGGTCGTAGGAGAGCGTCAGGTAGGTCATGTCGCGGACACCGATCACGGTGCCCTCCTCCGTCTCGATGACGGCCGGACGCTTGACCGTGGCGCCGATGCCCAGGATCGCGACCTGGTTCGGCGGCACGATGATCGTGTCGAAGAGCGCGCCGCGCGAGCCGGTGTTGGAGATGGTGAAGGTCGCGCCGGACAGCTCGTCCGGGGTGATCTTGTTCGCCCGGACCTTGCCCGCCAGGTCGGCGGTGGCCTTCGAGATGCCAGCGATGTTCAGGTCGCCCGCGCCCTTGATGACCGGGGTCATCAGGCCCTTCTCCGAGTCCACCGCGATACCGATGTTCTCGGTGTCGAAGTAGGTGATCGTGCCCTCGGCCTCGTTGATCCGGGCGTTGATGACCGGGTGGGCCTTCAGCGCCTGGGCGGCGGCCTTGACGAAGAACGGCATCGGGGAGAGCTTGACGCCCTCGCGGGCCGCGAAGGAGTCCTTCGCCTGCGCGCGGAGCTTCATCAGCCGGGTGATGTCGACCTCGACGACCGAGGACAGCTGCGCCTGCTCGCGCAGGGCCTTGACCATGTTGTCGCCGATGACCTTGCGGATGCGGGTCATCTTGACGGTCTGGCCGCGCAGCGGGGAGACCTCCAGGACCGGGGCCTTCTTGGCGGCGGCCGGAGCCGCGGCGGCCGGGGCCTGGGCGGCGGAGGCGGCCTTCGCGGCCTCGGCGGCGGCGAGGACGTCCTGCTTGCGGATGCGGCCACCGACACCGGTGCCCCTGACGGCGGCCAGGTCGACGCCGTTCTCGGCGGCGAGCTTGCGCACCAGCGGGGTCACGTACGCGCCGTCGTCACCGGCGGTCGCGGCGGGCGCCGGGGCCGGGGTGACGGGGGCGGGCGCGGCCACCGGCGCGGGGGCCGGAGCCGGGGCGGCGGGCGCGGCCGGGGCGGCCGGCTGGACCGGAGCCGGGGCGGCGGCGGCCGGAGCAGCCGGGGCCGGAGCGGCGGGGGCCGGGGCCGGGGCGGCCGGAGCCGGAACGGCCGGGGCGGCGGGAGCGGCGGCGGCCGGGGCGGCACCGGGAGCCCCGATGACGGCCAGCTTCGCGCCGACCTCGGCGGTCTCGTCCTCGCCGACCACGATCTCCAGCAGCACGCCGGCGACCGGCGCGGGGATCTCGGTGTCGACCTTGTCCGTGGAGACCTCGAGCAGGGGCTCGTCCTCCGCGACCTCCTCGCCGACCTGCTTCAGCCAGCGGGTGACGGTGCCCTCGGTGACCGACTCGCCCAGTGCGGGCAGCACGACGTCGGTGCCGGAGGCGCCACCGGCCGGAGCGGCCGGAGCGGCGGCGGGAGCGGCCGGAGCCGGGGCCGCGGGGGCCTCGGCGACCGGGGCGGGGGCGGCCGGGGCCGGGGCCGGAGCCTCGGCGGCGGCCGGAGCCGGGGCGGCGGCGGGCGCGCCTGTGCCGTCGTCGATGACGGCCAGCTCGGCGCCGACCTCGACGGTCTCGTCCTCGGCGACCTTGATGGACGCCAGGATGCCGGCGGCGGGGGAGGGGATCTCGGTGTCGACCTTGTCCGTCGACACCTCCAGCAGCGGCTCGTCGGCCTCGACGCGCTCGCCCTCGGCCTTCAGCCAGCGGGTGACAGTGCCCTCGGTGACGCTCTCACCGAGTGCCGGAAGGGTTACGGAAACCGGCATGGTTTCTGTTGCTCCTTATTGGGTCTCCCCTGCTCGGCCGGGGCCGAGAGCTCGGGGAAGTGCGGAAGTCTGTGGTCGTCGTCGCGCCACGCTCGACGCGGTGACTGGTGACGGCCGGCGGCCGGGGCGACCCGGCCGGGACCGATCAGTCGTGCGCGTGCAGCGGCTTGCCCGCGAGGGCGAGGTGGGCCTCGCCGAGCGCCTCGTTCTGCGTCGGGTGGGCGTGGATGAGCTGGGCGACCTCGGCCGGCAGCGCTTCCCAGTTGTAGATCAGCTGGGCTTCGCCGACCTGCTCGCCCATGCGGTCGCCGACCATGTGGACGCCGACCACGGCACCGTCCTTCACCTGGACGAGCTTGATCTCGCCCGAGGTGTTGAGGATCTTGCTCTTGCCGTTGCCCGCGAGGCTGTACTTCAGGGCGACGACCTTGTCCGCACCGTAGATCTCCTTGGCCTTGGCCTCGGTGATGCCCACGGAGGCGACCTCGGGGTGGCAGTACGTCACGCGCGGGACGCCGTCGTAGTCGATCGGGACGGTCTTCAGACCGGCCAGCCGCTCCGCGACCAGCATGCCCTCGGCGAAGCCGACGTGCGCGAGCTGGAGCGTCGGGACGAGGTCGCCGACGGCGGAGATGGTGGGCACGTTCGTGCGCATGTACTCGTCGACCAGGACGTAGCCGCGGTCCATCGCGACGCCCTGCTCCTCGTAGCCGAGACCGGCCGAGACCGGGCCGCGGCCGACGGCGACGAGGAGGACCTCGGCCTCGAACTCCTTGCCGTCGGCGAGGGTGACCTTGACACCGTTCTGGGTGTACTCGGCCTTCGAGAAGAAGGTGCCCAGGTTGAACTTGATGCCGCGCTTGCGGAACGCGCGCTCAAGGAGCTTGGAGGAGTTCTCGTCCTCGACCGGGACGAGGTGCTTGAGGCCCTCGATGACCGTCACCTCGGCACCGAAGGACTTCCACGCCGAGGCGAACTCGACGCCGATGACGCCGCCGCCCAGGATGATCGCGGACTGCGGCACGCGGTCCAGGACGAGCGCGTGGTCCGAGGAGATGATGCGGTTGCCGTCGATCTCCAGGCCCGGCAGCGACTTCGGCACGGAGCCGGTCGCGAGGAGCACGTGGCGGCCGGTGATCCGCTGGCCGTTCACGTCGACGGAGGTCGGGGAGGACAGACGGCCCTCACCCTCGATGTACGTCACCTTGCGGGACGCGATGAGACCCTGGAGACCCTTGTACAGGCCCGAGATGACCCCGTCCTTGTACTTGTGGACGGCGGGTACGTCGATGCCCTCGAAGGTGGCCTTGACGCCGAACTGCGCGCTCTCGCGGGCCTGGTCGGCGATCTCGCCCGCGTGCAGCAGGGCCTTCGTGGGGATGCACCCGCGGTGCAGGCAGGTACCGCCGACCTTGTCCTTCTCGATCAGGGCGACGTCCAGGCCCAGCTGCGCTCCGCGCAGGGCCGCGGCGTAACCGCCGCTACCGCCGCCGAGGATCACTAGGTCGAAAACGGTGCTGGCGTCGTTCGCCACGTCACGTCCTCCATGCATGTGCGCCGTTACGCCGGGCACCTTCGTCCCTTGCGGGTGGTTGACCGGTCGGTCGGCTGGTGTCCGGCCGCTCTTTCTACGGCCCTGTGGTGGGGGCCCTGTCCTGCCGAGAACCCATCTTCGCACTTGTCGAGGGCGAGCGAGACGCCGGGCCGGTGTGTGCGGCGTCTGATCCATCACGTCGACGGGGTGCGGAGCGGGGTGAACCTGCGGATTTCGTCGAGGGCGAAACCTCCGTTCGGCCAAACGAGCGGCCCCGGGCGCGTGGACGCCCGGGGCCGTGTGCCGTACGAGGGCTCAGCCCAGGTCGCCCGCCGCCGTCAGCTCGGCGAGACGGACCAGGGTGCGGACCGCGGAACCGGTGCCGCCCTTGGGGGTGTAGCCGAACGGGCCGGCCTCGTTGAACGCGGGGCCCGCGATGTCCAGGTGCGCCCAGGTGATGCCCTCGCCCACGAACTCGCGCAGGAACAGGCCGGCGACCAGGCCGCCGCCCATGCGCTCGCCCATGTTGGCGATGTCGGCGGTGGGGGAGTCCATGCCCTTGCGCAGGTGCTCGGGCAGCGGCATCGGCCAGGACTCCTCGCCGACCTCCTCGGCGGCCTCGACGATCGCGGCACGGAACGCGTCGTCGTTGGCCATCACGCCGAAGGTGCGGTTGCCGAGTGCCAGCACCATCGCGCCGGTCAGCGTCGCCACGTCGACGATCGCGTCGGGCTTCTCCTCGGACGCCTTCCACAGCGCGTCCGCCAGGACGAGGCGGCCCTCGGCGTCGGTGTTCAGCACCTCGACGGTCTTGCCGCTGTACATGCGCAGCACGTCACCCGGACGGGTGGCCGAGCCGGACGGCATGTTCTCGGCGAGCGCGAGCCAGCCCGTGACGTTGACCTCGAGGCCCAGGCGCGCGGCGCTGACCACGGCGGCGAACACCGCGGCGGCGCCGGCCATGTCGCACTTCATCGTCTCGTTGTGGCCGGCCGGCTTGAGCGAGATGCCGCCCGAGTCGTAGGTGATGCCCTTGCCGACGAAGGCGAGGTGCTTCTTGGCCTTGGAGGAGGTGTACGACAGCTTCACCAGGCGGGGGCCGGCGGCCGAGCCGGCGCCGACGCCGAGGATGCCGCCGTAGCCGCCCTTGACCAGGGCCTTCTCGTCGATCACCTGCACCTTGACGCCGTACTCCTTGCCGACCGCGGTGGCGACGGCGGCGAAGGACTCCGGGTTGAGGTCGTTCGGCGGGGTGTTGACGAGGTCGCGGGCGCGGTTGAGCTCCTCGGTCACGGCGGTGGCGCGCGCCAGGGCCGCCTTGTACGCCGCGTCCCGGGGCTTGCCGCCGAGCACGGCCACCTCGCCGAGGGGACCCTTGCGGCCCTTGGCGGCCTCGTCGCGGCCGGCCTCCTTGTAGGCGTCGAAGCCGTACGCGCCCAGGCGGGCGCCCTCGGCGACGGCACCGGCGTCGGCGGCGTCCGAGACCGGCAGCGCGAACGCGGCCTTCTTGGCGCCGGCGAGCGCGCGGGCGGCGACACCGGCGGCGCGGCGCAGTGCCTCCGCGTCGTAGCCGGCCTCGTCCTCCGGGACCGCTCCCAGGCCGACGGCCACCACGACGGGGGCCTTGAAACCGGACGGCGCGGGGAGCTTGGTCACCTCGCCCTCGGAACCGGAGGCTCCGAGGGTCTCCAGGATTCCGGCGAGCCCGCCGTCGTACGCCTTGTCCACGGCCTCGGCGCCCGGTGCGACGACCGGGCCCTTGGGGCCCTTCGCGACACCGACGACGATCGCGTCGGCCCGCAGACCGGACGCTGCGGCGGTGCTGAGAGTGAGAGCAGTCACGGTGGTGAGATCTCCGCTTCCATTGAAAGTTCGTGTGGCCGAGAGAGGTGGGTCGACCGGGCCCGACGGCTGACCCTAGATCCGTCCTCGGGGGCGGTCCCTGGCGGGGCCCCCCGAAGGGCCGGGCCAGTACCCGGGACGAGCCTACGCTCGGGGCCCGCGTTCGCTCATTTCTACGGACGTTCACCCACAGGTGGCGCCGTCCATGATTCCCGCCCCTCACTCCCGGTGACCTGGGACACACTCATCGTGTTCAGTGGGCACGCCGCCCACTGCTTTGCACGATTTCCACAGATTCCCCATGGTTTCCACCCGTGGGGGATGCTCGAGGGGGAGAAAGCTACATATGGCACAGAGTCTGCTTCGGTGGAGAGGGACGGCTGCCGTCCTGGGGGCCGCCGGACTACTGGCGCTGGGCATGGGGGCACCGGGTGCGTCCGCGGCGGTCACGCCGCGGATCGATCTCAAGGTCCTGGTCGTGGACAACGGCGCGGGCCAGGTCGGAGCCATCACCGCGGAGCTGAAGAACGAGGGTGTCCCGTACACCACGGTCGACCTGGGCGACGCGAACCGCCCGACCATCAACGCGACGTTCCTGAGCGACACCGTGGGCGGCGTCCCGCGCGCCAAGTACCAGGGCGTCGTCCTGCCGAACGAGGCACCCTTCGGCGCGGGTTCGGCCGAACAGACCGCCCTGGAGGCTTACGAGAAGACATTCGGCATCCCTCAGGTCGACGCCTACACCTGGGCCCACCCCGAGGTCGGTCTCGACTACACCGACCAGAACGGCGGCTGGTCCGGGGTGCTGGACGGCCAGACCACCCAGGTCACCGCGGCGGGCACGACCGGCCCGTTCCGCTACCTCGACGGACTGCTGACCTTCGAGGACAACGACCCCGCCGTCCCGGAGACCTACGGCTACGCGGCCCACCCGAGGGACGGGTTCACCAGCTACCTGAACGCGCCCTCCGGCGGTTCCATGCTCGGGCAGTACGAGCACGACGGGCGCCGCGAACTCGTGGTGACCTTCGCCTACAACCAGTACCAGAAGCAGTTCAAGGTCCTGGCGCGCGGCATCGTCGACTGGCTCACCCAGGGCGTGCACCTCGGCCAGGCCAGGAACTACTTCTCCGTCCACGTCGACGACGTCTTCGCCTCCGACGCCCGCTGGGACTCCCAGCGCAACTGCACCCCGGGCGACATCGACTGCGCGGGCAGCGACGGCCGTGACTCCACCACGCCGATCCGGATGACCGCCGCCGACGCCGCCTACGCCGCCCAGTGGGAGGCGGACCACGGGTTCACGCTCGACATGGTCTTCAACGCGGGCGCGGGGGAGGAGTGGAAGTCCGAGAACGGCGGCACCGACGCCCTCACGGACCGGCTGCTCGCCGACAAGGCCAAGTTCCGCTGGATGAACCACACCTACACGCACCTGTTCCTCGGCTGCGTCCAGGACACCACGACCGTCCCCTGGACCTGCTCGAAGAACGCCGACGGCTCCACGAAGTGGGTGAGCCGGTCCGACATCTCCGCGCAGATCTCGGACAACAACAACTGGGCGGCCTCGCACGGCCTTTCCACCGACCGTACCGAGCTGGTGACCGGCGAGCACTCGGGTCTCAAGACGCTGCCCCAGCAGCCCGTCGACAACCCGAACCTCGCGCGCGCCCTGTCCGCGAACGGCGTCAAGTGGACCGGGTCCGACAACTCCCGTGAGCCCGAGCAGCGTTCGGTCGGCAACGGCGTGATGACCGTCCCCCGCTACCCGATGAACATCTACTACAACACGGGCACGCCCGAGGAGATGGCCGACGAGTACAACTACATCTACACCTCCAAGGCCGACGGCGGCAGCGGCGTGTGCGAGAACAGCGCCACGTCCACCTGCCTGCCGGCTCCACTGGACACGGCCACCGGCTACGCGGACTACATCGTCCCGACCGAGGCGCGCACCGCGCTCGGACACGCCATCGGCAACGACCCGCGTCCGCACTACGTCCACCAGGCCAACCTGGCCGAGGGCCGCGTCCTGTACCCGGTCCTGGACAAGGTGCTCGCCGACTACAAGGCGATCTACGCGGACAACGCCCCGTTGCAGAACCCCCGTCAGAGCGCCATCGGCACCGAGCTCCAGCGCCGTACCGACTGGCAGACGGCGCTGGCGAGCGGCAGGGTCACGGCCTACCGCGTCGGCAACAAGGTCACCGTCACCGCCCCGAACGGGACGCAGATCCCGGTGACCGTGCCCGAGGGGACCACGAAGCAGCTCACGCTCGGCACCGCCGCGTTCGGCACCCCGTACGCGGGTGAGCGCAACGACTGGACCACGCCGGAGCTCCTCCAGTCCGCCGTCAAGCTGAACCTGCCCGCCTAGGCGCGCACCACCGCGGCTCGCGACGCGCACCCCGGCCGGCTCCGGCCGGGTGCGCGTCCGAGCTGTGCGACCGGGAGCCGGGGGGCTCTCCGGAGGAACAGTCCCAGGGGGGAACCGCGCATGATGCGCACCGGCCGTCATGTCACCATGCTCACCGAAGGCACCTATCCCCATGTCCACGGCGGGGTCAGCACCTGGTGCGACCAACTGGTCAAGGGCATGCCGGAGGTCGACTTCCACATCGTCTCGCTCACCGGCAGCGGCCGCGAACCCGTGATCTGGGAGCTGCCGCCCAACGTCTACCGGCACACCCGCGTCCCGACCTGGGGACCGCGCCCCGGCCGCGGGCGCCCGCCGACGGGCCGCGCCCAGCGCCGGTTCGCCGAGATGTACGAACGCTTCCTGCTCGCGATCCTCGACCCCGACTCGGCCGAGGACTTCGGCGACGCCCTGTACGAACTGGCCGTGCTCGCCCGCGACGGACGGCTGTCCGCGGCCCTGCGCGGCGAGTCGGCGCTGCGCTCGCTGATGTGGATCTGGACCATGCCGCATCTGCCGACGGCCGCCGCACGGCCCACCGTGCACGACGCGCTCACGGCCACCGACCTGCTGGAACACGCGCTGCGCCCGCTCGGCGTCCGCATCCCCGAGGACTCGGTCGCCCACGCGGTCAGCAGCGGCCTCGCCACCCTGCCCGCCCTGGCGGCGCACCACCTGGACGGGGTCCCGTTCCTGCTCACCGAGCACGGCATCTATCTGCGCGAGCGCTATCTGGGCTATCGCGGCAGCAGGCAGCGCCGGTCCGTCAAGGCGTTCATGCTCGGCTTCTACCGCGAGCTGAACTCCCTCGGTTACCGCGCCGCCGACCTCATCACCCCCTGCAACCAGTACAACCGCCGCTGGGAGGAGCGCGGCGGCGCCGACGGCGACCGGATCCGCACGGTCTACAACGGCGTCGACCCGCACGCCTTCCCGCACGCAGGACCCGAACCTGCCGTGCCCACCCTCACCTGGTGCGGCCGCGTCGACCCCATCAAGGACCTGGAGACGCTCCTGCGCGCGTACGCCTTGGTGCGTGCCGAACTGCCCGAGACCCGGCTGCGGTTGTTCGGGCCCGTGCCGCCCGGCGGGGAGGCCTACCGCACCGGCCTGGAGAAGCTCGCCGCCGAACTGGGCGTCACCGACGGGCTGACCTTCGAGGGCCCGATCACCGAGGTGTGGCGCGCCTACGCGGCCGGCCACGTCGTCATGCTGTCCTCCGTCTCGGAGGGTTTCCCGTTCTCGATCATCGAGGCCATGTCCTGCGGCCGTACGACGGTCTCCACGGATGTGGGCGGGGTCCGCGAGGCGGTCGGCGACACCGGGGTCGTCGTCCCGCCGCGCGAGCCGGAGAAGATGGCCGCCGCGGCGCTCGCCCTGCTGCGGGACGAGGAACGCCGCCTGGATCTGGGCGAGTCGGCCCGCCGGCGCGTCATCGACCGGTTCACGCTGCGCCGTTCCGTCGACGCGTTCAGAACCGTCTACCAGGAACTGGCGGACCGGTCCGCGGTGTACGAGCCCGCCGTGGAGACGGTCGGCGACTGGACCCTCGAACTGCGCGACCCCTGGTACCAATCCGCCGCCACGGACGGAGCCCACCGGTGAACGGCCCCCTGCGCACCCGGCCCGAGGCCCCGGCGGGGTCCACGGCGTGCCGGCCGGCGCGGCCGTAGAGGCGTCGGCCCGGGAGCGGGGGGCGGCACCGTCCTGCGCGGTACCGGCACGGGGGACTGTCCTGGGGCACCCTGCCCCACAGACGGGCCCCCGCCCCGTGAACGCGCCGGTCAGCCGAGGGAGAGCACCACGAGCGCGGTCGTCGCCGCCGTCTCCGCCAGGCCGCCGAACACATCGCCGGTGACCCCGCCGAACCGCCTGGTGCAGTGCCGCAGCAGCAGTTCGGCGGCCAGGCAGGCGAGGCCCACCGCCACCGCGGCCCGCACGATCTCGTACGTTCCGACGAGCGCCCCGGCGCCCGCCGCCAGGCCCGTCAGCGCCGCCGCCGCCAGCAGCGCCCCGCGCACCGGCACCGTGCCCGCGACCGCCGCGCCCAGACCCTCGGGGCGGGCCGGGGGCACCCCGGTGCGGGCGGCGAGCGTGAGGGCGAGCCGGGCCGCGGCCGCCGAGACGACGGCCGCGAGGACACCCCGGCCCCACGAGACCTCGTAGGCCTGCGCGAGTGCGGCCACCTGGGCGAGCAGGACGAACAGGAGGGTGATCACGCCGAACGGGCCGATGTCCGACTGCTTCATGATCCTCAGCGCGTCCTCGGCGGGCTTCCCGCTGCCCAGCCCGTCCGCGGTGTCGGCGAGACCGTCGAGGTGCAGGCCCCGGGTGAGAGCGGCCGGCACGGCGGCGGTGGCCACGGCCGCCAGCAGCGGGCCCGAGCCCATGGCCAGCAGCGCCACCCCCGCCAGCGCCGCACCCGCCCCGACCGCCAGACCGGCCAGCGGGGCGCACAGCATGCCGCCGCGCGCCGCGTCACGGTCCCAGCGGGTCACCTTCACGGGGAGCACGGTGAGGGTGCCGAAGGCGAAGCGCAGGCTGTCGGGCAACGAGGGCCCGGAGGCGGTCTTGGACATCGGCGCAGGCTACCCGGACGCCCGGAGGGCGGATACAGCGGCGCTGGATAAAGTTCACATATGGGTCATTGGTTGTATCGGAACATCGTCGAGCCCGGAAAGCTCCCCCTGTTTCTGGCGCTGGCCTCGTTCGTGGTGACCTTCGTGGTCACCCGGATCATCGTGCGGATGATCCGCGCCGGCAAAGGGCCGTTCGGCAACGTCAAGGCCGGTGATCTGCACATCCACCACGTGGTGCCCGGTGTCGTGCTCACGGTGATCGGCGGCTTCGGCGCGGTCGCCGGCAGCCGCTACGGATTCTGGCCCTGTGTGAGCGCGGTGGTGTTCGGCATCGGAACGGGTCTCGTGCTCGACGAGTTCGCCCTGATCCTGCACCTCGACGACGTCTACTGGAGCGAGGACGGACGCAAGAGCGTCGAGGTCGTGGTGGTCACGGCGGCCCTCGTCGGCCTGATGCTCAGCGGCTTCTCGCCCTTCGGCGTCAACGACGTCGGCAACCAGGAGGCGCAGGACCGGGCCAGCGCGATCGTGACGATCGTCCTGAACTTCTTCTTCGCGCTGCTCACCCTGAGCAAGGGCAAGACCCGCACGGCGATCTTCGGGGTGATCGTCCCCTTCATCGCCCTCGTCGGCGCCGTCAGGCTGGCCAAGCCCGCCTCGCCGTGGGCCAGGCGCTTCTACCGGAACCGGCCGCGGGCCCGCGCCCGGTCCAGACTCCGCTCCTACCGCCACGACCGCCGCTGGTCCGGCCCCACCCGCAGGGTTCAGGAGTGGATCGGCGGCAAACCCGACCCGGCGCCCGCCCGCTCCCTGCCCGAACGGCGGTGATGCGCCGCCGAGAGACAGCACACCACGAACACCGCGGCGATCGCCGCCAGGTGCTCCTTGCCCGCCAGGTTGTCCTTGACGACCACCTCGGCCACCATCGCCCCGATCACGATGCCCGCCGTCACGTACGCCCGGTAGCGCCAGCCGAGGAACACCGCGAGGCCCACCACGGCCGCCGACGGCCCGGTGTCGACGACCAGCGCGTCCGCCCCCGGCAGCCCCAGCGGACGGTGCGGGCCCAGCGCGATGCCGACGCGCGCGTACAGCGTCCCGGCCAGCGTGGCGACGTACGCGACGACGAGCGTGCGCCACCAGCCCAGACAGATCTCGGCGATCCCGAAGACGACGAGGATCTGCGCGAGCGCGCCCCACACCGGCAGATCCAGCGCGGGCACGAACAGCGAGAGCGGGGTGCGCAGCAGGGCGAGCCACAGCGGGTCCTCGGCCCGTACGGCGCCGGTGTTCTGCACGAACTGATAGCCCCAGGACTGGTTCTGGACGAACTGGAGGACGCCCGTCAGACACACCGCGCCGAGGGTCATCGGGACCGCGCGCCCGCCCCTCGCCCGCAGGGCCCGGCGCACGGTCGCGTACAGCAGACCCCACTCGGCGCGGGCCCAGCGGGCGAGTGTGCTCATCCGGTCGTCCCCACGACTCTCCTCACGCCGGCCCCCGCCGGTCTCATCTGTGCGACTCCAGGTGCTTGCGGTGCAGCCATTTCGGCAGACCCGGCGCCTCCAGGAACCCCTCGGCACGCGCGGACGCGACCCCGATGCGCAGCAGATCCGCGCTCTTCTCGAAGAGCAGGAACCGCGGCTCCCAGATGGGCCGGTACTTGGCGTTGGCCCGGTACAGCGACTCGATCTGCCACCAGCGGGAGAAGAAGCTGAGCAGCGACCGCCACAGCCGCAGCACCGGACCCGCGCCGAGACGCGCCCCACGTTCGAAGACCGAACGGAACATGGCGAAGTTGAGTGAGACCTGAGTGATCCCGATCTCCTGGGCGCGCCGCAGGAGTTCGATCACCATGAACTCCATGAGCCCGTTGTCCGCGTCGCGGTCGCGCCGCATCAGATCGAGGGAGAGCCCGCCGGGACCCCAGGGCACGAAGGACAGCACGGCCCTCAACCCGCCCTCTGCGTCGGTGCATTCGAGCATCACGCAGCGTCCGTCCTCGGGGTCGCCGAGCCGTCCGAGGGCCATGCTGAAGCCCCGCTCGGTCGCACCGTCGCGCCAGTCGTCCGCGCGCTGGAGCAGATACGCCATCTCGGCGGCCGGGATGTCCTCGTGCCGCCGGATGCGCACCCGGTACCCGGCCCGCTTCACCCGGTTGTAGGCCTGCCGGACGGTCCGCATGGCCCGCCCCTCCAGGGTGAACTCGGCGGTCTCGACCAGGGCTTCGTCACCCAGCTCCAGGGCGTCGAGCCCGTGCCGGGAGTAGACGGTGCCCGCCTCCTCGCTCGCGCCCATCACCGCCGGGATCCAGCCGTGCTCGCGGGCCTCGGCGAGCCAGGGCTCGATGGCGCCGGGCCATGCCTCGGGGTCGCCGATGGGGTCGCCGCCGGCCAGGGAGACCCCGCCCACCACCCGGTACGCCACCGCCGCCTTGCCGGTGGGCGACCAGACCACGCTCTTCTCCCGGCGCAGCGAGAAGTAGCCGAGCGAGTCCCGGTCGCCGTTGCGCTCCAGCAGTTCCCGCAGCCGCTTCTCGTCGTCCTCGGTGAGCGGGTCGACGGCGCGCCGGGAGCGGAACGCCGCGTAGAGGACGGCGAGCACCAGCAGGGTGCTGAGCACGTTGACGGAGACGTTGACCCAGTTCGGGGTGGCGATCCCGGGGTAGTGGGAGTCGTCGGCGGCGACCGAGACGAGCCGCAGGGTGCCGTAGCGCCAGCGGTCCAGGAAGGTCGAACGGTGCGGATCGTGGGCGTGGTTGGTCACGGTGACCAGCAGTGCCGCGAGCAGCGAGGTGACCAGCAGCCCCCCGACCGCCACGGCCGCGGCGAGCTTCGGGTTCGACCGGTCGCCCTTGGCGTAGAACTCCCGCCGCCCGACGGCCAGGGAGGCCACGAAGGCGGCGGTCAGGACGAGGGAGACCCAGTTCTGCGCGTACTGGCGGATCTCCGGGAACGCCATCGCGACGCCGAACAGCAGCAGGAACAGCCCGCTGAGCACGGAGTTGAGGATCCACGCGGCCCGCTTGCGCCGTCGCATCGTGATGGCCAGGAACATCGTGAACACACCGGAGGCGAAGCCCGCGGTCAGCAGGTAGGGCGTGAAGTAGTTCTCGGTGTTGTGCCGGCGCACGTCCTGTCCGAGCGATACCCAGGCCGCGCTCAGAAAGTTGATGAACGTGACCGCGCGCAGGTACCACACGGCGAAGGCCGCGGACCGCCGCGAGGCGGCCGTGGACCGCCGGTCCCCGTCACTCCGGCGGGCCGACGCCCGTCCCTGGTCAGCGGCAATTCGGGCATCTCCCATAAAGGGCGATGATATGGGTCAAAGCACCCATGAAGATTCAACCCCTCCGGAGTTTGGGGAGCGGGGTCCGGGGGCGGAGGGGGCGACCCGGGCTACGCGTCGGAACCGGCGCCGCCGTCGGGCCCGGCCTCCGGGCTCGCGTCGGACCCGGGCCTCCGGACTTGCGTCGGACCCGGTCTCCGGGCTATGCGTCGGAACCGGCGCCGCCGTCGGACCCGGCCTCCGGGCTTGCATCGGACCCGGTCCCCGGGCTTGCGTCGGACCCGGGCCTCCGGGCTATGCGTCGGACCCGGGCCTCCGGGCTACGCGTCGGAACCAGCGCCGCCGTCGGGCCCGGCCTCCGGGCTTGCGTCGGACCCGGGCCTCCGGACTCGCGTCGGACCCGGTCTCCGGGCTATGCGTCGGAACCGGCGCCGCCGTCGGGCCCGGCCTCCGGGCTTGCGTCGGGCCCGGTCTCCGGGCTCGCGTCGGACTCGGTCTCAGGGCTCGCGTCGGACTCGGGCTTGCCGGGCTCGTCCGGGGTCTCCGCCTCCGCGGAGCCCGCCTCGGGAAGCTCCGCCGCGAGCCCGGCCGCGGCCTGGACCAACGGCAGCGCGAGCAGTGCTCCCACGCCTTCCCCCACCGTCACACCGTGATCGAGCAACGGTTCCAGAGCCATCCGGTCCAGCGCCTTCGCCTGCGCAGGCTCCCCGCTCCGCTGCCCGGCGAGCCACCAGTCCGGCGCCCGGAAGGCGACCCGCTGGCCGACCAGCGCGCACGCGGCCGACACGACCCCGTCGAGGATCACCGGCATCTTCCGGACCGCGCTCTGGAGCAGGAACCCGGTCATCGCGGCCAGGTCGGGCCCGCCCACCGTCGCCAGCAGCTGGAGCTGATCCCCGAGCACGGGCCGGGCCCGCCGCAGGGCGTCGCGCACCGCGGCGCACTTGCGCATCCACGCGAGGTCGTCGATGGCCTGCCCGCCCCGCCCGGTCACGACGGAGGCGTCGGTCCCGCACAGCGCCGCGACCAGGACGGCGGCCGCCGTGGTCCCGCCCACGCTGATGTCGCCGAGCACCACCAGATCCGTTCCGGAGTCCGCCTCCTCGTCCGCGACGGCCATGCCGGCCCGGAACGCGGCCTCCGCCTCCTCCAAGGTCATCGCGTCCTCGACGTCGATCCGCCCCGAACCGCGCCGCACCCGGTGCCGCACGACCTCGTCTGGCAGACCCGCGGGATCCGCGTCCAGCGACATGTCGACCACGCGCACCGGGACGCCGAGCCCGCGGGCCAGCACCGACGCGGGACTCGCACCCTCCAGGACCGCCCGCGCCAGAGCGCCCGCGCTGCCCGCCGGGCGCGCCGACACATCGAGGACGGCGACCCCGTGGTCGCCCGCGAACAGCACGGCACGCGGGTGCTCGATCGGCCGTACCGGCACCGCGGACTGCGCCGCCGCCAGCCACTCACCCAGGTCGTCGAGGCGGCCCAGCGCCCCGGGCGGCACGGTCCTGCGCTCCCGGTACGCCTCGGCGTCACGGCGTACGCCTCCGTCGGGACGCTCGATCAGATCGGTGAAGTCGTCGAGATTAAGCGAGCTCATTCGCCGAACAGTACCGGCACTGATCGAACGTGTCCGCGCCACGTCGTTGCACTCCGCACGCCTCTCGCATACGTACCTTTTGTATCGGATTGTCGTACGGCTCGTCCCCGACAGGAGCGTCCATGCCCCCCAGCCCGCAGCCGATCGCCGAACGCCGAGCCGCCTACGCGGCCGAACTCGCCCAGGGCACCGCCCGGTTCCACGAGCCGCGCCGCGCCGACTGCCCCTGGTGCGGTGCCGGGAGCCTGCGCACCCGGCTGCGCACCCCGGACCTGCGGCAGCGCAAGCCGGGGACGTTCGCCGTCGACGAGTGCGGAGACTGCGCCCACGCCTTCCAGAACCCCCGGCTCACCCCCGAGGGGCTGGCCTTCTACCGGCGGGACCCGCGCGAGGACGCCCCCGACGGCCTCGCCGAACGGCTGCCGGCCCACCCGGGCCTGCCCGGACGCCGGCGCTCGGCGGCCCGCGCCCTGCTGCCCTTCACGGAACCGGAGAGCTGGCTCGACGTCGGCACCGGGCACGGGCACTTCCCCGCGGCGGCCAAGCAGGTCCACCCGTACACGTCCTTCGACGGACTCGACCCGACGCGGCGCGTCGAGCGGGCGCGGGCGGCGGGACGGGTGGAGGAGGCCCACGTCGGACGGCTCACCGACCCGCGGATCGCGGAGCGGCTCCGGGCCCGCTACGACGTCGTGAGCATGTTCCACCAGCTGGAGCACACGCCCGAACCGCGCGAGGAACTGCGCGCCGCCCTCGCGGTGTTGAGGCCCGGCGGACACCTCCTGATCGAAGTGGCCGACCCCGACTGCGCGTTCGGCGCGCTGCTCGGCAAGTGGTGGCCCGCGTACGGCCAGCCGCGCAGGCTGCACCTCGTGCCGCTGCCCAATCTGCTCGGCGAACTCGAGGCCCTGGGCTGCGTCGTCGTCGCCACGGACCGACGCGCACCGCACATCCCCCACGACCTCTCCGGCGCCCTCGCCCTGGCCCTCGCGCGCGCCCTGCCCGGCCCCGACGCCCCCTGGCGCCCGGCCGCGCCGACCCGCCTCCAGCGCACCGCGCGGTCGGCCCTGAGCCGGGCCTCCGCCCCGCTCCTCGCCTCGGCCGCCGCGCTGGACCGGCTGCTGGCCCCCCTGCTGCGCCGCACCCGCTTCTCGAACGCGTACCGCGTCATCGCCCGCAAGGAGGACTGACCCCGCCCGGGGTCCTGGCGCAAGGCGGGCCGGGGTCAGCCCCGCAGCGTCAGGGCCTGTCCCGCCACCACCAGCAGGACGTGCTCGCACTCCCCGGCGAACGCCGCGTTCAGCCGCCCGAGTTCGTCGCGGTAGCGGCGTCCTGAGGCCGTGGCGGGCACGATGCCCGAACCGACCTCGTTCGAGACGGCGACGAGCGTGCGGTGCGTGGTGCGGACGGCGGAGACGAGCTCCTCCACGCGGGCGCGCAGGGCCCGTTCACCTCCCCCTGACCACTCCGCGTCGTCCCAGGCGTTCACCGTGTCCATGGCGTCCGTCAGCCACAGCGAGAGACAGTCGACGAGCAGGGGCGGGCCCTTCTCGGCCAGGAGCGGGACCAGGTCGCAGGTCTCGACGGTCCGCCAGGAGCCGGGCCGCCGCTCACGGTGGGCACTGACCCGCTGCGCCCACTCGGAGTCCCCGCCGCGGGTACCTCCCGTGGCGACGTACAGGACGTCGGCGAAGGTCTCCATCCGCCGTTCCGCCTCCACCGACTTGCCCGAGCGCGCCCCGCCGAGCACCAGCGTCCGGCGCGGTACGTCGGGCACGTCCTCGTAGACGCCCACGTCGAGCGTCGTCCCGTCCGGCACCGCCCGCGCGCCCGCGGCGGCGAGCCGCCTGCGCAGTTCGGCCCCCGGGGGCACGTCGTGGTCGAGGTGCACCGCGATGACGTCCGTCGTCGGGTCGACCGCGCCGGCGGCCCGCAGCCTGGCCAGCGCGTCGGGGCGTCCCACCACGTCCAGGAGCACCATGTGAAAGGCGTCGCCGTTCTCGTCCAGGCCCGCGGGCGCCGCGCCCGGCGGCAGATACAGCAGCCGCTGTCCGGCCGGCCCGGTGACCGCGTACCCCGTGCCGGGCGCGTCCATCGGGACCGCCCGCACCCGGTGACCCGTCAGCAGCGCCAACTCCCGCCCGTCGGGCACCCGGCCGGGCTGCGGCAGCCCGGCCGGCACCTCCAGGGCGGGCCCGTCGTGCGGATGGGAGAGCAGGACCTGCCGTACGCCGCCCAGCGAATGGCCGGAGCGGGCCGCGGCGAACGCGGCGCCGGGGGTGAGGTCGAGGAGAAGGGTGCCGTCGACGAGCAGCGCGGTGGCCGCCCGCGCCTCCTCGCCGAGCGCGCTCGCGCAGGCGGCGCAGGGACAGTCGGGGCGGGGCAGGCCCGCGGGGGCACCGGTGCCGAGCAGAGTCAGTTCCACTCCGCCGATTTTTCCGTGTCCCCGCACGTCTTGCGCGTCCGGCTAGGCTTCGGACGGGAGACGGATCTTGTCCGGCTTCCGCTGTGCAGTGTGCTCACACCTTGGAGGCGTACATGGCGGCATGGACGTGGCGGTTCGAGAAGTCCGACGGGACAGAGGTCCAACCCGCGGTGCAGCCCGAGGAGTTCACCACCCAGGGCGATGCGGAGTCCTGGATCGGCGAGGTGTGGAAGGACCTTCTGGCGGGTGGCGCGGACCAGGTGTTCCTCTTCGAGGACAGCACGCAGATCTACGGTCCGATGAGCCTGCACGCCGAGCAGGAGTAGGCCGGTGGGGGTTGCCGGGCACCGTCCCGGCAACCCGCCGCCCTCCGCCACGGTCCCCGTGCGGGCGACATGCGAGGCTCCGGAACCGTCCGGAGCCGTCCGGCGGCCCCGGGGGCGTTCAGCCCCGTACGCCGCACAGGTGCAGCAGCGCCGCCACCTGGCGGTAGGGGTCCGTGCGGCCGGCCCGTTCCTCCGCGGCCAGCAGGGTCTCCACGTCCGGCGGGACCGGCGCGCCGTCGGCCGACGTGTCCGTGAAGACGCGCACCCCGTACCAGGCGTGCAGCGGAGCCCCGATCCCGGCGAGCGTGCCGGTCAGCGCGGAGAGCCGGTCGGCGCGGACGTCGAGGCCGAGCCGGTTCGTGTACGCGGTCGTGTCGAACGAGGCGAGCGTCGTCGCCCAGTCCCCGCCGATCCCGGGCCGCATGGCCAGCGCGTCCCCGTTGCGGACCAGCAGGGACAGCAGCCCGCCCGGGGCCAGCATCCGCGCCAGCCCCGCCAGCAGGGCGTCCGGCTCCTCGACGTACATCAGGACGCCGTGACACAGCACGACGTCGAAGCTGCCCGGCAGGAAGTGCACACCGGTCTCGTGCCCGTCGCCCTCGATGAGGCGCACCCGGCTCCGGATGCCCTCCGGCTCCGCGGCCAGCGCCTCGCGCGCCACCGACAGCATCGTGGCGTCCTGTTCCAGCGCGGTCACCTGGTGGCCGGCCCGCGCGAGCCGCAGGGCCTGTGTGCCCTGACCCGCGCCGACGTCCAGCACCCGCAGGCGCCGGCCCACCGGATAGCGCCCGGTTATCTGCTCATCGAGCTGCCGGGCCACCAGTTCCTGCCGTACGACATCCCGCAGCCCGCCCAGCCTGCTCAGCCAGGCATCCGCCGCGCCCCCGGAGAACGACGTAGTAGTCAGGGCCGCTCTCCGCGCTTGACCTGCGGCTTCGGCAGCCGGAGTCGACGCATCTGGAGCGTGCGCATGAGCGCGTAGCGGACCGCGCCCCGGGTGTTCTCGTCCGGGAAGCGCGCGGCGAGCTGCTTGCGCAGCCGGACCGAGATGAGGACCGAGTCCACCACGATCATCACGATGACGACCAGCCACAGCAGCAGGGCCACGTTCTTGAGGGCGGGCACCGGCACGACGCTGAGCACCAGGATGATCACGGCGAGCGGCAGGAAGAGCTCGGCGATGCAGAGCCGCGAGTCCACGAAGTCGCGCGCGAACCGGCGCACCTTGCCCTTGTCGCGTGCGGGCAGATAGCGCTCGTCGCCGCTGGCCAGGGCCTGGCGCTGCCGCTCCATCGCCGTACGGCGATCGTCACGCTGGCGCTTGGCGGCCTCCTTGCGCGTCGACGGCGTCTGGGCGACGCTGCGGCGCTGGGTCTGGGCCTCACTGCGCTTGGGCGTGGGGCGGCCCTTCGGGGCCTGAGGGTCACGGGTCACTTTGGAGTCGGTCACCGGCGCCTTGTCGGCGGGGGCCTTCTCTTCCTTCGCACGGCTTCGGAACACAAAACCCAAGGGTACGGGGTCCGCGAGCATGGACGTCGGCCGAGTGGGGAACGATCCGGCAACACCGTGCGTCTGTGCTGGACAGAGGGGGCGTCGCCTCGGGGTGGGTCCCGGGGTGCCACCTACTCCTCACGCCGGAGCGGCGGCGGGCACGATCGTCCTTGGGGATGAGCGCATCCGTCCCCGAACAGTGCGGTAATGGATGTGGGGCCCGTACTGTGGGTCCTGTTGCAGTACCTGGAGCTGGAGTCCGTCAGAAGGGGGCGCGCGAAGCCCATGAGCGGTGTCATGAAGCGTATGGGGATGATCTTCCGCGCGAAGGCGAACAAGGCCCTTGACCGGGCCGAGGACCCGCGCGAGACCCTCGATTACTCCTATCAGAAGCAGCTGGAGCTGCTCCAGAAGGTCCGGCGTGGTGTCGCCGACGTGGCGACGAGCCGCAAGCGTCTCGAACTTCAGCTGAACCAGCTCCAGAACCAGTCCTCCAAGCTGGAGGACCAGGGCCGCAAGGCCCTCGCGCTCGGCCGTGAGGACCTCGCCCGTGAGGCGCTGTCGCGCCGTGCCGCGCTCCAGCAGCAGGTCACCGATCTGGAGACGCAGCACCAGACGCTCCAGGGCGAGGAGGAGAAGCTCACCCTCGCCGCCCAGCGGCTCCAGGCCAAGGTCGACGCCTTCCGCACGAAGAAGGAGACGATCAAGGCGACGTACACGGCGGCCCAGGCGCAGACCCGGATCGGCGAGGCCTTCTCCGGCATCTCCGAGGAGATGGGCGACGTCGGGCTCGCCATCCAGCGCGCGGAGGACAAGACCGCGCAGCTTCAGGCGCGGGCCGGCGCGATCGACGAGCTGCTCGCCTCCGGAGCCCTGGACGACCAGTCCGGGCTGGCGAAGGACGACATCCAGAGCGAGCTGGACCGGATCTCCGGCGGCTCGGACGTGGAGCTGGAGCTCCAGCGCATGAAGGCCGAGCTGGCCGGCGGCTCCTCGTCGCAGCAGCAGGCGATCGAGGGCGGCACGGGACAGAACCAGTCGTCGTCGCAGCCCCAGGACACTCCGCGCTTCGACAAGCAGTGACCTGACCTGGCGGCCCATGCCCGAGGAGGCGTCATGATCGTACGGATCATGGGGGAGGGGCAGGTGAAGCTGGACGACGGCCGGCTCACCGCCCTGGACAAGCTGGACAACGAACTGCTCGCCGAGATGGAGAGGGGTGACGAGTCCGGCTTCCGCCGCACTCTGGGAGCACTCCTGGACGCGGTGCGCAGCGCCGGGACCCCGCTTCCCGACGACTCGCTCGAGCCGTCGGAGCTGATCCTCCCTGGCGCGGACGCCACCCTCGAAGAGGTCCGCGCGATGCTGAGCGACGAGGGCCTGATCCCCGGCTGACCGCCCCCGCCCACCGGCGCCCCAGGCGGGCCGCGCGGCCGGCTACGAGGTCCGGTCGAGGCCCCGTGCGGCCGGCTGCGCCGTCCCGGCAGGGCTGGGCCCCGGGCGCACCCGGTCGAGGCCGGGACCACTGAACCCTGAGTCCCGGTCGGAGAAGAGCCGCCCGTGCGGGTGGGCGGTGCTTGCCGAGCGCTGAGCCTGATCGAGCCCGGTCCTCGCGGCTGCGCGGCTCCCCGAGTGTGCCGTTCCATCACCCCGTACTCCGGGTTGGAGACGAGCGGCCCGTGCGGGTGGGCGGTGCTTGCCGGGCGCTGAGCCCGACGGAGCCTGGACCGTCGCGGCTGCGCGGTTCCCCGAGTGTGCCGTTCCATCACCCCGTACTCCGGGTTGGAGACGAGCGGCCCGTGCGGGTGGGCGGTGCTTGCCGGGCGCTGAGCCCGACGGAGCCCGGACCGTTCCGGCCCCACCGTTCCCCGAGCGTGCCGGTCCACCCGTGTTTCGGTCGGGACGTGGGAGGTGCAGCGCCCGTCGCGGCCGGGTGCCCCCGGGCTCCATCCACGCTCCCGGGCGCGACACCCCGTGCCCCGGCCGGGGGACCGCACCCCGCCCCGGTCGGGAGAATCGCGCCGTACCACCCGGTTCCCAGCCCGGCAGGGCCCCGTACCGTGGACCCGGTGAGCACCCTGGAGCGTATGCGGGACTGGCTGCGGGAGCACCGCCTCGCCCTGGACGCCGGCCTCGCCGCGGGCGTCCTCGCCGCCATGGTGGCCGGCTCCTTCGTCGACTCGCACGGCGGCGACGGCACGACCTGGAGCGCCCGCACCCCGGACGCCCTCAGCCTCGCCCTGATGGTGCTCGGCGCCGCCGCCCTGGTCTTCCGCCGCCGCGCCCCGATGAAGGTCCTCGCCGCGACCGTCGGCGTCTCCCTGGTGGAACTGGTGACCGCCGACCCCCGCGCCCCGGTGGCCATGTCCGCCGTCGTCGCCCTCTACACCGTGGCCTCGGCCACCGACCGCCCCACCACCTGGCGCGTCGGTCTGCTCACCATGACGCTCCTGACGGCCGTCGCCATGCTCGCGGGACCGCTGCCCTGGTACGCCCAGGAGAATCTCGGCGTGTTCGCGTGGACCGGCATGGCCGCCGCGGCCGGTGACGCCGTCCGCAGCAGGCGCGCCTTCGTGCACGCCATCAAGGAACGCGCGCTGCGGGCCGAACGCACCCGTGAGGAGGAGGCACGCCGCCGCGTCGCCGAGGAGCGGCTCCGGATCGCCCGCGACCTCCACGACGTCGTCGCCCACCACATCGCGCTCGTCAACGTCCAGGCCGGAGTCGCAGCCCACGTCATGGACAGGCGCCCCGACCAGGCCAAGGAGGCCCTCGCCCACGTACGGGAGGCCAGCCGGTCCGCGCTGAACGAGCTGCGCGCCACCGTGGGCCTGCTGCGCCAGTCCGGCGACCCCGAGGCCCCGACCGAACCCGCCCCCGGGCTGGCCCGGCTCGACGAGCTCGCGGACACCTTCCGCAACGCGGGGCTCCCCGTCGAGGTGGCCCGCTCCGACTCCGGCACGGTGCTGCCCGCGGCCGCGGACCTCGCCGCGTACCGGGTGATCCAGGAGGCCCTGACCAATGTGCGCAAGCACGCGGGTCCGGGAGCGAAGGCCGAGGTCAGCGTGGTGCGGGTCGGACCGGTGGTCGAGGTGACCGTCCTCGACAACGGCCCGGGACACGGCACGGGAACCGCCCAGGACACCGGCCCAGGACCCGGGAGCGACTTCGGGCCGGACACCGGACCGCAGGAGGGCGGCGGCCACGGGCTGCTCGGCATGCGCGAGCGCGTCACCGCGATCGGCGGGAGCTGCACGACCGGTCCCCGCTACGGAGGCGGCTTCCGCGTCCATGCGATCCTTCCGGTCAAGAACCGCGCCTCGGCCCTGGGGGACCCCGTATGACGATCCGTGTCGTGCTCGCCGACGACCAGGCCCTGCTGCGCAGCGCCTTTCGCGTGCTGGTCGACTCGGAGCCCGACATGGAGGTCGTCGGGGAGGCGTCCGACGGCGCCCAGGCCGTGGCCGTGACCCGGGACGAGCGGGCCGACGTGGTGCTGATGGACATCAGGATGCCCGGCACCGACGGACTCGCCGCCACCCGGATGATCACCGCGGACCCGGGCCTCGCGCACGTACGGGTCGTGATGCTGACCACCTTCG
Source organism: Streptomyces sp. f51 (assembly GCF_037940415.1). Lineage (NCBI taxonomy): Bacteria > Bacillati > Actinomycetota > Actinomycetes > Kitasatosporales > Streptomycetaceae > Streptomyces > Streptomyces sp. f51. The sequence goes on along the minus strand of NZ_CP149798.1, from coordinate 1,890,165 downwards.
AGGTCGACGAGTACGTGGTGCAGTCGCTGCGCGCCGGCGCCTCCGGGTTCCTCGGCAAGGGCGCCGAGCCCGACGAACTGCTGAACGCCATCCGGATCGCCGCGGGCGGCGAGGCCCTGCTGTCCCCGGCGGCGACCAAGGGACTCATCGCCCGCTTCCTCGCCCAGGGCGACGACGACGGGCCGGACACCGCCCGCTCCGAGCGGCTCGGCGCGCTCACCGGGCGCGAGCGCGAGGTGCTCGTCCAGGTCGCCGCGGGCCTGTCCAACGACGAGATCGCCGAACGTCTCGAAGTGAGTCCGCTCACGGTGAAGACGCACGTCAACCGGGCCATGGCCAAACTGGGCGCCCGTGACAGGGCCCAGCTGGTGGTCATCGCCTACGAGTCGGGTCTGGTCCGCCCGAGGGTGGACTGAGCGTTACCCGGGCGTACTGCGCCTGGAGTAGGTTCCGGGTAAGGAAATGGACCCAGGGGCTACGGATCACCGCCCGTTCATGGCCCAGGGTGTGACGTGGGGAGTTCCCCCGTCCCCCGCTTTCCGCTCGAACCACGGAAGAGAGACCCACCACCCATGTCCTGGCTGTCCAGATTCAGCCTCGCGCAGCGGGCCCTCATCGGGCTGATGTCGATCGTCGCGCTCGTCTTCGGGGCGATAGCGATCCCCCAGCTCAAGCAGCAGTTGCTGCCCACCATCGAACTGCCCGTGGTGTCGGTGCTCGCGCCGTACCAGGGTGCGTCTCCCGACGTGGTCGAGAAGCAGGTCGTCGAGCCGGTCGAGAACAGCCTCCAGGCCGTCGACGGCATCACCGGTGTCACCTCCACCGCGAGCGAGGGCAACGCCGTCATCATGGCGTCCTTCGACTACGGCAACGACACCAAGCAGCTCGTCGCCGACGTCCAGCAGGCCGTCAACCGGGTCAGCTCCCAGCTCCCCGACTCCGTCGACCCGCAGGTCATCGCCGGCTCCACCGACGACATGCCGACCGTCGTCCTCGCCGTCACCTCCGGCCGGGACCAGCAGGCGCTCGCCGACCGGCTCGACCGCACCGTGGTCCCCTCGCTCGAGGGCATCGACGGCGTCGGCCGGGTCCAGGTCGCCGGTGTGCGTGACCTCCAGGTCACGGTCACGCCCGACGACAAGAAGCTGGCGAAGGCCGGCCTCACCCCGGCCGCGCTCGGCCAGGCGCTCCAGGCGGGCGGCGCGACCGTCCCTGCCGGATCCTTCGACCAGGACGGCAGCAACCGCACCGTGCGGGTCGGCGGCGGCTTCACCTCGCTCGGCCAGATCCAGGACCTGATGGTCCCGGGCGCGCCCGGCAAGAAGCCCGTGCGTCTCGCGAGCGTCGCCACCGTCGAGCAGCAGCAGGCCGCGGCCGACTCCATCACGCGCACCGACGGCCGCCCGAGCCTCGCCGTCACCGTCACCATGGCCCACGACGGCAGCGCCGTCGCCATCTCCGACGCGGTCAAGGACAAGCTGCCCGGCCTGCGGGCCGACCTGGGCAAGGGCGCGACGATCACCGTCGTCAGCGACCAGGGCCCTGCGGTCTCCAAGTCCATCCACGGACTGACCACCGAGGGCGCCCTCGGTCTGCTGTTCGCGGTCCTGGTCATCCTGCTCTTCCTGGCCTCGGTCCGCTCGACGCTGGTCACCGCGGTGTCCATCCCGCTGTCCGTCGTGCTGGCCCTGATCGTGCTGTGGACCCGCGACCTGTCGCTCAACATGCTGACGCTGGGCGCGCTCACCATCGCGATCGGCCGGGTCGTCGACGACTCGATCGTCGTCCTGGAGAACATCAAGCGGCACCTCGGATACGGCGAGGAGCGCCAGGAGGCGATCCTCACCGCGGTCCGCGAGGTGGCCGGAGCGGTCACCTCCTCGACGCTCACCACCGTCGCCGTCTTCCTGCCGATCGGTCTGACCGGCGGCATGGTCGGCGAACTGTTCGGCTCCTTCAGCCTCACGGTCACGGCCGCGCTGCTCGCGTCCCTGCTCGTCTCGCTGACGGTCGTCCCCGTGCTCTCGTACTGGTTCCTGCGCGCGCCCAAGGGCACCCCGGCGGACGCCGAGGAGGCCCGCCGCAAGGCCGAGGAGAAGGAGGAGCGCAGCCGTCTCCAGCGCTTCTACGTCCCCGTCCTGCGCTTCGCGACCCGCCGCCGGGTGACCAGCCTGCTCATCGCGGCCGCGATCCTCGTCGGCACGTTCGGCATGGCGCCCCTGCTGAAGACGAACTTCTTCGACCAGGGCGAGCAGAAGGTCCTCACCGTCAAGCAGGCGCTGAAGCCGGGCACCAGCCTGGCCGCGACCGACGCGCAGGCCAAGAAGATCGAGAAGCTCCTCGGCGGCGTCAAGGGCGTCAAGGACTACCAGGTCACCATCGGCTCCTCCGGCTTCATGGCGGCCTTCGGCGGCGGTACGGACACCAACCAGGCGTCCTACCAGGTCATGCTGGAGGACTCCGCGTCCGCCAAGGACGTGCAGGACCGCATCGAGAAGGGGCTCGGCGAGCTCTCCGGACTCGGCACCACCACGGTCGCCGCCGGTGACGCCTTCGGCAGCCAGGACCTCAAGGTCGTCGTGAAGGCGGCGGACGCGGGCGTGCTGCGCGAGGCGGCCGGCCAGGTCCGCGACGAGGTCGCGAAGCTGGACGACGTCACCGACGTCACGAGCGACCTCTCCCAGAGCGTCCCGCGCGTCTCGGTCCGGGCCAACTCCAAGGCCGCGGCGGCCGGTTTCAACGACGCCACCCTCGGCGCGGCCGTCACCCAGGCGGTGCGCGGCACGACCACCGGCAAGGCGATCCTGGACGACACCGAGCGGGACGTCGTCATCAGGTCCGCGAAGCCGGTCACAACGATCGAGGAGCTGCGCGCGCTGCGGCTCGGCGCGGTGAAGCTCGGTGACATCGCGGACGTGAAGCTCGTCGACGGGCCGGTCTCGATGACCCGCATCGACGGCCAGCGCGCCGCCACGATCACCGCCAAGCCGACCGGTGACAACACCGGCGCGGTCAGCGCCGACCTCTCGGCGAAGCTCGGCAAGCTGAAGCTCCCCGCCGGTGCCACCGCCTCGATCGGCGGTGTCTCCTCGGACCAGAGCGACGCGTTCAAGAACCTGGGCCTGGCGATGCTCGCGGCGATCGCGATCGTCTTCATGCTGCTGGTGGCGACGTTCCGCTCGCTCGTCCAGCCGCTGATCCTGCTCGTGTCGATCCCGTTCGCGGCGACCGGCGCGATCGGCCTGCTCGTCCTCACGGGCACCCCGATGGGTGTCCCCGCGATGATCGGCATGCTGATGCTCATCGGCATCGTGGTGACGAACGCGATCGTGCTGATCGACCTCGTCAACCAGTACCGGGCACAGGGCTACGGCGTGGTCGAGGCCGTGATCGAGGGCGGCCGGCACCGGCTCCGCCCGATCCTCATGACGGCCCTGGCGACGATCTTCGCGCTGCTGCCGATGGCGCTGGGCGTGACCGGTGAGGGCGGCTTCATCGCGCAGCCGCTCGCGGTGGTCGTGATCGGCGGCCTCATCACCTCGACGCTGCTGACGCTGCTGCTCGTCCCGACGCTCTACGCGATGCTCGAACTCCGCAAGGAGCGCCGGGCCGTGAAGAAGGCGGCGAAGCGGGAGGCGAAGTCCGGCGCCGGCACCGGCACCGGAGTCGACACCGACGCCGTGGACGACGAGGACAAGTCCCCGGAGCCCGCCGGGGTCTGATCCCGGTCGCGACGACGAAGAGGCGCCCCTCGGTCACGAGGGGCGCCTCTTCGTGTGTGCGACGTGCCGCGCTCGGCCCGCGGCCGCGGCACGGGAGCGGCTACGGCAGGGCCAGCATCCGCTCCAGGGCCAGCTTCGCGTACTTCTCGGTCTCCTTGTCGACCTCGATGCGGTTGACCAGGTTGCCCTCGGCGAGGGACTCCAGGGTCCACACCAGGTGCGGCAGGTCGATGCGGTTCATCGTCGAGCAGAAGCAGACCGTCTTGTCGAGGAAGACGATCTCCTTGCCCTCGGGCGCGTACCGGTTCGCGAGCCGCCGTACGAGGTTCAGCTCCGTGCCGATCGCCCACTTGGAGCCGGCCGGGGCGGCCTCCAGGGCCTTGATGATGTACTCCGTGGAGCCGACGTAGTCCGCCGCCGCCACGACCTCGTGCTTGCACTCCGGGTGCACGAGGACGTTCACGCCGGGGATGCGCTCGCGCACGTCGTTCACCGAGTCCACGCTGAAGCGGCCGTGCACCGAGCAGTGGCCGCGCCACAGGATCATCTTCGCGCCGCGCAGCTCCTCCGCGGTCAGCCCGCCGTTGGGCTTGTGCGGGTTGTAGACCACGCAGTCGTCCAGGGACATGCCCATGTCTCGGACGGCGGTGTTGCGGCCGAGGTGCTGGTCGGGCAGGAACAGCACCTGGGAGCCCTGCTCGAAGGCCCACTCCAGGGCGCGCTCGGCGTTCGACGACGTACAGATCGTGCCGCCGTGCCTGCCGGTGAACGCCTTGATGTCGGCGGAGGAGTTCATGTACGAGACGGGCACGACCCGGTCGGCGATGCCGGCCTCGGTCAGGACGTCCCAGCACTCGGCGACCTGCTCGGCGGTGGCCATGTCGGCCATCGAGCAGCCCGCGGCGAGGTCCGGCAGGACGACCTTCTGGGAGTCGCCCGTGAGGATGTCGGCCGACTCCGCCATGAAGTGCACACCGCAGAAGACGATGTACTCGGCTTCCGGGCGTGCCGCCGCGTCACGGGCCAGCTTGAACGAGTCACCCGTGACGTCAGCGAACTGGATGACCTCGTCGCGCTGGTAGTGGTGGCCGAGCACGAAGACCTTGTCGCCGAGCTTCTCCTTGGCCGCCCGGGCGCGCTCGACCAGATCGGGGTCGGACGGCGAGGGCAGGTCGCCGGGGCACTCGACGCCGCGCTCGCTCTTCGGGTCGGCCTGGCGGCCGAGCAGCAGCAGGGCGAGGGGCGTCGGCTGTACGTCGAGCTCCTGGGTCTGGGCGGTGGTCACGACACGCACCCTTTCTGTTCTGCGGGTCGCCGGGCCCGTGGAGCGGGGTCCGGCGGAACGATGCCTTTTCGTCTATTTGACGCTATCTATCATAACCGCTTCACGTCACGTTGACGATGGCCATAGCGTCCATGTGACGTGAATCCCGGTCGCCTCTCCGGCGGGTGACACCGAGGTGTCCGTGGGGTTGTCCACAGGTCGGTGTTCGTGCGCGGGCGTGTGTGCGAGCATGAAGAGAGAAGGCAGAAGACATGAGCTCGGCCCCGGAATGAATCCGCGGCCCCGCCGGTTGCAACCTGCGGCAAGCAGTCTCCGTACAACCCGGGAGAGAAGCAGATGTCCGTATCGGACGAGACCACCACCGTGAACGACGGCATCATCCTGTCCGACGCCGCTGCGGCCAAGGTCAAGGCCCTGCTCGACCAGGAAGGCCGCGAGGATCTGGCGCTGCGCGTCGCCGTTCAGCCCGGCGGCTGCTCCGGCCTGCGGTACCAGCTCTTCTTCGACGAGCGCTCCCTCGACGGCGACGTCGTGAAGGACTTCGACGGTGTGAAGGTCGTCACCGACCGCATGAGCGCCCCGTACCTGGGCGGCGCCTCGATCGACTTCGTGGACACTATCGAGAAGCAGGGCTTCACGATCGACAACCCGAACGCGACGGGCTCCTGCGCCTGCGGCGACTCCTTCAGCTAGTCCGCCCACCGGCCGGGCCCGCGAGGCCCGCTGCCCGGGCGCGCGTACGCGACGTACGGACGAAGGCGGCGTTCCCCCGTTGAGGGGGACGCCGCCTTCGCGTGTCCGGTCCGGTCCGCCGCTAGCGGGGCCCCGCCGCCGACGCCCCGGCGGTCTCGGGCACACCGAAGCGGCCCTGGTGGATCGCCTTGCCGTCACTGCCCACGACCGGGCGGTCCCCGAGCGGGGCGTCCAGGCGCACCGTCCGCTCGTAGATCTTGGCGATCATGATGCAGACCTTGTTCTTCCAGGGCTTCGCCGTCACGGTGACGGTGACCTTGGCCGCGCTCTCGCTCGCCGACACCGTGTAGTCGGCGCACACCCCGCCGGTGAAGTCGACGGCCAGATCACGGCCGTGGGCCGTGTAGCCCTGGACGGCGACGTCCCGCGTGGCGGCCGGTGAGGAAGTCCCGCCGGACGGGACCGGCACCGGCAGGGACGGATCCGCGCTCGGCGGCGCCGGCGACTCCGGCGAGGCCAGGAACGCCGGGTCGACCGCTGGATGCGTCACCGTGTACGTGTCCCCCGCGCCCGGCGACCGCACCTCGAACAGCCAGGACGGCACCAGCGCCTGGCGCCCGTCGGCGCGCTGCGCCGCCAGCCCGAAGGTGGCCTTCTCGACGGTCACCGTCTCCGGCTTCGCCGGGGAGGGGTGCTCGCACGGCATCTCGTCCCGGTCCTTCAGCGGTACGGGGCTGGCGCAGCCGCCGATGCCCATGCGACGGCCGTCCGTGGCCGGCGCCGACCCGTTCATCAGGTCCAGCGTCTTCTTCGCGCCGACGACCGGGTACGCGTCGCCCTCCACCGGAGTCTTCAACTGGCCGCTGCCGCCGACGACATGACCGTCCGCGCCGATCCGCAGACCGGTCGTCCACCCGTACGTGGGCAGTCCGCCCACCACCGGGTCGGCGTTCACCACCCGCACCTGGTTCATGAGCTGGCTCGCGTCCAGCTTCGCGTCGTCCTGGCCCACCGCCTTCAGCACGGGCGCCGCCGCCTTCTCCGCCGCGGCCACGCTCACCGGGGCCGGTCCGGGATCGGCCGGGGAGCCGCTGTCCGTGAGCGGGCACATCCTGCCCTTGACGCAGTTGTCGCTCCCCGGCAGGGAGGAGCTGAAGGTCCAGGTTCCCGGGGCCTGCGCGGTGACCCGCAGATTCGGCTCGTTGCCGTCCTTGACGCTGCCGACCGTCCAGGCGTCCCCGGTGAGCCGGGGCGTGCCCGCCAGGCCCAGTGCCTTCGCGAGCCGGGCCACCTCGGTCCGGGTCACCGCGCCCTCGGCCCAGCGCACGTGCGCCGAGCCGGGACCCGAGGGGAGCGGGCCGCTCGCGCGGTAGGTCGTGCCGTAGGGGTTGGGCTCACCGGGCGCGATACCGGCGGTTCCGCCTGTGGCGCCGGCGACGTAGCCGTCGAGGGCGAGCGGCGGGGGAGTGCTCCCGTCGGCGCCGGGGGTGCCGGAACGGCCGCCGCCGGAGGCCGTAGCGGCGAAGTAGGCGCCGCCGCCCCCGACGAGCAGCACCGCGGCGACGACGGAGGCGACGGCCGCCGGCGTCCGCCGCCGGCCCCGGGCGCCCTCGGTGGCACCGGCGGAACCCTCGGGCTGCCGACCGAGGCCGCCCCCTACGAGAGGCACCGACTCCTCACGGGACCCGGCCCCGGACGCCAGGACCGCCTCGCCCCGGTCGGTCTCGGCCTGGTCCTCGTGGGGACCGTCCCCGGACTCCGCGGTCCCGCCGCTCGCCGTCCCGGCCGGGCCCTCGTCGAGCCCAGCGGTCCGCACGGGCGTCTGCTCATGCTCCGGACCGGCGGACTCCGCGGTCCCGCCGCTCGCCGCCCCGGCCGGGCCCTCGCCGACCTCGTCGAGCCCCGTGGCCTGCTCCCGCGCCTGCTCAGGACCGTCCCCGGACTCCGCCGTCCCACCGCTCGCCGCCTGGGCGGGGTCCTTGTCGGGATCCTCGGCCTGGGCATCGTCCGGACCGTCCCCGGACTCCGCGGGCCCGTCCGTCGCTGCCCCGGCCCGGTCCTCCTCGGGCGTCACGGCCCGGTCGCCTGCGGGTTCCGGCGTCGAGTCCCCGGCGGGATCCGTGACGGCCCGCTCGGGGGGATCCGTGGCGGCGTCGTCTGCGGGGCTCTCGACGGGACCCCTGGCGTGACCCCCGACGGGATCGGTCGCGTCGTTGTCGGGTCGCTCGGTGCTCACCGCATCGCTCCTTCGGCTCCACTGCTGTCCCACGACCCGGCCCTGTCGAAGACGGGCACTCCAGGGTCGTAGCGCGCGTCCCCGGTACGGGGGACAGCGATGGGACGCGGCGGGGGAGCGCACGGTTCCCTGCGGGCGCACTCCGGTTCACCCGTTCGGCGCCGCCGGGGCTCTCACCCGTACGGCGGCGCCGAACGGAGGCCGCCGATCAGTCGCCGTAGTCGGACATCGCGTCCAGCAGCCGCGCCGAGGCGGGCGGAACCGTCACGCCGTGGATCAGGGAAGGGGAGACGTGGAGCGGCGGGACCGGAGCGGGGGCCGCCCAGTGACCGGCCATCCGGGCGCAGTCGCCGCGCAGCGACGCCAGATCGCCTTCCAGGTCGCCGACCGGGCCGAGCGAAGCGGAGCCATGGACCTTGAGGTTCGTCATACCGGAACCGTATGCACCGTTGCCCTCACGAAGAAAGATCTACTATCGGGTAGTTTTGGCCCTTCAGGGGTCGCGTGCGGACCCGGTAGCGTTAACTGTCAATCCCCTCCCCTCGCAGGAGCGTGTCCTAGCCGTGCGTATCGCAGTCACCGGCTCCATCGCCACCGACCACCTCATGACCTTCCCCGGCCGTTTCGCCGACCAGCTGGTCGCCGATCAGCTGCACACGGTCTCCCTCTCCTTCCTGGTCGACAACCTCGATGTCCGCCGCGGGGGGGTCGGCGCGAACATCGCGTTCGGCATGGGCCAGCTCGGTACCCGGCCGATCCTGGTCGGAGCGGCCGGCTCGGACTTCGACGAGTACCGCGCCTGGCTCGACCGGCACGGCGTCGACACCGCCTCCGTGCGCATCTCCGAGGTGCTGCACACCGCGCGCTTCGTGTGCACCACGGACGCCGACCACAACCAGATCGGCTCCTTCTACACCGGCGCGATGAGCGAGGCCCGCCTCATCGAGCTCAAGGCCGTCGCGGACCGGGTCGGCGGTCTCGACCTCGTCCTGATCGGAGCGGACGACCCCGAGGGGATGCTCCGCCACACCGAGGAGTGCCGCTCGCGCGCGATCCCGTTCGCCGCCGACTTCTCGCAGCAGATCGCGCGCATGAACGGCGACGAGATCCGGATACTGCTGGACGGCGCGACGTACCTCTTCTCGAACGAGTACGAGAAGGGGCTCATCGAGTCCAAGACCGGCTGGAGCGACGCGGAGATCCTCTCCAAGGTCGGCCACCGCGTCACCACCCTCGGCTCGCGCGGTGTCCGCATCGAGCGCGTCGGCCAGGACCCGATCGAGGTCGGCTGCCCCGAGGAGCAGCTCAAGGCGGACCCGACGGGCGTCGGCGACGCGTTCCGCGCCGGTTTCCTCTCCGGCCTCGCCTGGGGCGTCGGCCTGGAGCGCGCCGCCCAGGTCGGCTGCATGCTCGCCACCCTGGTCATCGAGACGGTCGGCACGCAGGAGTACCAGCTGAGCCGCGCCCACTTCATGGACCGGTTCACCAAGGCGTACGGCGACGACGCCGCCGTCGAGGTCCGGGCGCACCTCGCCTAGAGCCGCCGGTCCGACCCGGGTCCGGGCCCGCCTCCAGCCGGACGGAGGCGGGCCCGGACCTTTGCTCCGCGGGGCCGGCCCCGGACAGCCTTTGTCCCGTGGGGCCGGGCCCCGGCGCGCGGGCCGCCCTACGACAGCCGGCGGACGACGTAGGCCGAGCCGCGATCCGCGGGTTCCTCCCCGACGTACTCCTGGCCGCGCATCTCGCACCACGCGGGGATGTCGAGCCGGGCCGCCTCGTCGTCGGACAGGACCCGGACCGTGCCGCCGACCGGCACGTCCCCGATGACCTTGGCCAGCTCGATGACGGGGATCGGGCAGCGCCGGCCCAGCGCGTCGACGATCAGCGCGTCGGCGACCGCGGGCACCTTCGTCACCGTCGTCGGCGCCCCCAGCTTCTCGCGGACCCCCGAGACCGCGCCGGGCAGCACCGAGAGGAAGCGGTCGACGTCCTCCTCCGCGGTGCCCGGCGGCAGCGACACCCGCACATTGCCCTCGCTCAGGACACCCATGGCCTTCAGGACATGGCTGGGGGTCAGGGTGCTGCTGGTGCAGGACGAGCCCGAGGACACCGAGAAGCCCGCCCGGTCCAGTTCGTGCAACAGGGTCTCCCCGTCGACATAGAGACAGGAGAAGGTGACGATCCCCGGGAGCCGGTGGACCGCGTCACCGACCACCTCGACATCCGGCACCAGAGCGGGCACCCGGGCCCGGATCCGCTCCGTCAGTTCACGCAGCCGTGCCGCCTCCGCCGCCGCCTCCGCCCGGACGGCGCGCAGCGAGGCCGCCGCGGCGACGACGGCCGGGATGTTCTCGAACCCGGCCGCCCGTCCCGACTCCCGTTCGTCCGCGGGCCCTTGGGGCGCGAACCTGACCCCCTTGCGGACGACGAGCAGTCCGACGCCCGACGGTCCGCCCCATTTGTGGGCACTTGCCGTCAACAGGGACCAGTCGCCCTCCACCCGTCCCCAGCCCAGCGACTGCGCCGCGTCCACCAGCAGCGGCACCCCTGCCTCCCGGCACATCTGTGCTACCTCGGCGACCGGTTGCTCCGTGCCGACCTCGTGGTTGGCGGACTGGAGACAGGCCAGCGCGGTGCCGGGAGCGAGGGCCTCGGCGTAGGAAGAAGGGGACACCCGTCCGGAGCGGTCCACCTGAACACGGGTCACCGAACCCCCCGACGCCTCGTGGAGGTCCGCCGAATGGAGTACCGACGAGTGTTCGACGGCTGACACGATCAGGTGGTGTCCGACCCGTCGCCGGCCCGCCAGGGCGCCCCCGACACCGGAGTGCACCGCGCGGGTGCCCGAGCTGGTGAAGGCCAGTTCGTCGGGACGGCAGCCCACCGCGTCGGCCGCCGCCTCGCGCGCCGCGTCGAGGAGCAGCCTGGCCCTCCTTCCCTCACGGTAGAGACGGGCGGGATCGGCCCACCCCTCGTCGAAGGAGGCATGGAGGGCCTGCCGGGCGACGGGGTGCAGCGGTGCCGCGGAAGCGGCGTCGAAGTAGGACACGCCCCCACGCTAGCTCCGCGGGGGCCGTCGCCGGCTCGTCTCCGGCCCTTCCAAGAGAGCGTCAGAAGCCATCCGGACCGGGGCATTCCAGGTGCTCTGACAGGGCCTTGCAGGCCAAACAGCACTCCTTCGGGGAGTCGGGCGGCGCGTTGGGCACCCTCCCCGCGCGACCCCAAATAGCGTCCAGTAGGGTTTGGTCCGCATAAACATCCAAACCCCTGCCCGACGCAGGGCGGCGACCGACCAGCGAGAAGGCCGCAGCCAACAGCGCGGGCGAGACTCTCGGGAAGGCGCTACGTGAGTCCCAACGGCTCCGACCGCTCGCCGCGGCGCCCGATGCGGCGGAAGCTGCTGCAGGCAATGACTGCGGGCCTGGTCCTGGCGACAGCCACTGGTTGCTCGTACAACTGGGAAGACTTCCCCCGCCTTGGTATGCCCACCCCGGTCACGGAGGAGGCTCCGCGGATCCTCTCCCTCTGGCAGGGCTCGTGGGCGGCCGCGCTCGCCACGGGCGTGCTGGTCTGGGGCCTGATCCTGTGGAGCGTCATCTTCCACCGGCGCAGCCGGACCAAGGTCGAAGTTCCTCCGCAGACCCGGTACAACATGCCCATCGAGGCGCTGTACACGGTGGTCCCGCTCATCATCGTCTCGGTGCTGTTCTACTTCACGGCACGTGACGAGACGAAGCTCCTCAGCCTCAGCCCGAAGCCCGACGTCACGGTCAACGTGGTCGGCTTCCAGTGGAGCTGGGGCTTCAACTACATCGAGGATGTCCCCGGTTCGTCCGGGAACGCCAAGACCGACCCGAACCTGGCCGCCATTCCGGACCGGTTCAAGAAGGACTTCCCGGCGAACGCCGGTGGTGTCTACGACGTCGGCACGCCCGCCACGAAGAACCCGCAGACGGGCAACCCGGGTCCGACCCTCTGGCTCCCCGAGGGCAAGACGGTCCGCTTCGTCCTCACTTCGCGTGACGTCATCCACTCCTTCTGGGTGGTGCCGTTCCTCATGAAGCAGGACGTCATCCCGGGCCACACCAACTCCTTCCAGGTGACCCCGAACCGTCAGGGCACCTTCCTGGGCAAGTGCGCCGAGCTCTGCGGCGTCGACCACTCCCGGATGCTCTTCAACGTGAAGGTCGTCTCCCCCGAGCGCTACGAGGCCCACCTCAAGGAGCTCGCGGCGAAGGGACAGACCGGTTACGTCCCGGCCGGCATTGAGCAGACGGGCCACGAGAAGAACCGGGAGACGAACAACCTGTGAGCATCCTCAACGAACCCCAGGGTGCCGCCGCCGAAGACTCGTACGAGAACGAGCTGCCGGTGCGGCGCAAGCAGCCCGGCAGCGTCGTGATCAAGTGGCTCACCACCACTGACCACAAGACGATCGGCACGCTCTATCTGGTGACGTCGTTCGCGTTCTTCTGCATCGGTGGCGTCATGGCGCTGCTGATGCGTGCGGAGCTGGCGCGTCCCGGACTCCAGATCATGTCGAACGAGCAGTTCAACCAGGCGTTCACGATGCACGGCACGATCATGCTGCTGATGTTCGCGACGCCGCTGTTCGCCGGCTTCACGAACTGGATCATGCCGCTCCAGATCGGCGCGCCCGACGTGGCGTTCCCGCGGCTGAACATGTTCGCCTACTGGCTGTACCTCTTCGGCTCGACGATCGCGGTCGGTGGCTTCCTCACCCCGCAGGGCGCGGCCGACTTCGGCTGGTTCGCCTACAGCCCGCTGTCGGACGCGGTCCGCTCGCCGGGCATCGGCGCGGACATGTGGATCATGGGTCTGGCCTTCTCCGGCTTCGGCACCATCCTCGGCGCGGTCAACTTCATCACCACGATCATCTGCATGCGCGCTCCCGGCATGACGATGTTCCGTATGCCGATCTTCGTGTGGAACGTCCTGCTCACCGCGGTTCTGGTGCTGCTGGCCTTCCCCGTCCTCGCGGCGGCGCTGTTCGCCCTGGAGGCGGACCGAAAATTCGGTGCGCATGTGTTCGACGCGGCAAACGGCGGAGCCTTGCTCTGGCAACACCTCTTCTGGTTCTTCGGCCATCCAGAGGTGTACATCATCGCCCTGCCGTTCTTCGGCATCATCTCCGAAGTCATCCCGGTCTTCTCGCGCAAGCCGATGTTCGGCTACATGGGCCTGATCGGCGCGACCATCGCGATCGCGGGTCTCTCCGTGACCGTGTGGGCGCACCACATGTACGTCACCGGTGGCGTCCTGCTCCCGTTCTTCTCCTTCATGACGTTCCTCATCGCGGTTCCGACCGGCGTGAAGTTCTTCAACTGGATCGGAACGATGTGGAAGGGCTCGCTGTCCTTCGAGACACCGATGCTCTGGGCCGTCGGCTTCCTCATCACCTTCACCTTCGGTGGTCTGACCGGCGTCATCCTGGCCTCGCCGCCGATGGACTTCCACGTGTCCGACTCCTACTTCGTGGTGGCGCACTTCCACTACGTGGTGTTCGGCACCGTGGTGTTCGCGATGTTCTCCGGCTTCCACTTCTGGTGGCCGAAGATGACCGGCAAGATGCTCGACGAGCGTCTGGGCAAGGTCACCTTCTGGACGCTGTTCGTGGGCTTCCACGGCACGTTCCTGGTGCAGCACTGGCTGGGTGCCGAGGGCATGCCGCGTCGCTACGCGGACTACCTCGCCGCCGACGGCTTCACCGCGCTGAACACGATCTCGACGATCAGCTCGTTCCTGCTCGGCCTGTCGATCCTGCCGTTCCTCTACAACGTGTGGAAGACCGCCAAGTACGGCAAGAAGGTCGAGGTCGACGACCCGTGGGGCTACGGCCGTTCGCTGGAGTGGGCGACCTCCTGCCCGCCGCCGCGGCACAACTTCCTCACCCTGCCGCGGATCCGCAGTGAATCCCCGGCCTTCGACCTGCACCACCCGGAGATCGCCGCTCTCGACCAGCTCGAGAACGCCGGTCACGGTTCGTCGGCCCTTCCTGGCGGAAAGGAGGCCGGCAAGTGAAGGTCCAAGGCAAGATGTTCATCTGGCTGGCGCTGTTCATCCTCATCATGGGGGTTGTCTACGGCGTCTGGTCCAAGGAGCCGGCCGGCACCACGGCCCTCTTCATGGGCTTCGGCCTGAGCATGATGATCGGCTACTACCTGGCCTTCACGGCCCGGCGGGTCGACGCCATGGCGCAGGACGACAAGGAGGCCGACGTCGCGGACGAGGCCGGCGAGGTGGGCTTCTTCAGCCCGCACAGCTGGCAGCCGCTCGCGCTCGGCACCGGCGGCGCGCTCGCCTTCATGGGCGTCGTCTTCGGCTGGTGGCTGCTGTACTTCTCGGCGCCGCTCATCCTGCTCGGCCTGTGGGGCTGGGTCTTCGAGTACTACCACGGTGAGAACCGCACCCAGTAGCACGCGCTGAACACACGAGAGCCCGGACACTCCGTCAGGAGAGTCCGGGCTCCCTCGTTTGCCGTGACTTCTGTCCCTCGCTCGGCTCACCCGGCGCGCCGTGCTTGACGAGCGTCCATAGCGTGGACTCATGAAGCACTCACCGCGAATCCGCACGGTCGTCAGCTGCACCACGCTGGTGGTCGCCCTCGGCGCCGGCTCCGCCGCCTGCGGCTCCGACGACCACCCGCTCTCGGCGAAGCCGTACGACGCGGCGGGACAGATCTCGTTCAAGGGCCTCTCCGAGGACAGCAAGAAGCAGACCCGGATCGACCCCGACAAGCCCCTGGAAATCACCTCCGAGAGTGACGGGGGGCGCATCACCGACGTGACCGCCACGGATGCCTCCGGACGCTATGTGGCGGGCGAACTGGCCGCGGACGGCAGTCGCTGGCACAGCACCTCGCCCCTCGCGGCGGGCACCCACTACACGGTCACGGTGAGCACCGAGGACGAGGACGGGTCGCCCGGCCGCAAGGTCATCGGCTTCGACACCAGCACGCCGAAGACCAAGAAGCTGCTGAACGTCGAGTTCGGGCCCAAAACCGGCAAGTACGGCGTAGGCCAGCCGATAACCGCCGAACTCAGCGCCCCCGTGAAGGACAAGGCGGCCCGTACGGTCGTCGAGCGCGCCCTCAGGGTCGACTCCACCCCCGCGGTGGACGGCTCCTGGTACTGGGTGGACGACAAGACGCTGCACTACCGCCCCAAGGAGTACTGGCCCGCCCACGCCACCGTGACGGCCCACAGCAACCTCGCCGGCATCAGGGTCGGCGACCGTCTCTGGGGCGGCGACGCCAAGCCCGTGAAGATCACCACAGGGGACAGCCTGGTCGCCCTGACCGACGCCGGCACCCACTCGATGACGGTCTACCGCAACGGCCAGGACATCAAGGAGATCCCCGTCACCACGGGCAAGCCCGGCTTCGACACGCGCAACGGCGTCAAGGTCGTACTCGGCAAGGAGTCCCTCGTACGGATGCGCGGTACCAGCATCGGTATCGCCGAGGGCAGTTCGGACTCCTACGACCTGGAGGTGCGCTACGCGACCCGGGTCACCTGGAGCGGCGAGTACGTCCACGCCGCGCCCTGGTCGACCGGCTCCCAGGGGTACGCCAACGTCAGCCACGGCTGCACCGGCATGAGCACCGAGAACGCCGAGTGGTTCTTCGACACGTTCAACGAGGGCGACATAGTCAAGGTCGTCAATTCCGAGGGCAAGACCATGGACACCTTCGGGAACGGCTACGGCGACTGGAACCTCGACTGGAAGAACTGGCGCGAGGGCAGCGCCCTGGCCGCCGGGTCCCCGGACGCCCCGAGCCCGGCCCAGCGCGCCAGACTGCGCCCCGAGAGCGTGTGAGACCCGCTCCCGGGAGCGAAGGAAGACGGCCGCGCCCCTGGCGGGGGGCGCGGCTCCCTCAGGCGCTCAGGAGGTTCCTGCGGCGCAGCAGGGAGGCCAGTGAGGCGGCGAACTCCACCGGGTCGACCGGCAGGGTCACCGCGGCGTCTGCGCGGCTCCAGGTGGCCAGCCAGGCGTCCTGGGGGCGGCCGATGAGCACCAGCGCGGGCGGGCAGTTGAAGATCTCGTCCTTGATCTGCCGGCAGACGCCCATGCCGCCCATCGGCACCGCCTCGCCGTCCAGCACACAGACGTCGATGCCGCCCTTGTCGAGTTCCCTGACGACGGCGGCCGGCGTCGCGCACTCGATGAACTCGACGAGGGGAACGTCCGGGGCGGGCCTGCGCCCGGTGGCGAGCCGCACCTGTGCGCGGGTGTTGGAGTCATCGCTGTAGACCAGCACCGTGGCGGTCGGCTGCATTCTTCCTCCGAGACGTCAGCGTCGTACGGACATCGTGCGATCGGGCTGATCGTCCCCGGCCCGATGCGCGGATGCTACTCCCTTGAACACCTCGTCAACACCGGTTCGGACACGGCTTCGATGGTCCATACGGGCTGGACACACCCGGTCAACACCCCGAACGGCACCCCCCGGCGTGAGGGCGGGATAAGCGACCGACATAATGTCGGTCGTGGCGACAGCAACGACAGTAGAAACCGGGCACGCGCACCCGTCGGTCAATCGGCCGAACCTCACCAGCGTCGGAACCATCATCTGGCTGAGTTCCGAGCTGATGTTCTTCGCGGCCCTCTTCGCGATGTACTTCACCCTGCGATCGGTGACCGGGCCGGATCACTGGAAGGAGATGGCGAGCCATCTCAACCTTCCGTTCTCGGCGACGAACACCACGATCCTGGTGCTCTCCTCCCTGACCTGCCAGCTCGGCGTGTTCGCCGCCGAGCGCGGGGACGTGAAGAAGCTCCGGATGTGGTTCATCGTCACCTTCATCATGGGTGCGATCTTCATCGGCGGTCAGGTCTTCGAGTACACCGAACTGGTCAAGAAGGACGGGCTCTCGCTCTCCTCCGACCCGTACGGCTCGGTGTTCTACCTGACCACCGGCTTCCACGGACTGCATGTGACGGGCGGACTCATCGCCTTCCTGCTGGTCCTCGGTCGCACCTACGCGGCTCGGAGGTTCACTCACGAGCAGGCGACCGCCGCCATCGTCGTGTCCTACTACTGGCACTTCGTCGATGTCGTCTGGATCGGCCTTTTCGCCACGATCTACCTGATCAAGTAATCGGGCCCACCGCCCGAAACATCCAGAAGCACCGACGCAGAAGATCCTGACACCGGGGTAATCCGTGAAAAAGCTCTCCGCACGACGACGCCATCCGCTGGCGGCGGTCGTCGTCCTACTCCTCGCGCTGGCGGCCACCGGGGGGCTGTACGCCGCGTTCGCACCCGCGGGCAAGGCGCAGGCCGATGAAACCTCCCAGTCCCTCGGTATCACCGAGGGCAAGAAGCTGTACTCCGTGGGCTGCGCAAGCTGCCACGGAACCGGCGGTCAGGGCAGCTCCGACGGGCCCAGCCTGGTGGGTGTGGGCGCCGCCGCGGTCGACTTCCAGGTCGGCACCGGCCGTATGCCGGCCCAGCAGCCGGGCGCTCAGATCCCGCGCAAGAAGGTCATCTACACCCAGGCCGAGATCGACCAGCTCGCGGCCTACATCGCCTCGCTCGGCGCCGGCCCCGCGATCCCGACCAAGAACCAGGTCAGCCCCGGCGGCGCGGACATCGCCAACGGCGGTGAACTCTTCCGCACCAACTGCGCCCAGTGTCACAACTTCACCGGCAAGGGCGGCGCGCTGACGCACGGCAAGTTCGCGCCGAGCCTGGAGGGTGTCGACCCGAAGCACATCTACGAGGCCATGCAGACGGGCCCGCAGAACATGCCGTCCTTCCCCGACACCACGCTGACGGAGAAGAACAAGCAGGACATCATCGCGTACCTCGACGCGGTCAACGGTGACGAAACCGAGAGCAACGGCGGACTCGAACTGGGCGGCCTCGGGCCGGTCAGCGAGGGCCTGTTCGGCTGGGTCTTCGGTCTCGGAACCCTGGTCGCCGTCGCCGTCTGGGTCGCCGCTCGGACCGCAAAGGCCAAGAAGTCATGAGTAGCCAAGACATTCCAGAAGAGAACGTGCCCGCTGAGCGGGCCTCCGACGACCACTCCGGTCACGGTCCGGTAGCCGTCGCGGACGAGCAGAACCCGTTCGCGGACCCGGGGCTGCCGCCCCACGAGCACCGCATCCAGGACATCGACGAGCGGGCCGCCAAGCGGTCCGAGCGCCTGGTCGCCATGCTGTTCGTGCTGTCGATGGTCGCGACCGTCGGCTTCATCGCCTCGTACGTGGCGATCCCGAACGACAAGTCGATCTTCGTGTTCCCGCTCGGGCACATCAGCGCGCTGAACTTCGCGCTGGGCATGTGCCTCGGTGTGGCGCTGTTCTCGATCGGCGCGGGCGCGGTCCACTGGGCCCGCACCCTGATGTCCGACGTGGAGATCGCCGACGAGCGTCACCCGATCGAGGCGGCGCCGGACGTCAAGGCCAAGGTCCTGGCCGACTTCAAGACGGGCGCCCAGGAATCCGCGCTCGGCCGCCGCAAGCTGATCCGCAACACGATGTTCGGCGCGCTGGCCCTGTTCCCGCTCTCCGGCGTCATGCTGCTGCGCGACCTCGGCCCGCTGCCCGGCACGAAGCTGCGCCACACGCGGTGGTCCAAGGGCAAGCTCCTCGTCAACATGAACACGAACGAGCCGCTGCGTCCCTCGGACGTGGCCGTCGGCTCGCTCACCTTCGCCAAGCCCGAGGGCCTGGAGCAGGACGACGAGGACTTCCAGAAGGAGATCGCCAAGGCGGCCCTGATGATCATTCGGCTCCAGCCGGACGACATCAAGGACAAGCAGGAACTCGAGTGGTCCTACCAGGGCATCGTGGCGTACTCGAAGATCTGCACCCACGTCGGCTGCCCGATCTCCCTGTACGAGCAGCAGACGCACCACGCGCTGTGCCCGTGCCACCAGTCCACCTTCGACCTCTCCGACGGTGCCCGAGTCATCTTCGGCCCGGCCGGTCACGCCCTGCCGCAGCTGCAGATCGGCGTGAACGCTGAGGGCTACCTCGAAGCGCTCAGCGACTTCAAGGAGCCCGTCGGTCCTGCATTCTGGGAGCGCGGATGAGCACTACCACCACCTCCGGCTCGCGCCCCTCGCGCGAGAAGGCACCCGCCGGTGAGCGGGTGGCCGACTGGGCCGACGGCCGTCTCGGGATCTACTCCCTGGCCAAGTCCAACATGCGCAAGATCTTCCCCGACCACTGGTCGTTCATGTTGGGTGAGGTCTGCCTCTACAGCTTCATCATCATCATCCTCACGGGTGTGTACCTGACGCTGTTCTTCCACCCGTCGATGAACGAGGTGGTCTACAACGGCAGCTACGTCCCGTTGCAGGGCCAGCTGATGTCCGAGGCGTTCAACTCGACCATGCACATCTCCTTCGATGTGCGCGGTGGTCTCCTGATCCGTCAGATCCACCACTGGGCCGCGCTGATCTTCCTCGCCGGCATGTTCGTGCACATGATGCGCGTGTTCTTCACGGGTGCGTTCCGCAAGCCGCGTGAGGTCAACTGGGTCTTCGGATTCCTGCTGTTCGTCCTCGGCATGTTCACCGGCTTCACCGGTTACTCGCTCCCGGACGACCTGCTCTCCGGCACCGGTGTCCGCTTCATGGAGGGCGCGGTCCTGTCCGTGCCGATCGTGGGCACGTACCTGTCGTTCTTCCTGTTCGGCGGCGAGTTCCCGGGCGGCGACTTCGTGGCCCGCTTCTACTCGGTGCACGTGCTGCTGCTGCCGGGCATCATGCTCGGCCTGGTCGTCGGCCACCTGATCCTGGTCTTCTACCACAAGCACACGCAGTTCGCGGGCCCCGGCAAGACCAACGAGAACGTCGTCGGCATGCCGCTGCTGCCCGTCTACATGGCCAAGGCCGGAGGCTTCTTCTTCCTGGTCTTCGGTGTCATCGCGGCCATCGCGGCGATCGCCTCGATCAACCCGATCTGGGCCATGGGTCCCTACCGTCCCGACATGGTGTCCACGGGCGCCCAGCCCGACTGGTACATGGGCTTCTCCGAGGGCCTGATCCGTGTCATGCCGGGCTGGGAGATCAACCTCTGGGGCCACACGCTCGTCCTGGGCGTGTTCATCCCGCTGGTGATCTTCCCGCTGGTCCTGGTCGCGATCGCGGTCTACCCGTTCATCGAGTCCTGGGTCACCGGCGACAAGCGCGAGCACCACATCCTGGACCGCCCGCGCAACGTCCCGACCCGGACCGCGTTCGGTGCCGCCTGGATCAGCTGGTACTTCGTCCTGCTCGTCGGCGGCGGCAACGACATCTGGGCCACGCACTTCCACCTGGCGATCAACTCGATCACCTGGTTCGTGCGCATCGCCTTCTTCGTCGTGCCGGTGCTCACCTTCATCGCCACCAAGCGGATCTGCCTCGGCCTCCAGCGCCGGGACCGGGACAAGGTGCTGCACGGCCGCGAGTCGGGCATCATCAAGCGCCTGCCGCACGGTGAGTTCATCGAGGTCCACGAGCCGCTCAGCCAGGACGCGCTGCACACGCTCACCGCGCACGAGCAGTACAAGCCGGCCGAGATCGGCCCGACGGTCGACGAGAACGGTGTCGAGCGCAAGGTCTCGGGTGCGCAGAAGCTGCGCGCCAAGATGAGCAAGGGCTTCTACGGGGAGGAAGGCCAGATCCCCAAGCCCACCGTCGAGGAGTACAAGGAGATCACGAGCGGCCACGGCCACCACTGATCCCCGGCAGTTCGCCACGGCAGGAGCCCCGTCCGCGCAGCGGACGGGGCTCTTCGCCGTCCCGCGGCTGGATAGGGTGGACTCACCCGGTGCCGCGGGGTGAGTTCATCCCGTGCCACCCACGACCGTGTCACCGGCGCCGTCCCATCCGCGACCGCGTGACCTACGAACCCAGGAGCGACCATGAGCGCTGTGAACCCCGCTGGAGGCGACACCGCGGCGGGCCGTTCCTGGCCCGCGGTACTGAACGGACTGCTCGAAGGCCGCGACCAGAGCGCGGACGACACGGCCTGGGCGATGGACCGCATCATGCGCGGCGAGGCGACCGACGCGCAGATCGCCGGGTTCGTGGTGGCCCTGCGGGCCAAGGGCGAGACCGTCCAGGAGATCGTCGGACTCGTCCGGGCGATGTACGAGCACGCCAATGTGATCGAGGTGCCCGGGCACACGGTCGACATCGTCGGAACGGGCGGCGACGGCGCGAAGACCGTCAACATCTCCACGATGTCCTCGATCGTGGTGGCCGGCACCGGCGCCAAGGTGGTCAAGCACGGCAACCGGGCCGCGTCCTCCGCGTCCGGCTCTTCGGACGTGCTGGAGAAGCTCGGCGTCAACCTCCAACTGCCCGTGAAGCGGGTGGCCGAGGTGGCCGAGGAGGCCGGGATCACCTTCTGCTTCGCGGTCAAGTTCCACCCGGCGCTGCGTCATGTGGCGGCGGCCCGCGGCCAGTTGGGCATCCGGACCACCTTCAACGTGCTCGGACCGCTGACCAATCCGGCGCGGGTGAAGGCTCAGGCGGTCGGTGTCGCCGATCTCCGGATGGCGCCCATCGTGGCGGGCGTATTCGCCGAGCGCGGCAACTCCTCGCTGGTCTTCCGTGGCGACGACGGCCTCGACGAGCTGACCACGACCGGGGGCTCCCACGTGTGGGTCGTCCGCGACGGCAGGGTCACCGAGGAGCGTTTCGACCCGCGTGACGTCGGGCTCGACATCGTCCCGGTGGAGGCGCTGCGCGGCGCCGACGCCTCGTACAACGCGGAGGTCGCCCGGCGCCTGCTGGACGGCGAGCAGGGGGCCGTACGGGACGCGGTCCTGCTGAACTCGGCGGCGGCCCTGGTGGCCCTGTCACCGACCGGGGAGCCGCTCGCCGGGCAGCTCCGCGACCAGATGGACCGGGCGGCCGAGTCGATCGACTCGGGCGCCGCCAGGCGCACCCTGGAGCGCTGGGTGGCCGCCAGCAACGCCTGATCCCCGCATCGGAGCCACGCGGGATCCCGCGCGGGACGCAGTCCGGATCCTGGACTGCGTCTTGCGCGGGGAAGATCCTCTGGCAAGATGCTGTACCAGGTCATGAGTGACAGCCATCAGGCCCCGGCCGGCTGTCCGGCAACCCTCCGTCCGTGGCGGGGTGCCCCGGGTGAAGACCAGGTCGTAGGCAGCGAGGCCTACGGCAAGCGCGGACCCCTCCCGCTCTCCGGGCGGACCACCAGGGGTCCTGGTCGTTCGAGGGAGCCTTCTGTGAGCAAGCGAATGCGCTAGGGCGCCGAGCCCCGCCTCCGCACACCCTTTTCACCTCCTCCCGCGCTGAGCGCCGCCCTCCGGCGGCCGGCTCGCGCGGTGATCCCGCCTGCCTCTCACAGGAGCTCGCCATGTCTGTCTCCACCGTTGCCGCCGACCAGAGTGTTTGTGCCCCGCTGCCCGTTCTGGGCCGGGATGTCACCGTCCCCCTCGTCACCGGAGGCGAGGTGACCTACGCGGCCCTCGACTACGCCGCCAGCGCGCCCGCCCTCCAGCGGGTGTGGGACGACGTGGCCGCGTACGCGCCCTACTACGGCAGCGTCCACCGGGGCGCCGGCTACCTCTCGCAGCTGTCCACCGACCTCTTCGAGAACGCCCGCAGGACCGTCGAGGAGTTCCTCGACTGCCGCGCCGACGACCAGGTCGTCTTCACCCGCTCCACCACCGACTCGCTCAACCTGCTCGCCGCGGCCCTGCCGGCCGACTGCCAGGTCTTCGTCTTCGAGACCGAGCACCACGCCTCGCTGCTGCCCTGGCGCGACGCCCGGGTGACGTACCTGAACGCCCCGCGCACCCCGGGCGAGGCCGTCGACACCCTGGAGCGTGCCCTCGCCGCCCGTGACCCCTACGGACCGGCCCTGGTCTGCGTCACCGGCGCCTCGAACGTCACCGGGGAGCTGTGGCCCGTGCGGGAACTGGCCGCCGCCGCGCACGCCCACGGCGCCCGGATCGTCCTCGACGCCGCCCAGCTCGCCCCGCACCACCCGGTGTCGGTCCAGGACCTCGACGTCGACTGGGTCGCCTTCTCCGGGCACAAGCTGTACGCGCCCTTCGGCTCCGGTGTCCTCGCCGGCCGCTCCGACTGGCTGCGCGAGGCCGACCCCTACCTCGCGGGCGGCGGCGCCAGCCGCAAGGTCACCCGGCGCGCGGACGGCGGCGTGGACGTGGAGTGGCACGACAGCGCCGCCCGCCACGAGGCCGGCTCGCCGAACGTCATCGGCGCCTACTCGATCGCGTCCGCGTGCAAGGCGCTCACCGAGGAGGGCTTCGACAACCTGCTCGCCCGTGAGCGGCACCTGATCCGCACCGTTCGCGCGGGCCTCGCCGAGGTCCCCGAGGTCCGGGTCCTCTCCCTGTTCGGCGACGACGCCCCGCGGGTCGGCGTCATCTCCTTCGTCGTCGAGGGCTGGAACAGTTCGCACTTCGCGGCCGCGCTCTCCGCCGAGTACGGCATCGGAGTGCGCGACGGCCTGTTCTGCGCCCACCCGCTCGTCCGCACGCTGCTCGGCAGCGCCCCGGAGACCCAGGGGGAGTGCGGGGCCCCCGAGGCGGCCCCCGGCGAGAAGTCCCTCAACGCGATCCGCGTCAGCTTCGGGGCCGGCACCCCGGACGAGCACGTCGAGCGGTTCGTCCGCGCCGTGCGCGAGCTGGTCCGTGACGGCGCGCGCTGGCAGTACCGCACCGAGGGCGGCCGCTGCGTCCCCGCGGTCTGACACCGGGGACAGCCCCGCCCGGAGGCGGCGCCGCGTCGGTCAGGAGTCGAGACCGATCGCGAACGCCGCCTCCAGGTCGTGCTGGGAGTACGTGCGGAACGCCACGTGCGTGTCCGTCGCCTCGACGCCGGGGATCTTGCTGATCCGGCCGGGGATGACGTCCGCCAGGTCGTCGTGGGCGTGGACCCGGACCATGGCGATCAGGTCGTAGGTGCCGGTGACGGAGAAGACCTCGCTGACGCTCTCCAGCGACGCGATCGACTCGGCGATCTCGGGGATCCGGTCCACGCTGGTCTTGATGAGGACGATCGCGGTGATCACGGCTGGTTCTCTCCCTAGGGGGCCGCTGCTGGGGATCTCACCCTACTCGCGGTCCACGGGACCCGGCCGCTCCACCGGGGGCCCCGGCAGCACCCCGAGGGAGGGCACGACCGCCGGGCGGCGGCGGAACCGCGCCCAGGCGTAGACGAATCCCAGGGTGAAGCCCACGAGGTGGGCCAGATACGCCACCCCGGGGCCCGAGGAGCTGCGGCCCGCGGCCAGCCATTGCAGGGTGAACCAGAACGGCAGCACCACCCAGGCAGGGAACCGCAGCGGCAGGAAGAACAGGAACGGGAAGAGACTGGTCACCCTGGCCCTGGGGAACAGGTACAGGAACGCGCCGAGCACCGCGGAGATCGCCCCGGAGGCCCCGACCAGGGACTGCTGGGAGGTCGCGTTGGCGGCCGCGTACCCGAGCAGGGCCAGATACCCGCAGCCCAGGTAGAAGAGGGCGAACTCCAGGTGTCCCATGCGCTCCTCGGTCATCAGCCCGAAGACGTAGAAGAAGAGCATGTTGCCCAGGAGATGGAGCCAGCTGCCGTGGATGAACAGGGCGGTCGCGGGGGTCAACGCCTCGCCCGGCGCCCCGCCGAACAGACCGGCCGGCACCACGCCCCAGCGGCGGAAGTACGCCCGCTGCGCGACCAGCAGCTCGTCCCCGGTGCCGTACGCGGGATCGAGGCCCGAGGCGGGACCGATCACGAAGATCAGGCAGCACAGGACGATCAGCCCGTACGTCACCGGCGCCGACCGGCCCCTCAGCGCCCTTCCGACCGTCGCACTCCAATTGCCGATCATGGTGCAGAGCATGACGTAACAGGACCGATGGGTACGGACCGCCTCGCCGCCGTGGACACCCGAGCGTCGAGTACCCGCCAGGCCGTAGGGTTACGAGCCATAGCACCGGGAAAACCGGCGCCGGACGGACACTAGAAGGAAAGCGGCTGCCCTATGACGGTTCCCCTGCCCGACGCGAAGACCCGCTGGCGCTGTGCCCTCTGCGGCAACCTCACGCGTTTCGACGTGACCCGCTCGTCGAAGGTCGTCGAGTATGTGCACCTGGACCTGGCCGGTGAGCCCAAGGTCGAGGAGCGCGAGGTAGTCAGTGAGACCATCGAGTCGGTGCGGTGCCGCTGGTGCAACGCGGTGGATCAGGTCGAACTCGTGGACAGGCCGGGCGCCGGCTCCTGAGGGAGCGGGCCCCGCACGGATATTGGGGTGAACGGATGGTGGAGACCACAGGCGGGGAGCCGGACGACGGCACCGCCGAGGTGCTCGACCGTCCGCTGCCCGACGGCGTGCGCCGACGGGTCGTGCAGATCGTCTCGGACGGCTTCGGCGGACTGACGGTGTCCGAACTGCCCGTGCAGTTGCGGCAGTACGCCCGATTCGCTCCGAATCGTCGTGCCAAGTTCGCCGGCAACGCGATGGCGGCGGCGCTGGAGACCGACCCGCTGTTCAGACAGCGGATCGCCGAGAAGCTGAGAGAGGCCCAGCCCGAGATCGTCGGCGCTCTCGACTCGGGCGCGCCGCCCCCGGCCGCGGATCCGCTGGACGTGGCGGCCGCGGCCTACGTCGTGCGCCCCGCGGGCTGGGTGAAGCTCGTGACCGCCGCCGGTGAGGAGGCCCTGCGGGCGGACGCCGAGCGCGCCGACGAGGAGAGCCGCGCCGAGCTCGACCGGCTGCGCGCGGAGCTCGCGGAGGCCCGCGGGCAGACGCGCTCCGAGACCGAACGGCTGCGCGTGGAGCTGGAGTCGGCCCGCAGGGAAGCGGAATCGCTTCACCGTAAGCTGCGCGGGGCCCTCAGCGACGTCAAGCGCGGCGAGGCGGCCCTGCGCAAGCTCCAGGCCGAGGCGGAGGGGGCGAAGGCGGAGAGCCAGACCCAGGTCTCCGCTGCCGAGAGTGAGACGCGGCGGCTCAAGGCGCGTCTGGCGGAGGCCGAGGCGGCCCTCGAGGCCACCCGCAAGGCCGCCCGCGAAGGGCGCAGCGTCGAGGACATGCGGGTGCGGCTGCTGCTCGACACGGTCCTGGAGGCGACCCAGGGGCTGCGCCGGGAACTGGCGCTGCCCCCCGTCTCCGTGCGGCCCGCCGAGACGGTCGAAGCGGTCGAACCGGGACGGATGACCCCGAAGGACATCGCCACCCGAGCGCTGTCCGAGAACGACCCCGCGATCCTGGACCAGTTGCTCGCGCTGCCGCAGGCGCACCTGGTCGTCGACGGCTACAACGTCACCAAGACCGGCTATCCCCAGATGCCGCTGGAGAAGCAGCGGCTGCGGCTGCTCGGCCAGCTCTCGCAACTGGCCGCGCAGACCGGCGCCGAGGTCACCTGTGTCTTCGACGGGGCCGAACTGGCCGCACCGGTGCTGCTCGCGCCCCCGCGCGGGGTGCGGGTGCTCTTCTCCAAGCCCGGTGTCACGGCGGACGAGCTGATCCGCCAACTGGTGCGCGCCGAGCCACCGGGGCGGCCGGTGATCGTCGTCTCGACCGACCGCGAGGTGGCCGACGGGATCGCGAAGGCGGGCGCCCGCCCGGTGGCGTCCGCGGTGCTCCTCAAGCGTTTCTCGCGCGGCTGAGCGACTCCTCTCCCGCGCGGCTCGGCGACCCCCTCCGGCGCGCTCCCTTGACTCCCGTTTCCCCGCGTTCCCGCGCGTCCGGCGATCCGCGGCCTAAGTCGCATGGGCCACGTACGCACCATGCGTAACGTCTGGGCCCGATGCCCGAATTGGTCCCATCTTCACGCGACGTAGTGTCAAGCGAACATCACTGCTGGTGAGTTGATGGCAAAGAATGCGCTCCGTGACAAAGAATTTTCAGGTTTGGATTTGAACTGATCACAAGTAGGTCACTAGGGTCGTGCCTCGAACCTCCAACAGGGTGATCACTCATGGGGAGTGACGGTGGAGGGGCACCGCCCGTCGGCGTTTTCGGCAGGCGGCTGGAGGAAGAAGGAGCTCGCCTTCGTGGCGTCCCACCGTCGACCCAAGCAGCCGAGCCGCACCCGTGTGACCGTGCTCACCACCGCCGCCGCTGCCGCCGTTGTGCTCAGTGCCAACGCGGCCAACGCGGCCCCGTCCGAGAAGCCCAACAAGGACGAGGTCAAGACCAAGGTCGACAAGCTCTACCAGGAGGCCGAGCAGGCCACGGAGAAGCTCGACGGCGCCAAGGAGAAGCAGCAGAAGCTCCAGAAGGAGATCAGCGCTCTCCAGGACAACGTCGCCCGCGGCCAGGAGGCTCTGAACGAGCTCCGCGACGGCCTCGGTTCGATGGCCAGCGCCCAGTACCGCACCGGCGGCATCGACCCCTCCGTCGCGCTCTTCCTCTCCTCCAACCCGGACGACTTCCTGGACAAGGCCTCGGCCATGGACCAGCTGAGCGCCCAGCAGGTCGAGTCGCTCAAGAAGGTCCAGGAGAAGCAGCGCTCCCTCGCCCAGCAGCGCGCCGAGGCCTCCGCGAAGCTCAAGGACCTCGCCGACACCCGGGCCGAGCTCGCCAGGAAGAAGCAGGAAGTCCAGAGCAAGCTGGGCTCCGCGCAGAAGCTCCTCAACTCCCTGACGGCGCAGGAGAAGGCCGCCCTCGCCTCCCAGGAGCAGGAGCGGGCGACCCGCGCCAGCCAGCGCGTCGACCTCGGCAACAGCAAGGGCTCGGGCCGCGCCGGCGCCGCGTTCGCCGCCGCCCAGAGCGTGATCGGCTCCCCGTACGTCTACGGCGCCTCCGGCCCCAGCTCGTTCGACTGCTCGGGCCTCACCTCCTGGGCCTACGCCCAGGCCGGCGTGACCATACCCCGGACCTCGGAGGCCCAGGCCAACGCGGGCACCCGGATCTACTCGCAGAGCGACCTCCAGGTCGGCGACCTGGTCATCTTCTACGGCGACCAGCACCACGTCGGCCTCTACGCGGGCAACGGCCAGGTGCTGCACGCCCCGCACACCGGCGCGGTCGTCCGCTACGAGTCGATCGCCAACATGCCCTTCCAGTTCGGCGTCCGGATCTGATCCGAAGCGGCGGGCCCGGCTCCGGTGCCCGCCCGTGGCGCACTTCCGCCGTTCCGCCCAAACGGGCGAATTGCGACAACTCGCGCTGACCCCACGCCCCGTCGGTGACCTGCGTCTCCGGCGGGGCGTCACTGTGCGTGCCCGCGAGGGTCTTTGGCCGACGCGTGGTCGCGCGGTTACTGTCTGCCGCGTTCCCCCGACGGTGGGGGACCGTCAGCGGAAGGGAGTGCGGCCACCCGTGGGGTTCCATCGCCGCCTTGCACCGACCGGCTTCGACCGGGGCGCCGGTGCCTTCGGAGTCGCGGCCTGCGTGATGTCCGCGGCGGCCGCCGCGCTCGGTACCCTGCCCGCCTCCGCGGCGCCGCGGGGCGACGCCCGGGCCGAGGTGGACCGCCTCTACGCCCAGGCGGAGAAGGCCACCGACGCGTACAACGCGGCCGACGAGCGCGGTGACGCGCTGCGCCGGCAGATCGGCACGGCGCAGGACGAGATCGCCCGGCAGCAGGACCGTGTCAACGCCATGCGGGACGAGCTGGGTTCGCTCGCCGGGGCGCAGTACCGCTCCGGCGGCCTCGACCCCTCCCTCGCGCTGCTCTTCTCCTCCGACCCGGACGACTACCTCGACAAGGCCACCGCGCTCGACCGGATCAGCACCCGCCAGGCGGGCGAACTCAGGGACCTCCGGCTCGCGTTGCGCGACCTGACCCAGGAACGCGAGGAGGCCCACGGGAAACTCGCCGAACTGGAGCGCAGCCGCACGGCGGTGGCCCGGAACAAGCGGGTCGTCGAGGGCAAACTGGCCAAGGCGCGGCAGCTGCTGGCCGCGCTGCCGTACGCCGACCGCGCCGCCTACGGCCGGGCGTCGCGCTCGGTCCGGGCCGACCTGCCGGGGTTCGGCGACTCCGTCGCCTCCTCCTCGCGCGCGGCCGTCGCCGTCGCGGCGGCCCGCTCGGCACTCGGCCGCCCCTATGTGTGGGGCGCCAACGGACCCGGCGGCTTCGACTGTTCGGGCCTCATGCAGTGGTCCTACGCGCACGCGGGAGTCGGCCTGCCGCGCACCTCGCAGGCCCAGCGGTTCGCCGGCCGGCGGATCCCGCTCTCCCAGGCGCGTCCCGGTGACCTGGTCACCTACCGGTCCGACGCCAGCCATGTCGGGATGTACGTGGGCAACGGCCAGGTGATCCACGCGCCCTATCCGGGTGCCCCGGTGCGCTACGACCCGGTCGGCATGATGCCGATCTCGTCCGTCACCCGCGTCTGACGACCGCGGACCGGCCGCCGCACGGGCCGGGCGAGCGGTCCGGCGGGCGGGCACGGGCACCGTACGATCGGGAGAATGGCTGGTCGAAGGTGTGCGTCGGGAGCGGTGCTCTCCGTGGTGCTGCTGCTCGCCGGGCTCGTCGGCTGCGGCGGACGGACCGCGCCGGACACCGCGGCGGCCGATGTGCAGCGGGTCCTCGACCGGCGGGCGGCCGCGGTCCTGGACCGGGACGAGGCGGCCTTCCGGGCCACCGGCACCGCGGCCGGCGCCGGGACGGGCCTCGCGAACCTGCGGGACGTGCCGCTGGCGGGCTGGTCCTACCGTCTGGCCGGCCTGAGCCGCACCGGTGACCGCGCCACGGCCCGGGCCGAACTGAGCTACCGCATCGACGGCTACGACACCGCGCCCGTCAAGGTGGACCGCCAGCTCGGGCTCACCCGAACCGGCGGAACCTGGCGCGTCACCTCCGACAGGCCGGCCGGCAAGGGCGGCGACCAGTTGTGGGACGAGGGTGCCGTGACGGCCGTACGGGGTGCGCACAGCCTCGTCCTGGGGGTCGGGCAGTCCGGTGAGCGGCTGCGTTCCTTCGCGTCGCTCGCGGACCGTGCCGTACCGGCCGTGTCGGACGCCTGGGGCACCGACTGGTCCCGGCACGTCGTCGTCCTCGTACCGAAGTCCCTGGAGGGCATGGCGGGGCTGCTCGGGGCCCCGGCGTCCGGGTACCGGGGGATCGCCGCGGTCACCACCGGGGAGGCCGGGGGCTCGGCGAAGGCGCCCGCGGACCGGATCATCGTCAACCCGGACGCGTACGGCGTCCTGGGCGACCTGGGCAAGCAGGTCGTGCTGACGCACGAGACCACGCACGTCGCCACCCGCGCCCACACCACGGCCGCCACCCCGCTGTGGCTCTCCGAGGGGTACGCGGACTGGGTCGGCTACCGCGGCAGCGGGCGGACGCCCGGGCAGGTCGCGCCGGAGCTGGAGCGCGCGGTGGCCGCAGGCCAGGTCCCGTCGGCGCTGCCCGACGACCGCGACTTCGGGTTCACCGCGGACGCGGGCGCGCTGGCGCGGGCCTACGAGGGCGGCTGGATGGCCTGCCGGCTGATCGCGGACCGCTGGGGCGAGGCCCGGCTGAACGACTTCTACCGCGCGGTGGGCGACCACGGGCAGCGCGCGGGGGCGGTCGAGGGCGCGCTGCGGGACGTGCTGCACACGACGCCGGAGGAGTTCACCCGGCTGTGGCAGAGCTATCTGAGGGAGCAACTGGGCTGACGCGTACGGCCGTTCACGCTTCGAGCAGCTCGATGGCCTCCGCGAGCCAGGCGCGCTCGGCCGTGCCCGTGGCCCGCGCCACCCGGAGCATGCCCTGCCGGAACAGATCGCCCGCCTGCTCCGCGCGCACGGGCTCGCCGTCCTCGTAGAAGAAGCTCGTCGGGGCCAGGAGGAACTCCTGGCGGCGACGCAGCACCGCGGCCTGCTCGCGCGGGTCGCCGAGGTGCCGCAGGAACGACAGCAGGGTGTTGAAGCGGACCTGGTCGGTGATCTCTGCCTGCTTGGGGTGGCGCAGCCGCTCCAGGAGGTCCGCGCGCCCCGTGTCGGTGAGCGACAGGATGCGCCGGGGGGCCGCGCCGCTGCCGGGCTCGGTGTGCTGGTCGAGCAGGCCCGCGTCGACCAGGCGGGTGATCGCCGGGTACAGCGCGCCGTCGCTGACCGGCCGGACGTGGCCGCTGAGCGCCTTGATGCGCTCCTTCAGCTCGTAGCCGTGCAGGGGCTCCTCGTACAGGAAGCCCAGGATCGACAGCTCCAGCATCCGGCGGTCCCTTCCCTCGTGGGCGCCCCGGGCGGTCGGCACTGCGGATGCTTGCCGGGGCTCACCCGCCCATGGTACCTCTTATCGAGCTACCTCGAATCGAGGTAGCTCGATAAGAGGGAGTCGTCGTGAACGCCCACCGCAAGCAGCTCATGGCCCTCGCCCACCCCGTCTACCTCTCGCTGCTCGCCTCCGTCGCCGCCGGGATCATCAACACCGTCTGGGTCTCCCGGCTCGGCGGTGCCGCGGTGGCCGCCGTCGCCGTCGCGACCAACACCGAGAACGTGCTGCTCGGCGTCGCCCTGGTCTTCGCCTCCGGCACCACCGTCCTGGTCGCGCACGCCCGGGGCGCCCGCGACCCCGCGGCGGTCCGCGCGGCCGTACGCGGAGGCTGGGCGCTGTGCGCCGCCGTCACCCCGGTGATCGCCCTCGGCGGCTTCCTGCTGCGCGAACCGCTGGCCCGGCTGGTGCTCGGCGGCGACGGACCGGCACTCACCCTCGCCGTCCGCTACTTCGCGATCTCCCTGCCAGGCATCGCCGTCTTCTTCGCGCAGAACCTCGTCGACGGCATCCTCAAGGGCGCCGGCGACACCCGCACCCCGATGCGCCTGGCCCTGCTGGCCAACGGCCTGATCCTCGGCCTCGACCCGTTCCTCATCCACGCGTACGGCGTCCCGGGCGCCGCCCTCTCGACCGTGCTGTGCCGCTCGGTGGCCTTCGCCGCCGGTCTGCGGGCCCTGCGCCGCGACCCCCTGCTGTCGGCGGCGGCCGGCGCGACGCCCGCCGAGGGCACCGGAGCGGCCCTGCGCCGCACCCTCACCACCGGCCTGCCCATGTCCGCCGACTTCACGGTCCGCCAGGGCGGCGCCCTCGTACTGGTCGCGATCGTGGCCCGGCTCGGGACGACGGCGGTCGCGGCCTACGCGATCGCCTACAAGGTCATGTACATAGCCACCATGGCGTTCTACTCGGTCCGCCAGGCCGCCTCGATCCACACCGCGCACAGCCGCGGCGCGGGCCAGGAGGAGCGGGGCGCCATCGGACGGCAGGCCGTCCTCCTCTCGGGGACCGCCGGCCTGCTCGCCGCCGCGCTGCTCGGCGCCCTGGCACCCTGGATCATGCGCGCCTTCGGGGCCGGCCCCGCGGTCGCCCACGACGGCGTGCTGTTCCTGCGCTGCGTCGGCCCCTACCTGCTGCTCATGGCCTGCTTCATCGCGCTCGGCGGGGTCTTCGAGGGCAGCGGGGGAGCGCCCGTGCTGCTGCGGGTCACCCTGACCGGCACGGCCGTCCAGCTGCCGCTCGCCCTCACCCTGTCCGGACAGGGGCTGCCGGGCATCTGCCTGGCCCTCGCGCTGTCCATGACCGTGCAGTGCGCGGCCCTGTGGGTGTGGGCCAGGAGGGCCGCGCGGAGAGCACGTCAGGAGGACGTGAGCGTCTCCTTGGCGCGGGCAGCCTGAGCGGGGAGGTCGGGCGCCGGGCGGGAGACCGTGCTCCGCCACAGCTCCCGGGCGGCCAGCACCGAGGCGATCACCAGCAGACCGTTGCGCAGGACCAGGAGGGTGATGCCGAGCCCGGTGCTGCCCACGACGTCCGCGAACCAGGTCGGGAACTCCAGCACCGTCACGAAGCACGCGACCAGCACCAGACAGGCGGGCACCAGCATCCGGCTCGCGCGGAAGCACAGGCACACCGCCGCGATCCCGACCAGCCACACCAGATACTGCGGGCTGATGACCCGGCTGGTGGTGGTGAACATCAGGACGCCGACGAACGCCGCGTCGGCGAGCGTGTGCGACAGGAACCGCTTGGCGCACAGCCGCCACAGCAGCAGCCAGCCGAAGGCGAGCGCGGTCAGTATCAGGGCCGCCGTGCTCACCAGGTCCACGTACGGGCCGACGAACTCCACCGAGCCGTAGTTGAGCAGCACCCGCCCGTTCCAGCCGTGGTGCCGGGCCACGTGGAAGACGAGGGAGCCGAGCGACTCCACCTCGGTGCCGCGGTCGCGCTGGAAGGTCAGGAAGGCGAACGAGCCCGGCATCGTCGCCCAGAACAGCGCCCCGATCCCGGCCGCCGTCGCCGCCGCCCAGACCCAGGCCCGGCGGCGCACGGCGCCGAGGAGCAGCAGCACCGGCCACACCTTCACCATCGCGCCGAAGCCCGTGAGCATCCCCATCACCCGGGGGTGGCGCGAGCCGGCGAGCAGCGCGGCGACCGCCACGGCCGTCACCATCACGTCGTAGCGCGCGTACACGGTCGGCCCGAGCAGCGGGACCCCGATCATCCACACCCAGGCGCCGCGCAGGGTCTTGCCGGAGCGCGAGCCCGCGTACAGGAGCAGCCCGAAGACCACCAGGTCGGCGACGAAGGCCAGCACGAAGAAGGCGTGCGCGTAGTCCAGGAACGGCAGCAGACCGGGGGCGAGGATCGCGAGCGAGGCGGCCGGCGGGTACTGCCAGGTGACGTCGCGCAGCGGGAAGGTGCCGTGCCGCAGGACGTCGTACCAGCCGTGGTAGATCACCGAGACGTCGCTGGTGACGTCCGGACCCGGGAACACGTACACCTTGGCCACGAAGAGCAGCAGCGCCAGCCTGGTCAGGCCCCAGATCCCCAGCAGTGCGGCCACGCCCAGCGGGAACCTCGTGCTCCGTGCCCCCGTCATGCCCACCTGGCCCTCATCGTCCGGAATCCGTGCGCCTCGCCGCCGCGCTTCGAGCGGAACCAGGGTGGCGCACCGGTCTGTGTGCGAGCCGTCGAGCGCGGCCGTGCGGAGCTGTGAGTATAGATTCGATAGTGTCGAACACGATGCACAAGACCCTGATCGTGACGAACGATTTCCCGCCCCGCCCCGGCGGCATCCAGGCCTTTCTGCACAACATGGCGCTGCGCCTGGACCCCGATCGGCTCGTCGTCTACGCCTCGACCTGGAAGCGCGGCCACGAGGGAGCGGAGGCCACCGCGGCCTTCGACGCGGAGCAGCCCTTCACCGTCGTACGGGACCGTACGACCATGCTACTTCCGACGCCGGGCGTCACCCGGCGGGCGGCCGGACTGCTGCGCGAGCACGGCTGTACGTCGGTGTGGTTCGGGGCGGCGGCACCGCTCGGCCTGATGGCCCCGGCGCTGCGCCGGGCGGGCGCGACCCGTCTCGTGGCGACCACGCACGGCCACGAGGCCGGCTGGGCCCAGTTGCCCGCCGCCCGCACCCTGCTGCGCCGCATCGGCGAGTCCACCGACACGATCACCTACCTCGGCGAGTACACGCGCTCGCGGATCGCCTCCGCGCTGACCCCCGAGGCGGCCGCGCGCATGGTGCAGCTGCCGCCGGGCGTCGACGAGCGGACCTTCCACCCCGGCTCGGGCGGCGACGAGGTCCGGGCCCGCCTCGGTCTCACCGACCGGCCCGTCGTCGTGTGCGTCTCCCGCCTGGTCCCGCGCAAGGGCCAGGACACGCTCGTCCTCGCGATGCCGCGGATCCTCGCCAAGGAGCCGGACGCGGTGCTGCTGATCGTCGGGGGCGGGCCCTACGAGAAGGAGCTGCGCAAGCTCGCGCACGAGACCGGGGTCGCGGACTCGGTCCGGTTCACCGGGGCGGTGCCCTGGTCGGAGCTGCCCGCGCACTACGGAGCCGGGGACGTCTTCGCGATGCCCTGCCGCACCCGCAGGGGCGGCCTCGACGTCGAGGGGCTCGGCATCGTCTACCTGGAGGCGTCGGCCACGGGCCTGCCGGTGGTGGCAGGCGACTCCGGGGGCGCGCCGGACGCGGTGCTCGACGGGGAGACGGGCTGGGTCGTCCGCGGAGGCTCTCCCGAGGAGAGCGCCGACCGGATCGTCACCCTGCTCGGCGACCCCGAACTGCGCCGCCGCATGGGCGAACGCGGCCGTTCCTGGGTCGAGGAGAAATGGCGCTGGGACCTCTTGGCGGAACGCCTGCGAGAGCTGCTCTAGCCCGTCACCAGGTTCGCCCACTGGGGTGCCGCTTGCCGACTTCCGGCGCCTGCGGGCCGTCCTGGGCCGGCCGCGCAGTTCCTCGCGCCCGGGACGAACCCGATCCCCGCGGCGCCCCCCGGAGCGCCCCCCCCGGAGGTCCGGGGCAAACGGCCCCCCCGGACGGAAACGGCTCGGCCCCCTCCAGCAGAGGGGGCCGAGCCGTGTTGTCTCCGGCCGGGGCAGTCCCCGGTCGCTCGGGCATCAGCCCCGATACAGTGCCTCGATCTCGTTCGCGTAATCCTTCGCCACCACGTTCCGCTTCAGCTTCAGCGACGGCGTCAGGTGCCCCGACTCCTCGGTGAACTGGTGGGCGAGGACACGGAACTTGCGGACCGACTCCGCCTTGGACACCGCCGCGTTGCCGTCGTCGATCGCGTCCTGGATGGCGGCGATCAGGTCCGGGTCCTCACGCAGCGACGCCGCGGTCGAACCGGCCGGCTTCCCGTGCTCCGCGGCCCACCGGCCCAGGAACTCCTCGTCGACCGTGACCAGCGCGCCGACGAACGGACGCCCGTCGCCGACCACCATGCACTCCGCGACCAGCGCGTGGGCGCGGATACGGTCCTCGATCACGGCCGGGGCGACGTTCTTGCCGCCCGCGGTGACGATGATCTCCTTCTTGCGGCCGGTGATGCGGAGGTAGCCGTCCTCGTCGAGGGTGCCGATGTCACCGGTGTGGAACCAGCCGTCGGCGAGCGCCTCGGCCGTGGCGGCCTCGTTGTTCCAGTACTCCTTGAACAGGTGCTCGCCGTGCAGCAGCACCTCGCCGTCGTCGGCGATACGGATCACGGAGCCGGGCAGCGGCTGGCCGACCGTGCCGATCTTCGTACGGTCCCAGGGGTTGAAGGCCGTGGCCGCACAGGACTCGGTCAGGCCGTAGCCCTCCAGGACCGTGAACCCGATGCCGCGGAAGAAGTGGCCGAGCCGCTCGCCCAGGGGCGCGCCGCCCGAGATCGCGTACTCGCCACGGCCGCCGAGCACCGCGCGCAGCTTGCTGTAGACGAGCTTGTCGAACGTCTTGTACTTGATCTTCAGACCGAGGGACGGCCCCGAGGGGGTGTCCAGCGCGCGGCTGTACGCGATCGCGGTGTCCGCGGCCTTGTCGAAGATCTTGCCCTTGCCGTCGGCCTGGGCCTTGGCGCGCGCCGAGTTGTAGACCTTCTCGAAGACGCGCGGCACACCGAGGATGAGCGTCGGCCGGAACGCGGCCAGCTCGTCGGTCAGGTTCTTGATGTCCGGGACACAGCCCAGCTTGATCGGCGCCATCATCGGGGCGACCTGCACGAGCCGTCCGAAGACGTGCGCGAGCGGCAGGAAGAGCAGGACGGAGCACTCACCGGTGCGGAACAGCGGGCGCAGGCGCTCCACGATGTTGCCGCACTCCGCGAAGAAGGCGCGGTGGGTCAGCACGCAGCCCTTGGGGCGGCCGGTGGTCCCGGAGGTGTAGACGATGGTCGCGGGGTCGTCCGCCTTGGCGAGCGAGCTGCGCTCCTCGACGGCGGCGTCGCTGACGTCCGCGCCCAGGCGCCCCAGCTCCTCGACGCCGCCGGCCTCGATCTGCCAGACGTGTTCGAGGGCGGGCAGCCGGTCGCGCACCGACTCCACGGAGGCCGCGTGCGCGGGGAGCTCCACGATGCAGGCCCGCGCGCCCGAGTCGCCGAGGATCCACTGCACCTGCTCGGGGGAGCTGGTCTCGTACACCGGCACGGTGACGGCGCCGGCGCTCCAGATCGCGAAGTCGAGCAGCGTCCACTCGTAGCGGGTACGGGACATCAGGGCGACCCGGTCGCCGGGCCGCACGCCCGAGGCGATGAGCCCCTTGGCCGCGGCCAGCACCTCGGCGAGGAAGGCGGTGGCGCTGACGTCCGTCCAGGTACCGCCCACCTTGCGGGCGATCACGGCTACGTCGGGATGCTGCGCGGCGTTTCGGCGGACGATGTCGGTGAGATTTCCGTCCGCGGGGACCTCGTACAAAGCCGGAAGGCTGAACTCGCGCAAGACTGCTGCTCCTCATAGGGCGCCGGCGCCACGACTCTGTGTGATGCGACGGTGCGGTCCAAGGCTCGGGCAAGTACTCAAGAGATCACTTGTTGAAATCCCGAGTACGACTGGACTGCCCGGACGTTACCCGCCGGTATGGCCTCTTCGACAGGGGGTCCCGGTGAGATGTTCCATGCGTCACACGTGGTGGCGTTCCTGCGCGCACAGTAGTCCACGCCCTTCCGGGGGTGCCAGTAATCGCAGGTCCGGCCGCCTCTGTTCACGTTTGCCACACCGGCCTACGCTTGATCGTCATGGCATCCACACCCGTCGGCCGTCGGAAGACGCGCATCCATGTCGTCAGTGACGTGCACGGCAACGCCCGGGACCTCGCCCGGGCCGGCGAAGGCGCCGACGCCCTGATCTGCCTCGGTGACCTGGTTCTCTTCCTCGACTACGCCGACCACGCCCGTGGCATCTTCCCGGACCTGTTCGGCGTCGAGAACGCCGACCGCATCGTCGAGCTGCGCACCGCCCGCCGCTTCGAGGAGGCGCGCGCGTTCGGCGCCCGGCTGTGGGCGGGCATCGGCACCGACCGGGCCGCGGCGATCGAGAAGGCGGTCCGCAAGCAGTACGCCGAGCTGTTCGCGGCCTTCCCGAACCCGACGTACGCGACCTACGGCAATGTCGACATGCCGACCCTGTGGCCGGAGTACGCCGGATCGGGCACGACCGTCCTGGACGGCGAGCGGGTCGAGATCGGCGGCCGGGTCTTCGGGTTCGTCGGCGGGGGGCTGCGGACACCGATGCGGACGCCGTACGAGATCAGCGACGAGGAGTACGCGGCCAAGATCGAGGCGGTCGGCGAGGTCGACGTACTGTGCACGCACATTCCTCCGGAGGTGCCGGAGCTGGTGTACGACACCGTGGCGCGCCGCTTCGAGCGGGGCTCCCGCGCGCTGCTGGACGCGATCCGGCGCACGCGCCCCCGGTACGCGCTCTTCGGCCACGTCCACCAGCCCCTCGCCCGCAGGATGCGTGTCGGGGCGACGGAATGCGTCAATGTGGGGCACTTCGCGGGGTCGGGTCGCCCCTGGGTGCTGGAGTGGTGACGCGGCGACAGGGCTGAAGGCCAGGTGGGGTGACGGCGCCCAGGGCCGTGCGCGGTAGCCTTCACGCTGCACACACGTGCGCACCGATCTCCCTCACCGGACCGCATCTCGAGGAGCCACCGCGATGGCGGAACACACCAGTTCGAGCATCACGATCGAGGCGGCGCCGGCTGACGTCATGGCGGTGATCGCCGACTTCGCCCGCTACCCGGACTGGACGGGCGAGGTGAAGGAGGCGCAGGTCCTCAAGGAGGACGAGCGCGGCCGCGCCGAGCAGGTCCGTCTCGTCATGGACGCCGGCGCCATCAAGGACGACCAGACCCTCGGCTACACCTGGACCGGCGACCACGAGGTCTCCTGGACCCTGGTCAAGTCCCAGATGCTGCGCTCGCTGGACGGTTCGTACCTGCTCAAGCCCGCGGGCGACGGCGCCACCGAGGTCACCTACCGGCTGACCGTCGACGTCAAGATCCCCATGCTGGGCATGATCAAGCGCAAGGCCGAGAAGGTCATCATCGACCGAGCCCTGGCAGGCCTGAAGAAGCGCGTCGAGGAATCGGCCTAGCCCCCGGGGCACCAGTACCCCGCTCCTCAAACGCCGGAGGGCCTGAATTCTCCCCGCAGCCGAGAGGCGGGCCGGGGGGCTGAACTGTCGCCGCCCGGGGCTGGATCCCAGCTGGCCGGGGCTGAATGGTCGGCCACCGCGCTTGAATGGTCGGCCACCGCGCTCCCGCAGCCGGAATACGACGCGAGGGGCCGTGCCGGTACATCGATGCCCGTCGCCACCGACGTGCACACCTCACCCAACGGCGACGGGCTGATGCACCGGCACGGCCCCGCCCCCCCCACCGGACCGGACCCGCCGGGGCCCCACCGGACCGGACCCGCCGGGGCCCCACCGGACCGGACCCGCCGAGGCCCGCACCCGACCCGGACCCGAAACCCGCCGAGGCCCCCGCACCGGTAGCGTTCACCCCCATGCGCACCATCCTGATCACCGGCCAGGGCGGCACAGGCCGTACCACCGTCGCCGCGGCCACCGCGCTGAACGCCGCGCGGAAAGGCACCCGCACCCTGGTGCTCACCGCCGACCGCACCGACACCCTCGGCGCCGTCCTCGGCGTACCCACCGGCCCCGACCCCGTCGAAGCCGCCCCCGGCCTCACCGCCTGGCGCCCCGACGCAGCCGCCCGCTTCCGCGACGACCTCACCGCCTTCCAGCGCCGCGCCACCACCGCCCTCGACCTCCTCGGCGCCTCCCGCCTGGACGCCGAGGAGGTCACCCCGCTCCCCGGCGCCGAGGAACTGGCCCTGCTGCGCGCCCTGCGCGACGCCGCGCTCTCGGAGGCGTACGGCCTGCTCGTCGTCGACCTGCCCCCGGCCCCCCAGGCCCTCGCCCTCCTCGCACTGCCCGAGGAACTCCGCCGCTATCTGCGCCGCCTGCTCCCACCGGAACGCCAGGCGGCCCGGGCCCTGCGCCCGGTCCTCGGACGGCTCGCGGGCGTCCCCATGCCCGCCGAGTGGCTGTACGAGACCGCGGGGCGCTGGGACATCGAGCTGGCCGCCGTGCAGGGCGTCGTCGAGGACCGCGCCACGACCGTACGGCTGGTCGCCGAGCCCGGACCCGCCGGCGCCGACGCCGTCCGTACCGCCGCCACGGCCTTCGCCCTGCGGGGGCTGCCCGTCGACGCGCTGATCGCCAACCGGGTGCTGCCCGGGGCCACCCACGACGCCTGGCTGGGAGCCCTCGCGGCCCAGCAGCGCAAGGCCCTGGAGGAGTGGAGCGAGTCGTACACGGTCCACGAGGTCCCGCACCGCGGCCACGACCCGCGCGGCACCGACGACCTCACCGCGCTTCCCGTGCCCGGCGTCAACACAGCGCCCACCCCGGTCGAGTGGCCCGTGACCGACCGTCTCGCCGACGACGGCGTGCTCGTGTGGCACATTCCGCTGCCCGGCGCGATACGCGACGAACTCGACCTCATCCGGCGGGGCGACGAACTCGTCGTCACCGTGGGCCAGTTCCGCAGGATCGTCCCGCTCCCCTCCGCTCTGCGCCGCTGCACGGTGGCCGGAGCCGCGCTGCGCGAGGGCGAGCTGCGCATCCGGTTCGCCCCGGACCCGGGACTGTGGCCGCGCGGCGGGAAATGACCGCGCGGGAGGTGACCGTGCCGCATCCGGGGCACCGGCACGGTGAACGGGATTCCCCCGTTCGGGTAACGTCGAAGGCACGAGAAACGTAGGCAGGAGTCCCGCCATGAGCGAAGAGCGCCCCACTTCCGACGCCGCTCAGGAGGAGACGGCCGACGAGGTCCGTTTCGAGGAAGCGCACGCCACCGACGCCGACGCCTGGGCGACCGCCTGCGCGGAGGACCTGGCCGCGGAGAAGGCCCGCCGCCGCGCCCAGCACGGCCCGCCGCCCGGCTCGGCTGCCGAGGAACTGCGCAAACTCGTCGACGCCGTCGCCGACAAGCTCTCGGGACTCCAGTCCCCGCTGTTCGGCGCGGTCGCCGGCGGCACCGCCCAGCAGGTGGTCAACCAGGTGGTGCAGCAGGCCAAGGCGGCCGTGGAACCGGTGCTGGAGCGCAACCCCGAGGTCTTCGACCACCTCGCCGCCGCGGGCTCCGAACTGCTCGCCGCGTACCGCTCGGCAGTCGAGAACCAGGAGCGTCGCTGGACCACTCGGGGCACGGGTTCCCCCGACGACGAGTCCGGTCCGGGCGAACACATCGACTTGGACTAATCGCCCCTCGGGTACGGTTGGCCGTAGCGGGGCTCGACCGAAACTGAGGGATTCATGGGACTCACCATCGGCGTCGATATCGGCGGCACGAAGATCGCGGCCGGTGTGGTCGACGAGGAAGGCAATATTCTCTCGACGCACAAGGTGCCGACCCCGGGCACGCCGCAGGCGATCGTGGACGCCATCGCCTCGGCGGTGGAGGGCGCGCGTGCCGGACACGACATCGTCGGCGTCGGCATCGGTGCCGCCGGATACGTGAACCGACAGCGCTCGACGGTCTACTTCGCGCCGAACATCGACTGGCGCAACGAGCCGCTCAAGGCCGAGGTCGAGCGGCGTGTCGGTCTGCCGGTCGTCGTCGAGAACGACGCGAACGCGGCCGCCTGGGGCGAGTACAAGTTCGGTGCCGGCAAGGGCCACCGCAACGTCATCTGCATCACCCTGGGCACGGGCCTCGGCGGCGGCATCATCATCGGCAACAAGCTGCGCCGCGGGCACTTCGGCGTGGCCGCCGAGTTCGGCCACATCCGGATGGTGCCGGACGGCCTGCTGTGCGGCTGCGGCTCGCAGGGCTGCTGGGAGCAGTACGCCTCCGGGCGCGCGCTCGTCCGGTACGCCAAGCAGCGCGCCAACGCGACCCCGGAGGCCGCGGAGGTCCTGCTCGGCCTCGGCGACGGGACCCCGGACGGCATCGAGGGCAAGCACATCTCCATGGCCGCCCGCCAGGGCGACCACGTCGCGGTGGACTCCTACCGCGAGCTGGCCCGCTGGGCCGGCGCGGGTCTCGCGGACCTCGCCTCGCTCTTCGACCCGTCCGCCTTCATCGTCGGCGGCGGTCTCTCGGACGAGGGCGAGCTGGTCCTCGACCCGATCCGCAAGTCGTACAAGCGCTGGCTGGTCGGCGGCAACTGGCGCCCGGTCGCCGACGTGATCGCCGCCCAGCTGGGCAACAAGGCCGGTCTCGTCGGAGCGGCGGACCTGGCCCGGGAGCCCGACCCGATCATGTAGGTCCCGCGTGTCCCGCACGGCAGCGCCCGCCGACCCCGCACAGGACGGCGGGCGCCGCCGTGTCCGGACTCCCCGGCCCGCCACGCCCCGCGTCACTTCCGGGGTTCTTCGGCCCGTGCGCGGGGCTCCCGGCGCGTATCTTGATCGCCATGCCGACCAGCTTCTCCGCCAGTCCGCTGCCCGCGTCCCGTACCGAGTCCGACGGTTCGGCGGTCATCCGCGTGCTCAGCTACAACATCCGTTCGATGCGCGACGACACCGCCGCGCTCGCCCGAGTGATCAGCGCCTGCGCACCCGACCTCGTCCTGGTCCAGGAGGCGCCACGGTTCTTCCGCTGGCGCAAGAAGCTCGCGCGACTCGCCTCCGCCTCCGGCCTCGTCGTCCTGTCCGGGGGCGCCACCGCCGCCGGTCCCGCGCTGCTGTGCACGCTGCGGGCCACCGTGGAGCGCACGGAGGACGTACTGCTCCCGCTCACCCCCGGGCAGCACCGGCGCGGCTTCGCCACGGCGGTCGTCCGGTTCGGGGGCGCCCGGCTCGGCGTGCTCAGCTCTCATCTCTCGCTGCGCAAGGACGAACGCCTCGAACAGAGCGGCATGCTCCTCGACCGGCTCGCCGGTCTCGGCACCCCGCACGCCGTCGCGGGCGGCGATCTCAACGAAGTCCCGGCGGGACCGGCGTTCCGCCGTCTCGCGGGCGCCCTCCAGGACGGCTGGGCCACCCGCCCCTGGGGCGGGGAGAACACCTGGACGTTCGCGGGCCCCCACCGGCGCATCGACGCCGTCTTCGCCACCCCCGGTGTCGAGGTCCTCGGCTGCGGCGTGCCGCTCGGTCTCCCCGGCGTGAGCGAGGCGGACCTGAGAGCGGCCACGGACCACCTGCCCGTCCTGGCGGCCCTCAGAGTGCCCACCTCGTAACCACCGCCCGGCCGGATCGACCCGGGGCGGACCACCGCACCCGGGCCGGTCGGTCAGACCACCGCGCCGCGGCCCGGGTCGTCGTGGTCCTCGTCGTCGTCCTTCATGCGCGTCACCAGGGTGGCGAAGCCGCCGAGGAAGCCGCCGACGCCCAGGGTGGTGAGCCACCAGGTCATGTCCCAGCCGAGCAGCACGGCCAGCAGCAGCAGGGCGGGGCCGCCGAGCACGCCGAGCCAGGCGAACTTGGCGGTCGTGTCCGCGGCGGGCAGCGGAGGGGGCTCGGGCGGCACGAAGTGGCCCTCGTCGTCCTCGTCGAAGTCGTCCTCGGTCGGCTCGGGCGCGCGGTAGTCCCGCGGGCCGCCGACACCGGGAGCGAAGGAGATCGAACTGCCGAGCGGCTTGACGGCCGGCGGCGGATCGCCGGCGGAGGCGTCCGGCTCGGACGCCGGACCCGGGGTGTCGCCGTCCCCGGCACCGCCGCCACCCGCCTCGGAGTCGCTGTCGGGACCGGGCTCGGGAAGCGCCAGGTCCTCGATGGACCGGAACGGGCGGGACCCGGGCGGGTCCGGCGGCTCCTCGCCGTAGCCCGCGACGATCGACTTCCAGGCGGCGTCCTCGTCGAAGGGCACGCCCTGCTCGTCCCCGGCGGAGTCCCCTCGGGCGTCAGCGGGTGACTCGCCCTTCGGGTCCCCGGCGGACTCGGTGAGCGCGTCGCCGACACCCTCGCCGCGCGCCCCGTCGAGCGGCTCGCCCACGGGGACGCCCTTCTCCTCGGAATCGCCGCGGTCCGCGTCGTGCTCAGTCACCGGCTGCCGTCCCTTCCTGCCGTCCCACCCGACCCGCGTCGGCCTTCGTGCCGGCACCGGGCGCGAGCCGGGTGACGAAGGAGTGGCTCTCCTCGAAGATCCGGTCCGCGTCGTGGTCCAACGTCGCGACGTGGTAGCTCTGTTCCAGCACGATCTCCGTGACGTCCGTGGAGGACACCCGGCCGAGGATGCGCGCCGAGTCGGCGGGGGAGACCACGTGGTCCTGGAGGCTGTGCAGCAGCAGGAGCGGCTGGGTGACCTGCGGCAGCTCCGCGTCCACGACCCCGCACAGCAGGCGCAGCGAATGCGCGGCGTGCAGCGGCACCCGGTCGTAGCCGAGCTCCTGGGCGCCCTCCTTCGCGATGTCGCTCGCGATGCCCTTCACCGACGGGACGAGGTGACGGAGCACGGGCAGGGCGTGCGCGGTCAGGCCCTGCACCTTGTTGAGCGGGTTGACGAGCACGACGCCGCTGATCTCGTCGCCGTGCCGGGCCGCGAGCCGCAGGGCCAGCGCGCCGCCCATCGAGAGCCCGAAGACGAACACCCGGGAGCAGTTCGCGCGCAGGGCGCGCAGCTCGCGGTCGACCTCCGCGTACCAGTCCTGCCAGCCCGTGACCTGCATGTCCTGCCAGCGCGTGCCGTGGCCGGGCAGCAGGGGAACGGCGACGGTCAGACCCTGCTCGGCGAGGTACTCCGCCCAGGGGCGCAGTGACTGCGGGGAGCCGGTGAAACCGTGGCAGAGAAGGACGCCGACCTCTCCGCCCTCGTGGCGGAACGGCTCGGCTCCAGGAAGGACCGGCACCTCGGTCTCCTGTTCATGAGTTGGGCGGAAGACGACTCCGGGTGTGCTTCACCGTACGCGACGGTACTGACACCGACCAGGGTCGTCGGGTCCTTTGCCGTCGTCCCGGGTTAAGGTCTGATCCACGACACAGGAGGCACGCGGGTGATCTACGGCGCAATGAAGTTTTCCATCGGAGGGCCGCTGAAGCTCGCCTTCAGACCCTGGGTGGAAGGCCTCGAGAACATCCCCGCCGAGG
This sequence comes from Streptomyces sp. f51, assembly GCF_037940415.1. NCBI lineage: Bacteria > Bacillati > Actinomycetota > Actinomycetes > Kitasatosporales > Streptomycetaceae > Streptomyces > Streptomyces sp. f51. The sequence continues at coordinate 1,845,541 of NZ_CP149798.1, read as the reverse complement.
GCCCGGCCATTCTGGCGAGCAATCACCTCTCGTTCTCGGACTCCTTCTTCCTGCCCGCGGTGCTCGAACGCAAGGTGACCTTCATCGCGAAGGCGGAGTACTTCACGACCCCGGGCATCAAGGGCCGGATGACGGCCGCCTTCTTCAAGGGGGTCGGCCAGCTCCCGGTGGACCGTTCCGGCGCGCGCGGCGCGGGCGAGGCGGCCATCAAGAGCGGCATAGAGGTGATCGAGCGCGGTGAGCTGTTCGGCATCTACCCGGAGGGCACCCGCTCGCCCGACGGCCGCCTCTACCGCGGCAAGCCCGGCGGTCTCGCCCGCGTGGCCCTCGCCACCGGCGCGCCCGTCATCCCGGTCGCGATGATCGACACGGAGAAGATCCAGCCGCCCGGCAAGCTGATGCCCAAGCTGATGCGTCCGGGCATCCGCATCGGCAAGCCGCTGGACTTCAGCCGCTACAGCGGCATGGAGCACGACCGGTTCGTGCTCCGCGCGGTGACCGACGAGGTCATGTACGAGATCATGAAGCTCTCCGGCCAGGAGTACGTCGACATCTACGCGTCGGCCGCCAAGCGGCAGATCGCGGACGCGGCGAAGGCCGAGAAGGACGCGGAGAAGGCGGCCAGGGCGGCTCTCGCCCAGGCCGAGAAGCAGGCGGCCGCGGAACAGGCGGGCGAGCAGGCCGCGTCTCCGGCCGCCTCGCGGGGCGAGGACGAGGCCGGGGGCGAGGGAGAGAACGGACCGGCCGACGGGCAACGATCCGGCTCCCAGGAGCGTCCGTAGGGACGTCGGCGTTTCGGGGTGGGGGGCATGGCCAAGCGCGAGAGAGTCATGAGGATGTCGGTCGAGCAGCCGCTGTGGCGTGCGCTGACCGGCTACCGGGTGCTGACGGTGCTGTACGCGATCGGGCTCTTCGCCACCACGTACGACCGGTTCGCCCGCCCCTGGGTGGCCGTGGTGTTCTTCGCGTTCCTGCTGGTCTGGACGCTGGCCACGCTGCCCAGGGTCGCCGGAGCCGCCCACTGCACCAAGCGGTTCCTGGCCGCCGACCTCACCGTCGCGCTGGCCGGCATCCTGCTCACCCGGGTCGCGGACTCCGCCGCGCGCATCGACGCGGGCGGTCCGACCCTGCCGTCGATATGGACGGCGGGCGCGGTCCTGGCCTTCGCGATCAAGGGCGGCTGGCGGTGGGCGGCCTTCGCCTCCACGCTCGTGGCCGCGGCCAACCTGGTCGAGCGGGGCGCCCCGACCCGGGACACCGTGCACAACGTGATCCTCGTCTGGGTCGCCTCCATCGCCATCGGCTACGTCGTCGAGGTCGCCCGCGCCTCCGAGCGCACGCTCGCCCGGGCCCTGGAGATCGAGGCGGCGACCCGTGAACGCGAGCGTCTCGCCCGGGACATCCACGACGGTGTGCTCCAGGTCCTGGCCATGGTGCAGCGGCGCGGCACCGCGCTCGGCGGCGAGGCCGCGGAACTGGGCCGGATGGCCGGTGAGCAGGAGGCCGCGCTGCGCACCCTGGTGTCGGGTGGTCTGGTGCCCGTCTCGCGGGTGTCGGAGGACGTCTCGCTCGGCGCGGTCGTACGAGCCGTGGACGAACCCGACGACGAGGACACCGCGGGCCCCCTCGACCTGCGCGGACTGCTCGTCCCGTACGCCACCGCGCGCGTGACCCTCTCCGAGCCCGGCGCGCCGGTGCCGCTCGACCCGCCCGCCGCACGGGAAGTGGCCGCCGCCGTCGGCGCCGCCCTGGACAATGTCCGCAGGCACGTGGGCGCGGACGCCCGGGCCTGGATCCTGGTCGAGGACGAACCGGACGCCGTGATCGTGACGGTGCGCGACGACGGCCCGGGCATCCCGGAGGGGCGGCTCGCCCAGGCCGAGGGCGAGGGGCGGCTCGGCGTGGCGCTCTCGATCCGCGGCAGGCTGCGCGACCTGGGCGGCACGGCGGAGCTGGTCTCCGTCCCGGGACAGGGCACCGAGGTCGAGCTGAAGGTACCGAAGGACACGAAGTCGAGGACGCGATGACGAAGGCGGCGGCAGGGCGATGACGGTCGGGGCGGCGGAGCCGCGAGCGGGGGAGGACCCCGTCAAGGTCATGGTGGTGGACGACCACCCCATGTGGCGTGACGCCGTGGCCCGTGACCTGGCGGCCGCCGGGTTCGACGTGGTCGCGACCGCCGGTGACGGCGAACAGGCCGTGCGCCGCGCGCTGGCCGTGGCCCCCGACGTCCTGGTCCTCGATCTGAACCTGCCCGCCAAGCCCGGGGTCCAGGTCTGCAAGGAACTGGTCGGCGCCGACCCGTCGCTGCGTGTCCTGGTCCTGTCGGCCAGCGGCGAGCACGCCGACGTCCTGGAGGCGGTGAAGTCCGGCGCGACCGGCTACCTCCTGAAGTCGGCGTCGGCCGACGAGCTGACCGACGCGGTGCGCCGGACGGCCGCGGGCGACCCGGTGTTCACCCCGGGCCTCGCGGGACTGGTCCTCGGCGAGTACCGCCGGCTGGCCTCGGAACCCGTCCCCGCCACCGGCGCCGACCAGCCGAGGGCCCCGCAGCTGACCGACCGTGAGACCGAGGTCCTGCGCCTGGTCGCCAAGGGCCTGAGCTACAAGCAGATCGCCGAGCGCCTGGTCATCTCCCACCGCACGGTCCAGAACCACGTGCAGAACACCCTGGGCAAGCTCCAGCTGCACAACCGGGTCGAGCTGGTCCGCTACGCCATAGAGCGGGGACTCGACGAGGCGTGACCCGGCCCCGGCCGATGCGACCTTTTGGGTGGTATGTACGTATCAACTGCCCGCAATTCACCGAACAGGCCTTCCGCGTCATGTCGAAGTGACCTGGATCACTATTAGCGTGAGTCCGACAGCCAACCGTGGCGAAGGGACTTTCCATGCGGGTCGGAGTACTGACCGGAGGCGGCGACTGCCCCGGGCTCAACGCCGTCATCCGGGGCATCGTCCGCAAGGGCGTGCAGGAGTACGGCTATGACTTCGTCGGCTACCGGGACGGCTGGCGTGGGCCGCTCGAAGGCGACACCGTGCGGCTCGACATCCCCGCCGTGCGCGGGATCCTGCCGCGCGGCGGCACCATCCTCGGATCCTCGCGCACCAACCCCCTCAAGCACGAGAACGGCATCCGCCGCATCAAGGAGAACCTCGCCAAGCAGGAGGTCGAGGCGCTCGTCGCGATCGGCGGCGAGGACACCCTCGGCGTCGCCGCGCGGCTCGGCGACGAGTACGGCATCAACGTCGTCGGCGTACCGAAGACCATCGACAACGACCTCTCCGCCACCGACTACACCTTCGGCTTCGACACGGCGGTCAACATCGCGACCGAGGCCATCGACCGCCTCCACACGACCGCCGAATCGCACATGCGGGTCCTCGTCTGCGAGGTGATGGGCCGCCACGCGGGCTGGATCGCCCTTCACTCGGGCCTGGCCGGCGGCGCCAACGTCATCCTCATCCCCGAGCAGCGCTTCGACGTGGATCAGGTCTGCGCCTGGGTGACCTCCCGCTTCAAGGCCTCGTACGCGCCGATCGTCGTCGTCGCCGAGGGCGCCATGCCCAAGGACGGCGACATGGTCCTCAAGGACGGCACCCTGGACTCCTTCGGACACGTCCGGCTCTCCGGCGTCGGCGAGTGGCTGGCCAAGGAGGTCGAGCGGCGCACCGGCAAGGAGGCCCGCACCACGGTCCTCGGGCACGTCCAGCGCGGCGGGACGCCCAGCGCCTTCGACCGCTGGCTCGCCACCCGCTTCGGGCTGCACGCCATCGAGGCCGTCCGCGACGGCGACTTCGGCAAGATGGTCGCCCTGCGCGGCACCGACATCGTCCGTGTTCCGATCGCGGAGGCGACCGCCAAGCTGAAGACGGTCGACCCCGCCCTGTACCAGGAGGTCGGGGTGTTCTTCGGCTGACCGTCCGACGGCCGCCTCCCGGCGCTGCCCGAGCGGCCCCTGGGGTACGGACCGTATATTCGGCCCGTACCCCAGCACGGGAGAGACCGGTGGAGATTCTGGCGTTCGGCGTCCAGGCCGACGAGAAGCCCCTGATCGAGAAGGCCTTCGCGGGACACCACGAGGTCCGCTGCCTCGACGTCTTCCTGACCGAGGACACCGCGCCCATCGCCACCGGCCACGAGATCGTGTCCACCAGCGTCAACTGCGCCCTGGGCAACCGCGTCCTCCAGACGCTCGCGGCAGGCGGCACCCAGCTGGTCGCCCAGCGCTCCACCGGGTTCAACAACATCGACCTCGACGTCGCCGAGCGCCTCGGCATGACGGTCGCCCGGGTCTCCTCCTACTCGCCCTACTCGGTCGCCGAGTTCGCCTGGACCCTCGGCATGGCCGTCAACCGCCGTATCGTGCGCGCCGCCAACCGCACCCGCGACTTCGACTTCCGCCTCGAAGGACTGATGGGCCGTGACCTGCACGGCCGCACCGCGGGAGTCGTCGGCACCGGCAAGATCGGCGAGGCCTTCACCCGGATCGCCCACGGCTTCGGCATGCGTCTGCTCGGCTGGGACGTCGCCGAGAACCCGGCGTGCGCCGCCCTCGGCATGGAGTACGTCTCCAAGGAGCGGCTGCTCGCCGAGTCCGACCTCATCACCCTGCACGTCCCGCTGATGCCGGAGACCAAGCACCTCATCGACGCCGAGGCCCTGCGTCTGATGAAGGACGACGCGATCCTGGTGAACTCCAGCCGCGGCGGCCTCATCGACAGCCGGGCCCTCGTCGCCGAGTTGCGCGAGGGCCGCTTCACCGGCGTCGGCCTCGACGTGTACGAGGCGGAGGCCGGGCTGTTCTTCCTCGACAAGTCCCTGGAGACCGTCGAGGACGACACCCTGGCCCGCCTCGTCACCTTCCCGAACGTCCTGGTCACCTCGCACCAGGCGTACTACACCCGTGACGCCGTCGGCCAGATCGTCGACGCCACCGCCGCGAACGTGTTCGACTACGCCGAGGGCCGCCGCTCGCAGAACGTGCTCGTGCCCCGCAGCTGACCCGTCAGCTCCCGCACCACGGCCGCGCCGTTCAGCGTCAGCACCGACTCCGGGTGGAACTGCACCCCCGCGAACCCCGGCCCGCGCAGCGCGTGCACCTCCCCGTTCGCGGCCCGGCTGACCTCGACTCCGTGCGCGGCCAGCTCCGCCAGCGCCTCGTCGTCGCAGCGCGCCACGAAGCTGTTGTAGAACCCGACGGTCTCGGGCCGCCCGAACAGGTCGATCCGGGTCTGCGCGCCCTGGTACGGCACGTCCTTGCGGACGATCTCAAGACCCAGCTCGGCCGCGATCAGCTCGTGCCCGAGGCACACGCCGAGGACGCCGTGCCGGTGTTCCCTGAGCACCTGGGCCGTCAGCCCGCGCAGGAAACGCATCTTGGGGTCCGCCGCGTCGGAGGGATCGCCGGGACCCGGGCCGAGGACGACCGGACCCTCGTGGGCGAGGACCGTCTCGCGCAGCCCCGGCTCGTCGTAGCGACGCACCGTCACCTCAAGGCCGGACGAACGCAGCACATGCGCGAGCATCGCGGTGAAGGTGTCCTCGGCGTCCACGACCAGCGCGTGCCCGCTCAGGTCACGGGACCGCTCCTGCATCCGCAGCCAGAACGGCGCGAGCGAGGCCCGCCGCCCGTCCAGCGAGGCCCGCACGCGCGGATCGTCGCCCAGCCCGGGGCGGGCGCCGTCCGGGGCCGGACGGCCGGGCCGCACCCCGAGCGCCGCCAGCACCCCGGCCGCCTTGGCGTGCGTCTCGGCGACCTCGCCCGCCGGGTCCGAGCCCCGGACGAGGGTGGCGCCGACGGGCACCCGCAGCCCGCCGTCCGCGTCGATGTCGGCGGTCCGGATGAGGATGGGGGAGTCGAGCGTCTGCGCCCCGGGCGCGCCGTCCGGGCCGTCCTCCTGACGCCCGACCAGCGCCAGCGCGCCCGCGTAGTAGCCGCGCCCGCCCACCTCGTGCCGCTCGATGACCCGGCAGGCGTTCTGCACCGGCGAACCGGTGACGGTCGCCGCGAACATGGTCTCGCGCAGTACGTCGCGCACGTCGAGCGAGGAACGGCCCCGCAACTCGTACTCGGTGTGCGCGAGATGCGCCATCTCCTTGAGCCGGGGCCCGACGACCACCCCGCCCATGTCCCCGACCGTGCACATCATCTTGAGCTCCTCGTCGACGACCATCGAGAGCTCCTCGATCTCCTTGCCGTCCGCGAGGAACGCGAGCAGGTCCTCCGGCGTCGGTCCGCCGGCCGGATAGCGGTAGGTCCCGCTGATCGGGTTCATCACGACCGTCCCGGCGGACATCCGCACATGCACCTCGGGGCTCGCCCCGACCAGCGTCCGCCCACCCGTCTCCCGCCCCCGCCCTTCCGAGGAAGGCCCTTCGGGCCCTCGCTCCTTTCCGGTGTGCACGACGAACGTCCAGTACGCGCCCCGCTCGCCGACCAGCAGCCGGCGGAACAGCGCCAGCGCGTCGGCCCGTCCGAACCCGGGGATCCGGCCCTCGTACGTCCGCCGGATCACGAAGTTGGCGCCCTCGCCGCGCCCGATCTCCTCGCGCAGCACCCGCTCGACGATCCCGGAGTACTCCTCGTCGTCCACGTCGAAGCCGCCGCCCTCGACCCGTACGTCGTGGTCCGGGAGCTCCGCCAGCACCTGCGCGAGCGGCAGTTCACGGCGTTCCTCGGGGACGAGCACCGTGAGCGGGGTGCCGTCGTCGCGGACGTCGAAGCCGCGCTCGCTGATCTGCCGGAACGGGATCAGCGCCAGGGCCTCGTCGGGGATGTCGGCGAGGCGCTCCACATCGCGCACCGGCCCCCGGAGCAGTTCGACGACGTCGTGGTCACGGCCCGGGGTGCGGCGGCGCAGCAGGGCGAACGGACGGGGATCGTCCAGCAGGTCGAGCAGGGTCATCGGTGCGGTCCTTCTCTCGGATCGTGCATCTCGGAGAGGAACGGCCCGGGTCCGCAAACACCGAAGGCCGCCCTCGGGCGGCCTTCGCGACGTTTCGTGTACGCGCAGTCAGTGGGCCGCCGGATGAGCGGTCCACCACCAGTTCTGGTTCGAATGCGCGAACATGCGCCGCACCTTACCCGACGGTGAGGGGCGGGCAACAGCGTGAAACGGTCCCGCGGGGCGTTCCTACCGTCCGGTCACCGGCCATGGATGGCCAGACAGCCCGATCGCACAGAGAAACGAGAACCATGCGCGCAGCCCGTTCGTCCCAGCCCCGCCGGACCGGAGCCCGAGCCCTGACCGTGCTCCTCGCGGCGGCCGCCCTCGCCGCAGGACCGCTCGTCCCCGCGAGCTCAGCCCCGCGCCCGGGCGACTCCGAGGACCTCACCCAGATCGCCTACCGCGGCTACATCTTCACCGTCCCCGACTCCTGGCGGATCGTGGACCTGAAGAAACATCCGGACACCTGTGTCCGCTTCGACCGGCACGCCGTCTACCTCGGCACCCCGGGCGGCGACCAGAACTGCCCCGCCAGGGCCACGGGACGCACCGAGGCGCTCCTCGTCCAGCCCGCCCCGGTGGCCGCCAGGGCCGTCACCGAGAACCCGGTGGCCCGCACCTACCGGGCCACCGCCGACCGCATCGCCGTCACCGCCGCCTACGGCTACGACCGCACCCGTATGCAGGACGTCCTGCGCAGCGCCGGACTGCCCGTCGCCTCCGCGCGGCGCGAGGGCGCCGGTGACCAGGCCGCGGTGGACCCGCTGCCCACCGACGCGACCTCCTTCCGCGGCGAGGGCTTCGACGCCTGCACCGCCCCGAGCCAGTCGGCGATGGACGCCTGGCGCGACAACTCCCCGTACGGCGCCCTCGGTGTCTACATCGGCGGTCTCAACCGGGCCTGTGCCCAGCAGCACCTGACCGCCGGCTGGGTGCGCGCGCAGTACACGCGCGGCTGGCGGTTCTTCCCGCTGTACGTCGGCCGGCAGCCCTCGTCGGACGGCGGCAGCTGCGGCGGCGGCTGCGCGGCGATCACCAGCCCGGTGTCGCAGGGCACCGCGGCCGCGGACGACGCCGTCAAGCAGGCGGCGGCGCTGGGCTTCGGCAAGAGCTCGGTGCTCTACCTCGACCTGGAGCACTACGAGCCCGGCGGCAAGGTCACCGACCAGGTGCTCTCCTACCTCCAGGCCTACACCGTGCGCCTGCACGCGCTCGGCTACCGCTCGGGCGCCTACGGCAACACCTCGTCCCTGGTGTCCGACCTGATCGCCAACAAGAGCTCCGTCACCCTGCCCGACGTGATCCACTTCGCCCGCTGGAACGGGGTGTCGAGCACGTCCGACTCCTCGATCCCCTCGGCCCTGTGGTCCAAGCACCAGCGCGTCCACCAGTACGTGGGCGACACGACCGAGACCCACGGCGGCGTGCGCATCTCCATCGACCGCGACCGCCTCGACGTGAACTAGACCCCGGCGGCTCACCTCCCCGGGCGGGCGCCGCGGCCGTTCGCGCGGCCGCCCGGGGAGTCACCGATCGAGCGCGGTTCGTCTCACTTGATGAGCATGTGGACAAGACGCCCGACACGACCCCGTAGTGTTGTCCGGGTGACCGTGAACGCTAAGTCCAGCGCGAGCGCTGGCAACACCTGGCGAAACCTGCCCGCGGCGCAGCAGCCCGAGTACCCCGATGCCGAGGCTCTGCGCGATGTGATCGCGGACCTCGAGTCGTATCCGCCGCTCGTCTTCGCGGGCGAGTGCGACCAGCTGCGCGCCCGGATGGCGTCCGTCGCCAAGGGAGAGGCGTTCCTTCTCCAGGGCGGCGACTGCGCCGAGGCCTTCGACGCCGTGTCGGCGGACCACATCCGCAACAAGCTCAAGACGCTGCTCCAGATGGGCGCCGTCCTCACGTACGCCGCCTCGGTACCGGTGGTGAAGGTCGGCCGTATCGCCGGCCAGTACTCCAAGCCCCGCTCCAAGGGCACCGAGACCCGCGACGGCGTGACCCTGCCGACCTACCGGGGTGACTCGGTCAACGGCTTCGACTTCGACGAGAAGTCCCGCATCCCGGACCCCGAGCGCCTGAAGCGGATGTACAACGCGTCCGCCTCCACGCTCAACCTGGTGCGCGCCTTCACCACCGGCGGTTACGCCGACCTGCGCCAGGTGCACGCCTGGAACCAGGACTTCGTGAAGTCGTCCCCGTCCGGCCAGCGCTACGAGCAGCTCGCGCGTGAGATCGACAACGCGATGAACTTCATGCGGGCCTGCGGCACCGACCCGGAGGAGTTCAAGACCGTCGAGTTCTACGCCTCGCACGAGGCGCTGCTCCTCGACTACGAGTCGGCGCTGACCCGCGTCGACTCGCGCACCGGCGACCTGTACGACGTCTCGGGCCACATGGTGTGGATCGGTGAGCGCACCCGCCAGCTGGACGGGGCGCACATCGAGTTCGCGTCGAAGATCCGCAACCCCGTCGGGATCAAGCTCGGCCCGACGACGACGGCCGAGGAGGCGCTCCAGTACATCGAGCGCCTCGACCCGGACCGCGAGCCGGGCCGCCTCACCTTCATCGTGCGCATGGGCGCGGACAAGGTCCGCGACAAGCTGCCCGAGCTGGTCGAGAAGGTCACCGCCTCCGGCGCGACCGTGGCCTGGGTGACCGACCCGATGCACGGCAACACCTTCGAGGCCGCCTCGGGTCACAAGACCCGCCGCTTCGACGACGTGCTCGACGAGGTCAAGGGCTTCTTCGAGGTCCACAAGGGTCTGGGCACGCACCCGGGCGGCATCCACGTCGAGCTCACCGGTGACGACGTCACCGAGTGCGTGGGCGGCGGCGACGAGATCTTCGTCGACGATCTGCACCAGCGCTACGAGACGGCCTGCGACCCGCGTCTGAACCGCAGCCAGTCCCTTGACCTGGCCTTCCTCGTCGCCGAGATGTACCGCGACCAGTAGCAGATCAACAGGCGTCCGGCCTGTTACCGGCACCTGAAGTGGGGCGCGGATCACATACGATCTGCGCCCCACGCCACTTTTGCGGTTCCTGTGCGACGGGTAAGGTTAGGTTAGCCTCACCGATCATCGGGACGGCACGACCCAGCGATTCCGGCGGGAGGTGAACCGCGTGTACGTATGCAGCTGCTTCGGGATCACCGAACAGCAGGTGAAGAAGCACGCGGCCGACGGCGCCTGTACTCCTCGGCAGATAGCCTCGGCCTCCAAGGCGGGCACGGACTGCGGTTCGTGCGTGCGCCGGATCCAGGCACTGCTGGGCAGGGGCTCGTGCCCGCGCCGCGATCTGGCCGACCAGGGCATGCCGGTGCTCTCCCAGGTCCTCGGGCAGCCCGAGGCGGACCGCCGCGAGGCCGCCTAGCTCTCCGGCTGCTCGACGAGCTGCGCGATGTAGAGCGCCTCGCCGAGCTTCTCGACCAGTTCCAGCTGGGTGTCCAGATAGTCGATGTGGTGTTCCTCGTCCTCGAGGATCGACTCGAAGATGTTGGCCGACGTGATGTCGCCCTTCGCGCGCATCACCTCGATCCCGCGCTTGAGGCGGTCGATCGCCTCGACCTCCACCTGACGGTCGGCCTGGAACATCTCGGTGACGGTCTGGCCGACCCGGACGTGGAAGAGCCGCTGGTAGTTCGGCAGCCCGTCCAGGAAGAGGATGCGGTCGGTGAGCACCTCCGCGTGCTTCATCTCGTCGAACGACTCGTGCCGGGTGTACTTCGCGAGCTTCGTCCAGCCGAAGTTCTCCTGCATCTTCGCGTGCAGGAAGTACTGGTTGATCGCGGTCAGCTCACCGGTCAGCTGCTCGTTGAGGAATTCGATGACCTCGGGGTCGCCCTGCATCGCAGAGGCTCCTTCCAAGTGGGGTACTGGGCCGATTGCGCCGCATCTTTGCACCGGTGTCCTGGAGCGTCCAGTAAGTGCATGCTTACTACGAGTTGCACCGATCCGACCTGTGCTGGTCACGGGCACTGTTCCGGGTCTGTCAGGATGGAGTCATGGGTCAGCCGGTGGAGCGCGAATCAGGAGGAACGGCACAGTCGGAGCTTCCGCCGGGACAGCGGCTCCAGCGCGGCTGGCCGGTCACGCACTACGGGCCCGTCCCCAAGTTCCGCCCCGAACGCTGGGAGTTCCGGGTCTTCGGCGCCACGGCGGACGGCGGGAAGCAGTGCTGGACCCACGAGGAGTTCACCGCCCTCCCGTACGCCTCCGTCGTGGCCGATCTGCACTGCGTCACGAAGTTCAGCATGCTCGGGGCCGAATGGGGTGGCGTGCCCGCCCGGGCGATCCTGGAGACAGCACCGCCCTCGCCGGCCGTCACCCATGTGATGGTCTGGGCCGAGTACGGGTTCAGCTCCAACCTGCGCCTCGCGGACTTCGCCTCCGAGCGCACCATCTTCGCCACCCACAAGGACGGCGAGCTGCTGACGGCGGAGCACGGGTTCCCGCTGCGCCTGGTCGTCCCGCATCTGTACGCGTGGAAGGGCCCCAAGTGGGTGCGCGGCGTCGAGTACATGACCGCCGACCGCCGCGGCTTCTGGGAGGAGCGCGGCTACCACAACGTGGGTGACCCCTGGCGCGAGCAGCGCTACTCCTACCAGGAGGAACCCGGGGACGGCCCCGAACTCTGAGCCCGCCCGCGGCCCCCGGCTCCGCCGTCGCGCGGCTTCCGCCCCGGGCTCAGCCGTCGCGCAGCTTCTTCAGCCGCTCCACGTCGGCCGCGTGGCCCTCTTTCCCGCCGGGCGTCTCGATGATCAGCGGGACACCCGCCGTCGCGGGATGCGTCATCAGGGCGCGGAACGGGTCCTCGCCTATGTGGCCCGAGCCGATGTTCTCGTGGCGGTCCTTGTGCGCGCCGACCACATCCTTGGAGTCGTTGGCGTGGATCAGCTTCAGCCGTCCCTCGCCGACGGTGTCGACCAGCAGATCGAGGGTCTGGTGCATGCCGCTCGGTCCTGTCAGGTCGTGGCCCGCCGCGAAGATGTGACAGGTGTCGAGACAGACGCCCAGCTTGGGATGGGAGTCCAGGGCCTCGAAGTAGGGCCCGAAGTCCCAGGTGCGCGAGCACAGGGAGGCGCCCTGGCCGGCCGTCGACTCCAGCAGGAGGAACGGGTCGTCGTCGTGGGTCAGTTCCTCCAGCAGCGGCAGCAGCCGGTCGCGCACCTGCTTCAGGGCGACGGAGCGCTCCCGGCCGCCGGTCGCGCTCCCGGTGTGCACGACCACCCCGAGGGCGCCGATCTCCCGCCCGCGCCGCAGCGAGTGCCGCAGCGACTCCACCGACTTCTCGGCCGTCGCCTCGGTGTGCGAGCCGAAGTTGATCAGATACGGGGCGTGGACGTACGCGGGGATCGACCCGGCGGCGCACGCGGTGCGGAAGTCCTCGTCCTGCTCGGGGTTCCCGGCGGGGGTCGCCCAGCCGCGCGGGTTGGCGACGAAGACCTGCACGGTCTCGGCCGCGAGGTCGCGGGCGTAGGCCAGGCCCACGGAGCTGAGGCCGCCGGCCACGGGGACATGGCCGCCGACGGGGTTGCGGAGCTGCTTGCTGGTCACACCCGCCAGGGTGTCACGCGCCGCCGGGCACCCCGCGGGCGGACCGGTCCGCCGGACTCGCGGGGCAGCGGCCACCGGGCGGCCGCCCGGCCGGAGGCCGTCCGCCCCCGCGGCCCGGAGGCCGTCCGCCCCCGCGGCCCGGAGGCCGCGCTCAGCGGATCTGGATCGTGATCGTCGAGCCCTTGGGCGCCGTGTCGCCGGCGTGCACGGACTGCTTCTTGACCGTGTCGCCGAAGAGGCCGAGCAGCCCGCGGTCCTCCTCGACCTGGAACCCGGCGTCCGTCAGCGCCTTCTTGGCGTCGTCCACGCTGTCGCCCACGACGTCCGGGACCTCGACCATCTCGGGGCCCTTGGAGAGCGTCAGCGTCACCGTGTCGCCCGTGGCGGCACGGGCTCCGGCGTCCGGCGTCTGCCGGGCGACCTGGCCCTTGTCGAACTCCGAGTTGACGCGCTCCGTGGCGATCTTCACCTTCAGGCCCGCGCTCTCCAGCTGCGTGGTGGCGTCCTCGACCGAGGTGCCGGTCACGTCGGGCAGCTCCACGGGGGCGCCCTTGCTCACCACGATCGCGATCGCCGATCCCGAGTGCCGCTCGGTGCCCGCGGCCGGATCCGTACCGATCACGAAACCCCTCGGCACGTCCTGGCTGAAGTCGCGCGTGACCATGCCCGGGGCGAGCCCGTCGCCCTTGAGCACGTCCTTCGCCTTGAACAGCGCGAAGCCCTTCAGATCCGGCACCTTCACCGTCCGGGGGCCGTCGGAGACGGTCAGCGTCACGGAGTCGTTGTCGCGGATCCGCTGGCCGACACCGGGGTCGGTGCTGATGACCGTGCCCCGCTTCACGGTGTCGCTGTAGGCGTGCTTGACCCGCTTGACGTCGAGCCCGGCGCCCTGGAGCTGCTTCCTTGCCTGCTGCTCCGTCTTGGCCAGGACGGGCGGGACCTTCGTGAACTGGCCCGAGTTGATGTACCAGACACCGGCGCCGAGGCCGAGGACCAGCACGATCGCGGCGACGACCAGCAGCATCCCGCGCCGCGGCCGGGCGCCCGGAGGCCGCGTGGGCATGACCGGCGCGGTGGTGAACGGGCTGCTCTGCTCGAACCGGCTGGTCCGGTCGACGGAGCCGTCGTCCTCGTTCACCGGCAGCAGCCGGGGGACGGACAGCGAGCGCGGGATCACGCTCGTACGGTCGTCGGCGTTGTCGTGGCCCACGGACAGGGCGCCCGGCGGAACCGCGTCGAGCTGCTCGGCGGTGAGACCCGCCCGTGCTTCGAGGACCTGGCCGAGCAGCGCCACCGCGTCGGTGGGGCGGAGCTCGGGGTTGCGGGCCGTGGCCGCGGTGACCAGCTCGTCCAGCGCGTACGCCAGACCGGGCACGATGGCCGAAGGCGGCGGTACGTCCTCGTGGAGGTGCTGGTAGAGAACCTGCGCGGCGGAGTCCGCGGTGTGCGGCTTGGCGCCGGTGAGCATCTCGTAGAGGACGACTCCGCAGGCGTAGACGTCGACGCGGGTGTCGGCGGTGCCGTGCTCGATCTGCTCGGGGGCGAGGTACGACACGGTGCCGAGGACGGTGCCTGTCGTGCTGGTCACCGTGTCCACGGCGCGCACCAGGCCGAAGTCCGCGACCTTGACCCGGCCGTCGTCCCCTATGAGGACGTTCTCCGGCTTCATGTCACGGTGCACGAACCCGGCGCGGTGGGCCGCGCCGAGCGCCGCGAGCACCGGCTCCAGGATGTCGAGCGCGGCCCGCGGCTGGAGGGCGCCGCGCTCGCGCAGCACGTCGCGCAGGGTGCACCCGGCGATGTACTCCATGGCCAGGTAGACGTACGACCCGTCCGCCCCCTGGTCGAAGACCTGCACCACGTTCGGGTGCGCCAGCCGTGCCACCGACTTGGCCTCGCGGATGAACCGCTCGACGAACGTGGCGTCGGCGGCGAGCGTCGGGTGCATCACCTTGAGTGCGAGCACACGGTCGAGGCGGGTGTCCAAGGCCCTGTAGACCGTGGCCATGCCGCCCACCGCGATCCGTGCCTCGACGCGATACCGGCCGTCGAGCACGTGTCCGACAAGCGGGTCCTGAAGGGTCGTATCCACGCAGGTGAGTCTACGAGCCGCCACTGTCACGGCGCCCCGTTCGGGCGATTCGGGGGCCCGACTGCATCCGAGCTGTGACGAGCGCGGCCCGCACGAAGATCCGTTCGTCGCACATGTGTGCGATCAAGCCCCGTCCGTCACCGCAAGGCCACAACACGACAACCTGCGCCGCCGCCCGGCCGGAAACCGACGGCGGGTGCGCGGGCGCCAGGAGCGTCCCGGCTCAGCCGGCGCGGGCGATCGGAGTGCCGCGGTCCGCCCGGTGAGGTCAGAACGCCGGGCGCTCCGGATCCAGTGCCGCCATGCCCTCCACGGGGGAGGACGCCGTGGCGAAGTGCCGCCTGGGGATGCGCCCCGCCCGCCGCGCCAGCCGCCCCGCCTCCACCGCATGCCGCATGGCCTCCGCCATCAGCACCGGCTCCTGCGCCCGCGTCACCGCCGAGGCGAGCATCACCCCCGCGCACCCCAGCTCCATCGCCAGCGCGGCGTCCGACGCCGTACCCGCTCCCGCGTCCAGGATCACCGGCACGCGCGCGTGCTCGACGATCAGCTCGAAGTTGTGCGGGTTGCGGATCCCGAGCCCGGACCCGATGGGCGAGCCGAGCGGCATGATCGCCGCACAGCCCACGTCCTCCAGCTTCCGCGCGAGCACCGGGTCGTCGTTCGTGTACGGCAGCACGGTGAAGCCGTCGTCCACCAGTGTCTCCGCCGCGTCGAGCAGCTCGATCGGGTCGGGCAGCAGGGTGCGCTCGTCGGCGATGACCTCCAGCTTGACCAGATCGGTGCCCAGCGCCTCGCGCGCCAGCCGGGCGGTCAGCACGGCCTCGCCCGCGGTGTAGCAGCCGGCCGTGTTCGGCAGGACCCGGATGTCCAGCCGGTCCAGCACCGAGAGCACCGAACCGTGCACGGAGGCGTCCACGCGCCGCATCGCGACCGTCGTCAGCCGCGTGCCCGAGGCGACCAGGGAGCGCTCCAGCACGTCGAGGCTGGGCGCGCCGCCCGTCCCCATGATCAGCCGGGACGCGTAGGCCGTACCGCCGAGGACGAAGGGATCGTCTGCCATGGGTCAGCCTCCTTGGACGGCGGTGAGGACTTCGACGCGGTCGCCCTCGGCGAGCGCGGTGGACGACCACCGCGCGCGCGGGACGACGGTCTCGTTCAGGGCGGCGGCCACCCCGGACGACGAGGGGGTGAGGGTCGCGACGAGCGCGTCCAGAGCGGTGCCCGCGGCGATCCGCCGGCTCTCCCCGTTGACGACGATGTTCATACGGGCAGCTCCGTGCGGGCCGTGGCGCCGAAGCGCAGAGGGGTGAAGGGGTGGGCTTCGGCGGGGAGTTCGCCGGTGGTCAGGACATGGGCCATCACGTCACCGGTCACCGGCGTCAGCAGCACGCCGTTGCGGTAGTGGCCGGTGGCCAGCAGGAGTCCCTCCAGCGCGCTCGGGCCGAGCAGCGGCGCGTTGTCGGGCGAGCCCGGGCGCAGCCCCGCGCGGGTCTCGGTCAGCGGCAGCTCGGTGATCCCGGGGACCAGCTCGTGCGCGTCGCGCAGCAGCTCGTACACGCCACCGGCCGTCACCGTGGTGTCCCAGCCCAGTTCCTCGCTGGTCGCGCCCACCACGAGCTCGCCGTTCTCTCGCGGCACCAGGTAGACGTGGCTGCCGCGCACCACGGCCCGGACGGTCCGGCTGAGGAACGGGGCGTAGCGCCCGGGCACGGTCAGCCGCAGCACCTGCCCCTTGACCGGGCGCACCGGCGGCACGACGTCGTCCGGCACGCCCGCCAGACGCCCGCTGAGGCTGCCCCCGGCGAGCACCACCCGGTCCGCGCCGAGCTCGGTGCCCTCGGCGGTGACGACCCCGGTGGCCCGGTCCCGTACGACGGTCAGACGCTCCGCCCAGGTCCGGTGCACGCTCACCCCGGCCCGCTCGCACGCGGTGACCAGGGCGGCGGCGAGGCGGCGCGGGTCGATCTGGTGGTCGCCGTCCACCCGCAGGCCCCCGCGCACCCCGGGCGCGAGCATCGGCTCCAGACGGCGGCACTCACGGCCGCTCAGCCATTCCGACTCCAGCCCCGAGCGGACCTGGAGCGCGTGCAGTTCCCGCAGATGGGCGCGGTCGTCGGCGTCCAGTGCCACGGCCAGCGTGCCCGACCTGCGGTAGCCGAGGTCCCGGCCGGTCGCCTCGGTGAGCTCGGCGGCGAAGTCCGGATAGCGGCGCGCCGAGGCGAGGTTGAGGCCCAGCAGGGTCTCCTCGCCGAAGTGCAGCTCCGTGACGGCGGCCAGCATCCCGGCCGCGACCCGGGCGGCCCCGCCGCCCGGCTCGGGGTCCACGAGCGCGGTGGCGAGCCCGCGCTGCGCGGCCCGCCAGGCCGTCACCAGGCCGATGATCCCGCCCCCGACGACGAGGACGTCCGACGTACGTGCAGACGGCATGGGCGTCCAGCCCCTCCCTTCGCCGGCATGACCCGGATCAGGTTCGTACGGTCGGAGGCCGCCCAGCCTCCCTCTCAGCCCGGTCCGTCCGGGCTCCCGCGAGTGCTTTACGTCGGCCACCCTAGCCCGCCCCCGTCCGTGCCGGTAAGGGAGCCTCCGCCCGTGGCGCGGCCGCCGGGACCGGTCGTGTGGAACAGGTCACCGAGCACGTCCGCTGACTGACGGATCGTCACGTGTCTATGGTGATCGGGTGAGCGATCAGACGCAGGCACAGTCCCCGCCGCGGAGCGCCGCGGCACGGCGGGTCGTCGTGGTGGGCGCGGGCATGGCCGGGGTGCAGACCGCGGTCGCCCTGCGCGAACAGGGCTTCACGGGCACGGTCACACTGATCGGCGCGGAGCCGCATCAGCCCTACGACAGGCCGCCGCTCTCCAAGGCCGTCCTGCTCGGCAAGGCCGAGGGCTCCGCGTTCGACGTCGACTTCGAGTCCCTGGACATCGACCTCAGGCTCGGCAGCGAGGCACTCGGCGTGCGCCCCGGCGAGCACGAACTGGACACCGACGCGGGACCCGTCCCGTACGACGTCCTGGTCGTCGCCACCGGGGCCGAGCCGATCCGGCTCCCCGGCGCCGAGGGCGTGCCCGGGGTGCATCTGCTGCGCACCCTGGACGACGCCGACCGGCTGCGTCCCGTCCTCGCCCGGCAGCACGACATCGTGGTGGTCGGCGCGGGCTGGATCGGCGCCGAGTTCGCCACGGCGGCGCGCGAGGCGGGCTGCGCGGTCACCGTCGTCGAGGCCGCCGACCGGCCGCTCGCCGGGGCGCTGCCGGCCGAGGTCGCCGCCCCGATGGCCGCCTGGTACGCGGACAGCGGGGCCTCGCTGCGCACCCGCGCGCGCGTGGAGCGCGTCGAGCCGGGCGCGGTGGTCCTGGACGACGGCTCCCGGGTGCCCGCGGACGCCGTCGTGGTCGGTATCGGCGCGCGCCCCGCCACCGCCTGGATCGCCGGCTCGGGGATCGAGCTCGGCGCCCACCGGGAGATCGTCGCCGACGACCACCTGCGCACCTCCCTGCCGGACGTCTACGCGGTCGGCGACTGCGCGTCCTTCCCCTCCGGGC
Organism: Streptomyces sp. f51; assembly: GCF_037940415.1. NCBI lineage: Bacteria > Bacillati > Actinomycetota > Actinomycetes > Kitasatosporales > Streptomycetaceae > Streptomyces > Streptomyces sp. f51. The sequence continues at coordinate 1,827,392 of NZ_CP149798.1, read as the reverse complement.
GCTACGAGGAACGCCTGCTCGTCCACCACTGGGACAACGCCCTCCAGGGCCCCCGCACGGTCGCCCTGAACATCGTCGGGGAGACGCCCGCCGCCTACGACCCGGTGCCCTACTTCTGGTCCGAGCAGTTCGGCCGTTTCGTGCAGTACGTCGGCCACCACGCGCCCGCCGACACCCTGGTGTGGCGCGGCGACCCCTCGGGCGCCTCCTGGTCGGTGTGCTGGCTCCGCGAGACGCGGCTCGTCGCCCTCCTGGCGGTGGGCCGTCCGAGGGATCTGGCCCAGGGCCGCCGGCTGATCGAGGCGGGCGCGGTCATGGACCCGGAGCTGCTCGCGGACCCGGCGAGGCCGCTGAAGGGCGCCACGGCCTGACCGGGAACCCCGGTACGGACGCCCTCGGCTTCCGACTGTCGGTCCGGGATGGCACGCTTGTCCCGTGACCGAGATTGACGCAAAGATCGATGCTCTCGTCCCCGCCTGGCTCACCCTCCCCGACATCGCCGAACAGCTCGGCGTCGAGGTGACACGCGTCCGGCAGCTGGTCAAGGAAGGCCAGCTGATCGCCGTACGCCGTGGTGAGAACCGCGCGCTGCACGTCCCCGCCGACTTCATCGACGTGGACGAGCAGAAGGTCGTCAAGGGCCTGGCCGGCACCCTGACGCTCCTGAGGGACGACGGCTTCTCCGACGAAGAGGCCCTCGAGTGGCTCTTCACCCCCGACCCGACCCTGCCCGGCACCCCCGCGCAGGCGCTGAGCGAGAATCGCGGCACGGAGGTGAAGCGCCGCGCCCAGGCGCTCGCCGTCTGACCTGTTCGAGACCGTCCGGCACGGGGAGCACGGCGGCGGGACCATTCCGGCCGCCGCGCTCCCCGCGCACCGACAACGGGGGACCCACGCATGCCCGAGAACGCCGCCACGACCGCGCGGGAGCGCCTCGCCGACGCCCGCGTCTATCTGTGCACGGACGCCCGCAGACGCCAGGGCGACCTCGCCGAGTTCCTCGACGCGGTCCTCGCGGGCGGCGTCGACATCGTGCAGATGCGCGACAAGGGCATGGAGGCGGGCGAGGAACTGGAGCACCTCCGGGTTCTCGCCGACGCCTGCGCCCGGCACGGCAAGCTCCTCGCGGTCAACGACCGCGCGGACGTGGCCCACGCCGTCCGCGCCGACGTCCTCCACCTGGGCCAGGGCGACCTCCCGGTCCCCGCGGCCCGCGCGATCCTCGGCGACGACGTGCTCATCGGCCGCTCCACGCACTCCGGGGCCGAGGCCGAGGCGGCCGCCGTCCAGGACGGCGTCGACTACTTCTGCACCGGCCCCTGCTGGCCCACCCCCACCAAGCCCGGCCGGCACGCGCCCGGACTCGGCCTGGTCCGCCACACGGCGGCCCTCGGCACCGCCCGTCCCTGGTTCGCGATCGGCGGCATCGACCTCGGCCGGCTGGACGAGGTGCTCGAAGCCGGTGCCCGCCGGGTCGTCGTCGTCCGGGCGATCACCGAGGCGGACGACCCGGGCGCGGCGGCGGCGGAGTTCGCCAAGCGGCTGCGCACGGCGTAGCGGCGCCGAAGGAGCCCGCGCGGGCGTCCCGGAGGGGCCGCTGTCCGAGGGGTGGACAAGAACTCGACAGATCGGACAAATGTCAGCGGTTCGGTTGGGTGACCGACGCCCTCTGGCTAACCTGCCAGTATGGCCCTCGGATCCGCTTCCACCAGGACTGATCGTGCGCGCACGGTGCGCGACATGCTCGCGACCGGCAAACAGACCTATTCCTTCGAGTTCTCCGCGCCGAAGACCCCCAAGGGTGAGCGGAACCTGTGGAACGCGCTGCGGCGGGTCGAGGCGGTGGCCCCCGACTTCGTCTCCGTGACCTACGGAGCCGGCGGCTCGACGCGGGCCGGCACGGTCAAGGAGACCGAGCAGATCGTCCTCGACACCACCCTCACCCCGGTCGCGCACCTCACCGCGGTCAACCACTCCATCGCCGAGCTGCGCAACATCATCGGGCAGTACGCGGACGCGGGCATCCGCAACATGCTCGCCGTGCGCGGCGACCCGCCCGGCGACCCCATGGGGGAGTGGGTCCCGCACCCCAAGGGCCTGACCTACGCGGCCGAACTCGTGCGCCTCATCAAGGAATCCGGCGACTTCTGTGTCGGAGTGGCCGCCTTCCCCGAGATGCACCCCCGCTCCACGGAGTGGGACCTGGACGTCTCGCACTTCGTCGACAAGTGCCGTGCAGGCGCCGACTACGCGATCACGCAGATGTTCTTCCAGCCCGAGTCCTACCTCCGTCTGCGTGACCGGGTCGACGCCGCGGGGTGCGCGACTCCGGTCATCCCGGAGGTCATGCCCGTGACAAGTGTGAAGATGTTGGAACGGCTGCCCAAACTCTCGAATGCTTCGTTCCCGGACGTCCTGAAAGAGCGGATCCTCACAGTCAAAGACGATCCGGCGGCTGTACGCTCCATTGGGATCGAGTTCGCGACGGAGTTCTGCGCGAGGCTGCTGACCGAGGGAGTCCCCGGACTGCACTTCATCACGCTCAACAACTCCACGGCGACGCTGGAAATCTACGAGAATCTGGGCCTGCATCACCCGCAGCAGGCCTAGACCGGTCGCACCCGCGTACGACACACTGCGGAGCGGCCACTGGGAGAGGGGCGTACATGGGCTTGACGGTCCTCTATCTGGCATTCGGCATCGTCGCGTTGTGGCTGCTCGGCGAGGTGCTGTTGCAGTACAAGGCGCGACTGCGCTTCCGGCTGCTCGCCTTCGTCGGCTTCCTCGGTGTGGTTCTCGGCGTCCTGATGCACTCGGTTCCCGTCATCGGCCTGGGCGCGGCCGCCTTCACGGTCGGCCAGACGTATGTGACGCTGTCGTTCCGCCAGGGCTTCGCGCAGGGCTGGGCCATCAAGGGCCCCGGCGCGGAGGACAGGCCCGGCAAGCTCAGCAAGCGCCGCCGCGGCGAGCCGGACGAGGCCGACGAGCTCGACGACAGCCAGGACCTCGAAGAGGTCGAGGTGGCCGCCTACCGGCGCGAGGACCCGTACATCGCCGACGAGGACGACGTCTTCACGCCCGCGCCCGCCCCGTCCGACCGCTTCGCGCCCCCGGAGCCGGCCGAGGCCACGGCCGCCGAGTCGACCTCGGTGTACGAACCGCAGCCCCTGCCCGAGGACACCGGCTCCTACGGCGTCTACGACACCACCGCGTACTCCGGGGCGGGCGACCAGTCCTACGCGGGCGCCGCCGCCTCCCAGGACCAGCAGGCCTACGCGACGGGCCAGAACCAGCAGGCGTACGCGACCGGGCAGAACCAGCAGGCCTACGGGTACGACGGCTACACGGGCTACGACCAGCAGCAGTACGCCTACGGCAACGGTCAGCAGCAGTACGCCGGCTACACGGACCCGTACACCGGGCAGCAGTACCCGGGCGCCACCTACGACCAGAGCGCCTACAACGGCGGCGACCAGCAGCAGTACGCGCAGCAGCAGAACTACGACCAGCAGCAGTACGCCACCGGCACGTACGGCGGCGAGACCCCGGCCGGCGGCGTCTGGGTGCCGCAGCAGCGCACCGACGAGTACGGCGGCGAACTCCCGCCCGAGCAGCAGCAGTACCCGTACCAGGGCAACGGCAACGGCAACAGCAACGGAAACGCCGGGTACGACGAGCAGTACCGCTACTGACCCGCCGCGCCGCCCCGGCCCCCGGCGCCGGTCACTGCGAGCCCCGGAAGTCCGGTCCCTCCACGATCAGCCCGGCCACCAGCGCACCCGACATGCCCGCGTGCGGCAGACCGCCGCCGGGGTGGGCCCAGCCCCCGGCCGCGAAGAGCCCCGGTATCCGCGTGGTGTTCGACGGGTGCAGCAGCCGGCCCTCCGCCGCCGCGAGCGCGGGAGCGGGAACCGCGCCGTCCCGCGCGCCGGTCTCCTCCGCGATGTCGGCGGGGGTACGGACCTCGTGCCACAGAAGCCGGTCGCCCAGACCGGGCACGGCCCGCCCGGCGGCCTCGAGAACCCGCTCCACGTCCTTGCCCGACACCCGCGCGCCGGACGGCACCGTGACGGTCAGCGTCACGGCCTCGTGCTCCGCGTCCGGTACGAGCGCGGGGTCGCCGGGACGCGTCACCACGACGGTCGGCGCCGCGGGCACCCCGGGGCGCTCGCCGAAGAGCCGGTCCAGCTCCTCCTCGCGGTCCGCCGAGTGGACCACCGTCCGGTGCGCCGTGCCGGCGGGCCGCGCGCCGCGCAGCGCGAGCAGCAGCGTCAGCCGGCTGGCCGCGCCGGACCGCGGCGGCACCTCGTCGGGCCCCCGCAGCCCGGCCCCGGCGAGGAGCCCCTCGGGCGCCACGCCCGCGACCACGAGGTCGGCCTCCTCGAACGCGCCGTCCGCCGAGAGCTCCACACCGGCGGCCCGGCCGTCCTTCTCCACGATCCGTGCGACCGGGGTGCCGAACCGGAACTCGACCCTGCGCTCCAGGCACCGCTCGAACACCGCACGCGCCAGCTCCCGGATGCCGCCGCGCACGTACCAGGTGCCGAAGGCGTGGTCCATGTACGGCAGCACGGCGGCGCTCGCCGGGGTGGTGCGCGGGTCGAGCCCGTACGCCAGGGCGTGGCTCTCCAGGAGCGCCCTCAGGCGAGCGTCGCGCAGTTCCCAGGCGGCTACCTCGGCCAGGGTTCCGGCCCTGCGGGTGCGCAGCAGCTTCTTGTGCGGCACCGAGGGGTAGGGATCGCGCTCGGCCAGCACCGCCCAGTCGGGCCACAGCGGCTCCTCCAGGAGCGGCCGGCGCGCACGGTCCCACGCGTCCCTGGCCCGCACCAGGAAGTCGCCCCACCGGGCGCCCGCACCGTCACCGAGTGCCTCGTCCAGCGCGGAGACCACACCCGCGCGCGAGGCGTTCGGCAGCGACACCCGGGTGCCGTCCGCGAAGACATGGGCGCCGGCAGGGTCGACCTGCACCAGCTCGACGCACTCCTCCAGCGGCCGCTTCCCGGTCTTGACGAACAGATCGCGGTACACCGCGGGCACCGGGAGCAGGCCCGGGCCCGTGTCGAAGGCGAAGCCGTCCCGCTCGAAGCGGCGCACCGCCCCGCCGTACGTCTCCGTCCGCTCGAACACCACCACCCGGTGGCCCGCGACGGCCAGCCGGGCGGCGGTCGCCATCGCGCCCATTCCGGCGCCGATCACCACGATCCGTCCCATGCCCGCGACTTTATCGGCCCCCACCGACAGTCCGGTCGGCCGAGGCCCGCTCCGCCGGCGGTCCGGTCAGCCGCCGTCCGCCCACGGCGCCCGGCCGGGTGGCCGCCCCACCGTCGTGCCCGTCCGCCGCTCCTCGCGGCGCCGCGCCCGGCGGCGCAGGAAGCCTCTGATGCGCGAGACGAGGAAGAAGAGCACCGCGAGCCCCGTGCACAGCAGGACACCGGCGACGCTCGCCGCGGCCCAGGGGTGGAAGATCGCCAGCGTGACGATCCCCGCGACCCCGAGATCCTCGGCGGTGCTCATCACGATGTTGCTGAAGGGCTCGGGCGAGGTGTTGACCGCCATCCGGGTCCCGGCCTTGACCGCGTGGCTCGCCAGGGCGGTCGAACCGCCGAGCACGGCCGCCGTCAGATCCGAGACCGACCCGCTCTGTCCGGCGAGCAGCGCCCCGACCCAGGCACCCGCCGCCGGCCGGATCACGGTGTGCACCGAGTCCCACACCGAGTCGACGTACGGGATCTTGTCGGCGACCGCCTCGCAGAGGAAGAGGACACCGACTGTGACCAGGATCTCAGGGCGTTGCAGGGCCTGCGGGACCTCGTCGCTGAGCCCGGTGGCGCCGAACACGCCGAGGAGCAGCACCACCGCGTACGCGTTGATGCCGCTGGCCCAGCCGCTGGTGAAGACCAGGGGGAGTACCGACACGGAGGGGATCGTAACCAGTGCGCGACGGCGGCGTCCTGGGTCTGAGCACGTATGCCTGAGTATCCGTACCTACAGGGTGAGATGAGTAGGCGCACGGATGGGTCCGACCTGCGCGAACGGGAGAGTGGAGGCACGGAGAGGGGCGCGGCTCCGGCACCGCCGACACGGGGCGGCGGAACGGAACCCGCGCCCTTGGCCGCTCCTTCCGCCGGCTCGGTCGGCGGGAGCGAGACACGGGGGAACCCGGGGGACGACCTGACGGGGGCCCGACGGGGGTACGGGGGAGCACGGCGAGGCGCCGGTACGGACGGCCCGCGGGGGACGCGGCCGACCGAACCGGCGCTCTCGTACGCGCGGTGCGTGGCGCGGACGTCCGGTGGCCGGTCAGCCGCGGAGCGGGCATGCCGGGAGACGCGACGGCCGGGCCGCCGCCGAACCGGCGCCCCGGGCGCTGCGGCGGACCGCCGCCGGACGGCGCCCCGCCTCAGCCGTGGCCGCTCACGCGTCCCTGGAGGAGCCGGGACAGTGCCGCGTGGACGTCGTCCAGGGAGCGTTCCGGCTGGAACGCCTGCCAGTCCAGGGCGGCCACCAGGACCATGCCGACCAGCGCCGCCGCCGTCAGAGGGATGTCGATCTCGTCGCTGAGCTCCCCGCCCGCGACCGCGTCGCGCAGAACCCCCTCGACGACCGCCACCGCCTGCTGCCGCACCACCATCAGCGTGGACTGCCAGGCGCGGTTGGTGCGCCAGAGCTCCGCCACGTAGAGCTGGGTGAACGCCGGATAGCGGTTGATGAAGACGAGCCCGGCCCGGATCATCGCGTCCAGCGCGTCGACCTTGCTGCCGCCGTCCCGGTCGGTCTTCTCCGCCGCCTCCCGCAGCGAGGCGGTCAGGAGTCCCACGCCATGGCGCAGCAGCTCTTCGAAGAGGACCGATTTGCTGGCGAAGTTGTAGTAGACCGTGCCCTTCGCGACCCCGGCCCGCTCGGCGATCTCGTCCACCGTGGTGGCGGAGAAGCCCTGTTCGGCGATCAGGGTGACGGCCGCCTCGTAGAGCTTCTGCCGGGTCGCCTCGCGGCGGCTGCCACCGCCCGCCGTGGTGCTGCTGCTTTCCATGGCACCGATTGTCACAGGAGCACCCGCGCGCGTGGTCACAGGCTCAGCTCCGGGTGCAGCCGGTCAAGGGTCCACACCTGCTTGCGGCGTGCCGTCAGGGCGGTGAGGGCGAGTGCGCCGGCCGTGAAGGCCGTCAGCACGAGACACGCCGTCCGTACCGGCTCCAGGCCGCCGCCGGTGATGAGCCTGCGGAGGGCCTCGACGACGTAACTCATCGGCAGGTAGGGGTGGATCGCGTTGAAGAAGCCCGGACTGGTCTGGACGGGGTACGTGCCGCCCGCCGACGTCAGCTGGAGCATCAGGAGGGCCAGGACGAGAATCCGGCCCGCCGCCCCGAAGCGGGCGTTCAGCCACTGCACGATCGCGGCGAAGCAGGCGGTCACCAGGAACAGGAAGCCGACCGTTCCCGCCGCCCGCGCCATCTGGAGGCCGATCGCCCAGTGCAGCACCGCCATCAGGGCGGCCGTCTGGAGTACGCCGACCGCGGCGACCGGCAGCCAGCCCGCGAGCGTGATGCGCCACGCCGGAGCGCCCGCAGCGAGCGCGCGCCGGTTCAGCGGCTGGATCAGCATGTACGCCACCATCGCGCCCACCCACAGGGACAGCGGGATGAAGTAGGGGGCGAAGCCGGTGCCGTAGTTGGGCGCCTTGTGCAGGTCCCTGGAGGCCAGGTGCACCGGGTCGGCCATGACCTCGGTCCGCAGGTCGCGGTCGGGCTTGTCGTAGTCGGGGATCCTGTCGGCCCCGTCGTGCAGGCCCCCCGCCAGCTTCCCCGAGCCGCCGACGAGCTTGTACAGGCCGCCGTCGAGGTCCCCCGCCCCGGTCCTCAGCCGGCCGACACCCTTGTCGAGGTCCGTGGCGCCGGTCCCGGCGGTGCCGAGCCCCTCGTGCAGCCGCTTCGCGCCCCTGGCGACCGCCGCGGCCCCGTCGTTCAGCTTGTCGATCCTGGAGACGGCGTCGTCGAGGTCCTCGGAGAGATGCGGCGAGCGGGCGGCGAGGGCGTTCGCCTGCTTCTCCAGGGTCGCCAGGTTCTTGTCGAGCTCGTCGAGGCCGCCGTCCTGGTCGCCGATCAGCGTGTTCACGTCGTCGGTGACCTTGACGACGTCCGCGGCGGCCTCCGCGGCCTTCGTCAGCTCGGGACACGCCGGGTCGGGGACCGGCAGGGTCTCGCACCGCGCGCGGTGGACGGAGTTCAGCGCGTCGGAGGCGGCCCGCGCGCCCTTGGCCGCGGCCGGTGCCGTCTTCACCAGGGTGCCGAGGTTGTGGCGGATGCCCGCGGCGGAGTCGGCGACCAGCCGGGCCGTGTCGCCGATCGACTTCTGGTTGTCCTTCAGGAACGGGCCCACCTTGGCCGCGACCCCGTCGACCTTGCCGGCCAGCGCCCGGGTACCGTCCGCGACCTGGTGCGAACCGTCGTCCAGGTCGCCCGCGCCGGTGGTGAGCCTCCTGAGGCCGCCGGAGAGCCTGGTGCTGCCCTTCTTGGCCTCCTTGAGCCCGTCGGCGAGTGCCTTGGAGCCCTTCTTCGCGGTGCCGAGGCCGTCGTTGAGCCGGTCCGCGCCCTCGGCGGCCTTCACGGTCTTCCCGTGGATGTCCGAGAACGAGATGAAGATCTTGTCCAGGAACGAACGCGAGGCCTTCGTGGAGGCGGCCGTCCGGACCTCGCTGAACACCGTGCGGGAGATCTGCCCGACGATGTAGTTGTTCGCGTCGTTGGTGCGCACCTGGAGCGCGCTGGTCTCGGGCGAACTCCCGGAGCTGGAGGCGATCCGCCGGCTGAAGTCGCCCGGCATGGTCAGCGACAGGTAGTACGTGCCGTCCTCCACGCCCCGGCGGGCCTCGGCCGAGTCGACCTCGTGCCACTCGAAGGTGTCGCTGGAGCGCAGGCCCTCGGTGATGGTGTCCCCGACGGAGACCCTGCGGCCACCGGCAGTCGCGCCCTGGTCGTCGTTCACCAGCGCCACGGGGATGCGGTCGAGCCGGCTGTACGGGTCCCAGAACGAACACAGGTAGAGGGCGCCGTAGAGCAGGGGCAGCAGCAGGAGCGCGACCAGGGCGGCGAGGGGGAGCTTGCCCCGGCCGAAGCGGCGGAGTTCGAGCAAGGCCAGTTCAGGCGAGCGCATCGGTCGTCTTCCTGTCGGGTTCCCCGCTGTCGCTGTCGCTGTCGCTGTCGCTGTCGCTGTCGGAGGCGGAGTCGTTGTCGCGGTTGCTGTCGGAGCCGGAGCCGGAGCCGGAGCCGGACTCGGTCGTGTCGGTGCCGGACTCGGAGCCGGAGGTGCCGGAGCCGGAGGTACCGGTCTCCTGTCCGCCGGCGGTCTTCGCCGTCTCGGCGGCCGGTGCCGTGGACACGACGACGGCACCCTCGGGAGCCTCGCTGCACACCGCCACGACGGTCGTGCCGGACGCCGCGAGAGACCTCAACAGGGCCCAGGCCTCGGTCCGTTCGGAGTCCGAGAGCTTGAGGTCGGTGTCGTCGACCCCGAGCAGCCGCGGACGGCCGATCAATGCCAGCGCGATGGACAGGCGCAGTGTTTCGAGCCGTTCCAGATCGCGTACGGCGGTCCTCGGCCCCTTGGGCAGGGTGTCCGGGTCGAGTCCGGCGGCGGCCAGCGCGGCGTCGATCCGCGACTCGGCGTCGCCGGCCCGCTCGCGGCGAGGCCGCAGCAGGGCGCGCAGTGAACTCCCGAACCGGCTGTGCAGCAGGGCCCGTTCGCGCAGGTGCTCCCCGACGGTCAGTGCGGGGTCGAGGTCGGTGACCCCCGGTACGTGCGCCAGGGCGCTGATTCCTCGCACCGCGGCCATCTGCTTGGGCAGCGTCCACGTGCCCACGGCCGCCGTCCCCTCGGTGGCCTTCATCCGGCCCGTGAGGGCGAGCAGCAGACAGGTGCGGCCCGAGCCGGACGGCCCCTCGACCGCGACGAGCGATCCGGGCTCCGCTTCGAGAAGGACCCCGCGGAACGCCCATCCGCGGGGCCCTTCGAGTCCGAAGTCCCGGGCCGTGACGCCCACTCCATGCGGAACGTCCACAGTTCCCCCGTTTTCCTGGAACACATCGAACTCTTTGAACTGACTGGTCAGTGCAAAAACTATCCCGAACTTGCGATCGAAGCAAAGCCGCAGGTCAGAACGGATTGTCAGTGGCATACCGCACGATGGGCACATACGGCCACAGTGCCGTCACACGACGACAGGAGGTTCGTCATGGCCAGCTCGTCCGCAGCCGCCGCCCGTCGGCGCCGCGCCACCGGCCCTGCCCCCTCACTGACCGGACCGGCGGGCGACGTGCACCCCGTGCTCCGCCGGGCCACGGCCCCGCCCGCCGCCCTCGACCTGCTCTCCCAGGCCCGCGCCGGACTCGACGAGGCGGCGGCCCTGGAGACATCCAACGAGCGTTACGCGACGGCCCACTTGGCCGCGCTGCGCACCGCCGCCGCCGTCCTCGCCGCGCGGGCCAGGCCGGAGCCCGCCTCGCGGCGCAGGCCCCGGATCCGCAGCGCCTGGGAGGTGCTTCCGGAGATCGCGCCCGAACTGACCGAGTGGAGCGCGCTGTTCGCCTCGGGCGCCACCCGCCGTGCCCGCGCCGAGGCCGGCATCCAGGGAGCGGCCACCACCCGCGACGCGGACGATCTGATACGCGACGTCGCCATGTTCCTGCGGCTGGTGGAGCGGATGCTGCTGCTCCAGCCCGTCCTGCCCCAGCCCCGCCAGGACGGAGACCGGGACCAGGGGCCGGGCGGGCGCGGGGCGGACAGGGGGGTGCCGGACGCGGGTTGACCGGCGAGGGGGCTGAGGGCGGAGCGCGGGACCGGCGGTGCCCGCGTGTTCGTTCCGCGCCCGCTCAACAGGTGTTCCGGCGCGCGTGAGACGGGGGACCGGTCACGGCGGCGGAGGCAATAGGGTGGAGACGCCTGCTGCCTCCCCGCCGGGAGGCTCGAAGATCGCTCCGCCGTTCGACAGGCGGTGCCGCGCCGAGGAGTCAACTGCCGTGTCGGACCCGATGCGCCCCCGCGCTTCTCTCCGTACCGCCGTCGTCTGGGACGTCCTCAAGGACGCCCTCGACCGTCAGGTCAAGGCGGCCGGACGCGAGTCGCTCGACGTACTCGACACGGGCGGCGGCAGCGGCAACTTCGCCGTGCCCGTGGCCCGCCTCGGTCACCGTGTCACCGTCGTGGACCCCAGCCCGAACGCGCTGTTCGCGCTGGAGCGGCGTGCCGCCGAGGCCGGCGTCGCGGACCGCGTGCAGGGCGTCCAGGGAGACGCGCACGGCCTCTTCGACGTGGTCGAGCGCGGCCGCTACGACGCCGTGCTGTGCCACGGCGTCCTGGAGTACGTCGACGACCCGGCCGAGGGCGTGCGCAACGTCGTGGACGCCCTGCGCCCCGAGGGCGTGCTCAGCCTTCTGGCCGCGGGTCTGGGCGGAGCCGTGCTGGCCCGCGCGCTCGCCGGGCACTTCAAGGAGGCCCGGCACGCGCTCGACGACCCGGACGGACGCTGGGGCGAGAGCGATCCCGTGCCGCACCGGTTCACCGCCGATCAGCTCACCTCCCTGGTGGCGGGCGCAGGCCTGCACGTCGCCGCCGTGCACGGGGTGCGCGTCTTCGCGGACCTGGTGCCCGGCGTCCTGGTGGACACCGAGCCCGGAGCCCTGGAGGCACTGCTGAAGCTGGAGGCTGCGGCGGCCGAGCTCACCGCGTTCCACTCGGTGGCCACTCAGCTCCATGTGCTCGGCGAGGCGCGAGGGGCTTCGGAGGACTGAGCCACTCCCGTGGCGCGCCGCTGATCAGGGGCTCGACGGCAGATGGAGTACGCCACAGACCACCCGATCGAGTGCTCGGCGCCGTATGATCGGGGGAGACCGTCCGGCATGACGGACCGTTCGCTGGGGAATGCACGCCTCAGCGCATCGGGGCGCCATGAAGGGTCTCGGTCGGCGAATTGGCGTAGAGGGCGGGTTTCACGGGGCCGATTCCCTGCCTATCCTGAAGGGGACCCCCGGTCGCCCCGGCGACTGCACGATGAGGAGGACTCCGTGCCGCTCTCGGAGCACGAGCAGCGAATGCTCGAGCAGATGGAGCGAGCGCTGTACGCCGAAGATCCCAAGTTCGCGACAGCGCTTGAGGGAAGCGGACTGCGTACGTACACCCGGCGACGGGTCTACCAAGCGGTCGCGGGCTTCCTTGTGGGTATCGCGCTCCTCATGGCTGGAATGGTCGCGGTTCTGATCTGGCTGAGCGTGGTGGGCTTCCTCGTGATGCTGGGCTGTGCGGTGCTCGCCGTCACCGGTTGGCGCAAAGCTCCCAAGCCGGGTGAGCAGCCGACCGCGCCGGGCTCGCCCGCCTCCCGTCGGCAGAGCCGACAGCGCCGTTCCATGATGGACCGGATCGAACAACGCTGGCAGCGCCGGCGCGACGAGCAGGGCGGCAACTGAGCCGTCGGCGTCGCCGCCATGGAACATACGCGTGAGGGGGTGTCCACCCGGATCCGGGTGGACACCCCCTCACGCGTATGTGCGGTCACCACCTCGGAGACGGCACCCCTCGTGGCGCAGCCCCCCCGCCCGGTAACCCTCGCCGAGCCGAGCCGAGCCGAGCCGAGCCGAGCCGGACGGGATCGGACGGGACCGGACCGCGGCCCCCGCCGGGACCGCCGGGTGTTCGAGCCCGGCGGGGGCGGGGACCGTTCCGTATCAGCTGTTCTGGCCCGACGGACGGCGGAGCAGGGCCTGTCGGCGCGCTGCCAGACGGGCTCCCAGCGCCGCCCGGGCGGCCGAGGCCATCCAGATCACCCGGACGGCCGAACGCGGCGCGAGGAGCGCGCGCAGCCGGGCGGGCCTGCTCGCGGAGGCCCTGAAGGATCTCCCGACCTGACGCGCGTCGTTCGCGAGGCCCGCCACCGGCCGGGGGCTCGGAGCGTAGAGGACCTGCTCCACGGCCGCGGCCAGCCGGTGCACTGCCGCCTCGGCCTCCGGATCCAGCTCACCGAGTCTCACGATCCGCTCGGCCGCCTTCCTCGGCGTCTGCGACTCCTCCGGCGCGATCCCGTGGTCCCACGCCGTGTCGGTCGCCTCCGACCAGGCCCCCAGCGTGTACGCCGCGACATCCTCCTCGGTCCTGCCGTGGCCGCCGAGCCGCACCGCGCGCACCCGCGTCCGCCACAGCATCGGCAGCAGCGGCAGGCCCAGCACCAGGAGTCCGGCCAGCCCCAGTCCGAGGATCTTCGGCCAGGGCCAGTCGTCGTCGCCGGGGCCGATCGCCGCCGCCGAGGACTGGTCCGGGCAGGCCTCCAGCTTGCGCAGCTGGGACGAGCAGCTCTCGCTCGCCGACGGCTCGGACGAGGGCACGGCCGAGGTCGAGAACGCCGGCTTCGGAGCGGCGGACTCCGTGTCGCCGGGCGTGTTCGTCTGGGTGTACGACGGCACCGAACCCCGGCTCGGGGTCGGCTCGAAGCGGGTCCAGCCCACGCCCTCGAAATACAGCTCGGGCCAGGCGTGCGCGTCCCGCAGCCCCACCGCCATCGAACCGTCCGCCTGCGGGGTCCCCGAGGTGAAGCCCACCGCCACCCGGGCCGGAATCCCGAGCGTCCGCGCCATCGAGGCCATCGCGAAGGAGAAGTGGACGCAGAAGCCCTCCTTGTCCTTCAGGAAGTTCGCGATCGCCGCGGAGCCGGTGCCGGCCCGCACCTGGGTGTTGTAGCGGAAGTTGCCGCTGACGGCGAAGTAGTCCTGGAGCTTGACCGCCTGCTCGTAGTGGTTGGCCGAGCCCGCGGTGACCTTGCGCGCCGTGCTCGCCACCACCGCGGGCAGTGAGCCCGGGACCTTGGTGTACTCGCGCTTCATCGCGGGAGAGGGCTCCGGGGCGCTCGCCAGCTGCTGCGCCGTCGGCTCCACCATCAGGCTCGTGACCTCGTACTGCACCCCGCGGGTGTTCTGTCCGTGGTCGCCCACGAGGGTGCGCCCCACGGGTTCGTAGCGCCAGTTGCCCTTGATGTCCACCTTGCTGGCCGGGTACGGCATCGGCAGCCAGTCCTGCGCGTACCAGTCGGCCGCCGCGATCCGGGTCCGGATCGTCGCCCGCTTGACCTCGCCGGACAGTCCGACCGGCGCCGGGAACGTCTTCGGCACGTCCACGATGTGGCGCTGCGCGGGCTTCCACGCCGTGCCGTCGAAGTCGTCGAGCGAGACGATCCTCAGATACAGGTTCGGTGTGTCCGCGGTGTCCGTGCGGTACGTCATGACCGTGCGGTCCTCGTCCACGTTCAGGCTGTCGCGGAGCGAGACCAGCGGGTTCACGGCGGAGATCGTGCCGCCGTCCCCGGGGCCGTTGCCGATGCCCCGTCCCGCGCCGCCCAGCAGGCCCTCACCGAACGAGGGCAGGGCAAGCGGCACGAACAGGGCGACGCCCAGCGCGACCGCGCCGATCCGCCGCCCGGTGCGCACGGGAGCCACGACGCCGCTCGCGGACGCCGGGCCGGGCCCTCGGGCCGCTCCGCCGAAGACACGGCCCCACTGCGAGAGCCGGTCCCGGCTCTCGGCCAGCAGCAGCATCAGATAGCCGGCGGCCGAGAGCAGGAACCACAGCCAGGCCGCGCCGCCGCCGGACAGGCCCGCGGCGACCGAGTACAGGGCGAGCAGCGGAAGCCCCGCGGGCGCGGCGCTGCGGTAGGTCACCGCGAGGGTGTCCACGGCGAGCCCGATCACCAGGACGCCGCCGACCACCATCAGCCGGATCCCGTCCGACAGCGGGGCCGGGATCGAGTACCTGCTGACGTCGTCGGCGCCCGAGCGGAGCAGGTCCGAGAGGTGCTGGAAGGCCTCGGGCCCGGGGACGATCCCGGCGAGGGCCTGGTGCCGGGCGAAGACCAGCGTCAGCATCATCAGCGTCACCAGCGCCTGGGCCGCCACGGTCAGCGGCCGGGCCAGCGGGACCCGCCGGGTCAGCGCGCCGACGCCGGTCTGCACGGCCAGCAGGAACGCCGCCTGGAAGATCCAGGTCGCCGGGCTCACCAGCGGCAGCAGCGCGCAGGACGTCATCAGTGTGGCCGCCGCCGCGTACAGCGCCAGCCGGGCCCGCCCGCTCATACGCCCTCACCCCCCGCGTTGGTCCCCGTCGACGCGAGGTGTGTGCGCTGACGGTCCGCCTCGCGCCACAGGCCGGCCAGCGTCGCCCCCCGCGGCACCGCGACGGCGGTCCATCCCGCCTCGCGCAGCATGCGCAGCGGGTCCGTGCCTTCCTCCGCGGGGCCGGGCACGTCGGTGGGTTCCCGCACCCAGGACTCACTGTCCAGCAGGAACGCGACGGCCCCGCCGCTGCGCTGGCGCATCTTGCCCAGCACGGTCGCCTGCTCCTCGTCGAGATCGCCGAGGAAGGCGATCAGCAGTCCTTCGTTGCCGCCGCGCAGCACCTCGTACGCCCGGGACAGACCCGTGCCGTTCGAGTGGTCGACCACGGCGAGCGTGTCCATCATCATCCCGGCGGCGTCCGCCGACTCCTGGCTCGCGCCCGCGAACCCGTCGGAGCCCTCGCCGGGCACGGAGCTGCCGGCGTCCGTCAGCAGGCGGACCGAGAAGCCCCGTTCGAGCATGTGCAGCAGGGTGGACGCCGTCCCCGAGACGGCCCATTCGAAGGCCGAGTCGGGGCCCGCGCCCTGGAAGGCGATGCCCCGGGTGTCCAGCAGCACGGTGCAGCGGGAGCGCTGGGGCTGCTCCTCGCGGCGGACCATCAGCTCGCCGTAACGGGCGGTCAGCCGCCAGTGCACCCGGCGCAGGTCGTCGCCGTAGCGGTAGCCGCGCGGAATGATGTCGTCCTCGCCGGCCAGCGCGAGCGAGCGCTGGCGCCCGTCGCCGTACCCCTTCGCCTCACCGGTCAGCCGCACCGGCGGCAGCGCCTCCACGCGCGGTATGACGGTCAGGGTGTCGTAGGCGGAGAAGGAGCGGGTCAGCTCGCACATGCCGAACGGGTCGGTCAGCCTCAGCTGGAGCGGGCCCAGCGGGTAGCGGCCGCGCAGATCCGAGCGCACGCGGTAGGACACCTCGCGGCGGCCGCCCGCCTCCACCCGGTCCAGCACGAAGCGGGGCCGCGGACCGAGGACGTACGGAACCTTGTCCTGGAGCATCAGCAGACCGGTGGGCAGCCGCGAGATGTTGTCCATGCGCAGATGCACGCGGGCCTCGGAGCCCGCGGGCACGCGCCCGGGGGAGAGCCTGCGGCTGCCCGCGACCCGGTAGCGGGTGCGGTACAGCACGGCGGCGCAGACCAGTGGCAGCACCGCGAGGAGCAGGCCCACCCGGAGCAGATCGCTCTGCCCCAGGACGTACGCGCAGATCATGGCGGCCACTCCGGCCGCCAGGAACGAGCGGCCGCGCGTGGTGAGACCGGCGAGCGCGGTGCGCAGCCCGCCCCGGTCCTCGGCGGTGTGCCCCGTGCTCGCCTGGGTCATCACAGCCTCCGGGGCGGCTGCTGGCCGTACGTGGGCGCGCCCCGGCCCATCGAGAGGCCGGACTGCTGGGGAGCGGCGGGCACCGGGGTGCGCTGGAGGATCTCCTGGACGACCTGCTCGGACGTGCGGCGGTTCAACTGCGCCTGGGCCGTGGGCAGCAGGCGGTGGGCCAGGACCGCGACGGCGAGCGCCTGCACGTCGTCCGGCAGCGCGAACTCCCGGCCGCTGAGAGCGGCGGACGCCTTCGCCGCGCGCAGCAGGTGCAGCGTGGCACGCGGTGAGGCGCCGAGTCTGAGGTCAGGGTGGTTGCGCGTGGCCCCCACCAGGTCCACCGCGTAGCGGCGCACCGGGTCGGCGACGTGGACGGTGCGGACCGCGTCGATCAGCTTCACGATGTCGTGCGCGTGGGCGACCGGCTGGAGGTCGTCCAGCGGGCTCACCCCGCCGTGGATGTCCAGCATCTGGAGTTCGGCTTCCGCGCTCGGGTAGCCGATGGAGACGCGGGCCATGAAGCGGTCGCGCTGGGCCTCGGGAAGAGGGTAGGTGCCCTCCATCTCGACCGGGTTCTGGGTGGCCACCACCATGAAGGGGCTGGGCAGTTCGTAGGTCTGCCCGTCGATGGTGACCTGCCGCTCCTCCATCGACTCCAGGAGCGCGGACTGCGTCTTGGGCGAGGCGCGGTTGATCTCGTCGCCGATCACGATCTGCGCGAAGATCGCTCCCGGCTTGAACTCGAAGTCCCGGCGCTGCTGGTCCCAGATGGACACGCCCGTGATGTCCGAGGGCAGCAGGTCGGGCGTGAACTGGATGCGCCGCACCGAACAGTCGATGGAGCGCGCCAGCGCCTTGGCGAGCATGGTCTTGCCGACGCCGGGGACATCCTCGATCAGAAGATGGCCCTCGGCGAGCAGCACGGTCAGCGAAAGCCGTACGACCTCTGGCTTGCCCTCGATCACTCCTTCCACCGAACTGCGGACTCGCTCCGCAGTGGCGGTCAGATCTGTAAGGCTCGCTCGATCGTCATAGGTCGTCACCCGGCCCTCCTCGGCCCGTTCGGGCCGACGCCCTGTGCGGACCGGCCCACCCCGAAACACGGGCACCACGCGCGAAAGGTTCCGCGTGACGCCACACCCGCATTCTTGTTGCCGTTACCGGTTCGTGTCATCCGCCTGTGGACAAGTGGCCGCGATATGTCAGTTCTTACGGCTCTTTGGGCACCGGACGGCCGGGGTTTTTTGTGAAGCGAGGGTCCCACGAGCTGCGGAGGGCCGGCGACCGGGGGGTGCGGCGGGGCCGCGTCAGGCCGGGTCGATCTCCCGGAGCAGGCCGGTCGTGACGTCGAAGACGAAGCCGCGTACGTCGTCGGTGTGCACCAGGAACGGGGAGGTGCGCACGCGCTGCATCGACTGCCGTACGTCCTGGTCGACGTCGCGGAAGGCCTCGACCGCCCACGCGGGGCGCTGGCCGACCTCCATCTGCAGGTCGTGCCGGAACTCCTCGGTGAGGGACTCCAGACCGCAGCCGGTGTGGTGGATGAGCGCAACACTGCGGGTGCCGAGGGCCCGCTGGCTGATGGTGAGGGAGCGGATCACGTCGTCGGTGACCACGCCGCCCGCGTTGCGGATGGTGTGGCAGTCACCCAGTTCCAGGCCGAGCGCGGCGTGCAGGTCCAGGCGCGCGTCCATGCATGCGACCACGGCGACCCGCAGCACGGGGCGCGCGTCCATCCCGGGGTCGGTGAAGGCGGCGGCGTACTTCCCGTTCGCGTCCACGAGGCGGTCGGTGACCGTGCGCTCTGCGGCTATGGCGTCTTCGGGTTCGGTGGGAACAGATGCGGAAGTCGTCATACCCATGACGTTACTGGTCACCTGCGGAGCGGTCCTGCTGTGAGAGGGGACAAAGAATGTCATCGCGGCTTGTTGTGAGGTAATCCACACGGGCGGTGACGACGTGCCCGTTCGGGTGATTCTTCCGGATCCGCCGCATCGGTCCGAGCGCCGTCCGCGACGCGCATGCCGGTTGATTGACCGCGAGACACCGTGGACTAAAGTGACGCGAAGCGGGAGGCGAGGCTCTCCCCGCTGGACTGTTTTCCCCAGGAGACCCGGCGACCTTCCGGAGTCTCCCCGCGTGCGCGGCGCGTACGTACGGCTCGGCCTCCTCCCGCTCCCGGTCGGCCGACGCCATTCAACCGGCGTCGGCGGGCCTCCCCTTCCCGAGCGGGTGGGGACCCGGCAGTGCGTATGGCTGCGCCGGACCTGAGAGGGCCCGGAATGCAAGGGCGCGAAGCGCTTCCCGACGAGGGTGACAGCGGGCGACCGGAGGGGCGCGACCGACACGTCCCGGTCATGCTCAAGCGGTGCCTGGACATGCTGGCCCCCGCCCTCACCGAGCCGGGAGCCGTGGTCGTCGACTGCACGCTCGGGCTCGGCGGTCACAGCGAGGCACTGCTCACCCGCTTCCCCGGGGCGCGGCTCGTGGCCCTGGACCGGGACAAGGAGGCGCTGCGCCTCTCCGGCGAGCGGCTCGCCCCGTACGGCGAGCGCGCCACCCTGGTGCACGCCGTCTACGACGAACTCCCCGACGTGCTCGACCGTCTGGGCGTCCCGCGGGTCCAGGGCGTCCTGTTCGACCTCGGCGTCTCCTCCATGCAGCTCGACGAGGCCGACCGCGGCTTCGCCTACGCGCAGGACGCGCCGCTCGACATGCGCATGGACCAGACGACGGGCATGAGCGCCGCCGAGGTGCTCAACACCTACCCGCCGGGCGAACTGGTCCGGATCCTGCGGGCGTACGGCGAGGAGAAGCAGGCCAAGCGGATCGTCTCCGCGGTCGTGCGCGAGCGCGACAAGGAGCCCTTCACCAACAGCGCCCGGCTCGTGGAACTGATCCGCGACGCGCTGCCCCAGGCGGCCAAGCGCACCGGCGGCAACCCCGCCAAGCGCACCTTCCAGGCGCTGCGCATCGAGGTCAACGGCGAACTGACCGTCCTGGAGCGCGCGATCCCCGCGGCCGTGAAGGCCCTCGCCGTCGGCGGACGCGTCGCTGTGCTGTCGTACCACTCGCTGGAGGACCGGCTGGTCAAGCAGGTGTTCGCGGCCGGTGCCGCCAACACCGCGCCGCCGGGACTGCCGGTCGTGCCCGAGCGCTACCAGCCGCGGCTCAAGCTCCTCACCCGCGGTGCCGAACTTCCCACCGAGGAAGAGGTCGCCGAGAACCGGCGGGCGGCTCCCGCCCGGCTGCGCGGGGCGGAGCGCATCCGCGAGGAGTCCGCCGAGTGAGGCGCGGGGAGAGGGAGGGTACGTGAGGCGCGAGACCGGACGCGCGCGACGCCGTGGGCCCCTTTCCCCGACCCGCCCGACGGCCGGGAGCGGGCACCCCGGAGCACGGCCGCGCGCCGGGTCCGGGAACCGGATCCGCGACGGTTTCGTGAGTAGGGGAACCGGACCCATGGAGCGGCCGTGAAGCCGCCAGACCAGAGCCACAGGGAGGGCGCGTGAGCGGCACACCCGAACTCAGGGGGCGGGCCGCCAGACTCGCGCGGCTCCTTCCGTCCGGAGCCGGGCAGGCCGCCCGCACCCCCTTCGTCCTCCTGGTGGTCCTTCTCCTCGCCGGCGGCCTCATCGGGCTCCTGGTGCTGAACTCGGCGCTCAGCGAGGGCGCGTTCCGCCTCGACGACCTCCAGAAGGACACCAAGAACCTCACCGACGAGGAACAGGCACTCCAGCGGGACGTGGACGCCTACTCCGCCCCCGACGCCCTCCAGCGCCGGGCCCGTGAACTCGGCATGGTCCCCGGCGGCGACCCGGCGTTCCTCGGCCCCGACGGCACGGTCAAGGGCGTTCCCGGGGCCGCCGGATCCGCCGCGCGGTCCCCGGTGACGCCCCCGCCCGCGGTCCTCGCCCCGTCCACCCCGGCCCCGGCCGCGTCCGCCGCCTCCCGGCAGCCCTCTACGGGCGCGTCCGCGACCCGGAGCCCCGTCCCGTCCGCACAGCCCTCCACGACCCACGGCAGGTGACGGAAGTGTCCGACAGGGAACCGCCGCGCCGCCGGGTGCCAGGACCCGCCAGGCCCGCACGCCCCGCGGGACGCGGCCGCCCGGGACCGGGCGCCCGCCCCGTGCGCCGCCCCGCCGCGGACCGGTCGGGCGGCCCGCGCGTCATCCGGCTCGGCAGCCCCCGACCCCGGCTGCGCATGGTCAGCCTCGCGCTGACGCTGGTGATGATCGCGTTCGTCGTACGGCTGCTCCAGGTGCAGGCCGTGGACGCGGGCACCTACGCCGCGAAGGCCGAGCAGAACCGCTACGTCGGGCGCACCCTGGCCGCCGAGCGCGGCGGGATCACCGACCGCGACGGCGTCGAGCTGGCGACCAGCGTGGACGCGTACGACATCACCGCGGACCCGACGATGTTCACCCGCGAGGCCACGAAGATCGGGGACGCCCCCGAACAGGCCGCCGCCCTCCTCGGTCCGATCATCGGCCAGGACGTGGACACCGTCGCCAGGAAGCTGCGGACCCCGAACACCCGCTACACCCTCCTCGCGCACCGCCGCACCCCCCAGGTCTGGCAGCAGATCAAGGACCTGAAGAGCACGCTCGCGGCCAAGTCCGGGACCGACCGGAGCACGGTCAACGTCCTCGCGGGCGTCCTCGCCGTACCGGCCAGCAAGCGGGTGTACCCGAACGGCGACCTCGCCGCCGGGATACTGGGCTGGGTCAACGCCGACGGCAAGGGCGGCGGAGGGATCGAGCAGCAGCTGAACAAGGAGCTCACCGGCAAGGACGGCAAGATCCGCTACGCCCAGTCCGGGGGCCGCCAGGTGCCGACCGTGGGTTCCACCGAGACACCGGCCGTGGCCGGCTCCGACGTCGAGCTCACCATCGACCGGGACATCCAGTGGGCCGCGCAGGACGCCATCGCCCAGCAGGTGAAGACCTCACGGGCGGACCGCGGCTACGTGATAGTGCAGGACACCAGGACCGGCCAGATCCTGGCCATGGCCAACGCGCCCGGCTTCGACCCCAACGACCTCACCCAGGCCAACGCGGCGGCCATGGGCAACGCGGCCCTCCAGGACGCCTACGAGCCCGGCTCCACCGCCAAGCTGATGTCGATGGCCGCCGTCCTCCAGGAGGACGTGGCGACCCCCGGGACCCATGTCGTCGTACCCAACCGGCTGCACCGCGGCGACCGGCTCTTCCAGGACGACGTCGACCACAAGACCTGGGACCTCACGCTCAACGGCGTGCTCGCCAGGTCCAGCAACATCGGCACCATCCTGGCGACGGGCCAGCTCGGCAAGACCCAGAAACAGGCCAACCAGGTCCTGTACTCGTATCTGCGCAAGTTCGGCATCGGCAGCCACACCGGGCTCGGTTTCCCCGGCGAGACGGCGGGCATCCTCGCGCCCGCCGACAAGTGGTCGACCTCGCAGCAGTACACGATCCCTTTCGGCCAGGGCATGTCGATCAACGCGATGCAGGCGGCCTCCGTCTACTCGACGATCGCCAACGGCGGCGTCCGGGTCGAGCCCACCCTCGTGCGCGGCGCGAAGGGGCCCGACGGCCGCTTCACACCCGCGCCCGCGCCGAGGAAGAGCCGGGTCGTGAGCGAGCGGACGGCGAAGACACTCGCCCAGATGCTGGAGTCCGTGGTGGACGACGAACAGGGCACCGGCATCAGGGCGCGCATCCCCGGGTACCGGGTCGCGGGCAAGACCGGTACGGCCAATCGCGTGGATCCGGCCACCGGCAAGTACCACGGCTACACCTCCTCGTTCGCCGGGTTCGCCCCCGCCGACAAGCCCCGGATCACCGTCTACTGCGCGATCCAGAACGCCACCAAGGGCAGCTACTACGGCGGCCAGATCTGTGGTCCGGTCTTCAAGCAGGTGATGGAGTTCGCCCTGAAGACCCTTCAGGTCCCGCCCACCGGCGCACCCGCGGCCCGGCTGCCCGTCGAGTTCACGCCGTGACCGTCCCCGACCGCACGCCCTGATCAGCACGTACGCACAACGGACCAGGAACCACTCGTGACAACGATCACCCCCGACCCCGGGAACCGGCGCACCCCGCGCACCCCGTCCACGCCCTCGCTTCGCCCCGGCGGGGGTGAGCCCGGTACGCTCACCGCCGTGCCACAAGCTGATCAGTCCCAAACCACCCAGAAGGGCGTTCCTGTGACATATCCGGGGCCGCCGCGTCCGGTTCACGTCTCCGCCACCCCCGTCGCGGAGCTGGCCGATCAGCTGGGCGCCGAGGACCCGGGGAGCGACGCCGGGGTCACGGGCATCACCCATGACTCCCGTGCGGTGCGCCCCGGCGACGTGTACGCCGCCCTGCCCGGAGCCCGTCTGCACGGCGCCGACTTCGTGACCCAGGCGGCCGGCCTCGGCGCCGTCGCCGTGCTCACCGACCCGACCGGCGCCGACCGCGCCGCAGCCACCGGTCTGCCGGTGCTGGTCGTCGAGGACCCGCGCGGCTCGATGGGCGAGCTCGCGGCCACCATCTACGGCCACCCGGGCCGCGATCTCCTCCAGATCGGCATCACGGGCACCTCCGGCAAGACCACCACCGCCTACCTGGTCGAGGGCGGCCTGAAGACGGTCCGCTCCACCGGGCTGATCGGCACGGTCGAGACGCGCATCGGGGACGAGCGCATCAAGTCGGAGCGCACCACGCCCGAGGCCACCGACCTCCAGGCCCTGTTCGCCGTCATGCGCGAGCGCGGGGTCGACTCGGTCGCGATGGAGGTCTCCAGCCACGCCCTGGTCCTCGGCCGCGTCGACGGCTGCGTCTTCGACGTCGCCGTCTTCAACAACCTCAGCCCGGAACACATGGAGTTCCACACGGGCATGGAGGACTACTTCCAGGCCAAGGCCCAGCTGTTCACGGCCAGGCGCAGCCGGCTCGGCGTCGTGAACTTCGACGACGAGTACGGCCGCAGGCTCGCCGGGGAGGCCACCGTCCCGGTCGTCACCTTCTCCGCCGAGGGCCACCCGGACGCCGACTGGCGCGCCGAGGAGGTCGAAGTCGGCCCGATGGACTCCACGTTCACCGCCGTCGGTCCCAAGGGCGAGCGGATCACCGCCCGCTCGCCGCTCGCCGGCCCCTTCAACGTGGCGAACACGCTCGCCGCGATCGTCGCCCTCGCGGCCGCCGGGATCGACCCGCAGACCGCGGCCGACGGCATCGCCGCCGTCCCCGGCGTCCCGGGCCGGCTCGAGCGCGTGGACGAGGGACAGCCGTACCTCGCCGTCGTCGACTACGCCCACAAGACGGACGCCGTCGAATCCGTCCTGCGCGCCCTGCGCAAGGTCACCGAGGGCAGGCTGCACGTGGTGCTCGGCTGCGGCGGCGACCGGGACACCACCAAGCGCAGGCCGATGGGCGCGGCCGTGGCCCGGCTCGCCGACACGGCCGTCCTCACCTCCGACAACCCCCGCTCCGAGGACCCGCTCGCGATTCTCGCCACGATGCTCGCGGGAGCCGCCGAGGTACCGGCCCACGAGCGGGGCGAGGTCCAGGTCTTCGAGGACCGGGCCGCCGCCATCGCCGCCGCCGTAGCGCGCGCAAAGCCGGGCGACACCGTGCTGGTCGCGGGCAAGGGCCACGAGCAGGGCCAGGACATCGCCGGGGTGGTGCGTCCCTTCGACGACCGCCAGGTGCTTCGCGAAGCTATCCAGCAGACCCAGGGATGAACTTGTGATCGCCCTCTCACTCGCCGAGATCGCAGCAGTCGTCGGCGGGCAGACGTACGACATACCGGATCCGGAGCTACAGGTCACCGGACCGGTCGTCAGGGACTCCCGTGAAGTGGAGTCCGGCAGCCTCTTCGTCGCCTTCGTCGGCGAACGCGTCGACGGCCACGACTACGCCGGGGCGGTGATCGAGGCCGGAGCGGCCGCCGTCCTGGCGTCCCGCCCCGTCGGCGTGCCCGCCATCGTCGTCGACGACGTCCAGACGGCCCTCGGTGCCCTCGCCCGCCACGTCGTCGAACGGCTCGGCGCGACCCTCGTGGCCCTCACCGGCTCCGCGGGCAAGACCAGCACCAAGGACCTGATCGCCCAGGTGCTGCGGAGCAAGGCGCCGACCGTCTTCACCCCCGGTTCCCTCAACAACGAGATCGGACTGCCGCTCACCGCGCTCAGCGCCACCGAGGAGACGAAGTTCCTCGTGCTGGAGATGGGCGCCCGCGGCATCGGCCACATCCGCTATCTGACGGAGCTCACCCCGCCGAAGGTCGGTCTCGTCCTCAACGTCGGCACCGCCCACATCGGCGAGTTCGGCGGCCGCGAGCAGATCGCGCAAGCAAAGGGCGAGCTCGTCGAGAGCCTGCCCGAGGACGGCGCCGCGATCCTCAACGCGGACGACCCCCTCGTACGCGCCATGGCGTCGCGCACGAAGGCGCGCGTGCTCCTCTTCGGAGAGTCCGGCGAAGCGGACGTACGGGCCGAGAACGTCCGGCTCACCGAGAGCGGACAGCCTTCCTTCAGCCTTCGCACACCCTCCGGGTGCAGTGATGTGACCATGCGCCTGTACGGTGAGCACCACGTGTCGAACGCGCTCGCCGCGGCCGCCGTCGCCCATGAGCTGGGCATGTCCGCAGACGAGATCGCCCGCGCGCTCTCCGAGGCGGGCTCCCTCTCCCGCTGGCGGATGGAGGTCACCGAGCGTCCGGACGGCGTGACGGTCGTCAACGACGCCTACAACGCGAACCCCGAGTCCATGCGGGCCGCCCTGCGCGCGCTCGCGGCGATGGGCAAGGGGCGTCGTACGTGGGCGGTGCTCGGTCAGATGGCCGAGCTCGGGGACGAGGCGCTCGCCGAGCACGACGCGGTCGGACGGCTTGCCGTCCGGCTCAATGTCGGCAAGCTCGTCGCGGTCGGGGGCAGGGAAGCGTCCTGGCTGCAACTGGGCGCATATAACGAGGGTTCGTGGGGTGAGGAGTCGGTGCACGTGTCCGACGCACAGGCGGCTGTCGACCTGTTGCGCAGCGAGCTGCGCCCAGGGGACGTCGTGCTCGTGAAGGCGTCCAGGTCCGTCGGGCTGGAACGGGTGGCGCTCGCGCTGCTCGCCGACGGTACCGAGGGTGAGGTTTCCGCCCGATGATGAAGCAGATCCTGTTCTCGGGTGTACTCGGTCTGTTCCTGACCCTGGCCGGCACTCCGCTGCTGATCAAGCTGCTGGCCCGCAAGGGCTACGGCCAGTACATCCGCGACGACGGCCCGCGCGAGCACGCCAGCAAGCGCGGTACGCCCACCATGGGTGGTATCGCCTTCATCCTGGCGACGATCGCCGCGTATTTCCTGAGCAAGCTCATCACCGGCTACGCGCCGACCTACTCGGGTCTGCTGGTCCTCGGCCTGATGTTCGGCATGGGCATGGTCGGATTCCTCGACGACTACATCAAGATCGTCAAGAGGCGTTCGCTCGGCCTCCGGGCCAAGGCCAAGATGGCCGGACAGCTGATCGTCGGCATCTCCTTCGCGGTGCTGGCCCTGATGTTCCCCGACAACCGAGGCAACACCCCGGCCTCCACCAAGCTGTCGTTCATCACCGACTTCGGCTGGAAGATCGGCCCGGTGCTGTTCGTGATCTGGGCGCTGTTCATGATCCTCGCGATGTCGAACGGCGTGAACCTGACCGACGGTCTCGACGGCCTCGCCACCGGCGCCTCCGTGCTCGTCTTCGGCGCCTACACGTTCATCGGCGTCTGGCAGTTCCAGGAGTCCTGCGCCAACGCGGCGACCCTGACCAACCCGGGCGCCTGCTACGAGGTGCGCGACCCACTCGACCTGGCCGTGGTGGCCTCCGCGCTGATGGGCGCCTGCCTCGGCTTCCTGTGGTGGAACACCTCGCCCGCGAAGATCTTCATGGGCGACACGGGTTCGCTCGCCCTCGGCGGTGTCCTCACCGGCCTGGCCATCCTCTCCCGCACGGAGCTGCTGGTGGCCATCATGGGCGGCCTGTTCGTCCTCATCACCATGTCGGTGGTCATCCAGGTCGGCTCCTTCAAGCTGACCGGCAAGCGTGTCTTCCGCATGGCACCGCTCCAGCACCACTTCGAACTCAAGGGCTGGTCCGAAGTCCTTGTGGTGGTCCGATTCTGGATCATCCAGGGCATCTGCGTGATCGTCGGACTCGGCCTCTTCTACGCAGGATGGGCAGCCAAGAAGTGACCGACTGGCAGGGAAAGCACGTCACCGTCGCCGGCCTCGGCGTCTCGGGAATTCCGGCGGCCAGGGTCCTGCACGGCCTCGGCGCACTCGTCACGGTCGTCAACGACGGCGACGACGAACGGGCCCGTGCGCAGGCCGCCGACCTGGAGGCGCTCGGCGTCACCGTGCGCCTCGGTGACGGCGCGACCCTGCCCGAGGGCACCGAGCTCATCGTCACCGCGCCCGGCTGGCAGCCGGACAAACCGCTGTTCACCGCCGCCGCCGCGGCGGGCGTCCCGGTCTGGGGCGACGTCGAACTCGCCTGGCGGCTGCGGGAACTGGACGGCAGGAAGCCGGCTCCCTGGCTCGCGGTCACCGGCACCAACGGCAAGACCACGACCGTGCAGATGCTCGCCTCCATCCTGAAGGCGGCGGGCCTGCGCACGGCCGCGGTCGGCAACATCGGCGTCTCCCTGCTCGACGCGGTCCTCGGCGAGCAGGAGTACGACGTCCTCGCCGTCGAACTCTCCAGCTACCAGCTCCACTGGGCGCCCTCGCTGCGCGCCCACTCCGGAGCCGTGCTGAACCTCGCGCCCGACCACCTCGACTGGCACGGCTCCATGGAGGCGTACGCCGCCGACAAGGGCCGTATCTACGAGGGCAATCGGGTCGCCTGCGTCTACAACGTGGCCGACAGGGCCACGGAGGACCTGGTGCGCGCCGCTGACGTCGAGGAGGGCTGCCGGGCCGTCGGCTTCACCCTCGGCGCCCCCGGGCCCTCCCAACTCGGCGTCGTGGACGGCATCCTGGTCGACCGCGCCTTCGTCGAGAACCGGCAGAAGAACGCCCAGGAGCTCGCCGAGGTCTCCGACGTCACCCCGCCCGCCCCGCACAACATCGCCAACGCCCTTGCCGCGGCGGCCCTCGCGCGCGCCTACGGGGTGCCTCCCCGGGCCGTACGGGACGGACTGCGGGACTTCACCCCCGACGCCCACCGCATCGCGCACGTGGCCGACGTGGACGAGGTCGCCTACGTCGACGACTCCAAGGCCACCAACACGCATGCCGCGGAAGCCTCCTTGGCGGCCTACGAGTCGATCGTCTGGATCGCGGGCGGCCTCGCCAAGGGCGCGACCTTCGACGAATTGGTCGCCCGCTCGGCGAAGCGGCTGAGGGGCGTCGTCCTGATCGGCGCGGACCGCGCGCTGATCCGCGAAGCCCTCACGCGACACGCCCCCCAGGTACCGGTCGTCGACCTCGACCGGACCGACACTGGGGCGATGCTCGCGGCTGTCCGGGAGGCCGGGAGGCTCGCGGAGCCAGGGGACACGGTGCTGCTGGCCCCGGCCTGCGCGTCCATGGACATGTTCGCCAACTACAACAAGCGTGGTGACGCGTTCGCGGAGGCGGTCCGCGAACTCGGCGCCTGACCCGGTTGCCTGGCCGGGCGAACCTGGGAGGGACGCACGCGTGACATCGCTGTGGACCGAAGACTCCGATGCCGACTAGCCGCACCGGCCGCCCTCCCGTGCGCCGGGCCGGCCGGCCCGCCGCCGGGGCGCCGCGCGACAATCCCGTACGCCGTCTGCACCGGCGTGCCCGCAAGGCCTGGGACCGGCCGCTCACCGCGTACTACCTGATCCTCGGCGGCAGTCTGCTGATCACCGTGCTGGGCCTCGTGATGGTCTACTCGGCCTCGCAGATCACGGCGCTCCAGCTGTCGCTGCCCGGGTCGTTCTTCTTCCGCAAGCAGTTCCTGGCCGCCCTGATCGGCGGTGTCCTGCTGTTCGCCGCCTCACGGATGCCGGTGAAACTGCACCGGGCGCTGGCCTACCCGATCCTGGCGGGCGCCGTCTTCATGATGGCCCTCGTGCAGGTGCCCGGGATAGGACTCTCGGTCAACGGCAACCAGAACTGGATCTCGCTCGGCGGCTCGTTCCAGATCCAGCCCAGCGAGTTCGGCAAGCTCGCGCTCGTGCTCTGGGGCGCCGACCTGCTCGCCCGCAAACAGGACAAGCGGCTGCTGACCCAGTGGAAGCACATGCTGGTGCCGCTCGTGCCCGCCGCCTTCATGCTGCTCGGCCTGATCATGCTCGGCGGCGACATGGGCACGGCGATCATCCTCACGGCCATCCTGTTCGGACTGCTGTGGCTGGCCGGAGCGCCCACCCGGCTGTTCGTGGGCGTGCTGTCCGTGGCCCTGGCGATCGGCTTCGTGCTCATCAAGACGAGCCCCAACCGCATGTCCAGGCTGGCCTGCATCGGGGCGACCGAGCCCGGGCCGCACGACACCTGCTGGCAGGCCGTGCACGGCATCTACGCCCTCGCCTCCGGCGGCCTGTTCGGCTCCGGCCTCGGCGCCAGTGTGGAGAAATGGGGACAACTGCCCGAAGCGCACACCGACTTCATCTTCGCCGTCACCGGGGAGGAACTGGGCCTCGCGGGGACGCTGTCGGTGCTCGCCCTCTTCGCGGCTCTAGGCTATGCGGGTATCCGCGTGGCCGGACGCACGGAGGACCCCTTCGTGAGGTATGCCGCGGGAGGCGTGACCACCTGGATCACGGCCCAGGCCGTGATCAACATCGGTGCGGTGCTCGGTCTGCTGCCGATCGCCGGAGTCCCGCTCCCGCTGTTCTCCTACGGGGGTTCCGCCCTGCTGCCGACCATGTTCGCCATCGGGTTGCTGATCGCCTTCGCGCGTGACGACCCCGCTGCGCGGGCGGCTCTCGCGCTGCGGCAACCCCGCTTTGGCAGAAGGCGGGGTGCGGTGAGAGAGTCCGCAAGGGCCGCGGGGCCCCGGAGATGGAACACGATGCGACGGCGTGCCTCTGCGGCGCGTTCGTCCGGAGAGCGGTGAATTTCGGTGCATGTCGTACTCGCCGGCGGGGGGACCGCCGGCCACATCGAGCCCGCGCTCGCCCTCGCGGACGCCCTGCGCAGGCAGGACCCGACCGTGGGAATCACGGCCCTGGGCACGGAACGCGGCCTTGAGACCCGGCTCGTACCCGAGCGGGGCTACGAACTCGCGCTGATCCCGGCCGTACCGCTGCCGCGCAAGCCCACCCCCGAGCTGATCACGGTTCCCGGGCGGCTGCGCGGCACGATCAAGGCCGTCGAGCAGATCATGGAGCGGACCAAGGCGGACGCGGTCGTCGGCTTCGGCGGCTACGTGGCGCTGCCCGGCTATCTGGCGGCCAAGCGGCTCGGCGTGCCCATCGTGATCCACGAGGCCAACGCCCGGCCCGGACTCGCCAACAAGATCGGATCGCGGTACGCGGCCCAGGTCGCCGTCTCCACGCCCGACAGCAAGCTCCGCGGTGCCCGCTACATCGGCATCCCGCTGCGCCGCTCCATCGCCACCCTCGACCGGGCCGCCGTACGCCCCGAGGCGCGCGCCGCGTTCGGGCTCGACCCGAACCTGCCCACGCTCCTCGTGTCGGGCGGCTCGCAGGGCGCCCGCCGCCTCAACGAGGTGGTCCAGCAGGCGGCTCCGTACCTCCAGCAGGCGGGAATCCAGATCCTGCACGCGGTCGGCCCGAAGAACGAACTGCCGCAGGTGCACCAGATGCCGGGGATGCCCCCGTACATCCCGGTACCGTACGTGGACCGGATGGATCTCGCGTACGCCGCGGCCGACATGATGCTGTGCCGCGCGGGCGCGATGACCGTCGCCGAGCTCTCCGCCGTCGGACTGCCCGCCGCCTACGTCCCGCTGCCCATCGGCAACGGCGAACAGCGGCTGAACGCCCAGCCGGTGGTCAAGGCCGGCGGCGGACTGCTGGTCGACGACGCGGAGCTGACCCCGCAGTGGGTGCAGCAGAACGTGCTGCCCGTGCTCGCCGACCCGCACAAGCTGTACGAGATGTCGCGCGCCGCCAGCGAGTTCGGCCGCCGCGACGCCGACGACCTGCTCGTCGGCATGGTGTACGAGGCGATCGCCTCGCGCCACCGCTAGGACCGCATGAGGGAAGGCAGGGAGCGTGGCCGGACCGTCGACCGCCGAGCGCGGTGAACGCCAGAAGCTGGAGTCCGGCCCGCCCCGGCCGCCCCTCGTGGGGCGGCTCCGCCGCCTTCGTAGGCTCATCATCCTTTTGTTCGCCCTGGTGTTGGCCGGGGCCGCCGCCGTGTGGATCCTCTACGGTTCGCCCTGGTTCCGCACGGAACGCGTGTCCGTCTCCGGTACCCGCGTACTGACCGCCGCGCAGGTGCGGGAAGCGGCCGGAGTGCCGGTCGGATCCCCGCTGGTCTCCGTCGACACGGACGCCATCGAGGCGCGGCTGCTGAAGGAACTGCCCCGGATCGACTCGGTCGAGGTCGTCAGGTCCTGGCCGCACGGGATCGGTCTGAACGTCACCGAACGGACTCCCGTCCTGATCATCGGAAAAGGCGCGAAGTTCGTCGAAGTGGACGCCGGGGGCGTGCGGTTCGCCACGGTGCCCGACGCCCCGAAGGGCGTGCCCGTCCTGGAGCTGGCTGTGCCGAGGAGCGGTGCCCCGAGCCGTTTCCCCGCCGACCGGCTGGTGCGCGAGGCGGTGCGGATCGCGGGGGACATTCCGGCCCGGGTCGCCCGTGACACCCGTACGGTCAAGGTCCGTTCGTACGACGCCGTCTCCCTGGAGTTGAGCGGTGGCCGGACCGTCGAGTGGGGCAGCGCGGAGAAGGGCCCGGCCAAGGCCAGGACACTCCTTGCTCTCATGAAAGCCGATTCCGGGGCCCGGCACTTCGACGTGAGTGCCCCCACCGCCCCCGCATCCTCGGGCAGTTGACCCGCATCGGCGCAGGCCAGCACCCTGGTTGGGCAGTGCTGCGCCTGATCACATAGGGTGAAAAGAAAAACGGGAGGTTCGGCGTGTTCGTTGAACGCGCGCCACTTGTCGACTTAGTGTCCTGTTCGGAAGAGTCCAAGGAACAGACACACTGGTAACCCTAAACTTCAGCGTTAGGGTTCGGGTCGGCGTTCGGACCGTCCCACTCGGCATCAGTCGTCGGATCGCGAGCACGCGAGGCGACGACACGTAACTCGAGGCGAGAGGCCTTCGACGTGGCAGCACCGCAGAACTACCTCGCAGTCATCAAAGTCATCGGTGTCGGCGGCGGTGGTGTCAATGCCATCAACCGGATGATCGAGGTCGGTCTCAAGGGCGTCGAGTTCATCGCCATCAACACCGACGCTCAGGCGCTGTTGATGAGCGACGCCGACGTCAAGCTCGACGTCGGCCGGGAACTCACGCGCGGCCTCGGGGCCGGAGCGAACCCCGCGGTCGGCCGCAAGGCCGCCGAGGACCACCGCGAGGAGATCGAGGAGGTCCTCAAGGGGGCCGACATGGTCTTCGTGACGGCCGGAGAGGGCGGCGGCACCGGCACCGGCGGCGCGCCCGTCGTGGCCAACATCGCCCGCTCGCTCGGCGCCCTCACCATCGGTGTGGTCACCCGCCCGTTCACCTTCGAGGGCCGGCGCCGCGCGAACCAGGCCGAGGACGGCATCGCGGAGCTCCGCGAAGAGGTCGACACCCTCATCGTCATCCCGAACGACCGGCTGCTGTCCATCTCGGACCGCCAGGTCTCCGTCCTCGACGCCTTCAAGTCGGCGGACCAGGTCCTGCTCTCCGGCGTCCAGGGCATCACGGACCTCATCACCACCCCCGGTCTGATCAACCTCGACTTCGCCGACGTCAAGTCGGTCATGTCCGAGGCCGGTTCGGCCCTCATGGGGATCGGCTCGGCCCGCGGCGACGACCGCGCGGTGGCGGCGGCCGAGATGGCGATCTCCTCGCCGCTGCTCGAAGCCTCCATCGACGGCGCCCGGGGCGTCCTGCTGTCCATCTCCGGCGGCTCCGACCTCGGCCTGTTCGAGATCAACGAGGCGGCCCAGCTGGTCAGCGAGGCGGCCCACCCCGAGGCCAACATCATCTTCGGCGCCGTCATCGACGACGCCCTCGGCGACGAGGTGCGGGTCACCGTCATCGCCGCCGGCTTCGACGGCGGGCAGCCGCCGGCCAAGCGGGACAACGTCCTCGGCTCGGCCACGGCCCGGCGCGAGGAGCCCGCCCCGGCGCGCCAGGCCGAGAGCCGCCCGTCCTTCGGGTCGCTCGGCAGCGTGACGCCCAAGGAGCCCGCTCCGGAGCCCGCCCCCGAGCCGGTCAGCGAGCTGCCGGTGTCCCCGCCGGTCCCGCCGTCCCGTTCCTACTCGGACAGCGCGGCCGAGGAACTGGACGTGCCGGACTTCCTGAAGTGATAGGACAGCGCTCCGCTGCGAGCACCGTGAACGGCGCCCACTTCGCCTTCACCGACAGGTGGGGCGGGGTGAGCGCCGTTCCGTACGAGGAGCTCAACCTCGGCGGGGCGGTCGGCGACGACCCCGCCGCCGTGCGCGCCAACCGGGAACTCGCCGCAAAGGCGCTCGGGCTCGACCCGGCCCGGGTCGTCTGGATGAACCAGGTGCACGGGCCGGACGTGGCGGTCGTCGAGGAGCCCTGGGGCGCCTCGGAGATCCCCGCCGTCGACGCGGTCGTCACGGCGCGGCGGGGGCTGGCGCTCGCCGTGCTCACCGCCGACTGCACCCCCGTCCTGCTGGCCGACCCGGTCGCCGGTGTGGCGGCCGCCGCGCACGCGGGACGGCCGGGCATGGTCGCCGGCGTGGTTCCCGCGGCCGTACGGGCCATGGTGGAGCTCGGCGCCGATCCGGCCAGGATCGTCGCCCGCACCGGCCCCGCCGTCTGCGGACGGTGCTATGAGGTGCCGGACGCGATGCGCGCCGAGGTCGCCGCCGTCGAGCCGGCGGCGCACTCCGAGACGAGCTGGGGGACGCCCGCGGTCGACGTGACCGCAGGGGTGCAGGCACAGCTCGAACGGCTGGGGGTGCGCGACCGGGAGCGGTCGCCGGTGTGCACGCTCGAATCGCAGGACCACTTCTCGTACCGACGGGACCGCACCACGGGGCGGCTCGCGGGATATGTCTGGCTGGACTGATGGGGCATGACGGACCGTAAGGCTCAACTCGCCGCGAACCTGGCGAAAGTGGAAGAGCGCATCACGGCGGCGTGCACGGCCGCCGGGCGCAAACGCGAAGAGGTGACCCTGATCGTGGTCACCAAGACCTATCCCGCCGCCGATGTGCGGATCCTGTCGGAACTCGGTGTACGGCACGTGGCCGAGAACAAGGACCAGGACGCCGCGCCCAAGCGTGCGGAGTGCTCGGATCTGCCCTTGTTGTGGCATTTCGTCGGGCAATTGCAGACCAACAAGGTGCGTTCTGTGGTCGGTTACGCGGATTTCGTGCAGTCCGTCGACCGGGCCCGGCTCGTCACCGCCCTCTCGAAGGAGGCGGTGCGCGCGGAACGCGAGGTGGGATGCCTCATCCAGGTCGCGCTGGACGCGCAGGAGAGCGGACGGGGCGAGCGGGGCGGCGTGGGGGTCGGCGGGGTCGAGGAGTTGGCCGGACTGGTGGCGGACTCCCCGGGACTGCGGCTCGACGGGCTGATGACCGTGGCTCCGCTCACCGGCGCGTACGAGGGACGCCAACAACAGGCGTTCGAGCGGCTGATGGATTTGTCGACTGCCCTGCGCCGGGCCCATCCGGCTGCGAACATGGTCTCGGCAGGGATGAGCTCGGATCTCGAACAGGCCGTGGCGGCCGGAGCGACACATGTACGCGTCGGTACTGCGGTACTCGGAGTCCGACCCGGCCTCCGGTAACGTCGCCAAGAAGTCGGACCACAGCAGAAAATATGGTCATTACCGCCAAATGCGGGCATAACGACCTCGTGGATCGCGGGCACTTGGCAGTTCGTCAGCCGATCCACCACAGAGCGGAGGACTCAGAGCATGGCCGGCGCGATGCGCAAGATGGCGGTCTACCTCGGCCTCGTGGAGGACGATGGGTACGACGGCAGAGGATTCGACCCCGACGACGACTTCGAGCCCGAGCTCGACCCGGAGCCCGAGCGCGACCGGCGGCGGCACGAAGCGCCGCACCAGTCACATCAGGTGCACTCGTCCCAAAGGGACGAACCGGTACGAGTGGTACAGCCCCCGGCACCTCGCGACCCGGTGCCGCATTCCGCCTCGCTCGCCGCGGAGTCCGGGCGTCCGGCGCGCATCGCCCCCGTGGCGTCCATCACACAAGAACGTCAGAGCCTGGAGAAGAACGCCCCGGTGATCATGCCCAAGGTCGTGTCGGAACGAGAGCCGTACCGGATCACCACGCTGCACCCCCGGACCTACAACGAGGCCCGTACCATCGGGGAACACTTCCGTGAGGGCACCCCGGTGATCATGAACCTGACGGAGATGGACGACACTGACGCGAAGCGACTTGTCGACTTCGCCGCCGGTTTGGTGTTCGGTCTCCACGGCAGCATCGAGCGGGTGACGCAGAAGGTGTTCCTGTTGTCGCCTGCTAACGTCGATGTCACGGCGGAGGACAAGGCCCGCATCGCAGAGGGCGGGTTCTTCAACCAGAGCTGAGACGCAGTACCGGGAACACCGTAGGAAACAGGGGAGAGGGAAGCACGGATCATGAGCGTGGTCGGGCAGGTCTTCTACATCGCGCTGATGTGCTTCCTCATCGTGCTGATTTTCCGGCTGGTCATGGACTACGTCTTCCAGTTCGCCCGCTCATGGCAACCCGGCAAGGCGATGGTGGTCGTTCTGGAGGCCACCTACACTGTCACCGATCCACCGCTCAAGCTTCTGCGGCGGTTCATTCCGCCGCTGCGTCTCGGGGGCGTGGCGCTTGACCTGTCCTTCTTCGTGCTGATGATCATCGTCTTCATCTTGATCAGACTTACGCAGAACTTGATGTGAGCGATGTGAACGATACGGTCTTGCCGAATGCCGACGACTACGTTGAGGTGAAGAGATGCCGTTGACCCCCGAGGACGTGCGGAACAAGCAGTTCACGACCGTCCGCCTCCGAGAAGGCTATGACGAGGACGAGGTCGATGCCTTCCTCGACGAGGTCGAAGCCGAACTGACCCGCCTGCTCCGCGAGAACGAGGACCTGCGCGCCAAGCTGGCCGCCGCCACGCGCGCGGCCGCGCAGAACCAGCAGCAGCAGGGTATGCGCAAACCGCCCGAGCAGCAGGACCAGCAGGGACCGCCGCAGGGCATGCGCGGGCCCGGCGCTCCTGTGCCCGCGGGGATATCAGGTCCGCCGCAGGGGATGGGCGGTCCCATGGGTGGTCCCATGGGCGGCCCGCCCCAGCTGCCGAGCGGTGCCCCCGCGCTTCCCGCGGGTCCCAGTGGTCAGGGCGGCCCGCAGGGCCAGGGTCCGATGGGCCAGGGCCCCATGGGTCAGGGTCCGATGGGTCAGGGCCCCATGGGTCAGGGGCCGATGGGCCAGGGTCCGATGGGTCAGGGCCCCATGGGCCAGGGTGGTCCCGGTCAGATGCAGCAGATGGGTGGCCCCATGGGCCAGGGCGGCCCCGGCCAGATGCAGCAGATGGGTGGCCCGATGGGCGGTCCCATGGGTGGCCCGATGGGCGGTCCGATGGGTGGCCCCATGGGCGGTCCCATGGGCGGCCCCGGTCAGCAGATGCAGCAGCAGGGCCCCGGTGGCGACAGCGCCGCCCGTGTCCTCTCGCTGGCTCAGCAGACCGCCGACCAGGCGATCGCCGAGGCACGCTCCGAGGCCAACAAGATCGTCGGTGAGGCCCGCAGCCGCGCCGAGGGTCTGGAGCGCGACGCCCGTGCCAAGGCCGACGCCCTGGAGCGGGACGCGCAGGAGAAGCACCGCGTCGCGATGGGCTCCCTGGAGTCCGCCCGCGCCACGCTGGAGCGCAAGGTCGAGGACCTGCGCGGCTTCGAGCGCGAGTACCGAACGCGTCTGAAGTCCTACCTGGAGTCGCAGCTGCGCCAGCTGGAGACGCAGGCGGACGACTCGCTCGCTCCGCCGCGCACCCCGGCCGCCGCGTCCCTGCCGGCGTCCTCCGCGCCCTCCATGGCTCCCGCGGGTGCCGGTGCGCCGTCCTACGGCGGCAACCCGGGCATGGGCGGTGGCATGGGCGGACCGTCGCAGGGCGGACCGTCCTACGGCGGGCAGCAGCAGATGTCGCCCGCGATGACCCAGCCGATGGCTCCGGTGCGGCCCCAGGGCCCGTCGCCGATGCAGCAGGCGCCCTCGCCGATGCGCGGGTTCCTCATCGACGAGGACGACAACTGACGGCGGCCGTCACGCCCTAGGCGTCGGCAGCATTCAGGGCGAGGCCCCCGGATTCCGGGGGCCTCGCCCTTTTGCGTGCCCACCGAGGGGCTGTAAGGGGTCCAGGAGGCGCCGGCGGAGGCGCGTGGGCCTTTCCCGGGCGCGGGGAGGTTTCAGCCCCTCCGGCGTGCGAGGAGCGCGGTCCGGGGCGAAGGCCCGGGAAGGGCGAAGGCCCGGGGCCGCCAGGAGATCCTGGCGGCCCCGGGCCTTCGGTACGGGTGGGTGTTCCGCGTCACGCCTTGCGGAGACGGAACACCAGGGACAGCCCCTCGTCGGTGAACGGCTCCCCGTACGCGCCGTCGGCCTCGCCCTGGGCGAAGTCCGTGGCGAGGACCTCGTCGGCGATGAGGCCGGCGTGCTCGCCGAGCGCCGCGACGACCGCGGGGTCGGTGGAGGTCCAGCGGAGCGCGATGCGGTCGGCGACGTCGAGGCCGCTGTTCTTGCGGGCCTCCTGGATGAGCCGGATCGCGTCACGGGCGAGGCCCGCCTGCCGCAGCTCCTCGGTGATCTCCAGGTCGAGCGCGACGGTCGCGCCGGAGTCGGAGGCCACCGACCAGCCCTCGCGGGGGGTCTCCGTGATGATGACCTCGTCCGGGGCCAGGGTCACGGTCTCGCCGCCGACCTCGACCGACGCGGTGCCCTCGCGCAGGGCGAGGGACAGGGCGGCGGCATCGGCCTGGGAGATGGCCTTCGCCACATCCTGGACGCCCTTGCCGAAGCGCTTGCCCAGGGCGCGGAAGTTCGCCTTCGCGGTGGTGTCGACCAACGAGCCGCCCACCTCGGAGAGCGATGCGAGGGAACTCACATTCAGCTCCTCGGTGATCTGCGCGTGCAGCTCGGGGTCGAGCGCCGCGAAGCCGGTCGCCGCGATCAGCGCGCGGGACAGGGGCTGACGGGTCTTGACCCCGGACTCCGCGCGCGTGGCCCGGCCGAGCTCCACGAGACGGCGCACCAGCAGCATCTGGCGCGACAGCTCCGGGTCGATGACGGACAGGTCCGCCTCGGGCCAGCTCGACAGGTGCACCGACTCGGGGGCGTCCGGGGTGACCGGGACGACCAGGTCCTGCCAGACCCGCTCGGTGATGAACGGGGTCAGCGGGGCCATCAGCCGCGTGACCGTCTCCACGACCTCGTGCAGCGTGCGCAGCGCGGCCTTGTCGCCCTGCCAGAAGCGGCGGCGGGAGCGGCGCACGTACCAGTTCGAGAGGTCGTCGACGAAGGCCGACAGGAGCTTTCCGGCCCGCTGGGTGTCGTACGCCTCCAGAGCCTGCGTCACCTGGTCGGTGAGCGCGTGGAGTTCGGACAGCAGCCAGCGGTCCAGGACCGGACGGTCGGCCGGGGCCGGGTCGGCCGCGCTGGGCGCCCAGTCGCTGGTGCGGGCGTACAGGGCCTGGAAGGCGACGGTGTTCCAGTAGGTGAGGAGCGTCTTGCGGACGACCTCCTGGATGGTGCCGTGGCCCACGCGCCGGGCCGCCCACGGGGAGCCGCCGGCCGCCATGAACCAGCGCACCGCGTCGGCACCGTGCTGGTCCATCAGCGGGATCGGCTGGAGGATGTTGCCCAGGTGCTTGGACATCTTGCGGCCGTCTTCGGCGAGGATGTGGCCGAGGCACACCACGTTCTCGTACGAGGACTTGTCGAAGACCAGGGTGCCGACGGCCATCAGCGTGTAGAACCAGCCGCGCGTCTGGTCGATGGCCTCGGAGATGAACTGGGCCGGGTAGCGGCTCTCGAAGATCTCCTTGTTCTTGTACGGGTAGCCCCACTGCGCGAACGGCATCGAACCCGAGTCGTACCAGGCGTCGATGACCTCGGGGACGCGGGTCGCCGTCAGACCGCAGCCGCCCTGCGGGCACGGGAAGGTCACCGCGTCGATGTACGGGCGGTGCGGGTCGAGTCCGGACTGGTCGGTGCCGGTCAGCTCGGTCAGTTCCGCGCGCGAGCCGACACAGGTGAGGTGGCCCTCCTCGCAGGTCCACAGCGGCAGCGGGGTGCCCCAGTAACGGCTGCGCGAGAGCGCCCAGTCGATGTTGTTGTTCAGCCAGTCGCCGAAACGGCCGTGCTTGACGGACTCCGGGAACCAGTTGGTCCCCTCGTTCTCCTCCAGGAGGCGGTCCTTGACGGCCGTCGTGCGGATGTACCAGGAGGGCTGCGCGTAGTACAGGAGCGCGGTGTGGCAGCGCCAGCAGTGCGGGTAACTGTGCTCGTACGGAACGTGCTTGAAGAGCAGGCCGCGGCTCTGGAGGTCCTCGGTGAGCTTTTCGTCCGCTTTCTTGAAGAAGACACCGCCCACCAGGGGGACGCTCTCCTCGAAGGTGCCGTTCGGGCGGATCGGGTTCACCACCGGGAGGCCGTACGAGCGGCAGACCTTGAGGTCGTCCTCACCGAAGGCGGGGGACTGGTGGACCAGACCCGTGCCGTCCTCGGTCGTCACGTACTCGGCGTTGACCACGAAGTGGGCGGCCTCGGGGAACTCGATGAGCTCGAAGGGACGTTGATACGTCCAGCGCTCCATCTCGGCACCCGTGAAGGACTCGCCGGTGGTCTCCCAGCCCTCGCCGAGCGCCTTCTCCACGAGAGGCTGCGCGACGACGAGCTGCTCCTCGCCGTTCGTCACGACGACGTAGGTGACACCCGGGTGGGCGGCGACCGCGGTGTTGGACACCAGGGTCCACGGAGTGGTCGTCCACACCAGGAGCGCGGCGCGGCCGGCCAGCGGACCGGAGGTGAGCGGGAAACGGACGTACACGGAGGGGTCGACGATGGTCTCGTAGCCCTGGGCCAGCTCGTGGTCCGACAGGCCCGTCTCGTCGCGCGGGCACCAGGGCGCGACGCGGTAGTCCTGGACCAGCAGGCCCTTGTTGAAGATCTCCTTGAGCGACCACCACACGGACTCGATGTACTCGGGGTCCATGGTGCGGTAGGCATCCTCGAGGTCGACCCAGTAGCCCATGCGGTTCGTCAGCTCGGTGAACGCGTCGGTGTGGCGGGTCACGGACTGGCGGCACCGGTCGTTGAACTCGGCGATGCCGAACGCCTCGATGTCCTGCTTGCCGGTGAAGCCGAGCTCCTTCTCGACCGCCAGCTCCACGGGGAGGCCGTGGCAGTCCCAGCCGGCCTTGCGGCCCACGTGGTACCCGCGCATGGTGCGGAAGCGCGGGAAGACGTCCTTGAAGACGCGCGCCTCGATGTGGTGGGCACCCGGCATGCCGTTGGCGGTGGGCGGGCCTTCGTAGAACACCCACTCCGGCCGGCCCTCGGACTGCTCGAGGCTCTTGGCGAAGATCTTCTGCTCACGCCAGAAGTCGAGCACGGCGTGCTCGAGTGCGGGCAGGTCGACCTGGGCGGGCACCTGGCGGTACGTCGGCGCTGTCATCGGCGAGCTTCCTCCAACGGACTTTCTGCCTTCCGTCGGAGGGACGAGAGCCGTGTTGCTACGGACGCCGTGTGCGGCGCGCTCCCGCGGTACCACCCTCCTTGGCCCTCCGATGCGCCGTTCGCGCCGGTGAGCCCCCTCATTGGGGTCGCGATGCCGGGTCTACTGGCCCCAGAGGGGTGTTCTGCCGGCGGCTCCGGGGTGATCTTCGCGTCGCGCTCGCCCCCGGGCTTCCACCGTCCCCGGGTCGCTCCTGGCCGCGTACGCCGCTACTCGTCCCCATCCACGCTTCTCGCTCCGCCCAGTGTACGGCGCCCCGGGGACGGCGGCCGACCGGTTTTCCCGGTCACCGCCGTGGCCTGCGCCGTGACCCGAATGGCGAGGTGCGCGCGTCCGGATCCCGGGACGCCGGCCCCGGCGGATTACCCGGCGGGGAGCTGGGCACAACGGAGGCAGACTCGCCGCGCGGGGCTCGCGTGGCGGGCGAATCGTGGTCAGGTCCCGTTGCCGCGGGCCGGAAGTCGATTTATCGTCCCAGCACGATTCGCGAGCAAGATCACAATATGTGAAGGGGCCGCGGCCATGGTGGCGAAGAAGACCGCCGTACAGCAGTCGGCGTCGGGCAGATCCACGAGAGCGGCGGCCAAGGACACGGACGGGAAGAAGAGCGCGCAGACGGCCACCGCGGCGACCGGGACGGAGCCGGTGAGGGCTGCCGGCGGGTCGGCCGAACCGGCCGGCGGGACGGCGTCCGCGAAGACGGCGGGAACGAGGGCGGCGTCCTCCAAGGCCGCTCCCGCGAAGGCCGCGGGCAGGAAGACGGCCGCCAGGAAGGCCGGCGCCAAGAAGGCGGCCACGGCGGCGGGCGGGCACACGTCCGGGAAGTCGGCGGCGCCGGCCGGTGCCGCGGCGGGGAAGAGCGCGGGCACGGCACGCAAGAGCACCGGAGGGGCCGGGAAGACGGCCGCCTCGGCGGCCCAGGGCGCGGCCGAGGCCGCGAAGACGACGGGAGCCACGACGGTGGTTGCGAAGAAGACCCGTGGCTCTGCCACGGCCGCGAAGAAGGCCACCGCGGTACCGAAGGCGAGGATCGCCGCGGTGGAACCCGGAGAGCTCGCGGTGCGGCCGGGAGAGGACCCCTGGACGCCGGAGGAGGTCGGGGAGGCCCGGGCGGAGCTCCAGTCGGAGGCGCTGCGGCTGCGCGCCGAGATCTCCTCGTCCGAGGAGGCCCTCGCGGGCCTGATGCGCGACTCCGGCGACGGCGCGGGCGACGACCAGGCGGACACCGGTACGAAGAACATCACGCGCGAGCACGAGATGGCGCTCAACTCGAACGCGCGCGAGACGCTGGAGCAGACCGAGCACGCCCTGGACCGCCTCGACGCGGGCACCTACGGGCTCTGCGAGAACTGCGGCAACGCCATCGGCAAGGCCCGTATGCAGGCATTCCCGCGCGCCACCCTGTGCGTCGAGTGCAAGCAGAAGCAGGAACGCAGGCACTGAGGACCCCGGCGCGGCGCCCCGGAGCCGCACTCCCGCGCGCGGGAGTGCCCCTGAGCAGGGGGGCCCGCGCGCGGGAGTGATCCTGACCACCTTCGCCCGCAGGCGTGTGCCGTACCCTCGTCCTCAGTCAGGAACCTAGGTCGAGGGACTCACTCACGTGGCAGAGGCGGAGCGCATCATCGGTACGCCGGACATTCCAGGGGCGGCGGCCGCCGAACCGGAGCGGTCCGGCGGGAACGCGGCGTCCGGAGACCGGTCCGGGGCCGACGCGCCGGTCCCGGCCGAGCGGCCCCGGGGCAAGCGCAGGATTGCCGTGCTCTTCACGGTGGCCGTCCTGGCGTACGCCCTCGATCTCGTCAGCAAGATGATCGTGGTGGCGAAGCTGGAGCACCACGACTCGATCGACATCCTCGGGGACTGGCTGAAGTTCGAGGCGATCCGCAACGCGGGCGCCGCCTTCGGCTTCGGCCAGGCCTTCACGGTCATCTTCACGGTGATCGCGGCGGCGGTGATCGTCGTCATCGCCCGGCTCGCCCGCAAGCTGTACAGCTTGCCGTGGGCCATCGCGCTCGGCCTCCTGCTCGGCGGCGCGCTCGGCAACCTGACCGACCGGGTCTTCCGCTCGCCCGGCGTCTTCGAGGGCGCGGTCGTGGACTTCATCGCACCCAATCACTTCGCCGTCTTCAACCTCGCCGACTCGGCGATCGTCTGCGGCGGCATCCTCATCGTGCTGCTGTCGTTCCGGGGTCTCGACCCGGACGGCACCGTCCACAAGGACTGACCCTCCCGGCCGCCGTACGGGCCGTCCCGCGGCCCGTACGGCGGCCTCGGGCGGGCTCCTGCCGTGCACTGGCGTTCGGGACGTGGTCCGGCGGTGTCCGAGCCGTCCGGCATACTCGACGGGTGAGCACCATTCCCGAGATCCGCACCCTGCCCGTGCCCGACGGCCTGGAGGGCGAGCGTGTCGACGCCGCCATCTCCCGCATGCTGGGCTTCTCCCGTACCAAGGCCGCTGAGCTCGCCGCGGCGGGGAAGGTCACGGTCGACGGCTCGGTGGTCGGCAAGTCCGAGCGCGTGCACGGCGGCGCCTGGCTCGAGGTGGAGATGCCCGGCGCCCCCGCCCCCGTGCAGATCGTCGCCGAGCCCGTCGAGGGCATGGAGATCATCCACGACGACGACGACGTGCTCGTGATCGTCAAGCCCGTCGGCGTGGCCGCGCACCCCAGCCCCGGCTGGTCCGGCCCGACCGTCATCGGCGGTCTCGCGGCCGCCGGCTACCGCATCTCGACCTCCGGCGCCGCGGAGCGCCAGGGCATCGTCCACCGCCTGGACGTGGGCACCTCGGGCCTGATGACGGTCGCCAAGTCGGAGTACGCGTACACCTCGCTCAAGCGCCAGTTCAAGGAGCGCACGGTCGACAAGCGCTACCACGCGCTCGTGCAGGGCCACCCTGACCCGACCAGCGGCACGATCGACGCGCCCATCGGACGCCACCCGAACCACGACTACAAGTGGGCGGTCACGGCCGAGGGCAAGCCCTCCGTCACGCACTACGACCTGGTCGAGGCGTTCCGCGCCGCCTCCCTGCTCGACATCAAGCTGGAGACCGGGCGCACCCACCAGATCCGCGTCCACATGTCGGCCCACCGCCACCCCTGCGTCGGCGACCTGACCTACGGCGCCGACCCCACGCTCGCCAAGCGCCTCGGCATCACCCGCCAGTGGCTGCACGCGGTGCGGCTCGGCTTCGAGCACCCCGCCGACGGGCGGTGGGTGGAGTTCGAGAGCGACTACCCCGAGGACCTTCAGCGGGCCCTCGACAAGGTCCGTGAGGAGAGCAACGCGTGAGCGGCGCCCCGGACACGGACCTTTCCCCCGCGGGCGTGTACGAGGTGCGCGTCGCCGAGGGCGCCGGCGACCGTGAGGCCTGCTTCGCGGTGCGCAAGGACGTCTTCGTCGGCGAGCAGGGCGTCCCGCAGGACATCGAGTACGACGCCTACGACCCCGGCGCCCTGCACGTGCTGGCCATCCGCGAGGACGGCGTACCCCTCGGCACCGGGCGGCTCCTGGAGGGCGACGCGGCCGCGGCGAAGGTCGGCGGGGATCCGGCCGTCGGCTCCCTCGGGCGGCTCGCCGTGACCCGCGCGGCGCGCGGACTCGGCGTCGGCGCCGCGCTCGTACGGGCCATCGAGACCGCGGCCCGCGCGCGGGGACTGGCCGCCGTGGACCTGCACGCCCAGACCCACGCCCTGGGGTTCTACGAACGGCTCGGATACGTGGCCTACGGTCCCGAGTTCGCGGACGCGGGAATGCCGCACCGCGCGATGCGCAAGGCGCTGTGAGCCGGGGATCGCGCTAGCCGCGTGGCACGCTTGGGGTCTGGTACGCCTTTGATCGTCTAGACCCCGCCGGAGCACTGACCGTGGATCAGTTGGCCCTGCTGTTCGTGCTGCTGCTCGGCGCCGTGGTCAGCGTCCCGCTCGGAGAGCGGTGGGGGTTTCCCGCGCCGGTCCTGATGACGCTGCTCGGCATAGTGCTGGCCGTGCTGGACTTCGTCCCGAACGTGGACATCCCGCCGGAACTGATCCTGCCCGCGCTGCTGCCGCCGCTGCTGTACGCCGCGGTGCGCCGTACCTCGTGGAGACAGTTCGCCGCGAACAGACGCCCGATCTTCCTGCTCGCCGTGGCCCTGGTGTTCGTCACCACACTGGCCGTCGCGGGCGTCGCGAGCTCGATCGTGCCGGGTCTGCCGCTCGCCGCCGCCTTCGCGCTCGGCGCGCTCGTGGCACCCCCGGACCCGGTCGCGGCGACCGCCGTCGCCGGTCAGCTCGGGCTGCCGCGCCGCCTGGTGTCGATCCTGGAGGGGGAGGGCCTCTTCAACGACGTGACGGCGATCGTGCTCTACCACGTCGCGATCGCCGCGGCCGTCAGCGGCAGCTTCTCGCCCTGGCGGGCCGGACTCGACTTCGTGCTCTCCGCCGTCGTCGCGCTCGCCGTCGGGCTGGCCCTCGGCTGGGCCGCGAACCGGCTGATGACCCTGGTCGGGGACGCCTCCCTCCAGGTCGGTCTCACCCTGCTGGTGCCCTACGCCGCCTACGTGCTGGCCGAGGAACTGCA
This sequence comes from Streptomyces sp. f51, assembly GCF_037940415.1. Classification (NCBI taxonomy): domain Bacteria; kingdom Bacillati; phylum Actinomycetota; class Actinomycetes; order Kitasatosporales; family Streptomycetaceae; genus Streptomyces; species Streptomyces sp. f51. Next base: position 1,782,572 of record NZ_CP149798.1, on the reverse strand, counting down.
CGGATCGGGCGTCCTCGCCGTGCTCGTCACCGCCCTGTTCCTGGCCGAGTACGCCACCGACGCCGACGACGTCATGACCCGGCTCGCCGGGTCGACCGTCTGGGAGGTGGTGGACACGCTCGTCACCGGGGTCGCGTTCGGGCTCATCGGCCTCGAACTGCACAACGCGATCCGTACGGCGTCGGGACGCTGGGGGGAGCTGCTCGGCTGGGCCGCCACGATCGTCGTGGTGGTCGTGTTCGTCCGCCTTGCCTGGCTGCTGCCGGCGACCTGGCTGACCAAACGGCTGCACGCCAAGCGGGACTACGACGAGGAGATCCCGACCTCGTGGCGGGAGACCGTGGTCATGTGGTGGGCCGGGATGCGCGGGGTCGCCTCCGTGGCCCTGGCGCTCGCGATTCCGCTGAAGATGGACGACGGGGCGCCGTTCCCCGACCGGGACGAGATCGTGTTCATCGCGTTCGGGGTGATCATGGCGACCCTGGTGCTCCAGGGGCTCACCCTGCCGTGGCTGGTCAGGAAGCTCGGGGTGCGGGCCGACGAGGACGTCGAGAAGGCCTTCGAGAAGGAGCTCGCGGTACGGGCCGCCAAGGCCGCGCGGCGCAGGCTGCGCGAGATCGAGGAGGTCGAGGAGCTGCCGGAGGAGCTGTCCGAGCAGCTGCTGCGCCGGGCCTTCGAGATCGGGGTGCGGATCAGTCCCGACATGGGGGACGAGGAGCGGCGCGAGGCGCATGTGCAGCGGGTCCGGCGGATGAAGCGGATGCGGCGGATCCAGGGGGAGATGATGAGCGCGGCCCGGCACGAGGTGCTGTCCGCGCGGAGCGAGCCCGGGGCCGACCCGGAGATCGTGGACCGCGTCCTGCGCCACCTCGACGTCCGCAGCCTCCGCTGAGACCTGAGACCTGAGACCTGAGACCTGAGGCCCGAGCCCCGAGCCCCGACGCCTGACGTGTACCGGCCGAGGCCCGACGCCGACTCCCGAGGCCCGAACTGACGCCTGTCGCCCGACGCCGACGCCCGAGCCCCGAACTGACGCCTGACGCCCGACGGCGACACCCGAGCCCTGCGGCCCCATGCCCGGTGTCTGACGCCCGGTCGGTCCGGTGCGTTCGGGCGGGCCCGCCGGGCTTCCGGCCCGGGGCCGAGGGCAGGGGCTGGGGGCCGGGTCAGCCGCGGCCGGGGCCGGTGCGGGGCGCTTCGTGGGTGTGGCGGCCGTGGTTGGTGCGGGCGGCCACCGCGTCCGCCTCCGGGCGTCCCGTCCGCCGGGCCTGCCCCGGCAGCGGCGCCGCCTCGGCGGTGGCGACACGGGGCAGCGCGTACGGGTGCTGCTCGCCCAGCCAGCGGAGCAGCTGCTCGCGGACCGTGACCCGTACCGTCCAGATGTCGTCCGCGTCCTTCGCGGTGACCAGCGCGCGCACCTGCATGGTGCTGGGCGTCGAGTCGGTCACGGCGAGGCCGTAGTCGCGGCCGTCCCAGGCCGGGCACGCCCGCAGGATGTCCCGCAGCTTCCCGCGCATCGCCTCCACCGGGGCCGAGTGGTCCAGGTGCAGGAACACGATCCCGGTCATCTGGGGCGTGCCGCGCGACCAGTTCTCGAAGGGCTTGGAGGTGAAGTACGAGACCGGCATGGTGATCCGGCGCTCGTCCCACGTCCGGACCGTCAGGAACGTCAGGGTGATCTCCTCGACGGTGCCCCACTCGCCGTCGACCACCACGGTGTCGCCGAGCCGCACCATGTCGCCGAAGGCGATCTGGAGTCCGGCGAAGAGGTTCGAGAGCGTGGACTGGGCGGCGACACCGGCGACGATGCCGAGGATCCCGGCCGAGGCCAGCAGCGAGGCACCGGCCGCGCGCATCGCGGGGAACGTCAGCAGCATCGCGGCGGCCGCGACGACACCGACGACCGCGGTGACCACCCGCTGGATCAGCGTGACCTGGGTGCGGACCCGCCGGATCCGGGCCGGATCGCGGTGCGCGTTCGCGTAGCGGCTGTACGAGGTCTCGACGACCGCCGTGGCGATGCTCACCACCAGCCAGGCGGCGGCGCCGATGAGGATGAGGGTCAGGGTCCGGCCGATGCCGGTCCGGTGCTCGACCAGGATCCTCACCTGGCCGTAGGAACCTCTGAGCAGGGCCGCGAACAGGACGAGCTGGAAGGGGACGCGGCCGCGGCGGAGCAGACCCCACAGGGAGGTCTGGCTGTGCCGGTCGGCGGCCCGGCGCAGCAGACGGTCCACGGACCATCCGATGAGCAGGCTGAGCACGACCGAGCCGCCGACGACGATCACCGGGCGCAGTACGTTCTCCATGCCTGAGAACGTAACCGGCCCTCGGCGTCATGAACCTGTGTTCTCGGGGCGCAACTGGGTATCCCAGGGAGCCGCTCCAAAGTGCTCCGGCAACGCGGGTCCCATCGGTGCCGCGGTACGGCCGGACCTGCGCCGTCGGTGCCGGCTGGCACCATGGAGTCCATGAACATCATGCTCTTTCACTCGACCTACGGCCTGCGTCCCGCGGTGCGCGCGGCGGCGGACCGGCTGCGGGCCGCGGGCCACGAGGTGTGGACCCCCGACCTCTTCGAGGGGCGCACCTTCGAGACCGTCGAGGAGGGCATGGCCTTCAGCGACGGGATCGGCAAGGACGAGCTGCTGAAGCGGGCGGTCCTGGCCGCCGCGCCCTTCTCCGAGCGCGGCCTGGTCTACGCGGGCTTCTCCCTGGGCGCCTCGGTGGGCCAGACCCTGGCCCTGGGCGACGAGAAGGCCCGCGGACTGCTCCTGCTGCACGGCACGTCGGACATCGCCGAGAGCGCCTCGGTGGACGGCCTTCCGGTCCAGCTGCACGTCGCCGAGCCGGACCAGTTCGAGACGGACGACTGGCTGAGCGCCTGGTATCTCCAGATGCAGAGAACCGGCGCGGACGTGGAGATCTACCGCTACGCGGGCGCGGGCCACCTCTACACCGACCCCGATCTCCCCGACTACGACGCCGAGGCGGCCGAGGCCACCTGGAAGGTGGCACTCGGCTTCCTCGACTCGCTGTAGCGCCTAGCCCGGGAAGCACTCCTTGGGCGGGTGCACCAGCGACATGAAGTGCCCGGACCACACCCAGCTCGTCGGCTTGGAGTCGTAGATCCGGAACCACCGCTCCCCCGAAGGGGTCTTGGTGGTCGAGCACTGGATGCGCAGGGTGGTGCCCCGCGCCACCGAGTGGAACCGCGTCGACGAGGACGTGGGCTGGGCGTAGACGGGAGCGGTCTCCATCGGGGCCAGGTTGACGTAGGCGGGCGCCGCCGCCGCGACGTCCTGGGCCTCGGCGGAGGTGGTGGTGAGTCCGGCGAGGACCAGGGCGGCGCCGAGCACCGCGGACTTCGTCAGGACACGTTGGGGGGTGGCCATGTGACTCCAATCGCGATCGATAGTGACGGCCTATTTACCTTTCAAGCCGTCAATATCCCTAATAATACTAGGACTTGATCACTCGCGATCATCCGCCCCTATACGGGGTCGTACGTCCGTTCCACCGCCTGTGTGCCGCTGCGCGTGCGGTACGAACGGGCCCAGGACGAGGTCGCGTTCGGGTTCGTGCGGTCCGACAGCACGTAGTAGTCCATCTGCGCGCGGTCGGCGGTGATGTCCAGGACGCCGTAGCCGTGCCGGTCGGTGTCGACCCAGTGGACGTGGCGGTTGGCCGCGCGGATGACCGGGGCGGCGACGGCCGAGACGACGCCCTCGGGGACCTTGACGATGTCGTCGAGGTTGTCGGAGGTCATCGAGGTGACCACGAACTCCGTGGCGGCGGACGGGGACAGCGGGTACGTACCGGCGTCCACCGGCACGTCGTTGGCCCAGGCCATGTGGATGTCACCGGTCAGGAAGACGGTGTTGCCGATCGCGTTGGAGCGCAGGTGCGCGAGCAGTTCGCGGCGGTCGTCGGTGTAGCCGTCCCACTGGTCGGTGTTGACGGCGATGCCCTCCTGCGGCAGCCCGAGCAGCTTGGCGAGCGGCTTGAGCAGGTCGGCGGAGAGGGAGCCCACCGAGAACGGCGAGATCATCACCGAGTTGCCGACCAGGCGCCAGGTGGTGTCCGAGGACTTGAGCCCGGACTTCAGCCAGTCGAGCTGGGCGCGCCCGGTGATCGTGCGGTCCGGGTCGTCCACCGAACCGCTGGCGGTGGACGCCTGCTGGGACCGGAAGGAGCGCAGGTCGAGCAGCGCCAGGTCGGCGAGCTTGCCGAAGCGCAGCCTGCGGTAGGTGGTGCCCGCGATGGCCGGGCGGACCGGCATCCACTCGAAGTAGGCCTGCTTCGCGGCCGCCTGACGGTCCGACCAGGCGCCCTCGGCGCCCTCGGTGTGGTTGACCGCGCCGCCCGACCAGGAGTTGTCGGCGAACTCGTGGTCGTCCCAGATCGCGACGACCGGCGCCTTGTGGTGCAGGGCCTGGAGGTCCGGGTCGGTCTTGTAACGGCCGTGCCGGGTGCGGTAGTCGGCGAGGGTGAGGATCTCGTTGGCGGGGGAGTGGGGCCGTACGACCTTGCCTCGGGTCCCGTACTCGCCGGACTTGTACTCGTAGATGTAGTCGCCGAGGTGCATCCAGGCGTCCAGGTCGCTCCTGGCCGCGAGATGGCGGTACGCCGAGAAGTAGCCGGCCTCCCAGTTGGCGCAGGAGACCACGCCGAAGCGCAGGCCCGGCACGGCCGCGTCGGCTGCCGGCGCGGTGCGGGTACGCGCCGCCGGTGAGTCGGTGCCGCCCGCCGAGAAGCGGAACCAGTAGTCGGTGGCCGGCTGGAGACCGCGGATGTCCGCCTTGACGGTGTGGTCGGAGGCGGCCGTCGCGACGGTGGAACCGGTGGTGACGATCGAGGTGAACGCCTTGTCCCTGGCGACGGTCCAGCTCACCTGGGTGTCCGGGCCGAGCCCGGAGCCGGGTATCGCCTCGGCGGCGGGTGTCACCCGGGTCCACAGCAGGATGCCGTCGGGCAGCGGGTCGCCGGAGGCGACACCGTGCAGGAAGGCGGGCGCCTCGGCGGCGCGGGCGGGCAGGGCGGCCGCGAGCGGGGCGGCGAGAACGGCGGTGGCGGCCGCGGCCTTGACGACCGTACGGCGGCGCGGGGTACGGGAGTTGAGCGCGTCCCCGGAGTTGGTGGATCTGAATCGACTGGTCACGGGCGATGAGGTTACCGAGCAGTACAAGCCAAGAGCGGGCGAACTGGAAAAAGTTCGCCCGCTCTTTCGCTTTTCGCCGCTCAGGCCACACAGATCACACGCGCCGCCCACGTCACCCCGCCTGCCGCGCCGGACGGTCCGGGGGTGGCCGGGTGGTGACCGGTCAGGCCTTGAGGGCCTCGCCCACCGCCTTGTTGAAGGCCTCCACCGTCAGGAGCGGGGTGCCCTGGCTGTCCGCGGTGAGCTGCTTGCCGTTCATGACGAAGCCCGGCGTGCCGGTCACGCCGTCCTTGTTGTCGTCGAAGGTCTTGGACATGGCCACGGCCCAGGCGTCATAGGTGCCCTTCTTGACGTCGTCCTGGAACTTGCTGTTGGCCTTCAGCGCCGGGACGGTGTCCGCGACCTTGATCAGGTACGAGTCGTCCTTGAACTTGTCCGTCTGCTCGTCGGGGTGCCACTTCGCCGAGTACAGCGCCGTCTTGTACTCGAGGAACGCCTCCGGGCTGACGTTCAGCGCCGCGCCCAGAGCGCTCAGGGCGTTCTTGGAGCCCTGGCCGTTGTCCTTGCCGTCGATGAAGGTGGCGCCGATGTACTGGATCTTGAACTTGCCGTCGTCCAGGTCCTTCTTGACGGTCGTGCCGACGGTCTGCTCGAACTGGGCGCAGACGGGGCAGCGCGGGTCCTCGTAGACCTTGAGGGTCTTCTTGGCGGTGTCCTTGCCGATGACGACCGTGGTGCCCTTGGTGCCCGTGGTGTTGGCGGGCGCCACGACGTTCTTGGCGTCCTTCAGTCCGTCCCAGTGGCTGGGCTTGTTGTTCTGCACGACCGCGTAGCCGATGCCGCCCGCTATCGCGAGGACCGCGACCAGGGAGCCGGCCACGATTCCCTGGCGCTTGATCTTGTCGCGCCTGGCCTGGCGCTCGCGCTCCAGGCGCAGCTTCTCGCGCGCGGCCGTCTTCGACGCCTGGCTGTTCCGCTTGCTCATAGTGGTGTTCTCCATCGGGGACGCGCACACGTGGTACGCGGAATACGTAAGGGGGACTGCTGGTGCTCAGCGCGAGCCGGGGGAACGTTCGTCCGTCCGGTCGCGCACGGCGGCCCGAAGGCGGGCGGGCTCAGGCGAAGACGGCCGGGCGGGGCGGTCCGCGGCGTCCCAGGGAGTGCGCCAGAAGGAGAGTGCGGGCCGCGGACCGCCGGGGCGCGGTGCGCGGCAGCGGACGGGCCGGGGCGGGCGGCGCGCACACCGCGGCGACCGCGAGCAGCAGCGGCCGGAACGCCGAGGCGGCCACGGCGCGCAGCAGCTGGTCCAGGGCGCGCTCACCCCGGCGCAGCCAGGCGGCCGCGAGCAGGCCGACGGTGACGTGCGCGCCGAGCAGCAGCCAGGCGGCGGCAGGATCGGCGTGCGCGAGCAGGGCGGCGGCGCGGCCGGGGCCCTCGCCGGTCACCCCGGACAGCGGGGTTCCCACGCTGCCGCCGCCGCACAGCACGTCGAAGCCGACCGAGCGCAGCGGGCCCGCGACCGGGCCGCCCGCTCTGCCGTAACAGACGTGCTGACCGGTCGTGAACACCGTGTCGGCGGCCAGTTCCAGCGGGACCAGCAGGGCGGCGATGCCGCCGAAGCCCCGCTGCCGGCCCGCGAGCGCGAAGGCGAGGGCGAAGACGGCGGCGCTGATCGCGGCCACGGTGGTGAGCGGCAGCGGCACCCGGGACAGCAGCACGTGCGACGCGGCGGACAGCGTCACGACGACAGCCGTGAACACCGCCGCGCGTGCGGCTCTGAGCTGGATCCCGGATATGTCCATAGCGGAGGTGAGTCTCCCACGCGCTCCCGTAAGCGTCCCCTAAAGGGTTCCTGTGCGTCATGGGAGCGTAGCGGGGCGGATCGGTCGCGGGGCCCGCGCCCCGCGACCGGCCGCGCGCCCTAGAGTCCCGGGATCCGCCCGTTGCGGAACAGGTCCACGAAGATCTGGTGGTCACCGCGCGCCCGGGAGCCGTAACTGTGCGCGAAGTCCACCAGGAGGTCGGCGAAGCCGTCCTCGTCGGCCGCGATGGCCGCGTCGATGGCGCGTTCCGTGGAGAAGGGCACCAGCTCCGAGTGGCCGCTCTCGTCGTCGGCGGCCGCGTGCATCGTGGCGGTGGCGCGGCCGAGGTCCGCGACCACCGAGGCGATCTCCTCGGGGTCGTCGATGTCGCCCCAGTCCAGGTCCACCGCGTACGGCGAGACCTCGGCGACCAGCTGGCCCGCGCCGTCCAGCTCGGTCCAGCCCAGCCACGGGTCGGCGTGCGCCTGGAGGGCGCGCTGCGAGATGACCGTGCGGTGGCCCTCGTGCCGGAAGTAGCCGCGGATCGCGGAGTCCGTGATGTGCCGCGAGACGGCCGGGGTCTGGGCCTGCTTGATGTAGATCACCACATCGTTCTCCAGGGCGTCGCTGTTGCCCTCCAGAAGGATGTTGTACGACGGCAGGCCCGCCGAGCCGATGCCGATGCCGCGGCGGCCCACGACGTCCTTCACCCTGTACGAGTCCGGGCGGGTCAGCGAGGACTCCGGGAGCGTCTCCAGATAGCCGTCGAAGGCCGCGAGGACCTTGTACCGGGTGGCGGCGTCCAGCTCGATGGAGCCGCCGCCCGGAGCGAAGCGGCGCTCGAAGTCGCGGATCTCGGTCGTCGAGTCCAGGAGCCCGAAGCGGGTCAGCGACCGGGCGTCGCGCAGCGCGTCCAGGAGGGGGCCCTCGGCGGTGTCCAGCGTAAAGGGCGGCACCTCGTCGCTCTTGGCGCCGGTGGACAGGTCGTGGATGCGCTCGCGGTACGCGGCCGCGTACACCCGTACCAGTTCGGTGATCTGCTCGTCGCTGAGCGCCTTCGCGTAGCCGATGAGCGCCACGGAGGCGGCGAAGCGCTTGAGGTCCCAGGTGAAGGGGCCAACATAGGCCTCGTCGAAGTCGTTCACGTTGAAGATCAGACGGCCCTGGGCGTCCATGTACGTGCCGAAGTTCTCGGCGTGCAGATCGCCGTGGATCCACACGCGCGAGGTGCGCTCGTCCAGGTACGGGCCGCCCCGCCGGTCCTCGTCCAGGTCGTGGTAGAAGAGCGCCGCCGTGCCGCGGTAGAACGCGAAGGCGGAGGCCGCCATCTTGCGGAACTTCACACGGAACGCGGCCGGGTCGGCGGCCAGGAGCTCGCCGAAGGCGGTGTCGAATACGGCGAGGATCTGCTCGCCGCGTTGCTCGGCGCTGAGCTGCGGGACCGACATCGCTGGGTGCCTCCTGGTGCAGGTGCTGCGGGACATGACGGGGCGGGCGCGCCGCCCCGGGACAAGGGGTCCGTCCACTTCCAACGGACGAACATACGCGGGAGTGCCCGGGTTCCGGCGCCGAACGCACGCCTCCGGTCCGACGCCCGTACGACGGTACGGATGATCCTCCGCCGAGTGTCAGTGCAGCGGCATAGACTTCGTCGCTGACCCCCCAGACTGTCCGCAGCCTGTCACCGATGGTTCTTCCTGGAGGCCGAAACCGTGTCGAAGCCGCCGTTCACGCACCTGCACGTCCACACCCAGTACTCGCTGCTGGACGGTGCCGCGCGGCTCAAGGACATGTTCGACGCGTGCAACGACATGGGCATGACCCACATCGCGATGAGCGACCACGGCAACCTCCACGGGGCCTATGACTTCTTCCACACCGCGAAGAAGGCGGGCGTCACCCCAATCATCGGCATCGAGGCGTACGTCGCCCCCGAGTCCCGGCGCAACAAGCGCAAGATCCAGTGGGGCCAGCCGCACCAGAAGCGCGACGACGTGTCCGGTTCGGGCGGTTACACGCACAAGACGATCTGGGCGGCGAACCGGACGGGCCTGCACAACCTCTTCAAGCTCTCCTCGGACGCGTACGCCGAGGGCTGGCTCCAGAAGTGGCCCCGGATGGACAAGGAGACGATCTCCCAGTGGTCGGAGGGGCTCATCGCCTCCACCGGCTGCCCCTCCGGCGAGCTCCAGACCAGGCTGCGCCTCGGCCAGTTCGACGAGGCGCTGAAGGCGGCCGCCGAGTACCAGGACATCTTCGGCAAGGACCGCTACTTCCTGGAGCTGATGGACCACGGCATCGAGATCGAGCGCCGGGTCCGCGACGGGCTCCTGGAGATCGGCAAGAAGCTCGGCATCCCGCCCCTGGTGACGAACGACTCGCACTACACGTACGCGCACGAGGCGACCGCCCACGACGCCCTGCTGTGCATCCAGACCGGCAAGAACCTCTCCGACCCGGACCGCTTCCGCTTCGACGGCACCGGCTACTACCTGAAGTCCACGGACGAGATGTACGCCGTCGACTCCTCGGATGCCTGGCAGCAGGGCTGCGCCAACACCCTCCTGGTGGCCGAGCAGATCGACACCACCGGCATGTTCGAGGCCAAGAACCTCATGCCGAAGTTCGACATCCCGGACGGCTTCACCGAGATCACCTGGTTCCAGGAGGAGGTGCGCCGCGGCATGGAGCGCCGCTTCCCCGGCGGCGTCCCCGACGACCGCCAGAAGCAGGCCGAGTACGAGATGGACGTCATCATCCAGATGGGGTTCCCGGGGTACTTCCTCGTCGTCGCCGACTTCATCATGTGGGCCAAGAAGCAGGGCATCGCGGTCGGCCCCGGCCGAGGGTCCGCGGCCGGCTCGATCGTCGCGTACGCCATGGGCATCACCGACCTCGACCCGATCCCGCACGGTCTGATCTTCGAGCGGTTCCTCAACCCCGAGCGCGTCTCCATGCCCGACGTCGACATCGACTTCGACGAGCGCAGGCGCGTCGAGGTGATCAGGTACGTGACCGAGAAGTACGGCGCCGACAAGGTGGCCATGATCGGCACGTACGGCAAGATCAAGGCGAAGAACGCCATCAAGGACTCCGCGCGCGTGCTGGGCTACCCGTACGCGATGGGCGACCGGCTCACCAAGGCCATGCCCGCCGACGTCCTCGGCAAGGGCATCGACCTGAACGGCATCACCGACCCCTCGCACCCCCGGTACGGCGAGGCCGGCGAGATCCGCGGGATGTACGAGAACGAACCGGACGTGAAGAAGGTCATCGACACCGCCAAGGGCGTCGAGGGCCTGGTCCGGCAGATGGGCGTGCACGCCGCCGGCGTGATCATGTCCAGCGAGCCGATCGTCGACCACGCGCCGATCTGGGTGCGGCACACCGACGGTGTGACCATCACCCAGTGGGACTACCCCCAGTGCGAGTCGCTCGGCCTGCTCAAGATGGACTTCCTGGGCCTGCGCAACCTCACGATCATGGACGACGCCATCAAGATGGTGAAGGCCAACAAGGGCGTCGACCTGGAGATGCTCGCCCTCCCGCTGGACGACCCCAAGACCTTCGAACTGCTCTGCCGGGGTGACACCCTCGGCGTCTTCCAGTTCGACGGCGGCCCCATGCGCTCGCTGCTCCGCCAGATGCAGCCCGACAACTTCGAGGACATCTCCGCCGTCTCGGCCCTGTACCGGCCGGGCCCGATGGGCATGAACTCGCACATCAACTACGCGGAGCGCAAGAACGGCCGCCAGGAGATCACACCGATCCACCCCGAGCTGGAGAAGCCGCTCGAAGAGGTGCTGGCCGTCACCTACGGCCTGATCGTCTACCAGGAGCAGGTCCAGAAGGCCGCCCAGATCATCGCCGGGTACTCGCTCGGCGAGGCCGACATCCTGCGCCGCGTGATGGGCAAGAAGAAGCCCGACGAGCTGGCGAAGAACTTCGTCCTCTTCCAGGAGGGCGCCCGCAAGAACAACTACAGCGACGAGGCGATCCAGGGCCTGTGGGACGTGCTGGTCCCCTTCGCCGGCTACGCCTTCAACAAGGCGCACTCCGCCGCGTACGGACTCGTCTCGTACTGGACCGGGTACCTGAAGGCGAACTACCCGGCCGAGTACATGGCCGCGCTGCTCACCTCGGTCAAGGACGACAAGGACAAGTCGGCCGTCTACCTCAACGAGTGCCGCCGCATGGGCATCAAGGTGCTGCCGCCGAACGTGAACGAGTCCGAGCAGAACTTCGCCGCCCAGGGCGACGACGTGATCCTCTTCGGCCTCTCCGCCGTCCGCAACGTCGGCACGAACGTGGTCGAGTCGATCATCCGCAGCCGCAAGGCCAAGGGGAAGTACGCCTCCTTCCCGGACTACCTCGACAAGGTCGAGGCCGTCGCCTGCAACAAGCGCACCACGGAATCACTGATCAAGGCGGGCGCGTTCGACACGATGGGGCACACCCGCAAGGGCCTCACCGCGCAGTTCGAGCCGATGATCGACAACGTGGTGGCGGTCAAGCGCAAGGAGGCCGAGGGCCAGTTCGACCTCTTCGGCGGCATGGGCGACGAGGACACCAGCGAGCCCGGCTTCGGGCTCGACGTGGAGTTCACCACCGACGAGTGGGACAAGGCCTATCTCCTCGCCCAGGAGCGGGAGATGCTCGGCCTGTACGTCTCCGACCACCCGCTCTTCGGACTGGAGCACGTCCTGTCCGACAAGGCCGACGCGGGCATCTCCCAGCTGACCGGCGGCGAGCACGCGGACGGCGCGGTCGTCACGATCGGCGGCATCATCTCGGGCCTCCAGCGCAAGATGACCAAGCAGGGCAACGCCTGGGCGATCGCCACCGTCGAGGACCTCGCGGGCTCCATGGAGTGCATGTTCTTCCCCGCGACCTACCAGCTGGTGTCGACCCAGCTGGTCGAGGACGCGGTCGTCTTCGTCAAGGGGCGCCTGGACAAGCGCGAGGACGTGCCGCGGCTGGTCGCGATGGAACTCCAGGTCCCGGACCTGTCGAACGCGGGCACCAACGCCCCCGTGATCCTCACCATCCCGGCCCTGAAGGTGACCCCGCCGATGGTCAGCCGGCTCGGCGAGATCCTCAGCCACCACAAGGGCGAGAGCGAGGTCCGCATCCGGCTCCAGGGCCCGAGCAAGACCACCGTGCTGCGGCTCGACCGGCACCGGGTGAAGCCGGACCCGGCGCTCTTCGGCGACCTGAAGGTGCTGCTCGGCCCGTCCTGCCTGGCCGGCTGACGGCCGTCGGGCCCTGCGCGGACACCGACGCAGCCTGCGCGGACACCGACGCAGCGAGGGGCGCATCCCGCACGGGATGCGCCCCTCGCTGCGTACCTGGGTCTCAACGACCCGCGCCGCGGCCTCAGTTGTGGCCGAAACGCCTCTGATGCTTACGGGCAACATCAGCGGGGCTGCCCTGGGCCTGCGACATCGGCGACTGCTGTGCCTGCGCCGACGACCGCTGTGCCTGCTCCTGCGCACGCTCGGCCTGCGAGGAGCGGTCCTGCTGGCCGCCCTGCTTGCGATTCTTGTTCTTGGCCATGGTGATCTGCCTCCTGGGTGGGATCTAGGGGCCAGGGCCGCGACCAGATTCACATAGGCTGACAAGCAGCGCATTTCGTAGAATTACCGTGCGTAATAAGACCTGTCGGCAGGTGTTCGTCCGATCCGCCACGCCGAAGATCGAGTTCCGGCCGTTAACCTCCGCACGGTCGGGCAGACTCCAAGGAAGCCCGAAGCAAACCTCCCGGAAAGAGGGTGGATCGCGTGGACCGCTGCATCGTCCTGGTGGACGCCGGGTATCTGCTCGGGGCCGCTGCCAGTCTCCTCGCCGGGGAGCCGTCGCGATCCCGGATCACCGTCGACCACGCCGCCCTCATCCAGGGCCTGCGCGAGCGCGCCGAGTCGGACACCGAGCGGCCCCTGCTGCGCATCTACTGGTTCGACGGCGCCCCCGACCGCGTACCGCAGCCCGAGCACCGCAGGCTCCGGGTGATGCCCCGGGTCACGGTGCGCCTGGGCGCGCTGACCCGCAGCGACGGGCGCTGGGCGCAGAAGGGCGTGGACGCCGCCATGCACGCCGAGCTGACCGAGCTCGCGCGCAACCGCGCCTGCTCCGACGTGGTCCTCGTGACCGGCGACGGAGATCTGCTGCCGGGCATGATGGCCGCCAAGGAACACGGCGTGGCCGTCCACCTGTGGGCCGTGCAGGCCGCGGACGGCGACTACAACCAGTCCGAGGACCTGGTGGCCGAGGCCGACGAGCGGCGGGTGCTCGACCGCGCCTGGATCACCAAGGCGGTCCGCGCCAAGGAGACCGGCGGGATCTGCGCCCCGCCGCCCGTGCCCCGCCCCGAGATCGCCGCCATCCTCTCCGCGCCGCTGCCCGAGTCGGCGCTCGCCGCCGCGGCCGAGCGCTCCGCCCAGGAGGCCGAGCACCACCAGGCGGCCGATGCGCAGAACGGCACCCAGGAGCGGGCCGCCGCCCCCAAGGGTGTCCCCACACCGAAGGACCTGGCCGCGCTCCGCGGACCGGGCACCCAGCCCGCCCAGCACCCCACGAACGCGACCCTGCGCTGGTCCTCGGACAAGGGCTGGGTCGACCGGCCCGGCGGCACCGCGGAGTCCCCGGAGGCCGCCGCGCTGCCCACGCTCGCCCAGCTCACCTCCGCCGAGCAGCGGTGGGCGGACCGCGAGGAGGACATCACCACGGTCGGCGGCGACCCGTACGAGGTCGGGCAGGTCTTCGCGCGCCGCTGGATGGGGCGCCTGACCGATCCGGGTCACCTCCAGAAACTGTCCGCGATGTATCCGCGGGTCCCCCACCGGGTGGACGGCGAACTGCTGCGCTACGCGGCCCGCTTCGGGCTGCTCGCGCACAAGGACGACCAGATCGACGAGCACGACCGCTACGCGATCCGGGCCGGCTTCTGGCGCGAGATCGACGTACGCACCGCGACGGAACACGCGCCCGTCGCGGAGTGAGACCCACGCCCACCCGCGAGCGAGGACGCACCGGCCGCTGCTCCGCGGGCGGGACACACGCCGTTCGGGGTGGGGCACGCGCTGCTCCGCGGGCGGGACACACGCCGTTCGGGGGTGAGGCACATGCTGCTCCGCGGGCGGGACACACGCCGTTCGGGGGTGAGACACGCGCTGCTCCGCGGGCGGGACACACGGAGGTCGGAGGGCGTGGCGCGCGCTCGGCGGGGAGTGGACCGCGGACCTTCCCGGAGGGCCGCGGACGGCCTCGGCCGGGGGTGGCGGCGGCCCGGTCGCATGACAGGGCCCCGGACCACGTACTCTCGTCCTTCGTGAGTACGCGCACGGCACAGGCAGCACCGACGGGACACCGGGGCGATGTCGTGTGCGCCGTGCGAGGTCTCACGAAGACCTATCCGGCCGTCCGCGGCCGCCGCGGCACCCCGGCGACACCCGAGGTCAGGGCCACCGACGGGGTCCGTCTGGACATCCGCCGCGGCGAGATCTTCGGCCTGCTCGGACCGAACGGCGCCGGCAAGTCCACCCTCGTGCGCCAGCTGACCGGACTGATGCGCCCCGACAGCGGCAGCGTCGAGATCCTCGGGCACGACATCGTGCGCCACCCCGAGCGGGCGGCCCGCATCCTCGCCTACCTCGGGCAGGAGTCCACCGCCCTGGACGAGCTGACCGTGTCCCTGGCCGCCGAGACGACCGGGCGGCTGCGCGGGCTCGACCTCCGCGCGGCCCGGGCCGAACGGGACGCCGTCCTCGACGAACTGGGCCTGACGGCGCTCGCCTCCCGCCCCCTGAAGAAGCTCTCCGGCGGACAGCGCAGGCTCGCCTGCCTCGCCGCCGCGCTCGTCGGCCGGCGCCCGTTGCTGGTCCTCGACGAGCCCACCACCGGCATGGACCCCGTCGCCCGGCGCGCCGTGTGGGCCGCCGTCGACCGGCGCCGCGCCGAACAGGGCGCCACGGTCCTGCTCGTCACCCACAACGTCATCGAGGCCGAGACGGTCCTCGACCGGGTCGCCGTCCTCGACGAGGGACGGGTCATCGCCTGCGACACCCCGGCCGGGCTCAAGGAACAGGTCGCGGGCGAGGTCCGGGTCGAACTCGTCTGGCGCGAGAACGCCCCGCTGCACGTCCCCGAGGTCGCCGCGCTGCGGGCCCGCGCCGTCGAGTCGGGCCGCCGCTGGACGCTGCGGCTCGCGCCCGAGGAGGCCCGCGCGGCCGTGGCCACGGTCACCGGCGGGGCCGCCTTCGCCGCGCTCGACGACTTCACGCTGGCCACGCCGAGCCTGGAGGACGTGTATCTGGCCCTCGGCGGGCACGCGACACAGGGACTGGTGAAGGCGTGAGCGTCCGGGGCGTGGAATCCGTACGGGAGAAGGGCGTCGTACGTGTGCGGAACAGGACGGCTGCCGACGAAGGGGAGCAGTTCGACGTGAGTGCCGTACCCGCGGGAGTGCTGCCGGGCGGCGCGCTGCCCCTGGCCGGGGACGCCGAAGGGGCCGCGGAGCTGGGGCCGCGCGCACGGCTGTGGCCCTCGCTGGCCGCCGTGTACCGGGCGCAGCTCTCCCGTGCCCGCGTCGCGCGGATCCCGCTGCTGTTCGTGGCCACCTTCCAGTCCCTCGGCATCATGATCATGATGCGCGGGGTGGTGGACGGCGGCGCCGAGGCCCGGGCCGTGGTGGCCGGCTCGACCGTCCTGGTCGTCGCCTTCGTCGCCCTCAACCTGCTCGCGCAGTACTTCGGGCAGCTGCGGGCGAGCGGCGGACTCGACCACTACGCGACGCTGCCGGTGCCGCCGGCGGCCGTGGTGCTCGGGGCGGCGGCGGCGTACGCCTCCTTCACCGTGCCCGGCACCGTCGTCACCGCCGTCGTCGGGTGCGCGCTCTTCGGACTGCCGCTGGCGCACCTGTGGGTGCTGGCCGCGGTCGTCCCGCTCGCGGGCGCCGCGCTCGCCGGGCTCGGGGCCGCGTTCGGCCTGCTCGCGCCGCGGCCCGAGCTCGCCACCCTGCTCGGCCAGATGGGCATGTCGGCGGCCCTGCTGCTCGGCGTCCTGCCGGCGGACCGGATGCCGGCCCCGGTGCAGTACCTGCGGGACCTGCTGCCCTCGACCTACGGTGTCGAGGCCTTCGCCCGCACCTTCGGGGCGCGCCCCGACTGGCCCGTCGTGCTCGGCGATCTGGCCGTCTGCGCCGCGGTCGGCGTGGTCTCGCTGGCCCTGGCGGCCTGGGCCTACCGCCGGGCGGCCGTCCGGTGACGCGGCCGCCGACGGGGCCTGGCACGATGGCAGGGTGACCGCTCCGCTGACTCCACCTCCGCCGCCGCACGAACCGTCCTCCGAGGACCGGCGGCAACCGCACCCCGACTGGCAGGCCAAGACCGCTCCCGGCTCCGCGGCTCACCCCGTGTACCCGGGCGCGTACGAGGCCTCCTACGGACAGGACGGACCCGGCATGAAGACCGAACTGCGGGAGGCCGCCGTGATCACGGTCGCGGTCGCGCTCGCGGGGGCTCTGCTCGGGGTGCTCTGGGCGTGGCTGACACCGCACGTGCCGCTGGTCGCGGACGCCACCGCGGTGTACCTCAAGGACACCGAGGGCGAGCAGGCGATCGGCGTCGACGGGACCTTCACACTGCTCGCGCTGGGCTTCGGCGCGGTGAGCGCCCTGGTCGTGTTCCTTCTGCGGCGCCGGGGCGGTGTGCCGCTGGTGATCGCGCTCGCCCTGGGCGGTCTGCTCGGATCGCTGCTCGCCTGGCGGGTCGGGATCTGGCTCGGCCCCCCGCAGAACGTGGTCGCGCACGCCAAGGCCGTGGGCAAGGGCGTCACCTTCTCCGCGCCGCTGAAGCTCGGGGCCAAGGGAGCGCTGCTGGCGTGGTCCCTGAGCGCCCTGGTGGTCCACCTCGGTCTCATGGCCCTGTTCGGCCCCCGCGACCCCGACCCCTACGAGCAGCACCCCTACCAGGCCACCCCGCCGGGACCTCCGGCCGCCTAGGGCGACTCCCCGGCCGGGGAGTCAGGGCCGGCCGGGCGCCGGGTGCGCGTCGGCCGGGCCGGCCCTTCGGTGCGGGGGGTCGGTCACGCGGGACGGCGGCCGTGGTTGGAACGGCCCTTCTTGATGCGCCACTTGCGTTTGCGGGTTCTCTTCGACATGCCCCTCGTGCTTAACCGAGGAAGCGGCATCCGTCGAGGGGCCGCGCGGACCGCCCGGGCCGCGACGGCCGCCTTCGGCCACGGGAGGCGGGCCGGCCACGGGAGCGGCCGGCCACGGGTCGCGGGCCGGTACGGCGGTACACCGCTGCGGCGGACGCGGGCGGCGGGGCCGGGGGCCGTTCAGGACCGTCCGACGGGTGCGGACACCGCCTCCGTGAGCTTCGCGAGGTCGGCGGGGGAGACCTCGACCTCCATGCCGCGCCGGCCCGCCGAGACGCAGATCGTGGCGTGCCCCGAGGCCGAGGAGTCCAGCACCGTACGGAGCTTCCTGCGCTGGCCGAGCGGCGAGATGCCCCCGCGGACGTACCCCGTCGTGCGCTCGGCCGCCGCCGGGTCGGCCATCACCGCCCGCTTGCCGCCCACCGCCGTGGCGAGGGCCTTGAGGTCGAGCGAGCCCGCCACCGGGACGACCGCCACCACGAGCGCGCCGTCGACGTCCGCCACCAGGGTCTTGAAGACCCGCTCGGGCGACACGCCCATCGCCTCGGCGGCCTCCTCGCCGTAGGACGGGTGGGAGGGGTCGTGCTCGTAGGCGTGGACGGTGAACGGGACGCCCGCCTCGGTCAGCGCCACCGTGGCGGGGGTGCCGCCGGACTGCTTCTTCGCCTTCTTGGCCATCGGTCTTCTCGCAAGCGTCAGTTCAGGCTCGTCGGGCCGCGCGTCAGGTCCGACGCGGGCAACGACGGCAGGTTACGGATGATGGCCGTCTCCGCGCGCAGCACCTTCAGCTCCTCGCGCAGCCGCGAGGCCGTGTCCGGGGTCTGGAGCAGCCGCTGCCTGGCCGGGACGTCCAGCATCACGGCGGCGGCGACGAGATAGGAGACGACGGCCGGTTCGTCCGGCAGGTCCGCGCCGGTCGACAGCGACCGCTCACGCGCTCCGGCCAGCCGCTTCTGGTACTGCCGGAAGGCACGCAGGACACCTTCGGCGAGCGCGCCGGCCTCGTCGCCCAGGTCCTCCGGGAGCTCCTCGAGCTCGGCCGTCAGAAACGCCCCGGAGGCGTCCACCGACAACAGCCGCACCCGGGTCGTGCCGGTCGCCAGCACCTCGAAGCTGCCGTCGGCGCGTTCCCGGATGGTCGCCGCGTCCGCGACGCAGCCCACCTCGTGGAACGCCTTGAGCGGATCGTCGCCGAACCCGGCGGCGGGCCCGCGGTCGGGCACGGCCGTCCCGTCGGGCATGCCGGGCGCGCTGGGCGAGAGCTCGTGGCCGTCGCGGACGGCGACGACGGCGAAGCGCCGGGATTCGTCCTCGGGTGTCTTGAGCAGTTCGCGCATCATGGCGCGATAGCGCTCCTCGAACACGTTCAGAGGCAGCACGAGCCCGGGGAACAGCACCGAGTTCAGGGGGAAGAGCGGGAGCCGGACGGTGGTCACGACGGGAAAGCCTAATGGTCGACGGGACGGACGAGTCCGCCGTACCCGATCCGCGGACGCCGGTCGGGGGCGCCGTCCCGCAGCGGAAGCCCCGAGGCGACCTCGAGCCGCACCTCGTCGCGCAGCTCCAGATACCGGCCGAGCGGGTCGGCGGAGACCCTGGCCCAGGGGAACGAGGTCACGTACGGGCCGATGAGGCGCAGCTGCTCCAGCGCGTCCTGCCAGCGCTCCAGCCGGACCAGGACGTACGCCAGCAGGTTGCGCACCTCGGCGGGCCACGGGTCGGCGGCGGTGTAGGCCGCGGAGACCGAGATCCCGAGGTCGGCCGCGGCGTCCAGGCGTTCGCGCGGCACCTCGGGGCCGCCGCCCTCGGTCAGATACGCGAAGGCCGCGCGCACCGGCAGCGCCTGGACCAGGGAGCCGGGCAGCGCGTCCTGAGCGGCGGGCTCGGCGAAGTCGAAGCACTCGCTGTGCGAGCCGTACCAGGCCGCCGAGAGGTACTGGAGGGCGGCCACATGACAGCCGTAGTGGTGCGGGGAGCGCCGGACGGCCTGGCCCCACAGCTGCTCGAACTCGGTGTGTCCGACGTTGGTCCCGCGGGCGTGGTCGAGCGCGATCCGCCACGGCACCGGGTCGCGCGGGTCGCCCTCGGCGGCGGAGGTGATCAGCGGGCCGACACCGCGGAGCAGTTCCACCCGCGCGGGCGACTCCCATCCGCGCCGGACGGCCAGTTCGGCCCGGACGAGGAGGGAGTCCGGGTCGTGCGGGTCGTCCGCCTGCCACCGCCGGAGCCATTCGTCGCGGGAGCGGGCGAAGGCGGCGAGGCGTACGGCGTAGCGGTCGCGGTTCTCCCACTCGGCGGACCGGCGGGTGGCGGCCAGCAGGTCCGCCGCCGGGGTGTACTCGCCCCCGGCCGCCGCGACGAGCACGGGCCCCAGCCGGTGGTCGGGGGCGTCGAGCAGGACCTCCTCGTCGGCCGGCAGTCCGGCGGCGAGGCGTGAGGTGTGCCGTGCCATCCGGGCGGTGCGGAGGAGAGCGCTCAGTAGTGCCATGGTGACGACCATTGAAAACCGCAGGTGGGAGCTGTGCCAGAGGTGATCGGTGACGCTTTCGTAAAGCCGTTTGGTTGTGCGGGTTGCGGTCAAGGACCAGTAAAGGCGTCGTGTGGCCCGGGTATGCGTCGGACCGGGAAGGAGGCTCGAACCGGCGCGCGGGAGGGGCGTACGGAGATCGCGTGGGCGCGCGGGAGGGGCGCGCGCGGCTCGGACCGGCGCGCCGTCGCGTCCGCCGTACGGCTCCGGAGCCAGGGGCGGGCGTGGCACCCCGGGGCCGGCCGTCGGCGCGCCGGGGTCGGGGTCGGCCGTGTGCCCGGGAAGCGGCCGGTGGCGCCCCGGGGGCAGGACCGGCCGTGGCACCCCGGGGTCAGGAGGGCCGTCCGGTCCCGGATTCACCCGCGGCGCAGCAGCCGGGTGGCTCCCGCGGCCACCGTCGTCGCCAGGATCCAGCCGAGGAGGACGACCACCGCGGCCGGCCACTGCCAGCCGCCGCGCAGCTGCCACTGGGCGGCCTGGCCCAGATCGATGACCGGCAGCAGCAGGTCCAGGGCGTAGAGCGAGGCGTTCCACGCGGGGTGCCCGCCGTTGACCGGCTGGTGGTCGGCGTGCGCGAAGGCGACCGACGTCGTCGCCCACAGCACCGCCATCCACAGGGCGGCGCGCCCGGGGCGGTACCCGTAGGCGACCGTCCAGTCCTGGGCGTAGCCCCAGAGCTTGGCGGCCAGCGGCAGCGTCTCGCGGCGGCGGCGCTGCTTGGCGAGCAGCACCTCGCGCGCGTCCTCGTCCTCGCCGGAGTCGCGCAGCACCGCGGCGAGCCGCTCGTAGGGCTCAGGGGCGTACTCGGCGGTCGCCGCCGCCACCCACTCCAGACGCCGGGTCAGCGGGAAGGCGCCCTGCGGGACCAGGTTCTCGTACGTGAAGCCGCCCATGTGCAGACTGCCGGGGCCCGGCCAGCTGGACGCCCGGTCGACCAGGTTGACGATCCGCGCGCCGGACAGCACCACCTTGCCGCGCTCGGGCCGCTCGCCCAGGAAGCGCAGTTCGGGCGTCTGGACCCGCAGCAGCGACAGCTCGTGGTCGTCGTCGAAGACGAAGCGCGCCCGGTCGAAGTCGACCGCGTCACCGAAGCGCCCGTCGTCCAGCCGGATCCCGCCCTGGCACTCGAACCGCTGCACCAGCGTGCCGCGCGCCGGTGTGGTGCCGCTGGTCATCAGCGGATTGCCGAGGCCCGCCGGGGTCATGTAGAGCGTGCGGTTGACGGTCAGCTGGGGGGCGTTGAGGGCCAGCCGGGTGTACGGGTTGCTGAGCCTGCTGCCGCGCAGGCTCAGCGACACGCCGACGGTCGCGCTGCGCAGACTGAGTTCGCCGTGCGACTCCAGCATCTCGGCCTGGAGGTCCTGTCCGACCGTCATACCGTCGCCCGTGAGCGAACGCCCCCGCCGGTCCCGGTAGACGACGGCCTGGTTGAGCAGCAGGTCCGTACCGATGTGCGCGTCGGTCAGCCGTACCCCGTTGTGGAAGTGGCAGCGCGGCAGATGCAGATCGCCCTCGGTGTGCAGCCGGGCCGCCTCCAGCCGGGGCACCGAGCAGTCCTCCAGCCGCAGGGTCGTGAACCGGGACTCCGGCAGCAGCACCTCCTTCTCGAACCGGCACCCCTTCAGCTCCACGTACGGGACCACCGTGCCGCCCGCGAGGTCGAGCACCCCGGTGATCCGCACGCCCGTCAGCTTCAGGGAGGCGACCCGGCCCTGGAGCGGGGGCGGCCCGTCGAGCAGCAGCCAGGCCACTATCCGCGCCCGCACGCTGCGCTCGGGCCCCCAGGGGTGGCCGCCGTGCGGATCGTCGACGGTCGAGTCACCGCTGCGCAGGTCGTACACGCTGCCGTTGCGGAACGCCTGCCACATCCCGGCCTCGGCGGCCGTCAGCTCGTCCGGCAGGTCCCCGGTGCGCAGGTCGGCACCCTCGGTCACGGCACGTCACTTCCTCCCCGACTACTCGCGGGTACGTACGTTCGTGCAATGCCCGCTCAGTGACGGCGCGAACGCGCCTGGTGAAGGGGATCATCCGCCGGGGCCGGGGACGGCCTGTATCAGCCACTGATACAGGCGTCCGGCGCCTCCGAGCAGTCTGAGAGAATTGTCCTCGTGATCTCCCGAATCGATCTGCGCGGCGACGCCCTCCCCGAGGGCCCCGCCCTGCGCGACCTGCTGCCCCGAGCCGACTTCGACGTCTCGGCCGCCCTGGAGAAGGTGCGACCGATCTGCGAGGCCGTGCATCATCGCGGGGACGCGGCGCTGATCGACTACGCGGAGAAGTTCGACGGAGTGCGTCTGGAGTCCGTGCGTGTTCCCGCCGGGGCCATCGCCGACGCGCTGGAACAGCTCGACCCGGCCGTGCGCGCGGCGCTGGAGGAGTCCATCCGCCGCACCCGTCTCGTCCACCGCGCACAGCGCCGTACGACGCACACCACCCAGGTCGTGCCCGGCGGCTCGGTCACCGAGAAGTGGGTGCCGGTCGACCGGGTCGGGCTGTACGCGCCCGGCGGCCGCTCGGTCTACCCCTCGTCCGTGATCATGAACGCCGTCCCGGCGCAGGAGGCGGGCGTCCCGTCCATGGCGCTGGCGTCCCCGGCGCAGAAGGAGTTCGGCGGCTTGCCGCACCCCACGATCCTCGCCGCCTGCGCGCTGCTCGGCATCGACGAGGTGTACGCGGCCGGCGGGGCCACGGCCGTCGCGATGTTCGCGCACGGCACCGAGTCCTGCCCCGCCGCCGACATGGTCACGGGACCGGGCAACATCTGGGTCGCCGCCGCCAAGCGCTACTTCACCGGCAGGATCGGCATCGACGCCGAGGCCGGCCCGACCGAGATCGCGGTCCTCGCCGACGACACCGCCGACCCGGCGCACATCGCCGCCGACCTGATCAGCCAGGCCGAGCACGACCCGCTCGCCGCCGCCGTCCTCGTGACCGACTCGGTCGCCCTCGCGGACGCCGTGGAGAAGGAGCTGGCACCGCAGGTCGCGGCCACCAAGCACATCGAGGACCGGATCGTCCCGGCCCTGAGCGGACGGCAGTCCGCGATCGTCCTCGTCGACGGGATCGACGAGGGCCTCCGGGTCGTCGACGCCTACGCCGCCGAACACCTGGAGATCCAGACCGAGGACGCGGCCGCGGTCGCCGACCGGGTCAGGAACGCCGGAGCGATCTTCGTCGGCCCCTGGGCCCCGGTCTCGCTCGGCGACTACGCGGCGGGCTCCAACCACGTGCTGCCCACCGGCGGTTGCGCCTGCCACTCCTCGGGCCTGTCCGTCCAGTCCTTCCTGCGCGGCATCCACATCGTGGACTACACGAAGGACGCGCTCGCCGACGTCGCCGCGCACGTGGTGACGCTGGCGGAGGCGGAGGACCTGCCCGCGCACGGCGCGGCAGTGAAGGCAAGGTTTGTCGGAGACGAACAAGTGTCGCGCGGCTGGAAGGTACCCGAGGGCAAGTGACAGGCATCGACGATCTCCCCGTACGGGACGAACTGCGCGGCAAGACCCCCTACGGCGCCCCTCAGCTCGACGTCCCCGTACGTCTGAACACCAACGAGAACCCGTACCCGCTGCCCGAGCCGCTCGTGGAGCGGATCGCCGAGCGGGTCCGCGAGGCCGCCCGCGGCCTCAACCGCTACCCCGACCGTGACGCGGTGGAACTGCGCACCGAGCTGGCCGCCTATCTGACGAAGACCGGCGGGCACGCGGTGGCCGCCGAGAACGTCTGGGCCGCCAACGGCTCCAACGAGGTCATCCAGCAGCTGCTCCAGACCTTCGGCGGCCCCGGCCGCAGCGCGATCGGCTTCGAGCCCTCGTACTCGATGCACGCGCTCATCGCGCGCGGCACGGGCACGGCCTGGATCTCGGGCCCCCGCAACGAGGACTTCACGATCGACCTCGCCGCCGCCGAGCGGGCGATCGCCGAGCACCGCCCGGACGTCGTCTTCGTCACCACCCCCAACAACCCCACGGGCAACGCGGTCCCGCCGGAGACGGTCCTCGCGCTCTACGAGGCCGCGCAGGCGGCGAAGCCGTCCATGGTCGTGGTCGACGAGGCCTACATCGAGTTCAGCCACGGCGACTCGCTGCTGCCCCTGCTCCAAGGAAGGCCGAATCTCGTCGTCTCCCGGACGATGTCGAAGGCCTTCGGCGCGGCCGGGCTGCGCCTCGGCTACCTCGCCGCCGACCCCGCGGTCGTGGACGCCGTCCAGCTCGTCCGGCTGCCGTACCACCTGTCGGCCGTGACCCAGGCGACCGCGCTGGCCGCCCTGGAGCACACCGACACCCTGCTCGGCTACGTGGAGCAGCTGAAGGCCGAACGGGACCGGCTGGTCACCGAACTGCGCGCGATGGGCTGCGAGGTGACCGAGTCGGACGCGAACTTCGTGCAGTTCGGCCGGTTCGCCGACTCCCACGAGGCATGGCGCAGGATCCTCGACCGGGGCGTCCTGGTCCGGGACAACGGCGTCCCGGGGTGGCTACGGGTCTCCGCCGGAACCCCGAAGGAAAACGACGCGTTCCTCGACGCGGTACGTGAACTACTGGGCTCTGTGGGGGAGAACCCCACATCCCCGAAGGAGCAGAGCGCATGAACCGCGTAGGACGCGTGGAGCGGGTGACGAAGGAGACGTCGGTCCTCGTCGAGATCGACCTCGACGGCTCCGGCAAGGTCGACGTGGCCACCGGCGTCGGCTTCTACGACCACATGCTCGACCAGCTCGGCCGGCACGGTCTGTTCGACCTCACCGTGAAGACCGAGGGCGACCTGCACATCGACTCGCACCACACCATCGAGGACACCGCCCTCGCCCTCGGCGCCGCCTTCAAGCAGGCGCTCGGCGACAAGGTCGGCATCTACCGCTTCGGCAACTGCACCGTCCCGCTGGACGAGTCCCTCGCCCAGGTGACCGTCGACCTGTCCGGCCGCCCGTACCTCGTGCACACCGAGCCCGAGAACATGGCGCCGATGATCGGCGAGTACGACACGACGATGACCCGGCACATCCTGGAGTCCTTCGTCGCCCAGGCCCAGATCGCCCTGCACGTGCACGTCCCCTACGGACGCAACGCGCACCACATCGTGGAGTGCCAGTTCAAGGCGCTGGCCCGGGCCCTGCGTTACGCCTCCGAGCGCGACCCGCGCGCAGCCGGCATCCTCCCCTCCACTAAGGGCGCACTGTGACAGGCCTTTCCAGCATTCTCATCGTCGTCGGTCTCTTCCTCGCCGGAGGGATCTACTCCTTCGTCAAGCAGGACATGCCCAAGAGCCTCGTCGTGCTGCTCTCCATCGGCGCCGCGATGTGTCTCGTCGCGGGCGTCATGCGGCTGGAGGTGTGGAGTTGAGCCCTTCCAGGAAGGTCGTCGTCTTCGACTACGGCTTCGGGAACGTACGGTCCGCCGAGCGCGCCCTCGCCCGCGCGGGCGCCGACGTCGAGATCACCCGTGACTTCGACACCGCGATGAACGCCGACGGCCTGCTCGTACCGGGCGTCGGCGCCTTCGCCGCCTGCATGCAGGGCCTCAAGGAGGCGCGCGGCGACTGGATCATCGGGCGCCGACTGTCCGGCGGACGCCCCGTCATGGGCATCTGCGTGGGCATGCAGATCCTCTTCACCCGCGGCATCGAGCACGGCGTGGAGACCGAGGGCCTCGACGAGTGGCCGGGCACGGTGGGCCCCCTGGAGGCCGACGTCGTGCCCCACATGGGCTGGAACACGGTCGACACCCCGGAGGGCTCACAGGCCTTCGCCGGCCTCGACGCCGACGCGCGCTTCTACTTCGTGCACTCCTACGCCGTCCACGACTGGTCGCTGGAGGTCGGCAACCCGCTGCTGCGCGCCCCCCTGGTGACCTGGTCCACGCACGGCAAGCCCTTCGTGGCCGCCGTCGAGAACGGCGCCCTGTGGGCCACCCAGTTCCACCCCGAGAAGTCCGGCGACGCCGGAGCCCAGCTCCTCACCAACTGGATCGGAACACTGTGAGCAAGCTCGAACTCCTCCCCGCCGTCGACGTCCGCGACGCGCAGGCCGTCCGCCTCGTGCACGGCGAGTCCGGGACCGAGACCTCCTACGGCTCCCCGCTGGAGGCCGCCCTGGCCTGGCAGAGCGCCGGCGCCGAGTGGCTGCACCTGGTCGACCTGGACGCCGCGTTCGGCACCGGCGACAACCGCGCGCTGATCGCCGAGGTCACCGGGGCGATGGACATCAAGGTCGAGCTGTCCGGCGGCATCCGCGACGACGACACCCTCGCCGCCGCGCTCGCCACCGGCTGCACCCGCGTCAACCTCGGCACCGCCGCCCTGGAGACCCCCGACTGGGTCGCCAAGGTCATCGCCGAGCACGGCGACAAGATCGCCGTCGGCCTCGACGTCCGCGGCACGACCCTGCGCGGCCGCGGCTGGACCCGCGACGGCGGCGACCTCTACGAGACGCTGGCGCGCCTCGACTCCGAGGGCTGCGCCCGCTACGTGGTGACCGACATCGCCAAGGACGGCACGCTCCAGGGCCCGAACCTGGAACTGCTGCGGGGCGTGTGCGCGGCGACCGACCGCCCGGTGGTCGCCTCCGGCGGGGTGTCCTCGCTGGACGACCTGCGGGCCATCGCCGAACTCGTGCCGCTCGGCGTCGAGGGCTCGATCGTCGGCAAGGCCCTGTACGCCAAGGCGTTCACCCTCGAAGAGGCCCTGGCGGCGGTAGCCAGGTGAGCGCCGTACGGCGCGTGACGACCGGGGCGCCCTGGGAGGACGTCTTCGGCTACTCCCGCGCGGTCGAGCTGCCGAACGGCCTGGTGCTGGTGTCCGGCTGCACCTCCGTCGTCGACGGCGAGATCGCCGAGGGCGACCCGTACGAGCAGGCGGTCAACTCCTTCCGCGTCGCGTTCGCGGCGCTGGAGGAGCTCGGCCTCGGCCGTGACGACGTCGTCCGTACGCGGATGTACATCACCCACGCCCGGGACGTGGAGGCCGTCGGCCGCGCCCACAAGACGCTCTTCGACTCCGTCCGCCCCGCCGCGTCCATGGTCATCGTCGCGGGTCTGGTGGACTCGCGGCTGGTGGTCGAGGTCGAGGTGGAGGCGTTCCGTTCCGGCCCACACCCCGCAGAACGGTCCGGCGAGGACCTCTCAGAACAGGGAGAAACGCAGTCATGACCCTGGCGGTCCGAGTGATTCCCTGCCTGGACGTGGACAACGGCCGGGTCGTCAAGGGCGTCAACTTCCAGAACCTGCGCGACGCGGGCGACCCCGTCGAGATGGCCAAGGTGTACGACGCCGAGGGTGCCGACGAGCTCACGTTCCTGGACATCACCGCGTCCTCGGGGAACCGTGAGACCACGTACGACGTGGTGCGCCGCACGGCCGAGCAGGTCTTCATCCCGCTGACGGTCGGCGGCGGTGTCCGCACCGCCGAGGACGTCGACAGGCTGCTGCGGGCCGGTGCCGACAAGGTCGGCGTCAACACGGCCGCCATCGCCCGGCCCGATCTCATCCGGGAGATCGCGGAGCGGTTCGGGCGGCAGGTGCTCGTGCTGTCGGTCGACGCGCGCAGGACCGGAGACGGCTCCTTCGAGGTGACCACCCACGGCGGCCGTCAGGGCACCGGCATCGACGCCGTCGAGTGGGCGCACCGGGCCGCCGAGCTGGGCGCGGGCGAGATCCTGCTCAACTCGATGGACGCCGACGGCACGAAGGACGGCTACGACATCGAGATGATCGAGGCCGTACGCAAGCACGTCACCGTTCCGCTGATCGCCAGCGGCGGCGCGGGCCGGCTCGACCACTTCCCGCCGGCCGTCGAGGCGGGCGCCGACGCGGTGCTCGCCGCCTCGGTCTTCCACTTCGGCGACCTCCGGATCGGCGAGGTCAAGCAGACCCTGCGCGAGGCGGGACACGCCGTCCGCTGAGGATTCTGGCCGGGGGCCTCACGCGGGGAGCCCCGGCGCCGGGGCCGTTACGCAGAAACCCTTGGCGTCGCCGACGGTCGCGCCGCCGGCCATCGTGCCGGCGGCCTTCGCAGCGATGGCCCACACGCTGGCGGTCTTCGCCGCGATGGCCCGCACGCTGGGGGTGTTCGCCGCGGCGATCTTCGCGCCGGAAGCCTTGGCGCCGCCGGCCATCGTGCCGGCGGCCTTCGCAGCGATGGCCCACACGCTGGCGGTCTTCGCCGCGATGGCCCGCACGCTGGGGGTGTTCGCCGCGGCGATCTTCGCGCCGGAAGCCTTGGCGCCGCCGGCCATCGTGCCGGCGGCCTTCGCAGCGATGGCCCACACGCTGGCGGTCTTCGCCGCGATGGCCCGCACGTTGGGGGTCTTCGCCGCGGCGGTCTTCGTGCCGGTGGCCTTCGCAGTCGTGGCCTGCACGCTGGGGGCCTTGGGCGCCGATGGCCTTCGCCGCGCCGGAAGCCTCGGCGCCGGCGGCCGTCGTGCCCCGCCAGCCGTCGCGCCGCCCGGCTGTGCGTCGGCGGCCTCGGCTGCGGGGTCTTCGCCGCGGCGGTCTTCGTACCGCTGGGCTTCGCGGCGGCCTCCGGTGGGTGGGCTTCTCGGGCGCGTACGGCTCATGGGCCGGCCCGGGAACGGCAGTTGACGCTGCCGGTCCCGGGCCGTGGTCGTGTTCCGGGAGGGGCGTGGCCCGGCCTCAGGGGCGTTCGGCGTCGGGCTGTAGAAACCGGCCCCAGGGGTCGGGGGGAGTGGGCTGTGGGCCCGGCCCGGAGCCGGGGGAGTGGTCGAGGCGGCACGGACGGCCGGTGATTCTGCCGATGTACGGGGCCGGTCGGGGGCGGACAGTGGCCACCGCAACCATCGAGACGGCCCCCCGCCGTTCCGTGGCGCGCCTCCGGTACCCCGTGCCGGTGCGGCGCCCCGGCCCCGGCGCGGGTCCGTCCTCCCTCACCGAGAGGACGCACCCATCGTGACCGTGCACCAGCCGAACCGCTCAGTCCCCGCCGCACCCGGCGGGCCCGAACCGTCACCCCGCCGACCGCACCGGCTCACGAGCCGTCTGGTGCGGGCCGGCCTCGCGGTGCTCCTGGCCGCGGGCGGCCTCGTCGCCGCGCAGGCCACCGGGGCGCAGGCCGTCGCCGGAGCGCGGACCGTCTCGGCACAGGCCGCCACGAACCCGTACGAGCGCGGTCCCGCCCCCAGCAACGCGAGCATCGAAGCGGTCACAGGGCCCTACGCCGTCTCCACGACCACCGTCTCCGCCCTGTCCGTGAGCGGCTTCGGCGGCGGCACCGTCTACTACCCGACCTCGACCGCCGACGGCACCTTCGGCGCGGTCGCCATCGCCCCCGGGTACACCGCCTACCAGTCGTCCATCGCCTGGCTCGGGCCCCGGCTCGCCTCCCAGGGGTTCGTGGTGTTCACCATCGACACCCTCACCACCCTCGACCAGCCCGACAGCCGGGGCAGGCAACTGCTCGCCGCGCTCGACTACCTGACCCAGAGCAGTTCCGTGCGGACCAGGATCGACAGCAGCCGGCTCGGTGTGATGGGCCACTCGATGGGCGGTGGCGGCACGCTGGAGGCCGCGAAGAGCAGGCCCTCGCTCCAGGCAGCGATCCCGCTCACCGCCTGGAACCTGGACACCACCTGGCCGGAGATCAAGACGCCGACGCTGATCGTGGGCGCCGACGGTGACACGATCGCACCGGTCGCGACGCACTCCGAGCCCTTCTACGCGAGTCTGCCGAGCACGCTCGACAAGGCGTACCTGGAGTTGAGGGGCGCCACCCACTTCACGCCCAACAGCTCGAACACGACGATCGCGAAGTACAGCATCGCGTGGCTGAAGCGGTTCATCGACAACGACACCCGCTACGAGCAGTTCCTGTGCCCGCTGCCGCAGGCGTCGACGACGATCGCCCAGTACCGGGGCAACTGCCCGCACACTTCCTGATCCCCACAGCACCGCACCGGCGTGTGCGCCTCTCCAGGGGCACACGCCGGTGTGGTTGTGCGCGCGCACAAGCCTTGCCCGCCGGGCCTGGGAACCTGCCCAGCCGCCGCCCCGGCCCGGACCCCGTCCGCCCAAGTCGGAAGGGGTTTCCGGGCCCGCCCGGCAGGCGAACGCGGGGCTTCCGCGGCCGTTTACGCGGCCGTAACGTGACGGACGTGACGGGACACGAGGAAGGCGGTGCGGCGCGGGGCGCCGGGCCGTCCGGCGTGCGCGTGCGCGGCGACGGGGGGCCGGGGCCGGGTCAGGGAGTGGAGGATCTGCTCCTGCTCGTCGCGGCCGAACGGGAGCGGGATGCGACGGGGGGCGGCGTGGACGCCGCCGTGATTCTCGGGGCCGCCGGGGCCGGCGCGGGTGCCCTCGACGCCGCCGAGGCCGCGGGACTGCTCCGCCTCGCCCAAGGCCGTATCCACCTCGCCGATCCCCGCCTCGCCCACGCGCTCCACACCGCCGGGCCCGCCCGCCGCCGCGCCGCCCACCGACTGCTGGCCGACGCCCACGCAGGGGGCCCGCGGGCGCTGCCGGTCCTCTTCCACCGGGCTTCCGCGGCCGTCGCCCCCGCCGTCGTCCTCGGCGACGCGCTCGCCGCCGCGGCGGCGATGCCCGGTGGCGCGGCGACGCACGCGGAGCGCTCGGCCGCCTGGGCGCGGTCGGCCGAACTCGCCGCCGACGCGGGGCCGCGCGCCGCCCGCCTGGTCGAGGCGGCCGAACAGGCACGTCAGGCGGGACTGCCGCACCGCGCGCGGGAGTTGATCGCGCGCGCCGGGTACGAGGCCCCGCGCGGCGCCGTGCGCGGCGCCGCCCAGTTGGTGAGCGGGCTGCTCGCCCTCCAGGACGGCCCGGTGGCCGACGCGCGCGAAGTGCTGCTGCTGGCCGCCGAGTTGCTGGCGCCCGCCGACGCGCATCGCGCCCTGGCCGCCCGGCTCGCCGCCGTGGAGGCGTCCTGGGCCATGGGCGACGCGGCGGCCTGCGTGGAGGCACTGGACCCGGATCCGGCGCGGCCCGGGTCCGACCGCCTGCTCACGGCGTACCGGACGGGCCTGTCCGCGGTGATGCGCGGCCGTCCGGACAGCGGACGGCCGCCGTTACGGGAGGTGGTGGCCGCGGCGGGGCCGGCGGCCTGCGCCCCGGAGACCCTGCTGCGGGCCGGGGGTGCCGCCCTGGTCGTCGGCGACCTCACCGCCGCCGCTCGCGCCAACTCCCGTGCCCTCGCCGTCGCCAGGGCCCGGGGCCCGTACGTCCTGGTCGCCCTCGCACTGGAACGGCTGGCCTACGGAGAACTGCGCGCCGGCCGCCATGCCCGCGCCCGTGCCCACGCCGAGGACGGCCTGCGGACGGCACTCGGCGCGGGCCAGGACAACCTCGCGGCGCACCACCACGCGATCCTCGCGCTCGTCGCGTCCGTCGAGGGTTCCCCGGAGGCCGTCGCGGAACACGCGGCGGCGGCCGAACGGGTCGCCGCTGCCCATGGGCTCGCGCAGGCGGCCACGCTGGCCCAGTGGGCGCGGGCCCGCGCCGACCTGGCCCGCGGCCGGCTCCCCGAGGCCGCGGCACGGCTCGGGCCCCTGGTCGCCGACGGCCCGCGCCGAGGCCACTTCGCGGTCCGGATGCTCGCCGTCCCCTGCTTCGTGGAAGCTGCGGCCCGCACGGGACGGACGGAGGCCGCCCGGTCGGCGGTGGACGCGTTCGCCCACTGGTCCGAGCGCGGCTCCGATCCTCAGGCTCCCGCCCAACTGGCCCGCTGCCGGGCGCTGTTGAGTGCCGTCCCGGAGGAATGCGAGCGGCTGTTCGCCGCCGCGCTGGCCCGACACGACGAAGCGGCGGGGGACTTCGAGCGCGGCCGCACCCAACTCCTCTACGGCGCCTGGCTGCGACGGCGGCGCAGACCCGGTGAGGCCCGTGTCCGGCTGCGGGACGCTCTGGTGTCCTTCGAGCGCGGCGGCGCACTCGGCTGGGCCGCCCAGGCGAGTGCCGAACTGCGGGCCACCGGGGACGCGGGAGCCGGTCGGCCGGCGGGCCCGCTCACGCTTCTGACGCCCCAGCAGCTGCGGATCGCCCGTTGCGTGGCGGAGGGTGCCACCAACCGTGAGGTGGCGCTGCGCCTGTCGGTGAGCACCCGCACGGTGGACCACCACCTGCGCAATGTCTTCGCCGCCCTGGGGGTCCGTTCCCGCGTCGAGCTGTCCCGGCTGGTGGACCGGGCCGAGAAGACCACCGCACACCCCTAGGTACCGACCGGGCGGTATGCCATCCTGCGGGATCAGAGAGGTCCGGAGCACCGGTGTGCCGCGCGTCGGCCCGACCGGGCGGTCCGACCGAGCCGACCCGGTGGAGGACAGCGATGCAGCACCTCGTACCCGCCCATGTCCGGTCCGAGGCCGGACCGCGGCCCCCGGTACCCGCCGCCCGCCCGGCCGTCGACGCGGAGGCCCTCTCGGTGCTGCACCGCGCCGCCCGGGCGCTGATGGCGGGGCTGCCCGAACTCTCCGAACGCCTCGTGGACCTGCTGGTGGCGCGCGAACCCGCCTACCGGGCGGCCGTGGAGGCGGACGCCGAAAGCGTCCGTGACGAGGTGCGGCGCTCGCTGAAGCTCAACGTCGGATCCCTGATCCGGCCCGGTGAGCTGCGCGAGGACGCCCACCGCTGCTCCTGGGCCATCGGCAGGGCCCGCGCCGAACGCGGCCTTCCGCTGGACGCCCTGCTGCGCGCCTTCCGGCTGGGCGGCGGCATGATCTGGCAGGAACTCGTCGACGAGACGACCCGCCGCCACCCCGCCGACGCACGCCTGCTCGTGCACGTGGCCGCCGACGTCTGGAACTTCGTCGACGACCACTGCGCCGTCGTCACCGACGCCTACCGGCAGACCGAGCGCGAGCTGATGTGGCGCCGGGAGAACCGGCTGCGGCTGATGACGGCCGCGCTCCTCGACGGCACCGCCCGGATCGCCGACCTGCCGGCCACCGCGGCCGCCCTCGGCCTTCCCGAACAGGGCCGGTACGCGGTGGTGCTGGTCCGCCTGCCCGCCGGCCGGGGTTTCACGGACGTACGCGGCCAGGTGCGCCTCTCGGGCCTGCGGATCCTCTGGCACCGCGACCGCGACCGGGACAGCGAGGGCGGTTACGGCATCGTCCTGCTCGGCGACCGCTCCCACGACGGGGACCGCACCGGTCGCGGGCGCGGCCCCTTCGACGCCGATCCCGGACCCGCGTCCACTCCGGACCCTGCTCCGGCCCCGGTGAACGAGGAGGGCCCCGGAGTCGATGGCGGCCCGGACGGCTCGGACGGGACGTACCCCGGGGCACACGGGTCCGAGGTGGACGCCTCGGAGATCGCCCGCCGCCTGACCGCTCCGCGGGTCGCGCGGGTCGGGGTGAGCCCGGTCGTGGAGGGGCTCGCGGCGGTCGGTGACGCCCGCCGTCTGGCCGACACGGCGCTGCGCGCCTGTCCGCGCTCCGGCGGGACCGTCGTGCTGGAGGAGCATCTGCCCGCCGCGCTCGTCGTCTCCGCGCCGGTCCTCGGCGCGGCCCTGTCCGAGCGGGTCCTCGGGCCACTGCTGCGACTGGAGATGTCCGACCGGGACGTCATGCTCGACACGCTGACGGTCTGGCTCGACAGCGACGGCTCCGCCCAGCGGGCCGCGGGCCGCCTCTACTGCCACCGCAACACCGTCCTGAACAGGCTGCGCCGCTGCGAGCAGCTCACCGGCCGCTCCCTGACCCGCCCCGCGGACGTCGTGGAACTGTCCCTGGCCCTGGCGGCACACACGCTGCTCGACCCCTGAGGGCCCCGCGACCCCACCGGCCCAGGCCCCCTCGCGCCCGGCCCCTCACGCCCGGCCCCTCACGCCGCCCGCTCCGGCCCCCTCACGCCGCCCGCCCCGGCCCCCTCACGCCGCCCGGGACGCCCACCCCGCCGGGGCGCGCTCACAGCGCCGCCGTGTGCGGCCTCCGCGGGGTGCTCACCCTGGGCGTGCGGGACCTGCGGCGCGCCGAACTGCCCCGCTGATCCCGGCCACCTCGGGCCGCCGTCAGATCCCCAGCTGCTTCGCCTCGTGCAGCTTGGTGATCGCGTCCTTGTCGCCGTCCAGCTCCACGTCCGCGACGCTCTGCCGGCCGAACGCGAACAGCAGCAGCTCCGAGGGCTCGCCCGTCACCGTCACCACCGGCGTCCCCTTGTTCAGCACCGCCGTCTGGCCGTTCGGGCGGCGCAGCACCACACCCGTGGGGGCGCCACGGCCCATCAGCCGGGCCGTGCGCTCCAGGCGCGACCACAGGGCCTCCTGGAACACCGGGTCCAGCTCGCGCGGCGTCCAGCCGGGCTGGGCCCGCCGCACGTCCTCGGTGTGGACGTAGAACTCCACCACGTTCGACGCCTCGTCCACCTGCTTCAGGGAGAACGGCGAGAACCGCGGCGGCCCCGTACGGATCAGCTGGATCAGCTCCTCGTACGGCTTCTCGGCGAACTCCGCCATCACCCGCTCCAGCCGGGACGCGAGCTGTTTGACGACGACACCGCCCGCGGCGTCCAGGCGCCGCTCGCGCACCACCACATGGGCGGCGAGGTCCCGGCTGTTCCAGCCCTCGCACAGGGTCGGGGCGTCCGGCCCCACGGCGTCCAACAGATCGGCCAGAAGGAGCCGTTCGCGCTTCGCATGGGTCGACATGCAAGCCAGCCTACGACCGGGCACCCGCTCCGCCCAGTGGAGGGCGCGGCGGAACCGGCCGCGCCCCGCCTGTGGACGAACGCACCGGTCCGGCCTGTGGACAACGGCCGGGAGCGACGGCCCGGCGCGGCACAATGGCACCCATGACCAGCACGCCTCCCGCCAGCAGCCTGGACCCCGAGATCGCCGCACGCCTCAAGCGCAGCGCCGACGGACTCGTCCCCGCCATCGCCCAGCAGTACGACACCGGTGAGGTGCTGATGCTCGGCTGGATGGACGACGAGGCACTGCACCGCACCCTCACCACGGGCCGCTGCACGTACTGGTCGCGCAGCCGCCGGGAGTACTGGGTCAAGGGCGACACCTCCGGCCACTTCCAGCACGTGAAGTCCGTCGCCCTGGACTGCGACGCCGACACCCTGCTGGTGCGGGTCGACCAGGTGGGCGCCGCCTGCCACACCGGAGCCCGCACCTGCTTCGACGCCGACGTGCTGCTGGGGGACACCGGCGACAGGGCCCAGAGCGCCGATTCCGGTGCCCCGGCCGGGAATCAGTAAGGTCAGCCGCCATGGATCTCGAGACGTTCCGCAAGCTGGCCACCGACCGCCGCGTCATCCCCGTCAGCCGCAAACTGCTCGCGGACGGCGACACGCCGGTCGCGCTGTACCGCAAGCTGGCCGCCGAGCGCCCCGGCACGTTCCTGCTCGAATCCGCGGAGAACGGCCGCACCTCCCTGTCCTGGTCCCGCTACTCCTTCGTGGGCGTCCGCTCCGCCGCGACCCTCACCGAACGCGACGGACAGGCGCACTGGCTCGGCGCCCCGCCGGTCGGCGTCCCCGTCGACGGCGATCCGCTCGCGGCCCTGCGCGCCACCATCGAGGCGCTGCACACCCCGGGCACCGAGGGGCTGCCCCCGTTCACCGGCGGCATGGTCGGCTATCTGGGCTACGACATCGTGCGCCGCCTGGAGAAGATCGGCCCCGGCGAGCGGGACGACCTCAAGCTGCCCGAGCTGACCATGCTGCTCACCAGCGACCTCGCGGTCCTGGACCACTGGGACGGCTCGGTCCAGCTGATCGCCAACGCGATCAACCACAACGACCTCGACACGGGCGTCGACGAGGCGTACGCGGACGCCGTCGCCCGGCTCGACGCCATGGAGGCCGACCTCTCGCGCGCGGTGTCCCAGCCGCCCGCCGCGCTCCCGCCCTCCGAACTCCCCGAGTACACCGCGCTCTGGGGCGGCCCGGACTTCCAGGACGCCGTCGAGGACATCAAGGAGCGCATCCGGGCCGGGGAGGCCTTCCAGGTCGTCCCCTCCCAGCGCTTCGAGACCCCGTGCACGGCGAGCGCGCTGGACGTCTACAGGGTCCTGAGGGCGACCAACCCCTCCCCGTACATGTACCTGTTCCGCTTCGACGGCTTCGACGTCGTCGGCTCCTCCCCGGAAGCCCTGGTCAAGGTCGAGGGCGGACAGGCCATGGTGCACCCCATCGCGGGCACCCGGCCGCGGGGCGCGACCGTCCAGGACGACCAGGCCCTCGCCGACGAACTGATCGCCGACCCCAAGGAGCGCGCCGAGCACCTCATGCTCGTCGACCTCGGGCGCAACGACCTCGGACGGGTCTGCGAGCCCGGCTCCGTCGAGGTCGTCGACTTCATGTCCATCGAGCGGTACTCGCACGTCATGCACATCGTCTCCACGGTGACCGGCCGGGTCGCCGCGGGCCGAACGGCCTTCGACGTGCTCACCGCCTGCTTCCCCGCCGGCACCCTCTCCGGCGCGCCCAAGCCGCGCGCGATGCAGATCATCGACGAACTGGAGCCGTCCCGGCGCGGGCTGTACGGCGGCTGCGTCGGCTATCTCGACTTCGCCGGCGACTCCGACACCGCCATCGCCATCCGTACGGCCCTGCTGCGCGACGGCACCGCCTACGTCCAGGCCGGTGCCGGCATCGTCGCCGACTCGGTCCCGCAGGCGGAGGACGACGAGTGCCGCAACAAGGCGGCGGCGGTCCTGCGCGCGGTCCACACGGCCAACCGCCTCGGGCGGTAGCGCGACGCCCCGGCGGGCTGCCCTCGTGCGGCCGGCCGGGGCGGTCGCCTCGCACCCGGCCGGTGGGGTTCCCGTGCACCCCGACGGGCGCTCCCCGTACACCCCGCCGGGGTGTACGGCGTACACCCCGCCGGGGCGCCCGGCGTGCGCCCCGGCCGTGTCCCGGGCCGTACGGCGGCCGTCCCGCGGCTGTGTCCCGGGCTGTACGGCGGCTGTCCTGCGGCTGTGTCCCGGGCTGTACGGCGGCTGTCCACCCGCTGTCACGCGGCTGTGTCCGGGAGCGGGGAACACCGGGCGGACCGCGGCCGATAGGACGAGGGTCACGCAACCCCGACTGACGGTTCGCCCGGGGTTCAGGCGATAGTGGGGTCTGTGACTGCTGTTCCTCACCCCCGAACCGAAGCCGCGGGACCCGCCCGGTCCGGCCGCCGCAGCCTTGCCGTGACCCTGACGAGCGGCGCGCTCGGCGCGGCCGTGGCCCTGCTCGCCACCCGGCAGAGCTGGGCGCGGGGGACCGCGACCGTGGCCGGCGGCGACTTCCCGCTGACCGCCAAGGGCAGCGACATCACGGGTGTGCCCGCGGCGCTCGCGATAGTCGGCCTCGCCGCGCTCGTCGCCGTCTTCGCCGTCCGCCGCTCCGGCCGCCTCCTGGTCTCCGCGCTGCTCGCGCTCTCCGGCGCCGGCATCGTCGTCGCCGCCTTCCTCGGCGCGAGCGACAGCGCCGCCCTCGACGAGCGGGCCGCCGCCGCCTCCGGCAACACCGCCGCCACCGCGACCGGGCTCAGCCACACCCTCTGGCCGTACGTGGCCGTGGCGGGCGGCGCGCTCATCCTGCTCGCCGGGCTGCTCGCGCTGCGCCACGGCAGCTCCTGGCCCGCCATGTCCGGCCGCTACGAGCGCGACGGCAGGCCCCGGCCCCGCAAGGCCAGGCCCGTGGACCCGGACCGCCCCGAGGACATCTGGAAGGCCCTCGACCGCGGCGAGGACCCGACCGGCCCCGACCCGGCCGGGACCTAGAACCCGCGCGCGAGGTCCGCGCCCCCCGAAGGGGCCAGGACAGGCGCGCGAGGAGTGACCCCCCGCTCACACCTGACCCGTGCGTACGGGACAATGGACGGCGAGCGTCCGACTCACACACGCATACTGCAACGAGGAGCAAGTCATGGCGGGCAGCAGCCACGGTCACACCCCGGCCGCCTGGACCGGTGTCATCATCGCCTTCATCGGTTTCTGCGTCGCGGGTGCCTTCATGGTCAAGGCCCAGCCGCTGGGCTTCTGGGCCGGCATGGTCGTCGTCGTCCTCGGTGGTGTCGTGGGCCTGATCATGCGCAGCATGGGCCTCGGCCAGCCGAAGGCCGCCCCGCACCCCGCGAACACCGCGCGCTCGACCGTGAGCGCCGACGCCTGAGCCACTGAGGCTGTACGGAAGGCGGCCCGGGCACACCTGCCGGGGCCGCCTTCCGTGTACCCGGGCACCCGGACCCGCCCTCCGCGCACCCGGGCGAGCGCCCGCCCCGCGCGAGGGGCAGAATGCGTCGCGTGAACGCCGAATCCCAGAGGGTGACGCGGACCGGGCCGGACGCGGGCGTCCTGCGGCGGCTCGCCGTTCCCGGCGGGCTGCTCGCGGCCGTCGCCGGGGCCTTCGCCTACGTCGGGGCGGTCGACCCCAACGAGCCCGGCCACTACCCCGTCTGCCCGCTGTTCCGCCTCACCGGCCTGTACTGCCCCGGCTGCGGCGGTCTGCGCAGCGCGCACGCCTTCGTCCACGGCGACCTCGCCACGGCGCTCACGGACAACGCGCTCGCCGTCGGCGGCTATCTCGCCTTCGCGGTGCTGTGGTCCGTCTGGGTGATCCGCGCGGCGCGCGGACGTCCGGCGCGGTTCGAGGCGGGACCGGTCCACCTGTGGAGTCTCGGCGCGTTGACGCTGGTCTTCACCGTTGTCCGGAATCTTCCCTCAGGCGGCTGGCTGCACCCTTGATCAAATGACAAATGTCCAGGTAGTGGGACCGGCGTCAACCGGATGCGAGGGCTACGCCTTCCTCCGGATACCATCGCAGTGACCCGACTTTTCCGTCAGAGACGGTGAACCCGGGTCACCGATCGACCGCTTCAACCGTCCACCGCAGGGAAGGGGGCCGCTCGCGTGAGTGTGCTCGACGAGATCATCGACGGAGTCCGTGCCGACCTCGCGGAGCGGCAGGCGCGCGTCAGCCTCGACGAGCTCAAGGAGCGCGCGGCGAAGGCTCCGGCGGCCAAGGACGGCGTCGCGGCCCTGCGGGGTGACGGCGTCAAGGTCATCTGCGAGGTCAAGCGGTCCAGCCCCTCCAAGGGCGCGCTCGCCGCGATCGCCGACCCCGCGGCCCTGGCCGCCGACTACGAGGCGGGCGGCGCCGCCGTCATCTCCGTCCTCACCGAGGAGCGCCGCTTCGGCGGTTCGCTCGCCGATCTGGAGGCCGTCCGCGCCCGGGTGGACATCCCGGTGCTGCGCAAGGACTTCATCGTCACGTCGTACCAGCTGTGGGAGGCCCGCGCGTACGGCGCCGACCTGGCGCTGCTCATCGTCGCGGCCCTCGAACAGCCCGCCCTGGAGTCCCTGATCGAGCGCGCCGTGTCCATCGGGCTCACCCCGCTGGTCGAGGTGCACGACGAGGACGAGGTCGAGCGCGCGGTGGACGCCGGCGCGAAGATCATCGGTGTCAACGCGCGCAACCTGAAGACGCTGAAGGTCGACCGTTCGACGTTCGAGCGGGTCGCCCCGGAGATCCCCGACGGGATCGTCAAGATCGCCGAGTCCGGTGTCCGCGGCCCGCACGACCTGATCGCGTACGCCAACGCGGGCGCCGACGCGGTCCTGGTCGGCGAGTCCCTCGTCACCGGCCGCGACCCGAAGACGGCCGTCTCCGACCTGGTGGCGGCGGGCGCCCACCCGGCCCTGCGGCACGGACGGGACTGACCCGAAGGTGTCCGCCCCGACCCTCGCCCCCGCCGTACCCCGTCCGGGCCCAGGCCCCGACGGCGTACGGGCGTGCGCGGGGTCGGACCGGTCGGGCGGCCTTGTCGGGCCCCGGGCCGGATCGCCCGCGGCGGCCCCGGACACGCGGAGCACCCTTTCGCCCGCACCCGCGGACGGGCACCCCCTTCCTCCCGGCAACGGGCGGCCCCTCGTGCCGTCCGGCACGGCCCTCCCGGCCACCTCGGCGGCCCGCGACCCGTACGCGCGCCTGGCCCGCGGCTGCCGTCCGCGCGGCTGCCGCGCTCCCGCGCGCCGGGTGCACGGGCGCCGGGTCCGTTACGTCATCGGCGACGAGCCGGGTCAGGTCAACGGCATGCGATGGCCCGAGCGCGTACGCGCGCTCACGCCCTCCCCGGCCCGCTAGGGCCTGCCCCGACCCGCACGGGTGAACCCGGCCGGGTTCTGGTCCACCGCGACGCGGTGACCGGGCAGAGTCCACGCCACACGTGGACCGGGCCGCATCCACCCCGCACAGGGACCGCGCCGGAATCCGGCGTACCCCGGTCCCCGCGACGGCACGTCCGTCGGGCGCGCGGGTGGAGCGGCGGCAGGACGGGCGGCGGCACCGGGGGAGTCCCCGGAGCCGGTGGAGCGCGGGTGCGTCCGGTTTCCGTGACCCCTGTCCGATCCCGTTACCGGGGCTGTCGCCCCTGCGA
This sequence comes from Streptomyces sp. f51, assembly GCF_037940415.1. Lineage (NCBI taxonomy): Bacteria > Bacillati > Actinomycetota > Actinomycetes > Kitasatosporales > Streptomycetaceae > Streptomyces > Streptomyces sp. f51. Next base: position 1,742,593 of record NZ_CP149798.1, on the reverse strand, counting down.
GGTATCCGCATGCCCAGCGAGTTCTTCATTCCCGACCCCGACGGTCACGTCCCCAGCGCCGAGGGCTACTTCGGCGCCTTCGGCGGCAAGTTCATCCCGGAGGCGCTGGTCGCCGTCGTGGACGAGGTCGCCGTCGAGTACGACAAGGCCAAGGCCGACCCCGAGTTCGCCCGCGAGCTCGACGACCTGCTCGTCCACTACACCGGACGCCCGAGCTCCCTCACCGAGGTGCCGCGATTCGCCGAACACGCCGGCGGCGCGCGGATCTTCCTCAAGCGCGAGGACCTCAACCACACCGGCTCGCACAAGATCAACAACGTGCTCGGTCAGGCCCTGCTCACCCGGCGCATGGGCAAGACCCGGGTCATCGCCGAGACCGGAGCGGGCCAGCACGGCGTCGCCACGGCCACCGCCTGCGCGCTCTTCGGCCTCGAATGCACCATCTACATGGGCGAGATCGACACGCAGCGCCAGGCGTTGAACGTGGCCCGGATGCGCATGCTCGGCGCCGAGGTCATCGCCGTGAAGTCCGGCTCCCGCACCCTCAAGGACGCCATCAACGAGGCGTTCCGCGACTGGGTCGCCAACGTCGACCACACCCACTACCTCTTCGGGACCGTCGCGGGACCGCACCCCTTCCCCGCCATGGTCCGCGACTTCCACCGGGTCATCGGCGTCGAGGCCCGCCGGCAGATCCTGGAGCGCGCCGGACGGCTGCCCGACGCGGCCGTCGCCTGTGTCGGCGGCGGCTCCAACGCCATCGGCCTCTTCCACGCGTTCATCCCCGACGGCGGCGTCCGCCTGATCGGCTGCGAGCCCGCCGGGCACGGCGTGGAGACCGGCGAGCACGCGGCGACCCTGACCGCGGGCGAGCCCGGCATCCTGCACGGATCGCGGTCGTACGTCCTCCAGGACGACGAGGGCCAGATCACCGAGCCCTACTCGATCTCGGCCGGACTCGACTACCCCGGCATCGGCCCCGAGCACTCCTACCTCAAGGACAGCGGCCGGGCCGAGTACCGCGCGGTCACCGACGACGCGGCGATGCAGGCCCTGCGCCTGCTCTCCCGCACCGAGGGCATCATCCCGGCCATCGAGAGCGCCCACGCGCTCGCCGGGGCCCTGGAGGTCGGCAGGGAGCTGGGCGAGGACGGGCTGATCGTCGTCAACCTGTCCGGGCGCGGCGACAAGGACATGGACACGGCCGCCCGCTACTTCGGCCTCTACGACGACGGCGTCGACGCGGTCGTCGCCGCGGACGCCGACAGCGAGAACGCCGAGATCGAGGGGGACGCCAAGTGAGCGGCAACATCAGGCTGTTGAGCGACACCCTGGCCGGTGCGAAGGCGGAGGGGCGGTCCGTCCTCATCGCGTACCTGCCCGCCGGCTTCCCGACCGTCGACGGCGGCATCGCGGCGATCAGGGCCGTCTTCGACGGAGGCGCCGACGTCGTCGAGGTCGGACTGCCGCACAGCGATCCCGTCCTCGACGGGCCCGTCATCCAGACCGCCGACGACATCGCCCTGCGCGGCGGCGTCAGGATCGCGGACGTGATGCGCACCGTCCGGGAGGCCTTCGAGGCCACCGGCAAGCCCGTCCTCGTGATGACGTACTGGAACCCGATCGACCGCTACGGCGTCGAGCGCTTCACCGCCGAGCTCGCCGAGGCGGGCGGAGCGGGCTGCATCCTGCCGGACCTGCCCGTCCAGGAGTCGGCGCTGTGGAGGGAGCACGCCGACAAGCACGGTCTCGCGACCGTCTTCGTCGTCGCGCCCAGCAGCAGGGACGCACGGCTCGCCGAGATCACCGCGGCCGGCAGCGGCTTCGTGTACGCGGCCTCGCTGATGGGGGTCACCGGAACCCGGGAGTCGGTCGGCAACCAGGCCCAGGACCTGGTGGCGCGCACCAAGGCCACCACCGACCTGCCCGTCTGCGTCGGCCTCGGCGTCTCGAACGCCACGCAGGCCGCGGAGGTCGCCGGGTTCGCCGACGGTGTGATCGTCGGCTCGGCCTTCGTCAAGCGGATGCTGGACGCGCCGGACGAGGCGGCCGGCCTCGAAGCCGTCCGGGACCTCGCGGCCGACCTCGCGAAGGGCGTGCGCACGAGGGCGTGACGCGACGGAGCTGATCCGTGTGGCGACGCCCGGCGGATCCGTGCGTAACGGACAATCCGCTCACTCGAAGGAGTGGACCTTGGACCGGGGAGGCGCGTTGCGCCTCCCCGGTTCGTTCTGCCGGATGTGAGCGAGAAGAACCGTGACGGAAAGCGCAACGCCCGCGAGCGGCTGGCGGTCGAGCGAGAGAAGCAGAAGGCCGCGGACAAGCGCCGTCGTGCGCTGATCGTGGGGGCGTCGGTGATCTGCGTCCTCGGCCTGGCCGCCGTGATCGGCGTGGTGGCCGCGAACTCGGGCAAGGACAAGAAGAGCAGCGCCTCGGGTCCTGTCGTGTCGCCCTCGGGCGCCACGGGCAAGGACAGTCTCGCGATCCCCGTCGGCAAGGACGGCGCCAAGTCGACCCTCACGGTGTGGGAGGACTTCCGCTGCCCGGCCTGCCAGGCCTTCGAGACGGCCTACCGCCCGACGATCCACGAGCTGGTCGACTCCGGGCAGCTGAGGACCGAGTACCACCTCGTCACGCTGATCGACGGGAACATGGGCGGCAGCGGCTCCCTCAGGGCCGCGAACGCCGCGGCCTGCGCCCAGGACGCCGGGAAGTTCCGCGAGTACCACGACGTGCTGTACGAGAACCAGCCCAAGGAGACCGACGACGCCTTCGCCGACAACGCCAAGCTCATCGGGCTGGCCGGCAAGGTCGGGGGCCTGGACACCCCGGCGTTCCGCGCCTGTGTGAACAACGGCTCCCACGACAGCTGGGTCCAGAAGTCGCACGCCGCGTTCCAGGCCGGCGGCTTCACGGGCACCCCGACCGTGCTCCTGGGCGGCAAGAACATCTACGCGGACCAGTCGATGACCCCCGCCAAGCTCAAGCAGATGGTGGAGGCGGCCAACAAGGGCTGAGCCGTCCGCCGGGTCCGGTGCCCCCCGCCTTCCACGGGCCGGGGGCGCCGCACGTTATGGACCCGTTGCGGGCCTGCCCGTCGCGGGTGGCGTCCGGCACGGTAGCGTCGACCTTGCCATGGAAATTGCCTACATTCCCAGCCCGTCGCACGGTGTGCTGCACCTCGGCCCCATCCCGTTGCGCGGCTACGCGTTCTGCATCATCATCGGCGTCTTTCTGGCCGTCTGGCTCGGCAACAAGCGCTGGATCGCCCGTGGAGGGCGGACCGGCACGGTGGCCGACATCGCGGTCTGGGCCGTCCCCTTCGGCCTCGTCGGCGGCCGGCTCTACCACGTGATCACGGACTACGAGCTGTACTTCAGCGCGGGCCGTGACTGGGTGGACGCCTTCAAGATCTGGCAGGGCGGACTGGGCATCTGGGGCGCCATCGCCCTCGGTGCGCTGGGCGCCTGGATCGGCTGCCGCCGCCGCGGGATCCCGCTGCCCGCCTGGGCCGACGCCGTGGCACCCGGCATCGCCTTCGCCCAGGCGTGCGGGCGCTGGGGCAACTGGTTCAACCAGGAGCTGTACGGCAAGCCGACGGACGTTCCGTGGGCGCTGCACATCACGTCCTCCACGGACGGGCGCGTCCCCGGCTACTACCACCCGACCTTCCTGTACGAGTCCCTGTGGTGCGTCGGCGTCGGCTTCCTGGTCATCTGGGCCGACCGCCGCTTCAAGCTCGGCCACGGGCGCGCCTTCGCCCTGTACGTCGCCGCCTACTGCGTCGGCCGGGGCTGGATCGAGTACATGCGCGTCGACGACGCGCACCACATCCTGGGCCTGCGTCTGAACGACTGGACCGCGCTGCTGGTCTTCCTCCTCGCGGTGCTCTACTTCGTCCTGTCGGCCCGGCTGCGTCCGGGACGCGAGGAGATCGTGGAACCGGGCGCCGGTGAGGACGCGCCGACGGAGGGCGACGACACCGCGGCCGCCGAGGACGGGGCCGAGGGCGAGACCGGCGACAAGGCCGCCGGCAAGACCGGAGAGGCCGAGGGCGGGTCGGGAGCCGACGGCGGGAGCGGGGACGGGGCCGACGGCGACTCCGTCGACCTCGGCAAGGACTCCGTCACCGAGTCGGCCGAGCCCGCGAAGCCGGTGAAGTCCCAGAAGCCCTCGGAGAGCGCCGCCGCGCCGGAGTCCGAGGAGGACACCGAGGACGGTTCCGACGCCGGTTCCGTGGCGCGCGACGAGGCCGGGTCGGCCAAGAAGGGCTGAGCCGGGACCGTACGGCCGTACACCACGTACACACACAGGAGGGGGCGCCGCGTCCGGGACGCGGCGCCCCCTTCGTGCCGTCTCAGGCCAGGCGCTGGGCGAGGGCGAGGGTGCGGCGGGCCCCCGTGACCACCGCCGCGTCGATGAAGCGGCCGTCCGGCAGGGCCTGCGCCCCCGGGTCGGCCGCAGCCGCCCTGATGACCGCCTCGGCGGAGTCGACCTCGGCCGGGGTGGGCAGGTAGGCCCGCTCGATGATCGGGAGCTGGCGGGGATGGATCGCCGCGCGTCCGAGGAAGCCGAGGGCACGGCCGCGCGCGCAGGACGAGGCCAGCCCCTCCACGTCGCGGATGTCGGGGTAGACGGACTGGGCGGGAGGGGGCAGCCCCGCCGCCCGCGCGGCCACGACCAGACGGGCCCGGGACCAGTCCAGGCCCGCCTCGTCACGGACCCCGAGATCGGCCCGCAGATCGCTCTCGCCGAGCGAGATGCCGCGCAGCGCGCGATGGGACGACGCGATGGAGTACGCCTGCTCGATGCCCAGGGCCGTCTCCAGCAGGGCGTAGAGCGGGATGGTGCCGCCCTGCGCGGAGGGCGCGTTCTCCGCCACCCGCATCACGTCGCAGCGTGAGGTCACCTTCGGCAGCCGCAGCCCGGACAGCCCGGGCAGCGGGGACAGCGTCTTCAGGTCGGCGTCGCAGAAGGGTCCGTCGAGGGCGTTGACCCGGACGTGCACCGGGACGGGCGGCACCTCGGCGAGCAGGTCGGCGGTGGCGGAGCGGGCGTACTCCTTGCGGTGCGGCGCGACCGCGTCCTCCAGGTCGACGAGGACGACGTCCGCGCCGGAGAGCAGCGCCTTGGCCACCACCTCGGGACGGTCCCCGGGCGCGTAGAGCCAGGTCAGCGGCAGGAGGTCCGCGGTCACAGCGCCCCCTCCGCCCTCAGTTCCTCGATCTCGGGCGCCGTCAGGCCGAGTTCGCCGAGCACGGCGTCGGTGTCCGCTCCGTGCGGGCGGCCCGCCCAGTGGATGGCGCCGGGCGTGGCGGAGAGCCGGAAGAGGACGTTCTGCATGCGCAGCGGGCCCAGCTCGGGATCGTCGACGCTGGTCACCGTGTCCAGGGCCTGGTACTGCGGGTCGTTCATGACGTCCCGGACGTCCTGGACGGGCGCGATCGCCGCCTCGGCCTTCTCGAAGGCGGCGAGGACCTCGTCCCGGGTGCGTCCGGCGATCCACGCGCCGACCGCGCCGTCCAGGACGTCGGCGTGGCGGGCCCGGTCCGCGCCGGTCGCGAACCACGGCTCGTCGATCACGTCGGGGCGGCCGACCAGCCGCATCACCCGCTCGGCGATCGACTGGGCCGACGTGGAGACCGCGACCCAGGAGCCGTCGGCCGTGCGGTAGGTGTTGCGGGGCGCGTTGTTCGCCGAGCGGTTGCCGGTGCGCGGCTGGACGTGGCCCAGCTGGTCGTACCAGACGGGCTGCGGGCCGAGGACGGTCAGGATCGGTTCGATGATCGCCATGTCGATGACCTGGCCCTCGCCGGTGCGCTCGCGCGCCCGCAGGGCGGCCATCACGGCGTAGGCCGTCGCCAGTCCGGCGATCGAGTCGGCCAGGCCGAACGGGGGGAGGGTCGGCGGCGCGTCGGGTTCGCCGGTGATCGCGGCGAACCCGCTCATCGCCTCGGCGAGCGTGCCGAACCCGGGGCGGTGCGCGTACGGGCCGAACTGGCCGAAGGCGGTGACGCGGGCCAGGACGAGGCGGGGGTTGGCCGCGGACAGCTCCGCCCAGCCCAGGTCCCACTTCTCCAGGGTGCCGGGACGGAAGTTCTCGATGATCACGTCGGCGTCGGCGGCGAGCCGCAGCAGGGTCTCCCGGCCGCCGCGCTTCGACAGGTCGAGGGTGATCGTGCGCTTGTTGCGGCCGAGCAGCTTCCACCACAGGCCGATCCCGTCCTTCGAGGGTCCGTGCCCCCGGGACGGGTCCGGCTGGGTGGGGTGTTCGACCTTGACGACCTCCGCGCCGAAGTCCCCGAGCATCGTGGCGGCGAGCGGCCCGGCGAACAGGGTCGCGAGGTCCAGGACGCGCAGCCCGTCGAGGGGGCCGCCGCCGTCGGGCCCGTTCACGCGCCGGCCTGGGTGTCGATCTCGGAGCGGTACGGCATCGAGGACGTCGCCCCGTGCCGCTGCACCGACACCGAGGCCGCCGCCGACGCCCACACGATGGCCTCCGACATCTCCCGGCCCTCGGCGAGCGCCACCGCCAGGGTGCCGACGAAGGTGTCACCGGCCCCGGTGGAGTCGACGGCGGTCACCCTGGGGGCGGGCACGGTGATGGGCGCGGCGTCCCTGGCCGCGTACAGGCTGCCCTCGGCGCCCAGGGTGACGACGACCTCCGGGACCTGTTCGAGCAGGGCGGCGGCGGCCCCGCGCGGGTCGGTGAAGCCGGTGAGCGCGGCGGCCTCGTGCTGGTTGGGCACCAACAGGTCGATGGAGGCGAGCAGTTGGGGCGGCAGGAACTGCGCGGGGGCCGGGGTGAGGATCGTCCGGACGCCGTGTCTGCGGGCGGCCTCCGCGCCGGAGAGCACGGCCTCCAGCGGGATCTCCAGCTGGAGCAGGAGCGAGTCGGCGCTGGCGATGAGGCCCTCGTCGCCGGGGGCCAGCGCGGTGACGGTGCCGTTGGCGCCGGGGATGACCACGATCGCGTTGCCGCCCTCGTCGTCCACCACGATGTGCGCGGTGCCCGACGGACCCTCGGTGGTCCGCAGATGGTCGGTGTTCACGCCGAAGTGCTCCAGCGTGGAACGGAGTTGGCTCCCGAAGGAGTCGGCGCCCACCGCGCCGATCAGGGAGACGTCGGCGCCCGCGTGCGCGGCGGCCACCGCCTGGTTCGCGCCCTTGCCGCCGGGGATCGTACGGAACTCCCGTCCCGTCACGGTCTCTCCGCGCTGCGGGGCCTTAGCGACATACGCGACGAGGTCCATGTTCGTGCTGCCGAGCACGGCGATATGGGTCATGGGCGAACGGTCTCCCGTTGTGTGAGGTGGGCGAGGGCGTCGAAGCCGATGCCGTCGAAGTCGGCGACGGAGGTGGCGAGCCGGTTCTTGAGGGGACCGGTGAAGCGGCCGGGCAGCGCGGCGGGGTCACCCGTCAGCAGGCCGGCGATGCTTCCGGCGGTCGCGCCGTTGGAGTCGGTGTCGAGACCGCCGGACACCGCCCGGCAGACGGAGCCGGCGAAGTCGCCGTCCGCGTGGGTGAGGGCGGCGGCGATCAGGGCCGTGTTGGGGACGGCGTGGACCCAGTGGAAGTCGCGGTGGACGGCGTGCAGTTCGTCGACGACCGTGTCGAAGTCCTGCGTCGTACGGGCCAGCCGCACGGCGTGACGGACCGCCGAGGCCAGCCGGGAACCGGGCGGGACGACCCTCAGCCCCGTGCGCAGACAGGCGTGCACGTCACTGCCCGCGGTGGCCGCCTCGGCGATCGCGGCGGCCGTGAACATCGCCGCGTAGACGCCGTTGGCCGTGTGGGTGAGCGTGGCGTCGCGGTGCGCCTGCTCGGCGGCTCCGGCCGGGTCGCCCGGGTTGGTCCAGCCGTGCACGTCCGCGCGGATCAGGGCGCCGATCCACTCGCGGAAGGGGTTGTGGCGGCGGGCGGTGTCCGGGGGCTCGACGCCGCCGAGGAGGTTGCGGTAGGCGACGCGTTCCGCGGTGAAGGTGCGGCCGGCGGGGAGTTCGTCGAGCCACAGGCGGGCCACGTCCGCGGTGGTGAAGTCCCGGCCGTGCCGCTGGAGCAACAGGAGGTTCAGGAGCGGGTAGTTGAGGTCGTCGTCCTCCGGCATGCCGTCGATGTTCTCGGCCAGCGAGGTGGCGGCCGACCGGCGGTTCCAGGGGTGGGCGTCCAGCAGGTCCCGGGGGACGCCCCGCGCGGTGAACCAGGAGTGCAGGGGCCAGTTGCCGGAGGCCCGCGCGAGGGCCCGGATCGCTTCGAGGGGGAGCTTCTCGACGGGTTTGCCGAGCAGGCAGCCCACGGCCCGTCCGAGCCAGGCCGCCTCCAGGCGGGCGGCTCCGGGAGCGGGCACCGGCGCGAACCGGGGCGGCGGCCAGTCGGGGCACCGGTCCTTGATCAGCGCCAGGTCCGTCGGTTCGTCGTCGGCCAGCGCGGCGGGCAGGGCGGCGAGTTCGTCGAGCAGCACGGCCGCCAGCCGGCGCAGGGACGGCGAGGCCGGGCTCGCCGACGCCCCCGCGCGCAGCGGGGCGGTCCGTCCGCCCGAGGCGTACCAGCGGGCGGCGACGCGGGACGGGTCCCGGCCGTCCTGCACGGCCTGGTGGAGCTCGTGGCCGAGGAGGTCCTCGGGCTGGACCCAGGTCAGCCGGAGCACGGTGCTCCCGCCAGCGCGGCGTACGCCGCCTCGTGGGCCCGGCGGCGGCGGACGTCACGGTCGAAGATCTCCCGGGTCACCTCGGCCAGCGTACGCGCCGGGGCGTCCAGGTCCAGGCGGCTGGACTCGGCCACCGTCTTGGCCCAGTCGTGCGGGACCTCGGCGCCGAGCGCGCCCGCGAGGGCGCCGGCCATGGTGGCGATGGAGTCGCAGTCGCGGCCGTAGTTGACCGAACCGAGCACCGCGTGCCGGAAGTCGCCGCCCGACACCAGCAACATGCCGAGCGCGACGGGGAGTTCCTCGATGGAGTGGAGCCGCGAGGGGCGGCGGGCGCCGAGGGAGGGGGAGCGGTAGTCGGGGCCGACCGTGTCGAAGGGGGCCACGGCCCGGCGCAGCGGGACGAGCGCCGACTCGAAGTCCGTGTGGCGCGAGGCGACTTCGCACACCGCCTCGACGGCGGCCCGGGTGCCGTCCTTGGCCAGCGACAGGCAGGTGTCGACCACCGAGCCTGGGGTCGCGCCGGGGGAGCAGGCCGCCGCCACGGCCGCCGCGAAGACGCCCGCGGCCTCGCGTCCGTACGAGGACTGGTGGGCGCCCGCGACGTCGAGCGCCTCGGCGTACGCGCCCGCCGGGTTGCCCGCGTTGACCAGGCCGACCGGCGCCATGTACATCGCGGCGCCGCAGTTGACGATGTTGCCGTTGCCCGCCTCCCTGGGGTCCACATGGCCGTAGTGGAGGCGGGCGACCAGCCACTTCTCGGCGAGGAACACGCGCTGGAGGGGGAGCGCCTCGGCCTCCAGTTCCGGGATCCAGCGGGGGGTCGTCATCAGGTCGGGGACCAGGTGCTCGGCGACGGCGTAGGCGTCGAGGTGGTCGCGGACCCGCGCGTACACCCGTACCAGCGCGTGGGTCATCAGGGTGTCGTCGGTGACGTGTCCGTCGCCCTTGTGGTACGGGGCGATGGGGCGGGCGGTGGGCCAGGCGTCGCCGTTCCAGGGGCCGACGACTCCGTGCACGCGGCCGCCGTGGCGTTCGGCGATCTGCTCGGGGGAGTACCCCTCGACGGGGCCGCCGAGGGCGTCGCCGACCGCGGCTCCCACGAGGGCTCCGCCGATCCGTTCGTCGAGGGTTCCCGTTCCTTCTCCTTTGGGCGTCATGCCCGAATCATCCCTCCGGGGCGGACAGTTCCGGGGAACGAAGCGGGTCGGCGCGTCCCGTCGCCTCCAGCAGTTCGGCGAGCCCGACGAGATCCGTGCCGGTCAGCCGGGGCAGCGCGCAGCCGGACAGGGTGCGGCAGGCGTCGCGCCAGGAGGCGGGGATCGTGGCGGCGCCGCCGAGCGCGCCGGTCAGCGCCCCGGCCAGGGCGGGGGCCGAGTCGGCGACCCGGGACAGACAGGCGGCGGCCGGTACGGCCTCGGCGATCCGGCCGCGCGCGGCCAGCGCCAGCGCCAGGGCGACGGGGACCGTCTCGGCGGCCGCGATGCCGTAGCTGTAGACGTGGTCGACGATCTGGTGCTCCAGGAGGGGGACCAGGGCGAAGGTGCTGTCGCTGTCGCGGGCCAGCGCGAGGGCGTGCCGGGCGTTGCGGCCGATCTCCGTGGCGGCGGGCAGTTCGGCCAGGGCCGCCTCCACGCAGGTGGCGACGTCGTGCCCGGCGAGGGCGAGCGCGACGGCGGCGGCCATGGCGCGGGCGCCGTGCACACCGTCGCCGTCCTGGGTGTAGCGGGCGTCGAACTCGGCGAGTTCCGCGGCGAGTCGGGGGTCTCCCGGGTGGGCCACGGCGAGCACGCAGGCCCGTACGCAGGCCGCGTCGTCGAAGTAGTGCGGGTTGTCGTGGCCGGTGGCGGGCGGGCGCAGTCCGGTGGCGAGGTTGCCGAGTCCGGCCCGCACCGAGATCCGGGCGCGCAGCGGGAGCAGGGCCGACTCGACCTCGGGGGCGCGGTCCGCGGCGGCGGCGACCTCGCTGGCGACGGCGTTCCAGGACACGTCGATGGACGCGCGCATCCGGCGGTCCAGGCTCAGGTCGCCGAGCGCCGCGGTGTCCCCGGCCCGCAGGACGGCCTCCGCCGCGAACGCCGCCCACTCGGCGTCGTCCGAGGGGCCGAGCCGCAGTGGTTCCGGCGGCTGGTTCAGCGCGATCGGCACGGGCAGGGTCGTCGTGGCGTTCTGCTCCGCGAAGGTGTCCAGCTCGCGGGTCAGCCGCCGCGTCCACTCCGGCATCCGCGCGGCCCGGTGCCGGGCGGCGGGCCATCCGGCGGCGTCCCCCGCGGCGAGCCCGAGCAGCAGCCCTTCCACACGACGCGCCCCGGCCGTCCCGCCCGGTACGGGCTCGGCACCGGTCGCCGGGGCGGCGGGCCGCTCCACGATCCGCGAGCCCACTCCCGGTCCACCCCCACCGAGAAACGCAACGGCCCGCACCCCACCCCCGAGAAGCACCACGGGCTGGACGCCGGTTCCGGCGACGGGGGCCACAGGTTCGGCTCCGGCGCGCGGTGTCTCGGGTGGGGCCGCTGCTGTGGCGAGTGCGGTGGGCGGCACGGGCTGTGCTTCTCGGGCGGGTGCCGTGGGCTGGGCGCGGGCACCGGCGGCGGGTGCCGCGGGATCGGCTCCGGCGGTGGGCGCCAGGGGGGCCACGGGCTCGGTTCCGGCCCGGGGCGGTTCCGGGGTGGTGCTCAGGGAGCCCGGGCCGGGGCCGAGGCTCGGTGGTCCGGGCTGCGTGGTGTGCGGTGCCGGGGCCGCCGGTTGCTTCTCCGGGGGTGGCGACGCGGTGTCCGCGCCCGGCGTCGGGCCGGGCCTCATGACCGTGCCTGAGTGTCGACGTCGGCGCCGGCCGGGACACGGGCGCCGGCGGCGGGAGCCCCGTACGCCTCGGAGTACGGGACCCCGGGGGCGTCCTGCGTCTCCGGGACGGGCGGTACGCGGCCGTCGGCGCCCCACTTCTCCTCGTGCTCCGGCGTCAGCAGGTCCGCCACGTCGAGGATGTGGTGGCCCTCCATGGAGGGGAGGCAGCTGCCGCGGGCCGGGCCGATGGCGGCCGCCCACTCCGCGGGGATCGCCGCGGCCCCTCGGCTCGCGCCCGCCAGCGCCCCGGCCACCGCCGCCGTCGTGTCGGCGTCGCGGCCCATGTTCACCGCGGTCAGGACCGACTCGGTGAACTCCCCGTCCGCCGCCGCGTACGCGCCGAAGGCGAGGGCCACGGCCTCGGGGGCCAGGTCGGTCCACGGATAGCCGCCGATCACGACCGCGGAGCGCACCGCGCGTTCGCCGCGGTGCGCCACCGCGACCGCGCGGCGCAGGGAGCGGGCCGTCCAGGAGTCGTCCGGGACGACGGCCAGCGCGGAGGCGACGACCGTGGCGGCGGAGGCGCCCGCCATCGCGGCGGCGACCCCGGCCGCGACCGCCTGCCCGCCGTAGATGCCCTCGCCCTCGTGACTCACCGAACCGTCGATCGCCACGAGCCGGGCCGCCTCGGCGGGCCGCCCGGCCGCGAAGACGCCGAAGGGCGCCGCGCGCATGGCCAGACCGTCGCTCCAGGCGTGCCGGTGCTGGGCGGAGATCGGTGCCGCGAGCCCGCGGCGGAGGTTCTCCAGCGTGCCGCGCTCGCTGAACCCGGCGCCGCGGAACGGCCCCTCGTCGCGGTCCGCGATCCACTGGTGCCAGGCCGACTCGACGTGGGCCACGGTCAGCGCCGAGCCGTGCCGGGCCAGCAGCAGCCCGGAGAAGATCGCGTACTCCGTGTCGTCCGTCCCGGCCGGATGCTCGGCGACGTACCCGGTGATCCGGCCCCATCTGGCCCGGATCTCCGACGGCTTCATGTTCTCGGCGGGTGCGCCCAGCGCGTCCCCGACGGCGAGTCCGAGCAGCGCGCCGCGTGCCCGGTCACGGAGATCCGCGGTGCTCCCGGAAACCGGGGCCGAGGGAATGCAGGCGATGGAAGCCATACGTGCCTCTCCTCTCAGGGCCCCTGCCGCGCGCGGAATGCGGCGCGCGGAACCCTTTGCGGATCTGTGCCACCTTGGCGGTTGACAAGAGCCTCGCGGGCTCCACTGTCACCCGGTCGACATATGTGCATGACATGCCACGGATGAGCGCCGAGAGGCAAAAGCGCAGGTTAGCCCAGCCTTTCCTTGCTGGCGGCGGGGAATTCCACGGCGTACTTTCAGAGTTGTCAAAAAGTGGAAGCAGTCCAATCAAGCACTCTGGGGGACCGGTATGGCGATCATCGAGACCGAGGCGGCGCTGCATGTGGCGCACCGGGACAACCACACCCACCGCGACGTCAACGGCGGCTGGCTGCGCCCGGCCGTGTTCGGCGCGATGGACGGCCTGGTCTCCAACCTCGCCCTGATGACCGGCGTCGCCGCCGGCTCCGTCTCCCAGCAGACGATCGTCATCACCGGACTCGCGGGCCTGGCCGCGGGGGCCTTCTCCATGGCCGCCGGCGAGTACACCTCCGTCGCCTCGCAGCGCGAACTGGTCGAGGCGGAACTCGACGTCGAGCGGCGCGAACTGCGCAAGCACCCCAAGGACGAGGAACGCGAGCTGGCCGCGCTCTACGAAGCCCGCGGCGTCGAGCCCGACCTCGCCCGCGAGGTCGCCCGGCAGCTCTCCCGCGACCCCGAGCAGGCCCTGGAGATCCACGCGCGCGAGGAGCTCGGCATCGACCCCGGCGACCTGCCCTCCCCGGCCGTCGCCGCCGTGTCCAGCTTCGGCTCCTTCGCGCTCGGCGCCCTGCTGCCCGTACTGCCGTATCTGCTCGGCGCCACCGTGCTGTGGCCGGCCGTGCTGCTCGCCATGATCGGGCTCTTCGCCTGCGGCGCCGTCGTGGCCAAGGTGACCGCGCGGTCCTGGTGGTTCAGCGGACTGCGGCAGCTCGCTCTCGGTGGTGCCGCGGCCGGTGTGACGTACGCCCTCGGCACTTTGTTCGGCGCGGCCGTAGGATGAGGCCTCGATCACCTATGCACGGGACTGCATAAGTAATTGTTACCCGGCGGTTTCGATTCCGTGGCTGCTGGGAATGAGCCGTAAGCGCCGCGGGCAATGACGCCCGCGTCGCATCTCTCGCGGCGGATCACGATCTCCTCCGCGAACCGGACCGATGGTCATCGATCTGTCCGCTCAGGTCCCTTACCTTCCACCGCTGAAGCCCGATACCCCCGGCGCGGCTCCCGTGGTGTCCGCATGTTGGAACGAAGTATCCGGTTCCCGAGAACCACTCCATCATGTAACCTGCACGAAATTTTGCACCCCGCAGAGGGCCAGAGTCGTCCCTCGGCAGTTGTCTCCCCAGCGCCCAGAGCCTGGGAGACCCCCCGCCCCGACGACGACGGGAGAGCCGATGCGTACGCCGCGCCAGCCGTCCCAGCACTCCACGAACGACCGGAAGTGGTCCTTCATGGATGCTCGCCCTGCTGCGCAGGGTATGTACGACCCCCGCAACGAGCACGACGCCTGCGGCGTCGGCTTCGTGGCCACCCTCACCGGCGAGGCGAGCCATGCGCTGGTCGAGCAGGCGCTCACCGTTCTGCGCAACCTGGAGCACCGCGGTGCCACCGGCTCCGAGCCCGACTCGGGCGACGGCGCCGGCATCCTGTCCCAGGTCCCGGACGCCTTCCTGCGCGAGGTGGCCGGATTCGAACTTCCCGCAGCCGGTGCGTACGCGGTGGGCATCGCCTTCCTCCCCGAGGACGGCACGGCCGACGCCGTCTCGCGGATCGAGACGATCGCCGCCGAAGAGGGCCTCACCGTCCTCGGCTGGCGCGAGGTCCCGGTCGCCCCCGAGCTCCTCGGCGCCACCGCCCGCTCGACGATGCCGGTCTTCCGCCAGATCTTCGTCGCGGAAGGCGCCAGCGAGGGCATCGCCCTGGACCGCACCGCGTTCGTGCTGCGCAAGCGCGCCGAGCGCGAGGCCGGGGTCTACTTCCCCTCGCTGTCCGCCCGGACCATCGTCTACAAGGGCATGCTGACCACCGGCCAGCTGGAGCCCTTCTTCCCGGACCTGTCCGACCGCCGCTTCGCCTCCGCGATCGCGCTCGTGCACTCCCGGTTCTCCACCAACACCTTCCCGAGCTGGCCGCTCGCCCACCCGTACCGCTTCGTCGCGCACAACGGTGAGATCAACACGGTCAAGGGCAACCGCAACTGGATGGTCGCCCGCGAGTCCCAGCTCGTCTCCGACCTGTTCGGCGACAAGGGCCTGGAGCGGATCTTCCCGGTCTGCACCCCGGACGCCTCCGACTCGGCCTCCTTCGACGAGGTGCTCGAACTCCTGCACCTCGGCGGCCGCTCGCTCCCGCACTCCGTGCTCATGATGATCCCGGAGGCGTGGGAGAACCACGACTCCATGGACCCGGCCCGGCGCGCCTTCTACCAGTTCCACTCCACGATGATGGAGCCCTGGGACGGCCCGGCCTGCGTCACCTTCACCGACGGCACCCAGGTCGGCGCGGTCCTCGACCGCAACGGACTGCGCCCCGGCCGCTACTGGGTCACCGACGAGGGCCTCGTCGTCCTCGGCTCCGAGGTCGGCGTCCTCGACATCGACCCCGCGCGGGTCGTCCGCAAGGGCCGCCTCCAGCCCGGCAAGATGTTCCTCGTCGACACCGCCGAGCACCGCATCATCGAGGACGACGAGATCAAGGCCGCCCTCGCCGCCGAGAAGCCGTACGCGGACTGGCTGGAAGCCGGCGAGATCGAGCTCTCCGACCTGCCCGAGCGTGAGCACATCGTGCACACCCACGCCTCGGTCACCCGCCGCCAGCAGACCTTCGGCTACACGGAGGAGGAGCTGCGGATCATCCTCGCGCCGATGGCCAAGGCCGCCGCCGAGCCGATCGGCTCGATGGGCACCGACTCGCCGATCGCCGCGCTCTCGCAGCGCCCGCGTCTGCTCTTCGACTACTTCACCCAGCTCTTCGCCCAGGTCACCAACCCGCCGCTGGACGCGATCCGCGAAGAGCTGGTCACCTCCCTGCGCTCCTCGCTGGGACCGGCGAGCAACCTGCTGGAGCCGACGGCCGCCTCCTGTCGCAGCGTCACCCTGCCCTTCCCGGTGATCGACAACGACGAGCTGGCCAAGCTCATCCACATCAACGCCGACGGCGACATGCCCGGCATGAAGGCCGCGACCCTCTCCGGCCTGTACCGCGTCTCCGGCGGCGGCGACACCCTCGCCGCCCGCATCGAGGAGATCTGTGCCGAGGCCGACGCCGCCATCGAGAACGGCGCCCGCCTGATCGTCCTGTCGGACCGTCACTCCGACGCCGAACACGCGCCGATCCCCTCGCTGCTGCTCACCGCGGCCGTCCACCACCACCTCATCCGCACCAAGCAGCGCACCCAGGTGGGCCTGCTGGTCGAGGCCGGCGACGTCCGTGAGGTCCACCACGTCGCCCTGCTCATCGGCTTCGGCGCCGCGGCCGTCAACCCGTACCTCGCGATGGAGTCCGTCGAGGACCTGGTCCGCGCCGGCACCTTCCTCCAGGGCATCGAGCCCGAGCAGGCCATCCGCAACCTGATCTACGCGCTCGGCAAGGGCGTCCTGAAGGTCATGTCCAAGATGGGCATCTCCACCGTCGCCTCCTACCGCGGCGCCCAGGTCTTCGAGGCCGTCGGCCTGGAGAAGGCCTTCGTCGAGAAGTACTTCAACGGCACGGCCTCCAAGATCGGCGGCGCCGGTCTCGACGTCGTCGCCAAGGAGGTCGCCGCCCGCCACGCCAAGGCCTACCCCGCCTCCGGCATCGCGCCCGCGCACCGCGCCCTGGACATAGGGGGCGAGTACCAGTGGCGCCGCGAGGGCGAGCCGCACCTGTTCGACCCCGAGACGGTCTTCCGCCTCCAGCACTCGACGCGCTCCGGCAGCTACGAGATCTTCAAGAAGTACACCGACCGCGTCAACGAGCAGTCCGAGCGCCTGATGACGCTGCGCGGCCTGTTCGGCTTCGCCTCGGACCGCCCGTCGATCCCCCTCGACGAGGTCGAGCCCGTCTCCGAGATCGTCAAGCGCTTCTCCACCGGCGCCATGTCGTACGGCTCCATCTCCAAGGAGGCGCACGAGACCCTCGCGATCGCGATGAACCAGCTGGGCGGCAAGTCCAACACCGGTGAGGGCGGCGAGGACGCGGACCGCCTGTACGACCCGGCGCGCCGCTCGTCCATCAAGCAGGTCGCCTCCGGCCGCTTCGGCGTCACCTCCGAGTACCTGGTCAACGCCGACGACATCCAGATCAAGATGGCCCAGGGCGCCAAGCCCGGCGAGGGCGGCCAGCTGCCCGGCCACAAGGTCTACCCGTGGGTGGCCAAGACCCGTCACTCGACCCCGGGTGTCGGCCTGATCTCCCCGCCGCCGCACCACGACATCTACTCCATCGAGGACCTGGCGCAGCTGATCCACGACCTCAAGAACGCCAACCCGAAGGCCCGCATCCACGTGAAGCTGGTCTCCGAGGTCGGCGTCGGCACGGTCGCGGCCGGTGTGTCCAAGGCCCACGCGGACGTCGTGCTCATCTCCGGCCACGACGGCGGAACCGGCGCCTCCCCGCTGACCTCGCTCAAGCACGCGGGCGGCCCCTGGGAGCTCGGCCTCGCCGAGACCCAGCAGACCCTGCTGCTCAACGGCCTGCGCGACCGCATCGTCGTGCAGACCGACGGTCAGCTCAAGACCGGCCGCGACGTCGTCATCGCCGCGCTGCTCGGCGCCGAGGAGTTCGGTTTCGCGACCGCGCCCCTCGTCGTCTCCGGCTGCGTCATGATGCGCGTCTGCCACCTCGACACCTGCCCGGTCGGCATCGCCACCCAGAACCCGGTGCTGCGCGACCGCTTCGCCGGCAAGGCCGAGTACATCGTGAACTTCTTCAAGTTCATCGCCGAAGAGGTCCGCGAGATCCTCGCCGAGCTCGGCTTCCGCACCATCCAGGAGGCCGTCGGCCACGCCGAGAACCTCGACGTCGAGCGCGCGATCACCCACTGGAAGGCGCAGGGCCTGGACCTGTCCCCGCTCTTCTACGTGCCCGAGCTGCCCGAGGGCGCGGCCCTGCACCAGGTCGTCGAGCAGGACCACGGCCTGGAGAAGGCGCTCGACAACGAGCTCATCAAGCTCGCCGCCGACGCCCTGGCCGCCGACTCGGCGACCGACGCCCAGCCGGTCCGCGCCCAGGTCGCGATCCGCAACATCAACCGCACGGTCGGCACCATGCTCGGCCACGAGGTGACGAAGAAGTTCGGCGGCGCGGGTCTGCCCGACGACACCGTCGACATCACCTTCACCGGCTCGGCCGGCCAGTCCTTCGGCGCCTTCCTCCCGCGCGGTGTCACGCTGCGCCTGGAGGGCGACGCCAACGACTACGTCGGCAAGGGCCTCTCCGGCGGCCGGGTCGTCGTCCGCCCCGACCGGGGCGCCGACCACCTCGCCGAGTACTCGACCATCGCGGGCAACACCATCGCGTACGGCGCGACGGGCGGCGAGCTCTTCCTGCGCGGCCGCACCGGCGAGCGCTTCTGCGTCCGCAACTCCGGCGCGCTGGTGGTCTCCGAGGGCGTGGGCGACCACGGCTGCGAGTACATGACCGGCGGTCACGCGGTCGTCCTCGGCGAGACCGGCCGCAACTTCGCGGCCGGCATGTCCGGCGGCGTCGCCTACGTGATCGACCTCGACCGCGACAACGTGAACGTCGCCAGCGTGGACGCTGTCGAGGAACTCGACGACGCCGACAAGCAGTGGCTGCACGACGTCGTGCGCCGGCACGCCGAGGAGACCGGCTCCACGGTCGCCGAGAAGCTGCTCGCCGAGTGGCCCGCCGCCGTGGACCGCTTCAGCAAGATCATCCCCAGCACGTACAAGGCAGTGCTCGCCGCCAAGGACGCCGCCGAGCGAGCCGGACTCGACGAGTCCGCGATCACCGAGAAGATGATGGAGGCGGCGACCAATGGCTGATCCCAAGGGCTTTCTGAACCACGGCCGTGAGGTCGCCAGGTCCCGGCCGGTCCAGGAGCGTCTCAAGGACTGGAACGAGGTCTACGTTCCGGGCTCGCTGCTCCCGATCATCTCCAAGCAGGCCTCGCGCTGCATGGACTGCGGCATCCCGTTCTGCCACAACGGCTGTCCGCTGGGCAACCTGATCCCCGAGTGGAACGACTACGCGTACCGCGAGGACTGGCAGGCCGCCTCCGAGCGCCTGCACGCCACGAACAACTTCCCGGAGTTCACGGGCCGGTTGTGCCCCGCTCCGTGCGAGTCGGCGTGTGTGCTCGGCATCAACCAGCCCGCCGTGACCATCAAGAACGTCGAGGTCTCGATCATCGACCAGGCGTGGGACAGCGGCTCCGTCGCGGCCCAGGCCCCCGAGCGCCTCTCCGGCAAGACCGTCGCGGTCATCGGGTCCGGTCCCGCCGGTCTCGCCGCCGCCCAGCAGCTGACCCGGGCCGGGCACACGGTCGCGGTGTACGAGCGCGCCGACCGCGTCGGCGGTCTGCTGCGCTACGGCATCCCCGAGTTCAAGATGGAGAAGCGGCACATCAACCGCCGCATCGAGCAGATGCGCGCGGAGGGCACCCGCTTCCGCACGGGCATCGAGATCGGCCGCGACCTCAAGGCGACGGACCTGCGCAAGCGGTACGACGCCGTGGTCATCGCCGCCGGCGCCACGACCGCCCGTGACCTGCCCGTCCCCGGACGGGAGCTGAACGGCATCCACCAGGCCATGGAGTACCTGCCGCTGGCCAACAAGGTGCAGGAGGGCGACTTCGTGGCGCCCCCGATCACCGCCGAGGGCAAGCACGTCGTGGTCATCGGCGGCGGCGACACGGGCGCGGACTGCGTGGGCACCGCCCACCGCCAGGGCGCGGCCTCGGTCACCCAGCTGGAGATCATGCCGCGGCCGGGCGAGGAGCGGAACCCGGGCCAGCCCTGGCCGACGTTCCCGATGCTCTACAAGGTCACCTCCGCGCACGAGGAGGGCGGCGAGCGCGTCTACGCGGTCTCCACCACCCACTTCGAGGGCGACGAGGACGGCAACGTCCAGTGGCTCCACCTGGTCGAGGTAGAGTTCACCGGCGGCAAGCTGAACCAGAAGCCGGGCACGGAGCGCAAGATCCCCGCCCAGCTGGTGACGCTGGCGATGGGCTTCACCGGCACGGACGTCGAGAACGGTGTGGTCTCCCAGTTCGGTCTGGAGCTCGACGAGCGCGGCAACATCGCCCGCGACGCCGACTTCGCGACCAACGTCCCCGGAGTGTTCGTCGCCGGTGACGCGGGCCGCGGCCAGTCCCTGATCGTCTGGGCCATCGCGGAGGGCCGTTCGGCCGCCCGCGGTGTCGACCGCTTCCTCACCGGAGCGAGCGACCTGCCGGCCCCGATCCGCCCGACGGACCGTTCGCTGACGGTCTGACCCATGGATGCGTGACCTGAAACGGTCACTCGAGAACGTCCCGCACAAAGGCGTGCGGAACACGAGACGGCGCCTGCCTCACTGTCCCCGACCGGACGCCCTGGCAGGCGCCGCCGCATGCCCGCACACGGCTCTCCCAGGGCACGTGGAGCGGGCTCGGCCGTCTACGGCACGCGGTACGTCTCGCCGTACACGCGCCACTCCAGCGGTGTGTCCAGGCCGAGGTTCCCGTCGTCGAGGAACCGGCGCTGGGCGGTGTCGATCCGGGTGGTGTCGCGGTCGGGGTTCGCGGATCTCATGACCGCGCGGCGGACGTCCAGAAAGACCTCCAGGTACGCCTTCTCGTCGCCGCGCTCGGACGGAGGCTTCGCCTCGCGCAGGGCGCGGTCGCGCAACCCGTAGAAGCCGTCGCCGCCGGTACCGGGACCGTGCATCACCATGGCGTCGTAGTAGATGAACTGGCCGAGCGTGCCGAGGCCGTCGAGCTTGGCGCGCCGCACCGCGGGATCGAAGTAGACCCGGTCGCGTTCGTGGTCCTGGGCCTCGCGGAAGGCGGGGACCGCGGCCTCGTGGCGCCAGGCCGCGGCGAAGCCCGGGTCCAGGCCCTCGTGGGAGTCCGTGCCGTCGACCGCGCGCAGGGCCGGGAGATAGCGGGCGAGCCCGTTGCCCGGGTGCAGCGCGGTGTAGCGCTCGACGAGGGTGAGCAGATCGTGGGTGCCGGTGCAGAAGCCGATGACGCCCGCCGTGTAGCCCTGGCCGTCGCCGATGTCCTCGATGTAGGCGTACGCCGAGCGCCAGTTCAGCGTGGAGTTCTCGGCGCTCGCCACGATCTCCTGGGCGAGCTCCTTCTTGTCCGGGGCCGCGAGGCCCGCCGGGGTGCCGGCCGGGGTGCTCGCGACGGCCGTGGCACGGGGCGCCCGCTCGGCCTGGGCCCTGCCCGCCGCACGGGACCGCGCCACCGGTGACGGGTTGCCCTTGGCGTCGGCCGCCGTGTGCTCGGGCGTGGTGCAGGCGACCGCAGCCGTCATCAGAACGGGGACGAGGGCGAACGACAGGAAACCCGCACGTTTCATGACGCACAGGGTACGCAGCGCCCGGCGCCCGGGCGGGGACGTCGGGCGGACCGGACGCGCGTCGCACGGACCGCGGTTCGCGCTCGGGGCGCGCGGTGAGCGCGCCCCGGCGGACCGTCAGACGGCGCCGGTTCTCAGCGCCGACACCTTCAGCACCGTGAGCACCACCAGGACGGCGAGGAGCCCCACGCAGGCGGCCGCCTGGACCAGCGCGCGACGGGAGCCGCGGGGAGCGTACGCGTAGGCCACCGTCACCAGCCCGCCCGCCAGCAGTCCGCCCAGATGCCCCTGCCAGGACGTGAGCCCCGCCGAGATCACGAGCCACAGCAGCAGGCCCGCCATGAACCGGTTGACGCCGGCCATGTCCGCGCCGAGCCGGCGGGCCATGACGTAGTACGCGGCACTGACACCGAAGATCGCGCCCGACGCGCCGATCGTCTGCTGGTCCGGCGCGATGAGCAGCACGAGGACCGAGCCGCCGAGCGCGGACAGCAGATACAGCGCGAGATAGCGGACCCGGCCGAGCTGGGCCTCGACGGTCCGGCCGATGTTCCACAGCGCGAACATGTTCATCCCGATGTGCGCGATCCCGAACGTGCCCCCGGTGGGCGGCAGATGAAGGAACGCGCCGGTCAGCAGCCGGTACCACTCCCCGTCGACCAGGCCCTCCGCGTGGTAGTCGGGGGAGTGGACGGCGGCCCAGTAGTAGTGGCCCCCGTCCGGGCCCACGAGTCCCGCGCCCAGCATCGCGAACCGGTCCACGACCGAGGAGCGCAGCAGTTCGGCCAGGTAGGCCAGCAGATTGAGGCCGATGAGGACGTACGTGACCGCGGGCACCGTCGAGATCCGGCCGCCGAAGGCCGTGCGGGCCTGCCGGATCGACCGGGAGCCCTCCTTCACGCACTCCACGCACTGGTGGCCCACGGCGGCCTCGCGCATGCAGCTCGGACATATGTAGCGGTCGCATCGGGTGCAGCGCACATGCGACTCCACCTTGGGGTGGCGGTAGCAGGTGGTGACGGCGGACTCGGACTCCACGGCCGGCTCCTTGGAACGCACGGGGAAAGAGGGGAAGGTGAGCCGGTGGGGACGGCGGTGATCAAATTATCCGACCCGCCGCCGGGCGGGAACCGGCAGGGCCACGATCCGGGGCCGCCGCGACCCGACGCCGCGACCGCGCTCGGGGCGGGTCGGCTTCGTGACTCCGGAAGGGCCGGCATCGTGACTTGGGACGGGTCGGCATCGTGACTTGGGACGGGTCGGCACCGTGACTCGGGACGGGTCGGCATCGTGACTTGGGACGGGTCGGCATCGTGAGTCGGGACGGGTCGGAAAGGCGACTTGGGACGGGTCGGCACCGCGCTCCGGGCGGCTCGGCGCCGTGACGTAATCTCGGCGTTCCGCAGTCCGCTGACCACGGGAGCCCCGCATGGCCGGAATCAGCCTCACGAAGATCGAGGAGACCGCGCCCGCGCTGGTGAGCGCCTACCGGAGCGCCGGGATCAGCCTCACCAAGAACGGGCTGAGCGGGCAGCGCGCCGCCGTGTACCTCGTGGTCGACTACTCGGGGTCGATGAAGCCGTACTACGACGACGGCAGTGTGCAGGCCCTGGCCGACCGGGTGCTCGGCCTGTCCGCCCACCTCGACGACGACGGCACCGTCCCGGTCGTCTTCTTCTCCACGGACAACTCTCTACGTAGGACGACACGCAGCGTAAGCAGGACGTGATCAAGGAAACCGCAGGTCAGGGGCCATTCGCTGAAGTGAATCGGACCATGATCAGCGCGAGTGCTGGCAAGCGCCCTGATCACTACGCCCTGTAGTCGGAATCTGGCCCGGAGGGGGGCCAGGGCAGACCCTGCGGCCGGACGGTCGGCACTGCTGCCGGAGGCGGCCAGCACGCCCCCGTGGCCCCTGCTGTCGTACGCCGATGGCATGCGCCCCGCATGGCCAGGTAGGGGCGCGCTCGGGCCCCTACAACTCGGAGATGACCTCCACGGAGATGGAGGTCGGGATGGCCATTGCAGCGCCCCGCTCGCCCTGTCGCTGCTGCCCTGGATTCACGGGGCATGCATGCAGCCTGCATGCGCTGCTGCATTACCTGCCCTTGACTGCTGCGTGGTCTGGTCATGGTCATGCATTGCGTTCTTGCGTGCGCAACGCAGCGACGTCTGTCTGTACTCATGAACGTGCAGGCCAGCGCGGCAACGGCAGAGGCTGCGCCACTGTGAGCAAACCTGAGCTGCGCACTCCGCAAACGCGAATGCGCCCCATCTGTCCAGATCTGGCCACGTCTGCCCCACCATGACCCGGGGGTATTTAACGGGGGTCACTGGGCTGGGCTGAACCCACCCCGAGCATGCGCACCAGACCTCTCAGGCTCATGCCTGCGGCGGCTGCTCCGTGGCTTTGTCGGGTACGGGGTCGGCCACGAAGGTGCCGCGCCCGTGCACGGCGATGATCAATGCCCTCTGGCGGAGCACTTCGGCGGCCCGCCGGACCGTCAGGTACGCGACGCCGTATTCCTGCGCTAGATCGCGCTCGGAGGAAAGGCGTGCGCCCGGCCGGAGTTCTCCGGCCCGAATCCTGGCCTCGATGTGATCGGCCACGGCCACGTAGACGAGCTGGGGACCCTGCGGGTTGAACTCGGGCACCTCGTTGCGATCACTCACAGGGGCAACGTAGAGCGCTGCAAAGCTGCCGGAATCTCTGGAGAGCTATACAGAGCTATACATCCATCAGTACGGTCGAGGACGAAAGGACCCCGGCGAGTCGGTCAGGACTCCCGGGGCATGGCCGACACCCAAGGAGTGCCGACATGCCGAAAGCTACCGCCACCGAGACCGCGAACGAAGGGGCGGGCGTGGGCCCGCTTCCGCCGGACATCGAGACAATGCGCACGAGTGCCCGCCTGCTGCTGGCCGACGACGGCCAGGTGCCGGAAGATCTGCACACGCTCGCGCTCATGCTCACGGGCCACATCAACGTGCTGATCCCGGCCGTGGAGAAGGCGACCCGGGGACTGCCCCGGAATGACATCCCCCGCGCCTGCGCAATGGCCTGCATCGGAGAGGCAGGAATTCGCCTGCGCATCGGCTGGCCGGAGGATCTGGCGACCGTCCAGCATTCCGTGGCCATGAAACTGGCCCGGTCGGTCAATGCTCTGTGCGACCACTACGAGAACCTGCGCGGGAGCGCACGGGCGAAGAACTGAGACGAGCCCGGAATGGGGGAGGGCTGTGTGTGGGAGTCGTCCCCCATTCGTGCGCAGCGCCTGCAATTGTCGACATTCCGCCGCCTCGTGGCGGAGATTTGTCGAATAGGTGCGCATGAATGCGCCATAAGGCGCCGGGTGAAGTGAATGGGGAATTCCATAGGCGTCTTTTCCGGCCTATTGGGGAATCCTGCATTCGAACAAAGAAGAAACCCCCGAGCCGTCACTTTCGGGGGTTTTCTTCTGCGCCCAACTGGGTTATTCACGCCCTCGCCATGGCTGGGCTACGGATCCCAGGGAATGAATATCCGGAAGGCGCCAGACCTAACAGGCGCTCACACAGACTCAGTACGTCGCCGGGGAGGTAGCTGAACCTCCGACGCCGGGAGTCTTGAAGGTCTGCACCGACGTGCCGAGATATCCGGAGTCGGGAGACTCCGAGTCCATGGCATTCGCCAGATCACGTGCAGGGGCACCCGTATTGGCGCCACTGAGCGGCTGCTGCACATTGGGTGCAGCGCAGCCACCCTTGAGCGACTGCATCGGCTGAGAGCTGACCTCGTGGCCAGGGTCGCCGGAAAGGTCGGTGCCTGGAACAGCTCGGGTGATGTCCATCAGAAACCCATTCCGTCGTACGACTGGCCGATCTGACTGCCCTGCGAACGGAGATACTCCGTCAATTCCTCGGCATTCCTGGCGTTACGGATGCGCGCTATCTGCTCCGCCTCGCTGCCTGCCGGATGGGCGGACATGTTGCCCTGAGAAAGCATGTGGTGGTACTGCATCTGTTCTGCGTCCGATGCAAATGGCGTTGCAAGGATCGGGCGCCGTTCTGGCTGCGGTCCGCCGTTCTGAGGTGCGTTTCCGGGGGAGTGCGGGCTACCGCCCAGCAGGTCCCGGTTCGCGTCCTCCAGCTCCGCTAGCCGTCGCTTCAGGTCCTGGTTTTCCCTGTCGACCCTTTGCGCGTAACTCCGCAGCCCTTGTCCGCCGCTCTTGCGCGGCTGCGGCTGCTCTTCCTGCTCTTCCTGCTCTTCGTACGGATCGGCGTCAAAACCGTAGCCGCCGCCGTAGTAACCCATGTCGTAGGACATGCGCTCCCCTTTCAAGGCCGTCAGCTCTCGGGGAAGAGCTGAGTTCCGCTCCGGACTTAGATCGAGCGGGGCCGGGAGATCCGCTCGTGGAATGAATGTACCGGTCCCGACGGACACCGGTTCGCCGGGCAATGCAAACCCCGAGCCGGCTGCCGCCTTTGCCTGCAATGCGTCCCGCCTCTTCGAGTGAAACTCCACCTCCCCCTCCATCTCGACCGAGGGGGAGACGGAGGGGGAGATGCAGCAGACGAAGATGCCCGCCTAGTTCTCGAAGTTCGCGCCGTAAGCCGCGTAGTTCTCGGCCCTGCTCACGGCCTCCTCACGCAGATGCGGTGGGAGATACCGCGTACGCGGAGCCCGCTTATCCCAGTTCCGCCACTGACGGCCGAGCCGGTCTCGGTGCAGGCCTCGATGACCGGCCGTCTGCTGACAGAGAGAGTCCTCATAGTGGCGGCGCACAGCGCCGCATGTGGCGGTCTCGCGGTAAGGCGACATACGATCGCCATCCCTTCTACTTCGTCGCCGGAGGAGAGGATTTGTGGCCCTCCAGGGATGCGCCCCTGGAGGGCCACGGTTGTTATGCGGCTGAGTCCTTGTCCGTTGAGGGACTGAGCGATAGTCGCTGTCGGTCCTCAGTGTTCGGGAAGTAGGCCGTCGTGCTGAACTCGCCGGGGAACTCGGTGCACATGGCGTCATCCAGTGCGCCACGGGCCCGGAGTAGGGCCTCTGACGCATGCCGCAGTTTTCTGGCTGCCTGCATCGTGCCCGGATAGGTATTCGCCGTACGTGTCGCCCGTCGCGTCAGTTCGTCGTGAATGGCGGCCAACATGGCTCCCATCTCGGCGTGCTCATCGAGCGTGAAGCCCGGTTTCATCAGTCGGTCTCCTCGGTCATGCGGCGGGTGGCTTGTTGCCGCCCGGCGGAACGTAGGGGCGGCCAGGGCGCGGGTCGCGCGTACGTGCGCGCGCACGAGGAGCGGCCACCTCGGAAGGAACCTCCAGGCCCTGACCAGGGATGTTCACGATGTTCACGGAGCGCTGGTTAACGCCGTAGGAATTCTCTTCGCGGGGGGTTACCAGATCTGCGTGAACATCGTGAACAGGAGGCGCCGAGTCCGTTTGGATGGACGCCTCCACGTCATCCGCGACGCTGCGGAAACGGACACCGATCCATGCCTTGTACGTGGCCCCTCCGGGTACTTCGGCGTACGGATTCAACTCCGTCATCCGCTGCTGCCGTGGACTGCGTGAGCGCCGTGGATTGGCCCGCGTCGCCTTCAACTCGACGCCGTGCCGCCGCATAACGTCGTGGCTTTCGAAGCGGGCCGCGATGGTCTTTTCGCTCCAGGCGCTCATCCCCTTACCGATGAGGTAAGCGTCCAACTCATCCTTGAAGTCCCGTCCGTGGATGTGCTGGCCTGACTCGAATATGAGCACGTCGTCACTGAAGGCCAGGACTGTGTCTGATTCTTTGCGCCACTTGAGGGTGTCGTCCGCGACGGATTCGGGGAGTGGCGGCATTACCTTGTTCGCCTCGTACCAGCGCTGTGCGCCCTCGACCATCCATGCGAGCGCAGCCGCGTGCACGTCGGGGTCGTCCTTGCACCGATCCCTCAACCCCGGGTCTCCTGGCCGGTCATCGGCGGTCACCAATTCCTCTCCAGGCTTTCGGTAGCTGTAGGGGAAGGTGACCAGCGCCAACCGCCGCCATGACCCGTGATCCGTCTCCGTGATTTCCGGCCGGAAGTTGGTCGAGATGAACATGGAGTGCGTGGCAGTGAACGTCACCGAATCCTGACGAATGCGGCGGGCCGTGATCTGCGGCGTTCCCACGGTGCGCTTAAGCCTCTGGGTGTCCAGCCTGCGTGCCTCCGGCGTTTCCTCCATGACTGCGTACCGAACACCCATCAGGTCCATGAGTTCGGTGGGGTGTGCCGACGGATCTGCCATCAACACCCGGTCGGAAAGCAGCGTGTAGTAGTCGCCCATTGCCGTCGCCGTGGTCGCGTTGACAGTGGATTTTCCGTTCTCTCCTGAACCCTGCGACACGATGAGGAGGTCATCAGGCGGAGTGTGTCCGGTAGCCGCCTGGCCCATTCGGATCTGGAACCAATCGCGTATGCCCTCCGGAACTGCCTCCAGAGTCTTTTCCCAGTCCGGATGCCGGTAGTCGGGGCGGTATTCCGCACCCGCCATTTTGGTCATCAGCCGGCTCGGGTCCGACGAAAGCAATTCGCCGGTCCTCAGATTCACCACGCCGTTACGCACGTTGAGCAGATCGGGGTCCCGGTCCAACTCTTCAGGAGTGGTGAACACGCCCTCGAATCCACGGGCCATCTTCAGGACAGTGATCTGCTTTTCTGCCTTCAGCGCCCTGCGCCATCCGGTGATGACGTCCATGGGGACACTGCCCGGTTCTCGGCGCTCCTGATTCAAGGCACCCTGGTATTGCTGGATTGCCCAACGTCGGATCTGTTCGGCCACCTCCAATTCGTCGCAGTCGCGCCACACTCGGCCGGTCCATGCTTTCCATCCGAGACCTGGCACAAAGCGGTATGCGCCTGTGAGCACGTCGGCCACCACGGATTCCGCCAGGTATGAATCCTCGAACTGATCGCTCGTACGCGGCGCAGCGCGGCGCATTCGCCGGTCCTCCCACACTCGCGGTTCAGTGCCCGCGTCCTTCAACCCCTGCTCGATTGCGGCGTATCCCTTTTCGTGACCGTCCTCCCACGTGTCGACTGCCGCGCGCAGCTCGGCGCGCAGCTCCTCCACGGAGATCTCCTCGAACTGGGCCAGTTCGAACGCGATGTCATTGACCGGTTGCGTGGCCGCGCTGCCGACCGGCATGGCGCGTATCTCGGCGCACTTGCCCTCGATGTACCGGCGCAGGCCCTCAGGGGCCGTCTGCGGGCCGTTCAGGGGCTGCGTAGCCCTCTGGCCCGCCGGGGGCGTGCTGGCCCGTCCGGGGGCCACGTACGGGCGCCGGGGCGTCAGCCTGTCGGCAACCCATGCGGGGAGTTCGGCCGGACGGATTCTCAGCGTGGCGTCGTACTTACCGCGTACGCCGTTCTCCTCGACCACGGACGGGGCGGCGACCACATATCCGCCGTCGCCCCGGGTGTCGATGTCCGGCCCGAGTCCCGCTTTCTCGGTACCGGTGGAGTTGTTCAGGCGGGACTGCGGCATCTCGAAGAAGTAGTGCCGTCCGCCGGACCACGTCTGGACCGTGTAGGTATCCGGCAAGTCGCCGTGCTCGGCAACCAATTGGGCAAGCGTCTCGGCGCCCTTCTTGCCGTTCTTCGTGTCGACGTCGATGACGAAGAGTCCCGAGATACCGGTGGCAATACCGATGTTGGCGGTAGGGGTATCGGTCCACCAGGCCGTGATGACGCGCGGGTCCGTGCTCGCGTCCTTGAATCCGTTGGGGGTGGCCGGGACCTTAGTCAGTGGGCGCAACGGAAAGACTGACCAACCCATGCGGGCGTAGGTCAATGCCACGGGGAGAAGAGAGGCATTGCGGGGCTCATCCGCAGGCAGATCTGCCATGCTTGTTGTGCCTGTTCTATCCAAGCCGCCCCGGGTTACTCCTCTCCGGGGCGGCTGCCTTTTGCGGACCGGTAGTCAGGCCCCGCAGATAGCGGGACTCCTCTCCTCCGACCGGTCCTAGGCGTTAGGTCATGCCATCCTGGGTGTGCCTTTCATCGGGTACAGAACCGTCCTCGGATACCTGAGCCGTGGACGGTTCTTCCGTCTCATCGGTCTCGTCGTCCTGCTCCATGCAGATGGTTTTCCAGTCCAGTCCGGCTACGCCGAAGTGGCGCCGGACGGCTGGGTTTTCGAACCAGTCGGACATGTGGCTCACGCAGCCGTAGACGGAGCCAGGAGCGCGCGCAGGCGCTCCAATTGCTCGGGTGTGAGTGGAGGCGCAGCCTGGACCACGCGTGCTATCTGCTCTTCGAGCCGTGCCACGCGCAGGTCTCGCAGATCGTCGGTGACATCCGCGTCAGGGTCCTGACGCTTTCGTCCGGCAATTCGTGCTCGGATCTGCGTCCATGTGAGATCGGGCTCTGTCGCCACGATTCCTCTCCGGGGGAGCGTGCCTGCACACCGACACTCATGTCTCGGGGTGGCCGCTCTCCTTCGGCCCTTAAAAGCTACAGGGCGCTAGCTGGGATATCCAAATCCCTGCCAGCGCCCTGTAATTCTTTACTTATCGAGCCGTGCCCAATTCAGGGAGCGCGCCCCTTCAGGGGAGCGCTGCATTCGGGCTGGTCAGTCCGTCTCTTTTACGAAACGGATCCTGTCCTGGATGGCCTCTGACTCACTGTCCGGCACCGGCCGGACGCGTGGCTGCCCGAGAACTCCGGGCGCCAACAGCATGCCCACGATGGCCCGTTGTGCACTGACCTCCGTGCGCTCCCAGCGCGCGGCCGCGCCGGGTCCCGCCTCGAAGATGGACACCAGGGGATTGGGCGCCGTGAGGGCGCGCTCACGGCCCTCCAACTCTGAGATGTCCTCCTCCAAGCGTGAGATCTTCCGCGCGATCAGACGCGCCTCTGCCGGGGTCTCCGGGTCCTCTGCCTCGAAGGCCTCCAAGCTGGCTCGCGCCGTGGCGATATCGGCGCGTACGACGGGCAGTTCTTCGCTGTCACCCGTGGCCAAAAGGCCTGCGGCCACGTCCGGCCGTGAGAGATAGGCCAGCACTACCCCCGGGTGTTCCGCGTCCCCGATCAGATAGGCGTCCGTCTCTGCCTTGTCCACCATGAGATGCCCGTACCGGTAACAGGCGTAGGAGGGGCGCCTATCGCGTTCACGGCCTCCAGCGCGTACGGCCATTCGTCCGCCGCACACATCGCAGCGCAGAGTCCCGGTGAGCACATGCCGAACGCTGGCCGTGGTGTACGACTTTCGGGACGGGTCGGCGAGCATTCGCTGCACACCCTCGAATGTCGCCGGGTCGATGAGCGGTTCCCAGTTCCCGGGGCGCTCCGTGCCGCCGTGGACGCGGATACCGATGTACGCCTTACGCAGCAGCATCTGCCGCAGATTCTGTGGCGAGAACGTGGCGCCGCTCTGGCGGCTGACAATGCCGCGTCGCTCCCAGTCCATGGCCACCGACCGGATGGACTCCGGCGCCTTTTCGGGGCTGCCCAGAACGCGCCGGAACAACTCCTGGACCAACGGTGCCTCATTGTGGTCGGCGTACTGCCTGACGGGCCGTGGACGGCCATCGATCAGCTCATAGTCCCGGGCGTATCCGAATGGTGTCTTTCCGTGCGGACGCCCCTCATCGAGTGCGGAGTTCACGCCTCGCAGCGTACGGACGCTGAGGAGTCGTGCCTCCTTTTCGGCGTCATTGATTCCGGAGATCAGGCTGTGCCGGTCCCCGTAGTTCTGGGGATTGAAGGTGCGGTCAAGGCTGGTGATGTGAATCAGATAGCTGCCGTTCTCGGCAGCGTCCACCAGGGCCACGCCCTTACCGGTTTCGCGGGCGAGCCTGGAGATTTCCCAGAGCACGAGCACGGTCCCTGGCTCGCCGAAGTCTTTGGACTCCAGATCAGCCATGAGCCGGTCGAAGTCATCCCGGGTCTTCTTCGCGAATTTCGAGGCACTGCCCGTGTCGGCGTAGGGCTCGCCCCACGTCCACGGGCCGTGGCCCTGCTCGGCCGCGATGTTGTCCTTGTGCTGGTCGGTGATCGAACGGGCGACGCGCCCTTTGCCCTTCGAGACGCGCAGGTACTCCCTGGCGGTCTGCGTCGCTGCTGCCGTGGTCATGGCCCCTCCTGGTGACGTCCTTCAAGGGGACCATAGGTAGAACTTTCTCCACGGACGTCGACGCGGTCACCGACATCGCGCTCGACAACCACCGCGGGCGGATCGCGTCGATCGCGGCCGGGCTCGGGCACATGGGCAGGACCAGCTACCACCTCGCCATGGACGCCGTCATCGACCACTACCTCGACAGCGGCTCCGACGCCCCGGCCCTGGTCGTGTTCCAGACCGACGGAGGGCCGATCAACAAGCTCGCCGCCGAACGGTATCTGTGCAAGGCCGCCCGGCTGCCGATGTTCTGGCAGTTCATAGGCTTCGGCGACCGGGGCAGCAAGCAGTTCGACTTCCTGCGCCGGCTCGACGACCTGGCCGTGCCGCAGAAGCGGGTCGTCGACAACGCGGGCTTCTTCCACGCCGGTTCGGACCCGCGCGAGGTCGGCGACGCGGAGCTGTACGACCGGATGGTCGCGGAGTTCCCGCACTGGCTGGCGGCGGCACGGGCGCGCGGAATCCTGGCCTGACCCTCGTCCCCGCGGTGGCCGGACCCGCCGGCACCCCGTTCGGCCGTGTCCGCCCCAACATCCTTTCCAGGACGCCCCGTTGGCGGAGAGCGGCCGGCGTGCCACCCTGGTGGGCCGAGGGGAGCGGCGAATGGGCGCACGAGAGATCGACTCCGGCAGGGCCGCACGGACTTCGGTGAACGGGGCACCAGGGAGCGGGACTTCGCGGGACACCGGCCCAGAGGGAACGCCGCGGGCCCGGCGCGCGCCGGAGACCGGCAAAGGGGAGCGGCTCGCCGACTGGGCCGACGGACGCCTCGGCGTCTACTCCCTGGCCAAGGCCAACATGCGCAAGGTCTTCCCGGACCACTGGTCGTTCATGCTGGGCGAGATCTGCCTCTACAGCTTCCTCGTCCTGATCCTCACCGGCGTCTACCTCACCCTGTTCTTCGAGCCGAGCGGCGTCGACGTCGTCTACCACGGCTCCTACGGGCCGCTGAACGGCATCGTCATGACCCGGGCGTACGAGTCCACGCTCGACATCAGCTTCGACGTGCGCGGCGGACTGCTCATCCGCCAGATCCACCACTGGGCGGCGCTGGTCTTCCTCGCCGGGATGCTCGTGCACATGATGCGGGTCTTCTTCACCGGCGCGTTCCGCAAGCCGCGCGAGGTCAACTGGCTCTTCGGCTGGACCCTGTTGATGCTCGGCCTGCTCACCGGACTGACCGGCTACTCGCTGCCCGACGACCTGCTCTCCGGCACCGGCGTCCGCTTCGCCGACGGCGCCATCCTGTCGATCCCCGTCGTGGGGACGTACCTCTCCTTCTTCCTCTTCGGCGGGGAGTTCCCCGGGCACGACATCATCTCCAGGTTCTTCCCCATCCACGTCCTGCTGCTGCCGGGCGTCATGCTGGGGCTGGTGGTCGCGCATCTGATCCTGGTCTTCCACCACAAGCACACGCAGTACCCGGGGCCGGGCAAGGACGAGAAGTCGGTCGTCGGCATGCCCTTCCTGCCCGTCTACATGGCCAAGGCCGGCGGCTTCTTCTTCCTGGTCTTCGGAGTCCTGGCGATCATGGGCGCGATCGCCACCATCAACCCCGTGTGGGCGTTCGGGCCCTACCGCCCGGACCTCGTGACCACCGGCGCGCAGCCCGACTGGTACCTCGGCTTCTCCGAAGGGCTCATCCGGGTGATGCCGGGATGGGAGATCAACGCCTCCGGCCACACCCTCCAGCTGGGCGTCCTCATCCCCTTCGCGCTGTTCCCGCTCGTCATGACCGCCATCGCCCTCTACCCGTTCGTCGAGGCCTGGGTCACCGGTGACAAGCGCGAGCACCACATCCTGGACCGGCCGCGCAACGTGCCCACCCGCACCGCGCTCGGCGTCGCCTGGCTGACGCTGTACGCCGTCCTGCTCGTCGGCGGCGGGAACGACCTGTGGGCCACCCACTTCCATCTGTCGATCAACGCGATCACCTGGTTCGTCCGCGTCGCCGTCTTCGCCGGGCCCGCACTCGCCTACGTCCTCACGAAACGGATCTGCCTCGGGCTCCAGCGGGCCGACCGGGAGAAGGTGCTGCACGGACGCGAGTCCGGCACGATCATGATGCTGCCGCACGGCGAGTACGTCGAGGTCCACGAACCCCTCACCCCGGCCCAGCGGTTCACCCTCACCCAGCACGAACAGGCGCCGCCCTACGAGGTGGGCCCCCTCGTCGACGCCAACGGCGTGGCCCGCCGTGCCGGCCCCGCCCTACGGCTGCGCGCCCGGCTCGCGCGCGCCCTCTACGGGCCCGGCACGAGGATCCCCAAGCCGACGGCCGAGGAGTACCGGGAGATCACGAGCGGGGACGACCACCACCACTGAGACCGGCCAGCGCCTCGGCCCTGCACGCGCCAGGAGTGCCCCAGGCGGACCGCAGGGAACGAGCCCTGGTGAACCACAGCGACAGGTCGTACTCGGCCGTGTAGCCGATCGCGCCGTGCAGCTGCAACGCGGCCCGCGCCGTGGCGTACGCCGCCTCGCAGGCCGTGACCTTCGCCGCGGCCACGTCCGCGGGGTCCATCGACAGCGCGGCCCCGAACAGCAGCGGACGCGCGAACTCCAGGGCGATCAGCGCGTCCGCGAGCCGGTGCTTGACCGCCTGGAACGAACCGACGGGAACACCGAACTGGGTCCGCTGCCCCGCGTACGCGACGGTCCGCGCGAGCAGCGCGAGGCCCACCCCGAGGGCCTGGGCCGCGGTGGCCAGCCGGGCCCACGTCAGCGCCCGGAGCGCGGCACGGGCGACCTGCGGGCCCGCGGCCAGGAGTTCGCCGCCGCCCAGCGCGGGAGCGAACCGGCGGGAGCGGTCGACGGACACCCGCACCGGGCCGTGGCCGGACGCGAGCCGCAGCTCCCCGCCGTCCACCGCGAGCAGCACCCCCGCCGCGTCCGCGTCGAGCGCCGGAGCACCGTCCAGGGCGAGGGTGGCCGGGCTCTTGCCCGAGGCCAGCCCCGGCAGCAGCCGTTCGGCAGGACCGGGCGCGTCCAGCCCGCCCAGCAGGGCGGCCGCGGCGACCGTCTCCACCACAGGACCGGGAACCGCGTGCCGCCCCAGTTCCACGAAGGCCACCGCCAGTTCCACCGGCAGCGGACCCACCCCCTCGTACTCCTCCGGGACCGCCAGCGCGAACACCCCCGCCTCCGCCAGCCGCGACCACAGGGCCCGCCCCGGCCCGGGGTCCCCGAGCGCCCACGCCCGCACCGCCGACGGTGTGTCCGAGGACCCCAGCATCGCGTCCAGGGAGGCGGCGAACGCACGCTGCTCGGCGTCGAGGAGGAAGCGCATCAGCGGCGGCCCTTCGGAAGGCCGAGCAGCCGCTCGGCGACGATGTCGCGCTGGATCTCGTTCGTGCCCGCGTAGACCGGACCCGCGAGCGCGAAGACGTACCCCTCGCACCACCCCGTGTCCGCCGTGTCGCCCTCGGCGCCCAGCAGATCGAGCGCCGTCTCGTGCAGCGCGATGTCGAGCTCCGACCAGAACACCTTGTTCAGGCTGGACTCCGCCCCGACGCTCCCCCCTTCGAGCAGCCGGGAGGCATGGCCGTACGTGAAGAGCTGGTAGGCGCGCGCCCCGATCACCGCGTCGGCGACCCTGTCGCGCAGCGCCGAGTCCGACGGGTCGCCGTGGGTGTGCCACAGCGCGGCCAGCCGGTCCGCGGCCGCCAGGAAACGGCCCGGCGAACGCAGCGTCAGACCCCGTTCCTCGCCCGCCGTCGACATCGCCACCCGCCAGCCCTGCCCCGGCTCCCCGATCACGTCCTCGTCGGGCACGAACACGTCGTCCAGGAACAGCTCCGCGAACGCCGGCCTGCCGTCCAGCCGCCCGATCGGACGGACCGTCACCCCCGGCGCGCGCAGGTCGAACATCAGATACGTCAGGCCCTGATGGGGCTTCGCCAGGCCCGGCTCGCTGCGGAACAGACCGAAGGCCCGGTCCGCGAACGCGGCCCGCGACGACCACGTCTTGTGACCCCGCAGCAGCCAGCCGCCCTCCACCCGCACCGCCCGCGACCTGAGCGAGGCCAGATCCGAACCCGCCTCCGGCTCCGACCATGCCTGCGCCCACACCACCTCGCCCGTGGCCATCGGGGGCAGCACCCGCGCACGCTGTTCCGCGGTGCCGTGCCGGAACAGCGTCGGCGCGAGGAGGCTGACGCCGTTCTGCCCGACCCGGCCCGGCGCGCCCGCCGCGTGGTACTCCTCCTCGAACACCAGCCAGCGCACGAGGTCCGCGTCCCGGCCGCCGAACTCCGCCGGCCACGACACCACCGACCAGCGGTCCGCCGCCAGTTCGGCCTCCCACGCGCGATGCGCCGC
This sequence comes from Streptomyces sp. f51, assembly GCF_037940415.1. Classification (NCBI taxonomy): domain Bacteria; kingdom Bacillati; phylum Actinomycetota; class Actinomycetes; order Kitasatosporales; family Streptomycetaceae; genus Streptomyces; species Streptomyces sp. f51. Next base: position 1,707,041 of record NZ_CP149798.1, on the reverse strand, counting down.
GAACCCCCTCGCGGTCTCCAGGGAGGGCAGCGGAACCGCCGGGACATGGGCCTCCAGCCAGGCACGGGCCTCGGCGCGGAACGCCTCGTCGGCGGGGGAGACGGTGAGATCCATCGGCGGGGCCCCTTCCTGCGACCTTCCCTAACAAGTGTTTGGTAGGTTAGCTTGGAGGCATGAGCGACGTCGAGAGCCCGGCGTACGTACCCGGCCACGGACTCCTGAAGGGCCGCAGCGCCGTCATCACCGCGGCCGCGGGCGCCGGCATCGGCGGAGCCACCGCACGCCGGTTCCTCGAAGAAGGCGCCCGCGTCGTGATCAGCGACGCGCACACCCGCCGCCTGAAGGAGACCGCCGGGAGCCTCGCCGCGGAGTTCGGCCCCGGCCGGGTCACCGCACAACCCTGCGACGTCACCGCCGAGGACCAGGTCCAGGCCCTCTTCGACACCGCCACCGCCCACCACGGCCGACTCGACATCGTCGTCAACAACGCGGGACTCGGCGGCACCGCACCCCTCGCCGACATGACCGACGACCAGTGGTCCACCGTCCTCGACGTCACCCTGAACGGAACCTTCCGCTGCACCCGCGCCGCCCTGCGACGCCTCAGGGACCAGGGCGACGGCGGGGTCGTCGTCAACAACGCCTCCGTCGTCGGCTGGCGCGCCCAGTCAGGACAGGCCCACTACGCCGCCGCGAAAGCGGGCGTCATGGCCCTCACCCGCTGCGCCGCCGTCGAGGCCGCCGCCTACGGCGTCCGCGTCAACGCCGTCTCACCCAGCCTCGCCATGCACCCCCACCTGGTGAAGGTCACCACCCCCGAACTCCTCGAGGAACTGACCGCCCGCGAAGCCTTCGGCCGGTACGCCGAACCCTGGGAGGTGGCCAACGTCATCGTGTTCCTCGCCTCCGGCTACTCCTCGTACCTCACCGGCGAAGTCGTGTCCGTGAGCAGCCAGCACGCATAGGACGACAATGACCGCGTGCCTACCAAGAAGAAGCCCCAGGTGACCGCCACCCCCGAGCGCCGCCGCGAACTGCTCGGCACCGCCGCCGAGGTGTTCGCCGAACAGGGCTACAACGCCACCACCGTCCGCAGGATCGCGGACGAGGCCGGGATGCTCGCGGGCAGCCTCTACTACCACTTCGACTCCAAGGAATCGATGCTGGAGGAGATCCTGCGCACCTTCCTCGACGAACTCTGGGACGGCTACGACACCGTCCTCGACTCCGGACTCGGCCCCCGCGAGACCCTCGAAGCCCTCGTCACCGAATCCTTCCGGGAGATCGACCGCCATCGCGCAGCCGTCGCGATCTACCAGAAGGAATCCCGGCACCTCGCCGCACAGGAACGCTTCGCCTTCCTCGCCGAGTCCCAGCGCAACTTCGAGAAGGCCTGGCTCGGCACCCTGGAACGCGGAGTCGACGCCCATGTCTTCCGGGCCGACCTCGACATCCGCCTCACCTACCGGTTCGTCCGCGACACCGTCTGGGTCGCCGCCTCCTGGTACCGGCCCGGCGGCCTGCACAGCCCCGAGGAGATCGCCCGCCAGTACCTGTCGATGGTGCTCGACGGCATCTCCGTGCGCGAGGAGACATAAGCGCACCACCCACACCCCCAAGGGAGTCGTCATGGCCGAGGCCTACATCGTCGAAGCGGTCCGCACCCCCGTCGGGCGACGCCGCGGAGGACTCGCCGCCGTTCACCCCGCCGACCTCGGAGCACACGTCCTCAAGGCCCTCGTCGAACGCTCCGGCGTGGACCCGGCGGCCGTCGAGGACGTCGTCCTCGGCTGCCTGGACACCGTCGGCCCGCAGGCCGGGGACATCGCCCGCACCAGCTGGCTGGCGGCCGGACTGCCCGAGGAGGTCCCCGGAGTCACCGTCGACCGGCAGTGCGGCTCCTCCCAGCAGGCCGTCCACTTCGCCGCCCAGGCCGTCCTGTCCGGCACCCAGGACCTCGTCGTCGCCGGCGGCGTGCAGAACATGAGCCAGATCCCCATCGCCTTCGCCTCCCGCCAGGCCGCCGAACCCCTCGGCCTCACCGAAGGCCCCTTCGCCGGCAGCGAGGGCTGGCGCGCACGCTACGGCGACCGCCCCGTCAACCAGTTCCACGGCGCCGAACTCATCGCCGCCAAATGGGGCATCAGCCGCCGCGACCAGGAGGAGTTCGCCCTCCGCTCCCACCAGCGGGCGATCCGCGCCGCCGACGAGGGCCGCTTCGCCCGCGAGACCGTCCCCCACGGCGACGTCACCGCCGACGAGGGCCCGCGCCGCGACACCACCCTGGAGAAGATGGCCGCCCTCAAACCGGTCGTCGAGGGCGGCACCATCACCGCCGCCTGCTCCTCCCAGGTCTCCGACGGCGCCGCCGCGATGCTGCTCGCCTCCGAACGAGCCGTCCACGAACACGGTTTGACCCCCCGCGCCCGCGTCCACCACCTCTCCGTACGCGGCGAGGACCCCATCCGCATGCTCTCCGCCCCCATCCCCGCCACCGCCCACGCCCTGAAGAAGACCGGCATGTCCATCGGCGAGATCGACCTCGTCGAGATCAACGAGGCGTTCGCCCCCGTCGTCCTCGCCTGGCTCAAGGAGACCGGCGCCGACCCCGAGAAGGTCAACGTCAACGGCGGCGCCATCGCCCTGGGCCACCCGCTCGGCGCCACCGGCGTCCGCCTGATGACCACCCTGCTGCACGAACTGGAGCGCACCGGCGGCCGCTTCGGACTCCAGACGATGTGCGAGGGCGGCGGCCAGGCGAACGTGACGATCATCGAACGCCTCTGAGGGACCCGAGGGGCGGGACCGGCCCCGTGTGCCGGACGGCCACGTGTGCCGGACGGCCACGCGTCCGGACAGCCACTTGTCCGTACGGGCCCTTGTCCGTACGGGCCCTTGCCAGGGCGGGCACCTTTGCGGGCGGGTGCCTACCCGGCCACGTGTCCGGACAGCCACGTGTCCGTACGGGCCCTTGCCAGGGCGGGCACCTTTGCGGACGGCTGCCTATCCGGGCGGTTCGCCGCAGGCCTCGGCCCACGGCGGGCCCGCCCCGCCCGTCGCGGCGAGCGCCTCCAGCGTCGCGTGGGCCTCCGCCATCACCCGCGTGACCAGGTCCGCGCACGACGGAAGGTCGTCGATCACCCCCGCCACCTGCCCCGACGCCATCACCCCCAGATCCGTACGGCCGTCCACCATCGACGCCTTCAGCAGCATCGGGGTATTGGCGGCGAGCAGGACCTGGCTCCAGGTCAGATCCCTGCCGTGTCTCATGGCGAGGCCGTCGCGGATCATCCGGGGCCAGGACAGACCCGAGATCCGCCGGAACCCTGCGGCGCGCCGCACCGCCTGGACCAGCGACCCGGCGCGCCCCGCCTTCTCCAGGGTGTCGACGAGCTCGCTGCGCAGCATCCGGTGCGGCAGTCCGTCGACGGCCGTCGTCACCGTGACGTCCTTCACCGTCGCCGCCAGGTACCTCGCCTTCACCGCGCCGGGGACCGTCGAGTCGGAGGTCAGCAGGAACCGCGTGCCCATCGCGATGCCCGCCGCCCCGTACGCCAGCGCCGCCACCAGCCCCCGCCCGTCGTGGAAGCCGCCCGCCGCCACCACCGGTATGTCCACGGCGTCCACCACCTGGGGCAGCAGCACACTCGTCGCCACCTCCCCGGTGTGACCGCCGCCCTCACCGCCCTGCACGATCACCGCGTCGGCGCCCCAAGCGGCCACCTTCTCCGCGTGCCGCCGGGCCCCCACGGACGGCACGACGACCACCCCCGCCTCCTTCAGCCCGGCGATCAGCTCACGGGAGGGGGCCAACGCGAACGAAGCGACCCGCACACCCTCCTCGACGATGATCCGCACCCGGTCGCCCGCGTCCCCGGCGTCGGCCCGCAGATTCACCCCGAACGGCCGGTCCGTACGGGACTTGACCTCCCGCACGGCGTCACGCAGCTGGTCGAGCGTCATCGTCGCCGACGCGAGGATGCCCAGGGCGCCCGCGTTCGCCGTCGCCGAGACCAGCCGGGGCCCGGCCACCCAGCCCATGCCGGTCTGCACGACGGGATGCCGGACCCCGACGAGCCGGGTCAGCGCGGTCTCCATCAGCGCCCGCCCCCGCCCGGACCCCCGGGTATCGCCCCGCCCCGTGCGCCGCCGCCCGGACTCCCGGGCATCCCTCCGTCCCGTGCGCCGCCGCCCGGACTCCCGGGCAGGCCGGCCTGCGGATCGGGCACCTCGCGCTCGCGCCGGCCCTCCGGGTCGATCACCGTGCGGATCAACTCCAGCTCCTCCGCCGTCGGTTCGCGGGTGAACGGCACCTCGTCCGGGATCCTCAGCGCGAAACCCGTCGCCTCCCCGACCTGTTCGACGGTGACGCCCGGGTGGACGGACACCAGTCGCATCGCGTGGTCGGGCGTCGCGAAGTCGAGGACGGCCAGGTCGGTCACCACCCGGGGCAGACGATGGAACCGGGTGGCGCTCGGACCCGCGGCGGCCGCCCGGTCGTACCCCACCCCGCACACCATGTCGACCCGTTCCACGAACACCCGCGGAGAGTGCCGGGGGATCCAGTAACTGGTCGGGTTGTTCAGGGTGTTGACCGGGGCGCCGCGCACGCCCAGCAGCTGGCGCCGGGGCCGGGACCAGTCGCCGACGCACGAGATGTTCTGGTTGCCGAAGCGGTCGATCTGGCTCGCCCCCATCATCACGTGCCGCCGCCCGCCGGTCACCGCCGTCAGATGTCTGCGGTAGGGCAGCCAGCCCTCCGTCGTGCCGTCCGGTCCGACGAGCAGCGCCTCGCCGTCCGTCAGCAGCAGATCCGGCGAGAAGGTGTGCCGGGCCAGCCGGGCGCCCAGGGACGGGATCAGACCCATGGGACTGGCGATCACCTCGCCGTCGCCCCGCCACGCCTCGGCGCACGCGATCACGCAGTACTCGGCCCGCGTGACCCGCACCGGCCCCGCCCCTTCCCCGTTCACCGCACCCGCCCCTTCCCCCTTCACCGCTCCCGCTCCTTCCGCCAGTCCCGCACGGCGCTCTGATAGTCGTGTTCGCCGCCGCCGAGGAACCGCTCGGCGAACTCGGCGTACGGCGTGGTCGCGTACAGCTTCTGGAACGCCTCGTCCCGCCCGTAGTCAGGGACGCACGAGGTGAAGTGCGCGCCGTTGGGCGTCTCCACCACGCCCGTCACGGACGACCGCCGGAGCAGCAGCGTCTGCGGCGCCGCCTCCTTGGTCAGTTCCGCCGTGTCGACGATCCGCTCGCACGAGACGTACGCCGTGTCCGCCGCCTCGCAGAACAGGTCGTCGAAGTACGGGTCGGGGCCCAGATACTGGCCGTTGCCCGCGCGGTCCGCCCGGTTCAGGTGGACCAGGGCCGCGTCCAGACGCAGCGCGGGCATCGCGACGAGCTCCTCCCGTATCCCCGAGACCGGGTCCGGATACGGCGAAGTGACCGTCCGCAGCCCCGGGTCGACCCGCATCACGTCCGAACCGAGCCCCGCCCGCACCGGGAGGAACGGCAGCCGGTTCGCCGCCGCGCGCAGCCCCCACATGAACATCGCCTCGTCCACCTCCCTCAGCTCGAACGCCCCGCGCTCGCGGGCCGCGCGGTAGTTCGGTTCGAGCGGGATCGAGTCGAGCGTGGCGAAGGCCGTCACCAGCGTGCGGATCCGGCCGGCGGCGGCCAGCAGCCCGACGTCGGGTCCGCCGTACGACACCACGGTCAGATCGGTGATCTCGCTGCGGAGCAGCGCTCTCACCAGGGCCATCGGCTTGCGGCGCGAACCCCAGCCGCCGATGCCGAGGGTCATCCCGGTCTCCAGCCGGCCGACGACGTCCTGCGCCGACATGGTCTTGTCGCTCACCTGGGAGCCTCCTTGCCGAAGGTGTCACGGACGCGGGCGGCCACTCCCGCGAGAGCGGCCTCGAAGGTGAAGCCCTGCTCGAAGCGGTAGCTGCGGCGCACGTCGACGGGATCGATGCCGTTGATGGCGGCCTTGGCGAGCCGGAGGAGCTGACCGTCCTTCGCGGCAATCTCGCGCGCCAGCTCCAGGGCCGCCGACCGCAGTTCCGCGCGCGGCACGACCCGCCACACCGAGCCGTGGGCGTGCAGCTCGGCCGCCGTCGCCGTGCGCGAGGTGTAGTACAGGACGCGCATCAGATGCTGGGGGACGAGCCGGGCCAGATGCGTGGCCGCGCCGAGCGCGCCGCGGTCCAGCTCGGGCAGGCCGAAGACGGCGTCCTCGCTCGCCACGATCGCGTCCGCGTTCCCCGCCAGCCCGATGCCGCCGCCCAGACAGAAGCCGTGCACCGCGGCCACGACGGGCACCTCGCACTCGTACACCGCTGCGAACGCCTCGGCGCAGCCGCGGTTCGCCCCGATCAGGGCCCCATGGCCGGTCCTGTCGCGTTGCAGCTCCTTGATGTCGACGCCCGCGTTGAACCCGCGTCCCTCCGCTCTCAGGACGACACAGCGGGTCCCCGGGTCGCCGCCCGCCGCGCGCACGGCGTCGGCGAGGTCGAACCAGCCCCGCACCGGCAGTGCGTTGACCGGCGGGAAGTCGACCGTGACGACGGAAATCCCCTTTTCCGGGGACGAGGTGGAGACACCCATGGGCACATCAGCTACCTTTCCACCAAACGTTTGTTAGGTGTGATGCGAAGCTAGCAGCGATCGCGGTCGCGCGGGAGGCCCTGTGGACAACCCGGACACCACGAACCGGCCCAGCACTTCGGGCCGCCCTGACCGCTTGCCCCCGTCCGACGCCCCGCCCCGGTCCGATCCTCCGACCCGCCCTGACCTCTCGACCCGGTCCGACCCTTTGACCCGCCCCGACCCCTCGACCCGTTCCGACGCAATGCCCCGTTCCGATGTCTGGGCGGACCTCGGCGGCCGGACCGTCGTCGTCACCGGCGGCACCCGAGGCGTCGGCGCCGGCATCGCCGGAGCCTTCGAGCGAGCTGGCGCCCAGGTCGTGGTCTGCGCCCGCCGCCCGCCCGAAGTCCCCCTCGGCAAGGCCGACTTCGTCCCCCTCGATCTGCGCGACCCGGCCGCCGTCCGGGCCTTCTTCGACGCCCTGCCCCGCCTCGACGTCCTGGTCAACAACGCGGGCGGCGCCCCCTACCGCCCCCTCGCCGAGGCGGACGCCGAGCGGCACGCACGGGTGATCGAGCTCAACCTCACCGCACCGCTCACCGCGTCGATCGCGGCCCACGAGCACCTCAGGCGGACCCGGGGCTCGATCGTGATGATCGGCAGCGTGAGCGGCTCACGCCCTTCGCCCGGGTCCGCGGCCTACGGCGCGGCCAAGGCGGGACTGGAGAACCTGGCCCGTTCCATGGCCGTCGAGTGGGCGCCGGAGGTCCGGGTCAACACCCTGGTCGTCGGCATGGTCCACACGGAACTGGCCCATCTGCACTATGGCGGGGAGGACGGCGTCGCCGCCGTGGCCCGCACCGTTCCGCTGGGCCGCCTGGCCCGGCCCTCCGACGTCGGCGCCGCCGCGGTCTTCCTCGCCTCCGACGCCGCCGCGTACATCAGCGGCGCCTCCCTCCTCGTCCACGGAGGTGGCGAGCGGCCCGCCTTCCTCGACGCCGCCACCGCCAACAAGGACCGGTCAGGAGAGACACGATGAGCGCACGACTGCTGTGCGAGGGGCGCGTCGTGATCGTCACGGGCGCGGGCCGCGGACTCGGGAGGGCGCACGCGCTGGCGTACGCCGCCGAGGGCGCCCGGCTCGTGGTGAACGACCTCGGCGTCGGCCTCGACGGCACCCCCGCCGCGGACAGTCCGGCCCGGCAGGTGGCCGAGGAGATCCGCGCTGCGGGCGGCGAGGCGGTGGCCCACGGCGGCGACATCGCGACGACCGACGGCGCCGCCTCCCTCGTCCGCGCCGCCCTGGAGACGTACGGGCGTCTCGACACCCTCGTCAACAACGCCGGGTTCCTGCGCGACCGGATGCTCGTCAACCTCCACGAGGACGACTGGGACGCCGTGATGCGGGTCCATCTGAAGGGGCACTTCCTGCCGCTCAGGCACGCCGCGGCCCACTGGCGCGCGGAGGCCAAGGCGGGCCGCGCGCCCGACGCCAGGGTCGTCAACACCAGCAGCGGGGCGGGCCTGCTCGGCTCGGTCGGACAGGGCAACTACAGCGCCGCCAAGGCCGGAATCGTCGGACTCACGCTGGTCGCCGCGGCCGAGATGGAACGCTACGGCGTCCAGGTCAATGCCATCGCCCCGGCCGCTCGTACGCGGATGACGGAGCGCGCCTTCGCCGACACCATGGCGGCCCCCGGCAGCGGCTTCGACGCCATGGACCCGGGCAATGTCTCGCCGCTGGTCGTCTGGCTCGGATCGGCGGCCAGCGCCGGGGTCACCGGCCGTGTCTTCGAGACCGAGGGCGGCAGGATCACGGTGATGGAGGGCTGGCGGCCGGGCCCGAGCGCCGACAAGGGAGCGCGGTGGACCCCGGCGGAGGCAGGCGCGGCGACCCGCGAACTCCTGGAGCGGTCCACGGCACCGGGGGCGGTGTACGGGACGGGCTCCTGAACCCGGCGCGACCGCACCGATCCTCGAACCCGGCGCGACCGCACCGTTCCCCGAAGCCCGATGCGGCCGCACTTCTCCCCGAAGCCCCGGCGCGGCCGCACCGCTCACTCGAAACCAGACGCGGCCGCACCGCCGCACCACTCCCCGAAACCCCATGCGTCCGCACCACGCCCCGAAGCCCGGCGCGGCCGCACCGCTCACTCGAAACCGGACGCGGCCGCACCGTTCCCCGAAGCCCGATGCGGACGCACTTCTCCCCGTAGCCCGGCGCCGCCGCACCGCCTCGGCCCCCTCGACTCAGCGGCGCGTCGTGCTCGCCTTCAGCAGGGTGACGATCTCCGCGTGACCGGTCTGGAGGTCGTCGCCCGCGAACGGCTCGCCCCGGGCGTCCAGGAGCTGCACCTCGACCACGGTGCCCTCCGGCGACTCGTGCCGGTGGGTGACCGAGGCGTGGCCGGGGCCGTGCGCGCGGGCCAGGCTCTCCCGGAGCTCGGTCTCGACGCCGACGCCCAGCAGACGGCGGGCCTCCGCCAGCGCCTCGCCCCGCGCGCCCGCCCCGTGCGCGAGCAGAGCCCGTACACAGCCGGCCGACCCCCGGTGCGCGGCCGTCACCAGCGGGGGCTCGCCCGCCGGTCCGGGCCTGCCGGGGTCCGCGCCCGCGGCGAGGAGCGCCTCCGCGACGGCGGTGTGCCCCCGGCGCAGTGCCCAGGTCAGCGCGGTGAAACCGAACGCCTCCACCGTGTCCGGGTGCGCCCCGGCCGCGAGCAGGGCGACGACCACCTCCGTGTGACCCCCGCAGGCGGCGCCGCACAGGGGAGCGTCCGTGCCCAGGCTGAGCCGGTCGGGCTCGGCGCCGACGGCCAGCAGCAGCCGTACGACGCCGGGCCGGTCGCTCACGGCCGCCAGGTACAGGGCGCTCTGCCCGTCCGCGTCGACGGCCTCCGGACTCACTCCGGCCCGCAGCAGCCGTACGACCGTGTCCTCGTCCCCCTCGTACACGGCGGGGAAGAGAAGTGCGGTCGGGTCGTTCGTGCTCATCCTTCGACCCTCGCTCGCCACCGACACGCGAGGCAAAGGCTTTCGGGGTGTTCTGCCTCACCCGCCCGGCGGCCGGTCAGGTGTCGCACTCCAGCACCGTGCGGCACAGCGCGCACCGTGCCCGTACCCGGCCCCGGACCGGCACCCGGATGCGCTGGTGGCAGGTCGGGCACGGGAAGGAGACGCGCAGCGGTCCCTGGTCGTCGGGCGCGAAGGCGTAGGGGACGCCGGAGTGGTCGGGAGCGTGGTGGTCCTGGGCGTGGCGTCGGTCGCGGGCGTAACGGCGGCGGCCCGCCCAGCCCGCCGCGGTCAGCGGGGGCTGCCGCCCGTCACGCAGGGCCAGCTCCATGCCCTTGGTGTACGCGGTGTACGCCTGCGGGCTCGTGAACCACACGGAGGGGTCCTCGTCGAAGACCAGGGCGCGCTTGGCGAGGACGTAGCCGAACTCCTCGGGGGTCAGATAGCCGAGCTTCTGCGAGGACGCGCCGTCCTCGCGGTAGGCGTCGAGGAGGAGCCAGCCCGCTCCGAGGTAGGCCGCGGCCGTGTCGGTGAGGATCTCGGTGTCGCGCGTGCCGGGGAAGGAGAGGTCCAGGCGGTGCAGATAGACGTGCATCACCTCGTGGGCGAGCGCGGCGCCGATGTCCCTGCGGTGGGTGCGGAAGCGGTCGTTGAGCTCGATGAAGTACTCGGGTCCGGCGGCGAGTTCGACATGGGCCGCGTGGGTCATCTCGCGGAAGCCGACGATCATCCGGGCGTCGGGGAGCCGGTAGTGCCGCACCATCTCGCGGGCGACGCGCTGGGCGCCCAGATGCAGGTCGTCCACGTCCGCGAAGGCCACGTCGGCGGGGACCACGCTGGCCGCGAAGGTGTGGATGGTGTCGTACGAGAGCCGCTTGTACAGCGCGGTGATCGATGCCCGCACCGTGTCCAGATGCGGGTAGCCGTGCTCGACGGGTCCGCCGTTCGCCACGCCCGCACCCCCAGAAGACGCCGGAACTCCTCTCCACTGTAAGCGGGGTTCCGTCCGCGGGCGGGGGAGCGGGGCGGGCGGGGTGGCGGTCGGCCGGAACGCGACGTCCGACCGGCGCCCCGGTCCTCGACCGGCGCCCTGACCGGTTCGCGGTCCGCGGTCCTTGACCGGTGACGCGGCCGGTTCTTCCGGCCGGGTCATGGGCCCTGACGGTGTCCGGTCGGTCCTCCTGGCCGGAATGCCGCTCTTGCCCGGTACGGCGGGCGGTCCTCATAATCCCCACCAGCTTGGCAGGTGCATGCCTAAAGACTCATGTCTGATGGCGCTCTCCGTGCGCCCGCCCGGCGGACAACCCCCCACGAAAGGAAGCACGTTGAAATCTCCCCGGAAGTTCGGAGTCCTCAGAAGACTGTTCGCCGTCGGCGCGGTCGCGCTCGCGACCGTGTCCCTCCAGCCGCCGGCCGCCCACGCCGCCCCCGCGCCCGTCGTCGGCGGGACACGCGCCGCCCAGGGCGAGTTCCCCTTCATGGTCCGCCTCTCCATGGGCTGCGGCGGAGCCCTCTACACCAAGAGCATCGTCCTGACCGCCGCCCACTGCGTGAACGGCTCCGGCACCAACACCTCCATCACCGCCACCGCCGGCGTCGTCGACCTCCAGAGCGGCAGCGCCGTCAAGGTCAAGTCCACCAAGGTGCTCCAGGCCCCCGGCTACACCGGCAAGGGCAAGGACTGGGCCCTCATCAAACTCGCCCGGCCCATCGAACAGCCCACCCTGAAGATCGCCACCAACACCGCCTACAACACCGGCGACTTCACCATCGCCGGCTGGGGCGCCGCCCGCGAAGGCGGCGGACAGCAGCGCTACCTCCTCAAGGCCACCGTCCCCTTCGTCGACGACGCCACCTGCCAACAGGCGTACGGCAGCGACCTCGTCCCCAGTGACGAGATCTGCGCCGGATTCGTCGCCCAGGGCGGCGTCGACACCTGTCAGGGCGACTCCGGCGGCCCCATGTTCCGCAAGGACGACACCGGCGCCTACATCCAGGTCGGCATCGTCAGCTGGGGCCAGGGCTGCGCCGAGCCCGGATACCCCGGCGTGTACAGCGAGGTCTCGACCTTCGCCGCCGACATAGCCAGAGCCGCCGCCGGCCTCTGACCCCACCGGTACGGGAGCACCGCGCCACCGCTCGAACGGCGCCCGCGACCCACGTCGCGGGCGCCCGCCGCACACGCGGACGGGAAAACGGCTTCGGCGCCCACGGGCCGCGTTGGCATACTCGCCCCATGACCAGCCCCCGCCCCCAGCCCGTCACCGCCTCCCTGCTCATCGGGGCCAAGGACGAAGCCCTGCAACAGCGGCTCGACGACGAACTCACCGCCTTCAACGCGCGAGCCACCGGTGCCGGTGACCCCGAACCCGTCTCGGTCAAGGTCACCGACGCCGACGGGGAACTCGTCGGCGGACTCACCGCCTGGGTGTGGGGCAGCTGCTGCGCGGTCGACATGCTCTGGGTGCGGGCCGACCAGCGCCACGCGGGCTGGGGCGGCAAGCTCCTGCGCGCGGCGGAGGAGGAGAGCATCCGGCGCGGCTGCACCGAGATGATCGTCTCCTCCTTCACCTTCCAGGCCCCCGACTTCTACCGAGGCCACGGCTACCGCGAGACCGGCCGCACGGACGGCATCCCCGGTGGGCACCAGGACGTGCACTTCCACAAGGTGCTCACCGGCTCGCACCCCTAGGGCCTGTCCGACCAGGTCCCGGACACCGATGATCGAGCCCCCGCGATCCACGTAGGGTTGGCTGTCATGACCACCAGCAAGCCCCAGGAAGCCGGCCCCGACGTCAGGGCGGAGCTCGCCCGGCTGCGCGACAGCATCGACAACATCGACGCCGCCGTCGTCCACATGCTCGCCGAACGCTTCAAGTGCACCCAGCAGGTCGGCCACCTCAAGGCCGCCCACCACCTGCCGCCCGCCGACCCCTCCCGCGAGGCCCACCAGATCGCCCGGCTGCGCAGTCTCGCCGAGAACGCCAAACTCGACCCGGCCTTCGCCGAGAAGCTGCTGAACTTCATCATCGCCGAGGTCATCCGCCACCACGAACGCATCGCGGACGACGCGGGCGGCGGTACGGCCGACCCGCACGAGTGACACCGCCGGGCCGCCGGCGACCCGGCCGCCCCGCCTGCCCCCGGCTCTCCCCGGTCCCCGGCAGCCCGCGGCCCCGGGCGCCCGCGGTCCTGGCAGCACACCCGGCCGCAGTGGGTGACCGGGCAGCCGCAAAGCGTACATAGCGGACCACCCCTGTGTCCCGACCTCACCATCGGGCAGCATGGCCTCATGTCCGTACTGACGCGCGACGAAGCGCAGACCCGTGCCAAGCTCCTCGACGTCCACCACTACGGGATCGAACTCGACCTGACCGGAGGGGACGAGACCTTCGACTCCCTGACCGTCATCCGGTTCACCGCCCGAGCCGAAGCGGACACCTTCGTCGAGCTGAAGCCCGCCGAACTGCGCTCCGTCACCCTCGACGGCCGGACCCTCGACCCGGAGACCTTGGACGAGAACCGGCTGCCCCTGAAGGGACTCACCGCTGGCGAGCACGAACTGCGCGTCGACGCCTCCATGCGCTACTCCCGCACCGGGGAGGGCATGCACCGCTTCACCGACCCCACCGACGGCGAGACCTACCTCTACACCCAGCTGTTCATGGAGGACGTCCAGCGCGTCTTCGCCGCCTTCGACCAGCCCGACCTCAAGTCCGTCTTCGAACTCTTCGTCACCGCCCCCGAAGGCTGGACCGTCCTCGCCAACGGCGTCACCGAACACCTCGGAGACGGCCACTGGAAGGCCGCCCCCACCCCCCTCATCTCCACCTACCTCGTCGCCGTCGCCGCCGGACCCTGGCACTCCGTACGCACCGAGCACGGCGGCCTGCCCTTCGGCCTCCACTGCCGCCGCTCCCTCGCCCCCCACCTCGACGCCGACGCCGACGAGATCCTCGACATCACCCGCGCCTGCTACGACCGCTACCACGAGAAGTTCGACGAGCCCTACCCCTTCGACTCCTACGACCAGGCGTTCGTCCCCGAGTTCAACGCCGGCGCCATGGAGAACCCCGGACTCGTCACCTTCCGCGACGAGTTCATCTACCGCTCCGCCGTCACCGACACCGAGCGCCAGACCCGCGCCATGGTCATCGCCCACGAGATGGCCCACATGTGGTTCGGCGACCTCGTCACCCTGCGCTGGTGGGACGACATCTGGCTCAACGAGTCCTTCGCCGAGTACATGGGCTACCAGACCCTCACCGAAGCCACCCGCTTCACCGACACCTGGGTCGACTTCGGCGTCGCCCGCAAGTCCTGGGGCTACGACGCCGACCAGCGTCCCTCCACCCACCCCGTCGCCCCCGACCCGGACGCCGTCCCCGACACCGCGTCCGCCATGCTCAACTTCGACGGCATCTCCTACGCCAAGGGCGCCTCCGCCCTGCGCCAACTCGTCACCTGGCTCGGCGAGAAGGACTTCCTCGCGGGCATCAACACCCACTTCGCCCGCCACAAGTTCGCCAACGCCACCCTCGCCGACTTCATCGACAACCTCGCCTCCGCCACCGAACGCGACGTCCACGCCTGGGCCGAGGCCTGGCTGCGCACCACCGGCGTCGACACCATCGAGCCCGAGGTCACCGAGGCCGACGGCCAGTGGCAGCTCACCGTCGGCCACCGCGGCAGCCGCCCCCACCGCATCGCCGTCGGCGCCTACGACACCGTCCCCGGCGAGGACACCCGCCTCACCCTGCGCGAACGCTTCGAACTCGACGTCCCCCAGGCGGACTCCGCCACGGCCAGGTCGGGCCGACGCCCCGACCTGCTCCTCCTCAACGACGGCGACCTCACCTACGCCAAGGTCCGCTTCGACGCCAAGTCCTTCCAGACCGTACGGGCCGCCCTCTCGGGCCTCCCCGACCCCCTCACCCGGGCCGTCGTCTGGAACGCCCTGCGCGACGCCGTCCGCGACGGCGAACTGCCTCCCACGGACTACATCGAGGCCGCCCGCACCCACCTGCCGCACGAGACCGACCTCGCCCTCGTCCAGGGCGTCCTGACCTTCGCCGCCCTCCACGTCGCCGACCGGTACCTGCTGCCCGAACAGCGGCCCACCGCCCTCGCCACCCTCACCGACCTGTGCCGCGACCTCATCCGCCGCACCGAGGACGGCTCCCACCCCGGTCTGCGCCTGACCGCCGTGCGCCACCTCATCGACGTCGCCGTCCACCCCGACACCATCAGCGCCTGGTTCTCCGAGGGCACCGTCCCCGGCGGCCCCGAACTCGACCCCGAGCTGCGCTGGCGCATCCTCGGCCGGCTCAGTGTCCTCGGCGCCGTCGACGACGCCGTGATCGAGGCCGAACTGGTCCAGGACCCCAGCGCCACCGGCCAGGAAGGCGCCGCCCGCTGCCGCGCCGCCCTGCCCGACCCGCAGGCCAAACGCGCCGCCTGGGACGCGATGTTCGCCGGCGACGACCTCTCCAACTACCTGTTCACCGCCACCGCCCAGGGCTTCTGGCAGCCCGAACAGACCCACCTCCTCCACGAGTACGTCGAGCGCTACTGGTCCGACGCCGTGGCCGTCGCCGAACGCCGCGGCCCCGCCATGGCCGAAGCCGCCGGCCGCTGGGCCTTCCCCTCCTGCGTCGTCACCCCCGAGACCCTCGCCCTCGGCGAGGACTGTCTGCGCGACGCCGACCCCATCCCGGCCCTGCGCCGCAAGCTCACCGACCAACTCGACGACCTCGCCCGTGCCCTGCGGGTGCGGCAGGCCTAGCCACCACCCGGACACCAGCTCCGGACACCACTCCAGACACCAGACGCGAACCCGGACGCCGGACCGCTGCACCAGCAGCCGTCCGGCGTCCGGCGCGTGCGGGACCGCTCACACAAATCCTCCGTACGGCAGTACCCCCGCCGGGGCCGAATCGTTGTCCTTGGCGGGCGCACCTGCCCAAAAACGCACACGCCGGGAAGGACCCGCCGCACAGCCACCGGAGGACACCATGAGCACGGCGCCCCTCGCCTCAGGCCCCCAAGGCCCCGACGCACTGCGGCCGTTGCTCGACACCGTCCTGCACGCCCTCGCCGAGGGCGCCACCGCCCGCGGCGGCCCCCTCCCCGCCGGAGGACCGAGAGAGGTCGCCCAGCGCCTGCGTACGGCCCTCGGCAACCCCCTGCCCCAGCACGGCAGCCCCGACGCCCTGCACACCCTCGTCCGCGCCCTCGCCGAAGGCGCCGCCGACCCCGCCGACCCCCTGTGCGCGGCCCACCTGCACTGCCCGCCCCTGGCCGTCGCCACCGCCGCCGACCTCGCCGCCTCCGCGCTCAATCCCTCCCTCGACTCCTGGGACCAGGCCCCCGCCGCCTCCGAGCTCGAAGCACTCGTCGCCCAGGCCCTCGCCCACCAGGTCTACGGCGGCCCGGACCCCTCGGACACCCCGGACCCCTCACACCCCCGAGGCGACGCCCTCGTCACCACCGGCGGCACCGAGTCCAACCAACTCGCCCTCCTCCTCGCCCGCGAGCAACACCACGGCGTCCAACTCGTCTGCGGATCCAACGCCCACCACTCCCTCCACCGCGCCACCTGGCTCCTCGGCCTCCCCGAACCCGTCGTCGTCCCCGCACCCGCCGGCACCCTCGACCCCGCCGCCCTCGACAGCGCCCTCACCGACCTGCGCGGCCCCCTCCTTGTCGCCGCCACCGCCGGCACCACCGACGCCGGACTCATCGACCCGCTCCCCGACATCGCCGACCTCTGCGCCACCCACGGCGCCCGCCTCCACATCGACGCCGCCTACGGCGGAGGCCTCCTCTTCAGCGACCGGCACCGCCCCAAACTCGACGGCCTCGCCCGCGCCGACACCGTCACCCTCGACCTCCACAAACTCGGCTGGCAACCCGTCGCCGCCGGCCTCCTCGCCGTCCGCGACCCCACCGACCTCACCCCCCTCGCCCACCGGGCCGACTACCTCAACGCCGACGACGACACCGAAGCCGGCCACCCCGACCTCCTCGGCCGCTCCCTGCGCACCACCCGACGCCCCGACATCCTCAAGATCGCCGTCACCCTCAAGACGCTCGGACGCCACGGCATCGGGAACCTCGTCGACCAGGTCTGCGCCCACGCCCACGAACTCGCCGACCTCACCGCCGCCCACCCCGGCTTCGAGCTCTACGACCACCCCGTCATCAGCACCGTCCTCTTCCGGCCCTACGACGCCACCGACGACGCCGTCGCCGCCGTACGCCGCACCCTCCTCGACCAAGGCCGCGCCGTCCTCGGCCGCGCCACCCTCGACGGCCGCCGCTGGCTCAAAGCCACACTCCTCAACCCCCACACCCGGCCCGGCGACCTGGCCACGCTCCTGAAACTGGTGGAAGGACACACACCCCGATGAGACCGACACCCCACTCCCAGCCCCCCACCGCCGAAACACCCCGCGACCTCGTCGGCATCGGCATCGGCCCCTTCAACCTCTCCCTCGCCGCCCTCGCCCACCCCCTCACCGAACTCGACACCGTCTTCTACGAACAACGCCCCGGCTTCGACTGGCACCCCGGCCTCCTCATCGACGGCGCCACCCTCCAGGTCCCCTTCCTCGCCGACCTGGTCACCCTCGCCCACCCCACCAGCCCCTGGTCCTTCCTCAACTACCTCAAGGACCGCGACCGCCTCTTCCCCTTCTACTTCGCCGAGCGCTTCCACATCCAGCGCGCCGAATACGACGCCTACTGCCGCTGGGTCGCCGACAACCTCCCCGGACTCCGCTTCGCCCACCAGGTCGACGCAGTCCGCTGGAACCCCGACCACGACCTCTTCGAAGTCGACTTCACCCGGCTCGACCCCAACGGCCAGGCCCAGGCACTCGGCCGCACGCACACCCGCAACATCGTCCTCGGCGTCGGCACCGCCCCCCACATCCCCGAACCCCTCAAACCACTCGTCGACGCCCCCGACGCACCCGTCATCCACGCCGCCGACTACCTCAAACACCGCGACCGGTTCCTCACCGCCGACCACATCACCGTGATCGGCGCCGGCCAGTCAGGAGCGGAGGTCTTCCTCGACCTCCTCCGCAACCGCCCCACCGGAAAGGAGAGGATCCACTGGCTCGCCCGCACCGAGGCCTTCGCACCCATGGAGTACTCCAAACTCGGCCTCGAACACTTCACCCCCGACTACACCCGCTACTTCCACGCCCTCGGCGAACCCGTCCGTGACCGCCTCCTCGCCGCCCAGTGGCAACTCCACAAGGGCATCGACGCCGACACCATCGCCGCCATCCACGACGAGCTCTACCGTCGCACCCTCCACGGCGGCTGGCCCGACGCCGTCCTCACCCCCGCCGTCACGGTCCGCACCGCAGGCCGCATCGCCACCACCAAGATCGAACTCCACCTCGAACACGTCCAGCAAGGCACCCGCTCCCGCCTCACCACCAACGCCGTCGTCCTCGCCACCGGCTACCGCGAACGCCCCATCGCACCCCTCCTCGCCGGACTCGACCCCTACCTCCGCCGCGACAACTCCGCCCGCCCCGACATCGACGACCAGTTCCGCCTCGTCCTCGACCCCAGCGTCACCGGCCGCGTCTACGTCCAGAACGCCGAACTCCACACCCACGGCGTCGGCACGCCCGACCTCGGTCTCGCCGCCTGGCGCAGCGCCACCATCCTCAACTCCCTCACCGGCAAGGACCCATACCCCCTTCCCGGCCGCACCGCCTTCACCACCTTCGGCCTCGAACACACCCCCCGCGTCCCCGCCGCCCGCAAAGAACCCAGAACCCTCACCCCGCTCGTTCCGCTCATCCCGCTCGTCGAAGGACGATGAGGGCCACCCCCACATTCACCGCCCCATCCACCCCCACATCCCTTCATCGGACGAGCCCCGCCGAACGGTTCACACGACGACCGGGAATCTCCGATCGCCCAGCCCACCCGCACAAGACAAACGGCGCCGACGCGAAAACCGCGCCGACGCCGCCCACCTGAACCACCCTCGCCCTAGAACACGGGCACACCCTCACGCGTCAGCTTCCAGTCCACCGACGCGAACTCCTTCGGGTCCAGCACACCCTTCGCCGTGACCCACTCCGAGATCCGCGTCCGGATCTCCGTCGACTCCGACCACACCTCGGTCGCCGAAGCGACGTACGGGAACGCACCGCCACCATTGGCGCGGTAGTTGTTCACCGCCAGCACGAACCGCTGACCGTCGTCCAACGGCGCACCGTCGTACGACAGGTTCCTGATCCGCGAACCCTCGGCCTGCGCGATGTCGATGTCGTACCGAAGCCCCGACACATAGTCGTAGTTGTAGTCGGGCCGATTGTTGGCGTTCGTCAGCTTCTCCGTGTCGACCACCGCACCCACCGGCGTCTGCACGAAGTAATTCGCCGAGTACTCCAGGTACGCACGCACCTGCGCACCGGTCAGCACCTTCGCCACCAGCGTGTTGTCGTACACGTACAGACTCGACAGATCCCGGATCGTCACATCACCCGCCGGTATCTCCGACGTCCGCGAGAACGGCGACGCCTGCGCGATCACCGGCAACGACGCGTACTGCGTCCCCGCCAGCGCCGCCCGCACCACGTCCTCCTGCACCCGCGTGATCAGATCGATGATCGGAGCGTCCTTGTAACGCGCCTCCACCGTCGTCAGCGTCTCCGTCGCCCGGCCGACCACCTGGTTGACGTACGCCACCACGACCTCGTGCTCGTCCTTCAGCAGCCGAGTGATCCTCGGATCGTCCGCCACCGTGTTCGCGTTCCGCACCGAGGCCGCCACCGACTCGACGTGCCAGCGCCCCTTCTCGAAGACCAGCCCGAAGTCGAACACCGACAGCCGCTCCGCGAACGCCAGCGGCTCCGACAACACCACCGTCCTGCCCGTCGCCGTGTTCGTGACCTTCAGCTCCGGGATCTCCAGATGCGCGTGACCCACCAGGATCGCGTCGATCCCCGGCACCTGCTGCGCCACCAACGCCGCCGAGTTCTCCACGTACGGAACCTGATCACCGTACGACGACGTACCCGAAGCACCCGAATGAGCCGACACCACGACCACGTCCGCACCCATCGACCGCAGCTTCGGCACCCACTTCGCCGCCTGCTCCTCAAGACCCGGGAACGTCAACTTCCCCTGCACATAGGCCTTGTCCCAGATCGCGATACCCGGATTCGTCAGCCCCAGCACCGCCACCCGCACCGGCGGCGCACCATGAACATGGAAATCCTTCATGAAATACGGAGGGAACGCCGGCTTCAACGTCTTCGCGTCCAGCGCGTTCGCGCCCAGCAACGGGAAACGGCACTGCGACTCGAACTTCCGCAGCGTCTCGATCCCGTAGTTGAACTCGTGATTCCCGAGCGCCACCGCGTCGTACCCGATCGCGTTCATCGCCTGCGCCATCGGATGCACCGGACCACCCTTGGCGGTGATCGGATCCACCTTCGCGTAGTAATACGTCAGCGGAGTGCCCTGGATCGTGTCACCCGCGTCCAGCAGCAGCGTGTTGCAACGCCCCTTCTCCGCGCGGATCTCGTTCACCAGCGTCGAGACCCGCGCCAGCCCCTGAGCGTTGCCCGCCTTGTCCGCGTACTCCGCGTCCTTGAAGTAGTCCCAGTTGAAGACATGACCATGCAGATCGGTCGTCCCCATGACGGTCAGCTCGTACCGCTTCACCGGCCGGCCCCCCTTCGCCCCCTCCGCGGCCTGCGCCACCGGAGCCACGCCCACACCCGCGAGCGCCACCCCAGCACCTGTCACGGCGGACTCTTTCAGAAACTTCCGGCGATTCAACGGCATCTCTCGAACTCCTCGGGAAAAGGTCAACGACGCGCGTAGATTCTGGCCCAACACCCGCCCCCGCAAAAGACCCTGGAGGTTTCCATCCGATGGCCGGACGACACCGGGGATCCACCACGGCTCCAGCGCCACCTGACAGCATCACGGAACGTCACCGCAAGACTCTCCCGCGCACCCACCCCGCGGCCCGGCGCACACTGGACGGACACGGGTACGAAAAAGCGCCGAGCCCACCGGGAGCGATCCTCTGCTCATCAGAGCGGCGCGGCGCACAATTCAACAGTTGTCAATAACCCTTCACGCAAAGGTTGTTGAGTAGTCATGCGCGACCAATTCTCTACCGACCGGTAAGGCCTAGGCTCGAATCATGCGCCGAGCAAAAATCGTCTGCACACTGGGCCCCGCCACCGACTCATACGACCAGATCAAAGCCCTGGTCGAAGCCGGAATGGACGTAGCCCGCTTCAACCTCAGCCACGGCACCCACGCCGACCACGAAGAGCGCTACCGGCACGTCCGGAAAGCCTCCGACGAAACCGGCCGCAGCGTCGGAATCCTCGGCGACCTTCAAGGCCCGAAGATCCGCCTCGGCCGCTTCACCGAAGGACCCGTACTCCTTGAACGCGGAGACACCTTCACCATCACCGTCGAAGAAGGCGCCCAGGGAGACCGCGAATCCTGCGGCACCACCTACGACGGACTCGCATCCGACGTCACTCCCGGTGAACGCATCCTCGTGGACGACGGCAAGGTCTGCCTCGAGGTCACCCGCGTCGACGGCCCCCGCGTCCACACCACCGTCGTCGAAGGCGGCATGGTCTCCGACCACAAAGGCCTCAACCTCCCCGGCGTTGCCGTCTCCGTCCCCGCCCTCTCCGACAAGGACGAGGACGACCTCCGCTGGGCCCTGCGCACCGGCTTCGACGTCATCGCCCTCTCCTTCGTCCGCAGCGGCAAGGACATCCAGGACGTCCACCGCATCATGGACCAGGAAGGCCGCCGCCTCCCCGTCATCGCCAAGGTCGAGAAGCCCCAGGCCGTCGACAACATCGACGACATCGTCGCCGCCTTCGACGGCATCATGGTCGCTCGCGGCGACCTCGGCGTCGAAATGCCGCTCGAACAGGTCCCCATCGTCCAGAAGCGGGCCGTCAAACTCGCCAAGCGCAACGCCAAGCCGGTCATCGTCGCCACCCAGATGCTCGACTCGATGATCGACAACTCGCGCCCCACCCGCGCCGAGGCCTCCGACGTCGCCAACGCCGTCATCGACGGCACCGACGCCGTCATGCTCTCCGGCGAGACCAGCGTCGGCAAATACCCCATCGAGACGGTCAGGACCATGTCCCGGATCGTCGAAGCGGCGGAGGAGGACATGCTCGCCAAGGGCCTCCCTCCCCTCACCGACCGCAACAAACCCCGCACCCAGGGCGGAGCCGTCGCCCGGGCCGCCGCCGAGATGGGCGACTTCCTCGGCGCCAAGTTCCTCGTCGCCTTCACCCAGTCCGGCGACACCGTCCGCCGGCTCTCCCGCTACCGCTCGCCCATTCCCCTCCTCGCCTTCACCCCCGTGCCCGCCACCCGCTCCCAGCTCAACCTCACCTGGGGCGTCGAGACCTTCCTCGGACCCCACGTCGACTCCACCGACGCCATGGTCGACCAGGTCGACGAACTCCTCCTCAAGTACGGCCGCTGCGCCAAGGGCGACATCGTCGTGATCACCGCCGGCTCCCCGCCCGGGGTCTCCGGCTCCACGAACCTCGTCCGGGTCCACCACGTCGGCGAAGACGACAGCCCCAAGTAACCGCACCACGCCCGAGGGCCCCTGCCGGGCCGGCGAAGGGTCCGCCCTTCCGCCGGTCAGTACTTGGGGCCCACATGGGCGTCCATGAGGGCGACCGAGGCCTTCTTGGCGACCGAGATGTTGTACGGGTTCCCGTGGCGGGTGCAGTGGGTCCAGTCGACGCCGAGCCCGTCCAGGGTGTCGGTGAACAGCTGCCGGATGTCGTCGGAGACATTGGTGAAGAAGTACCGGGGGTACTCGTAGCGCTTGCGCTCCCCGCCGACGAGGCGGGTGGTCCAGTTGGTGATACGACAGCCGTCGGAATGGATGAGCCCCCGCACGAACTCCCAGGGGTGAGCGTCGACGATCTCCCGCTGCCAGGGTTCGAGCGCGATCGGACGCTCGTGCTTCTTGCCGGGGCCGTGCTGGGGGAACAGGCAGACGAGGTGCTTGAAGTACACCTTGATGGTGTGTGCGCCCTTGCTCCGCACGCGGCACGTGGCGCTGTCGGGGAACACGGCCCGCAGGGCTCGCTCGGCGCTGTCCTGAATGCCCGGCCAGGCATCGTCGAGGGTGATCATGAGACTGGGCACGTTGTGCCGCGCGTAGTGACTGATGTGTCCGTCGCCCAGATACAGGCCGAGGAGATAGCTGTACGAGGCCTGGTCGAGGTCGCGGCCGTCGCACCGGGGGCAGAGAAGCGACGGGCGGACGGTGACCGGCTCGCCGCGCCTCAATCGGTCCCTGTGCTTCCAGTAGCTGACCGTTCCCGGCGGAATGCCGAAGGCGCGTGCCACTTCGGTGTTCCTCGCGCCGTCGCGGAGCAGCGTGAGCGCCTGCTGTCGTACTTCAGTTCCATAAGTGTTCACGTGAACACTCTGCGTCACGGATCGCTACTTTGTGCAGCAAAAAGCGGAGGTCCACGCGAACGTGGACCTCCGCTTTGCGGTGAACTGTGCCGGGTGCGGGACTCGAACCCGCAAGCCCTCTCAGGCAGAGGTGTTTGAGACCTCCGTGTATACCGTTCCACCAACCCGGCCCGACTGGCTCTGCGGAAGCATACCGGGTCATCGTGGCGCGCCGCCGCTAGGTAGTCTTCTTAAGCAGCACAACCTGCCCGGCCCGCAACGAGGAGCCCCCGTGACCGCCCCCGAGTCGCCCCAGCCCGTAGACGCGCCCGACGACGACAAGTCGCACGTGCCTCCGCTGACGACCCGTGTCGTCATCGCCGAGGACGAGGCGCTGATCCGTCTCGACCTCAAAGAGATGCTCGAAGAAGAGGGCTACACCGTAGTAGGCGAGGCCGGTGACGGTGAGCAGGCCGTGGAGCTGGCCCGGGAGCACAAGCCCGACCTCGTGATCCTCGACGTGAAGATGCCGAAGCTGGACGGCATCTCGGCGGCGGAGAAGATCGCTGAGGAGTCGATCGCCCCGGTGCTGATGCTGACGGCGTTCTCGCAGCGCGACCTCGTGGAGCGCGCGCGTGACGCGGGCGCGATGGCTTACCTGGTGAAGCCGTTCAGCAAGAGCGACGTGGTGCCGGCGATCGAGATGGCGGTGTCCCGGTTCGCGGAGCTGAAGGCGCTGGAGGGTGAGATCGCGGATCTCACGCAGCGTCTGGAGACGCGGAAGCTGGTGGACCGCGCGAAGTCGGTTCTCCAGACGGAGTACGGCCTGACGGAGCCGGCGGCGTTCCGGTGGATCCAGAAGACGTCGATGGACCGCCGTATGTCGATGCAGCAGGTCGCCGAGGCGGTCATCGAGGACGCCGAGGAGAAGAAGGCGGCGAAGGGCTAGCCCACCCGGCAGCCCCCGTGAACGGAGAAGGCCCGCACCCCTGACGGAGGTGCGGGCCTTTTCGTGCGACCGGGGTCGCGGGGTGTCAGTCCTCGCCGAGGTACGCCTTGCGGACGGACTCGTCGTGCAGGAGGTCCTGGCCGGTGCCGGAGAGGACGATGCTGCCGACCTCCATGACGTGGGCCTGGTCGGCCAGCGAGAGCGCCGCCTGGGCGTTCTGCTCGACGAGCAGGATGGTGGTGCCGGACGCCTTGAGCTCGGCGATGGTGGCGAGGATCTTCTGCATCATGATCGGCGAGAGGCCCATGGAGGGTTCGTCGAGCATGAGCAGCTTGGGCTGGGACATGAGGGCGCGGCCCATGGCGAGCATCTGCTGTTCGCCGCCCGAGAGGGTGCCGGCGGCCTGCTTGCGGCGCTCTCCCAGGATGGGGAAGAGGTCGTAGGCGCGCTGGATGTCCTTCTCGATGCCCGCCTTGTCGCTGCGGAGGAAGGCTCCGAGCTGGAGGTTCTCCGCGATGCTGAGGCGGGGGAAGATGTGCCGGCCTTCGGGGGAGTGCGCGAGTCCGAGGGCGACGATCTTGTGGGCGGGGATGTTGGCGAGGGGCTGGCCGTCGAAGAGGATGCGGCCTCCGCTGGGCTTGAGGAGCCCGGAGAGGGTGCGCAGGGTCGTCGTCTTGCCGGCGCCGTTGGTGCCGATGAGGGTGACGATCTGGCCGGCTTCGACGGTGAAGGAGATGCCCTTGACGGCTTCGATCTTGCCGTAGGCGACCTTGAGGTCTTCGACCTCGAGCAGTGCGGTCACTGGGCGGTTCCTTCCTTGGTGGTGCTGCCCTGCGCGTCGGAGTCGTCGGACGCGGTGGGTGCGTCGGAGTCGTCGGACGGGGTGGCGTCCTCGGGTGCCGCGGAGGCCTCGGGGGCTTCGTCGGTGTCCGTGGTGTCCTCGGTCGCCGTGCTGTCCTCGGTGGCCGGGGCAGCGGCTTCCTCGGTCTCCGGCGCGGTGTCGGTCGCGGTCACGGCTTCGGCCGTTCCTGCGGCTTCGGCGGCCTCGACCTCGGCGAGTTCCTCGTCGCCGGGGGCGCCCTCGAAGGGGGTGCCGAGGTAGGCGGCGATGACGCGTTCGTCGCCCTGGACGACTTCGGAGGTGCCTTCGACGAGCTTCTCGCCCTGGACGAGGCAGGCCACGCGGTCGGACAGGTTGAAGATGAAGCGCATGTCGTGCTCGATGACGAGGACGGCGATGCCGCGGTCGCGGATGGCGAAGACGAGTTCTTCGGTCGCGCGGGTTTCCTGGGGGTTCATGCCGGCGGTGGGCTCGTCCAGGAGGAGCAGGCCCGGCTCGCTCGCCATGGCGCGCGCGATCTCCAGCTTGCGCTGCTCACCGTAGGGGAGGTTGCGGGAGAGGTGGTCGGCCTTGTGGTCGAGGCCGATGAACTCCAGCAGTTCCATGGCGCGTTCGCGGGAGGCGGCCTCCGCCTTGCGGAAGCCGGGGCCGCGGAGGATGGCCGACCAGAGGCCTTCCTTGGTGCGGGTGTGGCGTCCGACGAGCACGTTCTCCAGGACGGTCATGTTGGCGAAGAGCCGGATGTTCTGGAAGGTGCGGGCGATGCCGGCGCTGGTGACGAGGTGCGGCTTGGGCGGCAGCACCGTGCCCTTGTAGGCGACTTTGCCCTCGGTGGGGACGTAGAGGCCGGTGAGGCAGTTGAAGAAGGTGGTCTTGCCCGCGCCGTTGGGGCCGATGAGGCCGACGATCTCTCCGGCGTTGACGGTGAGGTCGACGTTCCGGACGGCGGTGAGGCCGCCGAAGCGCATAGTGACGCCGGTGGCTTCGAGGACGGGGCTGGGGGCTGTGGTGGTGGTCATGTTGGTTACGCCCCTGCCTTGGTGACGCCGACGGTGGAGTCGGGCAGGCCCTGTTCGGGGATGTGGACGGGGGTTTCGTCGCTCTCGTGGAATTCGAGCTGGCGGCGGCGGTTGGCGATGATGCCCTCGGGGCGGAAGCGCATGAGGACGACGAGGGCGATGCCGAAGGCGAGGAGCTCGTACTCCTTGAGGAAGCTGAGCTTCTCGGGGAGGAGGTAGAGCAGGGTGGCGCCGAGGATGGGTCCGTTGACGGTGCCCATGCCGCCGAGAACGACCGCCGCGAGGAGGAAGGCGGAGTTCGGGGGCACGGAGCCGGCGAACTGGTACGGCGCCGGGTTGACGCTGTAGCCGACGTGGGCGCTGACGGTGCCGGCGAGGCCGGCGAGGGAGGCGCCGAGGGCGAAGGCGATGAGCTTGACGCGGAAGCCGTTGATGCCCATGGCGGTCGCGGCGGTCTCGTCCTCGCGGATGGCGATCCAGGAGCGGCCGATGCGCGAGTCGGCGGCGCGGTTGAAGACCACGACGACGATCGCCGTGATGACGAGCATCAGCAGGAAGTAGTTCGCGAAGCGGCCGAGGGGGAAGCCCAGGATGTTGTGCTCGGCGCCGAAGTTGAACCCGAAGATGGTGAGGTCCGGGATCATGGAGATGCCGTTGGGGCCGTTGGTGAGGTTGGGTCCGGAGGTGCCGTCCATGTTGTTGACGGCGATGCGGAAGATCTCTCCGAAGCCCAGGGTCACGATGGCCAGGTAGTCGCCGCGCAGGCGCAGGGTGGGGGCGCCGATGAGGACGCCGAAGACGAGCGACGCGGCCATACCGGTGAGCATGGCGGCCCAGAAGGGGAACTGGACGCCGGAGAAGCGGGAGAACTCGGAGCCGGAGACGAGGGCCGCGGCGTAGGCGCCGACGCCGAGGAAGGCGACGTATCCGAGGTCGAGGAGTCCGGTGAGGCCGACGACGATGTTGAGGCCGAGGGCGACGGTCGCGACGACGAGGATGTTGACGCCGAGGTTGGAGTTGTGCTCGTTGTTCGCGAGGAACGGGAAGGCCGCCGCGGCGAGGAAGGCCATGCTGGTGGCGAATCCCTTGTGGCGGGCGTTCAGCTGCGCGAAGCGGTCGAAGAGTCCGGCGGTGAGCAGGGCCCAGGCGCCGAAGACGACGAGGAACAGGTAGCCCAGGAACGTTTCGCTCGCGTCGGGGTCGACGCCGATGCCGTAGTTGAAGACGATCAGCGCGACGGCGGTGGCGGCGGTGACGACGAGACGCTCGCCCCAGGCCGGCAGCTTGGCGGCCGGCGGGATGAGGTCGGGCTTGGTGACGTAGTCCTTGAGGGTGTCCCCGGGCTTGGGGAGTGCCAGGGTGCCGAGGAGGGCTACGAGGGAGCCGACGGCGGCGACGTAGGCGCCGGGGTCGAGCGCGACCAGGCCCTTGAGGTCGACGGCGATGGCGATGGCGCTGAACCAGCTGACGGCGAACGCGGAGGCGGCGGCGAGGACGACGGGCTGGGTGGCGCCCGCCGGGTTGAGCCAGCCAAGGCCGCGGACGTTGAAGAGGGTCAGGCCGAAGAGGAGCGTGAGGACGCCGGCGACGATGTCGAGGACCTGGAGTCCGGCCGGGGAGCCGTAGTAGGTGAGGTCCCCGGGGAAGTCGGACGTGTAGGTCCAGGACATGAACGTGCTGGCGATGGTGGCGATGGCGCCGATGGCGACGAGGACGCGGGCGGCGCTCTCGGGGAGCGCGATCAGGCCGCGCTCGGGGGTGGTGGTCTCGGTGGTTGCCATGGTGCTCACGCCCTGTCCGCGACGCGTTCGCCGACGAGGCCCTGTGGCCTGAACAGCAGTACGAGGATGAGGAGTACGAAGGCCCAGACGGAGGACCAGCCGCCGCCGCCGAGCTGCTGCATGCCGGGGATGCCGTCGATGTAGCTGGTGGCCATGGTCTCGGCGAGGCCGAGGACGAGGCCGCCGATCATGGCGCCGTAGATGTTGCCGATGCCGCCGAGGACGGCCGCGGTGAAGGCCTTGAGGCCCATCTGGAAGCCCATGTCGTACTTGACGGTGCCGTACCGCAGGCCGTACGCGACTGCCGCGACGGCGGCGAAGAAGCCGCCGATGGCGAAGGCGATGACGATGATGCGGTTGGTGTCGATGCCCATGAGCTGCGCGGTGTCGGGGTCCTGCGCGGTGGCCTGCATGGCGCGGCCGGTGCGGGACATGCTGACGAAGAGCGCGAGGGCGGCCATGCACAGGGGCGCGGCGACGATGACGAAGACGCTGCCGCTCTGGATGCTGACCGAGCCGATGTGCCAGGGACCGAACGGGAGCTGAGGGAACGTCAGGTCGGTCTTGGCGTTCGGGTAGGCGTTGAAGACGACCTGCTGGAGCGCGAGGGACAGACCGATGGCGGTGATGAGGGGGGCGAGGCGTGGCGCTCCGCGCAGGGGGCGGTAGGCGAAGCGTTCGGCCCCGACGGCGATGAGGACGGAGACGATTCCGCCGCCTATCAGCATCGCTGGGAG
The DNA here is from genome assembly GCF_037940415.1 of Streptomyces sp. f51. Classification (NCBI taxonomy): domain Bacteria; kingdom Bacillati; phylum Actinomycetota; class Actinomycetes; order Kitasatosporales; family Streptomycetaceae; genus Streptomyces; species Streptomyces sp. f51. The sequence continues at coordinate 1,678,656 of NZ_CP149798.1, read as the reverse complement.
GGCTATCCACATGGATGTGCCGTTTGGCAGAACGTAGAGGTAGACCGAGAGTGCGCCGAAGCCGCCGGTCATGAAGATCTCGCCGTGGGCGAAGTTGATGAGCTGGACGATGCCGTACACCATCGTGTAGCCGATGGCGATCAGCCCGTACATCGAGCCGAGGAACAGCCCGTTGGCCAGCTGCTGCGGCAGGGTGTTCACCGCGTGGCCTCCATGTGGTGGGGAGAGTTGAGCAGGGCGTATGGAGCGGGCCGCGCGGTGACGTGTGGTCGTGGCCGCGCGGCCCTGGGGTTGTGCTGAGGGCGTGGCCGGTGGATCGGACCGGGCTTACGGTGCTCGTCGTCGGGCTCCGTGGCCTGGTGTCGGGCCGATCCACCGGGGTGGCCCGGGATGGTGCTGATCAGCCGTTGAACGTACCGCTCTTGACGGCCTTCCACTTGCCACCGACGACCTGGTAGACGGTGAGCTGCTTGTTGGTGGTGTCGCCGTACTCGTCGAAGGAGACGGGGCCGGCGATGCCGTCGAACTTGGTCTTCTGGACCTCGGCGACGATCTTGGCGCGAGCGCCGTCCGGGATCTTGCCGTCCTTCACGACCGCGCCGATGGCCTTGATGATGGCCGTGGCGGCGTCGTAGGAGTAGCCGCCGTACGTGCCGTAGTCGCCCTTGAGGCCGGACGCCTTGTACTTCTTGATGAAGTCGGCGGCGGAGGCCAGGGAGTCGACGGGCTGACCGACGGAGGTGGCCAGGTCACCCTCGGAGGCCTTGCCGGCGGTCTGGATGTAGGTGTCGCTGAACATGCCGTCGCCACCGAACAGCGGGATCTTGACGCCGCCGTCCTTGAGCTGCTTGGTGAGCTTCTCGGACTCGTCGTACTGGCCGCCGTAGTAGACGAGGTCGGCCTTGGCGTTCTTGATCTTGGTGACGAGAGCGGAGAAGTCCGTGTCGCCGGTGTTGACGTGGTCCTCGCCCGCGAGCTTGCCGCCGGCCTTGGTGAAGCCCGCCTTGAAGAGCTTGGCGAGGCCGGCACCGTAGGTCTGCTTGTCGTCGACGACGTACACCTTGCGCTTCTTCAGCGTGTTGTAGGCGTAGTCGGCCGCGAAGCCGCCCTGGAGGGCGTCGGTGGTGGCGGTGCGGAAGTAGGTCTTGAACGGGCGGGTCTTGGAGGTCTGCCAGTTCTTGCCCTGGGTCAGCTCGGGCGCCGTGTTGGACGGCGAGATCTCGACGAGGTTGGCGGTGTCGAAGACCTGCTGCATCTGGGTGGCGACGCCGGAGTTCAGCGGGCCGACGACGCCGAGGACGTTGTCCTTCTGGACGAGCTGGGTGGCGTTGGCCTGGCCGGAGGCCGGGATCGCCTTGTCGTCGAGCGCCTGGACCTTGAAGGTCACGCCGGGAACGGTGTTGTTCTTGTTGGCGTCGTCGACGGCGATCTGGACGCCGCCCTGGATGCCGAGGCCCGTGGCGGAGTTCTGACCGGTCAGCGGCGCGTCCACGCCGATGATGATCTCGGTCTTCTTGTCGCTCTTGCTGTCGCCGCTGTTGTCGCGCGAGCCGCAGGCGGTCAGCGTGAGTGCCCCTGTCGTGAGCACGGCGGTGAGTATGACCATGGAACGCTGTCGCACGTTGAATCCTCTCCCTGGCGCGGCACCCCAGGGTGGGGGCCGTGTGTCTCGCCGGGCCGTACTGGATGAAGCAGGGCCGTGCAGTGACGCGCCCGGCGGCGCGGTGACTGGCCGTGACTATAAGCGCAGGTTGGGGGGGTGGGGAGGAGCGTGGGGAAGGCTGTGACGCTCTTGTTATCCGGGGGGTGCCTCGCGGGGCGTGGGGCGGACGATCGGAGCATTTCGGCGTGCTGGCCGGAGGCGGTTGTGTGTTCGCATGGTGAGAACGCGCTGTTCCGGGTTGATGGCGGATACCGGAAGCTGTACGCGTGGCGACGGTCCGGGGTGCCGTCGGGGGCGTGCCGTGGTGCGGCTCGTGGTGCGGGGAATGATTTATTGCGGCAGAGGTAACCGACTGTTACCACCGTGTGAGGCGGTCGCCGGTGCCTTGGCCGGGTGAAGTGGGTGTGGGGGAGGGCGTGTTGGGGAACCGGGGGGCGCGCGGGCCGGTCTTCGCTTCCGATGCCCGGGTGCCGCCGAGGTGAGGCTTTGCTGTCGCTGTGCGTTGCCGTGGCCGGTGCGCAGGTCGGGGCGGGGGGCCTTGCCGGCGGGCGTGGGGCGGGCGCGGTCGTATACGGCGCCGCGCGAGGCGACGGGCCGGGGATTTCCGGCCTTCACTGTCCGTGGCAGCGGAGGGGCGGTGCCACGCTCAACTCGGGCTGCCCGGAGCCTGTTTGACGGGCCGTGACGGCGGCCGTCGCCCTCGAAGCGGAAGCGGATGGGCGCGCGGCGGGGGCCGTTGCGAGCGAGGCCGGCGGCACCCGGCGGTCACGGGCGGTGGTCGCGGCGGGCGCGCTCGCGGGCCATGGAGCGGCGCCGGTTGCGATCGCGACCCGGACGTCGCGGGGCGCGGCTGTCAACAGTGTGGTACGGGCGGCAGTTCGGTCTTCCGGGGGGCTTGACGCGGGGAGCCTCGCCTCGGGAGCCCGGCACGCCGGGGCGCGCACGGGCGCGCACCTGCCGCACCCGGGGACCCCGGCCGCTCCAAGCCGCGACGGAACCAGCAGGGGCCCGCGGATCGTCGCTGCCCGCTGCCCGCTGCCCGCTGCCCGCTGCCCGCTGCCCGCTGCCCGCTGCCCCGGGGCGCGGTGACGGGGTGATCTGGGAGCCCGGGGGCGCGGAGCCCCGGGCTCGCCCGGTGTCAGCTCTGCGGCGCGTCCTTGAGGATGCACGTGAGGCGGGCGCTACAGACCCGCTTGCCGTCCTCACCGGTGATGACGATCTCGTACGTGGCCGAGGTGCGGCCGCGGTGGACGGGGGTGGCCACGCCGGTGACGAGGCCGGAGCGGACGCCGCGGTGGTGGGTGCAGTTCAGGTCGACGCCGACGGCGATCTTGCTGATGCCGCCGTGGAGCATGGCGCCGACGGAGCCGATGGTCTCGGCGAGGACGGCGGAGGCTCCTCCGTGGAGCAGGCCATACGGCTGGGTGTTGCCCTCGACGGGCATGGTGCCCACGACGCGGTCCGCGGAGGCCTCGGTGATCTGGACGCCCATGCGGTTGCCGAGGTGGCCCGCGGAGAACAGCGCCGGCAGGTCGACGCCGAGTGCGGCGTACTCGTCGATGACCCCTTGCGGGAACTTCGGGGTGTGCTGTTCGCCCATGGGGTCCGGCTCCGTTCGTCGTTGACCGCTTCGTCGCGGTTGTCTCCTGCTGAGCGAACGCTCAGTCGGCTGTCGATTGTTCCAGACGGACGACCACGGATTTGCTGGCGGGGGTGTTGCTGGTGTCGGCGGTCGAGTCCAGGGGGACCAGCACGTTGGTCTCGGGGTAGTAGGCGGCGGCACAGCCCCGGGCGGTGGGGTAGTGCACGACGCGGAAGCCGGGCGCGCGTCGTTCGACGCCGTCCTTCCACTCGCCGACCAGATCGACGTACGAACCGTCGGTGATGCCGAGTTCGCGGGCGTCGTCGGGGTTGACGAGGACGACGCGGCGGCCGTTCTTGATGCCCCGGTATCGGTCGTCGAGTCCGTAGATGGTGGTGTTGTACTGGTCGTGGGAGCGCAGGGTCTGGAGGAGCAGGCGGCCCGCGGGGAGTTCGGGGTGTTCGACGGGCGCGGCGGTGAAGTTGGCCTTGCCGGTGGCCGTCGGGAAGCGGCGTTCGTCGCGGGGGGCGTGGGGGAGGGCGAAACCGGCGGGGTCCGCCACGCGCGCGTTGAAGTCGTGGAAGCCGGGGATCACGCGGGCGATGCGGTCGCGGATGGTCGCGTAGTCCTTCTCGAACTCTTCCCAGGGGGTGGTGCTGGTCTCGCCGAGGACCCTGCGGGCGAGACGGGCGACGATGGCGGTCTCGGACAGCAGGTGGGGGCTCGCGGGCTCCAGGCGGCCGCGTGAGGCGTGCACCATGCCCATGGAGTCCTCGACGGTCACGAACTGTTCGCCGCTGTCCTGGAGGTCGCGTTCGGTGCGTCCGAGGGTGGGCAGGATGAGGGCGCGCGCGCCGGTGACGACGTGCGAGCGGTTGAGCTTGGTGGAGACGTGGACGGTCAGCCGGGCGCGTCGCATTGCCGCCTCGGTGACGTGGGTGTCGGGGGAGGCGGAGACGAAGTTGCCGCCCATGGCGAAGAAGACCTTGGCGTCGCCGTCGCGCAGGGCGCCGATGGCCCGGACGACGTCGTAGCCGTGTTCGCGGGGCGCCTTGAAGCCGAACTCCTTCTCCAGGGCGTCGAGGAAGGCGGGGGCGGGGCGTTCGAAGATGCCCATGGTGCGGTCGCCCTGGACGTTGGAGTGTCCGCGGACGGGGCAGACGCCGGCGCCGGGGCGGCCTATGTTGCCGCGCAGCAGCAGGAAGTTGACGACTTCGCGGATGGTGGGGACGGAGTGCTTGTGCTGGGTGAGGCCCATCGCCCAGCACACGATGGTGCGCTGTGAGGCGAGGACCATCCTCAGGGCTTCGTCGATGCTGTCGCGGGTGAGGCCGGTGGCGGTGAGGGTCTCGTCCCAGTCGGCGGCGCGGGCGGCCTCGGCGAAGTCCTCGAACCCGTGGGTGTGTTCGGCGACGAACGTCTCGTCGACGGCGCCCTCGGTGCCGAGGATCAGCTTGTTCAGCAGGCGGAAGAGTGCCTGGTCGCCGCCGATGCGGATCTGGAGGAAGAGGTCGGTGAGGGCGGCGCCCTTGACCATGCCCTGGGGGGTCTGCGGGTTCTTGAAGCGTTCCATGCCCGCTTCGGGCAGCGGGTTGACGGTGATGATCTTCGCGCCGTTGCTCTTGGCCTTCTCCAGGGCGGAGAGCATGCGCGGGTGGTTCGTGCCGGGGTTCTGTCCGGCGACGATGATCAGGTCCGCTTTGTACAGGTCCTCCAGGAGGACGCTGCCCTTGCCGATGCCGATGGTCTCGTTGAGTGCGGAGCCGGACGACTCGTGGCACATGTTCGAGCAGTCGGGCAGGTTGTTCGTGCCGAGTTCGCGGGCGAAGAGCTGGTACAGGAACGCCGCTTCGTTGCTGGTGCGGCCCGAGGTGTAGAAGAGGGCCTCGTCGGGGGAGCCGAGCGCGGCGATCTCCTCGGCGACGATGTCGAAGGCGCGGTCCCAGCCGATCGGCTGGTAGTGGTCGGCGCCCTCGGGCAGGTACATGGGGTGGGTGAGGCGGCCCTGCTGGCCGAGCCAGTAGCCGCTGCGGTCCGCGAGGTCGGAGACGGGGTGCGCGGCGAAGAAGTCCGGGGTGACCCGCCGCAGGGTGGCTTCCTCGGCGACGGCCTTGGCGCCGTTCTCGCAGAACTCCGCCTTGTGCCGGTGCTCGGGTTCGGGCCAGGCGCAGCCCGGGCAGTCGAAGCCGTCCTTCTGGTTCAAGCGCAGGAGCGTGAGCGCGGTGCGGCGGACGCCCATCTGCTGCTGGGCGATGCGCAGGGTGTGGCCGATGGCGGGGAGCCCGGCGGCGGCGTGCTTGGGCTCGGAGACCTGTGGAGCGTCCTGGACCGGATCGCTTTTCGGCGGCTTGCTGGCCATCCTGAACCCCTTCGCGTGCGCACGGCGGTGTGCGTGTGTTCGTACCGCTTGGATCCTCGCACGCGCGGCCGACAGTGCTGCCCGTGGGTTGTGGGAATCCGGGGCGGGAAAGGGTGCGCCGGGCCGGGACGGTCCGCGTTGTCAGTGGGCCGTGGCAGGATCGGGGGTGTGGCAGAGACAGCATCGAAGCAGACCGAGAACACCGCAGGTACGGGCCGCCCGCGCCTGATGCTCATGGACGGGCACTCGCTGGCCTACCGCGCGTTCTTCGCGCTGCCCGCGGAGAACTTCACCACCGCGACGGGCCAGCCGACGAACGCCATCTATGGTTTCGCGTCGATGCTGGCGAACACGCTGCGCGACGAGGCGCCCACGCACTTCGCGGTGGCGTTCGACGTGTCGCGCAAGACGTGGCGGTCCGAGGAGTTCACCGAGTACAAGGCGAACCGGTCGAAGACCCCGGACGAGTTCAAGGGGCAGGTCGAGCTGATCGGCGAGCTGCTGGACGCGATGCACGCGCAGCGGTTCGCGGTGGACGGCTTCGAGGCCGACGACATCATCGCGACGCTCGCCACGCAGGCGGAGGCCGAGGGTTTCGAGGTGCTGATCGTCACGGGTGACCGTGACTCGTTCCAGCTCGTCTCGGAGCACACGACAGTGCTGTATCCGACGAAGGGCGTCTCGGAGCTGACGCGCTTCACCCCGGAGAAGGTCTTCGAGAAGTACGGGCTGACGCCGGCGCAGTATCCGGACTTCGCGGCGCTGCGCGGAGACCCGTCGGACAACCTGCCGGGCATTCCCGGGGTGGGGGAGAAGACGGCCGCGAAGTGGATCAACCAGTTCGGTTCGTTCGCGGACCTGGTCGAGCGTGTCGACGAGGTCAAGGGCAAGGCGGGCCAGAATCTGCGGGACCACCTGGAGGCGGTGAAGCTCAACCGCCGTCTCACGGAGATGGTCAAGGACGTCGAGCTGCCCCGGACGGTGACGGACCTGGAGCGGGCCGCGTACGACCGTACGGCTCTCGCGATGGTCCTGGACACGCTGGAGATCCGTAACCCCTCGCTGCGTGAGCGGCTGCTGGCCGTCGACCCGGGGGCCGCGGAGGCCGAGGAGACACGGCCCGTCGTCGAGGGCGTCGACATCGACGGTGCGGTGCTGGGCGCGGGCGAGCTGGCGCCGTGGCTCGCCGGGCACGGCACCGGGGTGCTGGGTGTGTCCACGGTCGACTCGTGGGCGCTGGGCTCGGGGTCGGTCGCCGAGGTGGCGCTCGCGACGGCTGCGGGCCCCGCGGTGTGGTTCGACCCGTCCCGGCTGGACGAGCCGGACGAGAACGCGTTCGCCGCGTGGCTCGCCGACTCGGACCGGCACAAGGTGATGCACAACGCCAAGGGCGCGATGCGGGTCTTCGCCGAGCACGGCTGGACCATCGAGGGCGTGACGATGGACACGGCGCTCGCCGCCTACCTCGTCAAGCCGGGCCGCCGCTCCTTCGCGCTGGACGCGCTGTCCCTGGAGTATCTGGGCCGGGAGCTCGGGCCCGCGGCGGCGGCCGACGGGCAGCTGGCGTTCGGCACGGACGAGCAGGCCGAGGCCGACGCGCTGATGACACAGGCCCGGACGATCCTCGATCTGGGGGAGGCGTTCGGGGAGAAGCTCCAGGAGGTCGGCGCGGCGGATCTGCTGCGTGACATGGAGCTGCCCACGTCCAGCCTGCTGGCGCGGCTGGAGCGGCACGGCATTGCCGCGGACCGGGCGCATCTGGAGGCGATGGAGCAGATGTTCGCCGGCGCGGTGCAGCAGGCCGTGAAGGAGGCGCACGCGGCGGCCGGGCACGAGTTCAACCTCGGTTCGCCCAAGCAGCTCCAGGAAGTCCTCTTCGGTGAACTGGCCCTGCCGAAGACCAAGAAGACGAAGACGGGTTACACCACGGACGCGGACGCGTTGGCCTGGCTGGCGACGCAGACCGAGAACGAACTGCCCGTGATCATGCTCCGTCACCGTGAGCAGGCCAAGCTGCGGTCCACGGTCGAGGGTCTGATCAAGACGATCGCGGCGGACGGGCGGATCCACACGACGTTCAACCAGACCGTCGCGGCGACCGGCCGACTGTCGTCGACGGACCCGAACCTCCAGAACATCCCGGTCCGCACGGACGAGGGCCGTGCGATCCGCCGCGGCTTCGTCGTCGGTGAGGGCTTCGAGTGCCTCATGACCGCGGACTACAGCCAGATCGAGCTGCGGGTGATGGCCCACCTGTCCGAGGACGAGGGGCTGCTGGAGGCGTTCACCTCCGGCGAGGACCTGCACACCACCGTCGCCTCTCAGGTGTTCTCGGTGGAGCGGTCCGCCGTCGACGCCGAGATGCGGCGCAAGATCAAGGCCATGTCGTACGGCCTCGCGTACGGGCTGTCGGCGTTCGGCCTGTCCCAGCAGCTGAACATCGAGGCGGGCGAGGCCCGTGCGCTGATGGACACGTACTTCGAGCGCTTCGGCGGTGTACGGGACTATCTGCGCCGGGCGGTCGACGAGGCGCGGGCCACGGGCTATACAGCGACGCTCTTCGGGCGCCGCCGCTATCTGCCCGATCTCAACAGCGACAACCGGCAGCGCCGTGAGGCGGCCGAGCGGATGGCCCTGAACGCGCCCATCCAGGGCACGGCGGCCGACATCGTGAAGATCGCGATGCTGAACGTGGACCGGGCGCTGCGCGAGGCGAAGCTCGACTCGCGCATGCTGCTCCAGGTCCATGACGAAATCGTCCTGGAGATCGCGCCCGGTGAGCGGGAGCGGACCGAGGAGCTGCTCCGCCGCGAGATGGCGTCCGCGGTGCGGCTCGACGTCCCGCTGGACGTCTCCGTCGGCGCGGGCCGCGACTGGGAGTCGGCGGCCCACTAGCCGTCGGGCGCCGCCGTCACAGGAAGGCCGGGAACCGGACACCGCGAGGTGCCGGCCCCGGCCTTCCGGAGTTTCCGACCGCACCGGCCTCTCCGGGGTCCGCCCCGGCCCCTCCCGGCCCCTCCCGGCCCCTCCCGGCCCCTCCCGGCCCCTCCCGGCCCCTCCCGGCTCCGCACCGCCCTCTCCGGCTCCGGCCGTGCACCGGCGAGTCCGTCCTCGCACCGGTCTCGCCGGCTCCGGACCTCCGGATCTTCCGTCCCCGCACCTGCCTCACGTTCCGGCCCCGCACCGGCGTTTCGGCCTCCCCGCCGGGGATCTGCTTCCCCACGCCGGGCGTCCTCGCGTATGCCAGGGCGTGGCCCAGGGGTGTCACCCGCGTGGCTCGTACCGGGCGCCCCGGGCCGGGGGGTGACGTAAGGATGCGGGCATGGGTATACGCACGCTGCACTGCCGTACGGCCATGGCCACGACCGTGGTGGTCGCGACCGCGACGGTGGCCGCGGCCGTCGTCCCCGTGCTGCTCGCTCCGGTGCCGGCGGTCGCCGTCGGTGCCGGTACCGCCCAGCTGCCCGGCCGGGCCCTCACCTCGCGTGACGAGGACCGCGAGGAGGATTTCGGGGCCCGCCTGGCCCGCGATCTCCAGGCGGCGCTGTCCGCGAGCCCGGGCACGGTCCTGGTCTCGGTGCCCGACGGCCGAAGGGACGCGGGGGCCCGCCCCACGGCCGGTGAGCGCTCGCGGTGGCCGGCGCTGGTCACCGGCGTCCGCGCTCTGCTGAAGGCCGGCGCGCACCGCGTGCGGGAGCTCGCGCGGCTCCGTGACGGCCGGCGCCGCAGGGCGTTCTTCGGGCTGCCGCGCGGACTGGGGGCGCACACCTCGACCGGCCGGCTGCCCCGGACCGCGAACGGCGGGCGCGTCCACGGCATCGGCGCCTTCACCGGCCCGACCCGCAGCTACCGGATCATCGTCCTGTCGTACGACCATCCGACGATGTCGTACGGCGCCCGGGTCGTGGAGCGGGTCGCCCAGGCCGTGCACCGGAGCCTCGGTCAGGGCCGTGGGCTGCTCCGCGCTCTCGCCGCCGGCACCCCGGTCAGCGGGAGGCGGGACGGCTCGGCTCCGTACGCGCGGCCGGACCGGGACGAGCCGGAGCGGGACGCCAGATCCTGACCGCCGCGACGTACAGGCACAGGCCGAGAACCAGACCGGCGCCCCCGCCGAAGCACAGCGGCGGAATGAGTTCCCACGGCTTCGCGACGGACTTCCAGTACGCCCACCACCGCACCGCCCGCTGCACCGCGGCGGCCAGCGCGAGGCCGCCGATCACCGCGGCGGCGAGCCGGCGGTCGGCGGTGGACAGGACGGGCACTCCCACGACGGGGCCGTCCGGCGCGCCGCGCAGCGCGCGCACGACGAAGGTGACGATCACGACGGCCGCGAGGGCCGAACTGCCGTACTGGACGTACCAGTAGAGCGGCGAGCCCGCGAGGGTCCGTCCGAGGACGGGGAGGAGCTGAACCCCCCATCGGTCGTGATGGGTGAACGCGTCCCACACGACATGCGTCAGCGCGCCGAGCGCCGCGGAGGCGTACCACCACAGAACGGTCGGCGCGCGCACCGGCTCGCGCGGTGCTCCGCAGCGTACGAGCTGGGCCGTGCGCCCCTGTCGTGCCGCGGGCATCAGCGCCACCAGTGGTTCGCGCAGCACCAGCCAGGCGCCCACGAGCATCCATGCGATGAGCACATCGACGGTGAACACGCCGGTGAACGCGTGGGTGAACGTGCCGAATTCCATCGCCCCGGGCACAACGCTGGCCGCGTAGTAGGTGATGTCGGGGGCGAAGGAACCCGCGACGAGAACGGCGGGAATCAATCGGCCGCGGCCGTTTCCGTTCCCGCGTATCGCGGGCAGTACGGCGGCCGCGTGACTGAGAGTGAAGGGCAAATCGTCCCCCTGTGCCACCTGTTGACCGGATGTGTTCGGTCAGTTGATCACCGGAGGCCAGTATGCGGGACGACGGTACATGGCCAACTGGTGAATATCGGGCGCCAACGGGTCCCTGGGCGACGGAAGTTGTCGTAGGGTCACCTGGGTTGCCGTGCGGGGGAGCGCGGCCGGAAGCAGCGGCATCGCACAGGTCTGAGGGACGACAGGTTACGCCGGTCGTCGGTGGGAGGGGTTCACTCAATGGCGGCGCAATTCGGCAGGAGGCTGCGCAAGGGCGCGGCAACCACCGCTGTGGCCGCGGTCGCGGTCGCGGCTCTGTCCGCTTCGCAGGCCCCGGGAGTGATCGTCGACGACCACGGCAGACAGTCGGCGGGCGCCGACCTCGGCCTGGGCACCGAGGACGCGGGCGGTGACGGCACCGCGACCGGCAACTCGCGCTACTACACCGACCTTCCGCCGCTGGAGAGCCCGAACCCCGCGCCGAGCGCGAGCACGGGAAGCGACACGCCCACGGTGACCGGCACCGCCGAGGCGGGCATTCCCGCGAGCGTGCTGGCCGCCTACAAGCGGGCCGAGGCGTCGCTGCACGAGGCGAAGCCGACCTGCAATCTGCCCTGGCAGCTCCTGGCCGCGATCGGCAAGGTCGAGTCGGGCCAGGCCCGCGGCGGCCGTGTCGACGCGAACGGCACGACCCTGTCGCCGATCCTCGGCCCGGTTTTGAACGGCAACGGCTTCGCCAGCATCAAGGACACCGACCACGGCGCGTTCGACGGCGACAGCACGTACGACCGGGCCGTCGGGCCCATGCAGTTCATCCCCTCCACCTGGGCGTGGGCGGGCCGCGACGGCAACGGCGACGGCAAGAAGGACCCCAACAACGTCTACGACGCGGCACTGGCCGCCGGGCACTACCTGTGCCGCTTCGACCACGACATGTCGGTCCAGGCGCAGCTGAACGCGGCGATCCTCAGCTACAACAACTCGACGGCGTACCTGAACACCGTCCTGTCGTGGCTGGAGTACTACCGCAAGGGCACGCACGAGGTGCCGGACGGTACCGGCGCCCTGCCCTCGCACGACAGCGACGAGCCCGGCTCGCCGAGCCCCACGCCGGTGCAGCCGTCCCCGCCGAGCAGTCCCCACCCGGGCGGCACCCCGACGAGCCCGGCGCCCAAGCCGACTCCGCCCGCCACCCCGACGCCGCCGCCCACGAAGCCCCCGACGGGCACGCCGACCCCGACGCCGACGCCCACCGAGACGGTCGACCGTCTGACGAACATGGGTGCCGGGAACCTCACGGCGACGGCCGGGGACACGTTCGCGCAGAAGATCGCGGTGCGCACCGCCGACAAGGCCGGCAAGCCCGTGGGCAGGGTCCGCGTGCGGTTCACCATCGTCGGCGACACCGACGCCACCTTCACCGGCGGCGAGAACGTCGCCACCCTGGTCACCAACGGACTCGGCATCGCCACCGCGCCCGCCCTCGTGGCAGGGGAGAAGACGGGCGACTTCACGGTCCGCGCCACCGTCGTCGGCCGCGTCATGGCGGGCCTCGACTACACCGCGAGCGTCACCGCCCGCCAGGCCGACACCCTCACCCGCACCGGCGACACACCGCTCACCTGCGTCCCGGGCGGCGAGTTCGCCGACCAGATCGCACTGAAGGCCACCTACAAGGACGCCGCCGCGCCCAAGGTCGCCGCCACCGCGACCCTGATCAAGTCCGCCGACGACCCGACCGCGAACGACAAGGGCCCCTACTTCAAGGACGCGGACGGCAACCCCGTACGCACCCTGGCCGCCCTGACCACCGACGCCGACGGCGTGCTCCAGCTCCCGAAGCTGTACGCCGACGACACCACCGGTACCTTCCTGCTCCGCGTCACCACCACCGGCGGGGCCACCCTGACCGTCGAACTCACGGTGGCCGCCGCGGCCTCCTAGGACGGCGCCGCCACCGGGCGGCCCGCGCTCGCCTCCGGGGCGCCCTCACGGCTCACGCCGCGAGGGCGCCCTGATCCGTTGCGGTGCGCGTGTTCTCATCTCGCGCCGCCGTTGCTACGGTGCCGGACCTGACGCTGTATCAGCTCCTGGCCCCGGGAGGCCCGCATGCGTGCCCTCATCGCCGCCGCGACCGGTCTCGCCGCGGCGCTCGCGCTGGTCCTGACCGTCACGGCCATGGGCTCGCCGGCCGGACACACCTCGCCGAAGCCGCTGCTCACCACCGTCCCCCAGCACCCCTGACGCACGCACCGGGAGGGCCGTCGAGATGCGCCGCAAGGCAAGCCTGATCCTGCTCGCGCTCGCCGTGTTCTTCGCGGCGCTGTCCCCGCTGCTGCGCTGGTACGCCTTCCCGCGCCTGGCCAAGATCCCCGCCGGCCAGTACCAGGACATGGTCCTCGAGGCGAAGGACGCGACCCTCCTCGACTACGGCACCATGAAGGCCAGGAAGGTCTCCAAGGTCACCGTCGTCCAGACCCTCAAGGGCAACGTCGAGGCCTCCGACCGGATCGAGCGGACCGCGGGCCGTGACGTCGTCGTCTGGGACTCCCTGTCCTACGTCCAGGGCCCCGACGGAAAGATGGTCTCCAAGCTCCCCGAGCGCTACATCTTCGACGCGCACAGCCAGGAACCCGTCCACGCCACCGGCGAGTCCGTCGACGGCGACCCCGTCACCCGCCGGGGCATCGAGTTCAAATGGCCCTTCAGGACCGAGAAACGGGACTACGAGTACTTCGACGCCCAGACCCGCACCTCGGCGCCCATCCACTACAAGGGCACCCGGACCTTCCGGGGCGTCGACGTCTACTACTTCGAGCAGACCATCCCCTGGACCAAGGTGACGTTCCCCAAGGTCATGCCCGTCCAGGGCGTCACCCCCGAGTCCCTCGCCAAGACCGGCACCACCCGCTGGTACACCACCGTCCGCAAGTTCTGGGTCGAGCCGGTCACCGGGGCGCCCGTCTACGGCGAGGAGATCCACAAGGAGGAGCTGCGCGGCGGCACTCTCCTGGGCGGCCGGGACAAGGTGACCGCCTTCGCCGGGGATGTGAAGATGCGCGAGGACTACGTCCGGCACACCGTCGACCTCGTCAAGTCCAACCGCACCCTCGTCCTGATGATGACCTCCTACCTCCCGTGGGGCTTCCTGCTCCTCGGCGCGGCCCTGCTGTCCCTGTCGCTCTACCTGGAGGCCCGCGGCCGCAGGCCGGGCGACCCCGCGGCCGCCCCGGCGGCCGACCCCGAGCCGGTCAGCGCCTGAGCCGCGCGTTCGTGTACCGCGTCGGCTCGGCGGTCGCCGGGTCCTCGGGCCACGGGTGCTTGGGATAGCGGCCGCGCAGCTCCGCCCGTACGCCCCTGTAGCCGTCCTTCCAGAAGGACGCGAGATCGGCGGTCACCGCGGCGGGCCGGCCCGCGGGAGACAGCAGATGCACGAGTACGGGCACGCCGGCCAGGGAGGGCGACGCCTGGAGCCCGAACATCTCCTGGAGCTTCACGGCGAGCACCGGCTGCGCCGGGTCGGTGTAGTCGACGCGGATCCTCGACCCGCTCGGCACCTCGATGCGCTCGGGCGCGAGCTCGTCGAGCCGGGCCGCCTCCCCGGTGGCCCAGGGCAGCAGCCGGTTCAGCGCCTGCCCCGCGTCGATCCGCGCCAGATCGGCCCGACGCCGGGCACGGCTCAGCTCCGGCTCCAGCCACTGCTCCACGCGCGCGTGGAGGGCGTCGTCGCGGACGTCCGGCCACGGATCGCCGAGCCGCAGCCGCAGGAACGCGAGCCGCCTGCGCAACTGCTCGGCATCCGGCGACCACCGCAGCAGACCGAAGCCCTCCTCCCGCAGTCCTTCGAGCAGCGCCTCCCGTACGAGCCCGGGGTCCGCGTCCCGCAGCGGCCGCACGGCCAGCTCCACCGCGCCCAGCCGCTCCACCCGCCGGGCGACGACATCGCCGTCGGCCCAGTGGACCTCCTCGCCCTCGCCGTACAGAACGGCGGCGGCCCGCCGCGCCGTCGGCTCGTCGATCACCGCCGCCAGCCGCACACGCGCGTGCCCCCGTCCGACGGGACGGTCGGCGACCGCCACCGCGATCCAGGGAGCGCCGCGCAGCACGGACCCCTCACCGGCGTCGGCGCGCGTCCCGCCGACCATGAGGTGGGAGCCGCCCCGCAGGTGCGCGACACGTTCGGGGAACGCCAGCGCGGCCACGAGCCCGGCGACCCGGTCGTCCCCTCCCTGCACACCCGCCCCGCCGTCCCCCGCGGGACCCGGTTCCCCGGTGTGCGCGCTCCGAGGTGCGGCCGACGCGCCCGGAGAAGAAGAAGGGGAGCCGGAGCGGACGGGGGAGGAGCCGGGGGAATGGAGGCCGGCCGCCGCCGAGCGGAGGCGACGGGACTCGGCGCGCCAGCGGGCCGCGTAGGCGTCACCGCCGCGCCGGGCGGTGCGCCAGGCCGCGGCCAGGTCGTCGCCGTACTCGCGCGGGGGCTCCTCGCTCAGCAGGGCGACCACGTCGGCGGCCCGCGCCGCGCCCACCAGCGGGGTCGCGTCCAAGAGGGCGCGCGCCAGCCTGGGGTGCAGGCCCAGGCGGGACATCCGCACACCGCGTTCCGTGGCCCGCCCCGCCGAGTCGACCGCGCCCACGGCCGACAGGACCGCCCGCGCCGCCGCCATGGCCCCGTTCGGCGGCGGATCCAGGAGGGCGAGTCCCGTCGCCCCGGGATCGCCCCAGCAGGCCGCCTGGAGCGCGAACGCCGTCAGGTCGGCCACCTTGATCTCGGGGGCCGGGAACGGCGTCAGACGGCCGTCCTCCGCCTCCGCCCAGCACCGGTAGACCGTTCCCGGGGCCTCACGCCCGGCCCGCCCCGCCCGCTGCCGCCCGGCCGCCTGCGAGGCCCGTACGGTCGCCAGGGCGCTCAGCCCGCGCGCGTGGTCCACCCGCGGCTCCCGTGCGAGCCCCGAGTCCACGACCACGCGCACCCCCGGAACCGTCAGCGAGGACTCGGCCACCGACGTGGAGAGGACCACCCGGCGCCGCGCACCCGCCGTGAGCACCGCGTCCTGCACGGCCGCCGGAGCCCGCCCGTGCACCTGGAGAACCTCGACGTCCCCGACGCCGCCCAGCTGCCCGGCGACCCGCGCGATCTCCCCGACCCCGGGCAGGAAGCACAGGACGTCACCGTGACGCTCGGCCAGCGCCCGCCGCACCGTGGACGCCACATGCGTCAGCAGCGCCGGGTCCACCCGCATCCCGTGCGGCGGCCGTACCGGGCGCGCCGGCGGCGCCCACACCGTCTCGACCGGATACGAGACGCCCTCCGCCTCGACGACCGGCGCGTCGCCCAGCAGCCGCGCCCACCCCCCGGCGTCCGTCGTCGCGGACGCGGCGAGCAGCCGCAGTTCAGGACGGAGCGCGGCCCGCACGTCCAGCAGGAACGCGGCCACCGTGTCGGCGTCCAGATGCCGCTCGTGGCACTCGTCGAGCACGACGACGTCGACGCCCGCGAGCTCCTGGTCCCGCTGAAGCCGCTGGAGCAGCACCCCGGTCGTGACGACCTCCACGCGCGCGCGGGGGCCGACCACCCGCTCCCCGCGCACCGTGAAGCCGACGCTCTCCCCGACCTCCTCGCCCAGCAGCCACGCCATCCGGCGGGCGGCGGCGCGCGCCGCGATCCGCCGGGGCTCGGCCACCACCACACGCCGCGCGGGCCGGGCCTCGTCCAGGAGACCCGCCAGCGCCAGCGGCACCAGCGTCGTCTTGCCGGTGCCGGGCGGCGCCACCAGCACCGCGGCGCCGTGCCCCTCCAGGGCCTCGTCCACGGAGGGCAGGGCGCCGCGCACGGGCAGAGCGTCGAGGGCTTCGTAACGGATCACGCCCCCAGTCTCGTACGAGGGCCGGACCGGCCACGCACGAACCCGGGGGACGGTGTCCACGCGCGCGTGCCGCATCCAGGGACTGGGTCCGTGCGCGCGTGCCACATCCAGCGACAGGGTCCACGCGCGTGGAGCATCCCGGTACGACGAAGGGGAGCCGGTTCGGCTCCCCTTCGTCGCTGTTCTCACCTCGGACCGTTCCTCACGGACCCCGTCCGTTCCACCAGGACCGCGTGCCTCAGTCCCGTTCGCACACGAAGATCGCCGTGCCCGGGATGAGGTTGCCGCGCAGCGGGGACCAGCCGCCCCACTCCTGGGTGTTCCAGGCGGGCCACTCGGGCTCGACGACGTCGACCAGACGGAAGCCGCCGGCCACCACGTCACGCACCCGGTCGCCGAGCGTCCTGTGGTGCTCCACGTAGACCGCGCGGCCCTCCTCGTCCTGCTCCACGTACGGGGTGCGGTCGAAGTAGGACGCCGACACCGTCAGGCCCTCGGGACCCGGCTCGTCCGGGAACGCCCAGCGGACCGGGTGCGTGACGGAGAAGACGAAACGCCCGCCGGGGCGCAGCACCCGGCGGACCTCCCTCAGCACCAGCACCGGGTCGGCGACGAAGGGCAGCGCCCCGTACGCCGAGCACGCGAGGTCGAAGGAGCCGTCCGCGAACGGCAGGGCGCTCGCGTCCGCCTCCACGAGCGGCACGGAGCCCCCGATGCGCAGCGCGTGCTGGAGTTGGCGGTGGGAGAGGTCAAGGGCCACGGGGCGCGCGCCCTGTCCGGCCAGCCAGCGCGAGCACTGTGCCGCGCCGGCGCCGATCTCCAGGACGTCCTTGTCCTTGAGGTCCTCCGCGGGGCCCAGCAGCTCGGCCTCCACCTCGTCGAGGCCCTCGGGGCACCACACGAACCGGTCGTCGCCGAGGAACGTGCCGTGTTCGATCTGGTAGTCGTCCGCGTTCCGGTCCCACCAGCCCCGATTCGCCCGGGAACTCTCGATGAGGTCCGCGTCACGTCGGGTGGCTTCCGGTTCGAACGGTTCGGGCTCTTGGATGATCGGCTCCCTCGTCGTACTCTTCCGTCCAACCCGTCTCGGGCGTGTCACGACAGAGGCGTCCTACTGCCCGCGTGGCCTTGTGAGACAGGTCTTGTGCCGGGATTGCGGCGATCCGCCCCGGGTGTGCGCCTTCGCGCATTGACCCTGCCCGGCTGCCCCCGTATGCTACAAGTTGCGCTGCGGGCCTGCGCTCCTCAGACATAGCAGGCTGTGCTCGCATCTGTATGTATGTCCCCTCGGTTTTCGAGGCGCCTTCCGGCTGTGCCGGGTTGGGCGCTTCCTTGGCTGTCCGGCTTCTACAGGGCGAAACGGGCTCCCGGCGTAAGCAGTACCTACGACTCACTGTCCGTACCGGAGCCCTTTCCCACATGACGAGCAGCACCGAGACCACCGCCACCACCCCGCAGGTTGCGGTCAACGACATCGGTAACGAGGAAGCCTTCCTCGCCGCGATCGACGAGACGATCAAGTACTTCAACGACGGCGACATCGTCGACGGCGTCATCGTGAAGGTCGACCGGGACGAGGTCCTGCTCGACATCGGTTACAAGACCGAAGGTGTCATCCCGAGCCGCGAGCTCTCGATCAAGCACGACGTCGACCCGAACGAGGTCGTCAAGGTCGGCGACGAGATCGAGGCCCTGGTTCTCCAGAAGGAGGACAAGGAAGGCCGCCTGATCCTCTCGAAGAAGCGTGCCCAGTACGAGCGCGCCTGGGGCACCATCGAGAAGATCAAGGAAGAGGACGGCATCGTCACCGGCACCGTCATCGAGGTTGTCAAGGGTGGTCTCATCCTTGACATCGGCCTCCGTGGCTTCCTGCCGGCTTCTCTCGTCGAGATGCGCCGTGTCCGCGACCTCCAGCCCTACGTGGGCAAGGAGCTCGAGGCCAAGATCATCGAGCTGGACAAGAACCGCAACAACGTGGTCCTGTCCCGCCGCGCCTGGCTGGAGCAGACCCAGTCCGAGGTTCGCCAGACGTTCCTCACCACCCTCCAGAAGGGTCAGGTCCGCTCCGGCGTCGTCTCCTCGATCGTCAACTTCGGTGCCTTCGTGGACCTGGGTGGCGTCGACGGTCTGGTGCACGTCTCCGAGCTCTCCTGGAAGCACATCGACCACCCCTCCGAGGTTGTCGAGGTCGGCCAGGAAGTCACCGTCGAGGTCCTCGACGTCGACATGGACCGCGAGCGCGTCTCCCTGTCGCTCAAGGCGACGCAGGAAGACCCGTGGCAGCAGTTCGCCCGGACGCACCAGATCGGTCAGGTCGTCCCGGGTAAGGTCACGAAGCTCGTTCCGTTCGGTGCGTTCGTCCGCGTGGACGAGGGCATCGAGGGTCTGGTCCACATCTCCGAGCTGGCCGAGCGCCACGTGGAGATCCCGGAGCAGGTCGTCCAGGTCAACGACGAGATCTTCGTCAAGGTCATCGACATCGACCTCGAGCGTCGTCGCATCAGCCTCTCGCTGAAGCAGGCCAACGAGTCCTTCGGTGCCGACCCGGCCTCGGTCGAGTTCGACCCGACCCTGTACGGCATGGCCGCGTCGTACGACGACCAGGGCAACTACATCTACCCCGAGGGCTTCGACCCCGAGACCAACGACTGGCTCGAGGGCTTCGAGGCTCAGCGCGAGGTGTGGGAGAACCAGTACGCCGAGGCGCAGCAGCGCTTCGAGCAGCACCAGGCTCAGGTCATCAAGTCCCGCGAGGCCGACGCGCAGGCCGAGGCCGAGGGTGCCACCTCCACGAGCGCGGCTCCGGCCGCCTCCGGTGGCGGTTCCTACTCCTCGGAGTCGGACGACAACTCCGGCGCCCTGGCGTCGGACGAGGCGCTCGCCGCCCTCCGCGAGAAGCTCGCCGGCGGCCAGAGCTGAAAGCTCACCGCTAGCAAGTAGCTGAAAGAAGCGGGCCCGCACCGATCCGGTGCGGGCCCGCTTTGCTGTCGGGTCCCCTCGTTCCGCGGGGCCCGCTCTGCTGTCGGATCCGTCGTTCCGCCGGGCCCGCTTCGCCGTCAGGTTCGCTCGGCTTGTGGCGGGCACTTCGTCTCCGTGCGGCCCGTTTCCCTTGCGTCCGGCCCACTTTGGTCCCCGGTCGCGCCACGGGACGGGAATGTCGGCGCTTCGTGCCACGTTGTCCAGGAGGAACACGAGGAGGAGCGGTCACAGTGCTTGATCCGCAGGGTTTGTACGCATGGGAGCCGAAGGGCCTGGCCGTCGTCGACATGGCGCTGGCCCAGGAGTCGGCAGGTCTTGTCATGCTCTACCACTTCGACGGATACATCGACGCGGGCGAAACCGGCGAGCAGATCGTCGACCGGGTGCTCGACTCGCTGCCCCATCAGGTCGTGGCCCGCTTCGACCACGACCGGCTCGTGGACTACCGCGCCCGCCGTCCGCTGCTGACGTTCAAGCGCGACCGCTGGACCGAGTACGAGGAGCCGACCCTGGAGGTGCGGCTCGTGCAGGACGCCACGGGTGCGCCCTTCCTGCTGCTGTCGGGACCCGAACCGGACACCGAGTGGGAGCGCTTCGCCGCCGCCGTCCAGCAGATCGTGGAACGGCTCGGGGTCCGCCTTCTGGTCAACTTCCACGGGATCCCCATGGGCGTCCCGCACACCCGCCCGGTGGGTCTCACCCCGCACGGCAACCGCACCGACCTGGTGCCCGGCCACCGCAGCCCGTTCGACGAGGCGCAGGTTCCCGGAAGCGCCGAGTCGCTCATCGAGTACCGCCTCATGGAGGCCGGCCACGACGTGCTCGGTGTCGCCGCCCATGTGCCCCACTACATCGCGCGTTCTCCGTATCCGGACGCGGCGCTGACCGTCCTTGAGTCCATCACGGCCGCGACCGGCCTGGTGCTCCCCGGGATAGCGCACGCCCTGCGGACCGAGGCACACCGCACGCAGACCGAGATCGACCGTCAGATCCAGGAGGGCGACGAGGAACTCGTCGCGCTCGTCCAGGGACTGGAGCACCAGTACGACGCCGCAGCGGGCGCCGAGAGCCGCGGCAACATGCTCGCGGAGCCGGTCGACATCCCCTCGGCGGACGAGATCGGCCAGGAGTTCGAGCGCTTCCTGGCGGAACGCGAAGGCGACGCCTGACCCCTTCCTCCCCGGTTCCCGGGGCTTCCGGGCCCCGGAGGGAGTGACTGTCAGTGGCAGGCCCTAAGCTGCCAGGCATGCTGAAGGTGGGCCTGACCGGCGGTATCGGCGCCGGCAAGAGCGAAGTGTCACGGCTGCTCGTCGAGCACGGCGCGGTACTGATCGACGCCGACAGGATCGCGCGGGAGGTCGTAGCGCCCGGAACTCCCGGGCTGGCGGCGGTCGTCGAGGCCTTCGGCGCGGACGTCCTGGCTCCGGACGGGAGTCTGGACCGGCCGAAGCTCGGCTCGATCGTCTTCGCCGACCCGAAGAAGCTCGCCGTCCTGAACTCGATCGTGCACCCCCTGGTCGGCAGCCGCTCCCGCGCGCTGGAGGACGCCGCGCCCGAAGAGGCCGTGGTCGTCCACGACGTGCCCCTGCTCGCGGAGAACGGTCTGGCCGCTCTGTACGACCTCGTGATCGTCGTCGACGCCCGCCCCGAGACCCAGCTCGACCGCCTCGTGCGGCTGCGCGGCATGACCGAGGAGGACGCCCGAGCGCGCATGGCGGCCCAGGCCTCGCGCGACAAGCGCCTGGCGATCGCGGACATCGTCATCGACAACGACGTGGCGCTGGAGGAACTGCGACGGCGCGTAGGGGACGTATGGGCCGATCTCGTGCGCAGAGCCCGTACACCCCAGGAATAGCGTCCCTCCGAAGGGGCGTTGAACCCTTGCAGCGAGGGAAGGACTCTGCCGTGCCCGAGACCAGCGGATCGATCGGACGTACTCCCGAGACGCACGTCATCGACTTCCGCGCCGCCGAGCAGTTGCTCGCCGCGCGCGACCCCCGGGGTGCGGTGAAGCTGCTCGACCCCGTCATCGCCGCCCACCCGGAGAACACGGCGGCCCGGCTGCTGCGTGCGCGCGCCTTCTTCGCCGCCGCGCAACTGCGGCCCGCCGAGCTGGAGTTCACGATCGTTCTGGAGCGCGAGCCGGACAACGCGTTCGCTCACTTCGCGCTCGCCCGCACCTATGAACGCCAGCGGCGCCCCGAGCAGGCGAAGCGGCACTTCAGACTGGCGGCAGCGCTCGACCCCAAGCCGCAGTATTTGGAAGCCGCCCGCTTCGACTCGTAAAGCGACCACTGCGGGGCGGCGCGGGGTGGCGCTTCCATCGGCGGGGCCCGACCGCGGGGGCAGCGTGTCCGCGGGAGCCGGCGTGACCGCCCGGCCGGATTTCAGGGGTGCGACGGCCTCGACGGCCGACGACGCTCCGGCGGCCGGTAACGGCGCCGCTCGTCCACGGGCTCGTACGGCGGGACGTCACGGCCCGGCTGGTAGTGCGGTCCCTGCCTGATGTGCCGAAGAATCATGGTCATGTCGACCGTGACGACCACCCACAGCACGGCGCACGCGGCGGCCCACCCGGGCCGGCCCACGAGGATGAACGCGACCGTCCCGAAGACGGCCCAGATCAGGCCCCAGACGCTCAGCCAGAAGCGCATCCGCAGAGCACTGCGCGCTGTCACCGGTTCACTGCCCGTACGCATCAGGATCACCACTCCTACGAGGAAACGTACTCTTCGTGGTGCACGTTCACCAAGGGAGAGCGGTCGCCCGACGGCCGCCGGGGGAGGCGACGGTGCTGCTGGAAACGCTGCGGGCGGACGCGAGGACCGCGGAGTGGCTGAGGGACCTGGAGAGCGAGGACTGCGACCTGCGGGAAGCGGTGCTCCCGGACGCCGACGCACTGCCCGACATCCTGCTCGACCTCTCCGTGCCCCATGAACACATCAACGACCTCGTCGCCCTGCGGGCCAAGCTCGCCGCCGAACCGGAGGCCATGACCCTCCTCGCACGCTGCGTCACCCGCTTCGTGCGGGACATGGGAGGCATCGGGAAAGGCTGGGAACCGCCCGCCTTCCCCGAGACGGCGGGTCTTCTCGGGCGCTGCTTCCACCTGTATGTCTTCATTGTGGCGCTCCCGTATGTCCGCGCCCATCACAAAGAACGCGGGGTGCCCGAGGACGTCTCGCGGCGCACGCTCGCCGACCTCGGCCGGCATGTGTCCGTGCACCACAGAAGAGCTGGCGGCCCCGGACTGCTGTTTCCCTGGTGGCTCGCCCTGCATTTCCACGGCGAGCTGTTCCAGCTGGGCCGGCTCCAGTTCCAGCGGGTGCTGCTGGGACGGCGCACGGCCGCGGCGCTTGCGGCTTCGGGACCGGCCCCCGACCCCGGCACCCCCTGTCTGAGCCTGCACATCACCGACTTCCGCGGCCCGCTCTCCCCCGCCGCGTGCGACCGTTCGCTCGCCCTGGCCCGGGAGTTCTTCGCCCGCCACTATCCGGAGGAGCGCCATGAGACAGCCGTCTGCGACTCCTGGCTGCTCGACCCGCAGCTGAAGCGCTATCTGCCGGCCGACTCCAACATCATTCGCTTCCAGGACCGCTTCCACCTGCTGGACGAGGAGCGGACTCCGGACGACACCCTGCCCATCGGGTTCGTCTTCGGCGATCCGGACCTCCCGCTCGACGAACTGCCTCGGCGGAACAGCGTCGAGCGCGCGGTGGCCGACCATCTGCGCGGGGGCGGGCACTGGTACGGAGGACGCGGCTGGTTCGCGCTCTAGGGCGGGCCCCCGATTCCCGCACGTCCGGCCACGCGAATCGCCGGACAGGAACTCGCCCGTCCCACCGGTCCGGAGTTCGAACGGGGAGCCTCTCGAACACATCACTCGAACGAGTGACAGGGGGGAGGAACGGGCCCACGGAGGCCGTCCGTTGGACGGGTATGAGGATCGAAATGCGTGAGGGATGCGAAGGCACGGGACCCGGTGCCATCACACCGGACGGCTGCGCGGTCGAGCTCTACGCCCGCCTCCCCGTCGGAACCGAACCGGACGTCATCACCGCCGCGGTGCCCGCCGCCGCGCACATCCTGGAACTGGGCAGCGGGGTCGGCAGGATGACCCACCCGCTCCTCGAACTCGGTTTCGCGGTCACGGCGGTGGACGAGTCCGCCGACATGCTGGAACACGTCCGAGGGGCGCGCCGGATACGCGGCAGCATCGAGGGCCTCGACCTCGGCGAGACCTTCGACGTCGTTCTGCTGGCGTCGTTCCTCGTGCACGCCGGTGACATCCGGGTGAGACGGGCGATCCTGGACACCTGCGCCCGCCATGTGGCGGACGACGGCTGTGTGTTGATCCAGCGCGAGGGCGAGAACTACCACACCGACGTGCCACGCGAGCGCAAGGATCCGTCCGGATTCGTCGTCCGCATCCTGTCCGCCGAACCGGTCGGGGACGGAGTCGACTCGGTGCGCGCGGAATACACGTTCCCGGACGCCACCTGGACCCAGACGTTCCTGTCCCGCGAGCTGACGAAGGACGCCTTCGAAGAGGCCCTGGCGGAGGCGGGGCTCAAGGTCGACCGGTATCTGACGGAGGACGGGATGTGGGTGAGGGCCGTGAAGGGATCAGCGCCGGTCGGACGGCACACATCCCCTTCGGCGCCGATGAGTTCTCGGTGGTTCCCCGGTCTACCCCTGTGAAAGCAACCACCGCTTCCCACAGGAGAACACCGTGTCCGAGACCAGCCTCCCCCTGAACGCCACCCGGGCCGCCGTCACCCCCCGATCCCGGGCCGCCCGTGTCTCCCTGACCGCCCTTCAGGTCGTGCTCGGCCTGTTCTACGCGTTCGCGAGCGCCCTTCCGAAGCTGATCGCCCACCCCTCGGCGACGGAAGCGTTCGACAAGCTGGGCTGGGGCCACACCGGTATGTACATCATCGGAGCCCTCGAACTCGCCGGAGGACTCGCCCTGTTGGTCCCGCTGCTGGACTCCGTGGCCGCGACGGCGCTCAGCGCGTTGATGGTGGGCGCGTTCATCGTCAACGTCACCGTCGTCCACGGACCCTATGTGGCGACCCCGCTCATCCTGATGCTGCCGCTCGGACTGATCGCCTGGGCCAGGCGCGGCCACACGGCCGAACTGCTCCGCCTGGTGCGCCTGCGGACGGGACGCGCGGTGTGACGGCGGGCGTCGTGCCGCTCGTCACTGCGGAACGGCGGGCGGCAGCGGCTTCAGTGGCGGGAGGAGCCCGTGGGCCCGTTCGTGCCCGAGGACCTGGCCGGGCCGGTGGGTCCCGTGGAGGGGCCCGAGGTCCGGACGGGGCCTGAGGAACCGGTCTGCATTCCCCGCAGGCGTTCCATGTCGCGGCGGTCCCGCTTGGTCGGGCGTCCCGCGCCCCGGTCCCGGACACCGGCCGGAGCCACGGCCTCGCGCGGCGGGGGCGGCGGACTGTTGTCGACGAAGCATTCGGCGGCCACGGGAGCGCCGACCCGCTTGCGGATCACACGCTTCACGATGACGACCCGTTCACGGCCCTCGTGCCAGACGCGTACCTCGTCGCCGACCCGGACCGAGTACGCGGGCTTGACGCGCTCCCCGTTGACCCGAACATGACCGCCCTTGCAGGCCGTCGCACCGATCGAGCGGGTCTTGACGAGACGCACGGACCAGATCCAGGCGTCGACCCGCACGCTCTCGCCGCCGGCGGGCGCGGCGGCGACGGCGGCCTCGACTGCGGCGGCGTTCCCGGAAGCCGCGCCGGCTCCGTCCTTCGTTCCCGCGCCGGCACCGGGTCCCGTCCCGGAAGCGGTCCTCGAAGCAGTGCCGGGACCGTTTCCGGCAGCGGTCCTGGAGCCCGTCCTCGAAGTGGCCCCGGGGTCGTCGCCGGAGTCTTTTCCGGAGGTGTGCCCGGCGCCGGGGCCTGAGCCGGTCGTGGCGGCCCCACCGCCGTCCGCGCAGCGCCCGCCCGCGGGGCCCGCGCCCTTCGTCTCCCGGTCAGCACCCTGAGAAGCCATGACCCGACTCTAATGCCCGTGGCTCGGCACACCGCATGCCTTTTCCGTCGCACGGACCACACCGGATGCGTGGCCCTCCGGGCGGGCGGAGGCTGTCGGTGACGCCGTGCGGGGAACAGGAGAGGGGCCCGAGGGTGCAGACAGCAGCGAAGGTCGACGCGTTGATGGACGGTCTGCGCGCCGATCTGGAGCGCCTCGCGGCCATCCCCTCCGTCGCCTTTCCAGGCTTCCCGGCCGAGCCCGTGCGTGAGGCCCACGATCTCCTCGTGGGACTGCTGCGGGATGCCGGGGTGGAGCGCGTCGAGAGCATCGATCTCCCCGGTACCGCCCCCGTGATCTTCGGGGAGATCCCGCCGCCGGACCCCGCCGCGCCGACCGTCCTGCTCTACTCGCACTACGACGTGCAGCCGCCCGGCGACGAGAAGCTGTGGTTGTCGCCGCCCTTCGAGCCGACCCCCGTCGAGGGCGGGCTCCGGGCCCGCGGGATCGCCGACGACAAGTCCAACGTGATCGCCCACCTGGGCATGCTCCGGGCGTACGAGGGGCGGCCTCCGGTCGGGGTGAAGATCGTCTTCGAGGGGCAGGAGGAGTACGGCAGCCCCTTCGACGACTATCCGCCCAGTGATCCTGAGCGGTTCGCTTGCGACGCCATGGTCATCGCCGACCTGGGCAACCTCCGCCCCGGCACCCCCACCCTGACCACCGGGCTGCGGGGCGCGGCCGAGGTCGTGGTCGAGGTGCGCACCCTCCAGGAACCCCGGCACAGCGGCGAGTTCGGCGGTGCCGCGCCGGACGCGCTGATCGTGCTCCTGACCGCCCTGTCCACGCTGCACGATGTGCACGGCGACGTGGCCGTCGCGGGGCTGAGGCGTGAGCCGTGGAGCGGAACGACGTACACCGAGGACGAGTTCCGCGAACTCGCCGGGGTCCGCGAGGGGGTCCCGCTGATCGGCAGCGGGAGCCTCGGCGAGCGGCTGTGGAGCGGGCCCGCGATCACGGTCATCGGCCTGGACGCGCCGGGTGTCGAACACGCGGCCTCCGCCGTCGTCCCGTACGCCCGCGCCAAGCTCAACCTCCGCTTCCACCCGCGCCAGGACGCCAAGGAGGCGCGCGCCAGGCTGGTCGACCACCTCAGCTTGCTGCGGCCCTTCGGTATCCCGCTCACGGTCACACCGGGGGACACGGGCCCCGGGTACGAGGCATCGACGGGCGGTCCCGCCTACCGCGCCGCGCTCACCGCGCTGCGCGAGGCCTGGGGCGAGGACGCGTCGTACGTCGCGACCGGAGGGTCGATCCCGCTGGTCAACGGGCTCGCACGCGCCGCGCCCGACGCCGAGGTGCTGCTCTTCGGGGCGCAGGACAGCATGTGCAATCTGCACGCCCCGAACGAATGCGTCCTGTTCTCCGAACTGCGCAACACGGTCGTGGCGATGTGCGCGTTCGTACGGGAATACGCCGAAGGCTTCCGCGCGCGGGCGGACGCCTGAGCCGGGACAGGGCGGTCCGGTGACCACCCCGACCGGCACCGAGGCGCCCGCCGCCGAAGAGCCGCCGCACCAGCGCAGGTTCACGTTCCCGAGCGCGCTGACCGTCCTCGCGATCGTCACGATCGCCGTGTGGGCGCTGGCGTTCCTGATCCCGGCGGGGCAGTACGACCGTACGCCCGAGGGCAGGCCGATCCAGGGCACGTACCACCGGGTCGACTCGGGCCAGAGCTTCGTCGACCGCCTGAACGACCTCTTCCTGTCGCCCGTCAACGGCCTCTACGGAATCCTGGACGAGAAGACCGCGCGGGTCGGGCCGGATTTCGCCGGTGAACTGTACGGCAGCGCGGGCGTGTTCCTCTTCGTGCTCGCCATCGGGGCGTTCATCACGGTGGTGTTCGCGACAGGTGCCCTCGACCGGGGGATCGGCCTCCTCGCCCACCGGTTGCGGGCGCGCGGGGCATTGCTCATCGCGGGCATCATGCTGGTGTTCTCGGTGCTGGGAACGGTGGAGGGCTTCGCCGAGGAGACGCTGGGGTTCTACGGACTGATCGTGCCGTTGATGCTGGCGCTCGGCTACGACCGGATGGTGGCGGTCGGCACGATCATCCTCGGGGCCGGCATCGGGGTGCTCTGCTCGACGGTGAACCCCTTCGCCACGGGCGTCGCCTCGTCCGCCGCCGGCATCTCGCTCGGCGACGGCATCGTGCTGCGGTTCGTGATGTGGGTCGTGCTGACGGCGGTCACGATCACGTACGTCATCCGGTACGCCCACCGGGTGCGGAAGGACCCGGAACGTTCCATCACCGGGTTCCTGCCGGGGGACCGCGAGCACGCCCGGGAAGCGGCCGGTGAGGTTCCGGAGCTGACGGGTCTGCACAAGGCGGTCCTCGTCACCACGGGGCTGGTCTTCGCCTTCATGATCTTCTCCGTCGTGCCGTGGTCCAGCGCGCTCAGCGGCAAGGCGGACGCGCGGCCGTACGGGTTCGAGCTCGGCTGGTCCTTCCCGGAACTGGCCGCCCTGTTCCTGTGCGCGGCGGTGCTGGTCGGGGTGGTGGCGCGGATGGGCGAGCAGAAGCTGAGCGCGACGATCGTCCAGGGCGCCGCGGATTTCATGTCACCGGCGCTGGTGATCGTGCTGGCCCGCGGAGTCACCGTGATCATGAACAACTCGAAGATCACCGACACGGTCCTGCACTCCATCGAGGGCGTGGTGGAGGGCACCTCCTCCAGTCTTTTCGCGATCATCGTCTTCGTCGTGAACCTGCCGCTGGCCTTCCTCATCCCCTCCACCTCGGGCCACGCGACCCTCGCCATGCCGATCCTGGCCCCGCTCGCGGACTTCGCGGGTGTCTCCCGCGCGGTCGTCGTCACCGCCTGGCAGGCCGCCAGCGGCTGGATGAACCTCTGGGTCCCCACCACGGCCGTCACCATCGGCGGCGTCGCCCTCGCCAAGGTCGGCTACGACAAGTACCTCCGCTTCATCTGGCCCCTCCTCGCCATCCTGTTCCTGCTGATCTGCGGGTTCCTGGCGCTCGGGGCGGAGATGACCTAGAGGGACGGCGGGGGAGAGGGGAGAGGGGTGAAGGGTGGAGAGCGGGGACCGGGCGCGGGCCGAGCGGTCGTACGGTGGTGACATGGACAGCGGCGCTCCGGCGGAGGGCGCGGCCGGCTCCGCCGACCTCGCGGTGCTCGACACGCGGATCGCCGGCTGCCGGGCCTGCCCGCGGCTCGTCGTCTGGCGCGAAGAGGTGGCCACCGTCAGGCGTGTCGCCTTCGCCGACCAGACGTACTGGGGGCGCCCGGTGCCCGGGTTCGGGCCGCCCGACGCCTCTCTGCTCCTTCTCGGGCTCGCCCCCGCCGCGCACGGCGGCAACCGGACCGGGCGGATGTTC
The DNA here is from genome assembly GCF_037940415.1 of Streptomyces sp. f51. Taxonomy (NCBI): domain Bacteria; kingdom Bacillati; phylum Actinomycetota; class Actinomycetes; order Kitasatosporales; family Streptomycetaceae; genus Streptomyces; species Streptomyces sp. f51. Next base: position 1,649,974 of record NZ_CP149798.1, on the reverse strand, counting down.
ACCGGGGACCGGTCGGGTGACGTGCTGTACGCGGCGCTGCACGACGTCGGGCTCGCCTCCCAGGGCACCTCGGTGAGCGCGGACGACGGACTGGAGCTGTACGGGGTGCGCGTCACCTCTCCCGTGCACTGCGCGCCTCCCGCCAACAAGCCGACGCCCCAGGAGCGGGACACCTGCCGGCCCTGGCTCGTCAGGGAACTGGGGTTGCTGCGGCCGACGGTGCGCGCGGTGGTCGTCCTCGGGGCCTTCGGCTGGCAGGCCGCGCTGCCCGCCCTCGCGGAGGCGGGGTGGACGGTGCCGCGGCCCCGTCCGGTGTTCGCCCACGGGGCCCGGGTGACGCTCGTACGACAACCGGAACGGGACGACGCGCGTGCCGGTCCCGCTTTTGTCGAGCTCTTCGGGTGCTTCCACGTCAGTCAGCGGAACACCTTCACCGGGCGGCTCACGCCCGCGATGCTGCGGCAGGTGCTGGTCACGGCGGCGGGGGCCGCGGGACTGACGACACGTTCCGCGTAGGCGCAGGCCACGCGCCGGCCACGCGTCGGGTGGGGCACCGGCCACGCGTCGGGGCGACCGCCGGCTACGCGCCGGGGACGACGGCGGTCGCCGTGATCTCCACGAGCTGTCCGGTGTAGCCGAGACAGGCCACCCCGAGCAGGGTCGAGGAGTGCGGGCCGATGCTCAGCCCCGACGCCTCGACGACGTCCCAGACCGCGGACAGCACCGCGGTCTCAGAGCTGACGACATACACGTCGGTGGACACGACATGGGCCATGTCGCTCCCCACGGCCCGCAACTGCTCGTCGAGGTTGGCCAGTACCTGCTCGGCCTGGCGTACGGGGTCGCCGGGGCCGACCAGCTCTCCGTCGGCGTCGAGGGGCACGGACCCGGCGAGGAAGGCCAGCTTCGTCCCCGCCTCGACGACGGACGCGTGCGCGTAGACGGGCGGAGTGAAGAGAGTGGGAACAGTGACACGCTGGACCATGGGGGCTCCCTGTGGACGGCGCCGACGAGGTGATGGACAACCTCCCGATGATGCGCGCGCGGCCACGACCCGCGCATCCCGATTACCCCCGGGGCACCCGGGCGTCGGCGAGGGTCGTGCGGCAGTCGCCGCCCGGCGAATAATGCCTCGAACGATCGCCACCGCCGCTGCTACGGTCACCGACGTGGCGAAACTCAATCAGATCATCGCAGTGGAGAAGGGCATCAAGTCCAAGTCCCATCAGGACCTGACGGCTGCTCATCACGGTCTCCAGAAGCCCGCGTTGCTCGCGGGCATCTCGCGGACCTACCAGCCGAAGGACGAGGAGGGCGAGCAGCTTCCGCCCGAGTCGACCCGGGTCCAGGTGCAGGCCGAGGACGTGCTGCGGGACACCGCGGCGACCCTCACCCGGCTGTTCGACGTGACCGCCACCAAGGACTGGGCCAACTGCGCGGCACGCGCCGATGTGGTGGTGGACGGGCGGGTGCTCGTCGCCGACGTGCCGGTGTCCTATCTGCTCTTCCTCGAGAAGCAGCTCACCGATCTCAACACCTTCGTACGCAAGCTGCCCGTCCTCGACGCCTCGGAGTCCTGGGTGCGGGACCCGTCCACCGACGCGTGGAAGACCGAGCCGGTGCGCACCCTCCGTACGAAGAAGGTCCCCCGCAACCACGTCAAGGCCGAGGCCACCGAGAAGCACCCGGCCCAGGTCGAGGTGTACTACGAGGACATCCCCGTCGGCTACTGGACGACCGTCAAGTTCTCCGGCGCCCTGCCCGCGCGGCGCGTGAACGAACTCCTCGACCGGGTCGAGAAGGTGCAGCAGGCGGTCAAGTTCGCCCGCGAGGAGGCCAACGGCACGGACGTCGTCGACCAGCGCGTCGGCGACGCGGTTTTCGGCTACCTGTTCGCACAGGGGTAGCCTCTGAACTCCCCGGCCACAACGCACGACGGCCGGGGTGCGCGAGGAGCGCAAGCTGAACCTGAGGCTTGTCGTGAATGCACGGTTCCAGTGGAGGTTCGAGTCCTCCCCGCGGCACCACAGAACACTCCGGACGACGAAGTGTTCACGCGCCGCGGTAGCCCAACCGGCAGAGGCAGACCGTGATCAATCTCAGACTATTGCTCCAGACTCAGTATTCGCCGCCGATCGCCGGATCGAACGGGCCCAGGCCCCAGTACGCCGAGATGCTGGTTCAAGTCCAGTCCGCGCAGCTCGATGCGTGGTGGTCCAAAGGCAGGACGCGGCGACATAACGACTGACCTGGGTTCTCAAGCGTGCCGGCGTGCGACATGGCGGCATCTCAGGGTCCGGGGGCCGGCTACGCCCTCGGACCCGCTCCTCTCCTCCCTCCCGAAGCACCCGGCCCGTGAAATGTCACATCGTGGAAATCCCCGCGTTCGTGGTCCACGGGCAACGACCACTACCCTGGTCACGACACGAGCCCGGCCGACGTCGCCCGAAGGCACCCGCCCTCGCCCGACAGGAGCCCCGTGCGTCCCACCCCCCTCGCCGTACCGCCCTGGCTCGCCCATGCCCTGCGCGCCCAGCGCGGACCGGTCCCCTGGAACGCGGTCCTGCGCGGCGCGCTGGCCGCCGGGCCGCTGCTGCTCGTGGCCGTGCTGAGCGGCCGTACCTCCCTCGGAGTGATCGCCGCGCTCGGCGCCATGCTGGCGGGGATCAACGACAGGCCGGGCAGCCGGCGCGTCGCCGTCGAACGGCTCGGGGTACCGGCCCTCGCCGGAGCCGCCGGTCTGCTCATCGGCTCGTACGCCGGACAACACACCGGCGCCGTGACCCTCACCCTCCTCTTCACCGGCCTCGGACTCCTCGCCGGAGCCGTCAGCGCCGTGGGACCCGTGGCCTCCGGGGCCGGGACCCAGCTGCTGGTCACCTCGGCCATCGGGGCCGGGATGCCGCTGCCCGAACCGGGATGGGTACGCGCACTGTTCTTCCTCGGAGGGGCCGGCTGGCTCCTCGTCCTGCGGCTTGCGCTGCCCACGACCGCGGTGAACACCGGCGACTACCGCTTCGACGGCGAGCGCGACGCCGTCGCCGGTGTGTACGACGCCGTCGCCCGGCTGCTCCTCGCCGTGGGCGGACCCGACGCGAGCCGGCGGCGCGTCGCACTGACCGCCGCCCTCGACCAGGCACAGGACGCGCTCACCGGGCCCCGGCTGCGGCGCTACGCGAGCTCGGCGGCCGAACGGCGGCTGCACGCCCAGTACGCCGCCGCCCTGCCGCTCGCCGAGGCCGCGACCGCCCTCGCCTGGGCCGGCGAAGCGGTGCCCGAACGGGCCGCGGAGGGGCCTGCGCGGCTCGCGGACGCCGTCCGCACCGGCGCGCCCACCGGTCCCCTGCCCGCGCCCGCCGTCCCCGGCGGCCGGTCAGGACCGCTCGGGAGCACACCCGTCGTGCCCGCGCTGCGCGCCCTCCACGACGCCCTGCTGCACGCCGCCGAGACCTTCGACCGCGGCTTCGGGAACGCCCTGCACGACAGGAGGCGAACCGCTGCCTCGCTGGTGCGCACCGCGCTCGGTTCCGCCGGGCGCGAGTACGGCATCCGGGTCGCCCTGTGCTTCGGCGCGAGCGTCGCCGTGGCCCAGGTCCTGCACCACGCGCGCTGGTACGGCGGCCACCCGCACTGGTACTGGCTCCCCGCGACCGCCGTCTTCCTCGTCAAGCCCGATCTGGGACCGCTCGCCTCGCGCGTGCTGTGCCGGGCGGCGGGAACCGTCCTGGGCGCGATCTCCTTCGCGGGGCTCGCGCCGCTGCTGCCGGGGCCGGGTGGCTTCGTCGCCCTGGTCGCGGTCAGCGGTGCCCTGATCCCGGTCGCCACCCGGCACTTCGCCGCGCAGACCGCCGTCGTCACGGTCCTCGTCCTCGCCCTCGTGATGGTCGGCGGCGAGCAGCAGGCCTCCTGGAACCGGATCGTGGAGACACTGCTGGCCTGCGCGATCGTGCTGCTGGTCGGGCATCTGCCGACACTCGGACAGCGCGGCGGGACCGTGCGGGCGCGGCTCACCCGGGCCGGCGAGGCCGCGGACGTCTATCTCGCCCATGTGCTGAACGACGGTACGGCCCGTGACCGTGCGGGCCGCTGGGTCCTGCGCCGGGAGGCCTACCGGGCGCTCGCCGAGGCCCGCGCGGCCATCGACCTGGCCGCGGCCGAACTCCCCGCGCTGGCACGGCACTCCGAGGGGACGGCCGCGGTCGCCGCCACCCTGGAACGGCTCGTCGACACGACCACGGCGTGCGCCGTGCAGCTCGACGACACCGGCCGGCTCACGCCCGTCCACAGCGAGCGGATCACCGAACTCCTCGGTGAACTGGCCGAACGGCGAAGGATCCTGGCTCCGCTCCGCTGACCCCGTTCCGATGCACGGTGTCGACTTCGTCTCAGTACCGTCACTGCCAGAGCCGTTCACCCCATGGCAGGCGTTTAACTCTCCACAGCAGTGCTACTTGGAGGTCAAGGGTGAACGGGCGAATGGTGCTGGAGCGTTTTCCCGCGGGCGGACCACGCGGGTCGTGGCCCGCGGAGGAGTTCGCGCAGGCGCGCCGTCAGGAGGGCCAGGCGGCGGAGGTCGTCATGGATCTCGCCTCCGACGCGTTCCTGGTCGTCGTGGGCGGTGTCGACGGAGTCGAGTGAGGGCCGGGCAGCCGGCGGGGCGTCTCGGTCGCGCCCGGCCTCATGTGCTGATCGGACGCGACCAGGCGGGTGTGGTGCCCGTGACCTGGCACAGGGCCAGATACAGGGGGATCGGCGGGGTGTACGGAAGCATGCCATCCGGTTTGTGGATGAGCCCGGGAATCCGGGGTGAGTCCGGCACGACGGCGCCCGTTGCGTAATGGGCGGGCGCCGGCCACTCCAGGGCGACATCGGAGTCGGAGGGAACGATCCACCACCAGTGCGCCGGGTCGGCGTACACGCAGCCCACGCGAGGCAGCCGCGACAGCAGCTGCGGTCCGAAGCGGGCGGGCACCGACACGGCGTCGCAGCCCAGCGGGACGTTCATGCCCTCGGGTACGGGCAGACGCCTCGGCGGCCCGGACCGTCGCCGTCCGCGGTTCACGCGGACCAGCGTGTCCAGGCTCAGGACCTGTGCCGCAGGCCCCGCCGCAGACGTACGACTCACAGCCTCTCCCGATCCCGATGGTGGTCCCGACTCTGTTCCCAGCGGTGCGGCCCCAGTTCCCGGCGGCGTGGATCCCTGGCCTCGCGGCCGCCCGGGGCGGAGAGCGACTGGGGGTTCCCCACGGTTCCCGCCCCCCAGGATCCCTCCGCCCCCGTGCCCCGACCGTCGTTCGGGGGCTTCTTCGCGCTCCAGCCGAGGTCGGCCCGCGGGGCGGTGTCCGCGGCGGGCGAGCCCGGTTCACGCGGGGCCTCGGCGGGCCGGCCGGCCGGCATCGAGACGACCCGGGCTCTCAACTCGGCTTCGGGTGCGTCCAGTCCGTGAAGGCCATGAAGGCCATGCGGGTCGTGCCGGTGGCCCGGCTCGTGCCGCTCGCTCCGGTCCTCGGGGGCGCCCGGTGCGAGCCGGGTCTCCTCGACGGTGCCGGCCGTGTTTTCGGCCCGGTCTGCCGTGCGTGCGATCTCCGCCCACACCAGCAGACCGGGCCCGGTGTCCTGGGCCCCCCAGGCCCTGGACACTGCCGCGACGAGAAGCAATCCCCTCCCGTGCTCCTCGTCGGGCCGTTGCGGAGAGGGGTGCGGCTCGCCCGGAGCGCACCCCTCGTCACCCACGGCTATGCGCAACCGGTCCCCCGCGTCGTGCAGTTCGCACACGACACGCTGCCCGGCGGCGTGCACGATCGCGTTGGTGACCAGTTCGGAGACCACGAGGGCCGCCGTGTCGCACGTGTCCTCGCACACCGCCCAGCCGGACAGGCGGGACCGGGTCAGGCGTCTCGCCTGAGCCACGGAGCCCGGGTGTGCGGCCAGTTCGAAGCGGAACCGGCGCTCGGCGACGGCACCGGGGTGCTGCCCCATGGCGGCACGGAGACCGAACCGGTCTCCGGCGGCGTCTGTTCCTAACGGCGCGGACGGAATCACGCTTGCCACTATCGCGTCGCCGCGAACACTTGGCAAGACTCACTCTGAAAAATGCAGAGTGCCGTGTGACGCTGTGGGGGCGCGTGGCACACTGCTGGCAACAGCAAGCCGAGCGGCGCCAGTTGGGATCGTCGAGGCGGACGAGGAAGAACCCGGACGGCGCCGAACGGGCTGCCCGGACTCAGTGGAGGTGGGACGTGAGCGAACCGCGGTCCGCGCCGACGGTCGGCCAGGTCGTTCTCGGACGGCGACTGCTGGACCTGCGGGAACGCGCGGGTCTCAAGCGCGAGGAGGCCGCGCGGATCCTGCGTGTCGCCCCCGCGACGGTCCGCCGGATGGAGATGGCCGAGGTCTCCCTCAAGATCCCCTATCTCCAGCTCCTGTTGAAGTCCTACGGCGTCGGGGACCAAGAGGCCGAGGCCTTCGTCCTGCTCGCGGAGGACGCCAACAAGCCCGGCTGGTGGCAGCGGTTCCACGACATCCTGCCCGACTGGTTCTCCATGCACGTCAGCCTGGAGGGCGCCGCCTCCCTGCTGCGCTCGTACGAACCGCACTTCATCCCGGGCCTGTTGCAGACCGAGGACTACGCACGCGGTGTCCTGATGGCGGGCGCCATCGGGCAGACCCGGCCCGAGGACATCGAGCGCCATGTGGCGCTGCGCATGCAGCGCCAGGACCTGCTCACGCGTGAGGACGCGCCCCGGATCTGGGCCGTGATGGACGAGACGGTGCTGCGCCGCACCATCGGCGGCCCCGAGGTGATGCGTGCCCAGATCGACAAGTTGCTTCAGGCCACGAGGCTGCCCCATGTGACGTTGCAGGTGATCCCGTTCTCCTCGGGCCCGCACCCCGGCACGTACGGGCCCTTCGTGCTGTTCCGATTCGCCATGCCGGAACTCCCGGACATGGTCTACAGCGAGTACCTGACCGGCGCCGTCTACCTGGACGCGCGTTCCGAGGTGGCGACCCACCTGGAGGTCATGGACCGCATGGCGGCCCAAGCCGCCACGGCACATCGCACGAAGGAGATCCTCCGGGATCTCCGCAAGGAGCTGTGAATGGAACGCGTCACGCCGGAACGCATTAACCCGCACATAGGCAACGTGCGCATCTACAACGGAATGCCCGCCCGCGAACTCGGCAGCGAGGGCTGGCACAAACCGTGGAGCGGCGGCAACGGCGGCAACTGCCTGGAGGCGATGAAACTCGCCGACGGCCGCATCGCCGTGCGCCAGTCCGCCGACCCGGACGGCCCCGCTCTCATCTACACGCCCGGCGAGATGACCGCTTTCATCGAGGGCGCGAAGGCAGGGGAGGCGGACTTCCTTCTCTCCTGAACGACTTGTTTTGTTGTGCGCACTTTCCTTAATTTGATTCCGAGTTGATCACTTACCGCGCCGCGGGCTCCCCTGGACCGTCATGACGGTCATGACCGTCACTTCCGGTCAGGCCCGCGGTTCGCGGCACTTGTTGAGATCGGGGCCGTCTCAGGCGGTCAGGGGGCGGTCGTACGGTCCGATCGGCGCCGGCAGATGCGAGCGGGCCGCCCCCGTCAGTGCCCGGTCCACGGCCGAGGCGACCGCCCGGCCCTCGGCGATCGCCCACACGACGAGCGACTGCCCGCGCGCCGCGTCCCCGGCGGCGTACACCCCGGGAACGTTCGTGCCGAAGTCCGCGCCCCGGGCGATCGTGCCCCGTGGCTGGAGTTCGAGGCCCAGCTGGTCGATCAGGCCGTCGTGCCGGTCGGGGCCGAGGAAGCCGAGGGCGAGCAGGACGAGGTCGGCGGGCAGGATCCGCCCGGAACCGGGGACCGGGCGGCGCTGCCCGTCGACCTCGACGAGCCGCAGCGAGCGCACCCGGCCGTCCGCGTCACCCTCGAACCGGAGCGTGGACGCGGCGAAGAGCCGGGCGTCCGCGTCCGCGGCGGGTGCCGTGCCCAGCGCGCCGGCCTCCTCGTGCGCGGCCGAGAGCCGGTAGATCTTCGGATACGTCGGCCACGGCTCGGCGTCCTCGTCGCGCTCGGCGTCCGGCTGGGCGTAGATGTCGAGCTGGGTCACGGAAGCGGCACCCTCGCGCACGGCCGTCCCCAGACAGTCGGCGCCCGTGTCACCGCCGCCGACGATCACCACGTGCCTGCCCGCCGCGGACAGCGGCGAGACCTCCAGATCTCCCTCGCAGACCCGGTCGGCCAGCGGAAGGTATTCCATCGCCTGGTGGATGCCGGACAACTGCCGTCCCGGCACGTCCAGTTCACGCCAGGCGGTCGCGCCGAGCGCCAGAACGACCGCGTCGTAGCGGGCTTTGAGCTCGGCGGCCCCGATGTCGGTCCCGATCGCCGTCGACGTGCGGAACTTGGTCCCCTCCGCGCGCATCTGCGCCAGCCGGCGGTCCAGATGCCGTTTCTCCATCTTGAACGCGGGGATCCCGTACCGCAGCAGGCCCCCGATCCGGTCGGCCCGCTCGTACACGGCCACGGTGTGTCCGGCCCGGGTCAACTGCTGAGCCGCGGCGAGCCCGGCGGGCCCCGACCCGACGACCGCGACCGTGCGTCCCGACAGACGGTCCGGCGGCCGTGGCGGCGTGAAGCCGTCCTCCCAGGCGCGGTCGGCGATGGCGACCTCGACGTTCTTGATGGTGACCGCCGGCTGGTTGATCGCCAGCACACAGCCCGCCTCGCAGGGAGCGGGGCACAACCGCCCGGTGAACTCGGGGAAGTTGTTCGTGGCGTGCAGCCGGTCGCTGGCCGCCCGCCAGTCGTCGCGCGAGACCAGGTCGTTCCACTCGGGGATCAGATTGCCCAGGGGACACGCCTCATGGCAGAACGGGATCCCGCAGTCCATGCAGCGGTCGGCCTGTTTCTCGATGATCGGCAGCAGGCCCCCGGGAACGTACACCTCGTCCCAGTCCCGCACCCGCTCCGTCACGGGCCGGCGCGGACACTCCTGGCGAGGTGTGGTCATGAAACCCTTGGGATCGGCCATGGCCGTCTCCCTCATGTACGCGTACGGGGGCCGGAGCCGCACGGCCGTCGGGCCTCGTCGGCCGCGGAACCCGGGCAGCACTCCTTTCCCGCCACGATACGTCGCCCGTGCACCTACCGCCGCCCCGGAGGCCGGCGGGCCGAGGGCTCGGACGGAGACGGTGAAGGGGCGGACGCCCGGCTCATCGGACGGGGTGGACGCCCTGCTGATCGGCCGGGGCGACGGAGGGGTGGACGTCCGGCTCAGGTGAGGGCGAGCGCGTACGACACCGCCGCCGCGGCCGAGGCGACGGTCCGGACGTGGTTCCACATCGTCCACTGGCGCACGAATATGGGCCAGTAGGCGTCGGCCTCCGGTGTCCCGGGGTCCAGCTTCAGCAGCGCGTCGTTGCGGGGGACGTTCGCCGCGATGGTCACCCCGAACGCCCCGAACAGATACAGCGCGCTGCCGAGCAGCAACTCCACCGTCCCGTCGGCCGGCAGCAGCACGAACGTCACCACGGCCAGCACCGAGCACAGCACCGCCGACCCGATGAACACCAGCATGAACGGGGGGCGGACCGCGGCGACGTTGATCGCGTTCATCGCCGCCACCCCCTGCGCCGGAGGCAGCTGCGCGAGCGCTCTCATCACGAAGGTCGAGAACCCGCAGAACACCCCGGCCACCAGCCCGCAGCCCAGCACCCCCAGCAGAGTCAGCACGAAATACGGTCCATCGATCATGTCCACTCCCGTGTCGAACCGGCCGGACCCCAGAGCCTGCACAGCACCGGCCGTCATCTCAAGCGAAATCCCCCGCGCCGCCAAAGGCCATGGCCCAGCGACGCACCCCCATGCGCGACCGTCTCCCCACGCCCCCGGCCGTCTGGCCCCGCCCGCACCTGGGCTCCTGACCACTCACGCCCGCGCGGTGAAATCCTCGCGCCACTCCCAGAGCCTCGCGTCCACCGTGGCCGCGATCCGGCGGCGCGCCTCGTACCGCGGGACGCCGCTCATCAGCAGTTGGTCGTACGGCGTCTCGGTGTGCCGTACCGACGCCCGGACCGCCGCGGTCACCGCCGCCTCGGACAGCGCGCGGCCCGCCGAGCTCCGCCCGACCCGCCCACTGCCGCGCACCGAGGCATGGGCGGCGATCGCATGGGCCCGGTCGGCCGGACAGTGCGGGAACAGCCGGGATATCTCCCGCGCGAACGCCTCCGTGAAGCGGACGTCCTCCGCCTCCCGGCGCCGTGCGTCTCGTGCCCGGCGCCGTCGCCGCGCCTCGGCGTCCGCCAGGCAGCGTGCCTCGGCCAGGGCGAGCGCCGTCTCCTCGACCATGACCCCCTGCCGTTCGTAGCGCCCCCGGCGCCGGTTGAACCGCACCACCACGGCCGACAGCGCGCTGCCCTCGCGCGATCTGCGGGTGAGCGCAGTGTCGCCGCGCGGCAGGAACACCAGGTGTCCGAGATCGGCGCAGTCCAGACAGCGAGGCGACCCCTCCTCCAGCACCAGCAACGAGTGCGGGCCGCTCCGGCACTCGACACAGTGCCGCTTCCTGAGCGGCTGGACGACGAGCGGTCCGTGCCGGGGCGAGGGATGAGAGATCGGTGCCATACGCGGTTCTTTCCCCGGACCGGTGCCACATCTACGTCGTGGGGGCCGCCGGGTCCCCCGACGGCGCGCGGCATCATGGGACCCGTGCGACTCGAAGCGATCACCTGGGAACGGCTCGGCGACCACCTCGCCGATCGTCTGCTCGACCTGAAGCCGCAGGACGGCAGCCCCTGGCCACGGGTCGCCTTCGACGGAGCCCCGGCCGCGCACCCCGGCGAACTCGCCCGGCGCGTCTTCGAGGCACTGCGGGTCCGCGGCCGTCCCGCGCTGGTCGTCGGCACGGAGGACTTCCTGCGTCCCGCCTCGCTCCGGCTGGAACACGGCCACCAGGACGTCGAGGCCTATTACGACGGCTGGTTCGACACCGGTGCCCTGTGGCGCGAGGTCTTCGGCCCGCTGGAACCCGGCGGCGACGGCAGGGTCCTGCCCGACCTCCGTGACCCCGCCACCGACCGGGCCACCCGCAGTCCCTACGTCCAACTCCCGCCCGGCGGAATCCTGTTGCTCCACGGCCCCCTCCTGTTGCGTCACTGGTTCCCGTTCGACCTCAGCGTCCACGTACTCCTTTCCCCGGGTGCGCTCCGCCGCCGTACTCCCGAGCCGCAGCACTGGACCCTCCCCGCGTTCGCCCAGTACGAGAGCGAGGTGGGCCCGGACACGGCGGCCGACGTCCTGGTCCGGGCCGACGACCCCCGTCACCCGGCGTGGAACGGCTGACCGCGGGCCGGGGACGGCCGATCATCGAGCCGGGGCCGGCTGGCCGCGGCCGGGACGGCCCGATCTCGGGACGGGGGACGGCCGACCTCGCGCCCGGAGGACAGCCGACCGTGCCGGCCCTAGATCCAGGTGCGTGGCCGTTGGGGCACGGCGAGAATGAAGGGCGCCGGGACTAGCGGTGTGTTCCGCGCCGCGCCGGCCGTCCGGCACAGGGAGGTACTCCATGACCACCGCCGGAGACATCATGCACCGTGGTGCCCAGTGGATCCCCGCGCACGAGACCCTCGACCGCGCCGCCCAGCTGATGCGCGAGCTCAACGTGGGCGCGCTGCCCATCAGCGACCAGGACGAACGCCTCTGCGGCATCCTCACCGACCGCGACATCGTCGTCGGCTGTGTGGCCATGGGACATGATCCCGCACGGGTCACCGCGGGTGAGATGGCCCACGGCACACCGCGTTGGATCGACGCGGGCGCGGATGTCGGCGACGTGCTCCATGAGATGAAGGAGCACCAGATCCGCCGGCTTCCCGTGATCGACGACAAACGGCTCGTCGGCATGATCAGCGAGGCCGACCTCGCCCAGCACGTCAGTGACGAACAGCTCGCCGCCTGGGTCGAGAGCGTCTACGCGAGGGACACGGCAGGCGCGAGCGGCTGACCGCCGCCCGGTCGCCCCGGAGCCGTCCCACCCGACCCGACCGGACGGCCGTTCCGGGCGCGTGGGGTGTCAGAGCCAGCCGTTGCGCCGGAACCCTCGGTACAGGACGAGACAGCCGACGGATATGACGCCGATGACGATGGGGTAGCCGAACCTCCAGTGCAGTTCGGGCATGTTGTCGAAGTTCATTCCGTAGACGCCGCAGACCATGGTGGGGACGGCGATGACCGCCGCCCATGCCGTGATCTTGCGCATGTCCTCGTTCTGCGCCACCGTCACCTGCGCGAGATGCGCCTGGAGGATCGAGTTCAGCAACTCGTCGAAGGCGGCTATCTGTTCGGTGACCCGCATCAGATGGTCCGAGACGTCACGGAAGTACGCCTGTATCTCGGGGTCGACCACACGGGCCGGTCGTGCCGCCAGCTCCTGGACGGGCCGGGCCAGGGGAACCACGGCCCGCTTCAGTTCGAGGAGTTCACGCTTGAGCTGGTAGATGCGCCCGGCGTCGGCGCGTGCGCCGTTCTCGGCGAACACGTCGGCCTCGACCTGGTCGATGTCCGCCTGGACCGAGTCCGTGACGTTCACGAAGTCGTCGACCACATGGTCCGCGATCGCGTGCAGCACCGCGGCCGGCCCCTTGGACAACTGCCGCGCGTCGGACTCCAGTTCCTCGCGCAGCGGGCCGAGAGAGCCGTGTCGTCCGTGCCGCACGGTGATGACGAAGTCCGGACCGACGAACACCATGATCTCGCCAGTGTTCACCACCTCGCTGGTCGCCGTCAGCTCCTTGTGCTCGACGTAGCAGACGGTTTTGAACACCGCGAACAGCGTGTCGCCGTACCGCTCCAGCTTCGGACGCTGATGCGCCTCCACCGCGTCCTCGACGGCCAGGGGGTGCAGGTCGAAGAGCTCCGCGATGCCCGCGAACTCCATGTCGGTCGGTTCGTGCAGCCCGAGCCAGACGAATCCCTCGTCGCGCTTGCGGATCCGCTGCACGGTGTCGACCAGGTCGCGGCCTTCGGGGATCCGTACACCGTCGCGGTAGGCGACGCAGTTCACCACCGCGGAGCCCAGCGGCGACCGGGCGGGGTGACTCAGGTCGACACGGCGGTGCCGCCGCGTCAGCCGTGCCACTCTGCGGAGGCCGTCGACCGCGCCGAGAGCCGTCACCCTCCGCAAATTCCCTGCCATGGACATCTGGATCTCCTCGCGTGGATCTCCTCGGGCCGCACTTTGCGCCTGGCGCGCCAGTCTGCCAGGCATGGACGCAGACCGGAAAAGGCTGTGGGAACGGAGCATTCCGTTCCGCGTTGCAGATGCTCAGACGGTTGAGGCGGCCGTTGCTGTCGGGGCAGCCGGAGCGGTCGCTGCCGGCAGGACGGCCTGAGCGGACGCTGCCGTCAGGGCGGCCTGAGCGGTCGCGGCCCTCAGGGTGGCCCGAGCGGCCCGGTCACCTCGTATGGCGTCCATGCCGACATCGGGAGCGTCGCCGATCAGCGTGGAGCGGGTCGGCTGGGATGATCTCCCCATGACGCGAGCCGACGGGTATCTCCTCGACAACCAGCAGACGGAGGCGGGCCGGCGTTTCGAGGCCCTCGCCACTCTCTTCGACCCCACGACGTTCCGGCACATGGAGCGCTTCGGCGTGGGATCCGGCTGGCGCTGCTGGGAGGTCGGGGCCGGCGGCACGTCCGTCGTGTCCTGGCTCGCCAAGAAGGTCGGTCCGACGGGGAAGGTCGTCGCCACCGACATCGACACCTCGTGGGCGGCCTCCGTGGCACGCCCGCCGGTCGAGGTCCGCGTCCACGACGTGGGCGCCGAGGAACCGCCGGGGGAGGGCTTCGACCTCGTGCACGCCCGGCTCGTACTGGTCCATGTGCCGGACAGGGAGCGCGCGTTGCGGTCGATGATCAAGGCGCTGCGGCCCGGTGGCCGGCTTCTCGTCGAGGACGCGGACCCCGCCCTTCAGCCGCTGCTCTGCCCCGAGGAGTACGGCCCCGAGCAGCGGCTCGCGAACCGGCTGCGCCAGGGCTTCCGCAAACTGCTCGCCGAACGCGGCGCCGACCTCTCCTACGGACGCAAACTCCCGCGGCTGCTCCGGGAGGCGGGTCTCTCCGGCGTGGAGGCCGACGCGTACTTCCCGGTCACCTCACCCGCCTGCGCCGTACTGGAGGCCGCCACGGTCCGTCAGATCCGCGACCAGCTCGTCACGGCCGGCCTGGCCACCCGGGAGGAGATCGACGAGCACCTCGCGAACGTGGCCGCCGGTTCCATGGATCTGGCGACCGCGCCGATGATCTCGGCCTGGGGGCGCAAGAGCTGAGCGGGGACGAGGGGCGGGGGCCAGGCCGGATACGGCGCCAGGCCGGATAGCAAGGCGCGTTCCCGCCTGCCGAGGTGTTCAGCGGGCCTGACTCTCTCCGTCCTCCCGTCGGGGATCTTCCGTGGGCGGCTGTCCGCGGTCTTCCACAGGCGGTCGTCCGCGATCTTCCGCGGGCGTTCGTCCCTGGCCCTCGGTCGGCGGTCGTCCGCCGATCCGTTCCACCGCCTTCGCCCCGGCCGTGCATCCCGCTGTCGCCGCCGCCTCGGGACCGGCGCCCGCGAGCAGCGCAGCGAGGAACGCGCCCGTGAAGGCGTCACCGGCGCCCGTGGTGTCCCGCGGCCTCGCCCGCGACGCCGGGACACGAGCGCGGACAGAGCCGGAACGGGCGACGAGGGCACCCTCACTCCCCAGCTTGGCGACGACCAGGGGGAAATGGCGGCTCAGCTTGGCGGCCGCGTCGGCCGGATCGGGCAGCCCGGTCAGCAGGCACGCCTCGTCACGGCTGGGCAGCAGGACGTCCACGCCCGCGCAGAGTTCGAGGAAGCGGTCCACGCCCAGCTCGGTGAGGAATCCCGCCGACGCCGGGTCGAGGCTCACCGGAACACCCCGCGCGCGCGTCGACTCCAGTACCACCGACACCAGGGCCCGGCTCGGTTCGGAGAAGAACAGGTAGCCCGACAGATGGAGCCGCGCGACCCCGTCGAGCAGAGCGGGCGACCAGTCCTCCGGTGCCAGCCGCAATGACGCCCCGCTGTCCGTGAGGAACGTACGCTCCGCCGAGGCGCCGCCGTCCACCAGACAGATCACCGTCCCGGTCGGCGCCGTCGGATCGGTCACCAGGAGGGGCCGTACGCCGCCCGCCCTGAGTTCGCCCTCGTGCCACGCCGCTGAGTCGCCGCCCACCCGGCCGAGCAGCCGTACGTCGGCGCAGCCCTCGTGCGCGGCCCAGCACGCGACATTGGCACCCGCGCCGCCCGGTACCGTCCGGATGGCGGCGACCGTGTCGGTGCCGGGCGCCAGCGGTCCGCGATGCCGTGCGACCACATCCGTGACAACGTCCCCGACGACGAGCAGAGCGCCCTCGAAGAGGCCGCCGCTGTCCGCCGATTCGGTACCGCCGACCTGGACGGCCCGGTCCGTTTTGCTCACGCCCCCGCCCATGCCGACGCGATCCGCCCGGCGAGGCGCACGTTGCCGCGTACGGCCGCCAGATTGGCGGCGAGTGAGGCGCCGTCGGTGTGCCGGACCAGATGGGCGAGCAGGAACGGCGTCACCGCCTGCCCGGTCACACCCTCCGACGCGCAGGCCTCCAGTGCCTCGGCCAGTACGCGCGCGTGCAGCGCGGGATCGAGCTGCTCCTCCTCGGGCACGGGGTTGGCGACGACGAGCGACGAGTCGGGGGAGTGCAGGGCGTCCTGGGCGCGCATCACCTCGGCGACCTGCTCGGGGGAGTCGAGGGTCCAGTCGACGGGGTGTCCCGAGTCGGACAGATAGAAGCCGGGGAACCGGTCCGTGCCGTACCCGGCCACCGCCACGCCCAGTGTCTCCAGACGCTGAAGGGTCGCGGGCACGTCCAGGATCGACTTGACGCCGGCGCACACCACCGTGATCCGGGTGCGTGCCAGCAGGCCCAGATCGGCGGACTCGTCCTGCGTCACCGTCCACTCGCGGTGCACACCGCCGAGCCCTCCCGTGGCGAACACCCGAATCCCCGCGCGGGCCGCCAGCAGGGCCGTCGCGGACACGGTCGTCGCCCCGCTCGCCCCCGCGGCCACGGCGAGCGGCAGGTCCCGGTGCCCCAGCTTGCGGATGCCGTCCTCGTTCGCGATCCGCTCCAGCCGGCTCTTGTCCAGGCCGACGTGAGGTCGCCCGTCCAGGACCGCGATCGTCGCCGGTACGGCGCCCTCCGCGCGAACGACGTCCTCCAGTTCGAGGGCGACCTCCAGATTGCGTGGGCGGGGCAGCCCGTGGGCGATGATCGTGGACTCCAGGGCCACCACCGGCCGACGCGCGTCGAGCGCCTCCCGCACCTCTTCGGACGTCACGATCACGCGCTGCCTCCAGTCGTCGGTCGACGTTCCCGTCCCTGGATCTCTGGCGGGCGGCAGGCCCGGCCAAACCCTCGCGGGCCGCGAGGTACGACGGCGGCCCGGCGGCACGGGGGACAACCCGCCACGACTCGGCCATGCCAACCCGCCATGACTGGGCCACGCCACCCCGCTACGACTCGGCCACGCCAATCCGCCACGACCGGGCCATGTCGTCGCGCCTTCTCGAAGCGGCTTCGGCAGGACAGAGGGGGGCGACCCCCGGCGCCTCCGGCGGAGGGAAAGCCCTTAGGGTGTGCGCTCATGAACACGAACTCCCAGGCCACGCCCTCGTTCGCCGTGCACATTCCCGACGCCGAGCTCGACCCCGAGCCGCTGGACCCGGCCCAGATCGTCTCGGGTGACCCTGCCGTCACGGGCAAGGTCCTGTGGGAGTCCGCCGACGGCAAGCAGCTGCGCGGCATCTGGCAGATCACGCCGGGCGTGGTGACCGACACGGAGGCCAACGAACTCTTCGTCGTGGTCAGCGGCCGCGCCACCATCGAGGTGGAGGGCGGCGACGTCATCGAGGTGGGCCCCGGTGACGCCGCGTTCCTGCGCGAGGGCGACCGTACGACGTGGACCGTCCACGAGACGCTGCGCAAGGCGTACCACATCAGCCTCTGACGGCCCCCGAGGATCACGCGGCTGCTTGTAGGCGAACCGGACCGGACCCCTCGCCCGGCGTCCCATGACGGCGGCCACCGCTGGGCGTCCACGGCGGCGGCCGCCGGGACCTCAGAAAAGTGGCTCCGGGAGGACCCCTTCGAGGGCCAGCAGTTTCCGCTTGGTCTCCAGGCCGCCCCCGAAACCGCCGATGCTGCCGTCGCTCTCGACCACGCGGTGGCACGGCGCCACGACCGGCAGCGGGTTCGAGCCCATGGCCACCCCCACGGCCTGGGCCGCTCCGGGGGCTCCGACCCGTCCGGCCAGGTCGCCGTAGGCCACGACGGAGCCGAACGGAACGCCCGAGTTCAGCTCCCGCAGCACCTGGCGGTTGAACCCCGAGATCAGTGACCAGTCGAGCGGCAGGTCGAAGTCGTGCCGCTCGCCCGCGAAGTACGCCTCCACCTGGCGTATCGCCTCGGCCAGCAGCGGTGACCCGGGCGCCTCGACGGGTTCGGCGCCCAATCGGGACGCGAGCCGGTCGAGCGCCGTGTCGCGCACGGTGTCCGAGGCGTGGAAGACGACGTTGACCAGGCCGTTGGGTGTCGCGGCGAGGAGGAGCGGACCGATGTCCGTGCCGATGACGGACCACACGATCCGCTGCTCGTACCGCCCGTGGCTGTCCATGCGCTCCACCGTACGGCCCGGCACTGACAACGCCCGGTGCGCGGCCGGAATCCGTCCGCGCACCGGGCGACGGCGCGCTAACGCAGAGCCGCGCGGATCACGTCGGGCGTGTTCGTGATGACGCCGTCCGTGCCGAACCCCGCCAGACGCCGCGCGGTCGCCGCGTCGTCCACGGTCCAGGCGAAGACCTTCATCCGGCCGTGCGGGCCGTGGAGCGCGTGGACCGCCGAGACGTAGTCCGGCGACAGGGCGTGGTGGTCGGAGTTGATCTGGTCGGTGAACCGCGCGTACCAGGGCAGCCGCGCGACGGGTGGGGTCCCGAGGAAGGCCGTCGTGATGCCGGGCCGCAACCGGTGCACGGTCCGGACACTGTCCGCGCTGAAGCTCTGGACGATCAGCCTGTCCCGAAGGTGGACCGGGTCGAGCCAGCCCTCGTTGCTCAGCAGTTTGACCGTCTGCCGCTCGATGCCCGGATACAGCTCAGGATTCTTGATCTCCAGGACGAGTTTCTGGTGGTTGCGCGAGACGCGTTCCATGTAGTCGCGCAACGTCGGAACCTTCGCGCCCGCGAATCGCGGGCCGAACCAGCTCCCGGCGTCCAGGCGGGCGATCTCCGCCGCCGTGAAGTCCTTGACGTTCCACGGGCTCCGCCCGGGATAGACCCGCTTGACGTCCGTCGTGCGCGCCAGAGAGGCGTCGTGGAGGACGACCAACTGCCCGTCACGGGTGCGCTGGACGTCGTTCTCGACCCAGTGGAAGCCCAGTTCGGCCGCGCGGTCGATGGAGGCCAGAGTGTTCTCCGGAGCGTATGCCGATGCGCCGCGATGGGCGACGACCAGCGGTGCCGTGATCCGACCGCCGGCCTTGGCGTGCGGGCTGGGCAGTATCAGAACGGCTCCCCCAAGAAGCGCGGCGGTCGTGGCGGCGGCAACGCGCGCGTGCATGCGTTCTCCTCGCGTCGGGTGATCACGGACAGCACAAGATTGACAGCAGAGAGTCGACGGAGGGGGGAAGCGAGATGGCCGCGGATTGAATGGAGTTGTCCAAGTCGGGCCACTGCCAGGGCACAACTGGGGAGAGGTCGTGATTGTTTGCAGGATTATCGTTCGACCATTCCGGTGGGGTCGTACTCTCTCCTTCAACCCGGTCCGCTCCGGCGGTCCGGGCCGCGGGGGCGTTTCGGTCGGTTCCAGGAGCAACAGGGCGGGAAAGGCAGCCGCGCATGCAAGGCACGGTCGACGGCTTCACCTACGGACTCGTCACACCGCTGGTGGCGTATTTCATGGCCTGCCTGGGTGGGGCGCTCGGCCTGCGCTGCACCACCAGATCCATGTGCGTCGCCGGCCCCTGGCGGGCCGCCTGGCTCGCCCTCGGCTCGGTCGCGATCGCCTCCGGCATCTGGACGATGCACTTCATCGCGATGATGGGGTTCACGGTCGAGGAGAGCCCCGTCCACTACGACCGGCCGACGACGTTCGCGAGCCTGGGCGTCGCCGTCCTGATGGTCGGTGCCGGGATCTTCATCGTCGGCTACCAGGGCGCCACCGGGCCTGCGCTCTTCACCGGTGGGACCGTCACCGGCCTGGGCATCGCCTCGATGCACTACCTGGGCATGGCCGGCATGCGGCTCAACGGGAACCTCGCCTACAACACCTTCACCGTCGCCGCCTCGGTCGTCATCGCCGTCGTGGCCGCCATCGCCGCTCTCTGGGCCGCCGGGCAGGTGCGCGGTTTCCTCTGGAGCGTGGGGGCGAGTCTCGTCATGGGGCTGGCCGTCAGCGGCATGCACTACACGGGCATGGCCGCGCTCAGCGTCCATCTGCACGGTCCGGCCGGCGGCACCCCCGCAGGGGACTCGGCCGCCGCCCTGCTCGCGCCCATGATGATCGGCCCGCTGGCCCTCCTGTGTCTGGCGGGCGTCGTCGTGATGTTCGATCCGCAGATGATCGTCGGCAAGCCCGACCGGCGCCCCGCCGAGATCCGGCTGCCGGGCGTCCCGGCCCATCCCGGCCCCGCGCACACCGGCCGCCGACCGGCCGTCCACCCCGTGCGGGAACCCTCCTACCGGCGCTCGCGGACCCCGCAGAGCAGGTGATCCGGCCCGGTTGTCAGTGCGGGGTCGTACGGTGGATCCATGCGGCCCGTATCCAAGATTGAACGTTCGGTGGCGCCCTTCGAGGTCGTCAGCCACTTCCAGCCGAGCGGTGACCAGCCCACGGCCATCGCCGACCTGGAGAAGCGCATCCGCGCAGGTGAGAAGGATGTCGTCCTGCTGGGCGCGACCGGCACCGGCAAGTCCGCCACTACCGCGTGGATGATCGAGAAGCTCCAGCGCCCCACGCTCGTCATGGCACCGAACAAGACGCTGGCCGCCCAGCTGGCCAACGAGTTCCGCGAGCTGCTGCCGAACAACGCCGTCGAATACTTCGTCTCGTACTACGACTACTACCAGCCCGAGGCGTACGTCCCGCAGTCGGACACCTACATCGAGAAGGACTCCTCGGTC
This sequence comes from Streptomyces sp. f51, assembly GCF_037940415.1. Taxonomy (NCBI): domain Bacteria; kingdom Bacillati; phylum Actinomycetota; class Actinomycetes; order Kitasatosporales; family Streptomycetaceae; genus Streptomyces; species Streptomyces sp. f51. Next base: position 1,629,772 of record NZ_CP149798.1, on the reverse strand, counting down.
AACGAGGAGGTGGAGCGCCTGCGCCACTCCGCGACCAACTCCCTGCTGACCCGCCGTGACGTCGTCGTGGTCGCCTCGGTGTCCTGCATCTACGGCCTCGGTACTCCCCAGGAGTACGTGGACCGGATGGTCAGCCTCAAGGTCGGCGACGAGATCGACCGCGACGCCCTGCTGCGCCGCTTCGTCGACATCCAGTACTCCCGCAACGACGTCGCCTTCGCCCGCGGCACCTTCCGGGTCCGCGGCGACACGATCGAGATCTTCCCGGTCTACGAGGAGCTCGCGGTCCGCATCGAGATGTTCGGCGACGAGATCGAGGCCCTGTCCACGCTGCACCCGCTGACCGGCGAGGTCATCAGCGACGACGACCAGATCTACGTCTTCCCCGCGTCCCACTACGTGGCGGGCCCCGAACGCATGGAGCGCGCCGTCAACGACATCGAGAAGGAGCTGGGCGAACGCCTCGCCGAGCTGGAGAAGCAGAGCAAGCTCCTGGAGGCCCAGCGCCTGCGCATGCGGACCACGTACGACATCGAGATGCTCCGCCAGATCGGCTCCTGCTCCGGTGTCGAGAACTACTCGATGCACTTCGACGGCCGTCAGCCGGGCTCCGCGCCGAACACGCTGATCGACTACTTCCCGGAGGACTTCCTCCTCGTCATCGACGAGTCGCACGTCACCGTCCCGCAGATCGGCGCGATGTACGAAGGCGACGCCTCGCGCAAGCGCACCCTCGTCGACCACGGCTTCCGGCTGCCCTCCGCCCTGGACAACCGCCCCCTGAAGTGGGAGGAGTTCCAGCAGCGGATCGGCCAGACCGTCTACCTCTCGGCCACCCCGGGCAACTACGAACTCTCCCGCTCGGACGGCTACGTCGAGCAGATCATCCGTCCCACCGGCCTGATCGACCCCCAGGTGGTCGTCAAGTCCACCGAGGGCCAGATCGACGACCTCGTGCACGAGATCCGGCAGCGCACCGAGAAGGACGAGCGCGTCCTGGTCACCACGCTCACCAAGAAGATGGCCGAGGACCTCACCGACTACTTCCTGGAACTGGGCATCCAGGTGCGCTATCTGCACAGCGACGTCGACACCCTGCGCCGCGTCGAGCTGCTGCGCGAACTGCGCGCCGGCGAGTTCGACGTCCTGGTCGGCATCAACCTGCTGCGCGAGGGCCTCGACCTTCCCGAGGTCTCCCTGGTGGCGATCCTCGACGCCGACAAGGAGGGCTTCCTGCGCTCGGGAACCTCCCTGATCCAGACCATCGGCCGCGCGGCGCGCAATGTCTCCGGCCAGGTCCACATGTACGCGGACCGGATCACCCCGGCGATGGAGAAGGCCATCGAGGAGACCAACCGCCGCCGCGAGAAGCAGATCGCGTACAACAAGGAGCGGGGCATCGACCCGCAGCCGCTGCGCAAGAAGATCAACGACATCGTGGCGCAGATCGCCCGCGAGGACGTCGACACCGAGCAGCTCCTCGGCTCCGGCTACCGCAAGACGAAGGACGGCAAGGGCGCCAAGGCCCCGGTGCCCGCGCTGGGCGCCAAGGCGACCCGAGCCGCCAAGTCCGCCAAGGACAAGGCCGCGGTGCCGACCGACCGCCCCGCGGCCGAACTCGCCCAGCAGATCGAGGACCTGACGGAACGGATGCGCGCCGCGGCGGCCGACCTCCAGTTCGAGATCGCGGCCCGTCTGCGCGACGAGGTGTCCGAGATGAAGAAGGAACTGCGGCAGATGAAGGAGGCGGGAATCGCCTGACGGTCGCCTCGACGGCGCCGGATCCCGGCCGATGCGTGATGTGTTGCAAGACCGACACAAAGTGCGGCCCGGGCTTCGGCGCTGTCAGTGCCGCTGCGTAGGGTTCTGTTCATCCGCGGATTCCGCGGCAACAGGGGACAGTTCGAGAGGGGACAGCGCGTGACGGTCAATATGACCAAGGGTCAGGCCATCAGTCTGCAGAAGAACGACGGGGGCACGCTGACCGCGGTCCGTATGGGACTCGGCTGGCAGGCGGCCCCCCGGCGCGGCCTGTTCGGCTCGCGCACCCGCGAGATCGACCTCGACGCGTCCGCCGTGCTGTTCGCCGACAAGCAGCCCGTCGACGTGGTCTTCTTCCGTCACCTCGTCAGCGACGACGGCTCGGTGCGGCACACCGGTGACAACCTCGTCGGCGGTGCGGGCCAGGGCGGTGACGACGAGTCCATCCTCGTCGACCTCCAGCGCGTCCCGGTCCACATCGACCAGATCATCTTCACCGTGAACTCCTTCACGGGCCAGACCTTCCAGGAAGTGCAGAACGCGTTCTGCCGTCTGGTCGACGAGACCAACGGCCAGGAGCTCGCGCGCTACACCCTGGCCGGCGGCGGCCAGTACACGGCCCAGATCATGGCGAAGGTGCACCGCTCCGGAAGCGGCTGGCAGATGACGGCCCTCGGCACGCCGGCCAACGGCCGCACGTTCCAGGACCTGATGCCCGCCATACTGCCGCACCTCTGAGCGGCCGGCGCAGACGCACGCAGCGACACAGGGGGACAAGGCGATGACGGCCGAGCTGGTCAGGGGACAGAACCACCCGCTCTCCGAGGTCCGTCTCGAGGTCCGGATCTCGGCCGGCAAGCCGATCGTGGCGGGGGCCACGCTCAGCGACGAGCAGGGCAGGGTCCGGGGCGTCGAGTGGGTGATCCACCCGGGCGCGCCCACGCTCCCCGGACTCGAAGTCTCCAAGCAGGCGGCGGCCGACCACCGACTGGCGTTCGACCTGGGCGCCCTGCCGCAGGACGTGCACCGGGTCAGCGTGCTGCTCGCGCTGCCCACCGGCGTCGGCGGACCGGTCCGGTTCGGCGCCGTCGCCGCCCCCTTCGTCGCGGTCACCGGCCTCGACGGTCGCGAAGTCGCCAGCTACACCGTCACCGGACTGGACACCGAGTCCGCCGTCGTGGCCCTGGAGCTCTACCGCAGGCAGGGAGCCTGGAAGGTGCGCGCCGTCGGCCAGGGCTACGCGGGCGGGCTCGCCGACCTCCTCGCCGACCAGGGACTTCCGGAGGCCCGGCAGCTCGCGGCCGGCATCAACGAAGCGGTGGCCCGGGGCATGGCACGGTCGGTGGCGGCGCCCCCGCCCCGCACCCCGGACGCGGACCGGTCACGCCAGACCGCCGCCCCGGCCCAGGGACCGGAACAGCCTTACAGCGGAGCAGGATCCCAGGGCGCCCAAGGGACCGTGCCGCCGCAGCAGAATCCGTACACCCCCGCTCCGCAGGGAGCCACGGCCGACGGGACCGGTCGCGCGGGAGGCCCCGTGCAACCCGGCCTTTCCCCGGCCGCCCCGCCGTCGCCGTCCACCGCCGGTGGTCCGGTCGACTACAGCCACCCCGGACGGCAGACCACAGCTCCGCCACCGCCCCCGCCGACCGCTCCTCCGGCCCAGCCCGGACAGCCCGCGCAGCCGGTCGCGGGAGACGCGACCGGCTGGTCCATGGAAGAGCGGCTCTACAACCAGGTCTGGGGGATGTTCGAGGACCTGGCCCGGACCGTCGCCGCGTACCGCAGCGCCGTCGACTTCGCCGACTCCCGCATGGAGAAGGAGCTCGACCAGGTCCTCTCCGACCCGCGCAACCGGATCGGGGGGCAGGGCGACGCCGCTCGCGAAGCCGCCCGCGCCAAGCACGCGCAACTGGTCGACCAGGCACGAGCCGCCCTCGACCGGGACCTCGCCCAGCTCACGGCCGAGGCCGAGGTCGTGGAGCCCGCGCTGCCCATGGCCTACGCGCGCTGGGACAACCCGGTCTGGCACGGCTACCGCGCCCCCATGGAGATACCCATGGCGCTGAGGCTCGGCGACCTCCGGCTGCCCGAGGCCGAGAACCTGAGCATCCCGATGCTGGTGTGTCTTCCACTGGAGCGCGGCCTGTGGATCGACAGCGGTCGCACCTCCCTGGAGGGCACGCTCGCCGATGCCGACCAGGTGCGCCGCCTCGCCATGGACACCGCCGTGGCACACGCGGCCCGGCTGCTCGCGGTCTATCCCGCGGGCGAGTTCACCGTGCATGTCATCGACCCGGCGGGTACCGGAGCCTCGTCGCTGGCACCGCTGACGCAGTCCGGGGTGCTCGGGAGTCCTCCGGCCGCGGGCGCATCGGGGGTGGCGGACGTACTGAACCGTCTCACCCAGCGGGTCGACCTGGTGCAGATGGCGTTGCGCGGGGGAGCGGCGGACTCGCTGCCGCCGGACCTCGACACCGCCGAGCAGTTGCTGATCGTCAACGACTTCCCGCACGGCTTCGACGACCGGGCCGTCACCCAGCTCCGCTATCTGGCGGACGAAGGACCGGCCGTCGGTGTCCATCTGATGATGGTGGCGGACCGGGAGGACGCCACGGCGTACGGGCCACTGCTCGACCCCCTGTGGCGGTCGCTGCTGCGGATCACACCGGTGCCCGACGACCATCTCGCCGATCCATGGGTCGGGCACGCGTGGACGTACGAGCCCGCACTCGTGCCGGCGAACAGCCAGGTGCTCCAACGGGTTCTCGCGCAGGTGGCGGAAGCCCGCCGGTCGTGGAACCACTGAGCCGACCCCGGTGCGTCCGGCCGCGGCCCCTCCGACCCCGCACGTTCGTCCGCTCGCGGCCCCCGGGACTTGGCGCCCGAACGGCTGACCAAGCAACAGTAAAGCCGTCCTGACCTGCGAACTTGGTCTTTATTTTACTTACTCCTTTACCTTTCCTTGGTGATTCGGGTACTCTTTTTCCATACGGAGGGGAGTACTCCCTACCTGCTGCGACGCACCCGTCAATACGGATCGAATCGGATCCCGGGGCGTCGGCCCGCAGGCTCCCGAGGCGCATCCAGCGCCCCGGCGGCCGCGGGTGGAAGAGACCTCCGGTGGCGAACGACGCTGAAAATCTGCCGTTACGTACTGCCGGAGGCGCAGTGGATGTTTCCCTGACCCTGTGGGTCCTGACCATCGTGGGGCTGGCCGCACTGATCGCGGTCGACTTCTTCATCGGCCGCAAGCCGCACGACGTATCGATCAAGGAAGCCGGAATCTGGACGGTCGTCTGGATCGCCCTCGCCGGGCTGTTCGGACTCGGACTGCTCCTCTTCGCCGGCGGACAGCCCGCCGGAGAGTTCTTCGCCGGCTTCATCACCGAGAAGTCGCTGAGTGTCGACAACCTCTTCGTCTTCGTCCTGATCATGGCGAAGTTCGCGGTGCCCTCGAAGTATCAGCAGCGGGTGCTCCTCGTGGGCGTCCTCATAGCGCTCGTCCTGCGTACGGTGTTCATCGCCGCGGGCGCCGCGATCATCGCGAACTTCGCGTGGGTCTTCTACATCTTCGGCGCGTTCCTCATCTACACCGCCTGGAAGCTGATCCAGGAGGCCCGGGCCGACGAGGACGACGAGGAGTTCGAGGAGAACAAGCTCCTCAAGGCCGCCGAGCGGCGGTTCGGCGTGGCCGACCGCTATCACGGCACCAAGCTGTGGATCCGCCAGAACGGCAAGCGCGTCATGACGCCGATGCTGGTCGTGATGCTGGCGATCGGCACCACCGACGTGCTCTTCGCACTCGACTCGATCCCCGCGATCTTCGGCCTGACCCAGGATCCGTACATCGTCTTCACGGCCAACGCCTTCGCGCTGATGGGCCTGCGGCAGCTGTACTTCCTCATCGGCGGCCTGCTCAAGAAGCTGGTCCACCTGAGCTACGGCCTGTCGGTCATCCTCGGATTCATCGGCATCAAGCTGGTCCTGCACGCGCTGCACGAGTCCGGTGTCCATGTTCCCGAGATATCCATCCCGGTCTCGCTCGGCGTGATCTGCGCGGTCCTCGTGGTCACCACGATCACCAGCCTCATGGCCACCAGGAAGCAGGAGGCGCGCGAGCGGACCGAGAGTGCTTCGAAGGAGAGCGTTGACGTCTGACCGCGTCGCACGCGCCGACCATCACCCCCGGGGGCGGTGCATGGAGCATCGCCGGCCACCGCTCCCGGCTCGGGACGGCACCAGGCCGGCGATCCGGGTGTCAGCCGGCATCTCGCTCCCGGTGCCGAACGGCACCCGGTCACCGCTCCCGGCGTCCGGCGGGGTTCGGCCGTCGCGATTCCGGGGCGGGTGCCGTGCCGCCGGAGTGCGGGGCACGTCCGCGGCTGCGACGATCGCGGCATGATCGTTCGGCTCAGGTCACTCGTGACACAGTGGACCGCCGTGGTCCCCGTGATCGCGGTGGTGTTGCTGGCCTTCACCTGGGGCCGCGACCTGCCGGCCGCTCTCGTCGCACTGGTGACGCTGGTCCTCGCGGGTTCCGTGCTCGCCGCGGTCCATCACGCCGAGGTGGTCGCGCACCGGGTGGGGGAGCCCTTCGGATCCCTCGTCCTCGCCGTCGCGGTCACGATCATCGAAGTCGCCCTCATCGTGACCCTGATGGCGGACGGCGGTGCCAAGAGTTCGACACTGGCCCGCGACACGGTGTTCGCCGCGGTGATGATCACCTGCAACGGGATCGTCGGCGTGTGTCTGCTCGTCGCGTCGCTGCGTCATGGGCTCGCCGTGTTCAACGCCGAAGGAACAGGTGCCGCCCTCGCGACCGTCGCGACGCTCGCGACACTCAGCCTCGTCTTCCCGACCTTCACCACCAGCAAGCCGGGCCCGGAGTTCTCCTCCGCGCAACTCACCTTCGCCGCGGTCGCCTCGCTGGTGCTGTACGGCCTGTTCGTGGCGACCCAGACCGTCCGGCACCGTGACTACTTCCTGCCGATCACCCAGCAGGGCAAGGTCATCGACGTGGACGACCACGCCGACGCGCCCTCCGCCCGTGACGCGCGGGTCAGCCTGGGGCTCCTCGGTCTGGCCCTGGTCGGTGTGGTCGGTCTCGCCAAAGGCGTGTCGCCCACCATCGAGTCCGGGGTCGAGGCCGCCGGCATGCCGCACTCCGTGGTCGGTGTGATCATCGCGCTGCTCGTGCTGCTCCCCGAAACCATCGCGGCACTGCGCGCCGCCCGCCGGGACCGGGTCCAGACCAGCCTCAACCTCGCCCTCGGATCCGCGATGGCCAGCATCGGACTGACCATCCCCGCCGTCGCCCTGGCCTCTCTCTGGCTCTCCGGACCACTCGTTCTCGGCCTCGGCCCCACGGAGATGGTGCTGCTCGCCCTGACCGTGGTCGTGAGCTCCCTGACGGTCGTGCCCGGGCGGGCCACCCCGCTCCAGGGAGGCGTCCATCTGGTCCTGTTCGCCGCCTATCTGGAACTGGCCGTCAACCCCTGACCGGGGCCCGGGGGACCACCGGGGCTCAGTCCGTGACGGGTGCGACCGACAGCCTGGGCACCGGCCGGGTCTCCGGCAGCAGCGCGAAGCACCCGAGGCTCAGCAGGGCGATCCCCGTCAGATAGGCGGCGACACCCCAGGGCACGCGCTCCCCGCTCGCCACCGCCGTCGCCACGACCGGTGTGAGCGCGCCCCCGAGGACGCCGCCCAGGTTGTATCCGACGGCCGCGCCCGTGCAGCGCACCCGGGGCTCGTACAGCTCCGGGAGATAGGCGGCGATCACCGCGAACATCGTGATGAAGGCGATGAGCGCCACCAGGAAGCCGGCGAACATCAGCAGCGGTTCGCCGGTCGACAGCAGGCCGATCATCGGGAACATCCACAGCGCGGCGGCCGCGCAGCCCGCCATGCACAGCGGCCGCCGTCCGTAGCGGTCCCCCAGCAGCGCCGCCAGGGGAGTCAGCGCTCCCTGCACCACCACGGCGGCCATGATGCAGGTCAGCATGACGGTGCGGCTCACGCCGAGCCGTTCGACGCCGTAGGCGAGTGCCCAGGTCGTCACCGTGTAGAAGACGGCGTATCCGACGGCGAGGCCGCCGGCTGTCAGAAGGACGAGCCGCCAGTGGTCGCGCACCACCTCCGCGAACGGCACGCGCGCGGGGTCGTCCATCTCGAGGAACCGTGGGCTCTCGTCGAGCGAACCGCGCAGCCACAGCCCCGCCACCGCGAGCACCCCCGCGCCCCAGAACGGCACCCGCCAGCCCCACTGGGCGAACTGCGCGTCGGAGAGCGCCGACGACAGCGCCAGCATCACGCCGTTGGCCAGAACGAACCCGACGGACGGACCGATCTGGGGGAAGCTCGACCACAGCCCGCGCCGCCCGGCGGGCGCGTGCTCGGTCGTCAGCAGCACCGCACCGCCCCACTCGCCGCCGAGTCCGAGCCCCTGAAGGAAGCGCAGCACCAGCAGCAGTACGGGGGCCGCGGCGCCGATGCGGTCGTAGGTCGGAACACAGCCGACGGCGACGGTCGCCGCGCCGGTCAGCAGCAGCGACGCCAGCAGAACCGGCCGTCTCCCGCGCCGGTCCCCGATGTGCCCGAACAGCACCGAGCCCAGCGGCCGGGCGACGAACCCGACGCCGAACGTCCCGAAGGCGGCCAGTGTCCCCGCGAGCGGTGAGAACGTCGGGAAGAACAGCGGCCCGAGAACGAGCGCCGCCGCGGTCCCGTAGACGAAGAAGTCGTAGAACTCGATGGCCGTCCCGGTGAGCGAGGCGGCCGCGAGCCGGAGCATGGAGGGCGCCCTCACGGTGCGTACGTCGTGCATGCCGGATCAACTACCCACAGTGATCGGCGGTTACGGGGGCGCACGGGAGCGCGGTGTGTGTCAGTAGGTGACGGTGATGCGCCGGGCCGGTCCGTCGACCCGGACAGATCCTCCGTAAGGAAGGACGATCTGTGGATCGGTGTGGCCGAGATCTACATCGAAGACGACCATCATGTTTGGGGCATATACGTCCAGGGCCCTGAGGACCGCTTCGCGCTGGTCGTGGGCGTAGCGGGCCCTGGCATCCGGGTCCAGGGGACGGGCGAACGACCAAGCCTTCGGGCGCCCCATGAGGAGCGCCGGAAAGCGTCCCAGCAGTCCGCGTTCGCCCATGCCGCGCAGGATCCGGAAGACGTCGTCGGCCGCGGGCATCTCCTCCGAGGTCTCCAGGAACAGCACGTGCCCGTCGTACACGGAAAGGTCGTGGGCGATCTCGCGGTCGGCCATCAGCAGCCACGACAGGATCTCGATGTTGCCGCCCCAGGAACGGCCCTCGACCACCCGCTCCGGGCGGACCCAGGTCCAGCCCGCTCCCGGTTCGGTCGGCGGTTCGGACAGGAAGCTCTCCGGCGCCTCCCAGGGCACGTCGACCTCGCGGAAACGGCCGGCGGGGCGCAACTCGTAGGGCCCGGACGTGAACAGGGCGGCCCGCAGCGACTCGGCGGTCAGCGGGTCCATGGCACCGGGCCGGCCGAGCTCGCACATGACCGTCCCTCCGTGGTAGCCGACGATTCCGGCGTTCCACAGGTACGCGAGGAGGTTCGTGTTGTCGCTGTATCCGAAGAACGGCTTCGGGTTCGCCCGGATCAACTCGCGGTCCAGCAGCGGCAGCACGGTGATCTGGTCGTCGCCCCCGATGGACGCGACGACCGCCCCGACCGTCGGATCGGCGAACGCCGCGTGGAGGTCGGCGGCGCGTTCCCGCGCGGTCGATCCCATCTTCCGGGTGGCCGGGTACTCGACCGGTTCCAGCCCGAACTCCTTGCGCAGCCGCTCCAGGCCCAGTTCGTACGGAAGCGGGAAGAGGCCGGGCAGGCCGCTGGACGGCGAGATCACGGCGATCCGGTCGCCGGGTACGGGCTTGGGAGGGTACGCGGGCGTCGTCATGGCCGGAGACTACGAGCCGTCCCGTTGTCGGCGCATCGTGATAAACCGGGTTCGAGCAGCGGTCCTTGACGGACCGGCAGATCCGATGGACCGGAGGAAACGTGCCCCGCACCCTCGCCAGCGCCCCGATCATGATTCTCAACGGGCCCAACCTGAACCTCCTCGGGCAGCGGCAGCCGGAGATCTACGGCTCCGACACGCTGGCGGACGTCGAGGCGCTGTGCGTCAAGGCGGCGGCCGCGCACGGCGCCACGGTGGACTTCCGGCAGTCCAACCACGAGGGCGAGTTGGTGGACTGGATCCAGGAGGCCCGTCTGCACCACTCCGGCATCGTCATCAACCCGGCCGCCTACTCGCACACCTCCGTCGCCATCCTCGATGCGCTCAACACCTGCGACGGGCTTCCTGTGGTGGAGGTCCATATCTCCAACATCCACCAGCGCGAGGAGTTCCGGCACCACTCGTACGTCTCGCTGCGTGCGGACGGGGTGATCGCCGGCTGCGGTGTGCAGGGGTACGCGTTCGCGGTGGAGCGCGTGGCGGCGCTGGCGGGAACGGGGCGGGCGGACACCTGAGCACGGGCTTCCGGTCGACGGCCCGACCGGGTAGGAGAGAGCGGACAGGCGAAGCCGCGGACGGCCGGCCGCGCGTGTCCGCCCGCCGTCAGAGGCGTCCCGCCTCCACGATCCGTCTCAGGAAGCGCCGCGTGCGCTCCTGTTGCGGGTCGCCGAGGACCTGCTCGGGCGTGCCGCGCTCCAGGATCACCCCGTCCTCCAGGAAGCAGACCTGGTCCGAGACCTCGCGCGCGAAGCCCATCTCGTGGGTGGCCAGCACCATGGTCATGCCGTCCCCCTTCAGATCGCGCACGACGTCCAGGACCTCGCCCACGAGCTCGGGGTCCAGGGCCGCGGTGATCTCGTCGAGGAGGAGCAGCCTCGGGCGCACGGCCAGGGCGCGGACGATCGCGGCCCGTTGCTGCTGGCCACCGCTCAACCGGTCCGGGTACTCGCCCGCCTTGGCGCCGAGCCCGAGCCGTTCGAGCAGCTCACGCGCGTGTGCCTCGGCGTCGGCACGGCTCACTTTGTGCACGCGGCGCGGGGCGAGGGTGATGTTCTCCAGGACGGTCATGTGCGGGAACAGGTTGTAGGCCTGGAAGACGACGCCGATGCGCCGGCGCACCGCGTCCTGGTCGGTCCGCGGGTCGGTGATCTCCTCGCCGTCCAGCCAGATCGCTCCGTCGTCCACCTCCTCCAGGAGGTTGGCGCAGCGCAGCAGTGTGGACTTGCCTGAGCCGGACGCGCCGATCAGCGTGGTGACCGTGTGCGGGGCGACCTCCAGATCGACGTCCCGCAGGACGACCGAGTCGCCGAAGGTCTTGCGGACGGACTCCATCCGCAGCAGCGGGCCGTCGGGTACGGGTGCCTTGCTCATACGATCCCTCCCTGGCCGCGGCGGCGGTCCATACGGGCGGTGACCCAGTCCGTGAAGCGTGTCATCGGAATGGTCAGGGCCACGAACAGCAGCGCCGCGACGACGTAGGCCGTGTAGTTGAGGCTGCGGCCGACGATGATGTCCGCGGAACGCATCGCCTCCACAGCGCCGCCGATCGAGACGAGGCTGGTGTCCTTCTGGAGGGACACCATGTCGTTCAGGAGCGGCGGGACCTGACGGCGGACCGCCTGGGGCAGCACCACATGGCGAAGGGTCTGCCGGGCGGTCAGGCCCAGGGAGCGTGCCGCGGCCCGCTGCGAGGGATGCACGGACTCGATGCCGGCGCGGACGACCTCGGCGACGTACGCCGAATACGTCAGCACCAGACCCGCGCCGCCGAGCAGGACGGGGTCGGTGGTGACGCCCTGCAACTGGAGCGCGGGTACGCCGAACACGACGATCGAGAGACAGATGATCAGCGGCAGCCCGCGGAAGAAGTCGGTGTACGCGGTGGCGAGGGCGCGGACGGGCCAGTACACCGGCCCCTTCAGGGTGCGGGCCACGGCCGTCAGGGTGCCCAGCACGAGCACCACGACGCCGCACACCACGAACAGTCGGAGGTTCAGCCAGAGTCCGTCGAGGACCTTGGGGAGGGCCTCGCGCGCGAACGAGGCGTCGAAGAACGTCTCCTTCGTGCGCGGCCAGCCCGGCGCGTTCACCACGACGAGGTAGAGCACGACGGCCGTGGCCAACGTGGAGAGCGCGGCCACGGCGGCCGAACGGCGGGCCCGGCCGCGCTTGTGGCGCTCGCGCTCGATCCGCCGCCGCGACGGGACGTACTCCGCGACCGGCGCGGGCGCCGTTCCACCGGGCAGGTCCCGTTCGGCCGCCCGGCTGCGGGGCAGTTCCCGTCCTGGTGCGTCGTCCTTGGACGTCTCCGCTTCGAGCACGTCCCCGCCGGGCGCGCCCTGCGAGGGCATCTCTCCCTCGGAGGAGTCCTCTCCCGACGGCTCCTTCGTCGCCGTCACTTGAGCACCGGGGCGTCGACGGCCTCGGACAGCCACTGCTTCTCGATCTTCGCGAGCGTGCCGTCCGCGCGCAGCGCGTCCACGGCCCTGGTCACGCACGAGGTCAGCGCGCTGCCCTTGTCGAGGACGAGCCCGAACTGCTCCGGCGTGCCGCCCCTGTTCTCGAACTGTCCGACGATCCTCGCGTCGGTCACCTCGGCGGCTGTGATGTAGAAGGCGGTCGGCAGATCGGTGACGATGGCGTCGACCTGGCCGTTCTTCAGGGCGGACTTGGCCTGGTCGTTCTTTGCGTACGCGGCCGGTTCCCGGGTCGGCTTCACCACGTCGTCGATGTAGTTGAGGCTGGTGGTGCCGACCTGCGCGCCCAGCTTCAGCTTCCTGAGGTCCGCGAGGCTCGTCGCCTTCGCCGCCTTGGAGTTCTTCAGCGCGATGACCGCCTGGCGCACGTCGTAGTAGCCGGACGAGAAGTCGACGGCCTTCTTGCGTTCGGCGCTGATCGACACCTGGTTGATGTCGAAGTCGAAGGTCTTGGCGCCGGGGGCGAAGGCCTTGTTGAAGGGCACGCTCTGCCAGACGACGTCGCCGTCGGCGTAGCCGAGCTGCCGCGCCACGGCGTACGTCACCGCCGACTCGAAGCCCTTGCCGTTGGCGGGCTTGTCGTCCTTGAACCACGGTTCGTACGCCGGCTCGTCGGTGGCGACGGTGAGTTTGCCTGAGGTCCGGGTGCTCAACGAGCCCTTGGCGCAGCTCTCGGCGGTGTTCCCGGAGGCCTTGCCGGACGCCGTGCTCGTGGGCTGCGGGGCACAGCCCACGGCGAGGGCGAGCAGGGCCACGGTGCAGGCGGACACGGCGGGGCGCAGGGCGCGTTGGGGTCGGTACATGGCGGGAGAGTGGCAGCGAAGCAGCTGTTTGTCCAGGTCACAGCGCTATTTGTCCGCATGCTGGGAACAGGTGTTGCAGTCGCGTGAACTCCCGCTGCGCGGCCGCCCGGCACGGACCCCGTGAACACCGGTCAAGAGCACGTCGTTGCGTGGAAGTCGCGGCGCCGTGACGGAGAACGTCGTTGCGTGGAAGTCGCGGCGCCGTGACGCAGAACGTCGTTCCGCGGAAGTCGCCGCGCCGTGACGGAGAAACGGGAAAGCGGGGCCGTCCTGGGAAGGACGGCCCCGCTCGGGTCGACCGGTCACCAGCCCCGGGCTCGCCACTCCGGCAGATGCGGGCGCTCGGCGCCCAGCGTCGTGTCGTCGCCGTGGCCGGGGTAGACCCAGGTCTCGTCCGGCAGTACGTCGAAGATCCTCGTCTCGACGTCGTGGATGAGCCGCGCGAAGGCCTCCGGGTCCTTGCGCGTGTTGCCCACGCCGCCGGGGAAGAGGCAGTCTCCGGTGAACACGTGCGGGTGACCGTGCGGGTCGTCGTAGACGAGGGCGATCGAGCCCGGGGTGTGTCCGACCAGGTGGCGCGCGGTGAGTTCGACGTTCCCCACACGGACCGTGTCGCCGTCCCGGAGGGGGACGTCGGTCGGCACCGGGATGCCCTCGGCATCCTCCCTGCCCGCGTAGGTGCGCGCGCCCGTGGCGGCCACGACCTCGGCGAGCGCCTGCCAGTGGTCGCCGTGCTGATGGGTGGTCACGACGGACGCGATGCCGTCGTCGCCGATCAGGGTGAGCAGCGTCGATGCCTCGTTCGCCGCGTCGATCAGGAGCTGCTCGTCGGTGGCCCGGCAGCGCAGCAGATACGCGTTGTTGTCCATGGGGCCGACCGCGACCTTGGAGATCATCAGGTCCTGCAACTCGTGCACATCGGCCGGGCCGCCGACCGTCACTGCTCCGCTGTACGTCATGACGGCAGCCTATAGCGGAGGCAGGGCCGGAAGAGGGCCGCCGCGGACCGTCAGAGCCGTGCCGTCGCGGCGGCCGCAGAGCCAGCCGAGCAGATCGGCCGCAGGGCCCCGGACCTCGACCGGTCCGCCCTCGGCGCCGCCGCCTGTGCTCCGCGTCCGGCCGTCGCCGGCGTCCAGGGTCGTGGCGGGCACGTCCTTGTGTCCCGCGAACCGCTCCGCGAGGAAGTCGATCTCCCGGGCCACGAACTCCTCCGGCAGGTGCTCCAGCTCGTAGCCGATTCCCAGGTCGACGTGGTGCAGGTCGACCTCGACCCAGCGCCGGAACGGCACCCGGGCCGCGGAGTCGGTGACCCCGTTGCGCAGCTCCACCGTGCGGGACCAGTCCGCGGGAGCGGCTCCCGTGTCCGCGAAGTGGGCCGCGCTCTTCCTCAGGTCCGCCAGCTGTACGTCCAGCGGGCGCGGCGCGTCCCGCTCGATGTCGGCGTCCCGGGCGCTCGCGGAGGCGTACATGGGGCGCCCCTCCAGAACGTTCACCAGGGCGTCCGCGTTGCGGGACAGGTGGGCGAGCACATGACCGCGGCTCCACCCGGGAAGCCGTGACGGCTCGGCCGCGGCGGCGTTGTCCAGTTCGGCGACCGCGGTGAGCAGTCGTTCCGTAGCGTCACGTACAGACGCCAGGTCGCGCACATGATCCATCATGAGGTCGACCCTAGCCCCGCCACACGTTCGGGTGAAGCTGGACGGCCCGGCCCTTAAATCGAATGCACGTGCTATAGGCTCGATGGTGGCGTCGGGCATGCTGGAGGGCCCGGGATTGTTGTGAACGAGCGAAAGCAACCGGCGCTGTCAGTGGCTCGCCCTAGTCTGAGATGACGGGGGCCCGCGGCCCCTGTCACTTCTCTCAAGAAAGGTGCGGACCGGCGTGGCCGACCGTCTCATCGTCCGTGGAGCGCGCGAGCACAACCTGAAGAATGTCTCGCTCGACCTCCCGCGCGACTCGCTCATCGTGTTCACGGGCCTGTCGGGGTCGGGCAAGTCCTCCCTCGCCTTCGACACGATCTTCGCCGAGGGCCAGCGGCGCTACGTGGAGTCCCTCTCCTCGTACGCCCGGCAGTTCCTCGGCCAGATGGACAAGCCGGACGTGGACTTCATCGAAGGTCTCTCCCCGGCCGTCTCCATCGACCAGAAGTCGACCTCGCGCAACCCGCGCTCGACGGTCGGCACCATCACCGAGGTCTACGACTATCTGCGGCTGCTCTTCGCGCGCATCGGCAAGCCGCACTGCCCCGAGTGCCGCCGTCCCATCTCGCGTCAGTCGCCCCAGGCCATCGTCGACAAGGTGCTGGAGCTTCCCGAGGGAAGCCGCTTCCAGGTCCTCTCGCCCCTGGTGCGCGAGCGCAAGGGCGAGTTCGTCGACCTCTTCGCCGACCTCCAGACCAAGGGGTACAGCCGTGCCCGGGTCGACGGCGAGACCATCCAGCTCAGCGAGCCGCCGACGCTGAAGAAGCAGGAGAAGCACACCATCGAGGTGGTCATCGACCGTCTCACGGTGAAGGACTCCGCCAAGCGCCGTCTCACCGACTCCGTGGAGACCGCCCTCGGCCTGGCCGGCGGCATGGTCGTGCTCGACTTCGTCGACCTCCCCGAGGACGACCCCGAGCGCGAGCGCATGTACTCGGAGCACCTGTACTGCCCGTACGACGATCTGTCCTTCGAGGAACTGGAGCCCCGCTCCTTCTCCTTCAACTCGCCGTTCGGCGCCTGCCCCGAGTGCACCGGCATCGGCACGCGCATGGAGGTCGACCCCGAGCTGATCGTCCCGGACGAGGACAAGTCCCTGGACGAGGGCGCCATCCACGCCTGGTCGCACGGCCACACCAAGGACTACTTCGGCCGGCTGATCGGCGCGCTGGCGGACGCGCTGGGCTTCCGGACCGACATCCCCTTCGCCGGACTGCCGCAGCGCGCGAAGAAGGCCCTCCTTTATGGCCACAAGACGCAGATCGAGGTCCGTTACCGCAACCGGTACGGACGCGAGCGCGTGTACACCACGCCCTTCGAGGGGGCCGTCCCCTTCGTCAAGCGGCGCCACAGCGAGTCCGAGAGCGACGCCAGCCGCGAGCGCTTCGAGGGCTACATGCGCGAGGTGCCCTGCCCCACCTGCCAGGGCACGCGCCTGAAGCCGCTGGTCCTCGCCGTCACGGTCATGGAGAAGTCCATCGCCGAGGTCGCCGCCATGTCCATCAGCGACTGCGCGGACTTCCTCGGGGAGCTGAAGCTCAACGCGCGCGACAAGAAGATCGCCGAGCGCGTGCTGAAGGAGGTCAACGAACGGCTGCGCTTCCTGGTCGACGTGGGCCTCGACTATCTGTCGCTGAACCGCGCGGCCGGCACGCTCTCCGGCGGCGAGGCGCAGCGCATCCGCCTGGCCACCCAGATCGGCTCCGGACTCGTCGGCGTCCTGTACGTCCTGGACGAGCCCTCCATCGGTCTGCACCAGCGGGACAACCACCGGCTGATCGAGACCCTCGTCCGCCTGCGGGACATGGGCAACACGCTCATCGTCGTCGAGCACGACGAGGACACGATCAAGGTCGCCGACTGGGTCGTCGACATCGGTCCCGGCGCGGGCGAGCACGGCGGCAAGGTCGTGCACAGCGGTCCCCTGAAGGAGCTCCTCGCCAACACCGAGTCGATGACCGGGCAGTACCTGTCACGCAAGCGGCAGATCCCGACCCCGGACATCCGGCGTCCCTCCGACCCCGGTCGCGTGCTCACCGTGCACGGCGCCCGGGAGAACAATCTCCGGGACATCGACGTGTCCTTCCCGCTGGGCGTCCTCACCGCCGTGACCGGCGTGTCGGGCTCCGGCAAGTCCACTCTGGTCAACGACATCCTGTACACGCACCTGGCCCGCGAGCTGAACGGCGCGAGGAACGTGCCGGGACGCCACACGCGCGTGGACGGGGACGACCTCGTCGACAAGGTCGTGCACGTCGACCAGTCGCCCATCGGCCGTACGCCCCGCTCCAACCCGGCGACGTACACCGGAGTCTTCGACCACGTCCGCAAGCTGTTCGCCGAGACCACCGAGGCGAAGGTGCGGGGCTATCTGCCCGGCCGCTTCTCCTTCAACGTCAAGGGCGGGCGCTGCGAGAACTGCTCGGGCGACGGCACCATCAAGATCGAGATGAACTTCCTGCCGGACGTGTACGTCCCCTGCGAGGTCTGCCACGGGGCGCGCTACAACCGGGAGACGCTGGAGGTCCACTACAAGGGCAAGTCCATCTCCGAGGTCCTGGACATGCCCATCGAGGAGGCGCTGGACTTCTTCGAGGCGGTTCCGGCGATCGCCCGGCACCTCAGGACACTGAACGACGTCGGCCTCGGCTACGTCAGGCTCGGACAGTCCGCGCCGACGCTGTCCGGCGGTGAGGCGCAGCGCGTCAAGCTCGCCAGCGAGCTCCAGAAGCGCTCCACCGGCCGCACCGTGTACGTCCTGGACGAGCCGACCACCGGTCTGCACTTCGAGGACATCAGCAAGCTCATCACGGTCCTGTCCGGTCTCGTCGACAAGGGCAACACGGTCATCGTCATCGAGCACAACCTCGATGTCATCAAGACCGCGGACTGGGTCATCGACATGGGCCCCGAGGGCGGCAACGGCGGCGGTCTCGTGATCGCCGAGGGCACCCCCGAGGAGGTCGCGGGCGTTCCGGCCAGCCACACCGGCAAGTTCCTGCGCGAGATCCTCGGCGCCGACCGGATCAGCGACGCCGCTCCCGTGAAGGCCCCCCGCAAGACGGCCGCCAGGAAGACGGTCGCCGCGGGGACGACGGCACGGAAGACGGCCACGAAGACCGTCGACGGCACGGCGACCAAGAAGGCGGCCGCCACGAAGAAGACGGCCGCGAAGAAGACCGCCACGACAGCGGCGGCCAAGAAGGTGACGCCCGCGAAGAAGACCACGCGGGCCCGGAAGGCCTGACCCGACCGGTTCCGACGCGTCGGACCGGTCGTACAGTCCGACCGGTTCCGGCGGTCCGACCCGACCCGTCCGGTGTGTCGGACCGGCCTTGTCTCGAAGGTGGCGCCCCGTGGGAACTTCCCGCGGGGCGCCGTCCGTTGAGAGGTCGGCGGCCCCGCACGTCATGCTTCGGGCCAGGGGGCGCCCGTCCGGAGTGGTTCCTACAGGTCGCCGAGTTCGTGGGCGTACGGCGGTTCGGCTCCGGCGCGGGAGCAGGTGACGGCCGCCGCGCGGGCCGCGAACCCCAGAAGCTCGGTCCAGCCCCGGGCGCCGAGTTCCGCCACCGCGGAAGGTGACAGGGCGTTCCGGACGGCCAAGCCGTGCAGCAGCGCCGCGTTCACGGTGTCACCCGCGCCGATCGTGTCCACCACGTCCACCGGCTCACCGGGCACGGAGTGCATCGAGCCGTCCCTGGTGAAGGCGGTGAGACCGTCGCCGCCCCGGGTGATCACCACCGCCGAGGGACCGGCGGCCAGCCATTCCAGCGGGGTGCCGCCGAGCCACCGGGCGTCCTCCTCGGACAGCTTGAGCAGGGACACCGACGGCAGCCAGCTCTTGAACCGGGCCCGGTAGGCGTCCGGATCGGGGATCAGACCGGCGCGGATGTTCGGGTCGAGCGTCGTGAAGACGCCCCGCGCGGCGGCGGTCCGCATCAGCTCCTCGTACGCGCTCGCTCCCGGTTCCAGGACGAGGGAACAGGTGCCGAAGGACACCGCCCGCGTCTCGTCGGGGAGCCGGTCCGGGGTCGTGAAGAGACGGTCCGCTGTGCCCTCGACGTAGAAGGAGTACGCGGCCGAGCCGTCCGTCCCGATCGTGGCGACGGCCAGCGTCGTCGGTTCACCGCCACGCCGCACGGACGACACGTCGACACCGGCCTCCACCAGCCCCTCCAGCAGAGCCTCGCCGAACGCGTCCCGGGAGACGCGCGAGCAGAAGGCGGTGGGAGAGCCGAGGCGGCCGAGCGCCACCGCCGTGTTGTACGGGCCGCCGCCCCGGCGAGGCAGCAGTCCCGCCAAGGCGCCGGAGCCCTGCGGCACCAGATCGATCAGGGCCTCACCGGCGACGACGATCACGACTCGGGTCCTTTCCTCGGTGTCTCTGACTCGGTGCCCCCGGCGCGCACGGCGGCGGGGCAGCCGCACGAGGTGCGGTGGACGAACGCGGAGGCGAGCCGGACGGTGCGGCTCTCCCGGTGCGGGGACGCCAGTCGTTCCAGCAGCAGCCGGACGGCCGTGGCACCGATCTCCTTGCTCGGCTGGGCGATCACGGTGAGCCGCGGGGTGAACAGGTCCGCCCAGGAGAAGTCGTCGAAGCAGCACAGCGCCAGGTCGTCGGGGACGGACAGGTCCCGGTCGCGCAGGGCCCGCAGCGCGCCGACGGTCATGGCGTTGTTGGCGGTGACGAGCGCGTCCGGCGGTGCCCCGAGCGACAGCAGCCGGTGGGTGGCCTCCTCCGCCGCCTCCGTCCGGGAGTCGCCGTGCACCACGAGCCGTTCGTCGTAGGGGAGTCCGGCGTGCGCGAGGCCATGCCGGTAGCCGGTGATCCGCTCCGCCGTGGTGCTCAGCCCGGGCCGGCCCGCGACCAGTCCGATACGCCGGTGTCCGCGCTCGGCGAGATGAGTCACCAGGCTCGCCATGGGGGCCGTGTTCTCGGCGCAGACCTGGTCATGACGGAAGCCGGTCGCGGCGGGCGCGTCCACGAGCCGGTCCAGGAAGACGGTCGGTACCTCGTGCTGTGCCAGATAGCGCAGGAGCGCGTCGGGACTCGGTGAAGGGGCGATGATCATTCCGTCGACGCGCCGTTCGTGCAGCAGCTGCGCGACCGTGCGCTCGTGCCCGGGCTCGTCGTGCGGATCGGCGATCAGCAGGCCGTAGCCGTGTTCCAGGGCTACGGCCTCCACGCCCTGGAGGATCTCCGTGAAGTAGGGGTTGGCGATCGCCGACACCGCGAGTCCGATGGACCGCGTACGGGAGGTGACGAGCGAGCGGGCGAGGGTGTTGGGCGTGTAGCCCAGCTCGTCGATCGCGTCGAGGACGGCCTGCCGTGTCCCGGGCAGGACCGGACGGGTGCCGTTGATGACGTGGGAGACCGTCGCGGCGGACACGCCCGCCCGTCGGGCCACATCGGCCATCGTCACCATGGCGCTCCCTCCCTGGAATGCGTCGCTCGCCGGCCTCGAAGACGACGATCGCGGGCTCGGGAGCATGCCGTTCTCGGTCCGGGACGCCCGGGAGCACGTCGTCGTTCTCGGCCCTGGAGAACGTCGTTCCCGGGCGAACGTATCGCAGTCGACGGCAGGCGTAAACGCTTACGCACGCGTTTGCGCAAGCGTTTACGCCCGAGGGCGCCCGGCCCGGCCGCGCGGACCCGCCCCGTGACGGACGGGGTGATCTGTGCCGGTATCGTCGGTGCGCGGCGCCTCGCCGTGCTCAGCCCCGTCGCTGCCGGCGGAGTGTCCGCCCGCGCCCTCGACCAGTGGAGATGCCATGTCCGGCCGACCGTCCGCGAGCCGTCGTACCGTCCTGCGGGGAGCGGCGATCACCCCGGTCGCCGGGCTCGGCCTCGCCGCGTGCTCCGGCGGCGGCAGCGGTGGCGGAACCCCCGCCACGCCGACCGCCCCCGTCGCCCTCGGCGCGACCGGCGAGGTCTCCAAGGGAGGTGCTCAGCTGTACCAGGACCACAACGTCGTGGTCAGCCGCGCCGAGGACGGTTCGCTCAAGGCGTTCAGCTCGATCTGCACCCACGCCGGGTGCGCCATCAACAAGCTCCAGGGCACGACCCTCGTGTGCCCCTGTCACGGCAGCGAGTTCGACGCCGGGACCGGCAAGGTGCTGCGGGCGCCCGCCACCGTGCCGCTGCACCCCCTGCCGGTCGAGGAGAAGAACGGGAAGATCGTCGCCGGACCGGGAGCGTGAGCCCGGTGCGGTCACCGGCCGGGACCGCGGACCGCACCAGGGCGTGAGGTCACTCCCAGTCCCAGCCGATCCCGACGATCCCCGACCGCACCCGCGGCTCGACCAGGTGCACCGAGCGGTGCCGGCCGCTCAGCGCCAGCTCCTGGCGGCCGCTGCGCGGTGCGGCGGCCGAGTGCTGGGTGAAGCGGTGGCAGCGTACGGGGAGCGCGTTCTCGGCGAAGTGCACCTGGAGCGCGTACTGTCCGCCCGCGAAACCGAACCCGCGGACGTACTCGCTGGACGCCCCGGCCGTGCCGTCCTCGAAGGCGTAGCGGAAGAGGAAGGTCTCGCCCGCCCGCAGCCGGGTGTCGAAGAGCAGCTCGGCGACGAGCACACCGGTGTCGCCGTGCCAGCGCACCCGCCCCGTACGGCAGTTCTCCAGGGCACGGACCGTCGTCCGTTCCGGTGCGCATCCGGGGTCGCCGTGATGGATGGCCACATAGCGGTCCACCCCGTCCCTGTGGGCGCGCACTATGTGGTGCGACTCGCGGCCCAGCAGTTCGCGACGGGCGCCTATGTGCACGCGTTCGTGATGGCCGAGTGTGTGCAGTCCGCCGTCGAGAGGGGACTCCAGTTCGGTGAGCAGCCGCTCCAGGACTCCGGAGGCCTCCATGAGAGCGCGGTAGGAACGGCCCGTGGGACGCTCCGGATCCGGGCGTTCCTCGGCCTCGGCGAGCAGCCTGATCAGGGACTCGTCGGGCAGCTGGAGTATCTCCTCCAGCGCGCGGACGGCCCGCAGGGACTCGGGGCGCTGGGGACGGCGGGCGCCCTGCTGCCAGTAACTCAGGCTCGTCACACCGACTTTGACGCCGTGTCGGGAGAGATGGTGCTGGACGCGCTGCAACGGCAGCCCACGGGCGGTGATCGCTGCGCGCAGTGCGACATGGAAGGGGCCGCCCCGCAGGGCCGTTTCCAGTTCCGCCGTGGCGACGTCCGCGTGCTGTATGCCGGTCCGCATGCAGGGGCCTTTCTGTGGATGTTCACAACGGCTGGTCAGACCGTCGGAGAGCGGTTCATCGGCGCAGCCCTGTGGGCGCGCGGGGGCTGTACACGCGCGGGTTTCGCCGTTCACGCCCCGAGTTCCCCCGCATTGAAGCGTGTTGACCAAGCCCCGACAACACCTGATGCTCAACATGGCTCACCGCAGCCCCCCGGACGCGCTCCGTCCTTCCTCGACCCCACTCGGGAGCACACACGATGCGCCGCACCCGACGAGTTGTCGCACTCGTTGTCGTCCTGGCCGCACTGGGCACCGCACCGGCGACGGCGGCCCTCGGGCGCGCGGCCGGCCACGCGGGTACGGCCGTCCACGCGGGCGGAGCCCCCGGATCTCCCTCCGCGCCGTTCGGCACGACGGTCCGGTACGAGCGGCCCCGGGTGGCCGGATCCGGCGCATCCCCGGCGGCACGCGCCGAGCACGGGGACGACCGCGGGCGGGACGGAAAGGGCGGACAGGCCGGCGGACAGGGCGCGAAGGGCGGACAGGGCGTGAAGGGCGGACAGGGCGGGCCGGGTCGTGAGGGCGGCCGGGTCCGGACCCGCGACGCCGGCCCGGCGGACCCCTTCGTGGTCGTGGCGTCCGCGGCGGCCGGCGTGGGAGCCCTCGTCGCACTCGTCCTGAGCGTCTCGCGGGCCCTGCGCAGGCGTCGGGACTGACACCGCGGGCCCGACGCGGTCGCCTTCGCCTACGCCGAGGGCCTGGCGCAGGCCCTCGGCGACACCGTGGGTCTGGCCGCGGGCCCCCTGCGCACCGCGGGTCTGGCCGCAGGCCCCCTGCCGACACACGCGGGTCTGGCCGTGGGCCCCCTGCCGCCACCCCGAGCCCCGCGCGAGCGCCTTTGCCGAGACCGCGAGGTTTTCCACAGGCGATCCGGGAGCCGACCGCGGTGTCGGCCCGCGCCAGTAGGGTGTGTGACATGGCCGACCCCTCCAGCTACCGCCCCAAGCCGGGACAGATCCCGGACTCCCCGGGGGTGTACCGATTCCGCGACGAGCACCGCCGGGTGATCTACGTCGGAAAGGCGAAAAGCCTGCGTCAGCGCCTGGCGAGCTACTTCCAGGACCTGGCGAATCTCCACCCCCGCACCCGCACGATGGTCACCACGGCCGCGTCGGTGGAGTGGACGGTCGTGTCCACGGAGGTCGAGGCCCTTCAGCTGGAGTACTCCTGGATCAAGGAGTACGACCCCCGTTTCAACGTCAAGTACCGCGACGACAAGAGCTACCCCCATCTCGCCGTGACGATGAACGAGGAGTTCCCGCGGGTCCAGGTGATGCGCGGCGCCAAGAAGAAGGGCGTTCGCTACTTCGGTCCCTACGGACACGCGTGGGCCATCCGCGACACCGTCGACCTGCTCCTGCGCGTCTTCCCGGTCCGCACCTGCTCCGCCGGAGTCTTCAAGAACGCCTCCCGCACCGGCCGGCCCTGTCTCCTCGGCTACATCGGCAAGTGCTCCGCCCCTTGCGTCGGCCGGGTCTCGCCCGAGGAGCACCGCGAGCTGGCCGAGGAGTTCTGCGACTTCATGGCGGGCCGCACGGGGACGTACATCCGCCGTCAGGAACAGCAGATGGCCGAAGCCGCCGAGGAGATGGAGTACGAGCGCGCGGCCCGGCTGCGCGACGACATCGAGGCCCTGAAGAAGGCCATGGAGAAGAACGCGGTCGTCCTCGCGGACGCGACCGACGCCGACCTCATCGCCCTCGCCGAGGACGAGCTGGAGGCCGCGGTGCAGATCTTCCACGTGCGCGGCGGACGGGTGCGCGGCCAGCGCGGCTGGGTCACGGACAAGGTGGAGGCGGTCACCACGGGCGACCTCGTCGAGCACGCGCTCCAGCAGCTCTACGGCGAGGAGACCGGTGACTCGGTCCCCAAGGAGGTGCTCGTCCCGGCGCTGCCCGACCCGGTGGAACCGGTTCAGGAGTGGCTCACCGCCCGCCGCGGCTCGAACGTGTCGCTGCGCATACCGCAGCGGGGCGACAAGAAGGCCCTCATGGAGACCGTGCAGCGCAACGCCCTTCAGGCGCTCGCCCTGCACAAGACCCGGCGCGCCTCCGACCTGACCACGCGCTCGCGCGCCCTGGAGGAGATCTCCGAGGCCCTCGGCCTGGACAGCGCCCCCCTGCGGATCGAGTGCTACGACATCTCGCACCTCCAGGGCGACGACGTGGTGGCCTCGATGGTCGTCTTCGAGGACGGGCTCCAGCGCAAGAGCGAGTACCGCCGCTTCCAGATCAAGGGCTTCGCCGGCCAGGACGACGTCCGCTCCATGCACGAGGTGATCACCCGGCGCTTCCGGCGCTATCTCGTGGAGAAGGAGCGGACGGGGGAGTGGACGGACGGAGAGGACGCCGCCGCGGGCATCGCGGAGACCCTGGCTCCTCCCGCCTCGCCCGCCGGGACCGCCGGGACCGCCGGGACCGCCGGGACCGCCGGGACCGCCGGGACCGATGGGACGGACAGCGACGGCTCGGCGGCCCCCCTCGCGCTGAACGCCTTCGCCGAGGACGACGGCCGCCCCAAGCGTTTCGCCTACCCGCCGCAGCTCGTCGTCGTCGACGGCGGGCAGCCGCAGGTCGCCGCCGCGCAGCGGGCCCTGGACGAACTCGGCATCGACGACATCGCCGTGTGCGGACTCGCCAAGCGCCTGGAGGAGGTGTGGCTGCCCGGCGAGAACGACCCCGTCGTCCTGCCGCGCAGCAGCGAGGGCCTGTATCTGCTCCAGCGGGTGCGGGACGAGGCCCACCGCTTCGCGATCACCTACCAGCGGGCCAAGCGGGCCAAGCGCTTCCGGTCGGGCCCCCTGGACGACGTACCGGGCCTGGGCGAGTCCCGCAAACAGGCACTGATCAAACACTTCGGCTCCGTGAAGAAGCTCCGGTCCGCGACGATCGACCAGATCTGCGAGGTTCCCGGCGTGGGACGCAAGACGGCGGAGACCATCGCCGTCGCACTCGCCCAGGCGGCCCCCGCGGCACCCGCCGTGAACACGGCCACCGGAGAGATCATGGAAGACGACGAACACGCGGCGCCCGGGACGACGGCGGGCCCCGTGGAGGAGCCCGTGACCGCGGGCGCCTCGGACGAGCGACGGGGGCAGGAGACATGACCGAGAACGACGCGCGTGAACAGGAACGCCCGGCACAGGGCGAGGAGACACACGGCCAGGCAGGCGAGAATCACGCGGAACGTGAAACGCCGAGGGAAGACGGAGCACAGGTGGGTACGGGCATCGAGACGGCCGGGGCGGGAGCCCCGGACGCCGTCATCCCCGAGCTGGTGATCATCTCCGGCATGTCCGGAGCCGGCCGGTCCACGGCCGCCAAATGTCTGGAGGACCTCGGCTGGTTCGTCGTCGACAACCTGCCGCCCGCCCTGATCCCCACCATGGTGGAGCTCGGCGCCCGCTCCCAGGGCAACGTGGCGCGGATCGCCGTCGTCGTCGACGTACGCGGCCGCCGGTTCTTCGACAACCTCCGTGAATCCCTCGCCGACCTGGAGTCCCGCAACGTCACCCGGCGGATCGTCTTCCTGGAGTCCTCCGACGAGGCCCTGGTGCGGCGCTTCGAGTCGGTGCGCAGACCGCACCCCCTCCAGGGCGACGGCCGCATCGTGGACGGGATCGACGCCGAACGCGAGCTGCTGCGCGAGCTGCGCGGCGACGCCGACCTCGTCATCGACACCTCCAGCCTGAACGTGCACGAACTGCGCGCCAAGATGGACGCCCAGTTCGCGGGCGAGGAGGAGCCCGAGCTGCGGGCCACCGTCATGTCCTTCGGGTTCAAGTACGGCCTGCCGGTCGACGCCGACCTGGTCGTGGACATGCGCTTCCTGCCCAACCCGCACTGGGTTCCGGAGCTGCGCCCCTTCACCGGTCTGAACGAGGAGGTCTCGGCGTACGTCTTCAACCAGCCCGGGGCCAAGGAGTTCCTCGACCGCTACTCCGAGCTGCTCCAGCTCATCGCCGCCGGCTACCGGCGTGAGGGCAAGCGCTACGTGACCATCGCGGTGGGCTGCACCGGCGGCAAGCACCGCTCGGTCGCGACCGCCGAGAAGCTCGCCGCCCGCCTCGCCTCCCAGGGCGTGGAGACCGTGCTCGTCCACCGGGACATGGGGCGCGAGTGACCGGACGTACCACCCTGCGGCTGGGCCGGCTGCGCCGGGAGATCCCCGGGGACCGGGTCCAGCCGGCCGCGGCGCGCGGCGCCAGACCGCGCCGCCGCGGCGCGCAGCCCAAGGTCGTCGCCCTCGGCGGCGGCATGGGGCTGTCCGCCTCGCTCGCCGCGCTGCGCCGGATCACCGGCGACCTCACCGCCGTCGTCACCGTGGCCGACGACGGCGGCTCCAGCGGGCGCCTGCGCGACGAGCTGGGCGTCCTGCCGCCCGGTGACCTGCGCAAGGCGCTGGCGGCGCTGTGCGGCGACGACGACTGGGGCCAGACCTGGGCCCGCGTCATCCAGCACCGCTTCCAGTCCAAGGGCGACCTGCACGAACACGCGGTCGGCAATCTGCTGATCGTCGCCCTGTGGGAACAGCTCGGCGACCATGTGCAGGCGCTCGACCTGGTCGGCAAGCTGCTCGGCGCGCACGGCCGGGTGCTGCCCATGTCCGCCGTGCCCCTGGAGCTCCAGGCCCTGGTCAAGGGGCACGACCCCGAGCGGCCCGAGGAGATCGCCACCGTCCGCGGCCAGGCGAACGTGGCGCTCACCCCGGGCGAGGTCCAGTCGGTGCACGTCGTACCGCACGATCCGCCGGCCGTGCCCGAGGCCGTGGCCGCGGTCCTCGACGCGGACTGGGTGGTTCTCGGCCCCGGATCCTGGTTCTCCTCGGTCATTCCGCACCTTCTGGTGCCCGAACTGCTGGACGCCCTCAGCCAGACCAGGGCGCGCCGGGTACTCTCCCTGAACCTCGCACCGCAGCCCGGAGAAACCGAAGGCTTCTCCCCGCAGCGTCATTTGGAGGTTTTGGGACGACACGCCCCTAAACTCGCCCTGGACGTGGTGCTGGCCGACGAGGCTGCCGTGCCCGACCGCGAATCTCTCGCCGAAGCCGCCCTGCGGTTCGGTGCCGCGGTCGAGCTGGCGCCGGTGGCCAGGACCGACGGATCTCCGCGGCACGATCCGGAGCTGTTGGCCGCCGCGTACGACCGTATTTTTCGGATGCATGGAAGGATCGGCCCATGGCGATGACGGCAGCGGTGAAGGACGAGATTTCCCGGCTCCCCGTCACCCGGACCTGTTGCAGGAAGGCGGAGGTCTCGGCCATCCTGCGGTTCGCCGGCGGCCTTCACCTCGTGAGCGGCCGGATTGTGATCGAGGCGGAGCTGGACACGGCGATGGCGGCGCGCCGGCTGAAGCGGGACATTCTGGAGATCTTCGGCCACAGTTCCGAACTGATCGTGATGGCGCCCGGCGGACTGCGGCGCGGTTCGCGCTATGTGGTGCGCGTGGTCGCGGGCGGTGACCAGCTGGCCCGCCAGACCGGCCTCGTGGACGGGCGGGGACGCCCGATCCGGGGACTGCCGCCGCAGGTGGTCTCGGGGGCCACCTGCGACGCCGAGGCGGCCTGGCGCGGGGCCTTCCTGGCCCACGGCTCGCTCACCGAGCCCGGCCGCTCCTCGTCCCTGGAGGTGACCTGCCCGGGCCCGGAGGCCGCGCTCGCGCTGGTCGGTGCCGCCCGCAGGCTCTCGATCGCGGCGAAGGCCCGCGAGGTGCGTGGTGTGGACCGGGTGGTCGTGCGCGACGGCGACGCGATCGGCGCGCTGCTGACCCGTCTCGGCGCCCACGAGTCGGTGCTGGCCTGGGAGGAGCGGCGGATGCGCCGTGAGGTCCGTGCCACGGCGAACCGGCTCGCCAACTTCGACGACGCCAACCTGCGCAGATCGGCGCGTGCCGCCGTCGCCGCCGGGGCCCGCGTCCAGCGCGCCCTGGAGATCCTCGCGGACGAGGTGCCGGAGCACCTGGCCGCCGCCGGACGGCTGCGCATGGAGCACAAGCAGGCATCCCTGGAGGAGCTGGGCGCGCTCGCCGACCCGCCGCTGACCAAGGACGCCGTCGCGGGGCGTATCCGCCGGCTGCTGGCGATGGCCGACAAGCGGGCGCAGGACCTCGGGATCCCCGGGACGGAGTCGAGCCTGTCCGAGGAGATGGCGGACAACCTCGCGGGCTGACCCGGACCCGCGGGGCACCGTGAACGACGTGCGGGATCATCTGACGGAAAGTCACCATGCCGGTGTCGAAGCCCACTTGGGCAACGGCACCGGCATCCGTCCGTCCGCGAGGCACCCTTGACTTGACCATGAAGTGTCATGAGCCTGGCATCTGTTCGCTGCTGTGGCGAACCCGTGCAAGGGGGGCTCATGAGACGAAGAGCGAGCGCGATCCTCGCCACCGGCGCGCTCCTGCTGGGCGGTGCGGCCGTGGCGCCGGTCGCCCGGGCGCAGGACGGCGGTTCGCCCAGGCCCGACGCGAACGCCGTGAAGGTGTTCCGCGCCGAGATCACGAAGCAGCAGGTACCCCTGCTGCTCGCGGCCGGCCAGGACGGTCACGAACTCGGCGACACGACCTGGAAGAACGGCAGGAGCACGGTCGAGGTCTACGTCACCGACCAGCAGGCCGCGAAGCTGGAGAAGCAGGGCGTCGACCTCACCGAACACACGCTCTCCGCCCGGGCCGAGGGCCGGGTCGCCGCCGCCGACCAGGGGGTGTTCCGCCCGTACAGCGGGAAGGGCAACCTGGAGGAGGAGATCGTCGAGACCGGTCGGGCGCACCCGGACCTGACCACGGTCGTCTCCATCGGCAAGACGCTGAACGGCCAGGACATCCTCGCGCTCAAACTGACCAAGGGCGCCCGGAAGACCAAGGACGGCTCCAGGCCGTCGGTGCTGTACGTGTCCAACCAGCACGCGCGCGAGTGGATCACCCCCGAGATGACGCGGCGGCTGATGCACTACTACCTGGACCACTACGCGACCGACAAGCGCATCAAGAAGATCGTCGACTCCACCGAACTGTGGTTCGTCCTGTCGGCCAACCCCGACGGCTACGACTACACCTTCAAGGACGCCGACACCCGCCAGTGGCGCAAGAACCTGCGGGACGTGAACGGCGACGGCGTCATCTCCACCGGCGACGGCGTCGACCTCAACCGCAACTTCGCCTACAAGTGGGGCTACGACGACGAGGGTTCGTCCCCCAACCCCACCAGCGAGACCTACCGGGGCGCGAGCCCGGAGTCCGAGCCCGAGACCAGGGCGCTCGACACCTTCGAGAAGCGCGTCGGCTTCACGTACGGGATCAACTACCACTCCGCCGCCGAACTGCTGCTCTACGGAGTGGGCTGGCAGGTGGCGACGCCGACACCGGACGACGTGCTCTACAAGGCGCTCGCCGGGACCCCGGAGCACTCCGCGATCCCGGGCTACCACCCGCAGGTCTCCTCGGAGCTGTACACGACCAACGGCGAGGCGGACGGTCACGCGGGCAACGTCAACGGCATGGCGATGTTCACCCCCGAGATGTCGACCTGTCAGACGGCCTCGGACGCCGACCCGAACGACGCCTGGAACGCGGCGGACTGCGCCTCCGTCTTCACCTTCCCGGACGACGAGAATCTGATCGAGCAGGAGTTCGAGAAGAACGTCCCGTTCGCGCTCTCCGTCGCCGAGACCGCCGCGCACCCCGACCGGCCGTCCTCGTCGGTGGGCCTCGACGCGCCCGACTTCACCCCGGCCGCCTTCACCACGTCCTACTCCCGTGGCGCCGGCCAGCAGGTCTCCGCCGTCATCCGCAAGTCCGTGCGCGACAAGCGGCTCAGGTACCGCGTGGACGGCGGCCGTACGCACACCGTCGCGGTCAGGGGCTGGCGGGGCGGCGAGACCTACGGGGGCACCGACAACCTCTACTTCGACGAGTACCGCGCCAGGATCGCGGACGGTGGTCCGGGCGACCGGGTCGAGGTCTGGTTCACCGGTACGACCCGAGCCGGAAAGCCCACCTCCAGCAGCCACTTCACGTACACCGTGGCACAGCGGCCGAGGGCCGACGTGCTCGTGGTCGCCGAGGAGGGCGCCGCGGCCACGCAGGCGCAGACGTACGTCGACGCGCTGAAGGCCGACGGCAGGAAGGCCCTGGTCTGGGACGTCGCCACCCAGGGCGCGCCCGACGCGCTCGGTGTCCTCGACCACTTCCGCACGGTCGTCCACTACACCGGCGCCCTGCGGCCCGGGAACGCCACCCAGCTCCAGCTGCGGGCCTTCCTCAACGAGGGCGGCAAGCTGGTCGAGGCGGGCGAACTCGCCGGCGGCAGCGTCGACCTGGGCGGGGGCACCCTCTCGAACGACTTCAGCCAGTACTACCTGGGCGCCTACTCCCGCACGTCCACACCCGGCGCCAAGGGCTTCACCGGCTCGGGTGGGCTCGACGGCGCCACGGGAACGCTCGGCGACGCGCCCGGCAACCCGCTGAACGCGGCGGGCACCTACGCCGTCACCTCCGACTCGCTCAGCGCGGCGCAGTACCCGCAGTTCGCCTCCGGCGCGGGGGCGGGACAGTTCAGCGGGACCGTCAACCCGTACGGGCCGTACGCGGGCTCGTACATGGCCGCCGCGGTGCACACCGACGACGCCTACAAGCGGCTCACCCGCACGATCGACCTCACCGGGGTCTCCGCCGCCGACACGCCGACGCTGCGTTCCCGGATGCTGTGGGACACCGAGCCCGGCTACGACCACGCGGTCGTCGAGGTCCACACGACCGGCGCCGACGACTGGACCACGCTCCCCGAGGCGGGCGGTGCGACCACCTCGGCCGTCCCCGCCGAGTGCGAGGCCGGCTTCCTGGCCCAGGAACACCCCTGGATCAGGCACTACCTGACCGTGAGCGCGGCCGGGTGCACCGCCACCGGCTCCAGCGGCCGGTGGAACAGCTTCACCGGCGCGTCCAGCGGCTGGCAGCAGGTCTCCTTCGACCTGAGCGCGTACGCCGGCCGGTCCGTCGAGGTCTCGTTCAGCTACATCAGCGACCCGAGCTCGGGCGGTCACGGCCTCCTCGTGGACGACTCCTCGCTCGTGGTCGGCGGGAACTCCGTGGACACGGAGGGATTTGAATCCTCCCTCGGTCCCTGGAGCGTCGCCGGTCCGCCTCCGGGCAGCCCGGCCGTCCTGCGGGACTGGGCGCGCACCGGAGAGCTCTTCAAGACCTACGGGGCGGTCACCACGGACGACACCGTGCTGCTGGGCTTCGGTCTGGAACACGTCGGTACGGCGGCCGACCGCGCGGCCTTGATCGGAAAGGCACTTTCGGCACTCGACAACTGACCGTACGTGACCATCACATGAACAGAACGGGCGATCCGTACCCCTACTGACGGGTACGGATCGCCCTGCCGTGTATGGCCGTGCTCGATGTCACTCAGGGGCCTTGGGGGAGGTAGGGTCGGAGGCGGTCGGGGACATCCCATACAACTCGCCGACACTTGAGTCGGCGTACCTAACGAGGAGATCGGTTCGTGACGATCCGCGTAGGCATCAACGGCTTTGGCCGCATCGGTCGTAACTACTTCCGCGCGCTGCTGGAGCAGGGTGCTGACATCGAGATCGTGGCTGTCAACGACCTGGGTGACACCGCGACCACCGCCCACCTGCTCAAGTACGACACCATTCTGGGCCGCCTCAAGGCCGAGGTGTCGCACACCGCCGACACGATCACCGTCGACGGGCACACGATCAAGGTCCTGTCCGAGCGCAACCCCGCCGACATCCCGTGGGGCCGGCTCGGCGTCGACATCGTCATCGAGTCGACCGGCATCTTCACGAAGAAGGCCGACGCCGAGAAGCACATCGCCGGCGGCGCCAAGAAGGTCCTCATCTCGGCTCCGGCCAAGGACGAGGACATCACCATCGTGATGGGCGTCAACCAGGACCAGTACGACCCGGCGAACCACAACATCATCTCCAACGCCTCCTGCACCACGAACTGTGTGGCGCCGATGGCCAAGGTTCTCGACGAGAACTTCGGCATCGTCAAGGGCCTGATGACGACGGTTCACGCGTACACCAACGACCAGCGCATCCTGGACTTCCCGCACTCGGACCTGCGCCGCGCCCGCGCCGCCGCCGAGAACATCATCCCGACCACGACCGGTGCCGCGAAGGCCACCGCCCTGGTCCTCCCGCAGCTCAAGGGCAAGCTGGACGGCATCGCCATGCGCGTCCCGGTCCCGACCGGCTCGGCCACCGACCTGGTCGTGACGCTCCAGCGCGAGGTCACCAAGGACGAGGTCAACGCCGCGTTCAAGAAGGCGTCCGAGGACGGCGACCTCAAGGGCTTCCTGGCGTACACCGAGGACCCGATCGTCTCCTCGGACATCGTCAGCGACCCGGCCTCCTGCACCTTCGACTCCTCCCTGACCATGGTCCAGGAGGGCAACACGGTGAAGATCCTCGGCTGGTACGACAACGAGTGGGGCTACTCCAACCGCCTCGTGGACCTGACGGTCTTCGTCGGCGGCCAGCTCTAGTCACCCGAGCAGGCACCTCGATGTGAGCCAGGGCTCGGGCAGCGCGACGCCGCGCTGCCCGGGCCCTGCGCCACGTGGTGATCGATCAGCCCCCTCGGATCCCCAGAGCCTTCCCCTAGGAGTCGCTTCATGAAGACGATCGACGAGCTTCTCGCCGAAGGAGTGTCCGGCAAGCGGGTCTTCGTCCGCGCCGACCTCAACGTGCCGCTGGCCGGCGGCCTCATCACCGACGACGGCCGCATCCGCGCCGTCCTGCCCACCGTCAAGGCACTGGCAGAGGCGGGCGCCAAGGTCGTCGTCGCCTCGCACCTGGGCCGCCCCAAGGGCGCCCCGGACCCGGCCTTCTCGCTGCTGCCCGCCGCCGAGCGCCTCGGTGAACTCCTCGGCGCGCCGGTCGCGTTCGCGCAGGACACCGTCGGACCCGCCGCCCACGACGCCGTGGACGGTCTGGAGCCCGGCCAGGTCGCGGTCGTCGAGAACCTCCGCTTCAACGCCGGCGAGACGTCCAAGGACGACACCGAGCGCGGCGAGTTCGCCGACCGGCTCGCCGCCCTCGCGGACGTGTACGTGGGCGACGGCTTCGGCGCCGTGCACCGCAAGCACGCCTCCGTGTACGACCTCCCGGCCCGTCTGCCGCACTACGCCGGTCACCTCATCGCCACCGAGGTCGGCGTCCTGAAGAAGCTCACCGAGGACGTCGCGCGCCCGTACGTCGTCGCGCTCGGCGGCTCCAAGGTCTCCGACAAGCTCGCCGTCATCGACCAGCTGCTCGGCAAGGCCGACCGCATCCTGATCGGCGGCGGCATGGCCTTCACCTTCCTCAAGGCCAAGGGCTGCGAGGTCGGCACCTCGCTGCTCCAGGAGGACCAGATCCCGGCCGTCACCGAGTACATGGCGCGCGCCGAGAAGCTGGGCGTCGAGCTGGTGCTCCCGGTCGACGTCGTGGTCTCCCCCGGATTCCCGGACCTCAAGACCAAGGCGCCCAGCGAGCACACCGCCGTCGAGGCGGACCAGATGCCCGAGGGGCAGCTGGGCCTGGACATCGGTCCGAAGACCGGCGCCCTGTACGCAGCCAAGCTCGCCGACGCCGAGACCGTCTTCTGGAACGGTCCCATGGGCGTCTTCGAGCACCCCGACTACGCCGAGGGCACCAAGGCGGTCGCCCAGGCCCTGGTCGACTCCAAGGGCTTCACCGTCGTCGGCGGCGGAGACTCCGCCGCCGCGGTGCGCACCCTCGGTTTCGACGAGAACGCATTCGGCCACATCTCGACCGGTGGCGGCGCCTCCCTCGAATACCTCGAGGGCAAGACGCTCCCCGGCCTCGCCGCACTGGAGGACTGACCTAGATGAGCACGCGCACGCCGCTGATGGCGGGCAACTGGAAGATGAACCTCAACCACCTCGAGGCCATCGCGCACGTCCAGAAGCTCGCCTTCGCCCTGGCCGACAAGGACTACGAGGCCTGTGAGGTCGCCGTCCTGCCGCCCTTCACCGACCTGCGCTCCGTGCAGACCCTGGTCGACGGCGACAAGCTCAAGATCAAGTACGGCGCCCAGGACCTGTCCGCGCAGGACTCCGGCGCCTACACCGGCGAGATCTCCGGCTCGATGCTGGCGAAGCTGAAGTGCACGTACGTGGCCGTCGGCCACTCCGAGCGCCGTCAGTACCACGACGAGACCGACGACGTCGTGAACGCCAAGGTCAAGGCCGCCTACAAGCACGGTCTGACCCCGATCCTGTGCGTGGGCGAGGAGCTGGACGTCCGCGAGGCCGGCAACCACGTCTCCCACACCCTCGCCCAGGTCGAGGGCGGTCTCAAGGACCTCCCGGCCGAGCAGGCCGAGTCCGTCGTGATCGCGTACGAGCCCGTCTGGGCCATCGGCACCGGCAAGGTCTGCGGCGCCGACGACGCGCAGGAGGTCTGCGCCGCGATCCGCGCCAAGCTCGCCGAGCTGTACTCCCAGGAGCTGGCCGACGCGGTCCGCATCCAGTACGGCGGCTCGGTGAAGTCCGGCAATGTCGCCGAGATCATGGCGAAGCCCGACATCGACGGCGCTCTGGTCGGCGGCGCGTCGCTCGACGCCGACGAGTTCGTCAAGATCGTCCGGTTCCGCGACCAGTAAGTATGCGGTAGCGGCGATTCGTCGTACCCTTGCGGGGGTCTGGTGCCATCGCGCCGGACCCCCGTCGTCCATCCAGTTCCGAGGAAGTTGGTCCAGCCGTGGTTTTGGGGTTCTCGATCGCCCTGATCGTCTTCAGCCTGCTGCTGATGCTGCTGGTGCTGATGCACAAGGGAAAGGGCGGCGGCCTGTCCGACATGTTCGGTGGCGGCATGCAGTCGTCCGTCGGCGGCTCCTCGGTCGCCGAGCGCAACCTCGACCGCATCACGCTGATGATCGGTCTGCTCTGGTTCGCCTGCATTGTCGTCCTCGGTGTGCTGATGAAGATCAACAACTGATCACCGAGCGACATCGGTACGGCAGCACAACTGCACATTACGCAAGCACATTCCGCACGTAAGGCCCCATGTCCGGTACGCGCCTCCAGGCGCCGCCTATCATGGGGCTTGCGTCTAGGGGTGGGGATGTAACTCCAATCACTGGACGTGCGTTGGGCCTTACGTAGACTGAGGCGCTCGCAACGAAGCGACACGCCGACTCGCTTCGCGGCACCATCACGCAGGGAGTTACGACCGTGGCAAGTGGCAACGCGATCCGAGGAAGCCGGGTCGGGGCGGGGCCGATGGGCGAGGCCGAGCGCGGCGAGTCCGCGCCGCGGCTGCGCATCTCCTTCTGGTGCTCGAACGGGCACGAGACGCAGCCCAGCTTCGCCAGCGACGCGCAGGTCCCCGACACCTGGGACTGTCCGCGCTGCGGCTTCCCCGCAGGACAGGACCGGGACAACCCGCCGGACCCGCCGCGCACCGAGCCCTACAAGACGCACCTCGCGTATGTGCGGGAGCGACGCAGCGACGCGGACGGCGAGGCGATCCTCGCCGAGGCGCTCGCCAAACTGCGGGGCGAGATCTAGGAGTTGAGACCGGCCGGGCATCCCGTGGGTGTCTGGCCGGAGGCGTATCGCGGTGACGCCGAGGCCGGTGCCCGCCCGCCGCCGGCTCCGCCACGCCCGGACGCGCGTCCGGGCCCGGCCGTCAGCGCGCCCGCGCCGCGCGCCGGTTCGTCCGCCGTGCCCGGGCACGCGACGACGGCCGGGTCACGCCGATGCAGCAGCGGCCCGGGATTCACCGCCGGCGACCCCGTGCAGCCCTGCCCTGCCGGGCGCGCGTGGCAGCCCGCGATCTCACGCGGATCCGCCCGAAGCCCTGCCGGGCGGTCGCGGTGGCCCGGAAATCCCGCGCCGACTCTTCCCTGCGGCCGTGCCCGGCCGGGCGGGCTCGGCAGCCCGTGATCTCACGCGGACCCGCTCGCGAGACCCTGCCCCGGCCCGAACGGACCGGCACCGTTCGCGCTCGCGTGCCCCTTCCCGCCCGCCTTCCGACGTCATCGTGCTGACACCTGCGGGCCGCCCGGACGTATCTGTTGTTGAGCCGGTGGACGCACTACGACAGCTCGTGTCCAGCTCTGATCAATTAGGTTGGAACCGGCAGCGGGGCAAGGTACGCAGCAGCACAGGCAGGAAGAAGGCGGAAGTCCGAGATGAACGCAGACAGCCGTACCAGGCTCAACCAGACACCCGAATGGACCGCTCTGGCCAAGCACCGCGAGGAGCTCGCCGGCACCCATCTGCGCGAGCTGTTCGCGGCCGAGCCCGGACGCGGCTCCGGCTACTCGCTCCAGGTCGGCGATCTGCACGTCGACTACTCCAAGCACCTGGTCACCGACGAGACGCTGCGGCTGCTGCGCGAGCTGGCCGTCGCCACGGACGTGTTCGGTCTGCGGGACGCGATGTTCCGGGGCGAGAAGATCAACACGACCGAGGACCGGGCGGTGCTGCACACGGCGCTGCGGGCGCCGCGGGACGCGGTGGTCGAGGTCGACGGCGAGAACGTGGTGCCGGCCGTGCACGCGGTCCTGGACAAGATGGCCGGCTTCGCGGAGCGGGTGCGCTCGGGCGAGTGGACCGGGCACACCGGCAAGCGCATCAAGAACGTCGTCAACATCGGCATCGGCGGCTCGGACCTCGGCCCCGCCATGGCCTACGAGGTGCTGCGCTCCTTCACCGACCGCTCGCTGACCCTGCGGTTCGTCTCGAACGTGGACGGCGCGGACCTGCACGAGGCCGTCCGCGACCTGGACCCGGCCGAGACGCTGTTCGTCATCGCCTCCAAGACGTTCACCACTATCGAGACCATCACCAACGCCACCTCCGCGCGCGAGTGGCTGCTGACCGGCCTGAAGGCGGGTCAGGAGGCGGTGGCGAAGCACTTCGTGGCGCTGTCGACGAACGCGGAGAAGGTGTCGGACTTCGGTATCGACACGGCGAACATGTTCGAGTTCTGGGACTGGGTCGGCGGGCGCTACTCGTACGACTCGGCGATCGGCCTGTCGCTGATGATCGCGATCGGTCCGGACCGGTTCCGCGAGATGCTCGACGGCTTCCACCTGGTCGACGAGCACTTCCGCACCGCGCCCGCCGAGGCCAACGCCCCGCTGCTGATGGGCCTGTTGGGCATCTGGTACGGCAACTTCCACGACGCCCAGTCGCACGCGGTGCTGCCGTACTCGCACTACCTGTCGAAGTTCACGGCCTATCTCCAGCAGCTCGACATGGAGTCCAACGGCAAGTCCGTGGACCGTGAGGGCAGCCCGGTGGAGTGGCAGACCGGACCGGTGGTGTGGGGCACGCCCGGCACCAACGGCCAGCACGCGTACTACCAGTTGATCCACCAGGGCACCAAGCTCATCCCCGCCGACTTCATCGGCTTCGCCGAGCCCGTGGCCGATCTGCTGCCGGGCCTGGTCGCCCAGCACGACCTGCTGATGGCGAACTTCTTCGCGCAGACGCAGGCGCTGGCGTTCGGCAAGACCCCGGACGAGGTCCGCGCCGAGGGTGTGCCCGAGGAACTGGTGCCGCACAAGACGTTCCAGGGCAACCACCCGACCACCACGATCCTGGCGAAGGAGCTGACCCCCTCCGTCCTCGGCCAGTTGATCGCGCTCTACGAGCACAAGGTGTTCGTCGAGGGCGCGGTCTGGAACATCGACTCCTTCGACCAGTGGGGCGTCGAACTCGGCAAGGTGCTCGCCAAGCGCGTCGAGCCCGCCCTGACCGAGGGCGCGGATGTGTCGGGACTGGACGCGTCGACCAAGGCGCTGGTCGCCAAGTACCGCACTCTGCGGGGTCGTTGAGCCTGATTGAGGGGAAGCGGGCGGCGGGAGTCCGCCCGCTTCCCGTAACGGAAACGCCGAACGGGGCGGCAGGGTCCGTGACCCTGCCGCCCCGTTCGGCGTTTCCGTGGTTCAGCCGCTCACGCGGACGCCGGTGGATACAGCGACCGCGGGAGCTGGGACGCGGCCGCGGCGTCCAGCAGCCACAGCGTGCGGGAGCGGCCGTACGCTCCCGCGGCCGGGGCCTGGATCTCGCCCGCGCCCGACAGGGCGATCGCGGCCGCCTCCGCCTTGTCCTCGCCGGCCGCGAGCAGCCACACCTCGCGGGCGGCGCGGATCGCGGGCAGGGTCAGCGAGATCCGGGTCGGCGGCGGCTTGGGCGCGCCGTGCACGCCCACCACCGTCCGCTCCGTCTCCCGCACCGCGGGCAGCTCCGGGAAGAGCGAGGCCACGTGCGTGTCCGGGCCGACGCCCAGCATCAGCACGTCGAAGGCCGGGACCGGACCGTGGTTCTCGGGCCCGGCGGCCTTCGCGAGCTCCGCCGCGTACGACTCCGCCGCCGCCTCGACGTCGGCGCCGTAGGGACCGTCGGACGCGGGCATGGTGTGCACCCGCTCCGGGTCCAGCGGCACCGCGTCGAGCAGGGCCGCGCGGGCCTGCGTGTCGTTGCGGTCGGGGTCACCCTCGGGGAGGTAGCGCTCGTCGCCCCACCACAGGTCCAGACGCGCCCAGTCGACGGCGTCCCGGGCGGGCGCGGACGCGAGCGCCGCGAGGAGCCCGTTTCCGTTGCGCCCGCCGGTGAGCACGATCGACGCGTAGCCGCGCGAGGCCTGCGCGTCCACGATCTTCGTGATCAGCCGCGCCGCCGCGGCCTCGGCCATCAGTTCCTTGTCGCGGTGGACGACGAGCTGCGGAGTGTTCACTCGGCGGCCGCCTTGTCCGCCGCCTTCTTGGCGAGCGTCTCGGCCACTCCGGCGGGGGAGTCCTTGGCGACAGGGGCCGCCTTCGTGGCGGTCGCGGTACCGCCCGACGCCCTGGAACCGCCGGTGTCCGCCGGGGCGTTCAGCCGGTCGACGCCGAAGCGCAGTGCCGAGGCGTAGGTGTCGTCCGGGTCCAGGCGGCGCAGCTCCTCCGCCATCAGCTCGGCCGTCTCCCGGCGCTTGAGCGCCACCGCGCGGTCGGGCTGCCCCTGGATGGACAGCGTGGCGAGGGTGCCGTCCGCGCGGTCCAGGACGATCGGGCCGCAGCTCGTGTCCAGCCGGACCGCGGTGAGACCGGGGCCCGAGGACAGCGACCGCTTGACCGGGACCTCCAGCCGGTCCGCGAGCCACATCGCGAGCAGCTCGCAGCTCGGGTTGAACTCCTCGCCCTCCACCTCGACCGCGTCCACGTCGCAGGTGACCTGGTCCAGGGCCGCGGCCAGCATCGAACGCCAGGGCGTGATGCGGGTCCACGACAGGTCCGTGTCGCCCGGGGTGTAGGCCTCGGCGCGGGCGTTGAGCTCCCGTACCGGGGCCTCGGCGGCGTAGGTGTCGGTCACCCGGCGCTGCGCGAGCGCGCCGAGCGGGTCCTTCGCCGGGTCGAGCGGCGCGTTGACCGGCCACCAGACGACGACGGGGGCGTCCGGCAGCAGCAGCGGCAGGACGACCGACTGGGCGTGGTTGATCACCTCGCCGTACAGGCGCAGCACCACCGTCTCGCCGGTGCCCGCCTCCGCCCCGAGCCGCACCTCGGCGTCGAGCCGCGACGTCGTGCGGTCGCGGGGGGAGCGGGAGACGCGCTTGATGACCACGAGGGTGCGCGAGGGGTGCTCGCGCGAGGCCTCGTTGGCGGCCTTCAGGGCGTCGTAGGCGTTCTCCTCGTCGGTGACGATGACGAGGGTGAGCACCATGCCGACGGCGGGTGTGCCGATGGCGCGGCGGCCCTGGACGAGCGCCTTGTTGACCTTGCTGGCCGTGGTGTCCGTGAGATCGGTCTTCATGGGCGACGCCAGCTCCGTCCGTCTCGTTCGAGCATCTCGTCGGCCTCGACGGGTCCCCAGGTGCCCGAGGGGTACTGCGCGGGCTTGCCGTGCTTGTCCCAGTACTGCTCGATCGGGTCGAGGATCTTCCAGGACAGCTCGACCTCCTCCGTGCGCGGGAAGAGGTTCGAGTCACCGAGCAGCACGTCGAGGATCAGACGCTCGTACGCCTCAGGGCTCGACTCCGTGAAGGACTCGCCGTACGCGAAGTCCATCGAGACGTCCCGGATCTCCATGGAGGTGCCGGGCACCTTGGAGCCGAAGCGGACCGTGACGCCCTCGTCGGGCTGGACACGGAAGACGATCGCGTTCTGGCCCAGCTCCTCCGTCGCCGTGTGGTCGAAGGGGGAGTGCGGGGCGCGCTGGAAGACGACCGCGATCTCGGTGACGCGGCGGCCGAGCCGCTTGCCGGTGCGCAGGTAGAACGGGACGCCCGCCCAGCGGCGGTTGTCCACCTCCACCTTGATCGCGGCGAAGGTGTCGGTCTTCGACTTGGGGTCGATACCGTCCTCCTGGAGGTAGCCGACGACCTTCTCGCCGCCCTGCCACCCCGCCGCGTACTGGCCGCGGACCGTGCTCTTGCCCAGGTCCTTCGGCAGCCTGGTCGCGCCGAGCACCTTGGTCTTCTCCGCCGCGAGCGCGTCCGCGTCGAAGGAGGAGGGCTCCTCCATGGCGGTCAGCGCCATCAGCTGGAGCAGGTGGTTCTGGATGACGTCACGGGCTGCGCCGATGCCGTCGTAGTAGCCGGCGCGGCCGCCGATGCCGATGTCCTCGGCCATCGTGATCTGCACGTGGTCGACGAACGACCGGTTCCAGATCGGCTCGAACATCGTGTTGGCGAAGCGCAGCGCCAGGATGTTCTGGACGGTCTCCTTGCCCAGATAGTGGTCGATGCGGAAGACCTGGTCCGGGGCGAAGACCTCGTGCACGATCGCGTTGAGCTCCTCGGCCGACTTGAGGTCGTGGCCGAAGGGCTTCTCGATGACCGCGCGACGCCAGGAGCCGCCCGACTGCTCCGCCAGCTTGTGCTTCTTCAGCTGCTGGATGACCACCGGGAACGCGGACGGCGGCACGGACAGGTAGAAGGCGAAGTTGCCGCCCGTGCCCTGTGCCTTGTCCAGTTCCTCGATGGTGGAGCGCAGCCGGTCGAAGGCGTCGTCGTCGTCGAAGGTGCCCTGGACGAAGCGCATGCCCTGGACGAGCTGCTGCCAGACCTCCTCGCGGAAGGGGGTGCGGGAGTGCTCCTTGACCGCGTCGTGGACCTCCTGGGCGAAGTCCTCGTGGGCCCACTCGCGGCGGGCGAACCCGACGAGGGAGAAGCCCGGCGGGAGCAGACCCCGGTTGGCGAGGTCGTACACCGCGGGCATCAGCTTTTTACGTGACAAATCGCCCGTGACGCCGAAGATGACCAGGCCCGACGGCCCCGCGATACGCGGGAGCCGTCGGTCTGCGGGGTCACGCAGCGGGTTGCTGCTCGACAAGGTTTCAGCCCTCCGAAGGGGCGAGGCGCCGGAGCTCCGCCTCGGTCGACTTGAGCAGGTCGTTCCAGGCGGACTCGAACTTCTCGACGCCCTCGTCCTCAAGGAGCTGGACCACGTCGTCGTAGGAGATCCCGAGCTTCTCGACGGCGTCGAGCTCGGCACGGGACTGCTCGTACGTACCGGCGATGGTGTTGCCGGTGATCTGTCCGTGGTCCTCGGTGGCCTCCAGCGTGGCCTCCGGCATGGTGTTCACGGTGTTCGGCGCGACCAGCTCGTCGACGTACAGGGTGTCCTTGTACGCGGGGTCCTTGACGCCGGTCGATGCCCACAGCGGACGCTGCTTGTTGGCCTGCGCCCGGTCCAGGACCGCCCAGCGGTCGGTCGAGAAGACCTCCTCGTACGCCTGGTACGCGAGCCGGGCGTTGGCGACGCCCGCCTTGCCGCGGGCGGCCTTGGCCTCGGGGGTGCCCTGGGCGTCGAGCCGCTTGTCGATCTCGGTGTCCACGCGGGACACGAAGAAGGACGCCACGGAGTGGATCTTCGAGAGGTCCAGGCCGCGCTCCTTGGCCTTCTCCAGGCCGGCGAGGAACGCCTCCATGACCTCGCGGTAGCGCTCCAGCGAGAAGATCAGCGTGACGTTGACGCTGATGCCGAGGCCGATGACCTCGGTGATCGCTGGCAGACCCGCCCTGGTGGCCGGGATCTTGATGAGCGTGTTGGGGCGGTCCACCAGCCAGGCCAGCTGCTTGGCCTCGGCGATCGTCGCCGTGGTGTTGTGCGCCAGACGGGGGTCGACCTCGATGGAGACCCGGCCGTCCTGGCCGCCGGAGGCGTCGAAGACGGGGCGCAGGATGTCGGCGGCGTCGCGGACGTCCGCCGTGGTGATCATGCGCAGGGCTTCTTCGACGGTGACCTTGCGGGCGGCGAGCTCGGTGACCTGCTGCTCGTAGCCGTCGCCGCTGCTGATCGCCTTCTGGAAGATCGACGGGTTGGTGGTGACGCCCACGACGTGCTGCTGGTCGATCAGCTCGGCAAGGTTGCCGGACGTGATCCGCTTGCGCGACAGGTCGTCCAGCCAGATCGCGACGCCTTCCTCGGAGAGGCGCTTGAGTGCGTCTGTCATGGAAATTGCATCTCCTACGTGTCGTATGTCGGCGTCAGCGCTGGGCTGCGGCGATCGATTCCCGGGCGGCTTCCGCGACGTTCTCGGCAGTGAAACCGAATTCGCGGAAGAGCACCTTGCCGTCGGCCGAAGCACCGAAGTGCTCCAGCGAAACAATGCGTCCGGCGTCCCCGACGAATCGGTGCCAGGTGAGACCGATTCCGGCCTCGACCGAGACACGGGCCTTCACCGAGGGCGGCAGGACGCTGTCCCGGTACCCCTGGTCCTGCTCGTCGAACCACTCCACGCACGGCATGGAGACGACCCGGGTGGGGATGCCCGCGGCCTGGAGCTGCTCGCGCGCCTCGACGACCACGTGCACCTCGGAGCCGGTGCCCATCAGGATGACCTCGGGCGCGCCGCCCTCGGCCTCGAACAGCACGTACCCGCCCTTGGCGGCGTCCTCGTTCGCCTCGTACGTCGGTACACCCTGACGGGTGAGCGCGAGGCCGTGCGGGGCGCCCTTGCCGTACACCTTGGTGTAGCGCTTGAGGATCTCGCGCCAGGCGATGGCCGTCTCGTTGGCGTCCGCGGGACGGACGACGTTCAGGCCGGGGATGGCGCGCAGCGAGGCGAGGTGCTCGACCGGCTGGTGGGTCGGACCGTCCTCGCCGAGGCCGATCGAGTCGTGCGTCCACACGTACGTCACCGGCAGGTGCATCAGGGCCGACAGACGGACCGAGTTGCGCATGTAGTCGGAGAACACCAGGAAGGTGCCGCCGTAGATGCGGGTGTTGCCGTGCAGCGCGATGCCGTTCATCTCCGCGGCCATGGAGTGCTCGCGGATGCCGAAGTGGATCGTGCGGCCGTACGGGTTCGCCTCGGGCAGCGGGTTGTCCGCCGGGAGGAACGAGCTGGTCTTGTCGATCGTGGTGTTGTTCGAGCCGGCGAGGTCGGCGGAGCCGCCCCACAGCTCGGGGATGACCGCGCCGAGGGCCTGGAGGACCTTGCCGGACGCGGCGCGGGTGGCGACACCCGTGCCCGCCTCGAAGACCGGGAGCTTCTCCTCCCAGCCGCTCGGCAGCTCGGTCGCCGCGATGCGGTCGTACTCCGCCGCGCGCTCCGGGTTGGCGGTACGCCAGGCGGCGTAGCCCTTCTCCCACTCGGCCTTGGCCTGGGCGCCGCGGTCCAGCGCCTGACGGGTGTGGGCCAGCACCTCGGCGGCGACGTCGAAGGACTTCTCCGGGTCGAAGCCGAGGACGCGCTTGGTGGCCGCGACCTCGTCGTCGCCGAGCGCCGAGCCGTGGGCGGCCTCGGTGTTCTGCGCGTTCGGGGCGGGCCAGGCGATGATCGAGCGCATCGCGATGAAGGACGGCTTGTCCGTCACCTTCTTCGCGGCCTCGATCGCGTTGTAGATGGCGTGCGGGTCGAGGTCGCCGTCCGGCTTCGGGGCGATCCGCTGCACGTGCCAGCCGTACGCCTCGTAGCGCTTGACCGTGTCCTCGGAGACCGCGGTCTCGGTGTCGCCCTCGATCGAGATGTGGTTGTCGTCCCACAGCAGGATCAGGTTGCCGAGCTCCTGGTGGCCCGCCATGGAGGAGGCCTCGGCGGAGATGCCCTCCTGGAGGCAGCCGTCACCGGCGATCGCGTAGATGAAGTGGTCGAACGGGGACTCGCCCTTCGGCGCGTCGGGGTCGAACAGGCCGCGCTCGTAGCGGGCGGCCATCGCCATGCCCACCGCGTTGGCGACACCCTGGCCGAGCGGGCCGGTCGTGGTCTCCACGCCCGGCGTGTGACCGTACTCCGGGTGTCCGGGTGTCCTGCTGCCCCAGGTCCTGAAGGACTCCAGGTCGTCCAGCTCCAGGCCGAAGCCGGCCAGGTAGAGCTGGGTGTAGAGGGTCAGGGACGAGTGGCCGGCGGACAGCACGAAGCGGTCGCGTCCAACCCAGTCGGTGTCCGCCGGGTCGTGCCGCATCACCTTCTGGAAGAGGGTGTAGGCGGCGGGCGCCAGGCTCATGGCCGTACCGGGATGGCCGTTGCCGACCTTCTGTACGGCATCGGCGGCCAGGACGCGGGCGGTGTCCACGGCCCGCTGGTCCAGCTCGGTCCACTCGAGGTCTGTGGTGGTCGGCTTGGTGCTCACCCTGGGTCAGGGCTCCTCTCCACATGTCACACATGTCGAATTGCCGGTGCACTGGGCGCCCCGGCCGTTGT
The DNA here is from genome assembly GCF_037940415.1 of Streptomyces sp. f51. Taxonomy (NCBI): domain Bacteria; kingdom Bacillati; phylum Actinomycetota; class Actinomycetes; order Kitasatosporales; family Streptomycetaceae; genus Streptomyces; species Streptomyces sp. f51. The sequence continues at coordinate 1,585,175 of NZ_CP149798.1, read as the reverse complement.
CGAGCCTACCCCCGTGAGTACGCGCGTTTTTTCGAGTCATTCCAGACTGCCGGGACTCATCGGGATCCGCCTCCCGACTGGGCCGTTCCGTGTTCGGCACATGAATACGGAGCCGCTCGTCCGAGTGCTCAATCGAGTCTCGATCAGCTCTTCCGGCCGCACTGCCCAACACGGGCGCACCCCCGCGAATGCCGGGGTCTGGGCAACGTCTACAGTGGCGTGGTACGCGCGGGCCTTTACGGGGAATTCATCCCGGGGCTCGCTGGGATGTCTCTGTCAGGGGTGTGCGTGACGGCCGTCGAATCCCGTCCAGCGGGTGTTCTCGGGACGAGCAGCAGCCGGGGCCAGCGGCCGTTCGGGGCCCGACTCAAGGCGTTCGTGGCGCTGACCAAGCCGCGGATCATCGAGCTGCTGCTGATCACCACCGTTCCGGTGATGTTCCTGGCCCAGCAGGGTGTGCCCGATCTGAAGCTGGTGCTCCTCACCTGCCTCGGCGGCTATCTGTCCGCGGGCGGCGCCAACGCGCTGAACATGTACATCGACCGCGACATCGACGCCCTCATGGAGCGGACCTCCCAGCGTCCTCTCGTCACCGGCATGGTCAGCCCCCGTGAGTGCCTCGCCTTCGGCATCACGCTGGCGGTCGTGTCGACCCTGCTGTTCGGTCTCGCCGTCAACTGGCTGTCGGCCTGGCTGTCGCTCGGGGCGCTCCTCTTCTACGTCGTCGTCTACACGATGATCCTCAAACGGCGTACCTCGCAGAACATCGTCTGGGGCGGCATCGCGGGCTGTCTGCCCGTGCTCATCGGCTGGTCGTCCGTCACGGACTCCATGTCCTGGGCGCCGGTCATCCTCTTCCTCGTCATGTTCTTCTGGACGCCGCCTCACTACTGGCCGCTGTCCATGAAGGTGAAGGACGACTACGCGCGCGTCGGCGTGCCGATGCTGCCGGTCGTCGCGAGCAACAAGGTGGTCGCCCGCCAGATCGTCCTCTACAGCTGGGTGATGGTCGCGGTCTCGCTGCTGCTGACCCCGCTCGGCTACACCGGCTGGTTCTACACCGTGGTCGCGCTGGCCGCGGGCGGCTTCTGGCTCTGGGAGGCGCACGGCCTCCAGAACCGCGCCAAGGCCGAGGTGACGGGCGGCAAGCTGAAGGAGATGCGGCTGTTCCACTGGTCGATCACCTACGTGTCGATCCTCTTCGTGGCCGTCGCGGTGGACCCCTTCCTGCGCTAGACCGTACGAAAGCCCTGACGGGAGGGGTGCGTGGTCAAGGCCACGCACCCCTCCCGTCGCCGTTCGATCTACTCGTCGGTAGCATCCTGGCCATGGCAGACACCGAGCAGATCGACGAGACCCCCGGCACCGTCCAGGACCCCGGGGCCGACCGCGCAGCGGCCAAGCTCGCGCGGCGGATCACCGCCTTCTCCAAGGCGCACGGCGGCGCCGAGGCCCAGGTCGCGTACATCGGACAGCGCGGCGCCCGTATCGTCCTCGTCGGCGAGGACGGCGGCTGGGGCGACCTCGTGGCGACGAGCTACGAGATCGCCGAGAACGCCGTGAAGAAGGCGGGGATCACCGTCCACGAGACCTTCGACGGCGAGTTCGCGGCCAAGGTGAAGACCGGCCCGTACGAGTGGAAGCGCATGGCCGGCATCCAGCTCGGCGGTCCCTCGAACGACTGACACGCCACCCCTCGCACGGACGGCCGACAATCGTCGGCTGTTCGCACGGGGTGCGCGCGACCAACACCTGACACCCGGCTCAGCCGTTAGGACCTGAAAAGCAACGGTCCATTCGCGGGGAGTCCGGATGATCGAAACGCCGTCCCTCGTGGACCAGTACTGCCACGGCGTACTGCGGACGGAGCTGGGCCTCGGCACGTTCGAGGCCCACCTCTCCAGAACCGGGGGCCCGCCGGCCGCGGGCACCACCTTCTTCGACACCCAGACCGGTTTCGCCGTACGGCGCTGGTGCCCGCCCCTGCTGGGACTCGAACCGCACTGCACGCCCGCCCGCTATCTGGCCCGGCGCCGTGAACTGGGCGTCCTGGAGTCGGGGCGAAGACTCCTGCGCGGCAGCGGCGTCACCACGTACCTCGTCGACACGGGGCTGCCCGGCGATCTGACCGGGCCAGGGGAGATGGCCTCCACCGGAGCCGCCAGCGCGCACGAGATCGTCCGGCTGGAGCCGCTCGCCGAACAGGTGGCCGACACCTCGGGTACCGTCGAGGCATTTCTGGCCAATCTCGCCGAATCCGTCCACGGAGCCGCCGCGAACGCCGTGGCCTTCACCTCCGTGGCGGGCGTGCGGCACGGTCTGGCCCTCGCGCCCGAACCGCCGGGACCCGGGGAGGTGCGGGGCGCGGCGGGCCGCTGGCTCGCCGGCCGGCGGGTGGGCGGCACGCTCACCGACCCGGTCCTGCTCCGCCATCTGCTGTGGATCGCGGTCGCGTCGGGCCTGCCCCTGCAACTGCACGCGGGACTCGGCGAACCGGGGCAGCGCGTCGACCGCACCGACCCCGCGCTGCTCACCGACTTCGCCCGCGCGACGGCGGGCCTCGGCACCGATCTGGTCCTGCTGCACGGCTACCCCTACCAGCGGCACGCGGCCCATCTCGCCGAGGTGTTCCCGCACGTCTACGCCGACCTGGGCGCGGCCCTGGTGCGCACCGGCGCGCGGTCCGCCGCCGTCCTCGCCGAGATCCTGGAGCTGGCCCCGTTCGGCAAGCTGCTCTTCTCCAGCGGGGCGCGCGGCCTTCCCGAACTCCACGTGATCGGCGCCCACCTCTTCCGCGAGGCGCTCGCACGGGTCCTCGGCGGCTGGGTCGCGGAAGGGGCCTGGTCACGGGCCGACGCCCAGCGGGTCGCGGGCCTGATCGCGGCGGGCAACGCACGGCGGGTGTACGGGCTGGAGTGAGCGCGCCGGGGCGGGAGAGGTCCGGGGTCGCCCGGAGGCGTCCCCGGAGCGGCTACGCGCGCGTGAGGGCCGACGCGGTCGCGGGACCCGGCAGATCCGCCACGGTCTCCGGGCGCTCGCGCAGGGCCAGCAGGACCCGCAGCACCCCGATCCACACGAGGCAGGAGCCGAGCATGTGGAGGGCGACCAGGGCCTCGGGCAGGTCGGTGAAGTACTGGACGTAGCCGATGACGCCCTGGGACAGCAGGATCAGGAACAGATCGCGCGTGCGCCGCAGGGGACCCTGGGGGGCGTCCACCGCCTTCAGGACGAACCAGAGCGCGAAGGTCAGCGTGACGACGATCCAGGCCAGCACGGCGTGCAGCTTGGCGACGGTCTCCCAGCCGACGGGGATGCGCTCGACCTCGCTGGAGTCACCCGCGTGCGGTCCGGCACCGGTGACGACCGTGCCGACCGCGATCAGCAGGACCGCGGCGACGACCAGGAACCACACGAGCTGCTGCACCGACTTGCCGACGAGCGGACGCGGTGCCGCGTCGCCCTCGCGGGTGCGCTGCCACATGAGCGCGGCCACCGTGATCAGCGCGGTGGACAGCAGGAAGTGGGCGGCGACCGTGTACGGGTTCAGACCGACCAGGACGACGATCCCGCCGAGGACCGCGTTGCTCATGACGATCCAGAACTGGGCCCAGCCGAGCCGGGTCAGACCGCGCCGCCAGGGCTTCTGCGAGCGTGCCGCGACGATGGCCCAGCCGACGGCGGCGCACAGCACGTACGTCAGCATGCGGTTGCCGAACTCGATGGCGCCGTGGAAGCCCATCGCGCTCGTCGCCGTGAGCGAGTCGTCGGTGCACTTGGGCCAGGTCGGGCAGCCGAGGCCGGAGCCGGTGAGCCGCACGGCACCGCCGGTCACCACGATCACGACCGACATGACGAGCGCGGCCAGGGCCGCGCGCTGCACCGTCCGGGCGGCCGGGGTCCAGCGTTCGGCGATGAAGGCGAGCGGGTTGCGCACCGCGCTGAGGGCGTCGGCTCGGGTCAGGTTCTGCACGCGCACCATCGTAGGGGCCCGCTTGTGCACGCTTTCACGAGGGTCCGCCCCGGACGGGACGGTCCGCTCACTCCCAGCGGAAGAACCGGCCTGCCGCGCCGAGGCCCAGGACCGCCCAGACCGCCAGGATGCCCAGGTCTCCCCAGGGCATCGCGGCACCGTGCTGGAGCACCGCCCGCAGACCGTCGGAGAGCGCCGAGATGGGCAGCAGGCCCAGCACGTCCTGGGCGCCCGCGGGGAACTTGTCCATCGGCACCATCACTCCGCCGCCGACCAGGAACAGCAGGAAGACGAGGTTCGCGGCGGCCAGCGTCGCCTCCGCCTTGAGCGTGCCCGCCATGAGCAGGCCGAGCCCGGAGAAGGCGGCCGTGCCGAGGACCAGCAGGAGCAGGACGGCGAGCGGGTTGCCGTGCGGCGACCAGCCCAGCGCGAAGGCGATCGCGGTGAGCAGGATCACCTGGAGGATCTCGGTCACCAGGACCGACGCCGTCTTCGCGGTCATCAGCGCCCAACGCGGGAGCGGCGAGGCGGCCAGCCGCTTCAGGACGCCGTAGCGGCGCTCGAAGCCGGTGGCGATGGCCTGGCCGGTGAACGCCGTCGACATCACGGCCAGCGCCAGGATGCCCGGCGCCAGGAAGTCGACCGCCTTGCCCGGACCGGTGTCGATGATGTCGGCCGAGCTGAACAGCACCAGCAGCAGCGTCGGGATCACGACCGTCAGCAGCAGCTGCTCGCCGTTGCGCAGCAGCATCCGGGTCTCCAGCGCGGCCTGCGCGCGGATCATCCGGGGAAGCGGGGCGGCGCCCGGCTTCGGGGTGTACGTGCCGGCGGTGGTCACGGACGCGGCTCCTCGCCGGTCGGCTCCAAGCTGTGCCTGACTCATGAACGCAGCTCCTTGCCGGTCGGCTCCAGGCTGTGCTTTCCCGGGGGACAACCCCCGGATTTCCGGCCGGGCTCCGGTCGCACGTGGTTCATGAGCGCAGCTCCTTGCCGGTCGGCTCCAGGCTGTGCTTTCCCGGGGGGACAACCCCCGGACCCCCGGCCGGGCTCCGGTCGCACGTGGTTCATGAGCGCAGCTCCTTGCCGGTCAGCTCCAGGCTGTGCTTTCCCGGGGGACAACCCCCGGACCCCCGGCCGGGCTCCGGTCGCACGTGGTTCATGAGCGCAGCTCCTTGCCGGTCAGCTCCAGAAAAACGTCTTCGAGGGTGTGGCGTTCGACCGAGATCTTCTCCGGCATCACACCGTGCTGGGCGCACCAGGACGTCACGGTCGCCAGCAGCTGCGGGTCGACCTTGCCGCCGACCCGGTAGGACCCGGGGGTCAGCTCGGCCGCCGTGCAGTCCGCGGGCAGGGCCTTGAGCAGGGAGTTCACGTCGAGCCCTGGGCGGCCGGTGAAGCGCAGGGTGTTCTCGGCGCCGCCGCGGCACAGCTCCTCGGGGGAGCCCTGGGCGACGACCCGGCCCGCGTCGATGATCGCGACGTCGTCGGCGAGCTGCTGGGCCTCGTCCATGTGGTGCGTGGTGAGGATCACCGAGACACCGTCGGACCGCAGGTCGCGGACCAGGTCCCAGGTGGCGTGGCGGGCCTGCGGGTCGAGACCGGCGGTCGGCTCGTCGAGGAAGACCAGTTCGGGACGGCCGACGACCGCCATGGCGAGCGCGAGGCGCTGCTGCTGGCCGCCCGAGAGCCGCCGGTACGTCGTACGGCCGCAGCCGTCCAGGCCGAGCCGCTCGATGAGCGCGTCCACGTCCAGGGGGTTCGCGTGCAGCTTGGCCACATGGCGGAGCATCTCGTCCGCGCGGGCGCCCGAGTAGACGCCGCCGGACTGGAGCATCACGCCGATGCGGGTGTGCAGCTCGCCGGACTGTCTCACCGGGTCGAGGCCCAGGACGCGCACGGTCCCGGAGTCCGGCTTCCGGTATCCCTCGCAGGTCTCGACGGTCGTCGTCTTGCCCGCGCCGTTGGGTCCGAGGACGGCGGTGATGCCCGCCGCGGCCACCAGGTCGAGGCCGTTCACCGCGGTCTTCGTTCCGTACCGCTTCACCAGGGCCTGGACCTGGACCACGGGCTCGCTTCGCATGAGGAGCAAGTCTAGGGACGTCTGAGCGGCCCGGAACCGCCGGGGGCGGCCGCGGTCTCCACGGCCAGGTCCCGCGGCCGGTGCACCGGCAGCCACCGCTGCGCGTACGCCACCGCGTCGGCCACCGGGAAGAGCCGCGCCGGGGCAGCGCCCACGGTGCCCCGTACGACGGGACGGTCCCGTTCGAAGTCGGAGCCCAGCTCCTCGAACATCTCGGAGGTGATCGACACCTCTCGCACGGTCTCCCAGCCGGTGGGGGAGGGCCGTCCGACCTCCACGACGGGCGAGGGGACGCGGTACTCGGCGAGGTGGAAGCTGGTGCAGCTGTCGTAGCCCGCGCCGAGCAGCAGGACCCGGGCGCCGCGGGCCTCCAGCCGGGCCAGCGGGCTGCGCTCGCCGAGCCGGCAGTCGACCGCGTGCCCTCCGACGACCGCCGCCGCGGCCGGGCCGAGCGCCGCGAACGAGGTCTCGGGGTGGTCGCTGCGCAGGGCGCCGGGCCAGGTGCGGACGGTCTCGGGTATCACGCCGACCCCGCGGGAGGGGGTCACGCGGGGGTCGTAGGCGGGCATGGTCGCCCGGATCGCCGGCCACCACTCCTCGGGGACCGGCGGGCGGCTCCAGAGCGCGGGGTCGGAGAGGTCGCCGGACTGGGTCGGGACCACCAGGGTGCCGTCGGGACCCAGGGCGTCGAGCAGTCCCCGGACGACGGTCACGGCACCGCCGTTGACCCATCCGAGGGCGCTCAGCGAGGAGTGCGCGAGCAGCGTCTCCCCAGCTCGGACACCGAGTGCGCGCAGGTCCGCCGCGAGGGTGTCCCGGGTGACGAGTGGGCCGGTCGGAGGGGGTGTCGACATGGTCCGGGAGTCTCCCGCAGGGAGGGCCCGCGTGCCACCGAATTGATCGATCAAAGATCGTTTGCCCAGGTCACCTTAGGTATGCCTAAGTGACACAGCGCACCGCCCGCCCGGGAGGGCGCGGCTTGTCAGGCCCGGAGGAATTACGCAACAATGGTGTTGTGAAAAACGTTGGCGAGGCTCGGGAGACCCCCGCGGGGGCCCCGCAGGAGGAACTCGCGACCGGTGAGCGCTCGACGCGCAACCGGGTCGTGCGCTCCATCCTGGACCACGGCCCGTCGACCGTCGCCGACCTGGCGGGCCGACTGGGCCTGACCCATGCCGCCGTGCGCCGCCATCTGGACGCGCTGGCCGCCGACGACATCGTGGAGGCACGCGAGCAGCGGGTCTACGGAGCGCGGACGCGCGGCCGTCCCGCCAAGGTGTTCGCCCTGACCGACTGCGGCCGGGACGCCTTCGACCAGTCCTACGACAAGCTCGCCGAGGACGCCCTGCGCTGGATCGCCGAGCGCGAGGGCGGGGACGAGGCGGTTCTCTCCTTCGCCCGCGCCAGGATCGCCGCACAGGCCGGGGCGTACCGCGAGGCCATAGAGGCCGCGACCCCCGAAGAGCGCACCGAAGCCCTGGCGAAGGCCCTCAGCGCGGACGGGTACGCTGCCACGGCGCGCAGCGCACCGGTCGGCGAGCAGCTCTGCCAGCACCACTGCCCGGTCGCGCATGTCGCCGAGCGCTTCCCGCAGCTCTGCGAGGCGGAGACGGAGTTCTTCTCCCAGCTGCTCGGCACGCATGTGCAGCGACTGGCCACCATCGCCCACGGCGATGGGGTGTGCACGACATTCATCCCCAAGATCTCGCACGACACTCAGAACGCATCCGCAAGCACGGCCGGGAGGAACCCCGCATGACGCTCCCCACGGAGACTGCCCACCCCGAACTCGAGGGTCTGGGCAAGTACGAATACGGCTGGGCCGACTCCGACACGGCCGGTGCCTCTGCCAAGCGCGGCATCAACGAGGACGTCGTCCGCGACATCTCCGCGAAGAAGAGCGAGCCGGAGTGGATGACCAAGCTCCGTCTCAAGGGCCTGCGCCTCTTCGAGAAGAAGCCCATGCCCAACTGGGGTTCCGACCTGTCGGGCATCGACTTCGACAACATCAAGTACTTCGTGCGTTCCACGGAGAAGCAGGCGGAGTCCTGGGAGGACCTGCCTGAGGACATCAAGAACACGTACGACAAGCTCGGCATCCCCGAGGCGGAGAAGCAGCGCCTCGTCGCCGGTGTCGCCGCGCAGTACGAGTCCGAGGTCGTCTACCACCAGATCCGTGAGGACCTGGAGGAGCAGGGCGTCATCTTCCTGGACACCGACACCGCTCTCAAGGAGCACCCGGAGCTCTTCAAGGAGTACTTCGGCACGGTCATCCCGGTCGGCGACAACAAGTTCGCGTCGCTGAACACCGCGGTGTGGTCCGGCGGCTCCTTCATCTACGTGCCGAAGGGCGTGCACGTGGAGATCCCGCTCCAGGCCTACTTCCGTATCAACACGGAGAACATGGGCCAGTTCGAGCGGACGCTGATCATCGTCGACGAGGACGCCTACGTCCACTACGTCGAGGGCTGTACGGCGCCGATCTACAAGTCGGACTCCCTGCACTCCGCGGTCGTCGAGATCATCGTGAAGAAGGGCGCCCGCTGCCGCTACACGACCATCCAGAACTGGTCGAACAACGTCTACAACCTGGTCACCAAGCGCGCCGTGGCGTACGAGGGCGCGACCATGGAGTGGATCGACGGCAACATCGGCTCCAAGGTCACGATGAAGTACCCGGCCGTCTACCTGATGGGCGAGCACGCCAAGGGCGAGACCCTGTCCATCGCCTTCGCGGGCGAGGGCCAGCACCAGGACGCCGGCTCCAAGATGGTCCACATGGCGCCGAACACCTCCTCGAACATCGTGTCGAAGTCGGTGGCGCGCGGTGGCGGCCGTACGTCCTACCGCGGTCTCGTCGAGATCGGCGAGGGCGCCCACGGCTCCAAGTCGAACGTCCTGTGCGACGCGCTGCTCGTCGACACCATCTCCCGCTCCGACACGTACCCGTACGTGGACGTCCGCGAGGACGACGTGTCCATGGGCCACGAGGCGACCGTCTCCAAGGTCTCCGAGGACCAGCTCTTCTACCTGATGAGCCGCGGTCTGACCGAGTTCGAGGCGATGGCCATGATCGTGCGCGGTTTCGTCGAGCCGATCGCCAAGGAACTCCCCATGGAGTACGCCCTCGAACTCAACCGGCTGATCGAGCTCCAGATGGAGGGCGCGGTCGGCTGACGCCGAACACCGCCCCCGTCAAGCCACTCACGTAAGAAAGCGAGCAGACCGACAGCCATGGCTGAGGCTCAGAACATCCCGGTCGGATCCACGACGGCCGGCCAGATCGCGGTGGCCGCCGAGTCGACCGTCGCCACGCGCATGAGCGCGCCCCCGTCCTTCGACGTGGCGGACTTCCCCGTCCCCCACGGCCGCGAGGAGGAGTGGCGGTTCACCCCGCTGGAGCGCCTGCGCGGGCTGCACGACGGCACCGCCGTCGCGACCGGCGAAGGCGTACGGGTCGACGTGCAGGCACCCGAGGGCGTCACCGTCGAGACGGTCGCCCGTGACGACGCCCGGATCGGCCGCGCCGCCACCCCCGTGGACCGTGTCGCCGCCCAGGCGTTCTCCGCGTTCGAGAAGGCCGGCGTCGTCACCGTCCCCAAGGAGACGGTGCTGACCGAGCCCATCCGGATCGCCGTGCACGGCGAGGGCGGTGTCGCCTACGGCCACCAGGTCGTCGAGCTGGGAGCCTTCGCCGAGGCCGTCGTCGTCATCGACCACACCGGTGACGCGGTCCTCGCCGCCAACGTCGACTACGTCCTCGGCGACGGAGCCAAGCTGACCGTCGTCTCCGTCCAGGACTGGGACGACACGGCCGTCCACGTCGGCCAGCACAACGCGCTGATCGGCCGCGACGCCACCTTCAAGTCCTTCGTGGTCACCTTCGGCGGCGACGTCGTACGCCTCCACCCCCGCGTCGCGTACGCGGGCACCGGCGGCGAGGCCGAGCTGTTCGGCCTGTACTTCACGGACGCCGGCCAGCACCAGGAGCACCGTCTCCTGGTCGACCACAACACCCCGCACTGCAAGTCCAACGTCATGTACAAGGGCGCGCTCCAGGGCGAGGGGGCGCACGCGGTCTGGATCGGCGACGTCCTCATCGAGGCCAAGGCCGAGGGCACGGACACCTACGAGATGAACCGCAACCTGGTTCTGACCGACGGTGCCCGCGTCGACTCCGTGCCGAACCTGGAGATCGAGACCGGCGAGATCGTCGGCGCCGGCCACGCCTCCGCGACCGGCCGCTTCGACGACGAGCAGCTCTTCTACCTGATGGCCCGCGGCATCCCGGCCGACGAGGCCCGCCGTCTGGTGGTCCGCGGCTTCTTCGCCGAGCTGGTCCAGCAGATCGGTGTCGACGACATCGAAGAGCGCCTTCTCGTGAAGATCGACGAGGAGCTGGAGGCGTCGCTCTGATGCCCGGCACCTTCGTGCGCGCCTGTGGACTGAGCGAGCTGGAGGAGAACACCCCCAAGCGGGTGGAACTCGACGGCACGCCGGTCTCGGTCGTGAAGACCGAGGGTGAGGTGTTCGCGATCAACGACATCTGCTCGCACGCGAACGTCTCGCTCTCCGAGGGCGAGGTGGAGGACTGTCAGATCGAATGCTGGCTGCACGGCTCCGCGTTCGACCTCCGCACCGGCAAGCCGTCCGGCCTTCCCGCGACGCGCCCCGTCCCCGTATACCCCGTTCAGATCGAAGGGGACGACGTGCTCGTCTCCCTCAACCAGGAGTCCTGAGGCAATCCATGGCAACGCTTGAAATCCACGACCTGCACGTCACCGTCGAGGCCGACAACGCCACGAAGGAGATCCTCAAGGGCGTCGACCTGACCGTGAAGCAGGGCGAGACGCACGCCATCATGGGCCCCAACGGCTCCGGCAAGTCGACCCTCGCCTACTCGCTCGCGGGCCACCCCAAGTACACGGTCACCGGCGGCACCGTCACCCTCGACGGCGAGGACGTCCTCGCGATGTCCGTCGACGAGCGCGCCCGCGCCGGCCTGTTCCTCGCGATGCAGTACCCGGTCGAGATCCCCGGCGTCTCGGTCTCCAACTTCCTGCGCACCTCCGCCACCGCCGTCCGCGGCGAGGCCCCCAAGCTGCGCACCTGGGTCAAGGAGGTCAAGGAGACCATGGAGCGCCTCTCCATGGACCCCGCCTTCGCCGAGCGCAACGTGAACGAGGGCTTCTCCGGCGGCGAGAAGAAGCGCCACGAGATCCTCCAGCTCGAACTGCTCAAGCCGAAGATGGCGATCCTCGACGAGACCGACTCCGGCCTGGACGTCGACGCCCTGCGCATCGTCTCCGAGGGCGTCAACCGCGTCCGCGAGACCGGTGAGGTGGGCACCCTGCTCATCACGCACTACACGCGCATCCTGCGCTACATCAAGCCCGACTTCGTCCACGTCTTCTCCGGTGGCCGCATCGTCGAGTCCGGCGGCGCCGAGCTCGCCGACAAGCTGGAGAACGAGGGCTACGAGTCGTACGCAGTCGACACGAAGGGTGGCGTATCCGCGTGACGCAGCTGCCGGGCCTCCTCGACACCGAGGCGATCCGCAAGGACTTCCCCATCCTGGATCGCCAGATCCACGACGGCAAGAAGCTCGTGTACCTGGACAACGCGGCGACCTCGCAGAAGCCGCGCCAGGTCCTGGACGCCCTGAACGAGTACTACGAGCGCTACAACGCCAACGTCCACCGCGGTGTGCATGTGCTCGCCGAGGAGGCCACGGCGCTGTACGAGGGTGCGCGGGACAAGGTCGCCGCGTTCATCAACGCGCCGAGCCGCGACGAGGTGATCTTCACCAAGAACGCCTCCGAGTCGCTCAACCTCGTGGCCAACATGCTCGGCTGGGCCGAGGAGCCCTACCGGGTCGACCACGAGACCGAGATCGTCATCACCGAGATGGAGCACCACTCCAACATCGTTCCGTGGCAGCTGCTCTCGCAGCGCACCGGCGCGAAGCTGAAGTGGTTCGGCCTCACCGACGACGGCCGTCTCGACCTGTCGAACATCGACGAGGTCATCACGGAGAAGACGAAGATCGTCTCCTTCGTGCTGGTGTCGAACATCCTGGGCACCGTGAACCCGGTCGAGGCGATAGTGCGCCGCGCCCAGGAGGTCGGGGCCCTGGTCCTGATCGACGCGTCCCAGGCCGCGCCGCACATGCCGCTCGACGTCCAGGCCCTCCAGGCCGACTTCGTGGCCTTCACCGGTCACAAGATGTGCGGCCCGACGGGCATCGGCGTCCTGTGGGGCCGCCAGGAACTCCTGGAGGACCTCCCGCCGTTCCTCGGCGGCGGCGAGATGATCGAGACCGTGTCGATGCACTCGTCGACGTACGCACCGGCCCCCCACAAGTTCGAGGCGGGCACGCCCCCGATCGCGCAGGCGGTCGGACTCGGCGCGGCGATCGACTACCTGTCCTCGATCGGCATGGACAAGATCCTCGCCCACGAGCACGCGCTCACCGAGTACGCGGTGAAGCGGCTCGCGGAGGTCCCCGACCTCAGGATCATCGGCCCCACCACGGCCGAGGACCGCGGCGCGGCGATCTCGTTCACCCTGGGCGACATCCACCCGCACGACGTGGGCCAGGTCCTCGACGAGCAGGGCATCGCGGTCCGGGTCGGTCACCACTGCGCCAGGCCGGTCTGCCTGCGGTACGGAATTCCCGCGACCACGCGGGCGTCGTTCTATCTGTACTCCACGCCGACCGAGATCGACGCTCTGGTCGACGGCCTGGAGCACGTACGGAACTTCTTCGGCTGAGGGGCTGGCTGGGACGTGAAGCTGGATTCGATGTACCAGGAAGTCATCCTGGACCACTACAAGCACCCGCACGGGCGCGGTCTGAGGGACGGCGACGCCGAGGTGCACCACGTCAATCCCACGTGCGGTGACGAGATCACCCTGCGCGTGAAGTACGACGGCGAGCGCATCGAGGACATCTCGTACGAGGGCCAGGGCTGCTCGATCAGCCAGGCCTCGGCCTCCGTACTGAACGACCTCCTGGTCGGCAAGGACGTGTCCGACGCGCAGAAGATCCAGGAGACCTTCCTGGAGCTGATGCAGTCCAAGGGCCGGATCGAGCCCGACGACGCGATGGAGGAGGTGCTGGAGGACGCGGTCGCGTTCGCCGGTGTCTCCAAGTACCCGGCCCGGGTCAAGTGCGCCCTCCTCAGCTGGATGGCGTGGAAGGACGCGACGGCCCAGGCTCTGGGCGAGAGCGCCGAGAGGAAGACGGCATGAGCGAGAACACAGTGACATCGGACGAGACCGTCGTGACGTCGGACGAGTCCGCGGTCGCGCGGGCCGAGGCCACCGCGGCTCCGGCCGAGGCCGCCGCGGCTCCGGCCGAGGGCCTGACGACGAAGCCCGCCTCGGAGGAAGAGGTCCGCGAGGCGCTCTACGACGTCGTCGACCCCGAGCTGGGCATCGACGTCGTCAACCTCGGCCTCATCTACGGCATCCACATCGACGACGCGAACATCGCGACGATCGACATGACCCTGACGTCCGCGGCCTGTCCGCTCACCGACGTCATCGAGGACCAGGCCAAGTCCGCCACGGACGGCCTCGTCAACGAGCTGCGCATCAACTGGGTCTGGATGCCGCCGTGGGGCCCGGACAAGATCACGGACGACGGCCGCGAGCAGCTTCGCGCGCTCGGGTTCAACGTCTGATCCTCCGGCTCCGGGGCCTTCGCTCCCGAGCACGACGGGCGGGGCGGCACCTTCGGGTGCCTCCCCGCCCGCGTTTCCCGGTGGGTCCCGGTCTCAGGCCAGGCCCCGCACCAGACGGAACGCCGAGTCCTGCTCGTAGAGCCGGTCGCGCTCCTGACGCCCGAGGACGAGCCGGAAGTTGCGGTGGCGCAGGAAACGGCCCGGGTAGTTGACCGACTCCAGCATGACGGCGCCCGAGCGGGAGGCGGTGCGGGGGCAGAAGGTGGCGTCCTCGCGGAAGAGGGCCGAGCCGTCGTCGCGGTCGGCGCGCAGGACGAAGTCGCGGTGGCGGAGATAGGAGCCGTCGACGGTGGCGAAGGAGTAGCAGGAGGACTTCGCCAGCCCCGGAACCAGCTTGAAACTGGCGGCCCGCCGGGTCGAGGCGGCACTCGACGGACTCACCGGATCGAGCAGGACCTGACCGTCGCTCAGATGCCAGTACCTGTCAGGGTAGTTGACCGCCTGGACCGACCTCAGCCGCGAGGCCGTCCCGGGCCGGGAAGCGGTTCCGGACGCGGCGGGCGCCGGCTTCCCTGAGGCGGACCGGCCACCGGAGCCCTCGTCGGACGGCTTCGGCGACACTGGGCTCCCCGACGGCGAATCCGGTGACACCGAGGGTGAACTCCCCGGTGAGGACAGCGCGTTCTTGCCGGCCGGGGGCGTGGTCGCTCCCGCCGGCGCGAGGGGGGCGCCGAGGAAGGGGTTCGCCGTGTCGGCCGTCGTCCTGTTGCCCGTCTGATGTGATGAGACGTCAGAAGTGCCTGTCTGTACGGAGATCACGGCTATGACGGCGATGGTGACGGCCACCGCGAGTCCACCGGCCAGCCAGAGCCGCCGTGTCCCCGGCAGCCGGACCTCGTCGTCCGCGCCGATGGCCTGCCAGGGCCTCGCGGACACGGGCACGAGGTCGGTCGAGCCCGGGTAGGGGGCGCCGTGCGCGGTGGGGCGCCAGGGAACGATCTCCCTGGAGGGGGTGGATCCGTCGGGACCGGATCCCGGCGTCACTTCTGGCATGCGCGTTCCTAAGCGGGGGAGGGCGAGCGCGTGAGAGGGCCGAGCGGAGGGCGAGGGTGCGCGTGGCACACGGAGCGGAGTGGTCATGGAGAACCGGTGCGCGGCTGGTGAAACAGTAGTGGAACCGGTGACTACCGAGCAGTCGTTTCCCGCGGCGATGCAAGTAGTTACCGGCGGTTCTTTTCGGGCAATCGGCCACAGAGGTAAGGGAGTTGGGCAGGGGAGGCGGCCGGGGCTCCGGGCGGGGGGCTCCGGGGGCGGCCCACGGGTGGCCGGCGGGGGCGTCCAGAGGGGGCGCCCGGCGATGTGTGCCCGTGGGTGCGGCGGGGTGTACCGGGTGCTGCGGACGCGGTGGCGGAGCGTTCGTCGCCGGGGGAGACTGCCGTTCATGGCTGTCTCCCTCTACCAACTGACCGTCGACGCCCACGATCTGCCGGCCCTCGCCCGTTTCTGGTGCCAAGTCCTCGACTGGCAGGTGCTGTTCGAGGACGAGCACGAGATCGTCATCGGCGCCGACGCGCACGCGCTCCCCGGAATCTGCTTCGTGCCCGCGGGTGAGCGCAAGACCGTCAAGAACCGGCTCCACATCGATCTCGCCCCGGACGACCGGGACGCCGAGGTCGAGCGGATCCTCGCCCTCGGGGCGCGCCGGGCCGACGTGGGGCAGGGCGAGGACGTCACCTGGACGGTCCTCGCCGATCCCGAGGGCAACGAGTTCTGTGTGCTGCGGCCGAAGAAGTCCCTACTCGACTGAGCCGGGCGCCGGCTGGGCGGACGCGCGCGCGAGCACGTCCGCCAGGCCCTCCCTGCGGATGCGCTGGTCCATGTACAGGAGATTCGACACCAGCGGCATGAACGCCAGGCAGAACATCTGGACGAGGACGCTCGTGATCGCCGAGAGCACCAGGTGGGATCCCATGCTGGGCAGGAACTGGACGTAGAAACCGACCTCGTGGACCTGCTGCTGTCCCGTGGGGCCGTACGGCTGCGGGGTCGGCGTCGCCAGGGTGAGCGGCAGATTGACCACGACGGAGACCATGAACGCGACCAGGCCGCCGAGCAGCGTGATCCCGAACGTACGCCACCACGCGCCGCGCACCAGCCGCGCCGACCGCCGTATCGCCGTCACGGGGGACGCGCCCTCGAGCACGGCGGCGGCCGGGGCGAAGCTGAACAGGACGAGCGGCCATGTCGTCAGCGGCACCGCGAGCAGCCAGAGCAGGAAACTGGTGCCGAACGACATGAGGGGTTCCACCGACGCGGCCGTGGCGACCAGCGCGAAGGACATGAGCAGGAACAGCGATGTCGGTACGGCGGCGATCAGGGCGAGCAGCAGCATCACCCCGAGCACGGACGGGACGCGCGGCCGGGCCCGCTTCCAGACGGCACCGAGTCCCGCCCGCCGGCCGAGTACGGCGTCGTGCAGGGTCGCCGCGGACGAGGCCTGGACGAAGGCGCTCGCCACGAGCGTGAGCAGCGACGTCGCGACCAGCACGGCACCGGAGGCGACGAGAACGGTCCGCACGTCGGTCCAGTCGACGGACCGGGGCGCCCCGGAGATGATGCGGTCCAGCCGGGCCGCGGTCACATGCCGGACCAGGACCTCCATGCCCAACGTCGCGCCCGCCAGGACCAGCCCGACCAGCGCGCTGAGCCCGAGCAGCGGCTTCGCGTAACGGCGCAGGGTGACGAACGCGCCGCCGAGGATGTGGTCCACGCCGAGCGGGGCCAGGGGGATCACACCCGGCCTGGGCGGCGGTGGCGGCGGTGGCATCCAGCCCCAGCCGCCCGGAGCACCCCCGTACGGTCCCGACGGTCCCCACCCCGAACTGTCCGACATGACCCTCGCGCTCCATGTGTTGTTGGGAATCTGTTCGACTCCGCCCCCTTGTGATCGCGAACGATATCCGCTGAGGCGCATGGTGCCCACGGCATATACGGGATCCGTACGAGGCCGGTCGCGGCCGTCGGATGCGTTCGCCTGTTCCGGTCCGGAGCGGGCGATGTGTACAGTCGTACGCATGGGATACGTACTGCTCGCCGGTGCCATCGCGGCGGAGGTCGGGGCGACCACCGCGATGAAGTACACGGAGGGTTTCAGCAGGCTGTGGCCGTCCCTGCTGACCGTCCTCGGATACGTCGTCGCCTTCGCGCTGCTGGCGCAGACCCTGAAGACCGTCTCGGTCGGTACGGCCTACGCGATCTGGGCCGGCGTCGGCACCGCGGCCATCGCCGCGATCGGGATGCTCTTCCTCGGCGAGGGACTCACGGCCGCGAAGGCCGCCGGAATCGTGCTGATCATCGGCGGGGTCGTCCTGCTGAACCTGGGCGGGGCGCACTGATGGCCCGGCCCGGCACCCCGGACGGCGGACCGTGACGACGCGGCGGTACGACCCCGAGCGGCGCCAGCGGATCATCGACGCGGCGATCAGGGTCGTCGGCGTCAAGGGCATCGCCGGGCTCGGCCATCGCTCCGTCGCCGCCGAGGCCGACGTACCGCTCGGCTCCACCACGTACCACTTCAAGACCCTCGACGAACTCATGGTCGCGGCCCTCCGCCAGGCCAACGAGGGCTTCGCCAAGGTGCTCGCCGCGCGCGGCACCCTGGAGGACACCCGCACGGACCTCGCCGCCGAACTCGCCGGACTGATGGGCGAATGGCTGGCCGGCGACCCCACGGGCGTGGAGCTGGAGTACGAGCTCTACCTCGCCGCGCTCCGCAGGCCCGCGCTGCGCCCGGTGGCCGCCGAGTGGATCGACAGCCTCGTCGCACCGCTGACCCGCCGCACGGACGCGGTCACCGCACGGGCGCTCGTCGCCCTGCTCGACGGCATCTGCCTCCAGGTGCTGCTCACGGGGACGTCGTACGACGAGGGGTACGCGCGCGAGGTGTTGGGACGGATCCTGCGGGGCGGGGCGGGAGGCTCGGAGGACGGTCCGGAGCGGTGAGCCTGACCGGCAGGGCGGTGGCGGCCGACGGCCCGGCGGTGGCATCCGACGCCCTGCCGGTGGCGTCCGTCCAGCCCGGCGGTGGCAACTGGGTGGTCCGGCGGTGTCGGCAGGGTGGTCAGTCGCGGTGACCGGGATGGCTCGGGACGGTCTGCCGCGGTGACCGGGCGCCCGGTCGGCGAGACGCCCCGCGCATCGGTTCGCCCGCGCGGCCCCCGTCAAGTTAGGTTGCACTCATGACCGACACGACTGCTTCTCGTACCACCGGCGCCGTCGCCGCCGGGCTCGCCACCCTCACCGCCGACGGCACCGTTCTCGACACCTGGTTCCCGGCCCCCGAACTGTCCGCTGAGCCCGGCCCCGCCGGCACCGAGCGCCTGTCCGCCGAGCGGGCCGTGGAACTGCTCGGCGAGGGCGCCGCGCAGGCCGTCGGCCCCGACGCCCGCCGGGGCGTCGAGGTGGTCGCGGTCCGTACGGTCATCGCGTCGCTGGACGACAAGCCGCTCGACGCGCACGACGCCTACCTGCGCCTGCACCTCCTCTCGCACCGCCTGGTCAAGCCGCACGGCCAGAACCTGGACGGCCTGTTCGGGCTGCTCAGCAACGTCGCCTGGACCTCGCTCGGCCCGGTCGCCGTCGACGACGTCGAGAAGGTCCGGCTGAACGCGCGCGCCGCGGGCCTGCACCTCCAGGTGACCTCCATCGACAAGTTCCCGCGCATGACGGACTACGTCGCCCCCAAGGGAGTCCGTATCGCGGACGCCGACCGGGTCCGCCTCGGCGCGCACCTCGCCGAGGGCACGACCGTCATGCACGAGGGCTTCGTGAACTTCAACGCTGGCACGCTCGGCACCTCCATGGTCGAGGGACGTATCTCCGCCGGTGTCGTCGTCGGCGACGGCTCGGACATCGGCGGCGGCGCGTCCACCATGGGCACCCTCTCGGGCGGCGGCAACGTCCGCATCACCATCGGCGAGCGCTGCCTCGTCGGCGCGGAGGCGGGCGTCGGCATCGCGCTCGGCGACGAGTGCGTGGTCGAGGCCGGGCTGTACGTCACCGCCGGCACGCGCGTGACGATGCCCGACGGCGAGATCGTCAAGGCCCGTGACCTGTCCGGCGCTTCGAACATCCTCTTCCGCCGCAACTCGGTCACCGGCACCGTCGAGGCCCGCCCGAACAACGCGGTCTGGGGCGGCCTGAACGAGATCCTGCACAGCCACAACTGACCTTCGGCGGCCGTGACCTGCGGCCGCCGAATCGATCACCGCTCTGACCTGCCGCTGAGCTGTCGGCAGTTGTCGACGCTGGTCACCATCGAGCGCCCTTCCACGGCCCCAGGACGGCCCGGGAGGGCGCTCGTGCGTTACGGGAGACATCGGCCTTGTAAGGGCGGACGTAGCCGGTGGTGAAGGCGCTCAGGTCAGTCCGGCTGTAGCCGCAGTCCAAGCGAACGGCGCATCTCGACCGCGGCAAGCCGTCGTTGACCGTGGTTGACCGCACGATGTGGCACGGCTGTGGCACGGGGACCGCTTCGTCCCGAAGCAACTTGTACGGGCGTGCTGCCTTGGGCTGGTGTGGTTCTCACCTGCGCCGACGGTCCACAGACGTTCGCGGGCGTCCGCTGGTGTCCGTCGGCCACGTCACGCAGTTACTGAGATTCTTCGCGTGATGTCGTGGAGCCCGGCTGCCGAACAGCAGCAATGCTCGATCCACGAACCACTCCACCCAAAGATCATCGGTAGGAGCGGGACAA
Source organism: Streptomyces sp. f51 (assembly GCF_037940415.1). Classification (NCBI taxonomy): domain Bacteria; kingdom Bacillati; phylum Actinomycetota; class Actinomycetes; order Kitasatosporales; family Streptomycetaceae; genus Streptomyces; species Streptomyces sp. f51. The sequence goes on along the minus strand of NZ_CP149798.1, from coordinate 1,565,682 downwards.
GGGAAGTCCTTCGAGCCGCGTTCCCGTGCGTTGTCGGCGGCTGCCCGTACGCTCCCGCCATGGATTTGGTGACGTCACCGTGGGAGTCAGCTGCACGAGTCGACTACATAGGGGAGCTGGTGAGCAAGGGCGACCTTGCCGAGCTGTCGCGCGCCTTGATCCTTGCGAAGGAACCATGGCACGAGGGCTTCGGAGTGACGACGATGCTGCGCGGTCTGCCAGAGGCAGACCGAATTGCACTGGCCCGGTCTTTCGCCGAGCACGCAGTAACGACACCGGCAGGCAGTGAGGTTGGTAACCGCGGGCTGGTACTGCTTGCCGCAGTCTCGCGTGACATCGTCGACGCCGACTGGTGCGAGGCATGGGAAGCCCTGCTGATGGAGATGGCAGATCAGTTCTGGTCCTGTGGAATCAGCGACGAGCTGTGGGCGTGCAGTCAGGCTCTGCTGGACGCCGGCAGGCACGTACCCGAAGCGGTTGTCGCCCTGCTTCGCCGCTCTGCGCTGGAGCACGCCTGGCCCACGGAATGCGTGACACCGGTGCTCGACCGCCTTCGTGGCCCCGTACTCAACCCCGGCGAGCCGTGGGCCGATGCATTGCTCACCGACTTGCCCTCGCTCGGCGAGCCCTGGCCCGGCGTCATCGGCCACGCTCTGCTCGCGCCGGTGGCGCGTCCCACGCGCGCCTGGGACCGCAGGGCGCTGGCCCTCACCGCCCCGATCAGCACCGAGGAGATCCGCCGGACGGTGACGCCCTGGCTGGACCTCGCCGCCGACGGCGGGGGCCGCTGGGACGGCGCCTACGACCCGTACAACTTGCCTGCACTCGCCGGGTTCACCTGGATGCTCTCCTTGCTGCCGCCGCACCCCGCATCCATCCGCACCCTAGGAGACCTGGTCGAACGTGCTCCCTTGCGAACCCCGCTGACCGGCACTGCCGTACGCGCCCTGGCCCGCGTTCCTCAACAAGCGGGTCACTCCGAGCTGGAGCGGCTTTCCGGTCGCGTCCGGCACAAGGTGACGCAACGACAGATCCGTAAGGCGCTGGACGCTTGAGCCGAGAGGGTCTACTGGTGATCTTTGGGCAGAGCCGTTCATGGATCGAGCATTGTTGCTGTTCGGTAGCCGAGCTCCGCGACATCACGCGAAGAATCTCAGTAGAAACACAGGGTGCCAACCCCTTTGTACGTGTCGTGGATCAGCGTTGAGACTGACCCGTGGCTCCCCGCCCGCGCTGATACGAGAGTGGCACGGTCCGGGGATCGTGCCATGCCCCTCCATGTGGACGTTTCTTCGCTCGCCCTCCCAACTCGCGGCCTTTCACCGTGGGCAACTTCCGGGCCGAGCAGTCGGGAGCACACTCGGACGGCGATTGCGCCTGTCTACGACAAGGCCCTCCAGCGTTCGGCATGACGGCCGGGTTGGCGGTGATCTAAAGCATCTACGCAACGAGTAATCGGTAAAACCAGCCCCCTGCATCTTCCCTGGTGGTCGATTTAGGGCGATGTAGGGGGCTGGTACATTGCGCAGGTTCGCTGCTTGCAATCTGGAGACGCTGTGATATCCGATCTTTTCAGAATATTCTGTATTGCCGTTCCAACGTTCTTCTTCTTGCTCGTTGCAATTGACTACCGCAACATCGGGCTGCGATTCTTCGCTCTCATGGACATGTTGACCTCCGCTGCGCCGTCCACCATGACGCCGAGCCGGTTCAGGTTCGTGGCCGGCGTCGTATCCCTCATCGGATTCGGTGCCGTTGTCTACCTGTCCAGTCGCCTCTGATTGCCGAACCGCCGAGTGGACCAGCGGAGCACCTGGCGGACGCCAGACGGCGCGAAGGCGACTGGCGAATCATCTTCATGGCTCCCGGCAGCAGTCACGTCCGGCGTACCGTGCTGAACGAAGGCGTGGAAACCTGCTCCGACCCCGAGAAGGCGAACGCCTACCTGGCTTCGGTCACCGGGGCGTGATGACCCTCTACTCTGTAGTCCAGCCGTTGTTAGCCGTCGACGTTCTTCTCGGACGGCCCAGGGGTTACCCCTGGACCGTCCGCGCTGCCGTTGTCAGGCCACCTCGATGCGAACTATGGGCACTACGGTTACTGAGGGTCGATTGCCTGACAGCTGGCTTGCCAGGAGTCTTACTCGGTTGACTGCGGTCTGTGCGGTTGCTGTACTCCGCTGCTGTACAGCGACTTCGGAGGAGCCGTGACCGCACTGCCGGCGAGCGTAGACCGCGACATCCTCGATCACCGGATCATATTTGCGATCATGGCGATCCGTGAAGCGCTGGGCTGCACAATTCATGAAGCCATTGACGTGTTCGCGGCACGGTATGAGGAACTGCGCCGCGATCGTCCGGACGACTTCACCGTCGGGCCTGTGGAGTACGGCCAAGGCTTCTACTCCTGATTGGCGGCGGACCGGTAGGCCGCGCGGTGCCGTCGATCACCGCTTTAGGAGCGAGGTTGGGCGATCTTGGGTGTGACCTGCGGATTCCCTAGCCTGACGGAGCCCGGCGGAACTCACGCCCATGAACCTCGGTTCCCCGTAAGTTCCGGCACGAGAGAGGCGCAGCCCGGGGGTCGCGCCCTGTCTCCTCTATGTGAACCTTGGGCACGAAGGTTGCAGAGGCATGCTCGCCTTGCCAGACGGCCGTGAGCGGCTACTGCCGGTCGGCTGCGGGCTTCGCCACTGTGCGGCACCTTCTGGGCGTGTGCGGACCTCAGGTGTGTTTGCCCTGGTACCCGCCAAGGCGGGTGCGGCTGCCCTGCTGCGAGCCAGGGTCTGGCCGAGCCCCGGGCGCTTCTGGTGCGAGCCGTCCCGCCTGGCCTCTGGCGACACACGCCATCGCGTGTCCAGTCAGCAGAAGATCAAGGAGGCAGCCGACGCTCAACCACCAATAGAGGGCCGGGAGTACATGGGCAGTGAGCGCCGAGTATATGAAAATCGCGGAAAAAAGGGCATTTGTGGAAAAATTGAGCACCAACAGCGGCCAGCCGGAATCCGTTTTAGCTCTCAGGAATCTCTGCCAAGTCGTTCGTGGCACTTGAGTGGGATGCGGGCTGAAGCGGCGTTTAAACCCGCCTACAAATGATCGCTGCGTCATGGGGGTATGGAACAGTCGAAGACAACATCTGCGCAAGCACCTGCTACGGAAGATACCGGCGCGACCAGTTGAGTCTCAACACCCGAGTCAAGCCAGTGATGCATCGTGGGCCGATTGAAGTCCCGAGTCGTCGGCTGAGCGTGGGTTTTCCCTCTGCCTACATCCTTATCAGGTCGATCACGGGGAGCTGGCGACGCCGGTCCTCGTGTGCTGCACCGCGGCTGGTCAGTCGCTCAGGTTCGGCCTCGACCGCTGTCGTTCGCGGCTGTTGGTGTCAGCTGCTGATGTCATGGTTAGAGGCGGCCTTGTCACGCGCCCACCGGCGAGGGCCATGGTCGGGCACAGCGCTGTGGAGAGCCAGTGGAGCGGAGCGATGTGGCCGAGCTCCGCGGCCATGATCCAGCTGGTCCCGCTGCCCGCCAGAAGCGCCAGGGGCAGTCCCCTCCTCCACAGGGGCAGGGCACGCATGCGCCACACGGAACGGGCCATCCAGAGGAAGACCCCCCAGATGAAGAGCGCGAAGATCGTCACCGTCGTTCCTGATGGGCGAAAGGGAGTGGGGGCGTCGTCCGCGTCCGGGTGACTGGCCGGAGGCCTCGACGCGCCGTCCCGACGGCAGCGGTGAGCGTTTGTGCGCCGGTCGGCGCGATCGTCGAACCCTTCATGGCCGGGGATCGTGTACGCCCAGGTGAGCCCCGTCGGCAACGGCGCCCACCGGCACGATGCCGCTCGGCACGATGCCGGGCAGCCCGGGCGGTCGGCTCGCGTTAAGATCCGCTGCCATGCCCCGTGACCCTCACAGCCCGCACGCGAACTCCTTCAGCGCCTCGAAGTCCGGATCGCGCAGGCCGAGTCGGGGGCTGACGTGACGCAGCAGCGCGGGGGCCGGGTGGTGGGTGGCCACGTACGTGTCGTCGGCCGGGCTCTGTTCGTCGTCCACCCAGGCGAACGGGCGGCCCTCGGCATGGGCCACGATGCGTTCCGTCTTCCAGTGGACCCCGTCGGGGCGCTCCGCGAACAGCGCGCCGGTGAAGTCGACCCAGGGGAGTTCGGGCAGGCCGATCACGGGGGCGATCCAGCGGTTGGCGGAGTCCATCCACGTGGTGGCCCAGCACAGCTCGTAGCCGAGGGCGAGGAGAGTGCGGCCGTGCCCGGGGTGCAGCCACACACGCAGCGGCCGGCCGGGCTCCAGGGCGACCCGGATCGTCGTGTACCCCGCGGGCCGGCGCTCCTTCTGGGCCGCGTACGGATTGAGCGGGCCGTCGACGTCGAGGAACAGCAGGGGTCGGCTCATCGGGTCACGGTAGAGGACACCGGCTGCGGGAGCGGGCGTAATTTTCTCGGCCCGGAGGCATAGCGGGGCGTGGCGGCGCGCGTCACCAGGGGCACAGGGGTGCGTCACAAGGGGCCACCGGAGACGAGAAGGTGACGATGGATGCCGAAGCGGATGAGAACTTCCGGGACTTCGTGGCGAACCGGTCGTCGACACTGCTGAAGACGGCGGTGCTGCTGAGCGGGGGAGACCGGCACGCGGCCGAGGACCTGCTCCAGAACGCGCTGATCAAGGTGGCGGGCCGCTGGAACCGGGTCGACGAACCCGAGGCGTACGTACGGCGGATCCTTTACCGGCAGCAGGTCAGCCGCTGGCGGCTGAAGTGGCCGAGAAGGGAACTGAGCGTCGCCGAACCGCCCGAGACGTCCGGCCGTGCGGTCCCCGGCGCGGACACCTCCTCGGCCGCCGAACTGCGGGTCGTCATGCGGGGCGCGCTGGCCCGGCTCACCGCGCGGCAGCGCACCGTGCTGGTGCTGCGCTACTTCGAGGACCTGCCCGAGAGCGAGGTGGCCCGCCTCCTCGGCTGTTCCGTCGGAACCGTCCGCTCCACGACCCACCGCTCGCTCGCCCGGCTGCGCGCCCTCGCCCCCGAACTGGCCGCGCTCGGCCCGGGGAACGAGCCCCGGCAGGCGGCCCGTGACTTCTCGCCCGTGGAGGTACACCGGTGAACGTCGAAGAACTTCTGCGCGACACGCTCCGCGAGCAGTCCGAGGACGCCCAGCGCACACCGCCGGGATTCGCCGACCGGGTGTTCGCCGTCCGCCGGCGTCGGCGGACCCGGCGCGTCGCGTCCGTCGCGGTCGCCGCGGCCGCGGTGCTCACCGCCGCGATCGCGGTGCCGGGCCTGGACTCCGGCGGGCATGACGTACGGCCCCTGGGCGGGGTGCATCCCAAGCCGGCCACCACGCACCCGGCGCCCTCTGCGCACCCGGGACAGTCACCGGTGCACTCGCTGGTCGCGGCCGGGAGAACGGCGCTGGCCGCGTACTACACCCAGAAGACGGACTGGCAGAGCGTCCACGACGGCGTCCACAGAGGCATCGACGTGCGCACCTACTGGCTGCTCGACCCGAAGTCCGGCCACTACGAGAAGGACACCCGGTGGTCGTGGGTCGCCGTGGCCCCCGGACTGCGCACCGCCGCCGTACTGGAGCGGAATCTGCCCGCACACCGGATCGGGCTGCTCGACCTCGGGAGCGGCAAGGTCGAGCGGTGGATCCCGGTCGACCACCCGGTGGGCGGGCTGGAGTTCTCTCACGACGGCACGAAGCTCCTGGCGACCACGTACAGCGCGAATCCCGACCAGCGCATCAAGATGGACGACATCGACAGGATTCCCGTGTCGCTGAACTCCTCCCGCACCGGCTTCTATGCCTTCGACGTGTTGTCGGGGAAGGGCTCTTGGGCCGACGTGGGGGTGAAACGGGACGATCAGGGCAACGAGATCAACCTTCGCCAGGACTTCGGGTTCTGCCGCGACGGGAAGACCATCACGGGCCAACAGCCGATCACCCCCGGCGATCGCTTCTACGACGTGTCCGGACGGGAGGTGAGCGCGCCCCGCGGAGAGCGGTACCGCACCTGGTTCGTGACGGCCGGCCTGTCGCCCGACGGCACCAAGATGGCCGGGGACTTCGCGGGCGAGAAGTGGTACACCTCCTCATGGATCCTCGACCCGCGCACCGGCAAACACCTGGCCGAGGTCCACGGCCAGCAGCTCCTCGCCTGGGCCGACGACAAGTCCCTGATCGCCTGGGACATCGCCAAGGGCGAGAAGAACGAGTTCCACACTCGGCTGGTGCTGGTCACCATCGGCAGTGACAAGGAGGTGCCGCTCAGCGGCTTCCTCAAGGGCACCGACGTCTCGGTGGGGCGCTGGGAGCCCCTCTTCGTCGAGCGCTGAGCCGACGTCGGTGGTCCGCTCCGCCGGGGCCTGCCCGAGATCCCCGTCCGACCGGCCCTAGGCCGCGGCGGCAGCGTCCGTGACCCGGGCGAGTACTGCCAGCAGCCCGTCGGCCGTCTCCCGGCCGGCGGGTCGCAGCGGTGCGCGGACCGGGCCCGCCGGCAGCCCGAGCGCGGCCAGCAGTGCCTTCGCGGTGACGGTGCCGGGCAGCCCCGCCGCCATCATCGCCTCGATCAGCGGCATGGCCCGCAGCATCAGCCCGGCCGCCCCCGCCGTGTCGCCGCCGTCGAACGCGTCGAGCACGGCCCGCATCTGGCCCGGGACGACGTTCGCCACCGTGCTCACATACCCGGCCGCCCCGATCGCGTACAGCGCGAGGACGTACTCGTCGCAGCCCGCGTAGTACGCCAACTCGGTCCGGGACAGGACCCGTTGCGTACCGAGGAGGTCGTACGCGCAGTCCTTCACGGCCGCGATCCTCGGATGCTCCGCGAGCCGGATCATCGTCTCCGGTTCGATCCGTGTCCCGGTGCGCCCCGGGATGTCGTACAGCATCAGAGGCAGCCCCGAGGCGTCCGCGATCTCCCGGAAGTGCGCCTCGACCGCGTCCTGCGGAGGCCTGCTGTAGTACGGCGCGACCACCAGCAGCCCGTCCGCGCCCGCCTTCTCGGCCGCGCCGGCCAGCTCCACCGTGTGCCGGGTGTCGGCCGTCCCCACCCCCGCCACGATCGCGACCCCGTCGCCCACGGCCTCCCGCACCGCCCGCACCAGCGTGGCCTTCTCCGCGTCCGTCGTGGTCGGCGACTCGCCTGTCGTCCCGGAGAGCACAAGGCCGTCGCACCCCTCGGCCGCCAGCAGGACGGCAAGCCGCTGCGCGCCCTCGGTGTCCAGCGTGCCCGATTCCGTGAACGGCGTGACCATGGCGCACAGGGCGCGACCGAAGGGCGCTCGCGCTCGCGTCGGCGGGGCCCCGGCCGCGGTGCTCGGGGCGGGCGGGACGGCGGTTGCGGGAGTGCTCCTCGGAACGGTCATGTCCGTAGTGTCGGCCACCCCACTGTGAAGCTCCACTTAAATCTTCTACGAGATATCGTCCACGAATGCTACGCGGTTCTGGGTGTGACGACGAGGGAGGCACTGGTGCCAAACCGGGGCGTCATGGGTCACCATGGCCTGAACGGCAGTCTCGTCGGTACAGCGGGAGGCGTCATGAGGCTCGGCAAGGCACTCGCCACCGGAGTGGCGGAGGAACAGGCTCACGTACACGAGGAAGTGCCCGAACTCCCGCACGTCGTCGAGGAGTCCGAGGTGTCCGTGCCCGAAGAGGTCCCGGCCGGGCGATGAGGCCGCGGCTCCCCGAGGAACGCCCGACGGAGCCGCCGGCCGGATACAAGATCGCCCACCCGGTGCTGTCCCAGGACGGCGCCCGGGCCGGGTTCACCGGCGTGTCCCTGGGCGGCGCGCTGCCGTACGGAGTGCTGGACGAGGCGCGCTGCGTCTACGGACGGCGGCACCGCGCCCCGCACCGCCGCTGCGACTGCGGCTTCCACTGCGTGCACGAGTCGGCCGTCGCCGAGGCGATGCTGTGCACCGCCGAGCACCGGGCCGCCGTACTGCTCGAAGTCTCCGTCCTCGGTGCCTACATCCGCTTCGAGCGCGGGTTCCGCTACGCCCGTCAGCGGGTGCGGAGCGCCACCGTCGGCCCGTGCGGCTGCGGTGCCGTCGCCGCGGCCCTGGCCGACGCCGGCTGGGGGCGTCCGGGCTGGCGCGCCCTGTCGGCCGCGTGCGCGGGATGCGTACGCGGCCGTACGTCGCTCTCGCTCGCCTCCTTCGCGCGGCTGGCCGGCGAGGGGCTGCGGGTCAGGGCCACCGGCGGTCCCGTCGTCGCCGCGACCGGCCTCGGAGTCTCGGAGCTGGCCGCCGAGGCCGCCCTGCTCCAGGCCCGACTCGACTGGTTCCAGGGACAGTTGGCCAGACTGCACGACCGGGACCCGCAGGGGTAGCCGGCGCCGGCCCGGGTACACGGGCCACCGCCGGCCTGCTCCCGTGATGGTCCCGTGGTCGTCGACGGCACGGCCGGGGCCCGTCGTGGGAGTCGGAGGGGAATGATGCGGCGGCGGACCGGACACCGGTCCGCCGCCGCATCGTGGACGCCGCATCGTGGACACCTCGCCCGGGTCACACCCGCCCGGGCGTCACACCCTCCCGGCGCCGTCCCCGCCGCTCTTCGCCCGCAGCGGCGCGATCCCCGTCTCCACCTTCTTCCGGGCCGCGCGCAGCGCCCGCAGCCGAGGAGGCCACGTACGGGTGTCGCGGGGTTCGACGTACGGCTCCTCGGTCGGGGGCCGGCCATGGGTGATGGCGCGCTGCCTGGCCAGCTCCGCGTCGAACTCCAGGCCCAGGAGGATGGCCAGGTTGGTGAGCCAGAGCCACACGAGGAACACGATGGCGCCCGCGAGCGTGCCGTACGTCTTGTTGTACGAGCCGAAGCCGGCCGCGTAGACGGCGAATCCCGCGGACGCGGTCAGCCAGATCAGCGTGGCGACGACGCTGCCCGGGCTCGACCAACGGAAGCCCCGGCCGGAGACGTTGGGGGCCGCCCAGTACAGCAGGGCGATCATCAGCTCGACGAACACCAGCAGGACGGGCCACTTGACGATCGACCACGCCGTGATCATCGCCTTGCCCAGTCCGACCGCGGCACCGGCGCGCTCGGCGAGTGGCCCGGTGAACACCACGATGACCGCGCTGCCGGTGAGGAGCAGCATCAACGTGACGGTGAGCCCGAGCCTCAGCGGCGTGATTTTCCAGACGGGACGGCCCTCGGGCAGGTCGTACACGGCGTTGGACGCGCGGATGAACGCGCCGACGTACCCCGACGCGGACCAGAGCGCCGCGAGCAGTCCCACGATCGCCAGCACCCCGCCCGTACCGCCGCTGTGCCCCAGCTGGGAGACCGCGTCGCGCAGGATGTCGCGGGCCGGTCCCGGCGCGAGGTCCCCGACGCTCTTCAGGAGCCGGTCCGTCACGCGCTCGCCCATGACCCCCAGCACGGAGACCACCACCAGCAGCGCGGGGAACAGAGACATCACGCCGTAGTAGGTCAACGCGGCGGCGCGGTCGGCGAGTTCGTCGTCGCGGAACTCCTTGACCGTGCGCCAGGCCACGGGCCACCACGCCCGGGCGGGGACTCTGGCGGGGGCGTCCTTCTCCGTGGACCCCGCCGCGCCCGCGCCCCTTCCCGCCTTGGTGCCGGCGTCCGCGCCCCGGTCGGCGCCCGTGTCCCCGCCCGTGTCCGGAAGAGCCCTCTGCTTCGATTCCGGTCGCTTCTCGTCCATGACGGCCGTGTTGCCCGGATCCCGCTCCTGAAGCCCGCCGCGGCGTCCTGGGGTTTCCGCGCCGACGACCCGTCTCGCGACGACCCGCCTCGCGATGACCCTCTCGCGACGCCCCGTCCCGCGACGCACCGACGATTCGAACCGTCTGGACAAGAAAAGTTTTCGGTGCGACTCTGGAGTCATGTTGGACGTGACCGTGATCGAGGACGCCGAGGCCGCCGCCGTGTCGCTGGACCCCATACGGGCCCGGCTGCTCGCCGAACTGGCCGCAGGACCCGCGTCGGCCGCCATGCTGGCCGGAAGGGTCGGCCTGCCCCGGCAGAAGGTGAACTACCACCTCAAGACACTGGAGCGGCACGGGTTGGTCGAGCTGGCGGGGGAACGCCGCAAGGGGAACGTCACCGAGCGGATGATGCGCGCGACCGCTGCGTCGTACGTCATCTCGCCGGCGGCGCTGGCCGCGGTGCAGCCCGATCCGGACCGCTTCCGGGACCAGCTGTCCGCCCGCTGGCTCCTCGCGCTCGGCGCCCGGCTCGTCCGGGACGTCGGCTCGCTGCTCACCGGAGCCGCGAAGGCGCGCAAGCCGCTGGCGACGTACGCGCTCGACGGCGAGGTGACCTTCGCGTCCGCGGCCGACCGGGCCGCGTTCATCGAGGAGCTCACGGCCGGGGTGAGCGCGCTCATCCGCAAGTACCACGACGGGGACGCGGAGGCCGGGCGCCCGCATCGGATCGTCGTCGCCGTCCATCCCACGCTCAGGCCCGCGACCGATACCCGGGCCGGAGCCGGGCTCGACGCCGGGCTCGACGCCGGGCCCGATGCCCGGACCGGGGTCGAGATCGGGGCTGGAGTCGCAGCCCGACCCGAGACCGGGCCCGAGACCGGGCCCGAAGCCCGACCCGAGACCGGGCCCGAAGCCCGACCCGAGACCGGGCCCGAAGCCGGGGAAGCCCCCTCGGGCGCCCCGTCCACCTACTGATCATCCAGGAGTCGTCATCATGTCCAAGGAATTCGAGGTCGCCCGCGAGTACGAGGTCGACGTCCCGCCCGCGACGGTCTGGGACGCGATCACCAGCGGCAGCGGCGGCTGGCTGTGGCCCATGGAGTACGAGGCGCGCGAGGGCGGGGCCGGCCCGTTCGGCAGCGTCATCACCACCTGGGACCCGCCGCACCGGCTGACCGTGCGCACCGAGGACGTCGGGTTCCCGACGCAGAGCCTCAACCAGATCGACCACACCATCGAGGCCCGCGGCGACGGCCGGAGCTCCTGGGTCCGCTACGTGCACAGCGGCATCTTCACCGACGACTGGGACACCCAGTACGACGGCGCGGACAAGCACACGGACTTCTATCTGCACACCCTGCGCGAGTACGTGACCCACTTCGCGGGCCGCCCGGTGGCCTTCGCGACCTTCGACGGGCCCGGCGCCTCCGTGGGCGGCGACGCCTTCGCGGCCGTCGGACGGGGCCTCGGTCTCGCGGACGACACCGCGAAGGGCGCACGGGTACGGGCCACGGGCCCCGGCGGCGAGGAATTCGATGCCGTGCTCGACTACCGCGACCCGTACTTCATCGGGCTGCGTACCGACAGCGCGCTGATCCGCTTCTTCGGGCGCGGCCGCTGGGGCGCGCCGGTCGGCATGAGCGTCCACGACTTCGCGCCCGACGCCGACGCCAAGGGCAACGAGACCGCCTGGAAGGGCTGGCTCGACCAGGTCTTCCCGGGCTGACCCGGGCGTGCGAGGAGCCCGGCCCCCCGGACGAAGGGGCCGGGCTCCTCACCTGCGGGGACTACGGACGGAACCGCAGCACCTGCGGGTCGTGGTCGCTGATCTGGTCGGAGAACTCCGCATTGATGTGCACGCTGTCGTAGTCCAGGTCGCAGCCCTTGCGGATCGAGGGGCTGACCAGGATCTGGTCGAGCACCTGGGCGTTGCCCTGGTAGTCGTACGTGTAACGCTGGCTCCTGGGCAGCGACTTGATCGCCGACCAGAGCTCGCCGTGACCCTCGAGGATCTTGGCGGTCTCGGAGAACTCGAAGTCGTTCATGTCGCCGAGCGCGATGACGTCGGCGTTCTTCTGCGTCTTCAGGATCTCGTCGACGAACGCGTTCACCAGGGTCGCCTGGGCGTGCCGCTGAACCTCGGAGCTGCGGGCCGGGGGCTGGTACTGCGCGGTCAGCCCCTGGTCACCGCCCTTGGAGTTGAGGTGGTTGGCGATCACGAAGACCGTCTGACCGCGGAAGACGAACTCGCCCGCGAGGGGCTTGCGGCTGCTCTTCCAGGCGTCGTTCGCCGGGTCGATACGGCCGGGGGACGCGGTGAGCTGCGCCTTGCCGTGCACCTTCGTGACACCGACGGCGGTCGTCGAGTCGCCGCCCGCGCGGTCGGTGAAGGAGACCCGCTCGGGGTTGAAGAGGAAGACCTGGCGGATGTTGCCGCCGGGCTCGCCGCCGTCCTGGTCGTTGACCGGGTCGATGGAGCGCCACTGGTACTGCGGGCCGCCCGCCGCGACGATCGCGTCGATCAGCTTGTTCACCGTCTGGTCGGCGGCGACCGTGCCGTCGTCCGTCGCGCCGTTGTTGTCCTGGATCTCCTCCAGGGACACGATGTCGGGCGAGTTCAGGTTGTTCACGATCGCGGACGCGTGCGCGGCGAACGTGCCGTCGCCCGGGTCCAGGTTCTCGACGTTGTACGTCGCCACCGCCAGCTCGCCGCGCGCCTGCTTGCGCGTCGTCTCCCGTTCCAGGCCGCCCTTCTGAAGGGTGCCCAGCTGGTTGGCGACCAGGGTGTAGCCGCCGAACTGGTTGTAGTCGAGCGGGCCCGCCGTGACACCGGTGAGCTTGTCACCGACGTTCGCGGTCGGGAAGTCGGCGGTCGCACCGAGCGACTGGATCTGTATGCGTCCGGTGTTCTGCGAGGTGTACGAGCCGTACACGGTGCCGCCGCGACGCGTGGCGTGCTCGTGCGGCTTCACCGTGACCCACAGCTCGCTGTACTTGTCGGTGGCGGTGACCACGCGGGTGTCCGCGACCTGGACGTTCATGCCCTCAAGGGACTCGTAGTAGTCCAGGGCGTACTGCGCAGGCTCCAGCGGGAGGGCGTTGACCGAACCGGCCGCGGCGGTGTCGCCTGCCGGGGCGTAGTCGTCCGGCACCGACCGGGCGTCGACGACCGTGGCGGCCGGGACGGGGTTGCCGCTGGAGACGACGGTGACCGTCGGCTTGGTGACCTCGGTGACCGACTGGTTGCCGGTGGAGACGCCGCCCGGGACGTACTCCGAGACCGTGCCCGTCACCGTGACCGAGTCGCCGACGGCGACCTTGGGGGCGGAGCTGGTGAAGACGAAGACGCCCTCACTGGTGGCGGGGTCGGCGTCCGGGGTGGGGTCCTGGTACCAGAAACCCTTGGACGAACCGTACGTCCGCACGCCGGTGACGATGCCGGGCACGTCGGTGACCTTCGTGCCCGCGAGGGGGGAGGTCCGGGTGGTGCCCTGGATGTCGTGGATGTGGACGGTGTCCGCCTGGGCCGGTGCGGTGAGCACTACGGCGGAGACGGTGGAACAGACCGCGGCGACGGTCAGCGCGCCGATGCGCGCGGTTCTCTTGCTCGGCAAGGGAATCCCTCCGGGGACGTTCGTGAGCGCCGGGACGAGGGTGGACTGGTGGGGGGGAGCGCGACCTGCTTGCGGGCCAGTGACGCGCGTAGAAGCGGTTCGACCGCACGGCCGTTGAACTTCTACGCGCGTCAATCTCGTGTGTGGCGAGGGGAGTTGTCAAGGTTTCGGTGGTGTACGAGACCTGTCGGACACATGAACCGGGTGGCATGGGTGGAAATCCGTCTAGGCTGAGCAGTTGGCACGGATCTCCCGGTCCGCCTCCGGGCCCTCGGGCCCCTCGGCGCCTCGTCGGGGTCCGCCGCGTGCCCTGCCCGCCCCGCCCGCCCTGCCCGTCGTGGTTGTCCCGGAGGAGAACCCAGCCGATGTCAGACAGCTCTTCCCTGCCGCCCGTGCGGCTGCACTCCGAGGCCCGGCTGGCGCGGGACGCACTCGCCGCGCCGCTGCTCTCCCGCGCCGCGCGACTGGCCCGCTGGGCAGGCCCCGCCACCCGGGTCGGCGCCGGCGGCGAACTCGACGAGGAACAGCTCCCCGAGGCGGCCGGCGTCCTCGGACTGTCCGGCGACGACGCGGCCGCCCTCGCCTCCGAGGCGTGGCGGGTGGCCGTCGACACCGGGCTCGTCGACATCGTGGACGAGGAGGAGGGCACCGTCACCGCGGGCGAGGACCTCGCCCTGCTCACCTCCGGCGCCCCCCAGGACGTCCTCGGCGTCTGGCTCGTCGCGCTCGACGTGGTCCTGGCCGACGCGAGCGTGCCCGACCTCGGCGAACTCGTCGACGCCATGGACGAGGAGGGCGAGATCGACCTGTCCTCGCTGGACTGGGACCCCGAGGCGGAGTCCGAGTTCCTCGACGGGGTGCTCGGCAACCTGTATCTGCTGACCGTCGGCGAGGACGCGCTCGGAGAGGTGTCGGTGCCGCTGCCCGCGCTCGCCGCCTCGATGATCCTTCCCGACGACATGGGAGAGCCCACCAACGACGTCCTGGAGCAGGTCTCGGACGCCATGATGCGGCTCGACGACCAGTTCCGGCTCCTCGAGCCCATCGGGCTCGTCGCCTTCCAGCCGGTCGACGAGGCCCTGATGGCGGACACCGCCGAGGAGCCGGCCTCCGTCGACGACATGGACGTGTCGCGGTACGGGGTGGTGCGCCTGACACCGCTCGGGCTCTACGGACTGCGCGCCCGGCTGATCGAGGCCGGGTTCTCCGTCCCCGCGGTGGGCGAGCTGGCCGACAAGGGCGCCGACACGCTGCTGGACGGCACGGCGGGATTCCCCCCGACCGCCGCCCAGGCGGAGATCGAGCAGTGGCTCGCCCGACGCGAACCGCTTTCCGCCGCACAGGAGTTGCTCTCCGCGGCGCGCGGCGCCGACCAGGGCGCCCCGCTGCGCCGCCTGCACTGCCAGCAGGCCCTCGCGCTCGTCGGCGCGCAGGCCGAACCCGCGCTGCGCGAGGTGCTGGGCGACGCCGAACTGGGCGGTCTCGCCCGGGTCTGGCTCTCCGAACGCGGCGCGTCCGACGTGCCTCCGCCGTCCGAGGCGATGGTCTTCTGGCTGACCATCGACACGGTCGCCGCCCAGCTCGCCGCCGAGGGGAACTCCGCCGAGCTCCAGGCCCTGGTGGAGGGGCTGGCCCAGCAGCACAGCGGCTTCTTCGACACGGCCTGGAGGGTCGAGCACCCCGCCGCCCCGGACGTCCTGGAGGCCATGGGCCGGCTGCACCCCGACAAGCGGATCGCCAAGGAGGCCCGCAAGGCGGCGTTCAAGGCCCGGTCGCAGCAGGGAGTGTGAGACGCCGGTGAGGTGACCCGGACGCGGGGCGGGGCGGGGCGCGGAGCGCCCCGTTCCTCTGCGCCGGTCGAGTGGATTCACGCAAGCGGGGCCCCGGAAGTCGGCGCGCGTTCAACTTGTGTTCAGGCGGGGGCGGCACGGTGTGGCCGCGAACCGAGATTGCCGGCCGCCCCCCCACGACAGTCCGAGTCCACCGTCACAGGAGACATCACATGTCGCTCTCTCGCAGGGACTTCGCCAGGCAGTCCGCGATCACCGGTGCAGGCGTCGTCCTGATCGGCAGCGTGGGCGCGCTCGCCACCGCCCCGAACGCGCTCGCCGCCGCCGAGACGGAGACCGAGGGCGTGGGCGAGGACTCGGCGGAGGCCCGCCACGGCGGCGTCGGCTACGGCCCCCTCGTCACCGACCCGAAGGGCCTCCTCTCGCTGCCCGCCGGGTTCTCCTACCGCGTCATCACCCACAGCGGCCGTACGAAACTGGACTCGGGCGAGTTCACGCCGTCCAACCACGACGGCACCTCCACCTTCCCCGGCCCGCGCGGCGCCACCCTCCTCGTCAACAACCACGAGCTCAAGGGCCCCCGCTCCGGCTGGACGTATCCCGTGCCGCTCACCGAGGGACTCGTCTACGACCCCGCCGCGTCCGGCGGCTGCACCGTCGTGGAGGTGCGCCACGACAAGGTCGCCGAGTGGGTCGGCATCGCCGGCACCTCCACCAACTGCGCGGGCGGCAACACCCCTTGGGGCACCTGGCTCACCTGCGAGGAGACCGAGGACAAGGCCGGCCAGAACGGCATGACCAAGGACCACGGCTACGTCTTCGAGGTCGACCCGCAGGACCGCCGCCGCAACCGGAACCCCGAACCCCTCAAGGCGCTGGGCCGTTACGCCCACGAGGCCGTCGTCGTCGACCCCAGGCGCGGCCGGCTCTACCTCACCGAGGACGCCTCCGGCCCCAACGGCCTGCTGTACCGCTGGACGCCCCCGCAGGGCTTCGAGCACGGCCACGGACAGCTCGCCACCCTGGCCGACGACGCCGGAGCGCTCCAGGCCTTCAAGTGCTTCGACTCAGGCGGCAAGTTCGTGGACGACCTCTCCCGCGCCACCAGGATCGGCACGGTGTACGGCGTGGACTGGGTCGACGTCCCCGACCGCGACGCCAGGACCGTCTCCGTGCGCAAGCAGTTCACCGATGGCCAGGTCACCCGCGCCCGCAAGCTCGAAGGCATGTGGTGGGGCGACGGCGGCGTCTACATCGTCTCCTCGTACGCCCGCGCCGAGAGCCCCGGCCAGGCCCACGACGGAGCGGTCTGGTTCTACGACCCCAAGCGCCGCACCCTGACGCTGAAGGTCCTCATCGGCGTGAACCCCGCCCCGTCCGTCGACGGAGCCTTCGACGGGCCGGACAACATCACCGTCTCCCCGTACGGCGGCCTCGTCATCGCCGAGGACGGCGAGGGCGTCCAGCACCTCTTCGGCGCCACCGAGAGCGGCCGCACGTACCCGATCGCTCGCAACGAGCTCAACATCGGCACCGCCGAGGCACCCGCCTACAGCGAGTTCACCGGCGTCACCTTCTCGCCCGACGGCCGCACCCTCTTCGCCAACATCCAGGAGCCGGGCATCATGCTCGCCATCACCGGCCCCTGGAAGCGGCAGAAGCGCGGCTGAACTCCCCCCGCATTCCCCGCGGATTAATTCGCTCGCCGGGTTCGCGGCCGCCCTCCTACAGTGGTGCACGTCCAGGTGCGAAGGCAGGACCTACTTCCACTGATAATGGGGCGGTCGCGGGTTCGAGTCCCGCCGTCGGCACAACGCGCCGATGTAGCTCAGGGGTTAGAGCACCTACGTCGGTTCCGCCGATCTCGATCTCTGGACACCACAACTTCATGCACCTCCCGGTGCGCGGGCCGCGGCTACTTCTCTCTCAAAGAATCCACGCCGCGGCCGACTTGATCTCGGGAGGCGCAGCTCATGGTGGGTGCCCGGTGCGCAGGCAGCGGATACTTCGGGAACTGGTGGGGCCACGGTCTCGTGCGGGTTCAAATCCCGTCATCGACTTCGGGTCGGTGTGGCGGAAACGGAAGACGCGCCAGTTTATAAGCAACCGTCGCCGTCCCTGATCTCGGGCACCCTCCATTTGCTGTGCCTCCCTCCGAAACACTCATGAATTCGGGGGAATTCACCATGGCACGCTTCAACAACAACAAGACGACGAAGGCACAGCCCGTCTCCCGGGTGACGTCCACCGGCCGCGTGCTGCGGACGCACCAGGGCGGCCTCGGCCGCGAGCGCGACGCGCGCTCCGAGCTCTTTCTGCTGGCGATCGCCAACTTCGTCTCGCAGCAGACCTTCTACGAGACCGGCGACGCCCGCGACGACCGGTTCGCCGCGCTCGTGCGTGAGCTCGCCGTCGCCGACCCGTCCTGGACCGCCGGCCTGCTGGCCTGGCTGCGCGGTGAGGGAAACCTCCGTACCGCCTCGCTCGTGGGCGCCGCCGAGTACGTGAAGGCACGCCTCGACGCGGGCGCCACCGACGGCCCGTCCAACCGGCAGGTCGTCGCCTCCGTACTGCGCCGTCCCGACGAGCCGGGCGAGCTGCTCGCCTACTGGACCTCCCGGTACGGCCGCAACGTGCCCAAGCCCGTCAAGCGGGGCATCGCCGACGCCGTACGACGCCTCTACAACGGCAAGTCGCTCCTGAAGTACGACACCGCGTCCAAGGGCTACCGCTTCGGCGACATCCTCAACCTGGTGCACGCGGCGCCGGACCCGGACAAGCCCTGGCAGGGCGACCTGTTCCAGTACGCGCTGGACCGGCGCCACAACCCGGACACGGCCGTCGTGCCCAAGTCGCTGCCCGTGCTTGCCGCCCACCGCGACCTGATGGCCCTGCGGCCCGCCAAGCGGCGCAAGGTCGTCACCGGCGCGCAGGGGGCCCGGCGCCTCGCGGACGCCGGGATGACGTGGGAGGCGCTGGCCGGGTGGCTCCAGGGGCCGATGGACAAGGCGGCCTGGGAGGCCGTCATCCCGTCCATGGGCACCATGGCGCTCGTCCGCAACCTGCGCAACTTCGACGAGGCCGGTGTCAGCGACGAGGTCGCGGCACAGGTCGCCGCGAAGATCAGCGACCCGGCGGAGGTCGCGCGCTCGCGGCAGTTCCCGTTCCGCTACCTCGCGGCCTACCAGCACGCGCCGTCGCTGCGCTGGTCGTACCCGCTGGAGCAGGCGCTCGGCCACTCGCTGGCCAACGTGCCCGCGCTGCCCGGCCGGACCCTGGTGCTCGTGGACCGTTCGGGCTCGATGTTCTACTCGCGGCTCTCGGAGCGCTCCGAGCTCAACCGGGCAGACGCGGCGGCGATCTTCGGCACGGCGCTCGCGCTGCGGGCGGCGGACGCGGATCTCGTCGAGTTCGGCACCACCAGCAAGCGGGTGGAGTTCAGCGCGGGCGAGTCGGTGCTCAAGGTCATCGGGCGGTTCGGTGACCTCGGCGGCACCAACACGACCGAGGCGGTGCGCGAGCACTACAAGAAGCACGACCGGGTCCTGATCGTCACCGACGAGCAGGCCATGTACAGCCACTACGGCGACCCGACCGAGCAGGTGCCGGCGCACGTTCCGGTCTACACGTGGAACCTCGCCGGCTACGCCCCGGGCCACGGTCCCTCGGGGAAGGGCAACCGCCATACGTTCGGCGGGCTTTCGGACGCGGCCTTCCGGATGGTGCCGCTGCTGGAGTCGGCGCGGGACGCGGACTGGCCGTGGGGGCAGGCGGGCTGAGGTCGGCTTTGGTCCGGTCCGGTCCGGCTCCGGTCCGATGGGTGGGTCGGGGCCGTGCCGGTGCATCAGCCCGTCGCCGTTGGGTGAGGGGTGGGCGTCGGTGGCGACGGGCATCGATGTACCGGCACGGCCCCTCGCGTCCGATTCCGGGTGCGGGTGCGTCCACATTTCCAGCTCCGGCCGGCGAAAGATTCAGCCCGGCCCATCACATTTCAGCCCCGGCCGGGGAAGGGTTCAGCCCCTCCGGCGTTTGGGGAGCGGGGTCCGGGGGCGGCGCCCCCGGGTACGGGTCGGGAGGGGGCGAGGAACGTGGTGGCGGCATCGGTGCCCATGCCGATGCCGGACCCGCTCGCCCCCGGCCGCAGGGGACTGCCTTGGATCAGAGGGACTCGGCCGCCGGCTTCACCATGCCGCGGACCGTGCGGGACTTGACGAAGGTGCCGAGGGCCGTCATGTCCCATTCGCCGGAGAACTGCTTGATCAGCTTGGCCATCATGACGCCCGTCTGGGCCTCGGCGTTGGTGAGGTCGAAGCGGACGAGCTCCTCGCCGCTGGCCGCGTCGACCAGGCGGCAGTAGGCCTTGGCCACCTGGGTGAACTTCTGGCCGGAGAACGAGTTGACCGTGAAGACGAGGCCGGTGACCTCCTGGGGGAGGCGGCCCAGGTCGACGGTGATCACCTCGTCGTCCCCGCCGCCCTCGCCCGTGAGGTTGTCGCCGGAGTGCTTGATCGCGCCGTTCACGATGGAGAGCTTGCCGAAGTAGCAGCTGTCGATGTGGTTGCGCTGCGGCCCGTACGCGATGACCGAGGCGTCCAGGTCGATGTCCGAGCCGTGGAACGCGGGCTCCCAGCCCAGGCCCATCTGGACCCGGGACAGGAGCGGGGCGCCGCCCTTGACCAGGGACACCGTCTGGTTCTTCTGGAGGCTGACCCTGCCCTTGTCCAGGTTGATCTTGCCCGTGGCGGCGGGGGGCGCCGGGGGCGCGGCCGGGACCGGGGGCGCGGCCGGGGGCTGCGTGACGGGAGCGGCCGGGGGCTGCGCGGCGACGGGGGCGGGCTGGGCGGCCGGGGCGGGCTCCTCCACGCTGACGCCGAAGTCGGTGGCGATGCCGGCCAGTCCGTTCGCGTAGCCCTGGCCGACCGCGCGGGCCTTCCAGGCGCCGTTGCGGAGGTAGACCTCGACGATCACCAGGGCCGTCTCCGTGCCCAGCCGGGGCGGGGTGAAGCTGGCCAGGACCGTGCCGTCGTCCGCGTTGCGGATCGTCGCGGTGGGTTCGATGCCCTGGAACGACTGGCCCGCGGCGTCGGGGCTCGCCGTGACGACGATCTTCTCGATGCCCGGGGGGACCGCTGCCGTGTCGACCGTGATCGTGTCGGGGCCGGTGCCGCCGCCCGAGCGGTAGGTCACGCCGGGGCCGGCGGGCTGGTTGTAGAAGATGAAGTCGGCGTCGGAGCGCACCTTGCCGTCGGCGGTGAGCAGCAGGCTCGACACGTCGAGCCGCACCGGGGCGGTGACGTCCACCGTCACGCGGGAGACGGGGAGAGGGATGTTCGAGCCGGGCGTCATAGCTGTCATGACTGGGGTAACGAGCGGGGGCGCTTTACCGTTCCCTTACTCAAGGGTAGGGATGCGGGCCTGGCCCCCGGGTGGGTGAGCGGGGGCGCGCACCGGGGCCCGGTGCGCGCCCGTCCTCAGGGGACCACGACGATCTTGCGTCCCACACCCGAAGCGAACTGGTCCAGTGCCTTCGGGTAGCTCGCCAGGGGGAGGCGGTCGCTGATGAAGACGGACGGGTCCAGGACACCGGCGGCGAAGAGCTCCGCGGCGCGTTCGAAGCTGTGCAGGACGGCCATCGAGCCGGTGATGGTGATTTCCTGGTTGTAGATGCGGTACGGGTCGACGGTGACCCGGGTCGCGTAGTCGGCGACGCCGAACTGGAGGAAGGTCCCCGCCTTCGCCACCCGGTCCAGGCCGTCCTGGATCGCCGCCGCGTTGCCCGTCGCGTCGACGACGACGTCCCAGCCCTGCGGGCGGTCCAGTTCGGCGGGGCTCGCCGCGGCCCCGGAGACACCCAGCAGCCGGGCGGTGGCCAGCCGTTCGGGGTTCACGTCGACGACGTCCACGCTCGCCGCGCCGGTGCGTTTGGCGAGCTCCAGCATCATCAGGCCCATCGTTCCCGAGCCGTAGACCAGGACGTGGGCGCCGAGCCGGGAGCGCAGGACGTCGTAGCCGCGTACGGCGCAGGAGAGCGGTTCGATCAGGGCCGCGTCCTGGGTGGCGATGTGTTCGGGGAGCTTCACGCAGTTGGCGACGGGCGCGGTCGCGTACTGGGCGGCGCCGCCCGCGGTGGTCACGCCGATCGCGGCCCACCGCTCGCAGAGGTTGTTGTGGCCCGTACGGCAGTAGCGGCACTCGTGGCAGTACAGGGAGGGGTCGACGGCCACCCGGTCGCCGACCGCGAGCTCCGTGACCCGGGTGCCCACACCGACCACCTCGCCGGCGAACTCGTGACCCGGCACGATCGGCAGTGTGGGCGCGAACTCGCCCTGGAGGATGTGCAGATCGGTGCCGCACAGGCCGCAGGCGGCCACCTCGACCACGACCTCGCGGGGGCCCGGCGCCGGGTCGGGGACCTCGGCCACGACGGCTCGGCCCACGGACTCGATGACTGCGGCCTTCATTTCACGGCTCCCAACGACAGGCCCTGGACCAGCTTGTCCTGGGCGGCGAACCCCGCGGCGAGCACCGGCAGGGAGACGACGAGCGACGCGGCGCACACCTTCGCCAGGAACAGGCCCTGGCTGGTGATGAACCCGGTCAGGAAGACGGGGGCGGTCTGGGCGACCACTCCCGTCAGGACCCGGGCGAAGAGCAGCTCGTTCCAGCTGAAGATGAAGCAGATCAGTGCCGTCGCCGCGATGCCGGGCAGGGCGATGGGCGCCACGACACGGGCCAGGATGGTGGGCAGCCGGGCGCCGTCGATCCGCGCGGCCTCGATCACCGCGACGGGGACCTCGGCGAGGAAGGACTGCATCATCCACACCGCGATCGGCAGGTTCATCGAGGTGTAGAGGACGACCAGCAGCCAGATGTTGTCGAGCATGCCGGTGTTCCTGGCGAAGAGGTAGACCGGCAGGAGGCCCGCCACCACGGGCAGCATCTTGGTCGACAGGAAGAAGAACAGGACGTCCGTCCACTTGCGCACCGGCCGGATGGAGAGCGCGTAGGCCGCGGGGAGGGCCAGCAGCAGGACGAGGAGAGTGGAAGTCACCGACGCGACCGTGGAGTTGACGAGCGCGGGCCAGGGGCTCGCGCCGCCGCCCGTGCCGAAGAAGTCACGGTAGCCGTCGAGGGTGAGGGCGGCGCCGAGGGCCGGCGGGTTCTTCGCCGCGTCCGGTTCGGAGTGGAAGGAGGTCAGGGCCATCCAGGCGATGGGCAGGAAGAACACGATGCCGAGCGCCCAGGCGGCCAGGCCCAGACCGGCGCCCTTCGCGCGGCGGGGGCGGACGGGTGTCGCGGTGGTGCTCATGAACGGGACCCCTCCTCGCGGAACAGGGACGACACCACGCGCAGGGCGAAGGTCGCGATGACGATGGAACCGATGACCACCAGGACGCCCGCGGCGGAGGCGAGGCCGTTCTCGTGGGCCTGGTAGAAGCTCTGGTACACGGTGTAGGGCAGGTTGGCGGTGCCCAGGCCGCCGGAGGTGATCGTGAAGACCGCGTCGAAGTTCTGGACGATGTGGATCGAGCCGAGCAGGGCCCCCAGTTCGAGATAGCGGCGCAGGTGGGGGAGGGCGAGATGGCGGAAGATCTGCCAGTCGCCTGCGCCGTCCACACGGGCCGCCTCGATCTGCTGGTGATCGCGGCTCTGGAGGCCCGCGAGCAGGATCAGCATCATGAACGGTGTCCACTGCCAGACCAGGGACGCCTCGACCGCGAGCAGCGGGGTGTTCGAGATCCAGTCGGGCTGAGGACCGC
Organism: Streptomyces sp. f51; assembly: GCF_037940415.1. NCBI lineage: Bacteria > Bacillati > Actinomycetota > Actinomycetes > Kitasatosporales > Streptomycetaceae > Streptomyces > Streptomyces sp. f51. The sequence continues at coordinate 1,542,836 of NZ_CP149798.1, read as the reverse complement.
CGCCGGCGTGCAACAGGCCGTTCAGCAGGCCGTATTCGGGGTTGTAGAGCACGTGCTTCCACAGCAGGGCCGCGGCGACCGGGACCACCAGGAAGGGCGCGATCAACAGGGTGCGGACGATGCCGCGGCCCCGGAACCTCCGGTCCAGGAGCAGGGCCAGGGCCAGGCCGAGGACCAGCGAGACGATGACGACGGTGGCGGTCAGTAGGATCGTCGTCCAGACGGAGTGTCGCAGGCCGGCGTCGCTGAGGACCTCCGTGTAGTTGCCGAGGCCGGTGAAGCGGCGGGCCTTCGGGTAGAGGGAGTTCCAGTCGAAGAACGAGATCACCAGCGTGGCCACGAAGGGCAGTTGGGTCACCGCGATCATGAAGATCAGGGCCGGGAGCAGCGGGCCGCGCCGGGCCCAGGCGCGCAGCCGGGCCGACGGCTGTCCGTGGGTGCGTACGGGAGGAGCGGCCACGCGGGCCGTCGTCGTGGCGGTCATCGTCCCTCGTACTCCTTGGAGATCTTCTCGGCGAGCTTCTGGGATCTGTTCAGGGCCGTGTCGACGGACTGGCGTCCGGCGATGGCGGCGCTGATCTCCTGCGCGACCTTGGTGCCGAGGTCCGTGAACTCGGGGATGCCGACGAACTGGATGCCGGGCGCGGGGCGCGGCTGGACGCCGGGGTCGCGCGGCCGGGCGTCCTCGATGGCCGCGCGGGTCATGTCCTGGAAGGCCGCGGCCTCTTTGACGTAGGCGGCGTTCGTGTACGTCGAGGCGCGTTTGCCCGCCGGTACGTCCGACCATCCCGCGGTGTCGCCGACCAGTTGTTCGTAGCCCTTTCCGGAGGCCCAGGAGATGAACTTCCAGGCCTTGTCCGGGTTGTGCGAGGCCTTCTGGAGTCCCCAGGCCCAGGTGTAGAGCCAGCCGGAGGAAGCGGTCTTCTCGACGGGGGCCGGGGCGTAGCCGAGCTTTCCCCTGACCGGGGAGTCCTTGGCCTCCAGCAGGCCCGCGGCCGAGGTGGCGTCGTACCACATGGCGGTCTTGCCCTGGGTCATGTCGTTGAGGCACTCGGCGAAGCCCGACTGGGCGGCGCCGGACTCGCCGTGTTCGCGTACGAGGTCCACGTAGAAGCGGGTGGCCTCCTTGAACTCCGGTGCGTTCAGGCGTGCCTTCCAGTCCTTGTCGAACCAGGTTCCGCCGAAGGTGTTGACCACGGTGGTGAGGGGGGCCATCAGTTCGCCCCAGCCGGGGAGGCCGCGCAGGCAGATGCCCTTCATGCCGGGCTCGGCGCCGTCCGCCTTCGCCGCGAGGCCGGCGACCTGCCGCCAGGTGGGGTGCGCGGGCATGGTCAGGCCCTTCGCGGCGAACACGTCCTTGCGGTACATCAGGAACGACGACTCGCCGTAGAACGGCTGGCCGTAGAGCTTCCCGTCGGCGGCGGTCAGCGACTGCCGCATGGGCTTGAGGATGTCCCGCTCGTCGTAGCCGCTGTCCTGGCGCACGTACGAGTCCATCTCGTGCAGCCAGCCGTTGCGGGCGTAGATCGGTATCTCGTAGTTGGAGAGGGTGGCGACGTCGTACTGGCCCGCCTGGTTGGCGAAGTCCTGGCTGATCTTGTCGCGGACGTCGTTCTCCGGCAGGACGGTGAAGTTCACCTTGATGCCGGTCTCGCGGGTGAAGTGGGCCCTGGTCAGCTTCTGGAGCTCGACCATCTGCGGGTTGTTGACCATCAGGACGTTGATGGAGTTCCCGCCGGAGCCCGACCCGCCCGCTCCGGTCCAGCAGCCGGAGAGGAGCGGGGAGAGCAGCGTCCCTGCGGCGGCCGCGACGAGCAGCGCGCGCGGCCTCCGTCGGCTCGGGGTTCGCATGGATCACTCCTGGAGAGAAGGGGGGTAAACGGGGAGATAAGGGGTGGGGTGTGGGTGTGCCTCGGCCGCCGCGCGGGGCGGGAGGGGGCTTCGGTGACGGCGAGGCGCCGGGTCGGTGGGGCCGTCAGACGCGGATGACCTGGGGGCCGAGGAGTGAGTAGCGGTGTGCCTCGGAGGCCGGGAGCAGGGTGCTCGTGACGATCGTCTCCAGGGCCCCGACACCGGCGAACCGGCAGAAGCTGACCGCGCCGAACTTGGTGTGCACCCCGGCGAAGACCGTGCGCCGGGAGGCCCTGATGGCCTGCGCCTTGACCTCGCTGACGGCCGGGTCGGGGGTGGTGAGGCCGTGTTCGCGGGAGATGCCGTTGGCGCCGATGAACGCGAGGTCGATGACGAAGCCGGCGAGCATCTTCGTCGTCCAGTGGTCGACGGTGGCGAGCGTGCCGGGGCGGACCCGGCCGCCGAGCAGCAGGACGCTGGTGTTGTCGGCCCCGGCCAGCGCCCCGGCGGTGGCGAGGGAGGCGGTCACCACCGTCAACGGCCTGTCCCTGGGCAGCGCTTCGGCGATGAGCTGCGGGGTGAACCCCTCGTCGACGAAGACGGTCTCCGCGTCGCGGGCCAACTCGGCCGCCGCGGCGGCGATCCGGCGCTTCTCGGGCACATGGCTCGTGGTCCGGAAGGCGAGCGTGGTCTCGAAGCCGGCGCTCTCCACGGGATAGGCGCCGCCGTGGGTGCGGCGCACCAGGCCGTGGTTCTCCAGGGTGCGCAGATCGCGCCGCACGGTCTCCTTGGCGACGCCCAGTTCGACGGCGAGTTCGGTGACGTCGACCGAGCCGGTGCGGCGCGCGGCCCGGACGATCTCGCGCTGCCGTTCCTCCGCGGTCCTGCCCGTCATCGCCGTCACCCGCTCCCTCGCGCACTGCCCGTTCGGACCCGGCGGGCCCTTGAGGGAAGTTCTACAGCGGGTGTCCGTCACCGACCAGGCCTGTTGCGGGCCCGATGCTGCCCGGCTGTGCCCGTTCGGTGCCGTCCGCGCCCGCGGCGGACCTGGGGCGGAGCGGGGGAAGCGGCGGAATCGGGCAGGGGGCGTGCCCGAACACGGGGGCCGGCGGGCCCGTTCGGCGCCCGTCCGCCCGTCGGCCCCCGATCGCCTCGTCAGTGGGGCCAGATGGGCGGGCGGGTCGTGAAGTGACCGCCCAGGCAGGCGTGTTCGGGGTTGCCGGGGTCGAGCTCGCCCTGTTCGGCGATCAGCTTCGCGGCGTACGGCTCGGAGTCGTCGCGCGGTTCGTAGCCGAGGGACCGCGCGGACGAGAGGTCCCACCACAGACGGGTGTTGGCGGACGAGCCGTAGACGACGGTGTGCCCCACGTCCGTGGCGGTCAGGGCTGCGTGGAAGAGGCGGGCGCCGTCCTCGGGACTCATCCACACCGAGAGCATGCGCACGCTGGTGGGCTCGGCGAAGCAGGACCCGATGCGCACCGAGACGGTCTCCAGGCCGTGCTTGTCCCAGTAGAGCTGTGCCAGGTCCTCGCCGAACGATTTCGACAGGCCGTAGAAGGTGTCGGGGCGGCGCGGGGTGTCGACGGGGATCAGGGGATCGTCCCCCTGGGGGCGCGGGGTGAAGCCCACCGCGTGGTTGGAGGAGGCGAGGACGATCCGGCCTACGCCCTCCTCGCGTGCCGCCTCGTACAGGTTGTACGTGCCCTCGATGTTCGCCTTGAGGATCTTGTCGAAGGAGGCTTCGAGGGAGATGCCCGCGAGGTGGAGGACCGCGTCGACGCCCCGTACCGCCCGGCGCAGGGCCGCCCGGTCGGCGAGGTCCGCGGTGATCGCCTCCGGTTCGCCCTCGACCGGGAGCATGTCGAGCAGGCGCAGTTCGTACCCGTACGCCGGCAGCAGCCCGCGCATCAGGGTGCCGAGTCCGCCGGCGGCGCCGGTGAGCAGGACGGTGCGGGGAGCGGGCATGGGGGTCTCCTCCGTGCGGGCCGGTGCGCCGGGGCCGAACCCGGTGCGCCGGGGCCGGACAGTCGTATGCGTGTACCACATTCACATCCATGGACAAGCTAAGGATCCTCGACGTGCCGCGTCAAGTGGCGCGCGGAGGGGTGATCGACCTTCGTGTTGCAGGTCCGTGTGCTTGACCGGCCCCGAGGGCGCGGCTTAGCGTGAGCGGGTTCATGAATATGGACATGGATCAGAAACATGCACTCGGTGGGCATCTTTCAAGGGAGAGTCCGTGACGTCAGCCCCTCTCGCCGCTCGGCTGGGCATCCCCAGCGGTCCGCTCTTCTTCCCCGTCACCGCGTACGGTCCCGACGGCGCCGTCGATCCCGGTGTCTGCGGGGAGCACGTGCGGCGCGGCGTCGAGGCCGGGGCCGCGGCGGTCTTCGTGTGCTGCGGCACCGGCGAGTTCCACGCGCTCGTGCCCGAGGAGTTCGAGGCGTGCGTACGGGCGGCGGTCGAGGCGGCCGGGGGCCGGGTCCCCGTGGTCGCGGGAGCCGGATACGGGACCGCCCTCGCCGTGCGCCACGCGCGCCTCGCGGAGGATGCCGGGGCCGACGGGCTGCTCGCCATGCCGCCGTATCTCGTCAACGCGGGCCAGGAGGGTCTGCTCCGGCACTACCGCGAGATCGCCTCCGCGACCTCCCTGGACGTCATCGTGTACCAGCGCGACAACGCCGTCTTCACCCCCGCGAGCGTCGTCGAACTGGCCCGTACCGAGGGGATCATCGGCTTCAAGGACGGGCTCGGCGACCTGGACCTGATGCAGCGGATCGTCAGCGCCGTACGGAGCGAGACGCCCGGCGGGTTCCTGTACTTCAACGGCCTGCCGACGGCCGAACTGACCGGGCTCGCCTACCGGGGGCTGGGGATCACGCTCTACTCCTCGGCGGTCTTCTGCTTCGCCCCCGAGATCGCGCTGGCCTTTCACCGGGCCCTGAACGCGGGGGACGACACCACGGTGAACCGGCTGCTGGACGGCTTCTACCGGCCCTTCGCCGATCTGCGGGCGCTGGGACGCGGCTACGCGGTCGCCCTCGTCAAGGCCGGTGTCCGGCTGCGCGGCCTGGACGTCGGCGAGGTCAGGCCCCCGCTGAGCGAACCGGCCGAGGACCACGTCAAACAGCTCGCGCAGCTGATCGACCGCGGGTACGCGCTCATCGAGGAGGGACGGTGAGGGCGTCCGCGTTCCTCTATCCCTGGGACGTCGACGGGGATCCGGGGGCCGCCGCCAGGACCGCCGCCCTCGGCGTCCGCCAGGTGACCCTCGCGTCCGCCTACCACTCCACGCGCGCGCTGACCCCCCGCCACCCCCGGCACCGGATCGTCACGGCCGCGCACGCCGCCGTGCTGTATCCGGTGGACGAGGCACGCTGGCGCGGCCGGAGCCTTCGCCCGTACCCGGCCGGTGACTGGGCCCCCGGCGACGCGTACGGCGAGGCCGCCGCCGCACTCGCCGGCGCGGGCCTGGACGTCCACACGTGGGTCGTGCTCGCGCACAACTCCCGTATGGGGGAGGAGCATCCGGCGACCTCCGTCGTCAACGCCTACGGGGACCGCTACCCCTGGGCCCCCTGCGTCGCCCAGCCCGACACCCGCGCCTACCTGGCGCGGCTCGCGGCGGAGGCGGCGGTGCGGCCCGGCGCGGCGGGGACGGAACTGGAGTCGCTCGGCTGGTACGGGTTCGCCCATCTGCACGCCCACGACAAGACGGGCGGGGTGGCGCTCGGGGACGCGGGGCAGTATCTGATGTCCCTCTGCTTCTGCCCCTCGTGTGCGGACGGATACGCCCGACAGGGGCTGGACGCGGAGGAGTTGGCGTCCTTCGTACGCGGAGCGCTGGAGCCGGTGTGGCGGGGGGAGCCGTCCGGCGGCGACTGGGCCGGAGTGGAGAAACTGCTGGGGGCGGGCACCGCGGCGGCCACCCGTGTCTGGCGCGACCAGGTGGCCCGCTCGCTCCAGGAGGAGACGGTCTCGGCGGTCCGCTCCGCCGCTCCGGCCGGATTCCAGGTGCTGCTGCACGCCGACCCCGCCTCCTTCCACTGCGGCGCCAACGCCGGGGTCGATCCCGGGCACATCCTGTCCGTGGCCGACGGCGTGGTCGTGCCGTGCACGGGAGGCGCGGGTCTGCTGACACCGTTCGCGGAGGCGATGCGGACGGGCGCGGGGGGCAGGGTGCTGGCCGCCAACTTCACCGTGGTGTCCGGGATGGGAGGCCGGCCGGAGGCTCTGGCGGCCGACGCGGCCCGCGCCGCCGAGCTCGGCGCGACCGAACTGCGGCTGTATCACGCGGGGTTGGCCTCGGACGCCGATCTGGCGGCCGTGCGGAGGGCGTTGGCGGCGCTGGAGTAGGGGGATGGGGTCCGGGTCCGTCCGGGATCCGTCCTCCGCCCCGTCCCGCTGGCCCGAACCCCCTCGTCCCTCCAGCGACCGGCCCCGGACGGGGCGGAGTCGGCGGAGGGACGAGGGGGGTGCGTCGCGCCTTCAGTCGGTCACCGTGCGGGCGGTGATGTCGCCGTGGGCGGTGGTGGCGTGGATGGTCAGGCCGGGGGTGCCGGTGTTCTTGAGGGTGTTGCTGATCCGGCCGAGGGTGGTGCCGGCGTCCAGCGCGGCGGAGACGCCGGGGGCTGCGCCGACGATGATGTCGCCCATCAGGGTGCTCAGCGTGAGGGTGTCGCGGGCGGCCTCGCCGATGGTCAGATCGCCCTTCTGGGTGCTGATCTCGGCCGGGCCGTGCAGACGGCCGACCGAGATGTCCGCGTCCAGGCCGGTCAGGCGCACGGTGCCGGCCTCGTCGAGCTCGACCGAGCGGTGGCCGCCCTCGAAGGTGACGTCGCCGAGCCGTCCCACGCCCCGGAACTCGGCGGCGGCCGCCTTCGCCTCGACGCGGGATCCGGCCGGCACCTGCACGGTCACCTCGACGGAACCCGAGGAGCCGAGGCCCCGGTTCCGCGCCCCGGGGATCTCGACGCGCAGCACGCCGTCCCCGTAGGAGACCTCGGTCTGCTCGGCCGCCTTCACGTCCCGGCCCTTGGAGGCGTCCGCGGGCAGGACCTCGACCGTGGTGTCCGCGCGGTCGGCGGCGATGAACCGGATGCGTCCCGCGGGGATGTCGATGACGGCGGAGACGGGGGCGGGGGTGTCGAACTTCTGCATGATGCTCTCCTTGGTCTGCGTCGCACGCGTTTCCGTGCTGCTTTCTGATAGTGGAAACGCTACGTTGCGTTCAAGGATTGGGCAACATGCTTGTTGCGCAAAAGTCGTGTCATTGCAGGTGAATGCCGCAATTTCGTTGCAATGGTTCTGGCTCTAATGCAATGCCCTCCGCTGGCGCGTTGCAATGGAAGGGGAGTGAACGCTCCGCGGGGCGCCAGGTTCGGGCCGGTGTCGGGTCCGGTCCCGGCGCCCCGTCGTGGCGCCGCTCAGTTCTTCAGCAGCGCGCAGACGAAGTTCTCCTCGACCGCGCGCAGCTTCGCCAGCAGCTCGGGCTTGTTCGTCTTGTTCACCTGGGTGGTGAGCGAGAAGGTCAGCGACCGCCGGCCGTCCGGTGTGGCCGCGATCAGCTGGGTGTAGCCGGGGAAGTTCCCGGTGTGGCCGAGGACCACTCCGCAGCGGGTGGAGTAGCGGAAGATCGCCTCCCCCGCCTTGTTCTCACCGGGTCCCGCCGGCTCCGAGGCCCCTTCGATCCAACGGCGCTGCTCGCGCAGGGTCGCCTGGGAGATCAGGGCCCCGCCCGCGTACCCGCGGATGAAGCGGGTCAGGTCCGCCGGGGTCGAGATGATGCCCCCCGACGCCCATACGCCCGACGCGCTGAGCGCCTCGCTGACGTCCTCGGGGGGATTCGGCGGCGTGACGTCGTAGCCGTGCATGTACGGCCGCGGCATCTCGAAGCCCTGCGGGAGGCTCGTGTCGCGCAGACCGAGCGGCCGGTAGACGAGCCCGCGCAGCAACTGCTCGTAGCGCACGCCCGTCGCCGCCTCGGCCATCAGCGCGACCGCGATGTTGTCCGAGTTCGAGTACTGGTACCGCGATCCCGGCCGGAAGAGCAGCGGTTCACCGGCCACGTAGTCGAGCAGTCGGCGCGAGTCGAAGTGGTGGTGCGGATCGGCGGTGAGGACCTTGATGAAGTCGGGGCTCTGCGAGTAGTCGGGCAGCCCGCTGGTGTGGTTCAGCAGCTGGCGCAGCGTCACGGCGTGCCACTGCCGGGGCAGGGACGGCAGCCGGCGGCCGATGGTGTCGTCGAGGGAGAGCGCGCGCCGGTCCACCAGGCGCAGCGCCACGGCACCGCTGAACGCCTTCGCGGTACTCGCGATCCGCGTGTGGTCGTCCGGCTCGATCGGGCGTCCGCCGCCCAGCTCGGCGACCCCCGCGCGCACGACACGGGACCGGCCCTCGCGGGTGAGGACGGCGATGACACCGGGCGGGCCGCCGGGGCTGCGCACCAGCGCTTCGAGCTGCTGCCGCAGGGCGCGGTCGTGGTCACGGTCGACGGAACCGGAACCGGAACCGGCGTCGGCCGGTCCGGCCATGGCGCCGGTCAGGCAGGCGGCGGCCAGCAGGGCGCCGAGGGACGAGCGCAGCCGGGGGCGGCGGGGCAGGGGCATGGGGGTCTCCCGAGTCGGGCGGGCCTGGGCACGCCCAGCTTCGGCCCCGGGTGATCGCCCCGCCTGCGCCGCTGCTGCATACGGAGGAGCGGACGCCCGGGGGTTGGGCCGTCCGGCTGCCCCGGCGGCGCGGGAACCCGGCCCGGGCGGCCGATGAGTTTCCCGTGGCGCCGGGGTCTACCCCATGGGACCGCGCCCACGGCCGTGCCTCGCGGGCATCCCGGCATGCGCACGGGCGCCCCACGGACATCTCCCGTGGGTCCCCGATGTGGATGCGAAGACGGACACACGTACTGAAGACGGACACACGTACTGAGGAGAATCGGATGACCGGCCAGACCTTCGATTTCGGGCCGCAGGCCCTCGTCGTGGCGCGCCTCGTGGAGGGTGTCACGGACGCGCAGCTCGACGGGGCGACGCCCTGTCCCCGGTACGCGGTGCACAACCTGCTCGGGCATCTGGCCGGACTGGCCGTCGCCTTCCGTGACGCCGGGCGCAAGGACCTGGGCCCCACGACCGACACCAGCCCCGCCGCCACCGTGCCCGACATCGAGCAGGGCTGGCGCGCGTCCCTGCCGAAGGCGCTCGACGAACTCGCCGACGCCTGGCGTGACCCGGCCGCCTGGACGGGCACGACCCGGGCCGGGGGAGTGACCCTGCCGGCCGAGGTCGCGGCGGCCGTCGCCGCCGACGAGCTGGTGGTGCACGGCTGGGACCTCGCGCGTGCCACCGGTCAGGAGTACGTCCCCGACGACACCGCCCTCCAGGTGACGCACCGGTTCCTCGCCGGAGTGGCCGACGACCCGACCCGCGTCGGTGGCATCTTCGGCCCGGTCGTCCCGGTGCCCGAGGCCGCACCGTTCCTCGACCGGGTGATCGGCCTCAGCGGCCGCGACCCGGGCTGGAAGCGGTAGCGCGCCCCTCCCGGAGAGGGCCCGCCGGGATGCCGCCGCGCCGGAGCCCCTTGCCGGGGTGCCGGCGCGCCGATGAACCACGGGCTGTCCGCCACGCGGGCAGCCCGTCCGCGTACTCCGGTACGGCGGCCCCGATGCCCCGATGCCCCGATGCCCCGATGCCCCGATGCCTCGATGCCCCGCGCGCCCTCAACTCCCTCTGGAATTAACCGTGTCGGAAGCGTTGACGAAAGACGGTCGCGCTCCTACGGTCGACGCGTCGTACTTCGTACGTCATATATGGGACGTGCTACGCGAGACCGGAGAGGCGCGCATGACCTCTGTGCCCATCCCGATCCCCTCCCGCACCGAGTTCGTGCTCGAAGGGATCAGACACCGCATCCTCACGGGGCAGTTGACCCCGGGACAGGCCCTGGTCGAGACCGAACTCGCCGCCCACTTCGGGGTGTCGAAGACCCCGGTGCGCGAGGCGCTCAAGACCCTGGCCGGCACCGGGCTCGTCGTGATGAGCCAGTTCAAGGGCGTCACGGTGCGCAGGGTCGACGCCGACATGGCACGCGAGGTGTACGACGTACGGCTGCTCCTCGAACCCGAGGCGCTGCGGCGGGTGGTGCGCCGTGGGGCCTCGCTCGACGCCGCCCGCGACGCGCTCACCCGCGCCGGCGCCGCCGCCGACACCGCCGAACGGTCCCTGGCCAACCGGGAGTTCCACCGGGCCCTGTATGCGCCCTGCGGCAACCCGCTGCTCGTCCGGATGCTCGACGAGGTGCGCGACCAGGCGGCCCTCGTCTCCGCCGTCGCCTGGGCCGTTGCCCCCTCGTGGGAGCGGGAGGCGGGCGAGCACGGGGAGATCCTGCGTCTCGCCCTGGAAGGCGACGCGGACGGCGCGGCCGCGGCCCTGCACGCGCACATCGCCTCGTTCGTGCGACGGGCCTTCCCGGAGGGCCAGGAGGAGGACGGAAGGGAATGACGGCGACCTTCGAGACCTCGCGGGCGGCACTCGCCGAGGTCGTGGCGATCCCGGTGACCCCGTTCGCCGAGGACGGCACGATCGACCGCGACGCCCACCGGGCCCTGCTGCGCCGGCTGATCGACGCCGGCGTCCGCACCCTCACCCCCAACGGCAACACCGGCGAGTTCTACGCCCTCACCCCCGAAGAGCGCCGTACCGTCACCGAGTCGACCGTCGAGGAGGCCGCCGGCCGCGCGGCCGTCCTCGTCGGCGTCGGCCACGACGTGCCGACCGCCGTCGCCTCCGCACGGCACGCCCGCGCCCTCGGCGCACCGATGGTGATGGTCCATCAGCCCGTGCACCCGTACGTCTCGCAGCGCGGCTGGGTCGCGTACCACCGGGCGGTCGCCGCGTCCGTGCCGGAGCTGGGCGTCGTCCCCTACATCCGCGACCCGGCGCTCGCGGGCGCCCGGCTCGCCGAACTCGCGGACGCCTGCCCGAACGTCATCGGCGTGAAGTACGCGGTCCCCGACGCGGCCCGCTTCGCGTCCTTCGCGCGGGACGCCGGTCTCGACCGGTTCGTCTGGGTGGCCGGACTCGCCGAGCCCTACGCCCCCTCGTACTTCTCGGCCGGTGCCACCGGATTCACCTCGGGCCTGGTGAACGTCGCCCCGGCCCTCTCGCTGGACATGATCGGTGCGCTCCGCCGCGGCGACCACCCGGCCGCGATGAAGGTCTGGGAGCGGATCCGCCGCTTCGAGGAACTGCGCGCCGCCGACGCCTCCGCGAACAACGTCGCCGTCGTGAAGGAGGCCCTGGCCTCGCTCGGTCTGTGCCGCCGCGATGTGCGTCCGCCCAGCGCACCGCTGCCCGAGAGCGAGCGTTCCGAGGTCGCCGCCCTGGTCGCCGGATGGGCCCGGTGAAGCGGCCCGAGGAGCTCAGGAGCCATCAGTGGTACGGCACCGACGGGCTCCGCGCGTTCAGCCACCGGGCCAGGACCCGGCAGCTCGGCTATCTCCCCGAGGAGCACCTGGGCAAGCCGGTCGTCGCGATCCTCAACACCTGGTCCGACATCAACCCGTGCCACGTACACCTGCGCGAGCGCGCCCAGGCCGTCAAGCGGGGCGTGTGGCAGGCCGGCGGATTCCCGCTGGAATTCCCGGTGTCCACGCTGAGCGAGACCTTCCAGAAGCCGACCCCGATGCTCTACCGCAATCTGCTCGCGATGGAGACCGAGGAGCTGCTGCGGTCCTATCCGGTGGACGGGGCGGTGCTGATGGGCGGCTGCGACAAGACCACGCCCGCGCTGCTCATGGGGGCGGCCTCGGTCGATCTGCCGACCGTCTTCGTGCCGGCCGGGCCGATGCTCCCGGGCCACTGGCGCGGCGAGGTCCTCGGATCAGGCACCGACATGTGGAAGTACTGGGACGACAAGCGCGCGGGCCTCATCGGGGACTGCGAGATGACCGAGCTGGAGGCCGGGCTCGCCCGGTCGCCGGGACACTGCATGACGATGGGCACCGCGTCCACGCTGACCGCCGCCGCCGAGGCGCTCGGCGTCACCGTTCCCGGTGCGTCGAGCATCCCCGCCGTCGACTCGGGACACGAGCGGATGGCGGCCGCGGCCGGGCTCCGGATCGTCGAACTGGTCCACCGGGACCGGAGGTTGTCCGCCGTCCTCACCGCGGACGCCTTCACGGACGCGGTCACGACCGTGCTCGGCCTCGGCGGTTCGACGAACGCTGTGATCCATCTGATCGCCATGGCCGGACGGGCCGGAGTCCCGCTCACCCTGGACGACTTCGACCGGATCGCCCGGACCGTGCCCGTCCTCGCCGACGTGCGGCCCGGCGGACGGAAGTACCTCATGGAGGACTTCCACTTCGCCGGCGGTCTGCCCGGCTTCCTGTCGCGGATCACCGACCTGCTGCACCTGGACCGGCCCACGGTGTCGTACGACAGCATGCGCGAGCAGCTGGCGGGCGCCCGGGTGCACGACGACGATGTCATCCGCACCCGGGACAACCCGGTCGCGGCCGAGGGCGGCGTGGCCGTCCTGCGGGGCAACCTCTGTCCCGACGGAGCCGTCATCAAGCACATCGCGGCCGCGCCCCACCTGCTCAGGCACACCGGCCCCGCGGTCGTCTTCGACGACTACCGCACCATGCAGCGCACCATCGACGACCCCGCTCTCGGCATCACCGAGGACAGCGTCCTCGTGCTGCGGGGCTCGGGCCCCAAGGGCGGCCCCGGCATGCCCGAGTACGGGATGCTGCCCATTCCCGGCCATCTGCTGAAGCGGGGTGTCCGGGACATGGTGCGGATCTCCGACGCCCGGATGAGCGGCACGAGTTACGGCACCTGCGTGCTGCACGTGGCACCCGAGTCGTACGTGGGCGGTCCGCTCGCCCTCGTCCGGAGCGGGGACCGGATCACCCTGGACGTGGGGGCGCGGTCGCTCCACCTCCACGTGGACGAGGCGGAGCTCGAACGCCGACGAGCCGAGTGGACCCCGCCGCCCGTCCGGTACGAACGCGGCTACGGCGCGCTCTACAACGACCAGATCACCCAGGCCGACACCGGCTGCGACTTCGCGTTCCTGGCCCGGCCGGGCCAGGTGCCCGACCCGTACGCGGGCTGAGGCCCCCGCGCCGTCGCACGGGCCGCCGTGGCGCTCAACCGGTGCCCGCCGGAGGGTGCTTGGGTCTCAAGTAGGCCGAAAAGTATGTATCGATCGGGCAAAGGGCCTCGCGCTCCGGGGTGTTACGCGCGTAGAAAACCTGTCATGCATAAGCCACTCCGCATCGCGGCCGTCGCCGCGACCTGTGCCGTCGCCGGTGCCGCCCTGTACGGCACCGGTGTCGCCACCGCCGGTCAGTCGACGGCGAACTCGACGCACGAGCCTTACAACATCGGCGTTCTCGTCAAGGACATCGACACCTACTACGGCACCACCGCCGACAGCAACGGTGTCTACCAGGCGTCCCCCGACAGCCAGTACGCCAAGGACCTGGCCCGTCTCGACGCCGCCGCCAAGCGGCACATCGACCAGGCGGCCCGCAAGGCCCACCACCGGCACGAGAAGGCCGCGGTCGTCTTCGACATCGACGACACGCTGCTGCTCTCGCTCGACTACGAGAAGAAGACCAACTACACCTACAACTCGGCCTCCTGGGCCGCCTACGTCGCCCAGGCGGACCGTCCGGCCGTCTTCGGCAGCCCCGACCTCGTCAACTACGCCGCTTCCAAGGGCGTCGAGGTGTTCTACAACTCGGGCCTGAAGGAGTCGCAGCGCGTCTCCGCGGTCGAGAACCTGAAGAAGATCGGCGTCGACGTCAATCTCGACTCCGCGCACATGTTCCTCAAGGACGCGGCCAACCCGCCCGCCTACCTGAGCGACTGCGCCACCGCCGCCGCCTGGAACTGCACGACGGTGCAGTACAAGTCCGGCACGCGCAAGCACATCGAGTCCCTCGGGTACGACATCGTCGCCAACTTCGGCGACCAGTACTCGGACCTCGACGGCGGCTACGCCGACAGGACCTACAAGCTGCCGAACCCCACGTACTTCGTGAGCTGACGCGCCCCCATGGTCGAACGCCCCCGCCGGTCGTCACCGGCGGGGGCGTTCGTCTGCCGGCCGAGGGGGGCTCAGGCCGGCAGGTCCACACCCTCGATGACGTCGGAAACGAGGGCGCGGTTGTTTCCGACGGGCGAGGGAATCCCCGCACTTGTACGGCCCTGTCCGCGCGGCGGGTCTCAACTCCGTTTCCGTAACACGGAGAAAACCTGAAACCGGTTGAAGGAGGGAACAATCCAGCCAGCATCCGCACGCCGAACGCGCAGGCAACGAGGAGAATCGCCATGTCCGAAGCTCAAAAGGTCGACAACCGGCCAAGTGCCGCACCACCGGCGGCAGGTGGGGTCGACGGGTTCTTCAAGATATCCGCCAGAGGTTCCACCATCGGCCGTGAGATACGCGGCGGATTCGCCACGTTCTTCACCATGGCGTACATCCTCGTCCTGAACCCCATCATCCTCGGCAGTGCCAAGGACAAGTTCGGGCACACGCTCGACACCGGCCAACTGGTCACCGCCACCGCGCTGGTGGCGTGCGTGATGACCGTCATCATGGGCATCGGCGGCAACCTCCCGCTCGCCATCGCCGCGGGCCTCGGCCTCAACGCCGTCGTGGCCTTCCAGCTCGCGCCACTGATGAGCTGGGACGACGCGATGGGCCTGGTCGTCCTCGAAGGCGTCCTGATCTGCGTCCTGGTGCTCACCGGCCTCCGGGAAGCGATCATGAACGCGATCCCGCAGCAGCTCAAGCAGGCGATCGGCGTCGGCATCGGACTGTTCATCGCCTTCATCGGCTTCGTGGACGCCGGGTTCGTCAGCCGCATCCCGGACATCGCGAACACCACCGTGCCCGTCCAGCTCGGCGCCGTCGGCCGGCTCACCGGCTGGCCCGTCCTCGTCTTCTGTCTCGGCGTCCTGCTGACCATCGCGCTGCTCGCCCGCAAGGTGAAGGGCGCGATCCTCATCAGCATCGTCACCATGACGGTGGTGGCGATCGTCGTGAACTCCGTCGCCGACATCAAGAGCTGGGGCCTGACCACCCCCAAGGTCCCGGACAAGATCGTCGACACTCCGGACTTCGGGCTCCTCGGTCACTTCAGCCTGTTCGGCGGCTTCGCCGAGGCCGGTGTGCTCACCGCGGTCCTGCTGATCTTCACCCTGGTCCTGTCGGACTTCTTCGACGCCATGGGCACCATCGTCGGGATCAGCGCCGAGGCCGGGCTGCTCGACGAGCAGGGGCAGGTCCCGGGCATCGGCCGGGTGCTGTTCATCGACGGCGCCGCCGCCGTCGCGGGCGGTCTGGGCTCCGCCTCCTCCAACACCGCCTACATCGAGTCCGCGGCCGGCGTCGGCGAGGGCGCCCGCACCGGCTTCGCCAACCTGATCACCGGCGGCCTCTTCGGTCTGGCCCTCTTCCTCACCCCGCTGCTGACCATCGTCCCGCTCCAGGCCGCGGCGCCCGCGCTGATCGCGGTCGGGTTCCTGATGATGACCCACGTCAAGCACATCGACTGGGACAAGTACGAGATCGCGATCCCGGCGTTCCTGACCATCGTCGCGATGCCCTTCACCTACTCCATCACCGACGGCATCGGCGCCGGGTTCCTCGCCTACGTCGTCATCAAGACGGTGCTCGGCAAGGCGAAGGAGGTCAACTGGCTGCTGTGGGCCGTCTCGGCGCTGTTCCTGGTGTACTTCGCGATCGACCCGGTGGAGCAGCTGCTCGGCGTGAAGTGACCGGCCCGCGCGTGCGGGCCGGCACCTGAAGCCGGCCGGCCGGCACCCCCGAGCCCCGTACATGAGCGGCCCCGCACCCCGTCCGATACGTCCGACAGGGTGCGGGGCCGTCCCGCGTACGGGCCGGGCGCGCCTCAGTTCTTCAGCGCCGCCCGCATCATCGCCTTGGCGACCGGCGCCGCGAGGCCGTTGCCGCTGACCTCGGAGCGTGCCGCGTCCGACTGCTCGACCATGACCGCGACGGCGACCTCCTTGCCGGTCGCGTCGGACTTCGCGAACGACGTGAACCAGGCGTACGGCGTCTTGCTGTTCTTCTCGCCGTGCTGGGCCGTGCCGGTCTTGCCGCCCACGGTCGCGCCGGGGATCAGGGCGTTGGTGCCCGTACCCTTCTCCACGACCGTCTGCATCGCGGAGCGGAGCTGAGCGGCGGTCCCCGAGCTCACGATCTCCTTGGTCCCCGCGCTGTCGTCGTAGTTCTTCAGCACATCGCCGCTGGAGTCACTGGTCTGCGACACCATGTGCGGCGAGACCAGCTTGCCGCCGTTGGCGATCGCGGCGGACACCATGGCCATCTGGAGCGGGGTGGCGGTGACGTCGTACTGACCGATGCCCGTCAGCGCGGTGGACGACCTGTCCATGCCCGTGGGGTACACACTGGCGAACGCCCGCACCGGCACGTCCTGCTTCGTGTCGTTGAACCCGAACTTCTCCGCCATCGCCCTGACCTTGTCCTGGCCCAGGTCGACGGCCATCTTGCCGAAGACGTTGTTGCAGGAGTACTGGAGGGCGACCCGGATCGAGGCGTCCTTGCAGGGCGCGGACCTGTTCTCGTTGCTCAGGGGGGTCGTCGTGCCCGGCAGGGTGTACGGGTCGGGGCTGTCCGTCTTCTTGTCCACGTTCGGGTAGAGGCCATCCTCCAGCGCGGCGGCCGCGACGACCAGCTTGAACGTCGAGCCCGGCGGCAGCGGCTGCCGCAGCGCGCGGTTGACCAGCGGCTTGTCCGGGTTCTTGGTCAGCCCGGTCCAGACACTGCTGTTGCCCGCGCTGATCGAGGCGGGGTCGTACGACGGTGTCGACACGACCGCGAGGATCTTGCCGGTCTTCGGGTCGATCGCGACGGCCGCGCCCTTGTTGTTCCCGAGCGCCGCGTATCCGGCCTTCTGCACGGCCGGGTCGATCGTCGTGACCACGTCACCTGGATCGGCGCGCTTGCCGGTGAGCGTGTCCAGCGGGTTCTTCAGCGTGTTGTCCGAGCCGTCCAGCAGCTTTTGGTAGACGCCCTCCAGCAGCGTCGCACCGTAGACCTGCGAGCTGTAGCCGGTGACCGCCGCGTACAGGCTGCCGTCCTTGTACGTGCGCTTGTACTTGAGGTCGCCCCCTGTCGTCTGCGCGGAGCCGGTGATCGCCTCACCGCCCACGATGATGTTCCCGAGCGGGTTCGCGTACAGCGCTATCGCGTTCCGCCGGTTGTCCTTGTCGTCCGCGAGTGCCTGCCCGTCGTAGAACTGCACCCAGGTCGCCCTCACCAGCAGAGAGAGCACGAGCAGCAGAGTGAAGACGGCGGCACGCCTGATCGTCTTGTTCATTCCGCACAGAAGGACGAGTGATCGGGGTCGAATCGTTCCCGTGCGCCCTGATTCTCATCGATCCCTCAGGAGGCCCGCCCCGCGCGGCACCGGCCCCTCCCGCCCGTCAGAGCCTGCGGGTGGCCAGGGTGAGCCGGTCGCGGGCGTCGAACAGGGCGTCCTTGACCATCTGCTCGTGCGCCGGGGTGAGCCGGGCCACAGGCACCGAGCAGCTGATCGCGTCACGGGAGGGCGTGCGGTACGGGATCGCCACGCCGAAGCAGCGCAGGCCCAGCGTGTTCTCCTCGCGGTCCACCGCGAAGCCCTGCTCCCGCACCTGGTGCAGCTCCTCGATGAGCTTCTCCCGGTCGGTGATCGTGTGCTCGGTCAGCGCGGGGAGCGTCTCCGGCAGCATCTTGCGGACCTGCTCGTCGCCGTACGTGGCGAGCAGCGCCTTGCCGAGCGAGGTGGAGTGGGCGGGGAGGCGGCGGCCGACCCGGGTGAAGGGGCGCAGATAGTGCTGCGACTGCCGGGTGGCCAGATAGACGACGTTCGTGCCGTCCAGGCGCGCGAGGTGGATCGTCTCGGTGGTGTCGTCGGAGAGGCGGTCCAGGGTGGGGCGGGCCGCGGCGACCACCTCGTCGCCGTCGATGTACGAGGTGCCGACCAGCAGGGCCCGTACGCCGATGCCGTACCGCGTGCCCGTCGCGTCCGTCTCGACCCAGCCGAGCTCCACGAGCGTGCGCAGCAGCATGTACAGGCTGGACTTGGGATATCCGACGGCCTCCTGGACCGAGGCGAGGGAGTGCATTCCGGGCCGGCCGGCGAAGTACTCCAGCAATTCAACGGTCCGCACCGCGGACTTGACCTGCGCCCCGCCGCTTGTCTCGCCTGCCGACATCGCCCTTGACCCCTTCGTTGGACGGGAAATAGTCTCCGACGGAGAGTTCATCATCAGAGACAGCGTTCAGCATATCGAACAGCCCTGGTGAGCGACACAAGAACGGTGGCATTACAGGTGAAGGGACCCTCGGTGGCAGCAGCACCAGTCTGGAGTGTCGACCCCCGTACCGGGAAGCAGCGGGAACAGGTTGCGGTGGAGGCCACAGACCAAGAGGTGGACGAGGCCGTCCGGGCGGCGCACGCCGCGCGGCCCGCGCTCGCCGACCGCGCCGTCCGCGCCGCGTTCCTGCGCACCGCCGCCGACCTGCTCGAAGGCGCCAGAGACCTGCTCGTCGAGGCCGCCGACGCGGAGACCGCGCTCGGCCCGGTCCGGCTCACCGGCGAACTCGCCCGCACCTGCTACCAGTTGCGCGCGTTCGCCGGAATCGTGGACGAGGGCGCCTTCCTCGACGTCGTGATCGACCACCCGGACGGCACGGCCACCCCGCCGATCCCCGACCTGCGCCGCCACAAGGTGCCGCTCGGCGTGGTCGCCGTCTACGCGGCCTCGAACTTCCCCTTCGCCTTCTCGGTGCCCGGCGGCGACACGGCGAGCGCGCTGGCCGCGGGCTGCCCGGTCGTCGTCAAGGCCCACCCCGACCACCCGGCCCTGTCCGAGCTGGTCGCGGCCGTCCTGCGCCGCGCGGCCGCCCGGCACGGCATCCCCGAGGGCGTCCTCGGCCTGGTGCACGGCTTCGCGGCCGGCGTCGAGCTGGTCAGGCACCCGCTGGTCACGGCGGCCGGCTTCACCGGCTCCGTCCGCGGCGGGCGCGCGCTGTTCGACGCGGCCGCCGCACGGCCGGTGCCGATCCCCTTCCACGGTGAGCTGGGCTCCCTCAACCCCGTGGTCGTCACCGAGGCGGCCGCCGCGGAGCGCGCCGAGGAGATCGGCACGGGACTCGCCGGCTCGATGACCCTGGGCGTCGGCCAGTTCTGCGTGAAGCCGGGCCTGGTGCTCGCCCCGGCCGGCGCCGCGGGCGACCGGCTGCTGAAGTCCCTGACCGACGCGGTGAGCGACACCGCCGCCGGGGTCCTGCTCGACCACCGCATGCGTGACAACTTCGTCGCCGGGGTCGCCGAGCGCGCCGCGCTCCCGGACGTCCAGGCCCCGGTCACCCCGGGCGCCGCGAGCGAGCACACGGTGAGCCCCGGCTTCCTGACCGTGCCCGCGAGCAGGCTCGCCACCGAGGGCGAGCACGATCTGCTCCTGGAGGAGTGCTTCGGGCCGCTCACCGTCGTGGCGCGCTACGAGGACGAGTCCGAGGCGGGCGCGGTGCTCTCCCGGCTCCCCGGCAACCTCACGGCCACCGTGCAGCTGTCCGCCGAGGAGGCCGCCGGCGAGGGGCGCGGCGCGGAGCTCCTCGCCGAACTCACCTCCCTGGCGGGCCGGGTCCTGGTGAACGGCTGGCCGACCGGTGTCGCCGTCGCTCCGGCCCAGCACCACGGAGGGCCGTACCCCGCGACGACCTCGACGTCCACCTCGGTCGGCGGCAGCGCCATCGAGCGCTGGATGCGGCCGGTCGCCTACCAGGGCGTGCCCGAGGCCCTGCTGCCGCCCGAGCTGCGCGACGACAACCCGCTGGGGCTGCCCCGCCGTTACGACGGACGCCTGGAGCGCTAGCACTCCTTCGTCGCGAAGGGCCGGTTCCGTGCGGACCGGCCCTTCCGGCGTGACCGCGGGTGCCGCACGGCCGGTCGCGCGGCCCCTCGCTCCGGTGGGGCGGCCCCGGACCTGACAGACTCGGAGCCATGGACGTCACACTCCCCGAACTCCCCTTCTCCTTCCGCACCTACGGACCCGACGGGCACTGGTCGTACGAGGACGGTGTGCTCACCGGGTGGGCCGGACCCCGGCAGGACCGCTTCGTGCCGCCCACCGGCGAGGGACTCGACCCGGCCTCCGACGCGCCCCGGCTGCTCGGCTCTCCGGAGGGGGACTTCCAGCTGATCGCCCGCGTGACGGTGGGCTTCGGGGCGGCCTTCGACGCGGGCGTGCTCTACGTCCACGTCGGGGAGCGGGCCTGGGCCAAGCTGTGCCTGGAGAACTCCCCGGACGTGCCCACCGTCTGCACGGTCGTCACCCGGGAGCACTCCGACGACGCCAACTCCTTCAGCGTGGACGGCAGTTCCGTCTGGCTGCGGGTCAGCCGCACCGGCCGCGCCTTCGCCTTCCACGCCTCACGCGACGGCGAGCGCTGGACCTTCGTCCGCCTGTTCACCCTGGGCGGCGAGAAGGAGACCGGGGCGGCGCTGGTGGGCTTCATGACCCAGTCGCCGATGGGGGAGGGCTGTGTGGTGACCTACGACCACATCGAGTTCAGGCCCGACTGGCCGAGCGACCTGAGAGACGGAAGCTGAGGGCGGACGTCACCGTCAGCAGGGCCGCGCCGGTGACCAGGCTCAGCCGCATGCCCGTCTCGAAACCGTCCGCGACCAGCGCCCCGAACACCGCGATGCCCATGCCTCCGGACACCTGACGGGCCGCGTTGAGCACCCCGGCCGCCAGCCCCGCGCGCTCGGCGGGCACGGCATCCATCATCGCGGCGGTGAGCGGCGGCACCGTCAGGGCGCATCCCAGCGCCAGCGGGATCAGCAGGAGGGCCACCAGCACCGGGGGCGTGCCCGCGTCGACGCACAGGAGGACCAGCAGCCCGGCGGCGGCCACCGGCTGTCCCACCAGCATCGGCAGCCGGGGCCCGTAGCGCCCGGTGAGCTTGCCGGCCACCACGTTCGTCACCGCGATCAGGCTCGTCATCGGCAGGAACAGCAGCCCGGCGTACAGCGCGGAGTGGTGCTGGACCTGCTGGAAGAAGAGCGAGAAGACGAACACCATGCTGTAGAAGGCCACGCTCACCGCCGAGCCGGCGGCGACCGCGGTGGCCACGGTCCGGTCGCGGAACAGGCCGAGCGGCACCACCGGGTGCGCCTGGCGCGCCTCGATCCACAGGAACGCGGCGCCCGCGACCACGGCCACCGCCACCGCGGCCAGGCCCGCCGTCCCGCCCTCGATCACCGCGAAGGCCAGTGCCGCGAGGGCCACCACCGCCGTCAGCTGTCCCGGCAGGTCCAGCGGGGCCGGGCGGGGCCGCGAGCGGGGCGCCCGCAGGAGCAGCAGCAGGATCACCGCCCCCACCGGCACGTTGACGAAGAAGATGCCGCGCCAGTTCCAGGCCGTGGTCAGCGCGCCGCCGGCCACCGGACCGAGCGCGACCGCGAGGGATCCGCCCGCCGCCCAGGCGGCCACCGCCCGGGCCCGCCGCGCCGGCTCCGGGTACGCCTGGCGCACCAGTGCCAGCGAGGCCGGGAGCACGACCGCCGCCGCGACCCCCTGCACCACCCGGGCGCCGACCAGGGCCGGCAGGCCCGGGGCCAGTCCGCAGGCCACCGAGGCGAGCGTGAACACCGCGGTGCCCAGCGCGTACGCCCGGCTCGCCCCGGCCCGGTCCGAGAAGGCGCCGGTGGACAGCATCAGCGCGGCGAAGGCCAGGGTGTAGGCGTCCACGACCCACTGGAGGCCGGACATCCCGGCGCCGAACGAGGAGCCGATCGTCGGCAGGGCCACGTTCACCACGGAGGCGTCGAGACAGGTCAGCCCGAAGCCGAGCAGCGCGGCGGTGAGGGTGAGCGCGGAGGAGGGCTTCCCGGACCCCGACTCCCCCCGGGCGAGGGCGGGTTCGAGGGTCCTGGACATCTGGTTCGTCGGCATGTCCCCCATGCTGCGGACTCGGGGCGCCGTACAGTAGTGGCCCGAATGCCATACGTCCGGAGGTTCTGGCCATGTCCGAGCGGCTCGCCCCCCACCGCGTCACCGTCATCGCCCCTTCCCCCGTGGCGCTGTTCAACCTCGCGATGCCGGAGATGCTGTTCGACAAGGTCCGGGTGGACGGCCGTCCCGGCTACGAGGTGGTCGTCTGCACGGCCGAGCCGGGACCCGTGCCCACGACCGGCGGACTCGACCTGTACGTCCCGCACGGGCTGGAGGCCGTGAGCGAGGCGGACACGGTGGTCGTCGCGGGCACCGGGGCGCCCTTCGAGCCCGACCCGAGGATCGTGGCGGTCCTCCGCGAGGCGGCCGCCGCGGGCAAACGCATCGCGTCCATCTGCACCGGCGCCTTCCAGCTCGCCGAGGCGGGCCTGCTCCAGGGCCGCAGGGCCACCACGTACTGGGCCCACGCCGGGGCGATGCGCCGGCGCTACCCGCAGGTCGAGCTGCGCGGCGACGTGCTGTACGTCCAGGACGGCCCGTACCTCACGTCGTCCGGCTACGCCGCGGGCATCGACCTGTGCCTGCACATCATCCGCACCGACTACGGCGCCGCCGTCGCCAACGAGGTCGCGCGCCTGGCCCTGGTCGCCCCGGTACGGCCCGGCGGCCAGACCCAGTTCACCCAGACCCCGCTGCCCCCCGAGCGCGGCAACGCCTGCGCCGACACCCGCGGCTGGGCCATGCGCAACCTCGACAAGCCGCTCACCCTGACCGACCTGGCCCGGCACGCGGGCGTCAGCGTGCGCACCCTCACCCGCCGGTTCCACGCCGAGAGCGGGGTCAGCCCCCTCCAGTGGCTGCTCCACCAGCGCGTGGAGCGGGCCAAGGAACTCCTGGAGACCACCACCCTGCCGATGGACCAGGTGGCCGCTGCCTGCGGACTGGGCACGGCCGACTCGCTGCGCGCCCACGTGGTCCGCCGCACCGGTCTCACCCCGAGCGCCTACCGGGCCCAGTTCAGCCGGCACGCGACCGCGACCGGAGCCGGGACGGGACCGGCGACCCGAGCCGGGACGGGACCGGCGACCCGAGCCGGAACCGTGAGCGCGGCCGTGACGTCCTCCGTCGCATGATCAGTGACCGTGCGACCGGCGGGCTGGTGATCCGCACCGCCCAGTGGCAGGCGGACCGCAAGCGCACGGCGACCCTCGACGTGCACACCGGCAATCTCCGCGCCCAGGCCTTCTACGCCCGCCTCGGCCGGGTCCCCGCCCCGGAGAACCCGCCCGAGGAGGGCGATCACCACCTGTACCCGCGGTACACCGTGGCCGGGCGGGTGGACGCGGCCGGGGAATGACCCGAGCCGCTTGAATGTTCACCTAATGACGACCCCGAAGGGTGTCCCGTACCCGTACGACCTGGAGAGAGCCGAAGAATGCGCGTCGAGATCTGGTCCGACATCGCCTGCCCGTGGTGCTACGTCGGAAAGGCCCGCTTCGAGAAGGCGCTCGACGCCTTCCCGCACCGTGACGAGGTCGAGGTCGTGCACCGCTCGTTCGAGCTGGACCCCGGCCGTGCCAAGGGCGACATCCAGCCGGTGATCACGATGCTCACCAAGAAGTACGGCATGAGCGCGGCGCAGGCGCAGGCGGGCGAGGAGAACCTCGGCACCCAGGCCGCCGCCGAGGGCCTCGACTACCGCACCCGGGACCGCGACCACGGCAACACCTTCGACATGCACCGCCTGCTGCACCTCGCCAAGGCGCGGGGCCGCCAGGACGAGCTAATCGGCCTCTTCTACAAGGCCAACTTCGCCGAGGAGCGGACCGTCTTCGGCGACGACGAGCGGCTCGTGGAGCTTGCCGTCGCCGCCGGGCTCGACGCCGACGAGGCCCGCGCGGTGCTGGCCGACCCGGCCGCGTACGCCGACGACGTCCGCGCCGACGAGCGCGAGGCGGCCGAACTGGGCGCGAACGGCGTCCCCTTCTTCGTCCTGGACCGCACCTACGGTGTCTCCGGCGCCCAGCCCGCCGAGGTCTTCGTCCAGGCACTGACCCAGGCCTGGGGCGAGCGTCCCGGGCTCACGCTCATCCAGGACGAGACCGCCGACGCCGAGGTCTGTGGTCCGGACGGCTGCGCCGTCCCGCAGAACTGAGAAGCGCCCGAGGGGGCCCCGGCGCGGGAAGCCGCAGGTCGGGGCCCATGCATAAGCGTCGCTTGGGGAAACCGCGTAGAACTGCGCAATGGACTTGGGCATCGTCCGGGCCCACAGTGGTCCCATGGAGACCTTCGAGACCCTCGTCCGTGCCGAGTTCGCCCCGGAGAACACCTTCCTGAACACGGCCAGCAGCGGTCTGCTGCCGGCCCGTACCGTCGCGGCCCTGCACGGGGCGGTGGCGCTGCGGGCCGCGGGCAGGCCCCTCGACCCGCTCTTCGAGGACGTGGAGCTGGCCCGCGCCTCCTTCGCCCGGCTGGCCGGGGTCCCGGCCGCCCGGGTCGCCGCCGGTCCCTCCGTCGCGGCCCAGAGCGCGCTCGTCGCGACCGGCCTGGCCCCGGGCGCCGAAGTCCTCACCGCCGAGGACGACTTCACCTCCGTCCTGAACCCGTTCCACGTCCGCGGCGACCTGAAGGTGCGCGCCGTACCGCTGGAACGGCTCGCCGAGTCCGTGCGGCCCGGCACGGCGCTCGTCGCGGTCAGCGCCGCGCAGTCCGCCGACGGGCGGATCGCCGACCTGCCCGCGCTGCGCGAGGCCGCCCGCGCCCACGGGGCGCGGACCTACGTCGACTTCTCGCAGTCGGCGGGCTGGCTCCCGTTCGACGCAGCCGCCTACGACTTCACGGTGTGCACCACCTTCAAGTGGCTGCTCGGCCCGCACGGCGCGGCCTTTCTCGTCGTGCCCGAGGACTTCGGCGGACTCACCCCGCTGCTCGCGGGCTGGGTCGCCGCAGAGGAGCCCTGGAACAGCTGCTACGGCCCCGTGCAGGAACTCGCCCACTCCGCACGCCGGTTCGACGTGAGCCCCGCCCTGTTCACCTACACCGGGGTGCGCCACTCCCTCGCGCTCATCGAGGAACTGGGCGTGGACGCCGTGCACGCGCACGATCTCGCGCTGGCCGACCGGTTCCGTACGGGGCTGGGCGCGCTGGGCCACGAGCCGCTGCCCGCACCCGGCTCCGCCATCGTCTCGGTGCCCGGACTCGGCCACCGCCAGGGCGAGTTGAGCCGGGCCGGGATCGAGGTGTCGAACCGCGCGGGCAATCTGCGGGCCTCGTTCCACCTCTACAACACGCCGGCCGACGTCGACCGGCTGCTGGACGTACTCGCCGGCTGACCTGCGCGAACGGCGGACGGCCCCGGGGAGCGTGTTCCCCGGGGCCGTCCGCCGCTCATCGGGCGGGATCACCGGACCGGCGTGATCACCGGACCGGCGTGAAGTCCCGGGCCCCGATGAACTCCGGCCTGCGCACGGGCGCCGCGAACGGCTCCACCGCGGCGTTCTCCACGCTGTTGAACACGATGAAGACGTTGCTGCGCGGGAACGGCGTGATGTTGTCCCCCGAGCCGTGCATGCAGTTGCAGTCGAACCAGGTCGCCGAACCGGCCCTGCCCGTGAAGAGCTTGATGCCGTGCCGGCTCGCGAGCTCGGTGAGCGCCTCGTCCGAGGGCGTCCCGGCGTCCTGCATCTGGAGGGACTTCTTGTAGTTGTCCTTCGGCGTGGCCCCCGCACACCCGAGGAACGTCCGGTGCGACCCCGGCATGATCATGAGGCCGCCGTTGGTGTCGTGGTTCTCGGTCAGCGCGATCGAGACGGACACCGTCCGCATGTTCGGCAGGCCGTCCTCGGCGTGCCAGGTCTCGAAGTCCGAGTGCCAGTAGAAGCCGCCCGCCCCGAAGCCCGGCTTGACGTTGATCCGCGACTGGTGGACGTACACGTCCGAGCCGAGGATCTGGCGGGCGCGGCCCACCACCCGCTCGTCGCGCACGAGCCGGGCGAAGACCTCGCTGATCCGGTGCACCTCGAAGACGGACCGGATCTCCCGCGATCCCGGCTCGACGACCGAACGCTCGTCGGCGCGGATCGCCGGATCGGCCACGAGCCGCTCCAGCTCCCGCCGGTAGACGGCGACCTCGTCGTCGCCGATGAGCTGCTCGACGGAGAGGAAGCCGTCGCGCTCGTAGGAGTGGAGGTCGGGGACCGAGATCGGGCCGGGTTCGTCCGGCGCGCCCCAGACGACCGGGTCCTGGCGGGGCGCGGCCATCTCGGTGGCGGCGCGGCTGGGGTACAGATCGGTGAGTGCGGTCATCGGTGTGTCACACCTCCTCGGGTTCGGTGAGCAGGGGGTAGACGCCGTTCTCGTCGTGGTCCTCCCGTCCGGTGACGGGCGGGTTGAAGACGCAGACGCAGCGGAAGTCGGTCTTGGGGCGCAGGGTGTGGCGCTCGTGACCGTTCAGCAGGTACATCGTTCCCGGCGCGATCCAGTGCTT
This sequence comes from Streptomyces sp. f51, assembly GCF_037940415.1. Lineage (NCBI taxonomy): Bacteria > Bacillati > Actinomycetota > Actinomycetes > Kitasatosporales > Streptomycetaceae > Streptomyces > Streptomyces sp. f51. Next base: position 1,516,499 of record NZ_CP149798.1, on the reverse strand, counting down.
CTCGCCGGTCTCGTGATCGGTGAGTTCGGCCTCGCCCTCGACACAGAGCACGGCCTCGATGTGGTTCGCGTACCACATCGACGTCTCCGTGCCCGCGTACAGGATCGTCTCGTGCAGGGAGAAGCCGACCTTCTCCTTGGCGAGGACGATGCGCTTGCTCTCCCACGTCCCGGTCGCCGCTTTCACGTGCCGGTCGGTGCCTTCGACATCCTTGAACGAACGGACTATCACGCTGGTGCGATGCCTCTCTCTCGTGCTTCTCGTGCTTTCCGGCCGGTCTCCCGGGGGAGCCGGCTCAGACGGTCTCCCGGACGGCGCGTTCGAGGGTGCGCAGGCCCTCGTCGAGCTCGTCGGGGGTGATGGTGAGCGCGGGCAGCAGTTTCACGACCTCGCTCTCCGGTCCCGACGTCTCGATGAGCAGCCCGAGTTCGAAGGCGCGGCGGGCGACGCGTGAGGCGCGGGCCTTGTCCTTGAACTCCAGGCCCCAGACGAGCCCGCGGCCCCGGTACTCCTTGACGTCGGCGAGGTTCTCCTCGGTGATGGAGACCAGCGCCCGCTCGATCTGCTCGCCCCGGGCGCGGGTCTGCTTCTCCATCGCCGACCCGTCGGTCCAGTAGGCCTCCAGCGCGGCCGCGGCCGTCACGAACGCCGGGTTGTTGCCGCGGAAGGTGCCGTTGTGCTCGCCCGGCTCCCAGACGTCCAGCTCGGGCTTGAACAGGCACAGCGACATCGGCAGCCCGTACCCGCTGATGGACTTGGACACGGTCACGATGTCGGGCACGATCCCCGCCTCCTCGAAGGAGAAGAACGCGCCGGTCCGCCCGCAGCCCATCTGGATGTCGTCGACGATCAGCAGCATGTCGCGGCGCGCGCACAGATCGGCGAGGGCACGCAGCCACTCGGGCCGCGCCACGTTGATCCCGCCCTCGCCCTGGACGGTCTCGACGATCACCGCGGCGGGCTGGTTGAGCCCCGAGCCCTGGTCCTCCAGGAGCCGTTCGAACCAGAGGAAGTCCGGGACCTGTCCGTCGAAGTAGTTGTCGAACGGCATCGGGGTGCCGTGCACCAGCGGGATGCCGGCGCCCGCGCGCTTGAAGGCGTTGCCGGTCACCGCGAGCGAGCCGAGCGACATCCCGTGGAAGGCGTTGGTGAACGACACGATCGCCTCGCGTCCCTTCACCTTCCGCGCGAGCTTCAGCGCCGACTCGACCGCGTTGGTGCCCGTGGGGCCCGGGAACATCACCTTGTACGGCAGGTCGCGCGGCCGCAGCACCAGGTTCTGGAAGGCCTCCAGGAAGCCGCGCTTGGCGGTCGTCGACATGTCGAGACCGTGGGTGACGCCGTCGCGCTCCAGGTAGTCGATCAGGGCCCGTTTGAGGACGGGGTTGTTGTGTCCGTAGTTCAGCGATCCGGCGCCGGCGAAGAAGTCGAGGTACTCGTGGCCGTCCTCGTCGTACATGCGGCTGCCCCGGGCCCGGTCGAAGACGGTGGGCCAGTTGCGGCAGTAGCTGCGCACCTCCGACTCCAGGGTCTCGAAGACGCTGAGGTCCGGCTGGGTGATCGTCAAGGTGATTCGCTCCTCGAAGCGGTGGGGGGAGGGGAGGAAGAGGGGGGAGGTTCAGGCGGCGAACGGGCCGATGCGGTACAGCACTTCGGGGTCGTGCGGTCCGTCGGGGAACTGGCCCGTCTCGAACAGCACCTCGCGCTCGACGGCCGCGCCGTGGCGCCGCGCGTACGACGTGAACAGGCGCTCGGAGGCGACGTTGCCCGGCGTGATGGTGGTCTCGACGGCGGTCAGCCCGCGCTCGGCCGCCACCCGCGCGGTCAGTCCGTCGAGCAGCCGCGCGGCCAGTCCTCGGCCGCGGTGGGCCTTGTCGACGGCCACCTGCCACACGAGCAGGGTCCGGGGGTGCTCGGGGCGCACGTACGCGGTGACGAAACCGACGGGGCGTCCCTCGGCGTCGCGCGCCACCGCCGAGGTGCCGGCGAAGTCACGGCACCACAGCAGGTAGCTGTACGAGGAGTTCAGGTCGAGGGTTCGGGAGTCCTTGGCGATACGCCAGAGGGCGGCCCCGTCGGCCACCTCCGGACGGTCGATCCGAAGGCCATCCGGCATTTCCAGGAATTCCGCTGACAGGTCTGCTTGGGCGACGGTCATGCGGATTGAATTTACCGACGGAAAGCTCGAATTGCATCGTCGGACCGGGTTACGGATGGAGCATGGGTGTGTTATCACGCGCCCGTGAAAGAGTGACCACGGACACGGCTCTATGGCAGGTTTTGCCCGGAAAATACCGCGGAAAAGGGGCGGGTTGTGGAGTGCGTCACAACGTTGAAAAGCGTGGGAGACCTGCGGGGATCGCGCCGTTCCGTGCACGCGAAATCTTTGCGTTTAGTCACGGGAAAAGCGGGCAGAAGAATGCAGGAAGCTGAACCGAATTAATTCCGCGCCATTTCGTGAATCGTATGTGACGCGGTGTCCGGCACGAAAGCGATGCACGGGCTTTCCGCGACCCGGCGGCCCTGTGGGTCCCGGCCGAGGCAAAGGGCGCCTCGGCCGGACGTGCGTGCCCCGGCGGGACGTGGCTGCCTGCGCCGGAGGCGAGGGTGCCCCCGACGGGGGACGGGTGTGCCGCGTGCCCCGGCGAGGGTTGCCCCCGACGGGCGACGGGTGTGCCGCGTGCCCCGGCAAGGGTCGCCCCCGACCGGGACTTGCGTGCCCGGGCCGGGGAGTGGGTGCCTCCGACGGAGCCGGGGCGTGCCTCCGACGGAGGTGAAGGTGCCCCAGGTCGGGACGTGCGGGCCCCGGCGGGACGTGCGTGCCTCTGTCGGAGGTGAAGGTGCCCCAGGTCGGGACGTGCGTGCCCCGGCGGGACGTGCGTGCCTCCGACGGAGGTGAAGGTGCCCCCGACGGAGACGGATGTGCTTCGGGCGGAGGCGAGGGTGTCCCGGCTGGGACGTGCGTGCCTCCGCCGGAGGCCAGGGTGCCCCGACGCGGACGTGGGTGCCTCCGCCGGGGATGTGCGTGCCCCGGCGGGCGCCGGGTGACCCCGTCGGGGAAGGTGCCTCAGTCCCAGGCCAGGGCCACGGCTCGGCGCGCCCCTTCGAGGTCCACCTCGAAGCCCGCCTCGGCCAGCGCCGCGCCCAGGCCCGCGAGGCTCGCGTGGACCGCGCCGCGGGTGGCGTCGGGGCCGTAGTGGTTCACGCGGATCATCGACTGCGCGAGAGCGCCGCCGCCCGCGGCGAGCGGCAGCGCGGGATCCGCGGCCAGCGCCTTCGCGACCACCGCGGACGCGTCCACGTTCTCGGGCACCCGCAGGGTGGTGGCGACGGGCGCCGCGTCCGAGGCCGCGTCCACGTACGGCGCCAGACCGCCGCCGAGGGCCAGCGCACCCGCCCGGGTGGCCGCCGCGGCCGAGGCGTGGCGCGCCATCACCGCGTCCAGGCCCTCGCCCTCGATCCGCTCCACGCAGGCCTCCAGCGCCAGCATCTCCAGCTGCGCGGGCGCGTGCAGCAGCGTCTTGCGGCCGCCGTCGATCCAGCGCTCCTTCCAGTCGAGGAGGGAGAGGTAGGAGCGGCGCGGCGCGCCGGGGTTCGCCGCCATCCGCGCCCACGCCCGCTCGCTCACCGACACCGCCGACACGCCGGCGGGACCGCCCATCGCCTTCTGCGCCCCGATCACGCACAGGTCGACGCCCCAGGCGTCCGGCAGCACCGGCTCGGCGCCGATCGAGGCGACGGCGTCCAGGTAGAAGAGGGCGCCCTGCTCGCGTACGGCCTCGCCGATCTCCGCCACCGGGTTGGTGTTGCCCGTGGCGGCCTCGGCGTGCACGAGCGACACGAAGTCGATCGACGGGTGCTCGGCGAAGGCCGCACGGATCTGCGCGGCGGTCACCGCGGTGTGGAACGGCACCGCCAGATCGATCACCGTCGCCCCGCAGTCGCGCAGCCAGTTCCCGAACGTCTGGCCGTAGGGGCCGGTGACGACGTTCAGGGCGGTGGTGCCGGGACCCGCCGTGCCCCGGATGGCCCCTTCCAGGGGGAGCAGCGCCTCGCCCTGCGTGATCACGACGTCCTGTGCGGTGGAGAGCAGCCGGGCGACACGGTCCTCGATCGACGCGAAGTGTGCGGCGGTCAGTGGGGCGAGGTCCAGGAACGGGTGTGTCACGGCGGTGCTCTCTTCACTCTTGGGGTACAGGTGACGAGATTAACCGTCGTGCCCCCGTCCCCGCCCACTGGTGACTTCTTAGGTCAAGCGGCCCTGTGGCCATCGGTTTGATTTGAGAGCCTCAAACATCTCCTTATAATCGGAACCCACAGTTCCCTGACAGGAAGGCCCGCCGTGAACACCCTCTCCGGCCGCCGGACCCGAGTCCTGGCCGCGATCACCCTGACGGCCGGGCTGACGCTCGTGGCCGCCTGCACCTCCAGCGGGAACGGCGGAAGCGGCTCCAAGACCGCGTCCGGCGGGGTCGAGCTCGTCAAGGCGGGACAGCTCACCACGTGCACCCACCTGCCCTACCCGCCGTTCCAGTCGGAGATCGACGGCAAGGTGCAGGGCTTCGACGTGTCGCTGATCGACCTCGTCGCCAAGGACCTGGGCGTGAAGCAGGCCATCGTCGACACGCCCTTCGAGAACTTCAAGACGGGCGCGTTCCTCAACTCCGAGCAGTGCGACCTCGCCGCGGCCGGCATGACGATCACCCCGGAGCGCAAGAAGAACGTCGACTTCTCCGACCCGTACTTCGACGCCACCCAGGGTGTGCTGGTCGACAAGAAGAGCGGCGTCACCTCGCTGGACGACGTCAAGGCGAAGGGCAAGAAGCTCGGGGCCCAGGCGCAGACCACCGGTGAGGACTACGCCAAGAAGCAGGGCTTCGACCCGGTCTCCTTCGAGTCCTCCGACGCGGTCCTCAGCGGACTGCGCAGCGGTCAGGTCCAGGCCGTCATCATCGACTACCCGGTCGTCCAGGGCTGGCTCAAGGACAAGGCCAACGCCGACGCCTTCAAGGTGGTGGACAACCTCAACACCGGTGAGCAGTACGGCTTCACGGTGAAGAAGGGCAACGCCAAGCTCCTCGCCGCCATCAACAAGGCCATCGCGGACGCCAAGGCCGACGGCACGTACAAGAAGCTCTACGAGAAGTGGATCGGCCCCTACGACGCGGCCGCGGCCTCCGCCTCCCCGTCCGCCTCATGAGCGGTGCCGACACGCCCCTCCAGCCCCACAGGTCCGGCCTGAGCCGGCGCCGCAAGCGCCAGATCTCCCGCGGTGTGCAGTACGCCGTCTTCGTGGCCGTCGTGATCGTCTTCGCGGTCACGGCGGACTGGAGCCGTCTTCAGAACCAGTTCTTCCAGTGGGACCTGGTCAAGCAGATGTTCCCGGACGTCATCACCCTGGCGCTGAAGAACACGGTCATCTACACGATGTCCGGCTTCGCCGTCGGTCTCGTCCTCGGCATCGTCATCGCCCTGATGCGCCTGTCCTCGGTGGGCCCCTACCGCTGGTTCGCCGGGGTCTACATCGAGGTCTTCCGCGGCCTGCCCGCGCTGATGATCTTCATCTTCGTGGGCGTCGCGGTACCGCTGGCGTTCCCGGGCACGGAGATCATCGGCGGAACGTACGGAAAGGTCGCCCTCGCGCTCGGTCTGGTGGGCGCCGCCTACATGGCCGAGACCTTCCGCGCGGGTATCCAGGCCGTGCCCAAGGGGCAGATGGAGGCGGCCCGTTCGCTGGGCTTCTCGCACGCCAGGGCCATGGTCTCGGTCATCGTCCCGCAGGCGTTCCGGATCATCGTCCCGCCGCTCACCAACGAACTCGTGACCCTCTTCAAGGACTCCTCGCTGGTGCTGTTCCTCGGTGTCACCCTGGAGGAGCGCGAACTGTCCAAGTACGGCCGTGACCTGGCCAGTACGACCGCCAACTCCACGCCGATCCTGGTCGCGGGTCTCTGCTACCTGCTCGTCACCATCCCGCTCGGCTTCGTCGCCCGACGCCTCGAGGCGCGGCAGAAGGAGGCCACGAAGTGAGCACGCCCGAGATCCAGGTGAAGGACCTGCACAAGTCCTTCGGCGACAACGAGGTGCTGCGCGGTATCGACCTGGAGATCGGCCGGGGCGAGGTCGTCTGCGTGATCGGCCCCTCCGGCTCCGGCAAGTCGACCCTGCTGCGCTGTGTGAACCTCCTGGAGGAGCCCACCAAGGGCCAGGTGTTCGTCGGCGGGACGCAGGTCACGGACCCCGACGTCGACATCGACGCCGTACGCCGCCGTATCGGCATGGTCTTCCAGCAGTTCAACCTCTTCCCCCATCTGTCGGTGACCGGGAACCTCACGCTGCCGCAGCGCCGGGTGCTGGGCCGGGGCAAGGAGGAGGCGGCCCGGATCGCCGCCGAGAACCTCTCCCGGGTGGGTCTCGCGGAGAAGGCCGACGCCTTTCCCGCCTCGCTCTCCGGCGGCCAGCAGCAGCGCGTCGCGATCGCCAGGGCGCTCGCGATGGGGCCCGACGTGATGCTCTTCGACGAGCCGACCTCGGCACTCGACCCCGAACTCGTCGGTGACGTGCTCTCCGTCATGCGGGTGCTCGCGGACGAGGGCATGACGATGATGGTCGTCACGCACGAGATGTCCTTCGCGCGCGAGGTCGCCGACCGGGTCGTCTTCATGGACGGCGGGGTGATCGTCGAGGAAGGCGCCCCGGCCCAGGTGATCGGCAACCCGGCCCACGAGCGCACCCGGCACTTCCTGTCCCGGCTGCTCGACCCCGCGATGGCGGACGTCCCCGAGGGGACACCGGACGCGGGCGCCGGGAACAGGACAGGGCGGGACGGGACCGGCGAGTCGCCTCACTAAGGTGCCGTGCATGAGCGATCACCCGGTACTCCACGTGAAAGGGCGGGTCCTCGTCGGGCCCGACGACGTCCGCGACGAACTGTGGGTCGTCGGCGGACGGATCTCCTACGACCGTCCCGCCGGCGCCCGGGACATCCGCACGGTCGAGGGCTGGGCGCTGCCCGGCCTGGTCGACGCGCACTGCCACGTCGGGCTCGACGCCCACGGCCCGGTCCCGGCGGACGTCTCCGAGAAGCAGGCGCTGACCGACCGCGACGCCGGCACCCTCCTCCTCCGGGACGCCGGTTCACCCTCCGACACCCGCTGGACCGACGACCGCGACGACCTCCCGAAGATCATCCGCGCGGGCCGGCACATCGCCCGCACCCGCCGCTACATCCGCAACTACGCCCACGAGATCGAGCCGGAGGACCTGGTCGCGTACGTCGCCCGGGAGGCCCGGCGCGGTGACGGCTGGGTCAAGCTCGTCGGGGACTGGATCGACCGCGGCACAGGCGACCTGAGCGCCTGCTGGCCGCGCGACGCCGTCGAGGCGGCGATCGCCGAGGCGCACCGGCTCGGTGCCCGCGTCACCGCGCACTGCTTCGCCGAGGACTCGCTGCGGGACCTGGTCGAGGCGGGCATCGACTGCGTCGAGCACGCCACCGGCCTCACCGAGGACACCGTCCCGCTCTTCGCCGAGCGCGGTGTCGCCATCGTCCCGACCCTCGTGAACATCGCCACCTTCCCGCGGCTCGCGGACGGCGGCGAGGCCAAGTACCCGCTGTGGTCGGCGCACATCCGACGCCTCCACGAGCGCCGCTACGACACGGTGCGGGCCGCGTACGACGCCGGGATCCCGGTCTACGTGGGCACCGACGCGGGCGGCTCCCTCGCCCACGGCCTCGTCGCGGCCGAGGTCGCCGAGCTCGTCACCGCGGGCATCCCGCCCGTCGAGGCGCTCTCCGCCACCACCTGGGGAGCCAGGCGCTGGCTCGGGCGGCCCGGCCTCGACGAGGGGGCGCCCGCGGACCTCGTGGTCTACGTGGGGGACCCGCGCGACGACGTACGGGTCCTGGCGGATCCGCGCCGCGTGGTCCTGAGCGGACGGATCGTCGGTTGACGGAGCGTGACGGCCGGGGTGGGGCGCTCGTTACCCACCACCGGTCGCGCTCCGGCGCGTCGGCGTCCACCGGTCGGCGCGTCAACCGGCGCGCCCGGCCGGGTGCGTTGAGCGAGTGACGGTGGAGAACAGCCGTGCCCAGGGATTCGAAGGCGTGCGCGGTGAACCCACGAAGGAGTGAACTCACGTCAGGTACCTGACTGTTCACTCTCAGTGCGTAATTCTTTCCGGGTCCCAGGCTTTCTCCTATGGGGGTCCCACCCTTGAACAGCATCAACCACCGCATGCCCGCGCGCCGTTTCGCCGTCACCGCGGCCGCCGCCGTCCTCGCCGCGGGTCCCACCGCGCTGGCCGGCGCGGGCTCCGCCCAGGCGAGTGACGACCACGGGCGCGCGAGCGCCGTCGTGCTCCGCACCGGGCTCGACGTGTCCCTCCTCAAGAAGACCGTGAACGTCCCGCTCGCGGTCTCCCTGAACGAGGTGCAGGCGCCGCAGAGCGCCGAGAAGACCGCGCTCACCGCCCAGTTGGACGGCGTCGACGGAGGGCGCCCGTTCAGCGTGCTCCGCGCGGACGTCGCCACCGCCAGGGCCACCGTCTCCGCCACGAAGGCCGAGGGCTCCACCCGCCTCGCGCACGCCGCCGTCCATGTCCCCGGACTGCCGCTGCTGTCGCTGATCGAGGTCGAGGACGTGACCTCGAAGGCGACCTGCGAGGCGGGCAGGAAGCCCGTCGCCACCGCCAACCTGCTGGGTTCCGTCACCGTCCTCGGCAAGAAGGTCACGCTGACGACGGGCGGCCCCACGCATGTGAAGGTCCCCGGGATCGGCGAGGTGCGGCTCGATCTCTCCAGGACGGAGACGACCTCCCGGACGGCCGCCGCCTCGGCGCTCGAACTCAACGTGTCCGTCGACCCGTTGAAGCTGGGCGTGGCCGCGGTCGAGGGCACGGTGACACTGGCGAAGGCCACCTGTGAGTCCCCGGACGGGCCCGCGCCCGCCGCCCAGGAGTCCGTGTCGGCCACGCCTTCGAAGGAGTCGGCCGCCCCGGTGGCCGAGGCGAGTCCGCAGGGCGCTCCCGAAGGGGGAGGCCTCGCCGAGACCGGAAGCAGTTCCATGACGCCGTACCTGGCCGGCGGCGCGGCGGTCCTGCTCGCCGCGGGCGCCGGAGCGGTGGCCGTCTCCCGCCGCCGCAGGAGCTGACGCCCCTCTCCCGGCCGAACGGCCTTGGCCCGTCCGGGGGGCGGGGGGACGGGCCGGTCGGGTCGGGGAGAACCCCCGCGGGCCGGCCGGGGCGGAGCGGTGCGGCGGCGCCGGGCCTGGCGCTCGACGGCGCCGTCCCGACGCTGCCGGGGCCGGAACGACCCCCGTTTCCGGCCCGTCCGCCTGCGCCACCGGAGGCGCTTGGGTGTCGGCACCGGTTGGAGCGCCCTTGCCTCCAGGGGCCCGGGCGTCGGCACCACCCCGGCCGCCTGGGTCTTCGGGTACCCGGGCGCTCGTACCGGCTGCACCGCTTTCGCCTCGGCGGGTCCGGCAGCGCTCGCACCGGCGGCCTTGCCGTCGCCTCCCCGGGTTCCGACGCGCGTCGGCCGGGTCGTCTCGGCCTCAGCCGGTCCCGGTGTCCGCGTCGGCCGTGGTGCCTTCGCCGGGCCCGGTTCCCGCAGTGCCCCAGGTGCCCTCGTCCCCGGCGGGGTGGGAACCGCCGTCCCCGGCGACGGTCATCGCCCGGTCCAGGGCCTGGAGGAAGCGGTTGACCGTCGTCCGGTCCCGTACCGCCAGGCGCAGCCACTCGTCCCCGAGGCCGGGGAACGTGTCCCCGCGCCGCACCGCGAACCCGAGGTCGCGAAGAGCACGGCGCACCCCCGCGGCCCGCGGCAGCCGGACCAGGACGAAGGAGCCCTCCGCGGGCTCGACCACCCGCAGCCCGTCGGTGCAGGCGAACTCCCGCAGTCCCGCGACCAGATGGTCCCGGTCCTTGGCGATCCGCCGCGCCGCGTGGGCCGCCTCCGCGAGCGCCTGCGAGGACACGCACGCCTCCGCCGCCGCGAGCGCGGGCGTGGACACCGGCCACAGCGGCTGAGCCCGCTCCAGCCGGGCGATCGTCCCGGGGTCGGCGAGCACGTAGCCGATCCGCAGCCCCGCGAGACCCCACGTCTTCGTGAGGCTGCGCAGCACGACGAGTCCGGGGACGTCGGTCCGCCCGGCCAGGCTCTCGCGTTCGCCCGGCACCGCGTCCATGAACGCCTCGTCGACCACCAGCACCCGCCCGGGACGGGCCAGTTCGGCCAGCGTCCCGGCAGGGTGCAGCACCGAGGTCGGATTGGTCGGATTGCCGATCACGACGAGATCGGCGTCCTCGGGGACGGCGGCCGCGTCGAGCCTGAAGCCGTCCTCCTCGCGCAGCAGGACCCGGCCGACCGTGTGCCCGGCGTCCCGCAGCGCCGCCTCCGGCTCCGTGAACTGCGGATGCACGACGACCGGACGGCGTACCTCGAGGCCGCGCGCGAGCAGCACGAACGCCTCGGCCGCGCCCGCCGTGAGCAGCACCCGCTCCACCGGCAGCCCGTGCCGTGCCGCCACCGCCGCCCGGGCGGACCGCCCGTCCGGGTAGGCCGCAAGCGACGGCAGCGAGGCGGCGATCCGGTCAAGCAGCCACGCGGGCGGGGTGTCCGCCCGGACGTTCACGGCCAGATCGGTCAGCTTGGAACCGTCGTCGCGCACCTCGGCGTCGCCGTGGTGCCGCAGATCGTGCCCGCCCTCGGCGGCCTCTTCAGTGGGCATGGGAATGCGTGTGTCCCCCGTGATGGTGGTGCCCGTGACCGTCCTGGTGGCCGTCGTCGTCCGGGTGGAAGTGCGGCTGCTGGGGGAGCCCCACCTTGTCCTCGAAGCCGGGCAGCGCGATCCGGTAGACGCAGGAGTCGCAGTTCATCCGCAGATCGCCCGCGACGGCCTCCCGGTAGCGCTCCATGACCAGGTCGAGCAGTTCGGGCTCGGGACCGATGACCTCGGCGGAACCCACCTCGACCTCCGGGTGCGCGGCGGCCCAGTCCCGCGTCTGCCGCCGTACCCGGTCCGGGAGGATGCCGGTGAACAGGAAGTAGGGCAGGACCACGATCCGGCGCGCGCCGAGCCTCACGCAGCGGTCGAGGCCGGACGGCACGTCGGGAGCCGCCAGGGACACGAACGCGGTCTCGACGCCGGCGTAACCCCGGCCCTCCCACAGCAGCCGCGCGGCCTTGTGCACCTCGGCGTTGGCGTCCGGGTCGGTGGACCCGCGGCCCACGAGCAGCACGGTGACCGCGGCCCGTGCCTCGGGGGTCGCGGCGCCGTCGCCGAGGACCTCGTCCAGCCGCCGCTCCAGCACGGCGAGCAGCGAGGGATGCGGGCCCAGCGGACGCCCGTACGTGTACGAGATCCCGGGGTGCCGCTCCTTCTCGCGGGCCAGCGCCGCCGGGATGTCGCCCTTGGCGTGCCCGGCGGACACCAGCATCAGCGGAACGGCGGCGAAACGCCGTACGCCCTGTCCGACGAGTTCGCCGACCGCCTCGCCGAGCGGCGGCGGCGACAGCTCGATGAACCCGCCGGCGACGGGCAGTTCGGGATGGCGGCGGCCCAGCTCCCGTACGAAGGAACGGAAGGCCTCGGCTCCGGCCTCGTCCCGGGTGCCGTGTCCGGCGATGAGCAGGGCGGGGGGCGGGGTGGTCACGATGTCTCCTCGGCGGCGGGGTGGGCCGCGGTGGTCGTCGGGGCCAGGTCGGCCCGATCGGTCTGCTTGCGGGCCAGGTCGGCCCGATCGGTCTTCAACCGGGCCAGGTCGGCCCGGACGGTCTTCATCCGGTCCGGCCCGGCCCGGACGGTCTTCAGCGGGGCAGGGCAGACCCGAGCGGTGGTCGTCGGGGCCGGCTCGGCCCGGACGGTCTTCACCGCGGCCGGGCAGGCCCGGACGGTCTTCCTCGGGGACTGGCCGGCCCGAGCGGTGTTCCGGGGAGCCGGCCGGGCCCGCGCGGGCTTCCTCGGCGCGGCGCCGGCCCGCGGAACACGGGGGTGGGTGGCGGTGGACTCCCGCCCGGCGTGCTGCGCGGCCCGGGTCCCGGACCGCGCCTGGCTCACGGGGCTCACTCGGTCTCCTTCTGCCAGCGGTAGCCGCGCGGTGTCACCATGCGCCCGGCGATCTCGCGGGTCGCGGTGTTGCCCACGGTCACCACCGTCATCATGTCGACGATTCCCGGATCCAGGGACCCCAGCGTCGTGACCCGGCTCGATTCGTCGGGCCGGGAGGCGTTGCGCACGACCCCCACCGGCGTCCCCGGTTCCCGGTGCTCGGACAGGACCGCGAGCGCCTTGGGGAGCTGCCAGTCCCGGCCCCGGCTGCGCGGGTTGTAGAAGGTCACGACGATGTCGGCCTCCGCCGCGGCGCGCACCCGGCGCTCGATGACCTCCCACGGCGTGTGCAGGTCGGACAGGCTGATGGACACGTGGTCGTGGCCGAGCGGCGCGCCGAGGATCGCCCCCGCAGCGAGCGCGGCGGTCACCCCCGGCACCCCGACGACGTCGATGTCGTCGGACGCCTCGGCCAGCGCGGGCGACGCCATCGCGTACACGCCCGCGTCACCGCTGCCGATCAGCGCGACGGCCTGTCCGCGGCGCGCCTCGGCCACCGCCGTGCGCGCCCGCTCCTCCTCGGCGCCGAGGCCCGACTCCAGGACCAGGGTGCCGGGCCGCAGCAGATCGCGGATCTGGTCGACGTACTGGTCGAGCCCGACGAGCACGGCGGCCCGCCGCAGTTCCGCCGTCGCGCGCGGGGTGAGCAGATCGCGGGCCCCGGGGCCGAGGCCGACGACCGCGAGCCGTCCGCGCCCCGGGCGGCGGACGACCGCGCAGGTCGCCATCGCGGGCAGCCCGTCCGCCCGTACCGACTTCCGCTTGGGTACGAGGAGTTCGCCCCCGCCGATCAGCGCGGCGGCCTCCGCCACGGACGGGGTCCCCACGGCGGCGAGCGGCGGGCCCGAGGGGTTCGGGACCGTCACGGCCGCCAGCTCCTCTGCGCCGTACGTGACGAGCGGGACCCCGAGCCGGGCCGCGGCCCCGACGAGCCCGGGCTCCTCGGACTTGGCGTCCACGGTGGCGAGTTCGGCCACCGACGAGACGGAGAGCCCGGCCTCGCGCAGCGCGTCCCCGACGAGATCGAGGACCTCCTCAACGGGCGCGCCCCGGGAGGCGCCGACCCCCACGACGAGGGTCGGCGGCCGCAGGACGACCTCGCGCGCGGCGCTCTCCCGCACACGGTCGCTCACCCGGACGACCGCGGCACCCGGCGCCGCCGGGCTCCCCACGTTCGGCGGCAGGGCGGGCAGCGGCCAGGCCGACTCCCGCTCCAGCACCACCGGTTCGCCGTCCAGCACGGCCCGCGAGACCCCGGCGAGATCCCCCTCCACCGGAAGGCCGAGCGTGTCGAGACCCGGCACGCCCACCGCGTCCGTCGCCGTCGTCACCACCGGCTCGGCGCCGAGCAACCCGCCCACCTCGCGGGCGAGTTCGTTCGCCCCGCCCGCGTGGCCGCCGACCAGCGACACGGCGAACCGCCCCGCCTCGTCGACGCACACCACCCCGGGGTCCGACCTCTTGTCGCCGAGCAGCGGAGCGACGAGCCGTACGACCGCGCCCGTGGCGAGGAAGCACACCACCTGGTCGCACTCCGCGAAGGCCCGCCGCACGGCGTCCGCCACGGGCCCGTCGTACACCCGGGTCCGCGTGGGCCAGGCGGCGGCGAGCCGGTCACGGGCCGCCGCGCCCGCCGCCGTGGCGGAAATCAGGCCGATCACTGGGGGACTCCTTCGGTAGTGGCCGGAGGCCGGACGCCCCACAGCACGAAGACGGGATTGGCCGCCGCGAGCCGGGAGACCTCACCCGGCAGCGGGGCGAGCCGCGAGGACTGCAACAGGACGCCGTCGCAGGTGAATCCGGCGGCGGTCAGCGCGTCACGGGCGGCGGGCACCCGGTCGAGCGCGGCCATCGCGACCACGACGGTCCGCCGGGCCCGGCGCGCGCACACCGCGACGATCTCGGACAGCTCCCGGCCGCCGCCCCCGATGAACACCGCGTCCGGGTCGTGGGGGCCGTCCAGGGCGGACAGCACGGACGGCGCGTCTCCGTGCACGACCCGCACGTCCACGCCGTGCGCCGCCGCGTTGGCGCGGACGCGCTCGCAGCCGTCCGCCGTCTTCTCGACGGCGGTGACCGCGGCGCCGAACCGCGCGCACTCCACGGCGACGGAACCGGAGCCCGCGCCGATGTCCCAGACCAGGTCGCCGAGCCGGGGCCCGATCCTGGCCAGCGCCAGCGCCCGCACCTCGAACTTGCTGATCATCGAGTCGCGGTGGGCGAACTCGCCCTCGTCCAGGGCCCATCGGCTCGGACCGGCCACCGGCCCGGCGACGGTCCGCACGGGAGCCAGGGCCCGCGAGGCGTCCAGGCACAGCACGACACTGACCGCCGGACCCCAGTCGCGGGCGGCGGCCTCGGCGGGCGTGACCCGCTCGACCCGCTCCCGCTCCGGGTCGCCGAGGGCGCTCGCCACCGCCAGGACGCGCTCGGCCCCGGCGTCGGCGAGGGCCGCGCCCAGCTCGGCGGGCCCGGACCCGGGAGCCGTCAGCACGGCCACCTTGGGATGCGACCGGCAGATCAGCACGGCCGTCCGCGGATCACGCCCGTGCGCGCTGACCACGACCGCGTCGTCCCAGGGCAGCCCGAGCCGGGCGAAGGCGGCCGCCACGGACGAGACTCCGGGGCGCACGTCGAGGCGCCCGGCCCCGAACCGCTCCGCGAGCGCCCGTACGATCCCGAAGAAACCGGGGTCGCCCGACGCGAGCACCACGACCGGGCCCCCGGGAGCCCCGTCGTCCGTGTACCGCCCGATCCGGTCAAGGGCCGGTGCCAGCGGCCCGAGCACCAGCAGTTCCGCCCGCTCCGGCGTCCGGGCCGCCTCCAGGTGCCGCCGGGCCCCCACGACGAGCCCGGCCCCGGCGAGCGCCTCCTCGGCGTCCGGGGGCAGCGGCGCCCCCGTGCCCGTACCGACGACGGTGATCACGGCGGAGCGGTCCGACGGACCGGCGGATCCTCCCGCCGCGACGGTGACGTGCACGCTCACGACGCGGGACCCTGCGGACCGCCCGCACCGCTCCGGCGCGCGGCGCGCAGTTCGGCACGGGCCAGCGGGTCGGCCTTGCGGAAGCCGTGGAAGTGACCGGGGTGGTAGAGGTGGGAGCGGGTGCCGCTCGCGTCGAGCGCGGGGCCGACCAGGAAGAGCGTGTGCTTCCAGAGCTTGTGCTCCTTGACCGTCTCCTCCAGCGTGCCGACCGTGCACCGCACGATCAGCTCCTCCGGCCAGGTCGCCTGGTAGGCGACCACGACCGGGGTGGTCGTCGGATAGCCGCCCTCCAGCAGCTCCCGCACCAGCTGCCCGCTGCGCGCGGCCGACAGGAACAGCGCCATCGTCGTGCCGTGCCTGGCGAACTCCCGTACGTCCTCCCCGGGCGGCATCGGCGTCTTGCCGCCGCCGAGCCGGGTCAGGATCACGGACTGCGCGACCTCGGGGATCGTCAGCTCGCGCTGCGCGATCGCGGCCACCGCGGAGAACGACGAGACACCCGGCACGATCTCGGTCGCGATGCCGAGCTCCGCGCACCGGTCGACCTGCTCCTGCGTACCGCCCCACAGGGCCGGGTCGCCCGAGTGGATCCGGGCCACCCGCAGGCCCTGGTCGCGGGCCCGCTCGTAGACGGCGACGACGTCCTCCAGCGACATCGTCGCCGAGTCGAGGATCTCGGCGCCCTCGCGCGCGTGGTCGAGGACCTCGGCCTGCACCAGGCTGGCCGCCCAGATCACGACATCGGCCTCGGCGATGGCGCGGGCGGCGCGGAAGGTCAGCAGGTCGGCGGCGCCGGGGCCGGCACCGACGAAGGTCACTTTGCCGGTGGGGGCATCGGCCATGGGAATCGGTCCTCTCCTACGAGAAATCGGGGGTGCTGCGAACGCTTCGGCGGGCCCGGGGCCGTCGCCCCGGGTGCGGACACGGGGGTGGATCGGATAGCAAGGGCCTATGGCGGTCCTCGTCGCGCTCGGCGCGTTCCTGATGACGCTGGTCGGCGGCTGGACCGCGCAGCGGGTCACCGACCGCCGTCATCTGGTGCTCGGCCTGGCCGGCGGCCTGATGCTCGGCGTGGTCGGCCTCGACCTGCTGCCCGAGGCGCTGGCCGCGGCGGGCACCGAGGTGTTCGGCGTACCGGCCGCGCTGCTCCTGTTCGTGGCCGGCTTCCTGCTGGCCCATCTGGTCGAACGGCTTCTCGCCCACCGCCAGGCCGCGCACGGCGGTGAGGAGCACGCCGGACGCGCGCCCGAGGTGGGCCTCACGGCGGCCGCCGCGATGGTCGGCCACAGCGCGATGGACGGCGTGGCGATCGGCGCCGCGTTCCAGGTCGGCGGCGGGATGGGGCTGGCGGTGTCCCTCGCGGTGATCGCGCACGACTTCGCCGACGGCTTCAACACGTACACGATCACGAGCCTGTACGGGAACGCCCGCCGCAAGGCCCTGCTCATGCTGTACGCGGACGCGGCGGCCCCGATGATCGGCGCGGCCTCGACGCTGTTCTTCACCATCCCCGAGCGGCTGCTCGGCGGCTACCTCGGCCTGTTCGGCGGTGTCCTGCTCTACCTCGCCGCCGCCGAGATCCTCCCCGAGGCGCACCACGAGCACCCCGCCCGCTCGACCCTGCTGTGCACGGTCGCGGGCGTGGCCTTCATCTGGCTGGTGGTGGGCCTCGCGGGCTGAGCCGGTGGAGTCCGCGGGGTGCGAGGGCGTCACAGCTTTCCGCCGCGTGTGCCGTCGCGGCGCGCGGGCGCGATGAGCGTCGACAGGTACGGGAGCGGCTCGCCGTCGAGTTCGGCGGCCGGCCGGATCGACTCGGCCTCCAGGCCCAGCGCCGAGCCCCAGACGGCGTTCTCGAGCCGCCCGCTGTCGCGCAGCGCCTCGGCCACCTCGGCGGCCTGCCGCCCGAACTTGTACGCGACGACCGTGCCGGGCCCGTTCAGGGCGTCCTTGAGCACGGCGGCGCCCGCGGTCACCGGGACGAGCGTGAGCGGCTCGGTCCCCTCGGTGAGGACGGCGCCCGACCGGGCGGCGAGGTCCTGCATGGCGGTGATGCCGGGCACGGTCTCCACGACCGTGCCGGGAACCAGCTCCCCGATCGTGTAGGCGAGGTACGTGAACGTCGAGTACACGTTCGGGTCGCCGATGGTGGCGAAGGCGACCGTGCCGTGCAGGCCGAGCAGGCCCGCGACCCGCTCACCCGCCGCGTCCCAGGCCGCCTCGCGCCGCGACCGGTCGCTGCGCTCGTTCAGCGCGAACACCACCCGGACGACCTTCTCCTCGGGCACGTAGTGCAGGACGGTCGCCTCGGCCCGGCCGCGCTCGCCGCCGTCCCTCCCGTCCGGTGCGGCCATGACGGGGACGACGACGACGTCCGCGGCGCGCAGGGCGTTGACGCCCTTGACGGTCACCAGCTCCGGGTCGCCCGGGCCGACCCCGACCCCGATCAGCTTGCTGCTCATGACGTCAGGCACCTCTCGACGAACCGACGGGCCACGCCGGGCTCGGACGCCCAGTGCGTGTGCAGATAACTCGCGTGCACGCCTTGCTGCACGAAACCTTCGACGCGCCGCTTCGGGGCGCGCATCCCCCAGGCGGGAGACTCGCCGGCGCCCGGTTCCACGACCGTGCGGTGGAACTCGTGCCCGCGCATCCGGGTGCCGGCCACGGCGAGCGAGCTGTCGGCGAGGGCCACGGCGTCCCGGTAGCCGAGGGTGAGCCGCTCGTCCATCCGGGCCACGGCGTCGAGCACCCCGCACATGGGACGGCCGTCGAGCTCCCGCGCCAGATACAGCAGCCCGGCGCACTCGGCCGCGACCGGCGCCCCGGCCGACGCCAGCTCGGTCACCGCCTTGCGCAGCGGCTCGTTGGCGGACAGCTCGGCCGCGTACACCTCGGGGAAGCCGCCGCCGATGACCAACCCGCCCGTCCCGTCCGGCAGTTGCTCGTCGCGCAGCGGATCGAAGGTGACGACCTCGGCACCGGCCGCGGTGAGCAGTTCGGCGTGCTCGGCGTACGAGAAGGTGAACGCCTCCCCACCGGCGACGGCGACGACCGGCGCCCGCTTCTCGGCCGGGCGAGTCGGGTGGTCGTGGGTGGGCGAGTCGACGGCCTCGGCCGCGTCCCAGGCCGCACCCGGCAACGCACCAGCACCGCGCGCCAGCGCCGCCAGCGCGTCCAGGTCGCACCCCTCGGCGACCTGGGCCGCCATCGCCGCGACGGCCGCGACGGCCTCCGCCCGCCGCTCGGCGACCGGTACGAGACCGAGGTGCCGCGAGGGCGTGTCCACCTGCGGCGCCCGCCGCAGCACGCCGAGCACCGGAACCCCGGAGGAGTCCAGGGCGTCGCGCAGCAGTTCCTCGTGCCGGTCCGAGGCGACCTTGTTCAGGATCACGCCCGCGATCCGCACCTCGGGGTCCCAGGAGGCGAACCCGTGCACCAGCGCGGCCACGGACCGCGACTGCGAGGACGCGTCGACGACCAGCACCACGGGCGCCCGCAGCAGCTTCGCCACCTGGGCCGTGGACGCGAGTTCCCCCTCGCCCGCGGCCCCGTCGTACAGCCCCATCACGCCCTCGACGACCGCGAGATCGCACCCGCGCGCCCCGTGCGCGAACAGCGGCCCGATCAGCTCCGTGCCGCACAGGTACGCGTCGAGATTGCGTCCCACGCGCCCGGTGGCGAGCGCGTGGTACCCGGGGTCGATGTAGTCGGGTCCCACCTTGTGCGGGGACACGGCGAGCCCCCGCGCGGTGAACGCGGCCATCAGCCCCGTGGCGACGGTCGTCTTGCCGCTGCCCGAGGAGGGCGCGGCGACGACCAGCCGGGGAACGGAGGACATCACCACTCGATGCCCCTCTGGCCCTTCTGGCCGGCGTCCATCGGATGCTTGACCTTGGACATGTCGGTCACGAGATCGGCCAGTCCGACCAGCTTCTCCGGGGCGTTGCGCCCGGTGATCACGACGTGCTGGGTGCCGGGACGGTCCCGCAGCACCGCGACGACCTCGTCCGTGTCGATCCAGCCCCAGTGCATCGGGTACGCGAACTCGTCCAGCACGTACAGCCTGTACGTCTCGGCGGCCAGGTCGCGCTTGACCTGCTCCCAGCCCTCGCGGGCCTTCTCCTCGTTGTCCATCTGCGCGTCGCGCTGGACCCAGGACCAGCCCTCGCCCATCTTGTGCCAGTCGACGGACCCGCCCTCGCCCGAGGCCCCGAGCACCCGCAGCGCGTTCTCCTCGCCGACCTTCCACTTCGCCGACTTGACGAACTGGAACACCCCGATGGGCCACCCCTGGTTCCAGGCGCGCAGCGCGAGCCCGAACGCGGCGGTCGACTTGCCCTTGCCGATCCCCGTGTGCACGATCACCAGCGGCCGGTTACGACGCTGACGGGTCGTCAGACCGTCGTCCGGCACGACACTCGGCTGCCCCTGCGGCACTACGCGGCCCTCCCTCGTACGTCCTTCACCAGTCCGGCGATCGCGTCCGCCCGCAACTCGCCGAGTGTCACCGCCGTACCGCCCAGATCCCCGGCCAACTGCCCCGCCAGGCCCAGACGTACGGGCCCTGACTCGCAGTCCACGACCACCGAGGCGACGCCCTCGGCGGCGAACAGCCGGGCCGCGCGCGCCGAGAGCGCCACCGGCTCGGGCCCTCCGGTGGCCCGCCCGTCCGTCACGACCACGACCAGCGCCCGCCGCGCCGGATCGCGCAGCCGCTCCACCCGCAGCACCTCGTGCGCCGTGAGCAGCCCGGCCGCCAGCGGGGTGCGCCCGCCCGTCGGCAGCGACTCCAGCCGGGCCGCCGCCGCGTCCACCGACGACGTCGGCGGCAGCGCGACCTGCGCGTCACGGCCCCTGAAGGTCACCAGGCCCACCTTGTCCCGCCGCTGGTAGGCGTCGAGCAGCAGGGACAGCACCGCGCCCTTCACGGCGCTCATCCGCTGCCGCGCCGCCATCGAGCCGGAGGCGTCGACCACGAACAGGACGAGGTTGCCCTCACGGCCCTCGCGGGTGGCCTGCCGCAGATCGTCGCGGCGCACCACCAGGCCCGGTCCCGACCGCCCGCGCGCCCGCTGGTGCGGGGCGGCGGCCTGCACGGTCGCCGCCAGATGCAGCTTCGTCAGCGCCCCGCGGGGCCGCCGCGACCCGGTGGTGCGGCCGTGCTCGGTCCGTGCGCGAGAGCGCCGCCCGGCCGCGCCCTCACCCAGTCCCGGCACGCTCAGCGCCTTCGTGCGGAACGGCTCCGCGGCCCGGACCGGGGACTGCTCCGCGCCGCCCGACGCCTGCGGCGCCCCGTCCTCACCGGCCTCGGGCCGGGCGCCCGTGTCACCGTCCTGCGGACCGGAGTCCGGGGCGGGCTGCCCGCCGCCCCCGCCCGGACCCCCGCCGTCCGGGTCGGAGTCGGGATCGGGGTCGCCTTCGTCCTCGCCGGCGAACTCCTCCAGCGTCTCGTCCAGCTTGTCCTCGTCGAGTCCGGGGGCGTCGAAGGGATTGCGGCGGCGCCGGTGCGGCAGGGCGAGCAGGGCCGCCTGCCGCACGTCCTCGGCGATCACCTCGGTGCGCCCCGCCCACGCGGCGAGCGCGGTCGCGGTCCTGGCCATCACGATGTCCGCGCGCATGCCGTCGACCTCGAAGGCCGCGCAGGTCGCCGCGATCTGCCGCAGCGGCCCGTCGCCGAGCCGCACGGAGGGCAGCAGCGCCCGGGCCGCCACGATCCGCGCCCGCACGGCGGCCTCCTCCTCGGCCCAGCGTGTCGCGAAACCGGCCGGGTCGTCGTCGTGGGCGAGCCTGCGCCGTACGACCTCCACCCGCTGGTCGGGCTCGCGCGAGGCGGTGACCTCGACGGTGAGACCGAACCGGTCGAGCAACTGCGGCCGCAGTTCGCCCTCTTCGGGGTTCATCGTCCCCACGAGCAGGAACCGCGCCGCGTGCCGTACGGAGACGCCCTCGCGTTCCACGTACGAGGCGCCCATCGCGGCCGCGTCCAGCAGCAGGTCGACCAAGTGGTCGTGGAGCAGGTTGACCTCGTCGACGTAGAGGATGCCGCGGTGCGCGTCGGCCAGCAGTCCGGGCTCGAAGGCCTTCACGCCCTCGGCGAGCGCCCGCTCGATGTCCAGGGCGCCCACCAGCCGGTCCTCGGAGGCGCCGACCGGCAACTCGACCATGCGGGCCGGGCGTTGCGCGCCGGTGCCCGCCGCGTGCGCCTCGTGCGGACCGTCCGGGCACGCCGGGTCGGGGGCGGCCGGATCGCAGGAGAACCGGCAGCCGGGCACGACCGCCACCTCCGGCAGCAGCGCCGAAAGGGCGCGCACCGCCGTCGACTTGGCGGTGCCCTTCTCGCCGCGCACCAGCACACCGCCGACGGCGGGCGAGACGGCGTTCAGCAGCAGCGCGAGCCGCAGGTCGTCCTGGCCGACCACCGCCGTGAACGGGAACGGGGTACTCACTGGTCGTCGCCCTCCAAGTCGCCTTCGAGCTCCAGGTAGGTGGCGCGCAGCCGTTCCAGCGTGTCCGCGTCCGGCTCGGCCCACAGCCCGCGGTCGGCGGCCTCCAGCAGCCGTTCGGTGATCCCACGCAGCGCCCAGGGGTTGGACTTCTTCATGAAGTCCCGGTTCTCCGCGTCGAAGACGTACTCCGCGCTGAGCTTCTCGTACATCCAGTCGTCCACGACCCCGGCGGTGGCGTCGTACCCGAACAGGTAGTCCACGGTCGCCGCCATCTCGAAGGCGCCCTTGTAGCCGTGCCGGCGCATCGCGGCCATCCAGCGCGGGTTGACCACCCGGGCCCGGAAGACCCGGTGCGTCTCCTCGCCCAGCGTGCGGGTCTTCACCTGGTCGGGGACGGCCGAGTCCCCGACGTACGCCTCGGGGGAGGACCCGGTGAGATGGCGGACCATCGCGACCATGCCGCCGTGGTACTGGAAGTAGTCGTCGGCGTCGACGAGATCGTGCTCGCGGGTGTCGACGTTCTTCGCCGCCACTGCGATCCGCCGGAAGGCCGTCTCCATGTCCCCGCGCGCGGCCCGTCCGTCGAGCCCGCGCCCATAGGCGTAGCCGCCCCACACCGCGTAGACCTCGGCGAGGTCGGCGTCCGAGCGCCAGTTGCGGGCGTCGATCAGCGGCAGCAGACCCGCGCCGTACGCGCCCGGCTTGGAGCCGAAGATACGGGCCGTCGCGCGCCGCCTGTCGCCGTGCTCGGCGGTGTCCTCGTCGGCGTGCCTGCGCACGAAGTTCCGGTCGGCGGGCTCGTCCAGCTCGGCGACCGTCCGCACGGCGTCGTCAAGCAGCCCGACCACGTGCGGGAACGCGTCCCGGAAGAACCCGGAGATGCGGACCGTGACGTCGATGCGGGGGCGGCCGAGCTCGTCGAGCGGGACGATCTCGAAGCCGGTGACCCGCCGCGAGGCGTCGTCCCACACCGGGCGGCAGCCGAGCAGCGCGAGGATCTCCGCGATGTCGTCGCCCTGGGTGCGCATGGCCGAGGTGCCCCACACCGTCAGCCCGACGGACGTCGGATAGTCGCCGGTGTCCTGGAGGTAGCGCTGCACGAGCGAGTCCGCGAGGGACTGCCCGACCTCCCAACTGAGCCGGGAGGGAATGGCCTTGGGGTCGACCGAGTAGAAGTTGCGGCCGGTCGGCAGGACGTTGACCAGCCCGCGGGTCGGTGAACCCGAGGGGCCCGCCGGGACGTAACCGCCGTCCAGGGCCTTGAGGATGTGCCCGATCTCGTCCGTCGTCCGCGCGAGCCGCGGCACGACCTCGCGGCAGGCGAACTCCAGGACCGCGACGGCGTCCGGGAGTTCGGTACCGAGGACCTCCCGGACGAGCGCCGGGACGGCCGCCGTGTCCCAGCCGCGCTCCTCCATGCCGAGCGCCGCCCGGCGGCACAGCTGCTCCAGCAGGTCGATCGCGTCGGCCGCCGAACGGGCCGGGCCCTCCACGAGGTCCGTCAGCTCGACGGGCGCCTTGACCGGGGCGCCCGGCTCGGCGAGCAACTCCTTCTCCACCAGGCCGAAATGCTCCGCGAGCGCGGCGCGCAGACCGGGCAGCGCGTTGGCCGCCCCGCCCCACACCTGCGAGGCGCGCAGCACCGCGAGCACCAGGTTCACCCGCGGTTCGGCCTCCGGCCCGCCGCCCAGGATGTGCAGGCCGTCACGGATCTGCACGTCCTTGATCTCGCACAGATAGCCGTCGATGTGCATGACGAACTCGTCGAAGTCGCCGTCGTCCGGCTGCTCGTCGACATGCAGGTCGTGATGCAGCTCGGCCGCCTTGACCAGGGTCCAGATCTGCGCGCGCACCGCCGGGGCCTTCGTCGGGTCCAGGTCGGAGACCAGCGCGTACTCGTCGAGGAGCTGCTCCAGCTTGGCGAGGTCGCCGTAGGTGTCGGCGCGGGCCATCGGCGGCACGAGGTGGTCCACCACGGTGGCGTGCCCGCGCCGCTTGGCCTGCGTGCCCTCGCCGGGGTCGTTGACGATGAACGGGTAGATCAGCGGGAGTTCGCCGAGGACGGCGTCGGGCGCGCAGCCGCCGCTGAGCCCGAGCCCCTTGCCCGGCAGCCATTCCATGGTGCCGTGCTTGCCCATGTGCACGACCGCGTCCGCGCCGAAACTGTTCTCCAGCCAGCGGTAGGCGGCCATGTAGTGGTGCGACGGCGGCATGTCGGGGTCGTGGTAGATCGCGATCGGGTTCTCGCCGAAGCCGCGCGGCGGCTGGATCATCACGACGACGTTCCCGAACTCCAGGCAGGCGAGCACGATGTCGTCGCCGTCGACGTAGAGCGAGCCCGGCGGCTCGCCCCAGGCCTCCAGCATGCCCTCGCGCAACGCCGGGTCGAGGGTGTCGAACCAGGCACGGTAGTCGGCGAGCGGCACCCGCGCCGGAGCGGCGGCGAGCTGCTCCTCGGTCAGCCACTCCACGTCGTGGCCGCCGGCCGCGATCAGCCGGTGGATCAACTCGTCGCCGTTGTCCGGGTACTGGGTGAGGGCGTAGCCCGCGTCCCGGAGCGCGTCGAGGACCCGTACCGCGGAGGCCGGGGTGTCGAGGCCGACCGCGTTGCCGACCCGCGAGTGCTTGGTCGGGTAGGCGGTGAAGACGATCCCGAGCTTCTTCTCCGCGTTCGGCTTGTGCTTCAACTCCGCGTGCCGCAGGGCGATTCCGGCGACCCGGGCGGCCCGCTCGGGGTCGGCGACGTACACGGGGACGTCGTCGGGGCCCTGTTCCTTGAACGAGAACGGCACGGTGATCAGACGGCCGTCGAACTCAGGGATGGCGACCTGCATCGCCGCGTCCATGGGGGACAGGGCGGCGTCGGAGGCGTCCCAGGCGGCCTTCGACGAGGTCAGGCAGAGCCCCTGGAGCACCGGGACGTCGAGGTCGGCGAGGGCCCCGATGTCCCAGGCCTCCTCGTCGCCGCCCGCCGACGCCTGCGAGGCGTGCGTGCCGCCCGCGGCCAGGACCGTGGCGACGATCGCGTCCGCCCGCCCCAGGATCTCGTACAGGCCGGGGTCGGCCCCGCGCAGCGAACCGCAGTACACGGGAAGGGCGTTGGCGCCGCGCGCCTCGATCGCCTCGCACAGGGTGTCCACGAAGGCGGTGTTCCCGGACAGTTCGTGCGCCCGGTAGAACAGCACGCCGACCGTCGGCCGGCCCTCGGCGTACCCGAACGCGCCGTGCACGCCGAACTCGGCCGTCCGGTGCGGCTCCTCGAAGCCCTCGCCGGTCAGCAGCACGGTGTCGGACAGGAACCGGGCCAGCTCGCCGAGGTTGGCGGGACCGCCCTCGACCAGATAGCGCAGCGCCTCCGCGACCACACCCGCGGGCGCCGACGACTCGGCCATCAGCTCGGCGTCCGGGACGGACTCGCCGCCCAGCAGCACGGTCGGGATCCCGGCCGCCTTCAGGAAGGCCAGACCGTCCTCCCAGGCCCGCTTCCCGCCGAGCAGCCGTACGACGGCCAGGTCCGCGCCCTCGACCAGCGAGGGGAGTTCGCCGGTGACGTCCACCCGGGTCGGATTGCCGATCCGGTAGGCGGCGCCGCTGGCGCGGGCGGCCAGCAGGTCCGTGTCGGCGGTCGACAACAACAACACAGTGCTCATGCGGGTGCTCCCGGTGGAATGAAGGGCAGTCCTCGCGGCGCGCCGGACTCGATGAGCCGCCACAGCGCGTCCGTGTCCGCGTGTTCTTCGATCAGGTCGCCGAGCCGGTCCAGCTGCTCCTCGCGCAGCGCCGCGAACGACGTGTCGGGGGCCGGCACGAAGCGGCGGCCCGCGGTGGCGGCCACCTCGCGCAGGAAGGCCCGCCGGAAACCGTCCGACTCCAGGGAGCCGTGCCAGTGCGTGCCCCAGACGGAGCCGACCCGGCAGCCGTCCAGACCTGCTCCCGCGGCGTCGGACATGAAGGTCTCGCCGCCGGTGACCTCGGCGACGCCGTGATGGATCTCGTACCCCTCGACGCGCTCGCCGAGGGCCTCGCCGACCGGACGGGCCAGCGTCTTCTCCCGCGCGAACCGCACGCGTACGGGCAGGAGTCCGAGCCCGTCGACACGGCCGGCGCGGGACTCGACGTCGTCCTCGATGTGCTCGCCGAGGAGTTGGTAGCCGCCGCAGACGCCGAGGACGGGACGCCCCTCGGCGGCCCGGCGCGCGATGGCGTCCGCGAGGCCGCGCTCGCGCAGCCACCGGAGCGCCCCGACCGTGCCCCGGGTCCCGGGCACGACGACGAGATCGGCGTCGGCCAGTTCCTCGGCCCGGTCCACGAACCGCACGACGACGCCGGGTTCGGCGGCCAGCGCGTCGACGTCGGTGAAGTTGGACATCAGCGGGACCGCGCAGACGGCGACCCGCAGGACGTCCTCGCCGACGGGGGAGGAGACCGCCGACTCGCGGACCGCCCCGCGCAGCGAGACGCGCAGGCCGTCCTCCTCGTCGATGCCGAGCCCGTGCTGAAAGGGCAGCACGCCGTAGGAGCGCCGCCCGGTGAGGCCGTGCAGCATGTCGAGCCCCGGCTCCAGCAGGCTGACGTCCCCGCGGAACTTGTTGACGAGGAACCCGGCGACGAGCGCCTGGTCCTCGGGGGACAGCAGCGCGACCGTCCCGAAGAACGAGGCGAACACCCCGCCCCGGTCGATGTCGCCGACGACGAGCACGGGAAGCCCCGCGTTGCGCGCCACCCCCATGTTCACGATGTCGGTACGCCGCAGATTGATCTCGGCCGGACTGCCGGCCCCCTCGCAGATCACCGCGTCATACGTGCCCCGCAACCGCTCAAGACAGTCGAGGACGGTCGCGAGGAGTCCCTCCCGGTGCCCGCCGCGCAGCCGGTCCCCGGTCGGGGCGCTGCCCGGAGGGGGGTCCGTCAGGGCCCCGGGCGTCCCGAAGAACCCGCGCGCGCTCATCTCGCCCACCGGCCTGCCCATCAGGACGACCTGACTGGTGCGGTCGCCGCCGGGCTTGAGCAGCACGGGGTTCATCAGCGCGGTCGGCTCCACGCGGGCGGCCTGCGCCTGCATGGCCTGCGCGCGCCCGATCTCGGCGCCCTCGCGGGTCACGAACGAGTTCAGCGACATGTTCTGCGCCTTGAAGGGCGCGACCTTGACGCCCTGGCGCACCAGCCACCGGCAGATCCCGGCGGTCACGACGCTCTTGCCCGCGTCGGAGGTGGTCCCGGCGATCAGCAGCCCGCCGCTCATGCGGTGCGCCCCTTCCTGGTGGACGGAACCGGAACCGGGGCCCGTCCGGCTCCGGTGAGCAGGATCCGGCCGGCGGCGCTCACCCCGAGCGCGAGCCAGCCGACCCGCCGGGAGAGCCGTACGGCCCGTTCGATGTCGTGGACCTGGACGGCCCGCCCCGTGCCGTTGAGCACGGGCCGGTGCTCGACCCGTCCGCCGTACGAGAGGGTGCCGCCGAGCCGTACGCCGAGCGCGCCGGCGAACGAGGCCTCCACGGGACCGGCGTTGGGACTCGGATGCCTGCGGGCGTCCGTCCGCCAGGCGCGCACGG
The DNA here is from genome assembly GCF_037940415.1 of Streptomyces sp. f51. Classification (NCBI taxonomy): domain Bacteria; kingdom Bacillati; phylum Actinomycetota; class Actinomycetes; order Kitasatosporales; family Streptomycetaceae; genus Streptomyces; species Streptomyces sp. f51. Next base: position 1,489,405 of record NZ_CP149798.1, on the reverse strand, counting down.
CACCGCGCGGGTCGGATCCGGCCACCGCCGCGAGGACGGCGGTCAGCCGGGCCCCCGGCCAGCCGGCGACGTCGTCGAGCCGGGCGGAGGCCCAGCCGTAGCGCCGGTAGCGGGGGGACTTGTGCCCGACCATGGCGTCGAGGGTGTTCACGGCGCGGAAGGCGACGAGCCCGGGCACACCGGCGACGGCGCCCCAGAACAGGGCCCCGACGACGGCGTCGGAGGTGTTCTCGGCGACGGACTCGACGACCGCGCGCGCGATCCCGTCGGCGTCCAGGGCCTGGGGGTCGCGTCCGCACAGATGCGGCAGCCGCTCCCGGGCCGCGCCGAGGTCACCGGCCGCGAGCGCGCCGCCGACGGCCCGCGCCTCACGGCCGAGGGAGGTCCCTCCGACGACGGACCAGGTGGCGGCCGCGGTCAGGGCGATCGAGGCGGTACGCGAGGGGCGTACGCGGCGGCTCGCGAGCGCGGCGAGTCCGGTGGCACCGCCCACGCAGACGGCGGTGTGCAGGGCGCCCCACCCCCGGTGGTCCCGCCACAGTGCGCGCTCCACGGCGGCGGCGGCCCGCCCGAACGCGGCGACCGGATGCCCTCGGCGGGGATCGCCGAGCAGCAGGTCGCCGAGAAGGCCGGCGGCGGCGCCGTACGCGAAGACGCGATCGGCACGCACGGGGTCAGCCGGCCGTGGGGTGGAGCGGAACCCTCGTACTCAGCGAAACGGGCAACGGGCAGCCGCGCATGGCGATATGTCCTCACTCAGGGTGTCCACGCCCTGGTTCGACGAGACCGGCGGTGAGAGTTCCTGGCTCCCGGGGAGTTTCTTCCCCGATGACAGTGGCGGGACCGCGCCGGATTCGCACCGGCTTCCTCTCATGCCGCCGTACTTGGCTCCGGCAGTCCACCACGGGGTGCGAACGGCCGTCAACTGGCTGTTGACCTGCGGAGGGACAGTGTGCGCAGGCCCACATACGCGTGGGGTGCGGGACGGTGATCCGTCCCGCACCCCACGCGCGGTACCGCTCGGCCCGGCCCGGTTCCGGGCCGCCGGGGCCTGCCGTCGCGACAGGCCCCTGTGGCGGGCTACTTGGTGATGATCAGGGAGATGCCGTACGCCACCGCAGCGGCGCAGGCCGCGAAGCAGACGTAGGCGCCGGTGGCCGCCGCGACAGCGGAACCGCCCTGGGCCGACTCCTTCTTGGCGAGGCCGGCGACGCCGAGGGTGAAGAGGGCGACGAGGGCCACGGTCACTCCGAGGCTGACCCCGAAGACGGACCCGAGGGCTGACCAGTCGATGTTCATGCTGTTGCTTCCTTTGGTCTCAGGCCACTCGGGACTGGGCCGACGGGTTCGCCGTGGGCTCGGCCGGAGCCGGGATGGTGGCCGTGAGGCCTTCGGCCACGGAACCGGCCGGGGGCGGGGTGACGGCGGCGATGGCCTGCGTCACCACACCCGCGGGCTCCTCGGCGTCGTTCACGTTGTTGTGGTCGATCACCTCGCGGCGCGAGCGGCGCCAGATCGCGAAGCTGGAGCCCACCAGGAAGACGGCCACGAGCGCGGTGCCCCAGGCGCCGAAACCGGTCACCCATTCGGCGCCGGCGCCGACCAGGGCGGCGGCGGGCAGGGTGAGGACCCAGGCGACGACCATGCGCTTCGCGGTGGACCAGCGGACCACGCCACCCTTGCGGCCGAGGCCCGCGCCCATCACGGAACCGGAGACCGAGTGCGTGGTGGAGAGGGAGAAGCCGATGTGCGACGAGGCCAGGATGACCGTGGCCGCGCTGGTCTGGGCGGCGAAGCCCTGCTGCGGCTGGAGGTCGGTCAGGCCCTTGCCCATCGTGCGGATGATGCGCCAGCCGCCCAGGTAGGTGCCGAGCGCGATCGCGAGACCGGCGGAGAGGATGACCCAGACCGGCGGGTCGGAGTCGGGAGCGACGGCGCCACCGGCGACCAGGGCCAGGGTGATGATGCCCATCGTCTTCTGCGCGTCGTTGGTGCCGTGGGCCAGCGAGACCAGGCCCGCGGAGGCTATCTGGCCGGCGCGGTACCCCTTCTTGGTGGCCTTGGTGTCGGTGTCACCGCTCAGCTTGTACGACAGCCGGGTGGCGACCATGGCGGCCAGACCGGCGACGATCGGGGCGGCGACGGCGGGCAGAAGCACCTTGCCGACCAGGACGTCACCGTGCACGGCGCCGGTACCGGCGGAGGCGATGGTGGCGCCGACCAGGCCGCCCATGAGGGCGTGCGAGGAGCTGGACGGGAGTCCGACGAGCCAGGTCACCAGGTTCCAGAGGATCGCGCCGACCAGAGCGGCGAAGATCACCTCCGGCCGGATGCCGGCCTCGTCGACGAGGCCCTTGGAGATCGTGTTGGCGACCTCGACGGAGAGGAAGGCGCCGACAAGGTTGAGGGCGGCGGACATGGCCACCGCGACCTTGGGCTTGAGTGCGCCGGTCGAGATGGTGGTGGCCATCGCGTTGGCGGTGTCGTGGAAACCGTTCGTGAAATCGAACACGAGAGCGGTGACGATCACGATTCCGAGGAGGAGCGTGATGTGTTCCATTTACCCAGGCTTCTGTTGGACGTCAGTGGCAGGTGGACCGTAGGCAACCTGGGTGAACGGAAGATGAACTGAGCCGGACGTCGTGGTGTCCCGAACGGTGGAATGGCATTCCGCTTGTGTTGGGGCGGGGTTCGGTGGGTTCGAACGGATTCGGAATTCCGTACTCCGCTTGGGGTCCGGGCCCGGGGTCCGCGGCCCGGTCTGAGGGGGGTTCAGGTGACGAGATCCGTGTCACGCCCAGGTTGTAGCCGTCGTCACACCGCCCGAAGGCCCGAAGGGGTCGCCCGGCGGAGGGTGTTCGGGCGCCCCCGGCGCCGTAGCGGGTCGACCACGCGGTGTGATCCGCGGCAAATGTCCGACCTCGGCAACGTCGATGATCCGTTGGTCTGATGTGACTCAAATCACATACAACCGTGGGCTCTTGGCGGGTCGTATACGTCCCGGAGCCCGCCCGTACGGGGTGCGCGGAAGGCCGTGGCTGGCAGGATCGCGTCATGACTGAGCGGCACCGGGACGCGCGGGACGGACACGAGCACCGACGGACGACGGGCGGCCCCGGCGAACCGCCCCCGGCGGAGGACCGGGACACCCTCCGGCGGGCCTGGGACGAACTGGTCTCGACGGCCCGCCGCACGGTCGCCGACGGACTGGTCGTCGGCACCTCCGGCAACGTCTCGGTCCGCGTCGGCGCCACCGTCCTCGTCACCCCCACGGGCGTGCCCTACGACCGGCTCACCCCCGACGACATCGTCGGCGTCGGCCTCGACGGCGGGCAGGTCCTCGGCACACTGCGCCCGACCAGCGAACTGCCGATGCACCTCGCCGTGTACCGCGGCACGGAGGCACGGGCCGTCGTCCACACCCACGCGCCGCACGCGACGGCCGTCTCGCTCCTCGTCCCCGAACTCCCGCTCGTCCACTACATGGCGGCCGCCATGGGCGGCCCCCTCCGCGTCGCCCCCTACGCGGCCTACGGCACACCGGAGCTGGCCGCGCACACGCTCAGGGCTCTGGACGGCCGCACCGCCTGCCTCCTCCGCAACCACGGCACCATCGCCCACGGGGCCTCGCTCGACCAGGCCTACGACCGCACGGCCCAGCTGGAATGGATGTGCCGCGTCTGGCTCCTGGCCTCCTCGGTCCCCGGCCTCACCCCCGCACTGCTCTCACCGGAGCAACTGGCGGACGCGGGAGAGCGGCTGAGGGGCTACGGCCAACAGGGCTGAGCCCCCCGCGCGAGTGCCGGGCGTCACCCCTGGAGGCGTCTCCGCTGGCCGATGGGCCGGTACCCCGGGAAACTGGTCGGGTGCGCACCCTAAGAGCCACGGCAGCGGCCGTCACCGTAGCCATAGCCGCGGGCGCGGCCTCCGTGGCGGCGGGCCGGCTGGCCAGCGACGCCGCGCTGAAGACGAGGCCCGGCAAGCCCCTGCCCACCGAGCCCCGGCTCACCGTGCACGCGACGACGTCGGGCGGGATCACCCTCACCAGGGCCCTCGCCTCCCGGCGCCCGGGAACCTACGGCCTCGCCGGCGACGGCTCCCACGCGGTCGTCGGCCCCCTCCAGAACTCCGTGCCCCACACCGCCGACACCGTCGTCCGCACCCTGGAACGCGTCACGCACGGATCCCTGGAGCCCGGCGACAAGGTGTGGCTCACCCCCAACCTGTACGTCGGCGACCCCGGGTCCGCCCTCGGACTCGAACACGCCGACGTCGACGTGCCCGGAGAACTCGGAGCCCTGCCCGCCTGGTTCGTGCCCGCGGTCCGCGACACCTGGGTCATCACCGTCCACGGCCTGGGCGCCACCCGGGAACACCCCATGAACCTGATGGGGTTCCTGAACGACCGGCACTTCCCCGTCCTCGACCTCGCCTACCGCGGCGACCTCGGGGCACCCCGCCCGCCGGACGGCCTGAACCACCTCGGCGAGACCGAGTGGCGCGACCTCGACGCGGCCATCCGCTACGCCGTGCGGTTCGGCGCCGAGCGCGTCGTCCTCTACGGCTGGTCCACCGGCGCCACCATGGCCCTGCGCGCCGCCGCCCACTCCGCGCTGCGCGAGCGGATCTCCGGACTCGTCCTGGACTCGCCCGTCCTCGACTGGGAGACCACCCTGCGCGCCCTCGCCGGCGCCCGCCACACCCCCGGCTTCCTGCTGCCGCTCGCGGTGCGCGCCGCACAGGGACGCACCGGCGTACGCGGAGACCGCATCGCGCACGCCGCGCACCCCGACCAGGTCAAGGTGCCGACCCTGCTGGTCCACGGCCCGGACGACCGCATCGCCCCCTGGGGCGCCTCCCGCCGCCTGGCCGCGAGCCGCCCCGACCTCGTCACCCTGCACACCGTCCCCGACGCCCCGCACGGCGCCATGTGGAACGCGGGACCGGCGGCCTACGAAGAGGCCCTGCGCCGCTTCCTCACCCCCCTCATGTAGCCCGCGGCACCCCACCGGACGCCCACCGCCACGGCCCCCGGGCCGGCACGGGGAACCCGCTTCCGGTCGGCGTCCCGGCCACTGTGCCCGGCCCGCTCTCCCGCGTGCCGGGCACCCCGGCGGGGCCCCGCTGCCGCCGCCCCCGTGGCCTGCGAGGGCATTCCGTTTGGGTTTTCGGACTGTCAACCGCAAGACTGCACCCGTGACGTCCCGTAACCCGCGCGACTCCAGGCTCCGACTCGTCAGCCCGCGGTCCCTCGCGACCGCCCCCCGAGCGGTGACCCAGCGCCGCACCCGCCGCCCCGCACCGCGACCGCCGGAAGGCACACCGCCGCCGGCCGAACTCGCCCGCATGGCGCGCACCGGCCTGTCCGACGCGGCCCGCGTGGCGCGCTGGGCCGACGCCGCCCTGCGCCCGGGGCGCGACGGCGCGAACCCCGACGGCAAGGGCACCCTCTCCGACGCCACCGCCGAACGGGCCGCCGCCGATCTCGGACTCACCCCGGTCCAGGTCCGCGCCGACTGGGACACCGCCCGCCTGGCCGGCCTCATCGAGGTGCACGGCGGCGACGCCCGCCCCGGATGGCGGCTGCGCGCCTGGAGCCGCGACGACAGCGCCGTCCTGCGCGGCTGGGTCGCCCTCTTCGACGCCTGGTCCCTCGCGTACCCCGAACCGGCGGACCGCGAGCCCGCGGCCGTCGCCGAGGTCGTCTCCGCGATGCCCCAGGTCCTCTCCTTCCTCCAGCTCTCCGCCGGACCCGTCCCCGTGGACCAGCTGCTCGACCTCCTCGGGCAGCGCGTCACGGAACTGCGCACCGAGCGCTGCGAGATCTCCTACGGCCCCGACCCCGGGACCGACCCCGCCCCCGAGCCCGCGGAGGTCCCGGACGCCCCCCTCGCCCCGCTCCTCGACTGGGCCCTGGAGGCCCTCGCCTCCGTCGGCGCGCTGACCTGCGGCGAGGGACAGGCCACCCTCACCGCGCTCGGCAGCTGGGCGGTCTGGGTCAAGCTGGAGCAGATCTGCGTCGCCGCCCAGAGTCCCGCCGGGAACATCGAGCAGTCCGCCGAGGACATGCTCCGCGGCTGCGCCCAGCTCCGCCCCAACGCCGCCCGCGCCGAGTACCGCGCCTGGCTCGCCGCCCGCACGGTCGGCGGCGCCGTCACCGAACTGATCGCCGCGGCCCGCGGTGAGGACGCCCTCACCCGCGGCCTCGCCTTCGAGGCCCTGCGCGTGGTCGGCGCCCCCGCCGAGCCGGACGTGCGTGCCGTGGTCGAGGAGACGCCGCTGCGCCCCTACGCCCTGCTCTGGCTCGCCGAGCACGACGGCTACGACCCCGAGGACGCCCACGAGGTCCTCACCCGCGCCGAGTCCACCTGGCTGTGGGTCGACACCGCCGCCGCCGTCGCCGACCACGGCGAGGCCCCGCTCCTCGTCCGGCATCTGGAGTCCGCGGTGCAGCCCACCGTTCCCGCGCTCCTCGACGAGGTGCGGGCGGTCGGACACCCGCGCACGGTGCAGGTGCTGGTCGCGCTCGCCGCCGCCCACCCCGACCCCGCGCTCGCCAAGGCCGTACGCAGGGCCGCCTTCCAGGTGCACACCGGAGGAAGCTGACCGGACCGGCCGGCCGGCCGGGACCGCGGCCGGCCCGACCCCGGAGCGGTCCTACGCGCCTATCTCCGGGGCGTAGGTTCCGAAGCTCCAGATGTTGCCCTCCAGATCGCGGGCCATGTAGTCCCGCGAGCCGTACTCCTGGTCGGTCGGGGCCATCAGGATCTCCGCGCCGTGGTCCACGGCCCGCTGGTGGTGCGCGTCGACGTCGTCCACCACGATGTACACCCCGCACGGGCCCGCGCTCTTCATCGCCTCGTCGAAACGGCCGCCGCGCCCCTTGGACCCGAGCATCACCGCGCCGTTGCCCTGCACCAGCTCCGCGTGCATCACCGAGCCGTCCTCACCCTCGTAGACCGCCAGCTCCGAGAAGCCGAAGGCCTCCGTGAGCTGCCTGATCGCCGCCTTCGCGTCGGCGTACAGCATCGAGGGGTAGATACTCGGGCGCCCGCCGTTCATGCCGGCCATACCGATCACTCCGTCCCGTGACAAACTGCCGGATTCCGAACCGCTGACCAGTCTGGCACCCGCCACTGACAACGCCCCGCGCCCGGCCTCCCGGCTCACCGGAACGTGTTGCACTGAGCCATGTCACCGCTGGTGAAGCCCTGGTAGAACCACTGCTGCCGCTGCTTGGCCGACCCGTGCGTCCAGGTCTCCGGCGTCACCCGGCCCTGGTACCTCGCCTGGATCCGGTCGTCGCCGACGGCCGCCGCCGCGTCGAGGCCGTCGCGGATGTCGGCGTCCGTCAGCGAGGTCAGCAACGGCTTGCCCGTCGACGAGGACGGCGTGGTGGTCGCGTGCCGCGCCCACACGCCCGCGTAGCAGTCGGCCTGGAGCTCCGTCCGCACCGCATTGCTGTTCGCGCCGGTCACGCCGTCCTGGGACCGGCCCAGCGTGCCCGTCAGGTTCTGCACGTGATGCCCGTACTCGTGCGCCACGACATAGGCCTGCGCGAACGGGCCGCCGCTCGAGCCGAACTTCGTCCTGAGATCGTCGAAGAAGCCGAGGTCCAGATAGGCCTTGCGGTCGGCGGGGCAGTAGAAGGGCCCGACGGCCGAGGACGCGGTGCCGCACGCCGTGTTCACCCGTCCGCCGAAGAACACCGTCGGGGCGCGGGTGTAGGTGCCGCCCCGGCGCGCGAACTCGCGGGACCAGTAGTCCTGGACGCTGTTGACCACCGCCACGGTCCGGCAGTCCTCCCGCGCGTTGGCGTCCCGTCCCGTCCGGCAGGTCTGCTGCACCTGCGCCAGGGAGGAGGCGGTCGCGCCGGGCTGGTCGCCGCCCGAGGAGAGCCCGAGCTGGTCGGGACCCACCCCGAAGAGCAGTCCGAGGACCAGGGCGACGAGTCCCGCGAGCCCGCCGCCGATGGTCGCCCTGCCGCCGGGGATTCGACCGCCACGCTGGTCCTGGACCTCGGAGGTGTCCAGATCGGCGTCGTCGTCGAACTGCATGAGCACACCACTTTCGTCGCTCCGTGGCGCCATCCTCGTACGCTTCCCGGCCCCCGGCCCCGGCCCGCGGTCCGAACGGGCGACCCCGGACCGGGCCGCCGGAGCGTCCCGGAAGGGGGCGAGCGTCACAGTGCGCACCGGAAAAGTGGTTGCACCGCCCCGTTAGACTTGGCCCATGGCCATTCTCCTCGCGCATTAAACGGCGGGAACGTCCTCAGCCGTCCACCCCGCCAACAACCCGCTCTGGAGTCTGACCCTTGATCTCCGCCTCCGGTATCGAGCTGCGCGCCGGTGCCCGCATCCTCATCGAGTCCGCCACCTTCCGCATCACGAAGGGCGACCGCATCGGCCTGGTCGGCCGCAACGGCGCGGGCAAGACGACCCTCACCAAGGTCCTCGCGGGCGAGGGCCAGCCCGCCGCCGGGAACGTCGCCCGCTCCGGCGAGGTCGGCTACCTCCCGCAGGACCCGCGCACCGGCGACCTCGACGTCCTGGCCCGCGACCGCGTCCTGTCGGCCCGCGGCCTCGACGTCCTGATCCGCAAGATGCGCGAGAACGAGCAGCGGATCGCCAACGGCTCCGGCGCCACCCGCGAGAAGGCCCTGCGGCAGTACGAGCGCCAGGAGACGGAGTTCCTGACCAAGGGCGGGTACTCCGCCGAGGCCGAGGCCGCGACGATCGCCGCCGCGCTCAACCTGCCCGACCGCGTGCTCGGCCAGCCCCTGCACACGCTCTCCGGTGGTCAGCGCCGCCGTATCGAGCTGGCCCGCATCCTGTTCTCGGACGCCGACACCCTGTTGCTCGACGAGCCGACGAACCACCTCGACGCCGACTCCATCGTCTGGCTGCGCGACTACCTCAAGACCTACCGCGGCGGCTTCATCGTGATCTCCCACGACGTCGACCTGGTCGAGACGGTCGTGAACAAGGTGTTCTACCTCGACGCCAACCGCGCCACGATCGACGTCTACAACATGGGCTGGAAGCTCTACCAGCAGCAGCGCGAGGCCGACGAGAAGCGCCGCAAGCGCGAGCGCCAGAACGCCGAGAAGAAGGCCGCCGCCCTGCACTCGCAGGCCGACAAGATGCGCGCCAAGGCCACCAAGACGGTCGCCGCGCAGAACATGGCCAAGCGCGCCGACCGGCTGCTCGCCGGGCTGGACGCGGTGCGCGTCTCCGACAAGGTCGCCAAGCTGCGCTTCCCGGAGCCCGCGCCCTGCGGAAAGACCCCGCTCATGGCCGAGGGCCTGTCGAAGTCGTACGGCTCCCTGGAGATCTTCACCGACGTCGACCTGGCCATCGACAAGGGCTCCCGGGTCGTCATCCTCGGCCTGAACGGCGCCGGCAAGACGACCCTGCTGCGGCTCCTCGGCGGCGCCGAGGAGCCGGACACCGGCGAGGTCGTCGAGGGCCACGGCCTCAAGCTCGGCTACTACGCGCAGGAGCACGAGACCCTCGACCCCGAGCGCACGGTCCTGGAGAACATGCGCTCCGCCGCTCCCGACCTGGATCTGGTCGAGGTCCGCAAGACGCTCGGCTCGTTCCTGTTCTCCGGCGACGACGTCGACAAGCCGGCCGGTGTGCTCTCCGGCGGCGAGAAGACCCGGCTCGCGCTCGCGACCCTCGTCGTCTCGTCCGCGAACGTCCTGCTGCTCGACGAGCCGACGAACAACCTCGACCCGGCCAGCCGCGAGGAGATCCTCGGCGCGCTGCGCACCTACAAGGGTGCCGTCGTCCTCGTCACCCACGACGAGGGCGCCGTCGAGGCGCTCCAGCCGGAGCGGATCATCCTGCTGCCGGACGGTGTCGAGGACCTGTGGGGCTCCGACTACGCCGACCTGGTGGCCCTCGCCTGACCCTCGCGCGGCCTCCCGCGGGGGGCCGGCACGCCTTGATCGATGGAGTGATCCACTGCGTATGGATCATTCGGCCGATCCGTGATCCATCATCTGTGTGAGATCTCCTCGTACCGAGGTGTGTCGTACATCGATTTCACGGCCGAGTCCTTTGTTCCCAAGGGCTCGGCCGTTCTGCGTCGCTGACCAGGCACTTCGCGCGGGAACCCGTTCGGCCGCACGGGCGACGTCACCCGGAATCACTTATTCCACTCGTGGGGACGGGCTCCTGTCGTCAAAACCTTGTCTTACGGACCTTGCCGAATGGGTGGCCATGACGCCCGAAAGGGGTGATCATGAGAGTCCAGAGCGCACTTCCCATGAGGAGGACCGGGTGGCCGAGACTCTGAAGAAGGGCAGCCGGGTTACCGGCGCCGCGCGCGACAAGCTCGCGGCAGACCTGAAGAAGAAGTACGACTCCGGTGCGAGCATCCGAGCGCTGGCCGAAGAGACCGGCCGCTCGTATGGCTTCGTGCACCGGATGCTCAGCGAGTCGGGTGTCACGCTCCGAGGGCGTGGCGGCGCGACGCGGGGCAAGAAGGCCGCCTCGGCCTGAGGCCGGGCGTCCCCATCGGCTTCGGTGGTGACCACCCGGTCGGTCGGGTGACCGACCGGGTGGTTACTGTGCAGTCACTTAGGTGCGTTTCTCGTGTCTTCGCGAGGCGCGCGTCTGATCCGACCGCACCCATCGGAGGCACCCCATGGCTTCGCTCGACAAGGATCTCGACCCCGTACTCGACCAGGACGGCGTACGGCTCACCGTCGACGGCGCGACCGCCACGATGACGCTGACCAATCCGGCCAAGCGCAATGCCCAGAGTCCCGCTCTCTGGCGGGCCTTGACGCAGGCCGGGCGGTCACTGCCGGGCTCCGTCCGCGTGGTCGTCCTGCGTGCCGAGGGCCAGTCCTTCTCAGCGGGGCTCGACCGTCAGGCGTTCACGCCCGAGGGCTTCGACGGGGAACCGTCGTTCATCGACCTCGCGCGCGGCTCCGACGCCGAGCTGGACGCGACCATCGCCGAGTACCAGGAGGCGTTCACCTGGTGGCGGCGCAGCGACCTCGTGTCCATCGCCGCCGTCCAGGGGCATGCCATCGGTGCCGGGTTCCAGCTCGCCCTCGCCTGTGACCTGCGCGTCGTCGCCGACGACGTGCAGTTCGCCATGCGCGAGACCAGCCTCGGTCTGGTGCCGGACCTCACGGGGACGCATCCGCTCGTCGGGCTCGTCGGGTACGCCCGTGCGCTGGAGATCTGCGCCACGGGCCGCTTCGTCCTGGCCGAGGAGGCCGAGCGCACCGGGCTCGCCAACCTCGCCGTGCCCGCCGAGCAGCTCGACGCCGCCGTCGCCGACCTCTCCGCGGCCCTGCTGGCCGCGCCGCGGGACGCCGTGATCGAGACGAAGGCGCTGCTGCGGGGGGCGCAGGAGCGGTCGTACGAGGAACAGCGCACCGCCGAGCGGGCCGCCCAGGCCCGCAGGCTGCGCGACCTGGCGGGCGTCGGAGAGTAGCCCGTCCGGGCGCGCACCGGCCTTTCGCCCCCGCCCCTCCGAGGCGGCACCCGGTGACACCGGGTGCCCCGCCCCGGAACGGCCGACGTCCCGGCGACCGGGGTGCCCCGGCCCGGAGTGGTCGACGTCCTGGCGACCGGGGTGCCCCGGCTCGGAGCGATCGATGTCCTGGCGACCGGGTGACCCGGCGGCCGGGATCATGCGCTCCGAGGTCGGGTGCGCTGCCGAGCGCGCGTCACCGTCCCCCGAGATCGGGCGCGCTGCCGCTGTCACCTCTCCCGGGTCGGGTGAGCTGCCGGGCGCGTGTCATCTTCCCCCGAGGGGCGGATCTCTGGGCCAGTGGGCGTCACCTTCTCGGACGGAGGTGCCTGGCACCCCGTCCGATGGTGGTCGCCTTCGCCCGGGGCGCCCCGTGTCCCGCCCGGCGGTCGTCGCCTCGCCCGGGGTGTTGCGTGCCCCGGCCGGTGATGGTCGTGGGCGCCCGGGGTGGCCGGTGCCCCGGTCTGCGGCGGTCAGGGTGGCCCGTGCCCCGGTCTGCGGCGGTCAGGGGTGCCCGGGGTGCCCCGCGCCCCGGGCTGCGGCGGTCAGGGGTGCCCGGGGTGCCCCGCGCCCCGGGCTGCGGCGGTCAGGGGTGCCGCGTGTTCCGGCATGCTGCGGTCACCGTCGGGGTGACGGGTGGGGTGGGGGCACCGCTGTCACCAGGACCGCCACCGACGGGGCGTCCTGCGCGGCCTCGGTGACGGCGGCTCTCACCGCGCGTGCCACGTCCGCCGTCCGTTCGTCCCCGGAGACCGCGAGCTCGATCCGGATGTGGCGGCGCGGCAGGGCCGGATCCGTGGCGCGCGGGCTCTCGACGTGGACCGGTCGGCCCAGTACGTCCGTCAGACGAGTGACGCCCGGGACGGCCGACGCGACCGCCGCGATCCGGGCTTCCTCGGGATCCTTGGGCAGCGGCGCCGGCCGCCTGCCGCCGCCCCCCTCCGCACCCCCCTCGGCCGTCCCGGTGTCCGCCGGGATCGCCGTGGGCGTTTCCCGTGCTCCGTCCGGGGGGTGGGGGGAGTCCTCCAGCAGGTCCGTCACCCGTAGATCCACCTCCTCGACGTCGAGGCCCAGGAGCCGGGTCGCGGCGGACACCACCGTCAGACGCAGCCGGGCCGCGACGGCCGGAAGGGGCTCCGCGCCCGCGGCCGTGGGATCAGCCGAGACCCCGAAGTCCGCGGTGACGCGCAGCGGACCGGGCGGCAGGGCGCTCGGCGGCGGCGGTACGGCCGGTTCGCCGGCCGATTCCGGGTCGGCCAGCGCGATCCGCAGCGCCCCGAGCCGCACCCCCGCCACGGCCGCCGCCTCACGCCGCAGCACCGACCCGGCCGCCTCCTCCGTGATCCACGTGCCGTCGAGCGCCAGACCCAGCGGCAGGAATCTGCCGAGCCCGAGCTGATGCCGTACCCCTTGCGTCCACCGGTCCGCCGTCATTGCTCCAGCCTGCCCCATCCACGGCGCGCGACCGCGCGACCCGACCTACTGTGAGCAGAGGAGGACGACCGAAAGGGACGTACGGCGATGACCGACATGACCGAGCGGGACCGGACGGACAGCCCCGACACCGAGAAGGAGTCGCAGCAGACCCGTAAGCCCACCAGGCGCGGCGGCGGAGACGCCGCCACCCGGGGGCGGACCACGATCTCCGACGGTGTCGTGGAGAAGATCGCCGGGCTCGCCGCCCGCGACGTACTCGGTGTCCACACGATGGGCAGCGGGCTGAGCCGGACCTTCGGAGCCGTACGCGACCGGGTGCCGGGCGGTTCCACCAAATCGGTGACGCGGGGTGTGAAGGCCGAGGTCGGCGAGCTCCAGACGGCGCTCGACCTGGAGATCGTCGTCGACTACGGCGTGTCGATCTCCGATGTGGCCCGTGCCGTACGCGAGAACGTCATCTCCGCCGTCGAGCGCATGACGGGGCTCGAAGTGGTGGAAGTCAACATCGCGGTGAGTGATGTGAAGCTGCCCGAGGAAGAGGAAGAAGAGCCGGAGTCACGACTCCAGTGACCCCGGGTCACCGGAATCCGCCGGACACCCCGGCCTTCGCACCATGAGTGATCGCGCGGCCACCGACTGCTGAGGAGAGCCCCATGAGCTTGGCCGTGATCGGCATGATCGCCGGAATGGCGCTGGCCTTCGCCGGGTACTTCGGCGGATTCGGCGCCTTCCTCCTGGTGGCCGCCCTGGGGGCCGTCGGGTTCGTCGTCGGACGGCTCCTGGAGGGGGATCTGGACATCGGCGCCTTCTTCCGCGCGCGTGACGACCGGCGGCGGTGACGCGTGCCAGGTCAGACCGCCCGGCTGGGCGAGACCCGGCCGGCCCCGACGGCCGTCGCGCCCCCCGAGCGGGGCGCCACCCGGATCGCCGACCGCGTCGTCGCGAAGATCGCCTCGCGGGCGGCGCGCGAGGCCCTGCCCCCGCTGCCCCCCGACGCGGTGCCCCCGCACGCGACGGTCGTCGTGCGGCGGCAGGCGTCCGGCACCGGCGGCACGGACGGCACCCCGACGCACAGCGCGCGGATCAGGGTCAGCCTCGAACTCGGCTACCCCGCCGACATCGGGGCCCAGTGCGGCGCGGTGCGTCGTCATGTCACCGAGCGGGTAGAGGCGTTGGCGGGAATGGAAGTGCCCGAGGTCGCCGTCCAGGTGGAGCGGCTGCATCTGGCACCCGAGTCCGGCGCGGTACAGGGGAGGACGCGATGAGCGAGCCCCAGGGCTCCGACGACACGCGCAAGACACCCGTCCTGGAGAAGCCGGAGCCGGGGGGCGGGGACGACGCGGGCGCCCTCGGGCAGTCCGCCTCCTCCGCCGCGTACGAACCGCTGGGCACCGCCGGGGACGAGGACGGCCGCCAGGGCAGGTTCTGGTCGGCGCGCCGCGTGCCCGCCGGCGTCCTCGCGCTCCTGCTCCTCGTCGCGGCGGGCGCCTTCCTGTACGACGTCGTGGCCGTGCGCGCCGGACGCACCGCTCTGTACTGGCGGACCTGGCTGGCCCGGCAGCTCGCCGAACGGCCGCTCGACGACACCGCGGTGCTCGTCGGCGCCGGGATCGCCGCCGCGATCGGACTCTGGCTGATCGTCCTCGCGGCCACACCCGGACTGCGGGACGTCCTGCCCATGCGGCGCACCCACGCCGACGTCCGGGCCGGACTGCACCGGGGCGCCGCCGCGATGGCGCTCCGGGACCGGGCCATGGAGGTCGCCGGTGTGCAGTCGGTCCGTGTGCGCGTGAAGCGCCGCAAGGTCGACGTCCGCGCGCTGTCGCACTTCCGGGAACTCGACGACGTCCGCGCCGACCTCGACACCACGCTCGCCGACGGCATCAAGGGACTGGGACTGGCCCGCTCGCCCGCCCTGTCCGTGCACGTCGCGCGCCCCGGAAAGAAGAGGTGAGATCCGTGCTGCGGACCGTCAACCGGGTACTGATCGGCTTCACCGGGCTCGTGCTGCTCGTCCTCGGCGGTTCCGTGCTCGCCGTCGGACTCGGCGTACGGCCGCCCTCGTGGTGGATCTACGACGGACGGCACGACGTGCTGCTCAGCACCGCCGAACGGACCAAGTGGCGGGACCAGGGCTGGTGGTGGCCCGCCGTCATCGCCGCGCTCGCGGTGCTCCTGCTGCTCGCCCTGTGGTGGCTGGTCGCCGTCGTGCGCCGCAGGCGGCTCGCCGAGGTGCTCGTCGACACCGGCGACGGCGCGGGCGCGCTGCTGCGCGGAAAGGCGCTGGAGGGCGTACTGGCCGCCGAGTCGGCCCGGCTGGACGGCGTCGAGCACGCGAACGTCCATCTGACCGGGCGGCGCAGCCTGCCCGCGGCGCGGGTGCGGCTCCTGCTGGAACCCCATGTGGACCCCGGGTACGCGCTGCGGCTGCTGACCGTGGAGGCCCTCGCCCACGCGCGGGACTCGGCCGGTCTCGCCGCGCTCCCGGCGGAGGTGCGCCTGCGCGGCGTCAAGCACCGCGCCGAACGCGTGACCTGACGGGGCACCTGCCCGGGCGGGCGCCCCGTACGCCGGCGGACACGTCTCGCAGGCGCCCCGGAAGTCCTAGAACCCGCCCCGCATCCCGCCGTCCACCGGGAGCATGATGCCCGAGAGGTACGACGCGGCGGGGGAGAGCAGGAACGCGGCCGTGCGGCCGAACTCCTCAGGGGCGCCGTAGCGGCGCAGCGGGATGCGGGCCTCGTTGGCCGCGCGGGTGGCCTCGGGGTCGGCGGACAGCCCGTCCAGCTGGCGGACGCGGTCCGTGTCGATGCGGGACGGCAGCAGCCCGACCACGCGGATGCCGCGCGGGCCCAGCTCGTTCGCGAGGGACTTGGCGAACCCCGCGAGGCCAGGACGCAGACCGTTGGAGATGGTGAGCCCGGGGATCGGCTCGTGCACCGAGCCGGAGAGCACGAAGCCGATGACCCCGCCCTCGCCGAGTTCCCCCGCGGCCGCGCGGGCCAGGCGGACCGCGCCGAGGAAGACCGACTCGAACGCCACCATCCACTGTTCGTCGGTGTTGTCCGCGGCGAACCCGGGCGGCGGCCCGCCGACGCTGATCAGGATGCCGTCGAAGCCGCCGAAGTGCTCACGGGCACCGGCGATCAGCCGGGCCGGGGTCTCCGCGGCGCCGTTGTCGGCCGCCACCCCTACCGCGTTCGGGCCGAGCGCGGAGGCGGCGGCCGCCGCGGTGTCCTCGTCGCGTCCGGTGACGACCACCTTGGCGCCGTCGGCGACCAGTTCGCGCGCGGCGGCGTTGCCCAGGCCCCGGGTGGCTCCCGTGACGACGTACACACGATCCTTCAGTCCAAGATCCATGGCCCCATCCTTCCCTATCCCGGCGGCACGGCCCCTTCCGCCTGCACCGGCCCGTCGACGCCGAACAGACTGAGGGCGGTCACCACGAGGCCGATGTGACTGAAGGCCTGCGGGAAGTTGCCGAGCTGGCGGCCCGCGACCGGGTCGTACTCCTCGGACAGCAGTCCCAGGTCGTTGGTGAGGCCGACCAGCCGCTCGAACAGCTCGCGCGCCTCCCGCGTACGGCCCGTCAGATGCAGCGCGTCCGCGAGCCAGAAGGAGCAGACGACGAAGGCGCCCTCGTCGCCCGGAAGCCCGTCGACACCGGCCGCCGCGGCGGTGTAGCGGCGGACCAGGAAACCGTCCGGGGCGAGTTCCGCGCGGACCGCGTCGACCGTGCCGATCACCCGGGGATCGTCGGGGGGCAGGAAACCCACGCGCGGGATGAGCAGCAGGGAGGCGTCCAGTTCGGTCGAGCCGTAGGACTGCGTGAACGTGTTCCGGGCCGCGTCGAAGCCGCGTTCGCACACCTCGCGGTGCACCTCGTCGCGCATCGCCCGCCACGCCTCGATGTCGCCGTCGAGCGTCGGGTCGTCCTCCAGGGTGCGCACCGCGCGGTCGGCGGCCACCCAGGCCATCACCTTGGAGTACACGAAGTGCCGGCGCGGGCCGCGCACCTCCCAGATCCCCTCGTCCGGCTGCCGCCACGCCACCCGGAGGAATTCCATCATGGCGCACTCCACCCGCCACATATGGGGCCTGGACGGCAGGCCGGAGCGCCGGGCGAGCGACAGCGAGTCGATGACCTCGCCGTACACGTCGAGCTGGAGCTGTTCGACGGCGCTGTTGCCGACCCGCACCGGCGCGGAGTCCGCGTAGCCGGACAGCCAGGGGATCTCGTACTCCGGCAGCCGGCGTTCCCCCGAGAGGCCGTACATGATCTGGAGGGCCGCCGGATCGCCGGCGACCGCGCGCAGCAGCCAGTCGCGCCAGGCCTCGGCCTCCTCGTGGTAGCCGGCCGACAGGAGCGCGCCGAGGGTGAGGGTGGAGTCGCGCAGCCAGCAGTAGCGGTAGTCCCAGTTGCGGACGCCGCCGATCTCCTCGGGCAGCGAGGTCGTGGGGGCGGCCACGATGCCGCCGGTCGGCGCGTAGGTGAGCGCCTTGAGGGTGATCAGGGAGCGGACGACGGCGTCCCGGTGCGGTCCGTCGTACCGGCAGCGCGCCGCCCACGCCTTCCAGTCCTGGACGCTGGTCTCCAGCGCCTCGAAGGGGTCGCACAGGGGTGGCCGGGGCCGGTGCGAGGGATGCCAGGTCAGGACGAAGGCGACCTTCTCGCCCGCCTCCACGGTGAACTCCGAGTGGGTGCGGAAGTCCTGCCCCCACGTGTGCACGGGCGGTTCGCTGCGCAGCCACACCGAGTCCGGCCCCGCGACCGCGACCCGGTGACCGTCCGAGCGGCGCATCCACGGGACGACGGAGCCGTAGTCGAACCGCAGCCGCAGCAGACTGCGCATCCGGACCCGGCCGCTGAGACCTTCGACGACGCGTACGACGTCGGGGGCGTGCTCGCGCTGCGGCATGAGGTCGGTCACCCGGACCGAGCCCTCGGCCGTGTCCCACTCGGTGTCCAGCACCAGGGTGTCCGGGCGGTAGGCGCGCCGGGTGCACACCTCCGCGCCCTCGGGCGCGATCCGCCAGTGACCGTTGTCCTCGTCGCCCAGCAGGGCCGCGAAGCAGGCCGCGGAGTCGAAGCGGGGCAGGCACAGCCAGTCGACGGAGCCGTCGCGGCCCACCAGAGCGGCGGTCTGTTCGTCCCCGATGAGCGCGTAGTCCTCGATGTGTCGGTGCACGGTGGACGGGTTCCCGAACGGGGCAACGGTCAATCGGGCCGCCAGAGTGGCGTGGGCGCCCGAGCCGGGGCGGGCCCGGGGTGGACCGGGCAGTCACCGGCTCCCGCGACGGGTCGTCACACCTGCCGGTCTCAAGCCTGCCGGTCTCAAGCCCGCCCGGCTGCGCGCCCGCCCGGCTACACGCCCGCCGGTTCGGCTTCCGGTGTGCTCTCGGGGGCCGCGGCCTCCGCCCGGTCGCGGCGCTCGCGGCGGACCAGGACCACCCAGCCCACGGGGACGCCGGCGGAGAAGAGCCACCACTGGATCGCGTACGCCATGTGGGGGCCGATGTCGCTGTGCTCGGGGTCGGGGATCAGCTCGGGCGAGCCGCCCTTGGGCGCGGGCGCCGTCTGCTCGACGTAGCCGCCGAGCACCTGCCGGCCGAGCCGCCGCGCCTCCTGCCCGCTGCTGATCAGCATGACCTGACGGGCGGGCAGGCCCCGGACGTTCTTGATGCCGCTGTCGGCGGTCGTCTGGTCGGCCATCAGCCGGCCGGTGACGGTGATCTCGCCCGAGGCGGGGGCCGGGATCTTCGGGAAGGCGGTCTGCGCGCCGTCCGCCGGGACCCAGCCCCGGTTCACCATGAGGACCCGGCCGTCGTCCAGGACGAAGGGGGTCAGGACGTGGTAGCCGACCTCGCCGTCGGCGTTGGTGCGGCGGCGGACGACCTCTTCGTGCGCGGTGTCGAAGTGGCCCTTCGCCGTGACCCGGCGGAACAGGTCGTCGTCCCGGATCGGCCGGCCCGGCTCGGTGACCGACTCCGCGGGCACCGGCTTCGCGGCGAGCGAGTCGGAGATCACCGTGTTCAGGGCGACCTTGTGCTCGTGCCGGTGGAGCTGCCAGAAGCCCAGCTTGATCATCGTCGGGATGAGGGCGAGGGCCACGAGGGTGAGGATCACCCACTGCCGGGACAACAGGAAGCGGTACACCCCATTGACGGTACTCGGCATGATTCGGCCCCCGACGGGAGGGTCCCGCCGAGGGCCGTTCGGTGCCCCGTCCGGCGGACGGGCGGGGGCTCTCAGACCTTGTCGACGATCCCCGCCTTCCCCTCCGCGCGGGCACAGTGCGCGCCGCAGTACCAGTGACCGTCGACCTCGACACCCTGGCCGATGACCTGCACGCGACAGTGCTCGCAGATCGGGGCCATCCGGTGGATCGCGCAGGAGAAGCAGTCGAATACGTGCACGGCGCCCTGGGCGTGCACTTCGAAGGTCATTCCGTAGTCATTGCCGCATACTTCGCATCTCGCCATGCGCCACAGGGTGGGGTGCGGGGGCGACGCGGGCGAGAGGGCGCGGGGCGAGTCGCCCGTCAATCACCCGTACGTCCGTCACCCTTCCGACGCGGGTTCGACGTCCCGCAGAAGCTGGCCGAACGCGGCCTCGTCGACCACCGGTGTCCCGAACTGTCGGGCTTTGACCACCTTTGACGTGTGCGAGTCCGGGTCGTTGGTCACCAGCAGGCTGGTGAGCCGGGACAGGCTCGTCGCGACGTGCAGCCCGGCCTCGACCGCCCGGTCCTCCAGCAGTTCGCGGTCGACGGAGGTGTCACCGGAGAACGCGACCCGCATGCCCTGCTTGAGAGGTTTGTCCGCCGAGTACCGTCCGGGGTTCGGATGGGGGCACGCGGGGCGCTTGCGGGAGGGGCGCCAACTCCCCGACGGGTAGCCGCCGGACCCCGGGCTCCCGGCCTGCCGTCCGATCCGCGGTGCCGCGGCGCTGTCGGACCACTCCTTGAGCGGCAGGCATTCGAGGAGCGGCAGCCGCACCCCGCCCTCCGCGGCGGCGCGCAGGCTCGGCCGGAACGCCTCGGCCAGCACGCGCGCGTCGTCCAGCGCGTGGTGGGCCCGCTGCTGCACGACACCGAAGTGCGCGGCCAGCGACTCCAGCTTGTGGTTGGGCAGGGGCAGGGCCAGCTCCTTGGAGAGCGCGATGGTGCACAGGCGCTGGCGCACCGGGGCCTCGCGCTGCGCGCGCGCGTACTCCCGCGCGATCATCGACCAGTCGAAGACCGCGTTGTGCGCGACGAGCACCCTCCCTGCGAGCCGGGCGGCGAACTCCTCGGCCACCTCGTGGAAGAGCGGCGCCCCTTCGAGCATCTCGCTCGTCAGACCGTGGATCCACACCGGGCCCGGGTCGCGCTCCGGATTGACCATCGTGTACCAGTGGTCCTCGACCTCGCCGCGCGCGTCCAGCCGGTAGACGGCGGCGGAGATTATCCGGTCGTCGCGGGCCAGCCCTGTGGTCTCCACGTCGACGACCGCGTATCCCTGCGGATACGCGGCCGGCCAGGAGGCAGGGGACGCTGCGGTCGTGAGGTCTTCGAGCATGGTCAATGAGGATACGGGCCCCGACTGACACACCGGCCCCCGCCTTCCCCGATCCGCGGCCGCCGCCGGGCCATCGGCGCACGGCCCCGCAACCGGGTCCGGCGGGCGCGGCGTTGACGCCCGGCCGGGCGCCGCCACCGGGTCGCCCGCCGGCAGGGGCGTCGGACCGAGGCCGCCGACCGGGCCGGGCGGCAGCCCGTACACGGAGCGGCCCGCGCCCTCGGGGGCGACGCCGCCGCGCACCGGGGCGAGCGAGCACGCGCTGCCTCGCGGAGGCCTCCGCGGCGAGCCCCTCCGGCCCTCGGCCGACCGCCTCCGCGGTGATCCCCTCGCCCTGGCCCGGCCGTCGCCACTGCCGGGGCTCGGCGTCCGGATCCGGGCGGCGAAGGCGGTGTCCGACGCGTCCCCGCGCGCGTGCGCTGCCACCGTTCGTCGGGGGACGCGCGAGTCGCCCTCCAGGCCGTAGCGCTGACGCACCGTGCGGGATCGTACGAGGCCTCGGGCCCGTCCTGCGAGGGCAGGGCGTACTCGGTCGCGCCGTCGCGCGCCGGAGCCGCCATCAGGTCCCCGGAGTGGACGATCGCCCGTTCCGTGCCGAGGTGCGCGGCGAGCAGCGGGCGCACGGCGGCGCGCGTGCGCCGGTGTGGCGGGAGGCTCCCGAGGGCCCCCGGCCGAACGGCGCGGCCTCCGGGGCGACCAGGCCCTCGGCCGTCGCCGGATCCCCCCGGCGGTGACTGCACCCCCCCCCGCGGGGCCACCCAAGACGTCCGGGGTCCGTGCGACGGCTTGGTCGGTGCTCGCGACGGGCCCGCGGATCCCGGTCCGCGCACGGCTATGGACCTTTCGCCCGTGCGGTGCAAGCGTGCTGCGCGCCCCAGCAGGTAGCGCCTACGAAGGGCGGTACGGACATGGCACGAGTGAGGTACGGCGCGCGGACCGAGGCGGAGATCACCGCCGCGCGCACCGCGAGTTCCCGGCTCCCCGACATCTGGTCCACCGGCCTTGTGGCCGTCTGGGAGAGCGACCCGGACGCGGTCGCGGCGGTTCTGCCGCCTCCGCTGAAACCCACCGCACGGCCCCTGGTGCGGGTCGCCATCAGCAAGGTCGATCTGCCCGGATACCCGCTGGGCGCGGGCTCGTTCGCCGTCGCGGCCGCGCACGGGGACGTCGAGGGCTGGTATCCGCTGGTCATGCCGATGACCCACGAACGGGCCCTGATCGGCGGCCGCGAGGTCTTCGGAGAGCCCAAGAAGCTCGGCGAGGTGACCGTCGAGCGCGACGGGCTCGTCGTACGGGGCGTGCTCGCCCGGCACGGCATCGCCTTCGTCGAGGTGCGGGGCGCGGTGAGCGGCTCCCTGCCGCTGCCGGAGCCCGCGCAGAAGACCGACTTCTACTTCAAGTTCCTTCCGGCGGTGGATGGTTCGGGCTTCGACGCCGATCCGGTCCTGGTGCACTGCCTGCGCGAGGAGAAGGTCCGCAGACTGGAGCGGGTCACCGGGGACGTCGTCCTGCGCGAGTCGATGTACGACCCGGTGGCCGACCTGCCCGTGCGCGGTCCGGTGGAGATCACCTTCGGCGAGAAGACCTCGGCACAGCGGGGCCGGGTCGCCGAACGCGTGAGCGCGCAGGCCCTGTTGCCCTACGTCCACCAGCGCTACGACGATCCGCGGCAGATCCTCGACGGCCCGCCCGAGGGGAGCGTCTGATGGAACTGCGCGCGGGACAGGTCGCCGTCGTCACCGGCGCGGCGAGCGGCGTCGGGCTCGCGATGGCCCGGCGGTTCGCCGCGGACGGCCTGACGGTGGTCCTCGCCGACGTCGAGGAGGGCGCGCTGGAGAAGGCGGCCGGGGAGCTGCGCGAGGACGGCGCCGACGTCCACGCGCGCGTGGTGGACGTCTCGGAGCGTGCCGAGGTCCTCGCGCTCGCCGAGGACGTGTACGCCACCTGCGGCGCGGTGCACGTCCTGTGCAACAACGCGGGTGTCGGCTCGGGCGCCGAGGGCCGGATGTGGGAGCACGACCCCAACGACTGGAAGTGGGCGTTCGCCGTCAACGTGTGGGGCGTCTTCCACGGTGTCCAGGCGTTCGTGCCCCGGATGCTCGCGAGCGGCGAGCCCGGCCATGTCGTCAACACCTCGTCCGGCGACGGCGGGATCGCCCCGCTGCCCACCGCCTCCGTGTACGCCGTCACCAAGGCGGCCGTGGTGACGCTGACCGAGTCGCTGTACGCGCATCTGAAGGCGGAGCACGCGCGCGTGGGCGCCTCCGTGCTGTTCCCCGGGCCGCACATGCTCCGCACGGGCCTGTGGGAGTCGCACCGCAACCGGCCCGCGCGGTACGCGAAGGAGCGGCCCCGCAGGACCCCGTACCGCAGCCTCGCCCAGTGGGAGGCCGCGATGAACGAGGCGGGGCACGAGGTGCGGTTCACCCCCGTCGAGGAGGTCGCCGACCTCGTCGCCGAGGGGATCGGCGAGGGCCGCTTCTGGCTGTTGCCCCAGAGCGAGCACAGCGACCGGCAGATCAGGGCGAGGTCGCGGTCGATGCTGGAGCGGGCCGATCCGTCGTACCTGGAAAGTTTCATCCTCGACTGAGGGGGCGCGGTGAGCGAACAGGACCCGTATCTGATCATCTCCTCCGACTGCCACGCCGGACTTCCCACCGAGGAGTACCGGCCCTATCTGGACTCCCGGTTCCACCGGGACTTCGACGAGTTCCTCGCGGGCCAGGGCCGGCGCCGCGAGGAGATGAACCGCCTCGGCATCCGCAACGAGGCGTTCGCGGACAAGTGGTTCCAGGACAACGAGGAGGGTCTGCGCGGTGGTTGGGACACCGCGCAGCGCCTCAAGGAGCTGGACGGCGACGGGGTGGCGGCCGAGGTCGTCTTCCCCGACGCGGACGCCGTCGACAGCCGCACCGCGGCCCCGTTCGGTGTGGGCCTCGGCCTCTCCGGCGACCAGGACCCGCGGCTCGGCATGGCCGGTGCCCGGGCCCACAACCGCTGGCTCGCCGACTTCGTCTCCGAGCATCCCGAACGGCACTGCGGGGTCGCCCTGTTGCCGGTCACCGGGGAGACCGAGGCCGTCGTCGCGGAGGTGTACCGGGCCAAGGAGTCCGGTCTCGGCGCGCTGATGATCCCCTCCATGTGGGTCGACAAGGAGCCCTACCACGACCGCCGTTACGACCCGGTGTGGGCGGCCGCCGCCGAGTGCTCGATGCCCGTGCTCACCCATTCCGGCGCGGCCCCGCGACACGAGTACGGCGACCATCTGGGCATCTACGTCTCCGAGGTCACCTGGTGGCCCGCGCGCCCCCTGTGGTTCCTGCTCTGGTCGGGCGCCTTCGAACGGCACCCCGGACTCCGGTTCGGCATCGCCGAGTCGGGCTGCTGGTGGCTGCCCAACCTGCTGTGGTTCATGGACCGTCTCTACCTCGGCGCGCACGGCGGCAAGAAGCTGTCGCCGTTCGCGGAGCTGAAGCGGCCCCCGCACGAGTACCTGGACCGGCAGATGTTCGTCTGCGCGACCAACACCAAGCGCCGTGAACTCGCCCAGCGTTACGAGATCGGCGTCGACAACATCCTGTGGGGCAGCGACTTCCCGCATCCGGAGGGCACCTGGCCCGACACCCGGGCGTGGCTGGCGAGGACCTTCCACGACATCCCGGTGGCGGAGACCCGGCGCATGCTCGGTCTCGCCGCCGCCGAGGTGTTCGGCTTCGACACCGACGCGCTCGCCCCGCTGGCCCGCAGGATCGGTCCGACCCCGGCCGAACTCGGCCAGGACGAGGACCAGCCGGCGGTCGAGGCGTCCTGGGCGCGCTCGCGCGAGGTGGGCCGCCACTGGCTGACGGACCACGACTTCCCCGTCCTGGGGGTGAACCCGTGACCAGCGAGAACACCCAGAACACCCAGAACGCCGAGAACACCGAGAACGCGGGACGAGCCGACGGCGCCGGGCGCGCCTTCGACGCCGAGGACCGCTACACCGTCATCTCCGCCGACTGCCACGCGGGCGCCGATCTCCTCGACTACAAGCCGTACTTGGAGCGCCGGTACCACGAGGAGTTCGACGCCTGGGCGGCGGACTACGTCAACCCCTACGAGGACCTGCTCGCCGACACCGCCGACCGGAACTGGAACTCCGGGCGGCGGATCGCGGAGCTGGAGGAGGACGGCATCGTCGCGGAGGTGGTGTTCCCGAACACCATCCCGCCGTTCTTCCCCTCCGGTTCCCTGATGGCACCGGCCCCGACGGCGGCGGAGCTCGACCGGCGCTGGGCGGGGCTGCGGGCCCACAACCGCTGGCTCGCCGACTTCTGCGCCGCGGCGCCCGGCCGGCGCGCGGGCGTCTTCCAGATCCTCCTGAACGACGTCGACGCGGCGGTCGGGGAGATCCACCGTTCGGTGGGCGCGGGCCTGAGGGGCGGAGTGCTGCTGCCCGGCACACCCCCCGGTTCGGGACTGCCCGAGCTGTACTCGCGGACGTACGACCCGATCTGGGCGGCGTGCGCCGAGCTGGGCGTCCCGGTGAACCACCACGCCGGATCCGCCTCGCCGCCGCTCGGGGACGAACCGGCGGCCCGCGCGGTCTACATGGTGGAGACCACCTGGTTCTCGCACCGGGCGCTGTGGCACCTGGTGTTCGGCGGCGCGTTCCGCAGGCACCCCGGTCTGCGGCTGGTACTGACCGAGCAGGGATCGGGCTGGATCCCCGGGATCCTCGACATGCTGGACTACTACCACGGACGGCTGGTCGCGGCGGCGGACAGGGCGTCCACGGCCGAGTCCAAGTTCGGCGCGGGGCTGGCCGCGACGGCGGGCGAACGCCCCTCCCGGGTCTGGCGCGAGAACTGCTTCGTCGGGGCCAGCTTCATGCGCCCCCACGAGGTGCCGCTGCGCGGACGCATCGGCCTCGACAAGATCATGTGGGGCAGCGACTACCCGCACGACGAGGGCACCCACCCCTACACCCGCGAGGCACTGCGCTTCGCCTACGCGGGTCTGCCGCGCGAGGAGGTCGCCGCCATGGTCGGCGGCAACGCGGCCCGCGTCTACGGCTTCGACCTCGCGTATCTCGATGCGATCGCCGCCAAGACCGGTCCCACCGTCGCCGAGGTCGCCGAGCCCCTCGACGTCCCGCCCGCCGACGCGACGAGCCCGGTGTTCGCGAGAGGAGGCTCGGTGCGCGTGTGGTGAACTCCGGGTCGGTGCGTCCCCGGTGGCGCCCCGGGTGCGATCCTCCCCCTGTGACGGAACCGACGCACGACGAGGCCCACGGCGGCACCCTCGGCTCGCGGCTGAACTGGCTGCGGGCCGCCGTCCTGGGCGCCAACGACGGCATCGTCTCCACCGCCGGCCTCGTCGTCGGCGTGGCGGGCGCCACGGGCGAGCGCGCGGCCCTGTTCACCGCGGGCATCGCGGGACTGCTCGCCGGGTCGATGTCCATGGCCGCGGGCGAGTACGTGTCGGTCTCCACCCAGCGGGACTCGGAACTGGCCGCGCTCGCCACGGAGAAACGGGAGCTGAGGGAAGCGCCGGAGGCCGAGCTGGAGGAGCTGACCGGACTCCTGGAACAGCGCGGCCTGTCCCGGAAGGTGGCCCGCGAGGCGGCCGTCCAGCTCACCGAACGGGACGCCCTGCGCGCCCACGCCTCCGTGGAACTGGGCATCGACCCCGACGACCTGACCAACCCGTGGCACGCGGCCTGGGCGAGCTTCCTCGCGTTCACCGCCGGAGCCCTGCTGCCCCTTCTGGCCATCGTGCTGCCGCCGGAGCGCTGGCGGCTCGGCGTCACCGTGGTCTCGGTGCTGGCCGCGCTCGCCCTCACCGGCTGGAGCAGCGCACGGCTGGGCTCGGCCGACCCGCGGCGCGCTGTGCTGCGCAACACGGCCGGGGGAGCGCTCGCCATGGCGGTGACCTACGCGGCCGGCGCCCTGCTCGGAGCGGCGGGCGTGTGAGCGTGACGACCCTGCCCGGAGCCGTCGGCGTGCGCGCGTACGACCCTGTCCGGAGCCGTCGGCGTGCGCGCGTACGGCCGGGCGCGGGACGGGCTTTGGCGGAGAGCACCAAGAAGCAAGCGCATACCGCCGGTAATACTTATCGGTAACGACCTCTGTACGCGGCCGACCAGCGCATCTACGGTTCACCCATGCCGAACCTCCCCGATGTCGTGGTGCTGTCGATCCCCGCGTTCATCCTCCTCGCCGTGATCGAGATGATCAGCGTCCGGATCCATCCGGACGAGGACGCCGCGGGGTACGAGAAGAAGGACGCCGCGACGAGCCTCGGCATGGGACTCGGCAGTCTCTTCTTCGACTTCCTGTGGAAGTTCCCGATCGTCGCGATCTACAGCGCGGTCTACGCGCTGACGCCGCTGCGGGTGCCCGTCCTGTGGTGGACGATCCCGCTGATGCTGCTCGCCCAGGACTTCTTCTACTACTGGTCCCACCGCGGCCACCACGTGATCCGCCTCCTGTGGGCCTGCCACGTCGTGCACCACTCCAGCAGGAAGTTCAACCTCACCACCGCCCTGCGCCAGCCCTGGACGGGCCTGACCTCCTGGCCGTTCTACCTCCCGATGATCGCCCTCGGGGTGCACCCGGCCGCGCTCGCCTTCTGCTCCTCGGTGAGCCTCGTCTACCAGTTCTGGATCCACACCGAGCGCATCGACAAGATGCCCAGCTGGTTCGAGTTCGCCCTGAACACGCCCTCCCACCACCGCGTCCACCACGCCTCCCAGGGCGGCTACCTGGACCGCAACTTCGGCGGCATCCTCATCGTCTGGGACCGGCTCTTCGGATCGTTCGTCGCGGAGACCGAACGGCCCGTCTACGGGCTCACCAAGAACATCGCCACGTACAACCCGCTGCGCGTGGCCACCCACGAGTACACCGCCATCGCCAGGGACCTGCGGGCGGCGGCGAGCTGGCGCGAGCGCGCCGGCCGGCTCCTCGGCGGGCCCGGCTGGCAGCCCGCGCCCCCGGCCGTCGGGCAGGACCCCGTCACGCAGGCCCCGGTCACGGAGTCCGTCGCGTGAGCCCGCGTCCCGCGCGCGCCCTGCTCGTCTGCTTCGCGCTGGCGGCGGCCGCCGACCTCCTCGGGCTCCTCGCCGGAATCGACCCCGCGCACCGGATCGCCAAGATGCTCCTGATGCCGCTGCTCGCCGTGTACGCGGGCGTGCGCGGCGCGCCCCGGCTGCTCATCGCGGCCCTGCTCTTCGGCTGGTGCGGCGACCTGGCGCTCCTGTCCGACGCCGACCCCGCCTTCCTGGCCGGCATGGCCTCCTTCGCGGCCGGGCACGTCTGCTACCTCGTGCTCTTCCGCCGGACGGCACGCGTACGGGACGCACGGCTCGTCCTCGCGTACGCCACGGCTCTCGTCGTCCTCGTCGTGCTGCTGTGGCCCGGTCTGCCGGCCGGCCTGCGCGTCCCCGTCGCCGGCTACAGCCTGCTGCTGACCGCGATGGCGTACGGGGCCACCCGCCTCGGGCCCGTCGCGGCGGTCGGCGGCGCTCTCTTCATGCTCTCGGACACCCTGATCGCCACCGGCGTCGCCGACTGGCCGCAGCTCCCGATGGCGTCCTTCTGGATCATGTTCACCTATATCGCGGCCCAGTTTCTGCTGGTCCGGGGGGTGCTGGACCCCCTCGCGGTGCGACGCGCGCCCGAGGCGGCGTACGGTGAGATGCGCTCAACCACCCCCTGAGCGCATCTCACCACGCTCCGCACGAGAAGGATCCTCGCCATGCGCGCCACCACCATCCACGCCCCGTTCGACATGCGTGTGGAGGAGGTGCCGGAGCCCATGGTGCAGCTGCCCACGGACGCGATCGTGCGCGTGCTGCGCTCCTGCATCTGCGGCAGCGACCTGTGGGCGTACCGCGGCGAGGCCGCCCGGCAGCCGGGCCAGCGGATCGGGCACGAGTTCCTCGGCATCGTCGAGGAGACCGGTTCCGAGGTGTCCGGCGTCCGTCGCGGCGACCTGGTCGTGGCGCCCTTCATGTGGTCCGACGGCGTCTGCGACTACTGCCGTGACGGGCTCACCACGTCGTGCGTGCACGGCGGGTTCTGGGGTTCCGTCGGCTACGACGGCGGCCAGGGCGAGGCCGTACGCGTCCCCTTCGCCGACGGCACCCTCGTCCAGCTGCCCAAGGAGGCGGCCTCCGACGACCACCTGCTGTCGGCGCTGCTGACCCTGTCCGACGTCCTCGGCACCGGCCACCACGCGGCTCTCGGCGCCGGTGTCCGCAAGGGCTCGACCGTCGCCGTCGTGGGCGACGGTGCCGTCGGCCTGTGCGCGGTCCTGGCCGCCAAGCGGCTCGGCGCCGACCGGATCATCGCGCTCGGCCGCCACCAGGTCCGCACCGACATCGCGCGCCGCTTCGGCGCCACGGACGTCGTCGCCGAGCGCGGCGAGGCGGCGATCGAGGCCGTCCGCGAGCTGACCGGGGGCCAGGGCGCCCACTGCGTCATCGAGGCGGTCGGCACCGAGCAGTCCATGAGCACCGCGGTGAACATCACCCGCGACGGCGGCGCCATCGGCTTCGTCGGCGTGCCGCACGGCAGCGGCACGGGCCTCGACCTGGGCGTCATGTTCGACCGGAACATCGCCCTGCGCGGCGGGGTCGCCCCGGTGCGCTCCTACATCCCCGAGCTGCTGCCCGACGTCCTCGACGGCACCATCGACCCCTCGCCGGTCTTCGACATGACCGTCGGCCTGGACGGCGTCCCCGAGGGCTACAAGGCGATGGACGAGCGCACGGCCCTGAAGGTGCTCGTCACCGGCTGACCCGGACCTCGTACGGCGGCCCCGGGGAGGATTCCCGGGGCCGCCGGTCGTTCCCGGCCCCTTCACGCCCAGCGCGCGGGATCCGTCCCCCAGGGGCCCGGCGCGCGGGACCAGTCGGCCGGGCCGCCCTCGAAGGAGACGGGGGGCAGGGCGTGGCCGAGGCGCCCGAAGGGGCTGCTCCGCTCGGACAGCCAGGCGTCGGGACGGTCGTACGGTTCCCCCGCCGAGGGGTCCGGCTGGCAGCCCGGTGACGGGTCGGCCGTCGTGCCGGGCTTCCGCCGCGAGGCGTCCGCTGCGGAGCCGGGTGCCTCCCGTCGCCCGATCCCGTCCGTCAGCCACATCGCCGTGCGGGCCAGCGCCAGGCGTACGACGCCGCCGCGGCCCGACTCCGCCCGCCCGGTCAGCGCCCGCAGGACGGCCGCCGCCAGCAGATACCCGGTGCCGTGGTCCAGGGCCTGCGCCGGCAGTGCGCCCGGCCGCTCGGGCGATCCCTCCGTCACGGCGATCCCGGTGGCCACCTGTACCAGGCTGTCGAAGCCCCGCCGCCCGCCCCAGGGCCCGTACGTCCCCCACGCCGACACCTGCGCCACCACGAGACCCGGAACGCGCTCGGCCAGCGCCTCGGGAGAGAGCCCGAAGCGGTCGAGGGAGCCGGGCCGGTACCCGGTGACGACCACGTCCGCCGACGCCAGCAGCTCCTCGAAGGCGCCCCGGTCGGCCGCCAGGTCCAGGACCGTCGAGCGCTTCCCGAACCCCGTGTCGGCGTGCGCGTCCGGGTCCTCCGGCAGCCGCGGCCCGTCCACGCGCAGCACGTCGGCGCCCAGCAGGGCCAGCGTGCGGGTGGCGACCGGGCCCGCGATGACCCGGGTCAGATCGAGGACCCGCACCCCGGCGGCGGGCAGCAGCGGGCCGCCGTCCGGCAGCGGGGGGAGGGCGCGGGTGCCGGCGCCTCCAGGCGCGGGCACCCCGTCCCGCTCGATCAGCGGTCGGCGGGCCAGGGCGAGCCGCTGCTCGTGCCGCGCCCATTCCTCCGGTGCGCGCAGCGCGACCGCGAGCCCGCCCGCCCGGTACACGCTCTCCTCGGCCTCCCGCGCGGAGCGCCCCGCGAGCAGGGCGGCCACGTCCTCGGCGTCAGCGTCGTCCGGAGCCCCCAGCGCGTCCAGCAGTCGGGCCCGGTGATGGGGGTAGTTCGCGTGCGTCCGCACCCAGCCGTCCGCGGTCCGCCAGAACCGGGACAGCGGAGCGAAGCCGACCGGAGCGCGCCCGTCGATCCGCAGATGCCGTTCGCTGACGAACGCCGTGGCGACGGCTCCGTCGTCCACCCTCACCCCCGGCACCCGCGCGAGCCCGGCCCGCCCGGCCCCCAGTTCGGCGGCGGCCAGCGCGCAGGCGCCCACGCACGCGCGCGCCAACTCCCTTGCGGGCAGGACGGCTTCCAGCGCTCCCGCCCGCTCCACGGTCGAAACCCCGGAGAGCAGCGCCGGGTCTCCGCCCAGCTCCTCCCACACAGCGGTCATCGGTGCATGTGTCATACCGGCACTATGCGGTGTGGACGCGATCAACACGGCAGGCGGCCCCGACGGCGCGTGGCCCCGGCCGCCGCGCAGGGCGGAGGCCGGGGCCACGGGAGGTGCGGCGGGCGCTACTTGACCGCGCGCAGGGCGTTGACGATGCCGGCTCCGTAGAAGCCGTTCACGTGCTTGCCGCCCACGCAGGTCGCGTCGACGACACCGTCGCCGTTGCCGTCGTACGGCGCGGTCGGGCAACCCGGGTTGTCCGCCTCGGCCTTGAGGAGGAGCTGGAGCTGGGCGGGCGTCGCCCAGGGGTACGTGGACTTCAGCAGGGCGGCCACACCGGCGACGTGCGGGGTCGCCATCGAGGTGCCCTGGAGGAAGCCGTACGTGTTGTTCGGCAGCGTGGAGAGGATGCGGCCGTTCTGCGAGGGGGTGTCCGGGATCTGGTAGCGGTCGCCGCCGGGTGCGGCGACGTCGATGACCCCGTTCCCGTAGCTGGAGAAGTAGGACTTGGCACCCTTGACGCCGGTCGAGGCGACCGTCACGACACCGGGCAACTGGGTCGGGATGTCATAGCACTTGTGCGGGTCGACCGTCCGCGTGGTGGCGGTCGAGTCGTCGGGGCTGGACGCGTCCGTCAAGGCGTTCGCGTCGAGGTCGTCGTTGGAGTTGCCCGCCGCGGCGACGTTCAGCGTGCCCTTGCGCTGGGCGTACAGCTGGGCGCGGTTGACGGCGTCGACGATGGCCTTCTGATCGGGGTCGTCGACGCAGTTGTACAGCCAAGGGTCCACGTAGTAGCTGTTGTTGGTGATCTCGACGCCGTGGTCGGCGGCGAACACGAAGGCGCACACGACGCTCTCCGGGTAGAACAGCTGCGTGGAGTCGGGCTCGGCCACCGTGATGCCCGAGACCCTGACACCCGGCGCGACGCCCGCGACGCCGATGCCGTTGCGGGCCGCGGCGATCTCGCCCGCGACATGCGTGCCGTGGTAGTGGTCGGCGTCCACCGGGCGCCAGGAGCCGTAGGTGGTGTCGGGCTTGCCGCCCACGCAGTTGGCCGACTGCGAGGGGGAGAAGTTCGGCGCGATGTCGGGGTGCGTGTCGTCGACACCGACGTCGATGACGGCGACGGTCACCTTCTTGCTGCCGGGGTCGATCGCGGCCGCCTTGTCGGCGCCTATCGCGCGCAGGTCCCACTGGTCGGCCTCGAGGGGCTCCTGGCCCGCGTCGGCCTTCTTCGCGACCTTGGCCGCCTCGGCCGCGGACAGCACCTGCACCGCGCCCTCGTCCGTCGTGCCCGCGGCCTTCAGCGGCGAGGTGCGGGTGGCCCCGGCCGACTGCACTCCCCGTACCGTCCGGATCTGCCGGCCGAAGTCCGGGTTCGCGGAGTGGACGACGATCACGCCGATCTGCTCGTACGCGATGACGACGCTGCCGCCCGCCGCCGCGATCGCCTTCTCCACCGACGCGATCGTGCGGTGGTCCGTCGTCGTGTTGACCACATAGGAGAGGTTCGGCCCGTCCGCGGTCGTCACGGCGGGGGCGGTGAACGGTGCGGCCGAGGCGGCGCCCGGCAGGAAGCCGAGCGAGGCGGTGAGCGACAGGACGACCGGTACCGCGAGCGCGAGACGGCGTCTGGAACGCAGATGAGCCATGGGATCTCCACATCATCCGGAAAACGGAGCTGCCCGAACACGGATGGTGCTCGGGCAGGTACATGACGGAATGGCGCAGGCAGAAGCTATCCCGCCGCCGGCCGGGCCAGCAATGACTTGCGCCGACGACTTCCGAATGACACGCGGGACCCGGGGCGCCGA
The DNA here is from genome assembly GCF_037940415.1 of Streptomyces sp. f51. Classification (NCBI taxonomy): domain Bacteria; kingdom Bacillati; phylum Actinomycetota; class Actinomycetes; order Kitasatosporales; family Streptomycetaceae; genus Streptomyces; species Streptomyces sp. f51. The sequence continues at coordinate 1,456,797 of NZ_CP149798.1, read as the reverse complement.
CCCCCGCGCGCCGCCGGGAACGCGCGGCGGCCCGTGAAAGAAGCGGGGCGGGTTGAACCGGTCCACGCGTGGCGCCGTGACCTTGGGCAGGGAGCCCGTGGACGATCGAGCCCCCGGTTCGGATCACGGAGCGGACACGATCGATGACAGAACGTCACGTGATACGGGCCGGTACGAGGTCGAAGCCCCATGTCCGAACCCGGACCGTCCCCGACCGCGGGCCCCGGCCCGCCCCCGTCCACCGTCGTAACCGCACCGGCAACGCGAGGAGACACCGTGGCCACCGACGCACCACCCCCGGCGCACACCGGAACCCAGCTCCCGTCCACCGAGAAGTTCGTCGAGATGCAGGAGAGCGCCGAGTTCGGTGAACTCCGCAGCTCCCACCGCTCCTTCGCCTTCCCGCTGACCGTCGGATTCATCCTCTGGTACCTGCTGTACGTGCTGCTCTCGAACTACGCGGGCGGCTTCATGGGCACCAAGCTGTTCGGCAACGTCAACGTCGCCCTGGTGCTCGGCCTCGCCCAGTTCCTCACCACCTTCCTCATCGCCTGGTGGTACGCGCGGCACGCGGCCGCTCAACTCGACCCCAAGGCCGACGCCATCAAGTCCCGGATGGAGGGCGACGCATGAGCCCCGCATGGACCACCGCGCACACGACCCTGCTCGCCGCGGGCGAGGCGAGCCGGCACCGCCCGCTGATCATCACCCTGTTCGCGGTGTTCGTCGCCGCGACCCTCGTCATCACCGTCTGGGCCGGCCGCCAGACCAAGGACGCCGCCGACTTCTACGCGGGCGGACGCCAGTTCACCGGATTCCAGAACGGACTCGCCGTCTCCGGCGACTACATGTCCGCCGCGTCCTTCCTCGGCATCGCGGGCGCCATCGCCCTCTTCGGCTACGACGGCTTCCTCTACTCCATCGGCTTCCTGGTCGCCTGGCTGGTGGCCCTGCTCCTGGTCGCCGAACCGCTGCGCAACTCCGGCCGGTACACGATGGGCGACGTCCTCGCCTACCGCATGCGCCAGCGTCCGGTCCGTACCGCCGCGGGCACCTCCACCATCGTCGTCTCGATCTTCTACCTGCTGGCCCAGATGGCGGGCGCGGGCGTCCTCGTCTCGCTGCTCCTCGGCATCACCAGCGACGGCGGCAAGATCGGCATCGTCGCGCTCGTCGGCCTCCTGATGATCGTGTACGTCACCATCGGCGGCATGAAGGGCACCACCTGGGTGCAGATGGTCAAGGCGGTCCTGCTCATCGCCGGCGCCGTCCTGCTCACCTTCCTGGTCCTGCTGAAGTTCCACTTCAACATCTCCGACCTGCTCGGCAGGGCGGCCGAGAACAGCGGCAAGGGCTCGCCCTTCCTGGAACCAGGGCTGAAGTACGGCGCCACCTCGACCACCAAGCTGGACTTCATCTCCCTCGGCATGGCACTGGTCCTCGGCACCGCGGGCCTGCCGCACATCCTGATCCGTTTCTACACCGTGCCCACCGCCAGGACCGCGCGGAAGTCGGTCATCTGGGCGATCGGCCTCATCGGCGCCTTCTACCTGATGACCCTCGCCCTCGGCTTCGGCGCCGCCGCGCTCATCAAGCCGGACGAGATCATCGCCTCCAACAAGGCGGGCAACACGGCGGCACCCCTGCTCGCCCTGCACCTCGGCGGCGTCGACTCCAACTGGGGCGCGATCCTGCTCGCCTCCATCTCGGCCGTCGCCTTCGCCACGATCCTCGCGGTCGTCGCGGGACTGACGCTCGCCTCGTCCTCCTCCTTCGCGCACGACATCTACGCGAACGTCATCAGGAAGGGCCAGGCCTCGGAGAAGGACGAGATGAGGGCCGCCCGGTACGCCACGGTCGGCATCGGTGCCGTGTCCATCCTGCTCGGGGCCCTCGCCCGCGACCTCAACGTCGCCGGTCTGGTCGCCCTCGCCTTCGCCGTCGCGGCCTCCGCCAACCTGCCGACGATCCTCTACAGCCTGTTCTGGAAGAGGTTCACCACCCCGGGCGCCCTCTGGTCGATCTACGGCGGCCTGGTCACCGCGGTCGGCCTGGTCCTGTTCTCGCCCGTCGTCTCCGGAAAACCCACCTCGATGTTCCCGGACGTCGACTTCCACTGGTTCCCGCTGGAGAACCCGGGCCTCATCTCCATCCCGGTCGGCTTCCTGCTGGGCTGGCTCGGCACCGTCCTGTCCAAGGAGGAGCCGGACGCCGGCAAGTACGCCGAACTGGAGGTCCGCTCCCTGACGGGCACCGGGGCGCACTAGCCAGGACCCGAGACCCCGGGCCCGAGGCCCCGGCATCGCACGGGCCCGTCGCAGACCGCCGGTGGATCACCACTGGTAGGTCCCTACGACGGGCCCGTGCCGCGTCTCGTGGGATCGGGCCGCTGTCGTTGTCCGTGCCGTCACGTAGGCTCGCAGGTATCCGGACAACGAGATCGGCGACGAGGGAGGGGGCCCACGTGCTCATCGACACCTATGGCCGGGTGGCCACCGACCTGCGTGTCTCACTGACGGACCGGTGCAACCTCCGCTGCACCTACTGCATGCCCGAAGAAGGATTGCAGTGGCTCGGCAAGCCCGATCTGCTCACCGACGACGAGATCGTCCGCCTCATCGGGATCGCCGTCACCCGCCTCGGCATCGAGGAGGTCCGCTTCACCGGCGGCGAGCCCCTGCTGCGCCCCGGCCTGCCCGGCATCGTCGAGCGGGTCGCCGCCCTCGCGCCCCGGCCCCGGATGTCCCTGACGACCAACGGCATCGGGCTCAAGCGCACCGCGGCCGCCCTGAAGGCGGCGGGCCTGGACCGGGTGAACGTCTCCCTGGACACGCTGCGCCCCGACGTCTTCAAGACCCTCACCCGCCGCGACCGCCACAAGGACGTCATCGAGGGCCTCGAAGCCGCCCACGACGCCGGCCTGACCCCGGTGAAGATCAACTCGGTCCTGATGCCGGGCCTGAACGCCGACGAAGCCCCCGAGCTGCTCGCCTGGTCCATGGAGCACGACTACGAACTCCGCTTCATCGAGCAGATGCCCCTGGACGCCCAGCACGGCTGGAAGCGCGACGGCATGGTCACCGCCGCCGACATCCTCGCCTCGCTGCGCACCCGCTTCCGGCTCACGCAGGAAGGCGCCGACGAGCGGGGCTCCGCACCCGCCGAGCGCTGGATCGTCGACGGCGGCCCGCACCGCGTCGGGGTGATCGCCTCCGTCACCCGCCCGTTCTGCGCGGCCTGCGACCGCACCCGGCTCACCGCCGACGGCCAGGTGCGCACCTGTCTGTTCGCCACCGAGGAGACCGATCTGCGGGGAGCCCTGCGCTCGGGCGCGTCCGACGAGGAGATAGCCGGCACCTGGCGCACCGCGATGTGGGGCAAGAAGGCGGGAGCGGGCCTGGACGACCCCTCGTTCGTGCAGCCCGACCGCCCGATGTCGGCCATCGGCGGCTGACGGCGCCGACGCTCCGCGCCGACGCCGCAGCGCCGGCCGGCGGTGCGTGCGGGTCACTCCCCGTCGGGCTCCGCGGGCCGGGAGGCCTCCCACTCGTCGAGGGACACGACGTCCTTGAGAAACCCGCGCACCCCGAGGAACTGCGACAGATGCTCGCGGTGCTCCTCGCACGCGAGCCACGTCTTGCGGCGCTCGGGCGTGTGCAGTTTCGGGTTGTTCCACGCGAGCACCCACACGGCGGCCGCACGACAGGCCTTGGCCGAGCAGACGGGGGAGGCGGGACCGGAACCGGGGGCGTTCGACATCACCCTGCCGACCCTAGCCGAGGCCTCACGGCACCTGCGCCGCACGGTGGGCGGGACCGTTCGCGGGCGGGGCTCCGAGTGCGCACAAAGGCGACGCCGAGCAGCCACGGGGGGAGCTGCCCGGCGTCGGTCCGTCGCTCCGACGGGGGATGCGGAGCGCGTACGAAGTATGTCACGGGTAGCCCGCCGCCCGGCACCGGAACAACATGATTGATCTGAGCTTTTCTTGAGCTTGCCCGCGCGGCGGCATTCCGTTTTCGACGCTTCCGAAGGCGTCCGTCCGAAGCCGAACCGGCCCTGTCCCGGGGCGAGTTCGCGTTCCCGCCGACTTCTGTCCGGCCTCAGCCCGGGTCGCGCGGTTCGGCCCCGGGACGCGTCCCGGCACCGCTCGCGGCGTCGTCCGTGAACGGCTCCCGCGAGCCGTCCGGCACGGGTCCCGTGATCATCGGACGCAGCGGAGCCGTGACGAAGGTCGAGGGGAGCGAGGGCGCGTTCTCCCGCCCGGCGTTGGCGATGACCACCGCGACGTACGGGAGGAGGATCCCGAGGACCAGAGCGACCAGGGCGACGGGCCGTTCGACGTTCCACAGGGAGGCCGCCAGGATCACCGACACCGTGCGGACGGACATCGAGATGACATAGCGGCGCTGCCGGCCGCGCACATCGTCGTCCAGGCTCTGTCTGGCTCCGGTGATCCGGAAGACCTGGACGTTGCTCTGCTTCCTGATCACACTCCACCACCCGCCTGTGTCGGACACTCCCGGCCCGTACCCGGCACGGACCCGTCGAGGAAGCGGGCCCGGACGGCTTCCACGTTACGCCGCGTCTGCGTCGGCTTCGAGACCGGGGGCACGCCTCGTACGGGGGGACCGGATGCGCCGTAGCGCGTACGGCCGCGCCCGACATGCGCCGTATGGCGCACAGCCGGACACTGGCCGTACGGCTCACCCGGAGCGGTACGAGGAGGCGGACATGGGCTGGCTATGGGCGATCATCGTCGGATTCGTGCTGGGCCTGATCGCCAAGTTGATCATCCCGGGGAAGCAGCACAGCCCGCTCTGGCTGACCACCATCTTCGGCATGCTCGGCGCCATCGTGGGCAACGCCCTCGCGCGCGCCTTCGGGGTCGCGGCGACCTCCGGCATCGACTGGACCCGCCACCTGTTCCAGCTGATCGCCGCCATCGTCATCGTGGCGCTGGGCGACATGGCGTACATGGCCCTGTGGGGAAACAAGAAGGCCGAGCAGCGGGCCTGACCCCGCCCGGACGCACGAAGGGCGCGGGCCGCCTCCCGATCCGGGAGGCGGCCCGCGCCCTCGCTGTCGTCGGACCGCTCAGCCGCCCGTGACCTCGACCGCGGCCAGGCTCTTCTTGCCCCGGCGCAGCACGAGCCAGCGCCCGTGCAGCAGGTCCTCAGCGGCCGGCACCGCGTCCTCGGCGGCGACCTTCACGTTGTTCACGTACGCGCCGCCCTCCTTGACCGTGCGGCGGCCGGCGGACTTGCTGGCCACCAGACCGACCTCGGCGAACAGGTCCACGACCAGGCCCGCCTCGGCGACCCGGATGTGCGGCACCTCGGACAGGGCCGCGGCCAGCGTCCGCTCGTCCAGGTCGGTCAGCTCGCCCTGCCCGAACAGGGCCTTGGACGCGGCGATGACGGCGGCCGTCTGGTCGGCGCCGTGCACCAGCGTCGTCAGCTCCTCGGCCAGCGCGCGCTGCGCCGCACGGGCCTGCGGACGCTCCTCCGTCTGCTTCTCCAACTCCTCCAGCTCCTCCGGGGACCGGAAGGACAGGATGCGCATGTACGTCGAGACGTCCCGGTCGTCCACGTTCAGCCAGAACTGGTAGAACGCGTACGGCGTCGTCATCTCCGGGTCGAGCCAGACGGCGCCGCCCTCGGTCTTGCCGAACTTGGTGCCGTCCGCCTTGACCATCAGCGGCGTCGCCAGCGCGTGCACCTGGGCCCCGGGCTCCAGGCGGTGGATCAGATCCAGGCCCGCCGTGAGGTTGCCCCACTGGTCGCTGCCGCCCTGCTGGAGGGTGCAGCCGTGGCGTCGGTACAGCTCAAGGAAGTCCATGCCCTGGAGGAGCTGGTAGCTGAACTCCGTGTAGCTGATGCCGTCCTCGGACTCCAGGCGCCGGGCGACGGAGTCCTTGGTGAGCATCTTGTTCACGCGGAAGTGCTTGCCGATGTCCCGCAGGAACTCGATCGCCGACAGCCCGGCCGTCCAGTCGAGGTTGTTCACCATGACCGCGGCGTTCTCGCCCTCGAAGGACAGGAACGGCTCGATCTGCGAACGCAGGCGCGTCACCCAGTTCGCGACCGTCTCCGGGTCGTTCAGCGTGCGCTCGGCCGTCGGGCGCGGGTCACCGATCTGGCCCGTCGCCCCGCCCACCAGGGCGAGCGGCCGCAGCCCGGCCAGCTGGAGCCGGCGCATCGTGAGCACCTGCACCAGGTGACCGACGTGCAGGCTCGGCGCGGTCGGGTCGAAGCCGCAATAGAACGTGACGGGACCGTCCGCGAGCGCCTTGCGCAAAGCATCTTCGTCGGTGGACAGGGAGAACAGGCCCCGCCACTTCAGCTCGTCGACGATGTCCGTCACGGTTCTCGTATCTCCTCGGGTGGTCTCGTGAATCAGGTACGAGGTTATACGCCCTGGCTGACAGAACTCATATTGAAATCCGGCACCCGCAGCGCGGGCATCGCGGCCCGGGTGAACCAGTCGCTCCATTCCCGGGGCAGCGTCTTCTCCGTACGCCCCGCCTCCGTGGCCCGTCCCAGCAGGCCCACCGGCGACTCGTTGAACCGGAAGTTGTTCACCTCGCCGACGACCTCGCCGTCCTCGACGAGGTAGACGCCGTCCCGGGTGAGCCCCGTCAGCAGCAGGGTCGCCGGGTCGACCTCGCGGATGTACCACAGGCAGGTCAGCAGCAGACCGCGCCGCGTGGAGGCGACCATGTCCTCCAGGGAGCGGTCCTCCCCGCCGTCCAGGACGAGGTTCCCGATCGAGGGAGTCACCGGCAGCCCGGTCAGACCGGCGCTGTGCCGGGTGGTGGACAGATGCCGCAGCTCGCCCTCCCGGATCCAGTCGGTGGCCTTCAGCGGCAGACCGTTGTCGAACACGGAGGCGTCGTCGCCCGAGGAGTGGGCCAGGACGAACGGAGCGCACTCCAGACCCGGCTCGTTCGGGTCGCTGCGCAGCGTCAGCGGCAGCTCGCTGAGCCGCTCGCCGATCCGGGTGCCGCCCCCGGGCTTGCTGAAGACCGTCCGGCCCTCGGCCGCGTCCCGGGCCGCGGCCGACCACATCTGGTAGATCAGCAGGTCCGCGACCGCGGTCGGCGGCAGCAGCGTCTCGTACCGTCCGGCGGGCAGCTCGACGCGCTTTCGCGCCCAGCCGAGCCGTACCGCCAGCTCCGCGTCCATCGCGGCCGGGTCGACGTCCTTGAAGTCCCGCGTCGAGCGCCCCGCCCACGCCGAACGCGTACGGTCCGGGGACTTGGCGTTGACCTCCAGCGTGCCGTTCGGCTGGTCGTGCCGCAGCCGCAGCCCGGTCGACGTCCCCAGGTAGCTGGAGACGAGCTCGTGGTTGGCGAAGCCGTACAGCTCACGGCCGCCCGCACGCGCGCGGGCGAACGACTCGCCGAGCGCCGGCGCGAAGTCGGCGAAGACGGCGGAGGAGGTCTCGGTGGGCGCGTCCGTGAAGTCGGGGGACTGCGGTACGCCCGTCACCAGCGGCCGGCCGTCCTCGGCGGGACCCGCGCCCCGCGCCGCGGCCTCCGCCGCGCGCACCAGCGGCTCCAGCTCGTCGGCGGTCACCGCCGAGCGCGAGACCACACCGGAGGAGGTGCCCTCGCGGCCGTCGACGGTGGCGATCACGGTCAGGGTGCGCCCGCGCGTGACCCCGTTCGTGGTGAGCGCGTTGCCCGCCCAGCGCAGGTTCGCGGTGGACCGCTCGTCGGCGATCACCACACAGCCGTCGGCCGTGGACAGTTCGAGGGCGCGCTCGACGACCTCGTGCGGCTTGCTCGTACGGGCGCTCATCGACCGGCCTCCGACGTGGTGTTGAGGATGTTGACACCCTTGAAGAGGGCGGAAGGGCAGCCGTGCGACACCGCGGCGACCTGGCCCGGCTGGGCCTTGCCGCAGTTGAAGGCACCGCCGAGGACGTACGTCTGCGGGCCGCCCACGGCGGCCATCGAACCCCAGAAGTCGGTGGTCGTCGCCTGGTAGGCCACATCACGCAGCTGGCCCGCGAGCCGTCCGTTCTCGATCCTGAAGAAGCGCTGGCCGGTGAACTGGAAGTTGTAGCGCTGCATGTCGATGGACCAGGACCGGTCGCCGACGACGTAGATGCCGCGGTCGACACCCCCGATCAGGTCCTCCGTGGACAACCCGCCGGGATCGGGCTTCAGCGAGACGTTGGCCATCCGCTGCACCGGCACGTGCCCGGGGGAGTCGGCGTACGCGCAGCCGTTGGAGCGCTCGAAGCCGGTCAGGCTCGCGATCCGCCGGTCCAGCTGGTAGCCGACGAGCGTGCCCTCCTTGACCAGGTCCCAGGACTGGCCCTCGACGCCCTCGTCGTCGTACCCGACGGTCGCGAGGCCGTGCTCGGCGGTACGGTCACCGGTCACGTTCATCAGGTCGGAGCCGTACCTGAGCTTGCCGAGCTGGTCGAAGGTGGCGAAGGAGGTCCCCGCGTACGCGGCCTCGTAGCCGAGCGCGCGGTCCAGCTCGGTGGCGTGCCCGATGGACTCGTGGATGGTCAGCCACAGGTTGGACGGGTCGACGACGAGGTCGTACACCCCCGCCTCCACGCTCGGCGCCCGCATCTTCTCCGCGAGCAGCCCGGGGATCCGCTCCAGCTCCGCGTCCCAGTCCCAGCCGGTGCCCAGCAGGTACTCCCAGCCGCGCCCGGCCGGCGGCGCGATCGTCCGCATCGAGTCGAACTCGCCGCTGGACTCGTCGACGGCCACCGCGGTCAGCTGCGGGTGCAGCCGCACCCGCTGCTGCGTGGTCACGGTCCCGGCCGTGTCCGCGTAGAACTTGTTCTCGTGCACGGTCAGCAGGGACGCGTCGACGTGGTTGACGCCGTCGGCCGCCAGCAGCCGCGCGCTCCAGTCGGCGAGCAGCCCCGCCTTGTCCTCGTCCGGCACGGAGAACGGATCGATCTCGTACGAGGAGACCCACGTCTTCTCGGCGTGCACCGGCTCCCGGGCCAGTTCCACCCGCTCGTCCGACCCCGCCGCCTTGATGACCTGGGCCGACAGCTTGGCCATCGCCACGGCCTGCGAGGCCACCTTCGCGGCCGCGTCCATCGTCAGGTCGACCCCCGAGGCGAACCCCCAGGTCCCGCCGTGCACGACCCGTACCGCGTACCCCAGGTCCGTGGTGTCCGACGATCCGGCCGGTTTGGCGTCGCGCAGCCGCCAGGACGCGCTGCGCACCCGCTCGAACCTGAAGTCCGCGTGGTCGGCGCCCAGCGCCCGCGCCCGCGCGAGCGCGGCGTCGGCGAGTGCGCGCAGCGGTAGCGCCGTGAAGGCTTCGTCGATGGAATGAGGCACCGAGGTCTCCCTGCTGTCGTGGCCCGTCGGGTCCGATCATGTCGCGCGGGCGGGCCCGGCGGCCACGCCTTTGCCGTCAACGGGCGCGTCTTCCGGCCTCCGCGCGTCCGCCTTCCGGCCGAACACCCTCGGCTTTCTGTAGGGACCCGACAGCAGTCACCCGAACCCACTGTCGGTGCCCGATTCCCTGGGAGGCCGGGCGGACCGATAGGTTTTCGAGGAAGGCGCCTGTATTGCAGGGGTTTCCGTCCGCTAACGAAAGGGTGATCCGTTGAGCCGCTCGGTTCTCGTCACCGGAGGCAACCGGGGCATCGGCCTCGCCATCGCCCGCGCATTCGCCGACGCAGGCGACAAGGTCGCCATCACGTACCGGTCCGGCGAGCCGCCGGCCGGCTTCCTGGCGGTCAAGTGCGACATCACCGACAGCGAGCAGGTGGAGCAGGCCTACAAGGAGATCGAGGCCGAGCACGGCCCGGTCGAGGTCCTGATCGCCAACGCCGGCGTCACCAAGGACCAGCTCCTGATGCGCATGTCCGAGGAAGACTTCACCTCGGTCATCGACACGAACCTCACGGGCACCTTCCGCGTGGTCAAGCGGGCCAACCGCGGCATGCTGCGCGCCAAGAAGGGCCGCGTGGTCCTCATCTCCTCCGTGGTCGGCCTGCTCGGCTCCGCGGGGCAGGCGAACTACGCCGCGTCCAAGGCCGCCCTTGTCGGCTTCGCACGTTCCCTCGCCCGCGAGCTCGGCTCGCGCAACCTCACCTTCAACGTCGTCGCGCCCGGCTTCGTGGACACCGACATGACGCAGGCGCTCACCGAGGAGCAGCGCGCCAACATCGTGTCCCAGGTGCCCCTGGGCCGTTACGCGCAGCCCGAGGAGATCGCCGCGACGGTGCGGTTCCTCGCCTCGGACGACGCCTCGTACATCACTGGAGCCGTCATCCCGGTTGACGGCGGACTGGGAATGGGTCACTGATCACCATGAGCGGAATTCTCGAGGGCAAGCGCGTCCTGATCACCGGTGTGCTGATGGAGTCCTCCATCGCCTTCCACACCGCCAAGCTGGCCCAGGAGCAGGGTGCCGAGATCATCCTGACCGCGTTCCCGCGGCCCACGCTGACCGAGCGCATCGCCAGGAAGCTGCCGAAGCCCACCAAGGTCATCGAGCTCGACGTCACCAACGAGGAGCACCTCGGGCGCCTGGCCGACGTCGTCGGCGAGGAGCTGGGCGGCCTGGACGGCGTCGTGCACTCCATCGGCTTCGCCCCGCAGGACGCCCTCGGCGGCAACTTCCTGAACACGCCGTTCGAGTCGGTCGCCACGGCCATGCACGTCTCGGCGTTCTCCCTGAAGTCGCTGACGATGGCCTGCCTGCCGCTGATGCAGAACGGCGGCTCCGTCGTCGGTCTCACCTTCGACGCGCAGTACGCGTGGCCGCAGTACGACTGGATGGGCCCGGCCAAGGCCGCCCTGGAGGCCACCAGCCGCTACATGGCCCGCGACCTGGGCAAGCAGAACATCCGCTGCAACCTCATCTCCGCCGGCCCCATCGGCTCCATGGCCGCCAAGTCCATCCCGGGCTTCGGCGAGCTGGCCTCCGTGTGGGACACCCGCGCCCCGCTGGAGTGGGACCTGAAGGACCCGGAGCCGGCCGGCAAGGGCGTCGTCGCCCTCCTGAGCGACTGGTTCCCGAAGACCACGGGCGAGATCATCCACGTGGACGGCGGTCTGCACGCCATCGGCGCGTAAACGCTTACGCCCGGTTCCGGCGCCCCGTTTCCCGCAGTACGCGGGGAGCGGGGCGTCGCCCGTTCGGCCCAATCGGCCGGGCGGCCCGCACCCCCTGACCGGCACCCTGGGAGAACGCACCGCCCGCCCCGCAGCCTTACGGCCGAGGAGGTCCCCTTGTGCGCCTGTCCCGCCGCTTTGCTCCGGTGTTCGCCGCCGTCGCCCTGCTGACGGCCGTTCCGTACGACGCGATGTCCCACCCGCGCGCGGAGCGTGCGGACGCGGGGCCCAGGCCGGCCGCGGGCAGCCGGGCGGCGGGCCGCCCCGACGTTCCCCGGCCGTTCGGCGCCGACTGCCGGACCACCGTCACCGGCTCCCACGTCGTCGTGTACTGCCACAACCCCTATGTGGGCACCGACCGCGTCGCTCTGCACGTCGAGTGCGCCCGCTGGTGGGACATCGACAGCGACAGCGACCCGGTCGACGTCGGGCCCGCCATGACGGTCCGGCTGACCGGCCGCTGCTGGAAGGAGGTCAAGAGGGCCTGGGTCACCCACGAGGACTGACGTCCGGCGTCCCGCTCCTACCCCCGGCCCGCCGCCGGTCCTGGACGGCACTGGAAGGGATACGAGGCGGCCTCCGCCGCCGCGGCGTCCGCGTCGCCCGCCCTGATCGCGTCGACGAGCAGCGTGTGGTCCATGTACGACTCCGGCGTCAGCTCCTTGCCGACGTCCACGCGCAGCCAGTCCCGCAGCACCTCGCCCAGGTCCGCGTACATCGCCTGCATGACGTCGTTGCGGGACGCGGCCACCACCGCCAGGTGGAAGGTCGCGTCGGCGGCCACGAAGGCCTCCGCGTCACCCGACTCCCAGGCCTCCTCCCGGCGTACGAGGAGCGCCTCCAGCTGCTTGAGATCGCGCTCGGTGCGCCGCTCGGCGGCCAGCCTCGCCGCGCTCGACTCCAGCGTGGAGCGCAGTTCGGCGATGTGCCGCGGGTCGGCGTCCGCGAACCGGCGCTGCATCACACCCGCCAGCTCGCTCGTCGCCACGACGTACGTCCCCGACCCCTGCCGGATGTCCAGCAGCCCGTTGTGGGCGAGCGCCCGGACGGCCTCGCGCACGGTGTTGCGGGCCACCCCGAGCTGGTCGACGAGCTCCGGCTCGGTCGGGATACGGGAGCCGACGGGCCACTCGCCCGAGGTGATCTGGTTCCGCAGCTCGGCGATGACCTGCTCGGACAGGGCCGAACGGCGGGGATGGCTCAGCGGCATGACGGTCCTTCGTACGGGCCCGGGTGCTGTGATCGTTCGCGCGGGGCCGGAGGCTCCGGAGGTTAACGCAGCGAGATTGGACACCCAATCATCCCATGATTCTATGATGGGCCTCATGGCCCCCCAGGAAACCCGCACGCCGACGCCTTCCCCGCCGATACCGTCCCCGCCGATACGCACCGGGAGCACGGCACCCGAGCCGCCCGCCCCGCGCGCGTGGCCGGCCCGGCTCGTGGTCGCCGGCATCGTCCTGGCGGCCCTCAACCTGCGCCCGGCCATCACCAGCCTCGGCGCCCTCCTCGAAGAGGTCCGCGACGGCCTCGGCATGAGCGGCAGCGTCGCCGGACTGCTCACCTCGGTGCCGCCCCTGTGCTTCGCCGTCTTCGGCGTGACGGCACCGCGGCTGGCCCGCCGCTTCGGACCCGCCGCCGTCGTCTGCGCGGGCATGGTCGCCATCACGGCGGGCCTGGCGATACGCCCGTACATCGGGGGCACGGCCGGATTCCTGGCGGCCAGCGCACTCGCCCTCATGGGCATCGCCGTCAGCAACGTCCTGATGCCGGTCATCGTCAAGCGCTGGTTCCCCGACCGCGTCGGCTCCATGACCGGCCTCTACTCGATGGCCCTGGCCCTCGGCACGTCGGTCGCCGCCGCGGCGACCGTCCCCATGACCGACGCCCTCGGCGGAGACTGGCACGCCGGCCTCGTGGTGTGGGCGGGACTCGCGGCGGCCGCCGTCGTCCCGTGGATCCTGCTGGTACGAGCGCGGGGCACCGGCGACCGCGAAGGTCCCGCGTCCGGTACGGCGGGAACCCGGGACCGCGAGCCCACCGCCAAGGCGGAACCCGCGCCTTCGTCGCCCCCCGCGGCCGGCACCCCGCAGCCGACCCCCACCCCCGTCGCCCCCTCCGTCAGCGCCCACGAGCCTGACGAGGGAGCCCTGCGCATCACCCGCAGCCGTACCGCCTGGGCCCTCGCCGTCTTCTTCGGCCTCCAGGCCACCGCCGCCTACATCACCATGGGCTGGATGGCCCAGATCTTCCGTGATGCGGGCGTCGCCGCGGGCACCGCGGGACTGCTCCTCGCCGTCACGATGGTGATGGGCGTGCCGCTTGCCTTCGTCATCCCGCGTCTCGCCACCCGCCTGCCCCGGCAGGGGCCCATCGTCGTCGTCCTGGGCCTCTGCGGGCTCGCCGGATACACGGGCCTCTACCTGGCCCCGGCGGCCGGTGCCTGGGCCTGGGCGCTGCTGCTCGGCATCTCCAACTGCGCCTTCCCGCTGGCCCTGACCATGGTCGGCATGCGCGCCCGCACCGGCGCCGGCGTCGCCAAGCTGTCCGCGTTCGCCCAGAGCGCCGGGTACCTGATCTCGATCCCGGGTCCGCTGCTCGTGGGCGTGCTCTACCAGCACAGCGGAGGCTGGGGCCTGCCGCTGGCGCTGATGGCCGGGCTCATGGTCCCGCAGATCGGGGTGGGCATCCTGGCGGGCCGCGACCGCACGGTGGAGGACGAGGCCACCGCGTGACGCCTGCCCCGGGCCCCGCCCCGGGCCCCGCCCCGGAACACGCACCCCTGCCTCTCTCCCGGGCGCCCGCCGGTCTCCCGGGCCCCCGCCCGTCTCCCGGCCCCCACCCCTCTCCTGGGCCCCCCGCCCCCACCCCTCTCCCGCCACCCCACCCCCACCCCACGAACCCGAACCCGGACCCGGACCCCGGCGGTGGCACACCGGACGAAGGGTGCGAGACTGCCCTCATGCCTGTGCTCGACCCGAACCCCCAGAACGGCCAGAAGAAGCTGCTGATCGTGCTCGGCGCGATGCTGGCCATCACCGTGATCATCGGGATCATCGCGTCCATCGCGTCCCCGTGACCGGCGGCGCCCCGCACCCTCCGTCCGCGCCGTAGGCCGGCCCCCGGACCCGGAGGTGGGGTTAACCCCCCATCCCCTAGGGGGTGAGTGTCAGGGTCAAGTGGGTGGATCACCGGATGGGCCGGAGACGCCGGATTCCGTAGCTTCGTAACGTGACCGCGAACCGCGGTCCGGGGACCACTCGAAGACTCACGGAGGCGGCATGTCGGCCCCTACGCACACCCGGCTCCACCCGGCGACCACGGGCCGCGTCGACATCCGGCTCCGCTGGTGGGCCCTCGCCCTTCCCACGCTCGCCTTCATCACCCTGCTGCTGATGATCCTCAACCCGGTGGACGCGCACGCCGCGACCGGCGACCCGACGATCGCCCACCTGTTCGAGCGCGTCCGGCAGGCAGTCATGCACAACACCCCGTGAGCCGAGGTCCCCGGCCCCTCGCCGTACACCCGGGAGCCCGGCCCCACGCCGTCCACGGCGGACCGCATCACCCCTGACGGGGCGGTGCGTCACCCGCGCCGGGGGACCGCATCAACTCCCTGCGCCCCATGGCATGTTTCGTGCGAAGCTGGGACGCATGAGCGTCGCAGAACCCCGCAGGATCGTCCTCTTCCGGCATGCGAAAGCCGACTGGCCGCAGGTGTCCGACCATGAGCGGCCGCTCGCCGACCGGGGCCGCATGGACGCCGCCGTCGCCGGACGCAGGCTGGCCGACAGCGGCATCCCCCTGGACCTGGCCCTCTGCTCCACCGCGATCCGGACCCGAGAGACGTGGAAGCACGCCGTCCAGGAGCTCCCGCACCGGCCGAAGACGGTCTACGAGGAGAGGATCTACGAAGCCTCGCCCGGCGAGCTGATCGCCGTCCTCAACGAGACTCCGGACGACGCGCACAACGTGATCCTGATCGGTCACAACCCAGGTGTGCACGGACTGACCGACGTGCTCGCGGGCCGGTCCGAGGGCGACACCCGCGCCCGCATGACCGCCCACGGTTTCCACACCGCCGCCTTCGCGGTGCTGTCCTTCGACGGATCCTGGAAGTCCCTGGAGCCCGGGACGGCCGACCTGACGGAGTACTGGGCACCGACGGAGTGACCCCCGACGACGGACGGGGACCTGCGCACCACCACGGTGCGGGCCCCCGTCCGTCGGCCGGAACGCTTCCTCAGCCGGCGGCCTCGTCCACGTGCATGTCGGCGGCCTCGACCTCTTCGCGGGTGACGCCCAGCAGATACAGGACCGTGTCGAGGAACGGGAAGTTCACCGCGGTGTGCGCGGCCTGCCGCACGACCGGCTTGGCGTTGAAGGCGACCCCGAGGCCGGCCGCGTTGAGCATGTCGAGGTCGTTGGCGCCGTCGCCGATCGCCACGGTCTGGACCAGCGGGACCCCGGCCTCGGCGGCGAACCGGCGCAGCAGCCGCGCCTTGCCCGCCCGGTCCACGATCTCGCCGGTCACCCGGCCGGTCAGCTTCCCGTCGACGATCTCCAGCGTGTTGGCCTGGGCGAAGTCGAGCCCGAGCCGCTCCTTCAGATCGTCGGTGACCTGGGTGAACCCGCCGGAGACGACACCGACTTGGAAGCCGAGCCGCTTCAGCGTACGGATCAGGGTCCGCGCGCCCGGCGTCAGCCGCACCTCCTCGCGCACCTTCTGCACCACCGAGGCGTCCAGCCCTTCGAGGAGGGCCACGCGCGCGTGCAGGGACTGCTCGAAGTCCAGCTCACCGCGCATCGCGGCCGCCGTGACCTCCGCGACCTCGGCCTCGCACCCGGCGTGCGCGGCGAAGAGCTCGATCACCTCGTCCTGGATCAGCGTGGAGTCCACGTCCATCACGACCAGACGCTGGGCCCGCCGGTGCAGGCCCGCGGCCACGACCGCGATGTCGACACCGAGTGCCGAGGCCTCGGTCACCAGCGCGGTGCGCAGCTCCTCGGTCTCCGTACCGGACACCGCGAACTCGACCGCAGTCACCGGGTACTTGGCGAGCCGGAAGATACGGTCGATGTTGCCGCCGGTCTTGGTGATCCGCGCGGCGATGGCGGCCGTCGACTCCGCGGTGAGCGGGTGCCCGAGCACCGTCACCAGCGAACGGCCCAGGCCACGCGGGCGGTTGTCGCCGTGGCCGGAGATGATCTCCGCCTGCATCTTCATCGACTCCGCCCAGCTGTGGACGGTCGACCGGAGATCGCCTTCGAGGCCTGCGGGCGGCTCGGTCACGAGCGCGCACAGCACGATCCGGCCCCGGGTGACGACCTGCTCGATGTCGACCACGTCGACGGAGAAGGCGGCGAGGGTGTCGAAGAGTCCGGCGGTGATGCCCGGCCGGTCCTTGCCGAAGATCTTGACAAGAAGAGTGGGCACATCAGGGGTATGTGAAGCGCTCATGGTATTTCCCACCGTATCCGGCACCCAGTGCCTCCCGCCCGCCCGGTCCGCCTAGCGGACACGGAACACTGGGTGACACCCCGGAGGCCCCAGGATGACAAGTCTCCCCCTACCCGAGACAACGCCCCTCGCCCCGGCCCCCGCAGCCGCCCCACAACCTCCCTTCGCCCCCTCCGCCCCTACCCAACCCGTACCCGGGGCTCCGCCCCAGCCCCCGCTCCTCAAACGCCGGAGGGGCTGAAACCTTCGCCGGCCGGGGCTGGAAATCTCACCCGCAGCCGGGATGGGACGCGAGGGGTTGAAACTTTCACCGGCCGGAGCCGAAATGTGGACGGACCCGCAGCCGGAATGGGACGCGAGGGGCCGTGCCGGTACATCGATGCCCGTCGCCACCGACGGTCACTCCTCATCCAACGGCGACGGGCTGATGCACCGGCACGGCCCCGACCCCCCACCGGACGGGAACCGCTCGCCCCTCAGCGCCGAGGACGCCGAGGACCAGAGGGCCCCTCCCCGGGCGACGGCGGAACCGGCGGCGGGGGAGGAGGCAGCGGCGGCGGCCCGTCCGGCCTCCGCTTCGGCAGAGGCTTCGGCGTCGGAGACGGCCCGATCGGCCCCACCATGGTCGGCGCCCCGTACACATCCCCGGGTGCCCGATCCTCCGGCTCCCGCACCTCGTCCGGCACCCTCAGATACGGATTGGTGTCAGGATTCGGCGCTCGGTAGGACCCCCCAGGCACGTACGGCCCAGCCATGCCACCGCCCCCCGAAACCACCCCGTCACCCGGTGCCACCCCGGCCACCCCACCACCCCCGGCAACCCCTACACCCCCAACCCCCACACCCCCCACTTCCACAACCCGCCACCCCGCCACCCCACACACCAACGCCAGCACAGCCCCCACACCCCCGGCCCCCGCCCCCCACAGCGCCCCCAGCACCAACGCCACCCCCAGACGCCCCCGCAACTCGACCCCCGCCCCGAACGCGTCGAACCCGAACACGGACAGCGAGGCGTCCACCGACACCTCCGTCAGCCAGGCCAGCAGCGGCAGCGCCAGCGCCGTCACGACCCCCAGCCGAACCGCGCAGCGCCCCGCGAACCGCAGAGCACCCCCACCCCGTACGAACGGCGTACGCACCGCCGTCAGAACGCCCGCGTACAGCATCATCAAAGCGACGGCGACGGCCAACAGCCATACCCGCCCGTCGAGTTCGGAGAGCCGCCCGAGCGTGACGGGCCGGGACGCGTCGGCGGTCAGCAGCTTGTCGAGGGGATCGGGCAACAGCTTCGCGAGCTCGCCGGTGGCCTTGCCGTCGAAGGGGACGAAGAGCCCGAGGGGGACACCGAGCCACACCCCGTTGGGCGCGCCGAGCAGCGCGGCACCCGCGATCCGCTTCGGATGCGCGTCCCCGATCGCGGCGTACGCGGCCGCCGCGAGCCCCGCGAGGACGGCGACGAGCAGGACGGCGACGAGCGAGGAGACGGCGGGCCGCACCGCACGGTGCACGGCGTCCCAGCCGGGCGGCAGCGGCGTACGCCGGGAGGCCAGCAGCGCGATCAGCAGCACCGCGGCGGCCCACGCGGCCCCGCCGAGCAGGGTCGGCGCGGTGTCGACCGAGAACCCCACGGCCGCCTTCGCCTTCACGAGGTCCCCGATCCTGCCGGGCAGCAGCCCGCCGAGGTCCCCGAGCCCGCCGGGCAGCTTGTCCGTGATGGAGCCGAGCCCGCCGCCACCGCCCGCGACCTTGCCGAGCCCCAGCTTGTCGCCGTCGATGGTGACGACGTCGTGCCCGGCCCAGGCCAGGCCGCCCATCATCGCGACGAACAGGGCGACCACCGAACCCGCCCGGGCGAGGAGTTCGGCCGGCCCGACGACAACTCCCGCCCCGCGCAGGGAGCGCAGGAAGAACCACGACAGCAGCAGGGCGCCGACCAGGCCGACACCCAGCGGCGTGATCTGGACGGCGGTGTGCGCCTGCGCCCCCTTCAGCCCGAACGCGGAGACGTTCCCGGACGGTGTCACCGCGCCGCCGGCCCCGAGAGCCACCATCGCCGCGGTCATGGGGCCGAGCGAGGCCGCCGCGTCCGCCCCGAGCAGATGCAGACCGAGCGCGGCGGTACCCGCCATCCCGATCAACGCCCAGCTCACCGAGGCGATCGCGGACAACAGCACGTCCCCCCAGGGCACGGTCCCGCCGTTCCCGCCGTGGTGCGTGGTCCCGTTGCTCATCGCCAGACCCCCCGATCAGCGCCGCGGTGATCCCGCGAATGTCCCCCTCGTGTGGGATTACCACTCTCCGGGCCGGTTTCAACCCCGTCAACGGATGCGGACAACCCGCCTGTTGTCCATCGTTCCCAAGGCCCGACTTTCGGTCAGGGGGCCTGAACTGAAATAGTTCCCCACGATGTTCGACATCCCTAGACTCCCTGTAGCGGGGGTAACTCGGGGGACAACTCAGTGGGGCTGGAGTGCCGGAACTCGTACTGGAATTGAATGGACGGACCTGGACGCTCGACGCGTCCAGGCCTCACACCCTCGGACGTGATCCGCAGGGGGACATCGTGCTCGATGACGCCAGGGTCTCCTGGCGGCACGCCACGATCAGCTGGAACGGCCGTAGTTGGGTCATCGACGACCACGGGAGCACCAACGGCACGTTCGTACAGGGGCAGCGGATCCACCAGTTGGAGATCGGACCCGGCTCGGCCGTGCACCTCGGCAACGCGACCGACGGTCCGCGGCTGAGCGTGGCCGGTGCCGCGGCCCCGGCGGCGCAGCAGCCGTTCGCGGCCCAGGGCGCCGGCCCGGGCTGGGCCCAGCCGCCGACGCCGCAGGCGGCGGAGCCCGCGATGAACGCACAGCAGGCGGGGGGCATTCCACAGCAGCAGGGAACCGGTGGAGGCGCGGGGGCGCCGCCGGTCTACGGCGACCGCAGCCCGACGACGTTCCACCAGTTCTCGCTGGGCCGCGTGATGCGTATCGGCCGTGCGCTGGAGAACGAGCTGGTCGTCTCGGACCTCCAGGTCTCGCGCCACCACGCCGAGTTCCACGCGACGCCGGACGGCCGCTTCGAGATCCGCGATCTCGGCTCGCACAACGGCACGTACGTCAACGGTATGCCGATCGCCAAGGGCGGCTCCGCGCTGCTCGGCCCGCACGACATCGTCGGCGTCGGCCACTCGACGTTCCGCCTGGTCGGCGACCGGCTCGAGGAGTTCGTCGACACCGGTGAGGTCTCCTTCTCGGCCCGCCATCTGACGGTCACCGTCGACGGCGGCAAGCAGATCCTCAAGGACGTCTCCTTCGGCGTGCCCGAGAAGTCGCTCGTCGCGGTCATCGGCCCGTCGGGTTCCGGCAAGTCGACGCTCCTGAAGGCGCTCACGGGCTACCGCCCCGCCAACCAGGGCGACGTCCTCTACGACAACCGGAACCTGTACAAGCAGTTCGCCGAGCTGCGCCAGCGCATCGGTCTGGTCCCGCAGGACGACATCCTGCACAAGGAACTGACCGTCAAGAAGGCCCTCAAGTACGCGGCCAAGCTGCGCTTCCCCGCCGACACCACGGGCGCGGAGCGCGACGCGCGCATAGACGAGGTGCTGCGCGAGCTGAAGCTGGACATCCACAAGGAGAAGAAGGTCACCTCGCTCTCCGGTGGCCAGCGCAAGCGTGTCTCGGTGGCCCTGGAGCTGCTCACCAAGCCGTCGCTGATCTTCCTGGACGAGCCGACCTCCGGTCTCGACCCGGGCATGGACCGTGACGTCATGCAGCTGCTGCGCGGCCTCGCCGACGACGGCCGTACGGTCCTCGTCGTCACCCACTCGGTGGCGGAGCTCGCGATCTGCGACAAGCTCCTCGTGATGGCGCCCGGCGGTGCCGTCGCCTACTTCGGTCCGCCGGAGGAGGCGCTGAACTTCTTCGGCTACGACACCTGGGCCGACGTGTTCTCCGCGTTCGAGAACTACCGCGACTACGACTGGGCGGGCCGCTGGAAGGGCTCGCAGCACTACCAGATGTACGCGGCCGACATCGACGCGGTGGCTCCGCAGTCGACGCAGATGCCTCCGGCGCAGGCGATGAAGCCGCCGAAGCCGCAGGGCTGGGGCTCGCAGCTGATGACGCTGATGCGCCGCTATGTCTCGGTGATCGCGTCGGACAAGGGCTTCCTGGCCCTGACGGTGATCCTGCCCGCGGTGCTGGGCTCGGTCAGCCTGCTCATCGACAACGGCAAGACGCTGCTGGTCAACGCGAAGATACTGCCGTCGGGCGCCCATGTGGCGAACGGCACCGCCACGACCGTGCTGCTGATCCTCGCGGTCGGAGCGTGCTTCGCGGGCGCGGCCAACTCGGTCCGTGAGCTGATCAAGGAACGGGTGATCTACGAGCGGGAGCGGGCGACGGGCCTGTCGCGCTCGGCGTATCTGATGTCCAAGGTGATCGTGCTCGGTGTGATCACCATGCTCCAGGGCGCGCTGGTCGGCGCGATCGGTTTCGGCAGCCGCGAGGTCCCGTCCGAGGGGCTGATCCTCAAGAGCCTGCCCAAGGTCGAGCTCACGCTGCCGATCATGGCTCTGGGCTTCGTGTCGATGATGTTCGGCCTGATCATCTCGTCGCTGGTGAAGACGGCCGAGAAGACCATGCCGCTGCTGGTCATGTTCGCGATCGTCCAGGTGGTCTTCACGGGCTGCCTGTTCATCCTGAACGGCACGGTGGGCGTCAACCAGTTCTCGTACCTGATGCCGGCCCGGTGGGCGGTGGCCGCGTCCGGGGCCACGCTGGACCTGAACAACATCTTCCCGAACCAGGACGATCCGACGAGCACGGACCCGCTGTGGAACCACACGGCCGGGGCCTGGACCCTCGACATGATCGCGCTGGTCGTCCTCGGTGTGGTCTGCGGCTTCTTCGTGGCCCGCTTCCTGCGCCGCCACGAGCCCGAGGTCATGCGCAAGTAGACGCCCGGGAACGACGCGAGGGCGGCACCCCCGACCGGGGTGCCGCCCTTCGGCGTCTGTGTGGGAACTCCGCGCTGAGTCCTCAGTACGCGCTGTTCACGTTGTCCATGGAACCGTACTTGTCGGCCGCGTAGTTGGCGGCGGCGGTGATGTTGGCGACCGGGTTGTAGATGTCCCACGAGGTGCCGGCCACGTGGTACGCCTTGAACGTCGGCGGGATGACCTGGAGCAGGCCCTTCGAGGGGATGCCGTTGATGGCGTTGATGTCCCAGTCGTTGATGGCCATCGGGTTGCCCGAGGACTCACGCATGATGTTCTTGTGCAGTCCGTTGTAGGTGCCCGGGATGCCGTGCGCCTTCATGATGTCGAGGGACTGGCGGATCCAGCCGTCGAGGTTGTTGGCGTACGTCTTCGCGGCGACGGTCTGCATCGTGATGCGCTGCGTGGAGCGGCTCGCGGCGGCGGCCTTCGCGTGGGACGCGGCCGCCTTCTTCTTCGCGGCGGCCTTGACGGCGGCGGCGTGCGCCGCGGCCTTCTTCTTGGCGGCCGCCGTCGCGGCGGCCTTCTTCTTCGCCGCGGTCGCGGAGTCCGCGGCCGCCTTGTGCTTGGCGGCTATGGACTCCGCCTTCAGCTGGGCACCGGTCGTACCGGCGACGCCGGCCTCGACGCCCTTGATCTGCTGGCCGCTGTAGGCGACCGGCGCCGCGGGGGCGGCGGCGTCGGTGGTGGTGTGCGAGCCGGAGGGCGCCAGGGAGAACGCGAGGGTGGCGGCACCGAGGGTGGCGACACCGGCCACCGAGTACTTGTGGAGCTTGGTGAGCTTCGTACTGGGACGACGAGCAGCAATGTTCTTAAGCATGACTGAAGACCTCTTCGAATAGCGCGGAGGTCGCTCTTCGTCCCGGTCGGGGACTGTGTTTCCGGAACAAACGCCCCGGGGGAGAACCCGAGGCGCTGAGCGACATGAGCAATTCTTAGCGGTCGCAAAATGCCCTGGCAAAGGTGTGACCTACGAAGCCAGGTAGTGGACGCAGAAGGTGCAAATCGGGGCAGACTGGCATGTCTTCCCTGGTCACCTTGTCCCTTTTATCTCCTATGCACCTTCGTACGTGACCTGGACCCTATGCGAGGGCTCACAGGGGTCCTCGATCATTCTGACGCGGAGTTGCTGGAGCAATGCTCTGTGTGAGGCCCGTTTCCGGGGAGGATGAGGTGCACGTCGCCGAACTCGTGCCAGAGATAGCGCCTGCGCAAGGCCTCGGCGTAGCCCCGGTCGATCGCCGCTCCGCCCGCGATCGCCTCCAGCATCAGCAGATGCGAGGCCTCCGGCTCGTGCAGCCCGGTCAGCAGCCCGTCGACCGCCCGCACCCCGCGCTCCGGAGTCACCACCAGACCGGTCCACCCTTTCGCCGCCCGGACCAGCCCGTCCTCACCGGTCGCTGACTCCACGGCCCGCACCGCCGTCGTACCGACCGCGACGATCCGGCCTCCGCCGGCCCGCGCCGCGTTGATCAGCCGGGCCGACACCGCCGAAACCTCGTACCGCTCCGGGTACGGCGGCTCGTGCGCCTCCGCCGACGCGACCCCCGTGTGCAGGGTGACCGGCGCGAACTGCACCCCCCGGCTCACCAGCTCCGCCACCAGGCGCGCGGTGAAGGGACGCGCCGCGCTCGGCATCTCCGCGCTCCCCGCCCCGTCGTCCGACGGCAGCGCGAACACCGTCTGGTACACCGACAGCGGCTGGTCCCGCTCCGTGTAGGAGTAGCGGATGGGCCGCCCGTGCCGTCGCAGCAGCCCCAGCACGTCCGTGTCCGCGACGCGCCCCCACCACAGCCGCGACCCCCGCGCGGCCAGCGGCTCCTCCAGGACCAGACGCCCGTCCCCGGGCAGGCGCACCTCTGTCCCCGCGGGCCCACCCGCCCGCGCGCGCGTGGTTCCACGTCCGTCGGGATCCCGCAGCTCGACCGCCCACCGGCCGTCGTCACCGCGCGTGGAGAAGTGCACGACCACACGCGCGGGCCCGATCCGCCCGTCCACGGCCGCCGCCAGCGTGGCCGAGGTGTTGACCACCAGCAGATCCCCGGCCCGCAGCAGCCGCGGCAGCTCCACGAACGCGTGATGCGACACCTCGACACCGCGCGACACCAGCAGCCGTACGGAGTCCCGGTCGCGCCCGGGACCGCGCTGCTCCGTCGGAACCCGCGCCGACAACTCCTCCGGAACGCTTCCCCGGTCCCGGCCGCGCCCCTCCCGGGCAATCCCCGTCGCCGTCGTCACCGCTCCTCCAGCAGGTCCGAGGCCGCGTAGCGCCCACTGGCCGGCCGTTCGTCGAGCAGACGGAGGAAGGCCGGAACCACCCGGTCGGGGGCCGGCCGCGGCCCGTCGTCGTCCGGCACCGCCGCCGTGTAGAGGTCGGTGCCCATGTCCCCCGGGTCCATCGCCCACACCCGCAGCCCGGGCTCCTCCTCACCCAGCACCGCCGAGAGCTGGTCGAGCGCCGCCTTCGAGGCCCCGTAGCCGCCCCAGGTCTCGTACGCCTCGGCCGCGGCGTCCGAACTGACACAGACGACCGCGCCCGCCACCGCCGCCCGCAGCGGCGGCAGCGCCTCCTGCACCAGACCCAGCGCGGCGACCACATTGACCTCGAGAGCCCGCCGCAGCCCCTCCAGGTCCAGCTCCTCCAGACGCACCAGCGGCTCCGCGCCCAGCGCGCTCGCGTTGTTCACGAGCAGGTCGACACCGCCCAGCTTCCGGGCCGCCGCCACCAGCTCCGCACGGTGACCGGCGTCCGTCACATCCCCGGGCAGGGCCTCCACCCGCGTCCCGTACGCGGCGAGCGCCCGCGCGGTCTCCTCCAGCACCCCCGCCGTCCTCGCGTCGAGCACCAGATCCCAGCCGCGCCCGGCCAGCGCCGCGCCGAGCACCCTCCCCAGACCCTTCGAAGCTCCCGTGATGATCGCTACCGGCATGACAACCGTCCCCTCGCTCGGACCGCCTTCCCGGCGGCTGCCCTCACCGTAGGAACGGGCCCCGCCCGGGCGCCTCGTACGCGGGCCGCAATGATCAGGGGCCCTTCGTCCTAGGCCCAATGGCCCGGCCCGCGCGTCCACAGGGCCGATACGCGCTGTCACCGCCCGCCGGTAGTTTGGGGGCATGAGTCACGGACCCCGGTCGGGCCTGTACGCGGTGAGCTCCGCGCTGCTGGCCATGAGCAGGCATCTCGAAGTGCGCGACGTCCTCAAGACGATCGTCGCCTCGGCCCGCGAACTGCTCGACGCGCAGTACGCGGCCCTCGGGGTGCCCGACGACCACGGAGGCTTCGCCCAGTTCGTCGTGGACGGGGTCAGCGACGCGCAGTGGAAGGCCATCGGACCGCTCCCGCGCCAGCACGGCATCCTCGCCGCGATGCTGCGCGAGGCCCGCCCCGAGCGCCTGGCCGACGTGCGCAAGGACCCCCGCTTCGAGGGCTGGCCCGCGGCCCACCCGGACATGTCCGACTTCCTCGGCCTGCCCATCCGCGACGGCGACGAGATCATCGGCGCGCTCTTCCTCGCGAACAAGATGCGGCCCGAGGGCGAACCGCCGTGCCCCGGGCCGGACGGCCGCTGCGGCTTCACCGAGGACGACGAGGAACTCCTCACCATCCTCGCCCAGCACGCGGCGATCGCCCTGACCAACGCCCGGCTCTACGAACGCAGCCGCGAACTCACCATCGCCGAGGAGCGCTCCCGGCTCGCGCACGAACTGCACGACGCCGTCAGCCAGAAGCTGTTCTCCCTGCGTCTGACCGCGCAGGCCGCCGCCGCCCTGGTCGACCGCGACCCCTCCCGTGCCAAGGGCGAACTCCAGCACGTGGCCGCTCTCGCCGCAGAGGCCGCCGAGGAACTGCGCGCCGCCGTCGTCGAGTTGCGCCCCGCCGCTCTCGACGAGGACGGTCTCGTCGCCACCCTGCGCACCCAGATCCAGGTCCTCGACCGCGCCCACTCCGCGCGCGTGACCTTCTGCGGCCACGGTGTACGGGCACTGCCCGCCTCCCAGGAGGAGGCCGTGCTGCGGGTCTCCCAGGAGGCCCTGCACAACGCGCTGCGGCACTCCGGCGCCACCCGGGTCGACGTCACCCTGGAGCGGCGCGGCCCCGGTGCCGTCCTGTGCGTCCGCGACGACGGCAGCGGCTTCGACCCCACCGCGATACGCAGCGCCGGCCGCCATCTCGGCCTGGTGTCGATGCGGGACCGGGCGAGCGGGGTCGGCGGCACACTCACCGTGGAATCGGCGCCCGGGAAGGGCACCGTGATCGAGATGGAGGTCCCTGGTGGCTGACGCAATCAAGGTGCTGCTCGTCGACGACCACCAGGTCGTCCGCCGGGGACTGCGCACCTTCCTCGAAGTACAGGACGACATCGAGGTCGTGGGGGAGGCGTCCGACGGGTCGGAGGGCGTCACCCGCGCCGAGGAGCTGAGACCCGACGTCGTCCTCATGGACGTCAAGATGCCGGGAATGGACGGCGTGGACGCGCTGCGCAAGCTCCGCGAACTCGCCAACCCCGCGCGCGTGCTGATCGTCACCAGCTTCACCGAGCAGCGCACGGTGGTACCGGCGCTGCGCGCGGGCGCCGCCGGGTACGTGTACAAGGACGTGGACCCCGACGCGCTGGCCGGGGCCATCCGCTCCGTCCACGCGGGGCATGTCGTCCTGCAACAGGAGGTCGCCAACGCCCTGTTGTCGCAGGAGGAGGTCAACTCGGGCCAGGGCAGAGGTGTCTCGCTCACCGAGCGGGAACGGGAGGTGCTCGGCCTGATCGCGGACGGCCGGTCCAACCGGGAGATCGCCCGCGCCCTCGTCCTATCCGAGAAGACGGTGAAGACCCACGTCTCGAACATCCTGATGAAACTCGACCTCGCCGACCGCACCCAGGCCGCCCTGTGGGCCGTACGGCACGGGATCGCGGACTGACCGTCAACTCGGAAGGTCCCGCTCCGGGATGAGATTCATACCGTCGTGTGTATGTCACCCGGATGGCGCATCCTCCGTGGGGCCCGGCCGTTCTCCAGTGCGCCGCGGTGATCCGCCGCGGTGTTCACCAGGAGGGGTTTCGCAAGTGAAGAACCTGAAGAAGTTCACGGCCGTCGCGATGGTGGCGGGCGGTCTCGTCGCCGCCGGTGCGGGGATGGCCTCGGCGGCGGACGGCGCTTCGGCCGCCGGCAAGGCCGTGGGTTCCCCGGGCGTCGTCTCCGGCAACCTCGTCCAGGCCCCGGTCGACGTCCCGGTGAACCTCGTGGGGAACAGCGTGAACGTCATCGGCGCCCTGAACCCGGCCTTCGGCAACCTCGGCCTCAACCACTGAGGTTCCCCGCCCCGGCGGTCACGACCACCGGCCTTCCAGGGAGTCCCCTGGAGGGCCGGTCGGCTTGTCGGCTCATCCGTGGACTGAACCGGACGGGGCATTCCGTACCGCCTGCCCGTGCCGTCCCCGGCTCCGGGGCGTTGCTCAGCGTACGACCCGCGGCAGGGTCGGATCCGTACACGCAGGAGGAACGCTTCCCATGAACATCGCCAAGAAGGCCGCCCTGGCCGTCACCGTCGCCGGTATCGCCGCGGGCGCTGGTGCCGGTGCCGCTGTCGCCGACGCGGGTGCCGAGGGCGCCGCCGCGCACTCGCCGGGCGTCGTCTCGGGCAACGTCGCCCAGCTCCCCATCCACATCCCCGTCAACGTGGTGGGCAACTCCGTCAACGTCGTCGGCCTCCTGAACCCGGCGTTCGGCAACGCGGGCGTCAACGGCTGAGCCGGTCACCCCAAGGGGCCCCGCAAAACGGAAACGTTTCGCGGGGCCCTTCCGCATGCCCCCGCAGTCCGCAGACTCCAGGCCCCCGAAACCGACGCCGACCCCGCCAAAGCCTTCTTTCGCCCCCTCCGCCCCTACCCAACCCGCACCTGGGGCTCCGCCCCAGCCCCCGCTCCTCAAACGCCGGAGGGGCTGAAAATCACGCACTTGAGGGGCTGAGACTTTCCCCGGCCGGGGCTGACTTTGTCCTGGGCTGCTGCCGCCACCAGGACGGACCCGCAGCCGGAATGGGACGCGAGGGGCCGTGCCGGTACATCGATGCCCGTCGCCACCGACGGTCACTCCTCATCCAACGGCGACGGGCTGATGCACCGGCACGGCCCCGACCCCCCACCGGACCGAAGCCGAACCCGGAGCGGAGCTCAGCGCACGCCCCGCTCCCGCTCCTCCACGAACGCGTTGTACGCCGCCACCTGCGCCCGCCGAGCGGTCCGCTCCACCGGACGCAGCGCCTCGGCCCGAGCGGCCATCTCCGACGCGCTCACCGCACCACCGTGCCCACTCTCGTACGCCACCGAGATCAGCATCCCGACCCGCTGCGCCAGCTCCAGCACCCGCACCGCACGCGGCGGATACCCCGGAGCCAGCACCTCCCGCCCCCGCTCCGCCCGAGCCCGGTACGCCTCGATCGCCGCCGCCGCGACCGGCCCCGACCCGGCCACGTCCAGCCGCGACAGCACCTCCGTCGCCTCGCGGAGCGCCTCCGCCAGCTCCCGCTCCGCCTCCCCGAGCGAGGGCACGTCGGCGGGCGGCGCCTCGCGCACGGCGAGGCAGTGCCAGACCACCTCGACATGCACGTCACCGGCGGGCCCGGCCTCGTAGACCTCGGGCACGAGCCCGAGCGCGGAGCCGTGGCACACCACGGCCTCCTCGGCGTCGAGGGCGCGCGCGTTGAACTCGGGCGGCCCGCTGAGGCCGAGCGGATGCCCCGGCGCGGGCAGCGCGATCCGCAGTCCGGTCACCCCGAGTCTGCGCAGCCGGCCGAGGGCGAGCGTGAGCCCGACGGGCCCCGACTCGCCGGGCAGCCCCTCGACCCGGTGCACCGCGTCGTCCCCGACGATGGCGAGGACGGCGTCGTCCGGAGAAACAAGTCCGGCCAATAGGGCATTTCCCCAAGCGGCCAGCTGTCCTGAGCGTGGTTCCGAGAGCATGGTCCCACCCTAAGGACCGGCCGATGGGTCGGTGCGGCCGACCGGTGGCGTAGGTTTTCCCTGGGGGCTTCGTCCACAGACGTAAGCGACGGCCGAGATGCAATGGGAGACAACGCGCTCATGAGCGATGTACTGGAACTGGTGGACGTATCCGTGGTCCGCGAGGGCCGGGCTCTGGTGGACCAGGTCTCCTGGTCGGTCAAGGAGGGGGAGCGCTGGGTCATCCTCGGCCCCAACGGCGCCGGGAAGACAACCCTCCTGAACGTCGCCTCCAGCTACCTCTTCCCCAGTACGGGCACGGCCTCCATCCTCGGTGAGACCCTCGGCCAGGTCGACGTCTTCGAGCTCCGCCCGCGCATCGGCATCGCCGGTATCGCCATGGCCGAGAAGCTCCCCAAGCGCCAGACGGTCCTCCAGACGGTCCTCACCGCCGCGTACGGCATGACCGCCGGCTGGCACGAGGACTACGAGGACATCGACGAGCAGCGCGCCCGCGCCTTCCTCGACCGCCTCGGCATGAGCGACTACCTGGACCGCAGGTTCGGCACCCTCTCCGAGGGCGAGCGCAAGCGCACCCTGATCGCCCGCGCCCTGATGACCGACCCCGAACTGCTGCTCCTCGACGAGCCCGCGGCCGGCCTGGACCTCGGCGGCCGCGAGGACCTCGTACGCCGCCTCGGCCGCCTCGCCCGCGACCCGATCGCGCCCTCCATGATCATGGTCACGCACCACGTCGAGGAGATCGCCCCGGGCTTCACCCACGTCCTGATGATCCGTCAGGGCAAGGTTCTCGCCGCCGGTCCGCTGGAGCTCGAACTCACCTCGCGCAACCTCTCGCTCTGCTTCGGTCTCCCCCTCGTCGTCGAGCAGGTCGGCGAGCGCTGGACCGCACAGGGCCTCCCGATGGCCTGAAACCGCTACGACACGCGGACGCACCCCCGTCACCAGGCGTACCCGACTTGATCGCGCGCTCTGTCCGCCGGGGGAGCGCGGTCCTACCATGACCACGTGAACGACATCGACGCATGGGTGTGGTGGCTGATCGCGGCGGCCGGACTCGGCATCCCGCTCGTGGTGACCGCGATGCCGGAGTTCGGCATGCTCTCCGTGGGCGCCGTCGCCGCGGCGGTCGCGGCGGGGCTCGGCGCCGGTGTCGTCGTCGAGGTGCTCGTCTTCGTCGTCGTGTCCGTCGCGCTCATCGCCGTCGTGCGGCCCATCGCCGCCCGGCACCGCAACCAGCGCCCCGAACTCGCCACCGGGATCGAGGCGTTGAAGGGCAGACAGGCACTCGTCCTGGAACGCGTGGACGGTTCGGGCGCCGGCCGCATCAAGCTCGGCGGAGAGATCTGGTCCGCGCGCGCCCTCGACGGCGCACAGGCCTACGAAGTGGGCCAGGAAGTCGATGTCGTGGACATCGACGGCGCCACGGCGATCGTCATGTGACCTCGTACAACGCAAGTGAACCGAACGCCCCACGTGGCAGACGACGTTCTGTCAGACTCGACCAGCAAGATCTTCAACACCCATAAGATCTTTCGGAATTGCCGAGTGGAGAAGGGTACGGGGAGCATCGATGGAACCGATCATCATCGTCCTGATCATTCTGGTGGTGCTGGTCTTCATCGCCCTGATCAAGACCATCCAGGTCATCCCGCAGGCCAGCGCCGCCATCGTCGAGCGCTTCGGCCGCTACACGCGGACGCTGAACGCCGGCCTCAACATCGTCGTCCCGTTCATAGACTCGATCCGCAACCGCATCGACCTGCGTGAACAGGTCGTGCCGTTCCCGCCGCAGCCGGTGATCACCCAGGACAACCTGGTCGTCAACATCGACACGGTCATCTACTACCAGGTCACCGACGCGCGAGCCGCGACGTACGAGGTCGCCAGCTACATCCAGGCGATCGAGCAGCTCACCGTCACCACGCTGCGCAACATCATCGGCGGCATGGACCTGGAGCGGACCCTGACCTCGCGCGAGGAGATCAACGCGGCCCTGCGCGGAGTCCTCGACGAGGCCACCGGCAAGTGGGGCATCCGCGTCAACCGCGTCGAGCTGAAGGCGATCGAACCGCCCACCTCCATCCAGGACTCGATGGAGAAGCAGATGCGCGCCGACCGCGACAAGCGCGCCGCGATCCTCACCGCGGAGGGCATCCGGCAGTCCCAGATCCTCACCGCGGAGGGCGAGAAGCAGTCCGCGATCCTGCGCGCCGAGGGTGAGGCCAAGGCCGCGGCCCTGCGCGCCGAGGGCGAGGCCCAGGCCGTCCGCACGGTCTTCGAGGCCATCCACGCCGGAGACCCGGACCAGAAGCTCCTCTCCTACCAGTACCTCCAGATGCTCCCGAAGATCGCCGAGGGCGACGCCAACAAGCTCTGGATCGTGCCGAGCGAGATCGGCGACGCCCTCAAGGGCCTCAGCGGGGCCATGGGCAACTTCGGCGGCCTGGGCGGAGGTTCGGGCAACGGAGGCTCCTCGGGAGGCTCGGGCGGCGGCTCGGAGCGCCGCGAGAAGCCGTCCATCACGGACTGACGGCCGCGACGGTACGACGATGGGGCCCACCTCCCACGGGAAGGGGCCCATCGTCCTGTCGTACGGGCTACGCGGCCGGCTGGGCCAGCCACTCCGGTAGCGCGTCGAAGTCGTCCTGACCCAGCGCCAGCAGCATGGCGTCCGCGGGCGTCGGCTCGAACGGCTGCCGCAGCAGGGGCATCTGGGCCTGCTCCGGAGTACGGTCGGCCTTGCGGTGATTGTCCTCGGCGCAGGACGCCACGGTGTTCAGCCAGGAGTCCTGGCCGCCCTGTGCCCGCGGCACGACGTGGTCCACGGTCGTGGCCCGGCGTCCGCAGTACGCGCACCGGTGCCGGTCGCGTACGAGCACGCCCCGCCTCGACCACGGCGCTTGTCTTCGGAACGGCACCCGGACATACCGGCAGAGCCTGATCACCCGCGGCACGGGTATGTCCAGCGCGGCACCGCGCATGCGCAGTTCGGGGTGGGCCTGCTCGACGACGGCCTTGTCCGTCAGCACCAGAACGACGGCTCGGTTCAACGTCACCGTCGACAATGGCTCGAAACTCGCGTTCAGTACCAGCGTCTCCCGCATCCAGCCCACCTCCTCTTGCGCACCGGCCCCCCTGCGGCGGGCTGGGATCAACTCTGGCCGGGCACGCCGAGATGGACAACGCAATAAAAAATGCCCGCCCCTGATCACTTCCATGACCAGAGGCGGGCAAACGTTCGGCGAACGTCAGTCTGCGGCGGGATGGGCGTACTCGCCGATCAACTGGGCGCGCGCCAGCGTGTGGAACCGCAGATTGAAGCCCACCACGGCGGGAGACACCTCCGCGTCGGGACCGAGCTTCTCCTGATCCACCGCGTACACGGTGAAGACGTACCGGTGCGCCGGATCCCCCGCCGGCGGCGCGGCGCCGCCGAAGTCCCGGGAGCCGTAGTCGTTGCGCACCTGGACCGCGCCCTCGGGCAGACCCTCGAACTTGCCGGTGCCCGCGCCCGCGGGCAGCTCCGTCACCGAGACCGGGACGTCGAACAGCACCCAGTGCCAGAAGCCGCTCCCCGTCGGTGCGTCCGGGTCGAAGCACGTCACGGCGAAGCTCTTGGTCTCCGGCGGAAACCCTTCCCAGCTCAGCTGCGGCGAGGTGTTCCCGGCCGCGTGGACCTGCTCGTCCTTCAGCACGGCGCCCGGCGCGACATCCTCACTGGTGAGGGTGAACGCCGGCACCGGCGGATGGAAGTCGTGCGGAAGCGGCGGCCTCTTGGGCTCGGTCACGTCAGTACCTCCTGAACGGCGGGGTCTCTGATCCGAGCCTAGAACCAGCTGCGCTTGCTGCCGACCTCCGACAGCCAGTGGTTCAGGTATCCGGCCCAGTCGGTGCCGTGGAAGTCGTGCAGACCCACCTCGAAGGAGCGGTAGGAGTCGCTGCCCTCGCTGAAGATGCCCGGCTTCTTGTCCATCTCCAGGACGACGTCCATCGCGCGGTCGTCCGCGACGAAGCTCAGCTCCACCTGGTTCAGACCGCGGTACTGCGACGGCGGGTAGAACTCGATCTCCTGGTAGAAGGGAAGCCGCTGACGGGTGTTGCGGATGTGCCCCTTCTCCATGTCCGCGTTCTTGAAGCGGAAGCCCAGCTGGATGAAGGCGTCGAGAATCGCCTTCTGCGCCGGCAGCGGGTGCACGTTGACCGGGTCGAGGTCGCCCGGGTCGATGGCACGGGCGATCTGGAGCTCGGTGGTGACACCGATGTTCATCCCGCGCAGGCTCTGCCCGTCGATCATCGTGATGGGCGTCTCCCACGGAACCTCAAGACCGAACGGGACCGTGTGCACGGCACCCGCCTGGAGGTCGAAGGCCCCGCCGAGCCGCAGCTTGGTGAACTCGATGTTCTGCTTGTACTCCTGGTCGTCGTGGCCCTCGACCTCGACCTTGGCCTGAAGGCCGACCGACAGGCCCTCGATCGCCTGGTCGACCGAGCCACCCTGGATCCGCACCTCACCCTGGACGACGCCGCCCGGAACGGTGTTGGCCTCCGTCAGCACCGTCTCGACCGAAGCCCCACCGGCCCCCAGGCTCGCAAGCAGCCGCTTGAACCCCATGTCGTCACTTCCTCCCCAGGCGATGCCTGTTCGTCCTCTGGCTGTATGGATCCCTTGATCCCTACAAACGCGATCCGGCCCCGACCGGTTCCGCGCCCTCACCCTTGCAAGAGAGAGGACCCCTGACCACCCCGTCGGCGGGCATCCGTCCGAACGGCTCCGGACTCCGCCGCGCGGGCGACAGGGAGGGACTACGCTCGTACGCCATGATCGCGGCCCCTGACCGTACGCCCCTGACCCGGGACTTCTTCGACCGCCCTGTCCTGGAGGTCGCCCCCGACCTGCTGGGACGCGTCCTCGTGCGCCTCACCCCGGACGGTCCGATCGAGTTGCGTCTCACGGAGGTCGAGGCCTACGATGGTCCGAACGACCCGGGCTCGCACGCGTACCGCGGCCGCACCGCCCGCAACGGCGTGATGTTCGGCCCGCCGGGTCATGTGTACGTCTACTTCACCTATGGCATGTGGTTCTGCATGAACCTGGTGTGCGGACCCGAGGGCAGGCCCAGTGGAGTGCTGCTCCGGGCCGGCGAGGTCACCGAGGGTGCGGATCTCGCCCGCAAACGTCGACTCTCGGCCCGATACGACAAGGAACTGGCCAAAGGCCCGGCGCGCCTCGCGACGGCCCTGGGGGTGGACCGGTCACTCGACGGAGCGGACGCCTGTGGACCCGAGGGCTCGCCCCTCACTCTCCTGAGGGGTACCCCCGTGCCCTCCGACCAGGTACGCAACGGTCCCCGCACCGGGGTCTCCGGCGACGGAGGCGTCCACCCCTGGCGTTTCTGGGTCGACGGCGATCCGACCGTGAGTCCTTATAGACCCCACGCGCCCCGCCGCCGTTCAACTTGACGCGCCTCTGGCGGATCCGTAATGTAGCCCGAGCCGCTTGAACCGGTTACGGCGTTCAGCCAGCAGCCGAGAGCGGCCAACCCACTACCTACGACTTCCCCGCAGCGGGGGTCTATTCGGCGTGTCCGCACGTTCGAATGCGAACCCGTGGAACTCGATTATGAGTCGCCGAGGGAATCGGCTAGCGTAGTGAATGTCGAAAGGCCCGAAACGCGAAAGCGCCGAAAGGCCGGAAGGCAAACCCCGCTGACTGGGAGTCAGGCCCGAAAGGATCTGATAGAGTCGGACCCGCCGGAAAGGAAAACGCGAAA